>CAMVNQ010000003.1 GCA_947168885.1 uncultured Clostridia bacterium | reverse complement strand
TCTCGTATAGATATATTCCTGATGATATATCCCCAAACATCTCCACAAATTGTGATTTGACGAGAAGATCGAGCTTTTCAAGTATAGCGTTGCACAGGTCTATTGTGCGGGTTACTTTGTCGAGGTTTGCGGCGATTTGTTTCTGGGTTTCGAGGGGAGGGAGGGGGATGATGATTTTATTTATTTCTTTTGCAGATAAATGTTTAACCGTAACAAATGGAGTTCTATCTTCAATTTCTTTAAGTGCTTTTGGTAAAAAACAAAAAATATAATCACCAATAACAGAATTTTGAGGGATAATTCTACATACTCGTTGATTAAGTAATGCGGGTACTTTGCCCCATTTTGCAATGTTGAATTCTCCGTCCATGCCAACAAGCATATCACCTTGATTTACAACATATTCTTCGTCATATTCTTCGGTAGTATAAGTTTCAGAAAAACCTCTAACTACATCTCGTATTCTTATTAATGGCATTCCTTCTCTATCAGAAAACAGTTTAGAATCGAATGGATAACCATACTGAACGTTACAGACATCAATCAATCTCACATTATCCATTCAACTCTCCCCCCAACTCTTTCAAGACCTCTCCGAGCTCCTTATAAAGCCCGTTGAGCTCCGCCATTATCTCACTTGTGGGAGGGTAATCCACCGCCACATACTCGGTCTTTTTGTACTTGTTTATCGACAGGTCGTAGTCGTTGTCGATGATCTCCTGCACCGGCACGAAAAAGCTCTGATCTGTGCGCTGTCTGTCCTTCTCGCCGTCGGGGGCGTGGAAACGCTTTATTATGTCGGGAATATCGTTCTCCGCGACAGCCGTTCTCTTGTCGTCAAGCGAGAATCCGTCAGCTTTCATATCGTAGAACCACACATTGTCCGTGCCGCCGTAGCCGGTTTTCGTGAATATGAGTATTCCCGTAGAAACGCCGGCGTAAGGCTTGAATACGCCGCTGGGCATGGAAATAACAGCCTCAAGCCTGTTCTGCGCGATGATCTCCTTGCGTATAGCCTTGTGCGCGGTCGATGAGCCGAATAATACTCCGTCGGGAACTATGCACGCGCAGCGCCCGCCGACTTTCAGCATACGCAGGAACAGCGCGAGGAACAGCAGCTCGGTTTTTTTCGTCTTGCAGACTTTGAGCAGGTCAGCCGAAACGGTGTCGCTGTCGAGACTGCCCTTGAACGGCGGATTTGCGAGGATTATCGAATATTTGTTAGTGTCGGTATTGTTTTCGGAAAGGCTGTCGCGGTATTCGATGTTGGGGTTTTCGACGCCGTGAGTCATCATGTTCATAGCGCCGACGCGCAGCATAGTGCTGTCGAAGTCGTAGCCGTAAAACATCGAATTGTTGAAGTGGTCTTTTTTCTCTTTGCTGTAGAAGATCTCGTCGTGGTAATTCGCGCGCAGGTAATCTCCCGCGCCGACGAGGAATCCCGTTGTACCGCAGGCGGGGTCGCAGATTGTGTCGTCGGGCTTCGGCGCGATAAGCTCGACCATCATGCGTATGATGTGGCGAGGAGTGCGGAATTGGCCGTTCACGCCCGCGGTGTTGAGCTGCGCGAGAAGGTACTCGTATATGTCGCCCTTGGTGTCGGCTTCGACGGGCATAGAGGAATAAAGATTGTCGAACGCGTCAACGATCTTTGAGAGGGTCTGCGGAGTCTGTATCTTGAAGATAGCGTCGCTCATATAGCGGGAATAGGCGCTTTCCTTGTTTCCGTGCAGATTTTTGATGAACGGGAAGATCTCGGTTTGCATGAGTTCGTACATCTTCGCCGCGGGCAGGTCACGGAACACAGACCATTTGCATTGTTCGTGACCCTCGAACATACTTGTATAGGGCAGGTCGAGCATGACGCTGTCCTTTGCCTTAGCCGCGTCAACGGCATCGAGGTCATGAATGAACATAAGGTAGGTCATCTGTTCAACGACATCGAGCGGGTTGGAGATACCGCCCGTCCAGAACATATCCCATATCGAATCTATCTTGTTTTTGAGTTCACCGGTTACCATAGCATCCTCCCGTATTTTGTACTATTATATAAGTATAGCACAAATGTGCAGAAATTTCAAGTGCTTTTGCCGATTGTTTGTATAATAGTCACAAATATGTATAATTGAAAAATAATAACAAAACTGCACAACAAAAGCCCCCAGTGCCTGTAATCTGCACCGAGGGCATATCTCACTTCATTCCGTGAAGTGTCGTGTTTATTATCTGTATTGTTTCCAACAAGTCGCCGTTGTTGCCGCCGCTATCGTTTATCCGCCGCAGTTCCGCTAAAACCTCGTCGAGTTTGTCTTTCAGTGCTTTATACACCCGCGGATTGCCCTGTACAACTATGTCCCTGCACAGAAGCCGCTTGATAATGTAGTCTTGCTTTGAAAGCCCGGAGAGGGCGACCTGAGTGTTGATCAGATCGTTTTCCTCCGGCGATACTCTGAATGCTACGGTTTTGTTGCGCCAACGGTTCTTGTCGTCTTTCCGCTTAGCTGACATCTCTCTTGTCCTCCTCTCCGTTCATCTCTATATCGAGTTTATTTGCCATTTCGAGCTGTCTAGACGGGAATAAGTGCGCATATCTGTAAGTGATGTCGATACTTTCATGTCCTACGCGATCTGCGATCGCAAGTGCCGAGAATCCCATTTCGATAAGTAAGCTTACGTGGCTGTGTCGAATATCGTGGATACGAATTGTTTTGACACCGGCGATCTTACTGCCGCGATCCATTTCATGCTTCAGATAGTGCTTTGTTATGGGAAATATCCTGTCGTTCTCTTCCGGGCGATAGAGCATTTTCAGGTAATCCTGCATCTCGTCGCACAATTTCTGCGGCATTGTTATTGTTCTGTTGCTTTTCGGTGTTTTCGAGGAAGTGATAACATCTCGCTTATTGATTCGCTGATAGGATTTATTTATGGTGACCGTTTTCGCCTTGAAATCAAAGTCTTTTGGTGTCAGCGCCAGTAATTCACCTTCACGCAATCCGCACCAGTAAAGCATCTCGAAAGCGTAGTATGAAAGCGGCTTGTCCATTACTGCTTCGGCGAATTTCTTATATTCGTCAAGTGTCCAGAAAAGCATTTCCTTGCGTTCCTCACGCCCCATATTTCCCGCTTTGGCGGCGGGATTGAAAGCGAGATCGTAATACTTGACTGCGTGGTTGAGCATTGCCGAAAGCTGGTTGTGAACGGTTTTGAGATAGTTCAGCGAGTAGGGCTTTCCGTAACGGTCTTTCTGCATTCTTATCTCGTTCTGCCAGTCAATAATCATTTTTGCTGTTATTTCCGAGAGCTTACGTTTCCCGAAATACGGAAGGATCTTGTTTCTGATTATGTTTTCCTTGCCAAGCCATGTGTTCTCTTTGAGTCTCGGACGCATATCCTTTTCGTAAAGCTCATAGAAACTCTCAAATGTCATGTTTACGTCCGACCGCTTCTGCGTAAGGAATTCCCGTTCCCAGTCCAGTGCTTCACGTTTTGTTGCAAATCCCCTTTTGAATTTTTGCTGCTGTTCTCCTTTCCAGTCCTTGTAACGGAACTGTACAAACCAAGTGTTGTTTTTCTCGTTCTTAAATGCTGCCATAGTTCCTGCCTCCTTTTTTACGGGCATGATGCCTCTTTCAGCATCGAGGCACCATGCAGCTTGTTCTGTTGTTCAGTGCCCGGTCTTTCTTGTCTTATCCCCTCCCTTCGTCATCGTTCTTTGTGCTGTAGAACCTTTCGTAGAAGTATCGCTTGTCAACTCTCCCTGCAATCGTTAAAAAGCCTTTTTCCTCAAGTTCCTGGTTCAGCCTGCGTACCAACCTGTAAGCGTAAGCTGTGGATACATCCAACTCCTTTGCTACATCATCGACACGCAGAAACATTGTTTCTGCCATATCCTGTTACCTCCTTTCTACATAAGTTAAACTTATAAGTTTAATTGTATTATACTAAACATATTTGTTTTTGTCAAGCTTTTTTGAAAAATAATTTAAACAATTTTGTTTTATTTTTTCTTGACACACATAAACATATATGCTATACTGTTATTAAATAAATTGATTGGAGCTGATAGCATGGCAATAGGTGAAAGAATACGTTTTATCCGCAATCTTCGCGGTATGACACTGAAAATGCTCGGTAAGTCTGTAGGTTTTGAAGACAATACCGCCGATGTGCGCATGGCGCAGTACGAAAAAGGTACCCGTACCCCGAAAGCCGATCTGACCGCAAAGATAGCCGAAACACTTGAAGTTGCTCCCGAAGCACTCGCAGTTCCGAATATTGAGAACTACGTCGGTGTTATGCACACACTTTTTGCTCTTGAGGATCTGTACGGTTTCCGTATCGACAAGCTCGACGGTGAAGTATGCATACGTCTTGACAGGGAAAACGGCACGGAATATCTGACAATGCTCGAAATGTTCAACGACTGGCAGTCAAATGCCGAGAAGTACCGCAGCGACGAGATCACAAAAGAAGAATACGACAACTGGCGGTATAACTATCCGAGGGACACTATCAATAAGAAAAAGTCAAGATTAAGAAAAAAGCGGACAGAATGATTATACTATATTAAATATTTTCGAATAATAGAAAAAGGCATTACCGACTACAAAAGTCGATAATGCCTTAAATATTCAGGATAACCCGCAAGCCGCCCGCTCACTGTTTCTACAATGGCGTTTTGTGACCTGCTATCACTTTGCTATCATTTCGTTGCCCGACAGCCCGCAAATGGCTTTGTTATGCGGGGCAGGTTCAAATTTTATTTATTCCCACTCCACCGTCCGTACTTGAAATGCGGTTATAATGTGCATTTATAATGCATATTTAATCCAAGCAATCCAATTATTATATGTATTATTCTGTGCTTTTATAATTTTTGTAGCCAAATTGTAGCCAGTCATTTGTTCATCTCAACTGATGTTCTGTCGATGAAACGGCAGAACTGAAAAGAAAAACGGACAGCCGTGCAAGCTGTCCGTTGATTTTATTGGAATAAAGATGTTCTGTCCCAGCTTGAGTGCGAAGCAAACTTTGAGCGTGGCTTCCGGCTTGGCGCTATGCTTGCCGCAGAGCTGTCAAAACCCATTTGCAAGCGCACCATTCGGCGTAACAACCGAATGGTGCGCTGTTTTTATCCTTTGACATCTAAATTCTTCTTTACGAGCTTATCGCCGCTTTTCACAAGTGTGCTGTCAACAGACTCGCGGGTGACGTTATTCAAAGCACCGGCGGGCAGCTTCTTTCCAAGATCCCAAGAAGGATCGGCTTCTTTACAGGCATCGTAAAGCGCCTGTCTGTACTGCCGTTCATATTGCCCGAGCGTCCAAGTGCCTTTCAGCCTGTCTTTGATCGGAACACTAAGCTGATAATCTCTGAATACTTCAGAGCGCCTTGTGGTATCGCCGTTCGCAACGCCGTTTTCCTGCATAAAGTGGCGTTTGGTCTCGTCAAACATCTTCTGACGGGCGCTTTCGGAAACATCTATGATCTGATGACGTTCGGATTCCGGTATTCCCGTAGCGTCCATTCCGGCGACACCAAAGGCATTGAGCAGATTACCGTCCTTATCGAATGATGACATAAGGTTCTTGATAGCCTGCGGATTGGTGTATCCGACAGCGCCGCCCTTCATAGAGCTTGTCATCATATTCATAGCAGCCTTGTATTGCTTGCTGTTGGTGTCAATTCCGGCGCTTTTAAGCATTTGCTTGCCTTTTTTGCTGTTTATCGGCGATCCGAGCATCTGATTTATAATGTCGCTTGAGTTTCTGATCATCAATGACATAAAGATCCCCTCCCTTGATTAACCACGCACATTAAGCTGACTTCCCATTCCCGAAGCCGAAAGCGGTTCATCCCGCAGGTCGTCGTGTATCTGCTTCATTGATATGCGACCTTTGCTATCGTTGCCATATTCGCTCTGCAATCGTTTAAATTCGTCATTATAGATAGAATAGAATTGAACTGCACGGTCGTGCTCTCCTTGTGTTGAAAATGTACTCCAACGACCGGTTATCGGATGCCACGCAAGACTCTTATTGCCGGAATTATCCCAGAACATACAGGCAGCATTCATTTTCCCGCCGGTTTTCTTCATACTTTCTTCATAAAGAGCTTTTCTATCAGGAGATGCGACTTCCTGATACTGCTTAATCAGTTTTTGTATTGCCTTATGATCTTTGTTACCTGTAGAGAAATTCTTTCTTGCAAGCTCTTTTATAGCATCTTCAAATTCACTTTCGGACATAGCGGGTTTGTCCTGCTTGGTTTTCACTTCGTTCCAATCAGGCGGATTGAACGGTCTGTCTGTCGGCGTGAACCGCAGGTCAAAGTTGCCGTAATCAGTTCCGTAAGGGTCGGGAGTGCCATTTTTACCGCCGAACATCTGCGTTATCATCTTCTGAACAGATGACGCGTTGTCTCTTGTTATCTGCATACGATCACCTCTTACACGCTAAAATTCAAATGCGGCTTATCACCGTTCAGATACACATTTCCGTTCCTATACTCCATTGAAAGCGTCAGATCGGGTGTGCTATCCATATCATACTTCAAAGCATCGTCAACAAGCGTCCTGAAATAGTTCGACGCTATTCCATGAAACTGGAAAGACACTTTATCTGTGGAATTGAGCGCTTCATCGTAAATGTCGGTCGCGTTCCTGCCCTCACTGTCGAAAAAGCCGTCGTCCGTCTGTGAAAATTCTCTTATATCCAGCCCCGTGATATTCTTGAAATCGCTATACAGTCTGAATTTTGCGAGACTGTCCTTTGGAAGCGTACTTTTATCCGAATCGTAAAGCAGGTTATAGAAAAGATTCTTCGCATTGCTTTTGGAATTCAGCGCAGCCGTCATCATTTCAAGAAAGCTGTCATCGTGCTTCTTGCCGTCAAGAAGTGTTATTGCAGCAGACATATCCATTCCGTTCACGCTGAACATAAAGCTGCTGCCGCTCATCTGCGAAGCGTCAATGCCGTTGTTTCTCCACAGGTTCATAAACTGCGCACCAAGCGTTTTGATGTTGAAAGCACGGTTTTCTGCTTCGTTGGCACCACTCCGTGTATTCAGTGAGACTTCGCCGTCAAGATGCGGGTCGTTCCAGACATCGCCGAGCTGTATAGTGCCATACAGCGTCATATTTATCTCGTTTCTTGCCATTGAAGCGCGTTCGTCGTGACTGTAAGCGCTGTATTTACCTCCTGCGCTGTACTTTGCCCATATAGCATCTTTGGCTTCCTGCGCGGTAGCATACTTTGCACGGTTTGAAGCTGCAACTCCGCGGTAGGTAACGGCTAACTTGCGGCAGAGGTCGGCACCTTGGTAATTTCTGTCTGGAACATCGTTATTGCTGCATATCTCTTCCTTCGACAGATCGCGGTCATACCACGGTGTCCTTACTTTGTCGTCGTCGTATCTTCCCTTAACGTGGTAGTAATTGTAATATCCGTTGACAACACCGGTTATCGCTGCCATATAAACACCACCCTTACGCCGAAAAACCTATCTTATCGCCAGCCTGTGCGACCTCGGCGGGAACCTTGTTCCAGTCAACATTCTTAATTTTGCTGAAAAGCTCGTCAATTGACTTTGCGCTTATCCCGGTTCGCTGAACCATTGTAGGCTCTATCTTTTCGAGTTTTTTCGTGCTCACGGTATCTCCGATGTTGGGACGCTTCTTCTGTTCATCAATGACCTTCTGCATTTTAGCTTTGTATTCTGCAGCAGTCTGGCGCGAACGCTCGGTCTTTCCGGCTTCTTTCTTGTCCTCGGCACGCTTTTCTTCAAGCTGTTTCTGCATCTGTTCATTACGGTCAGCGGTGGATTTCTCAAGCTCTGCGAACATCGAGGTAATGCCATTATCATCGAATGATACGCTCACGCTGTTCAGTGCCGCGCCGTTTCCTTCCTTGCCGAACATACGCTCATGACCGAACTCCTCGCAGATACGCTTTGACATATTGACAGCTGTATCAACGTGTTTCATCTGCTTTGCAGCAAACTTCTCGTCATCAGCCATTTTTTCAAGTTCCTCGCTCGAAAAGACCACCGAGAACTCCTTTGTAGCCTGCTTCATAAGACCTTTCACATCGTCGCCCGCGTCCGCTACGACAAAATCATAGTCGCCGTAGTCCTTGCGGAGCTTGTCAAGATATTTCTGAGCCTTATCCGAGAGCTTATACTCACTGGACTGCACTCCAGCAGCGGTGCTGCTCTTGGCTGCTTCGGTCTTTTTCGATGTCTCGTTTTTCTTGCTGCTTCCGACAGCGTACTTTCCGTAGCTGCTGTTGGTAAGTCCGTTTATTCCTGCCATAATGTATTCCTCCTTGAAATTTTGATAAACTAACCTGTTATGTCGAGGACTGCACCCGCATCACCGCCTGAAACTGCAACAGACGATACCTCTGCGGCAGCCGGAGCGTCGATCTCGACTATCGCGTCACGCTGGGCGGCATACAAAGCCTGTGCAGTTGGGTTCAGGTTTTCGACCCACGCATTGCTTTCCTCGTTCAGCTTATCCTGCTTTTCACGGTATTCCCGTTCTTCGTCCTCGTCCCACTCGGACTTGTGCTTTTTACGCTCCGCGACCTGCGCCATCATCTGCGCGGTCTTGGCGAACTGGTACATATCCTTGTCGTATTCCATAAGTCTGCGCTCGTCACCCGGCGGGACGATGTCGCCCTTTGCCATATTGCGGTAAACGGTCATAGCCTTTGCCTGATCCTCGGCGTGCTTCTTCTCCGCTTCGGAATTGGCTTTGGTTGTCGCCATTTGTGACTGCATCATGTACGCATCGTTGAACGCTTTTTTGTCTTTTATCATCTGTTCTTTTGCCGCATCGGTCAGCATATACTGCTCGCCGTCTTCGCCGTTTATCAGATTGCTTTGTTTGTCCTGCGGGACTTCCTGTCCCTTTTGAAGCTTCACGGCTTCGTAGCTATGAACATACGGTGATATGTTGAATGATACACCTGTCATATTCACACCTCCTTGCTAAATCGTTCAAATCATATAAAAGTTGTCAGAACTTTCTTGCCTGTTGTTGCACTCAGATCATTTACATAATCGTCTATCCAACCTGTATCTCCGTTTCCGAAGCTATGTTCCTGCCCGATGTCGTGAAGTCCGGTAGAATCGAACTTTATCGAAAGATCCATTTTTGTAGAACTGTCGGAATAGCTGTACTCTGCCGCGTGGTCAATATAGCTGTGCAGCAACTTTGTGTGCTGCTCAACAGTAAAACCGTCCGCAGGATTTGCTTTTGCGTATTCGTGCAGCATATCCTTTACGTTCCTGTTGTCGGAGGTGAAATAATCATTTCCTCTTTGAGTACATTCCGCAAGGTTCACGCCTATAAACTCCTTAACAAGCTCGTTAGAGTACCGAAGAGTCTGACCTTCCTTGATTATCTGCGAGCTGTTCTCCCATAAACTGCAAAGCCTTATATGGTCATAAAGATTTTTGCCGTTCTGACCGTTATTGAGCGCGTTTTCTATGCTTACCGATTTTTCCTTATCGGCACCATCAACGGTGATCTTATTGGTGTACGCATCAACAGAAAAGGTATATTCCTCACCGTCGGATATACTGATACCATTCTCGGAGAGGATATTGCCGATCTGTCGGTTTATCATCTGACGGTCAAAGCTGTTTTTGTCGATCTCGCTCAGGTACGCGCCGTTAGAAATGTATTCCGATGACTGGTAGTCATATTGCGCTCCGTTAATGCTGTTGCTTGCGTATGTAATGTTTTTTCCTGCTCTGTCATTTACTGCAACTATCTCATTTCCTGCATTTTCAAGCCTTCTGTGATTTTCAGCCTTTGCTTCGTCAAATGCAGCAGAGACTTCTGCAAGCGTAGCTTTCCGAACTTGTGAAGCAGCCATTCTTATCTGTGGCTTTTTATAGATGTTCAGTCTTTTCGCTGCCGTTTCATCGGGAACCGTATTATTTAACTGACGCGAAAATCCGTCGGAGCGCTTAACAGCCTTGACCTTTCCTTTCCTTTGAGAAAGCATTTTGGACATTAACGAAGTACCATACTGCATTTTTATAAAAGAATTGCTTGGATATATCCTTCTGATATTCATTTTATCACTTCCCGTACAAGACAACTATACAATTATAATATCGGCAGAAATCTATGAAACTTTAGCATATCCGTAAAAAGCCGACCGAACGACAGAAACCCTCCGGTCAGCTTTTCACCGTAATTTATGACATCATCGTCTTATCTGTTAAAACAGCTTATTATAGAGATAGCCGTTCAGTGACGCTGTTTGCGTAGTTGCCGCAGTTGTGGCGCTTGTCTTGGCGTAGGTCTTATCCTGTTCAAGATACGCGGCGCTCTTGGCGAACGCGGAGACTGCGCTTGCCTGTGTTGACATGAAGCTCGCGTAGGAGTTTTTCTTGCCGAAAACCGCGTCAAGCTCGTCTTCGCTCGCACTCTTGAATGTATCCTTGTCAACGGAGAGCTTACCGTCGCTGCCTATGCTTATGCCGACTTTGGACAGCTTACCGCTGTACGCTGTAGTCATATTGGCAATAAACTCGGATTTTCCGGAAACTGTGGAATTGCCGGAGCCGCGTGTTGCGGAATAAAGCTGGTTATAGCTGTCAACAAAGGACTGTGCAGCCTCGAAAGCCTTGTCCATATCCACTTCTCCGGTTTTGCTGTCAGCCTTGAAAGCGGCTTCAAGCTTTGACGCGGACGATGTGACATTATCAGCATAGGTTCCAAGCTTGTCGTTTTTAGCGGCAGAATACGCCGTAGATTTCTTGGTGTCCTTCTTTTCAAACTTGTCCGCTGATTCACTTGCCTTTTCGGAAGCGTTTGCCTTCTGCATAGCGAAATAGTGCTTGTAAAGCGGCTTTGCGGTCTGGAAATCACTCCATTGATTAAGAACGCTGCTCATTGACGAGTAAAATAAACTGAGATCACTCATCATATCACTTCCCTTCGATATTATTGCAGTTGCCCGCACAGCGGATTGGCAGAGGTTCCACCTGCGAGCGTTTGAATTATTGTTTTTCAGATGATGTCATTTTGCCTGAAATGGTTATTGTGCCGTAGATTCGGCGGCTTCGGACTGCTTGTTAAAATCCTTTTCCCATTCGTCAAAGCCCTTGCGAACGCGGTCAAGGGTATCGTAGCAAACACCGGGCAGCTTACCGCCCCATATATGCTCACACTCTCCGAAGCCCTTTTCAAAGGCTTTCTTGACCTTATTGAAAGAGTCGTAATCGTTGCCCGCAAGGCTCTTTGCAAAGTCGAGAATACGGTTCGCGGTCTTTTCCGCGCCCCAGAAATCGTCCGATCCGTCACTCTTGATAGGTTCCACGCCGTAGCTGCGGAGTATCGAGTCGATGTTCACGCCACCTTTTCCGGCAGCCTTGTTAGCCTGTGCGCCAAGCATTTTTGCGACAACATCTTTCATTCCCTCGTTTTTGATGCCGAGAGCTGTTTTTCCCGCATATTCCGTAGCAATACCTCTTTTGGCGGCAGTCTTGCCGGTGATCTCAAGGGTATCCTTGTTGCTTTTGGAGCTTGCGGAAGTGCTTTCTACAGCCGCGTCAGCAGCTTTCTTTACTGCATCATCGGTCTTTTTCCCGTAAGCCTTGCCGGTATTTGCTGCAGATGTGCGGTAATTGCTGTAATTTGTGCTGATAACGCTCATATCTTTGTCCTCCTTGATAAAGTTTTTGTATGCCGTACTCTCTGCCAAAGTGCGGCATTAAGGCATATATCCTTTATGCCTTTGCTGATTGTATGCAAAAGAGCTTGCAGCCCTTAGTGCCGTAATTACGAAAAGACTTCTTCCCACATTAAGTATATCACAATGTATCGGCGTTGTCAATATATATATGAATAAGTTTTTAACAATGCTCCAATTATTTGATAAAATGGTTTTAAGGTACTATACCGGAGGTTGTTATGATAAAGAACTTGAAGTTACTGCGGGAAGAGCGGGGCTGGTCACAGCAAAAGGTAGCTGATATGCTGAACCTTACCCAGCAGACCGTATTCAAATATGAACAGAAATCCAATGAACCGGACATAGCCACGCTGATAAGGCTTGCCGATATATTTGAGGTGTCTGTTGACTTTCTTATCGGGAACACCGACATCAGAGAGAAGAACACCAACAGCAAACAGCCGACGCTCTCCAAGCCGGAGGTCGAGCATATCAAGCAATATCGCACTTTGCCCGATAATCTGCGCCGGAGTGTTGATGATCTGTTGAAAAATATGAATACCGCTGCAAAATAAACCTTTCCCGCTTATCATATCGGCTGAAATATGCCGCAGTTAAGTGAAATGGTATGAAACGCCCTTTTTATGTTGTGAAATGGCATTGCCGCCGACTTTGTACAGTCGGCGGTATTGTTGTATTTTAGCCGTTCATTGACCGCAGAACGGTTTTTATTTCGTCAAGCCTCAGATCGTTTGCAGACACAAGCGCATAAACATCTCCCGTCTTGACAAAAATCACATCAAGGTGATCAAGATCAGCAGACCCACTTTTTTATTCTCCGCTTTGAATACCTTTTTCGCTCCAAATGAAAAACCGCACTCTATTACTTAGAGATAAAAACTTATTATTGCAGATTTCACAATTATATCATTTTTCCGTTTTTTAAGGTTTCATTATATTGGTATCTTTATTATCTGCTGAAACAAAGGTATGCGCAAGTTTACGCTATACTCAATAGCTAAAGTGTCCGGCTCCGCGCAACATTTTAGCATTGAGTCAGAGACACCCTGATACCCTTTTTGCTGATTTTGAAAAAATCAGCAATTTTGAAAAAATACCGAAACGGTCATTCTTTAAAAAAGAACAAATATATCTTTTTCTTAAAATAATCATTTTTATCATCGGAGCAAATCTGAACTTATTCCCAAATCTAAAAAATATATAATCTGCTATTTTGAGAAAAAGCTTGCTCAAGTATTTTTATAATTTCGACGGATTTCACAAAAAAGCATCATTTTGATTGAACGAGCGTCAGAACAGAAATAGAAAAATCCGCAGGAGAGCAATCCTTCGGATTTCAGGCTAAACTGTTATAGAGTACAGAGAGCTAAAAAGCTCATAGTTGAGATCAGAGGCTTCTAACCTAATTATCTTCACTAATGCTGATATAGTAGAGAGTATTATTTTCAACTCTGAATACAGTCAACATATTCAATTTCTCGCTTTCTTTAAAAGAATATAAAAAGTCGATCGATCTTGTGATAATTGTTTATGAATTTCTATAAACAGAAACAGCGGGGCATATACTCCGCTGTCTGATCTTTGTTATTTTGGTGTTTTGTGTAGCATCGCTATAATCGTTCAATCCCGATACTGCTGAACCACGTCCGTCAGAATTGCTCTGTCCACCAACAGTCCCAACGTGTTTTCCCATATCCGTATCTCGTTGAATGTTTTCGGGCGGGGATTTTTCTCCGCGTACTGTCTCCGAAGCGCCTCTCGATACTCCCAGGCTTCGTTGTCAACCTGCCGCGGTATCAGCTCCCATTTCAGCCGACCTTCGAGCGACGGTATCACCTGCGGGTAATTCTCAGTCATATACTCCTGCCACTTTTTGCCCCAGTGACCTATCGGCTCGCTCATCAGCTCCTGCTCTTCATCAGTGAGACCAAGCTCTAACTGCTCCAGATACACGAACGTCGTCGGCTCCAACTTGTATGATCTGCCATTCTCCGTTATGGTTTCAGGGTAGAACTTTTTGTCCTCAGCACACCATATCTGTTTAACATTTCTCATATATCTTTCCTCCTTTTCAGTACGGTCATTGGTTCTGCTTTGCCTTACAATTGTATTTTAACACATTAAATCGTGATTTTCAAGTGTAACTTGCTTTTTCCTTGCCGCGACCACTGATTTTCGTACAATTTAACGATTTACCACTTGAATGTATGTGCAATCTGGCAGGAACTACAACAGATCACCAATGTCATAGACCGTACCCTGTTCAGCAAAAAGCCGACTGATTTTATCAGCAATCAGCTCCTGGAATGTCCATTCTGAAAAAGAAAATGCGCGGCGGGTGATAAAGGAGAACACCTACCACAAAAGTATATCACTTTACAGCATAATTAAACCTTGCGGTCGTGACATCAACATCAAACGTAGTGATCTCCTTTTTCTTTCAGCCCAGCCACTAAATTAATTGCAGAATTGAAAGAAAAATATATAATGAAATTCTGTGAACAAAAGCGTCCAGGGCGTACAAACCTTGTCATTATACGCTTTTACGGGATTTTTCAGCTCGTCCGAAGCGCGTCCGGTTATCTGACGATCTGTTTTCAGTACGTCCCTGTACGCTTCTCGGACGTGTTGTGTAACCTCACAAATCCTTATTGTCAAAGGCTTCGGACGTGGTGGACGCGATTTTTATTGATTTTTGATACACATACCCTCAAATCCCCGCACCTCTTTATTACCGGCTTTTATATGTGTTGTGTACTTGATATTGTATTTGTTGGTGTTGTTGCATACCCACCGTACAAATGTTTCTCTTTTCAAAGCTGTCAAAGCGTTTTCTTCGCACCATTCAGTGTACACGCGATACAGATTACTGTTCGATATTGCATACCCGCTTCTAAATTGCACAGCTTCATTCATAAAATCAATTACATTGCAGTTCTCCGCGACAGCTCCCTCATTGTTCGCCTTTGTCTTTTCGGATATGGTGAATTTATAATTGTTTTCTATGAGCCTCCGAAGCCCGTCAAACGCCCAGCAAAATATTTGCAGGAGTTCCTTTCTGAACATTTCCGATAGGTTAGGATCATCAATGCGGTTACGCGGTTTGGGCTTCACGGAAAGGATTATCAAACGCCTTGCAAAACCGTCAGACTTGTCATAAAGTGCTTTAGGTGAGCCGTTTCCAACGCATACAAGGCGGCAGTATAAATGTGCCTGCTGTGACTGCTTTCCTTTTGCTTCAACATCTACCGGTATTTCGGCGGTTATGATGTTCTTTATGTAGCCTGTTGATTTTAACGCCTCTAACTGCATATCATCATCGTACAGGACGAGCTTGTTCATCAGGTTATAACGCTCAAACTTGTCATTTTCTATGCGCTGAAAGCTGTCAGAATGGACAGACGAGCCGAACAGGTCTTTTATCATAACACCTATACGGCTCTTGCCCTCGCCGCCGTTTCCGATGATGAACAATGCCGCTTGTCCCTTTGTTGACGGTATCATACAGTAGCCGAGATACTCTTGCAGGGTCATTATATCGTCAAGTTCCAACAACCCACATAGAAAATCCATAAAGTGTCCGGGATAATAACAATGTATCCATATATCGGGATCATATTCCACACACAGCCTATTCACGCAGAAACGTTTTTCGGGAATAAATGTGGGCGGCTCACCGATCTTTCCGTCAACTTTAATTACACCGTTCAGGACGTGTATCTCATCATCACGGGGCTTTATCGGCGCGCTGTGGCAGAATAGCGCTAGCGCGTCGAAAAGTGAATTTGTTTTCTTTGCAATCCCGCTTGTAACTCCGTTGGCTTCAAGAAGCCTTGCGATCTCCGAACGTATCTTTGTATGGTTTTCCATACCGTCGATAGAGTAAAATTGTCCGTCGATATACCGCAGCTCGCTGCGTTCGCAAAAGTTCTTGCAGAAAAGCGGCTCGTCTATCTTCTTTTCGTCGGATAACCACTTGACTTTCTTGTCGTCATTTGTTATAATGGATTTGTCGGTTGAGGACTGCTCCGAGCTTGTTGCAGCAAGCTCATTGGGAGCGGTCTTTTCTTTTTCAGTCATTGCCGCCCTCCTTCAGCAATCCGGAGCAGTCAAAGCCATAATACTTTTTAGCAAGGTAGGCACGGGGCAGTTTTCCTGCTACTGTGATGAAACCCTGCTCTTTAAGCTCCTGATTACACTTGCGGATAATGTCATAAGCCTTCCCGCGGCTGATACCGAGCATTTCCCGCAGCTCGTCTGCTGTAATGAATTGTTTTGACATAAAATGTTCCTCCTATAATAATAGCATATTATAATATCAGCACTTATAATACGCAACGATTTATAATAATATGTATTATAAGTGCGTATAAAGATTATAACACATCTAATGCAAATTGTCAATACTATTTCTAAAACAAAAATATTTTTCTAAAATATAAAAATGCACTTGAAATTCGTATTTCTTTGTGGTATAATATGTACGAGGTGAAACAAAATGGACAATAAGGCAATTGGTCAGCGCATAAAAGCTCTCCGCAAGGAACAGCACCTAAACCAAAGCGAGTTTGCAGAAAAGATCGGCAAATCCCTACGCACTGTGCAGAAGTATGAAAAGGGTGAGATCGAGGTATCAATATCTGTAGCAAGCGATATAGCGCGGGTACTAAACTCCACGACCTCCTATATTTTCGGCTATGAAACAAGTGTCAGCGGTATTCAGAAGCTATCCGACATAATGGATTTTCTGTTCAAGCTGGAGAACATTGCCGGTGTGGACTTTAACATCAATGTTAAGAAGCCGCCGCAAGACAAGCAATGGGAGTGTTCCGTTTCTTTCAGCGGAAACAGTGATGCAGACTATAATGCAGATCTATGTTTATTCCTTGAACGGTGGGCAGAGGAACGTGAAAAGTTCAGCACTTACTTTTCTTCCCTTGAAGCGTACAAGGCGTGGAAAGAAGAAACGCTTGCCTATTACGCTGAAAGTTACCTGCAATCACAAGAACCGCAGGAGCTTGACTTTGAAACGCGAATGAACAAGCGCAAGGAGTATATGGAAAGTATCTTAAAAAAGAACAAACAGGGCTGAAAAAGAAAAATGCCGCAAAAGCGGCATAACGTGAAAATCATTCAAGAAAGGAAGATGTAAATGTCAGTAACAAAAGACGGCGATACAGGAAAGTGGATGTCACAGCTCCGTGTCACCGACTGGACGGGCAAGGTGATACACAAGAAGAAGCGCGGCTTTGAAACCAAGCGGGAAGCCCTTGAATGGGAACGTGAGTTCATAAACCAGGCTAACGGCAGCTTAGGTATGATGTTCGGGGATTTTATCAAGCTCTACTTTGAGGATATGGAAAAGCGTTTGAAGCCCTCAACGATAGAAAACAAGCGTTGGCTCATAAACTTAAAGATAACCCCGTTTTTCGGCAGAAAATCCCTCAATGAGATAAAGCCGACAGACATACGCAGATGGCAGAACGAGCTGCGCAGCTATCGTGACGAGAACGGAAATCCCTACTCCAACACCTATTTAAAGACGATAAACAATCAGCTCACAGCGGTTTTCAACTATGCTGTAAAGTTCTACGGCTTGCGCGAAAATCCTTGTCATAAGGCAGGAACAATGGGCAAGAAAAATGCCGATGAAATGCTGTTCTGGACAAAGGCTGAATTTGAAAGCTTTATCAGCAGTGATTATTTCAAGGATAAACCGTCGAGCCACGCGATCTTTATGACCCTATACTATACGGGTATGCGTGAGGGAGAAATGCTTGCATTAACTCCCGCCGACATTGATCTCGACAAAAAGACCATATCCGTTACCAAGAGCTTTCAGCGGCTGAACGGTGTGGACGTTGTGACCTCACCGAAAACCGCAAAAAGCGTCCGCACTGTGACGATCCCCGAAAAGCTCTGCTCCTGCCTGTCAGAGTATATGGATAAATGCTATGGGCTTCAGGATACCGACAGACTGTTCCCGTACACAAAGCATTATCTCTACCACGAAATGACCAAGGCAACTAAGGCGGCAGGTGTGAAAAAGATACGGGTACACGATATCCGACACAGCCACGCAAGTCTTTTGATAGAAATGGGATTTTCTCCGCTTCTCATAGCCGAGCGTTTAGGTCACGAAAAGGTTCAGACCACTCTTGAAATTTACAGCCATCTCTACCCGAACAAACAGAACGAGGTAGCCGACAAACTTGACGAGATATGAACTCCCGCAAAGACCGTCGGCTACAAAAAAACTCAAAAATGTAGCCAATTTGTAGCCATAAGCAAAACAAAATCCCGAAAACCCGCATAACAAACGGACTTTCGGGATATAAGCAATTATTCCCACTCAATAGTAGCCGGCGGCTTGCTCGTGATATCATAGCATATTCTGTTGATATGCTTGACTTCGTTGACAATGCGCACGCTGACCTTTTCGAGCACCTCATACGGTATGCGCGCGAAGTCAGCCGTCATAAAGTCGGAAGTAGTTACGCCGCGCAGAGCGAGAGTGTAGTCGTATGTACGGAAATCGCCCATAACGCCGACGGAGCGATTGTTTGTGAGAACGGCGAAGTACTGGTTGATATCGCGGTCGAGGTGCGCGTTAGCGATCTCCTCACGGAAGATAAGGTCTGCGTCGCGAAGTATCTCAAGCTTTTCGCGCGTGATCTCGCCGATGATTCGGATAGCGAGTCCGGGACCCGGGAAGGGCTGACGCCAGACGAGATAATCGGGCAGTCCGAGCTCTGTGCCGAGCTTTCTTACTTCGTCCTTGAAGAGCAGGCGCAGCGGTTCGATGATCTCCTTGAAATCAACGTGATCGGGCAGTCCGCCGACATTGTGGTGCGATTTTATAACAGCCGCATCACCCGTACCGCTCTCGATGACATCGGGGTATATCGTGCCCTGAACGAGGAAATCGACAGTACCGATCTTTTTGGCTTCTTCCTCAAAAACGCGGATGAATTCTTCGCCGATGGTCTTGCGCTTTGTCTCGGGATCGCTGACACCTTCGAGTTTGCCTATAAAGCGGTCGGAAGCGTCAACGCGGATGAAGTTGACGTTGCGGTCTTTGAATGCAGCCTCGACCTCGTCGCCCTCGTTCTTGCGCATAAATCCGTGATCTACGAATACGCAGGTGAGCTGGTCGCCGACAGCCTTTGAAACGAGCGCACAGGCTACCGAGCTGTCAACGCCGCCGGAGAGCGCAAGAAGTACCTTGCCGGTTCCGACCTTTTCGCGTATCTGTTCTACCGCGATCTTAGCGTAGTCTTTCATATTCCAGTCGCCCTTGCAGCCGCAGACGTTCTTTACGAAACTGTCGAGCATAGCGATACCGTGCTGTGTATGATTTACTTCGGGGTGGAACTGGACGGCGTAGATCTTCCGTTCCTTGTTCTCGAAGCCTGCCGCGGGGCAGTCCTTGGTATGTGCCGTGATACGGAATCCGTCCGGAACAGCCGCAACATAGTCGGTGTGGCTCATCCACGAGGTCGCGCTGTCGGGAAGGTCTTTTACCGCGCCGAAAAGAATACAGGACTTGTCGTAGAATGTTTCGGTCTTGCCGTATTCGGAAACGTTGCAGGTCTGCACCTTTCCGCCGAGGGTATAAGCAACTATCTGTGCGCCGTAGCAGATACCGAGGATCGGGATGCCGAGCTCAAATATTTCTTTCCCGATATGCGGTGACGTCTCTTCATAGACGCTGTTTGGACCTCCCGTGAAGATAATGCCTTTCGGTGCAAGCTTTCTGATCTCATCGATCGGGGTCTTGTAGGAGCGCACTTCGCAGTAAACTCCGCATTCTCTTACCCGCCTTGCGATGAGTTGGTTGTACTGTCCTCCGAAATCGAGGACGATAACGAGTTCGTTGTCCATGGTTTTATCCTTTCAATTATAATCTTACGGTTTAAATAACATTATATTCAGGTTTTATATACTATATTCTACCACATTTCGCGCATAAATGCAACCATTATTTAAGGGAACCTCTAAAAACCCATTTTAGAGAAAAAGAGCTACTTGCGCCGATAGCTGTGTCAAGTCTCCTCACCTTGCGCCAGCAAGCTTTCGGAGCCTTTCCTTGCTCTCGACACAATTATCTCATTTTCTCCTTTCAAAGCGGTTTTTGGAGGTACCCTTAAGTATTTCAGTAAGCGTTTCTTTAAGGACGTTCATGTCTATCGGTTTTGAAACGTGCGCGTTCATTCCCGCTTCTTTCGCTTTCTGGACGTCCTCGCTGAACGCGTTCGCCGTCATAGCGATTATCGGTATATCCGCGAGTCTCCTGTCCGCGAGCGCTCTTATCTGCCGCGTTGCCTCGTGTCCGTCCATTACCGGCATCTGTATGTCCATAAGTACGGCGCTGTAGAATCCGGCTTCCGATGCGCTTACAATATCTACCACTTCCTTGCCGTTTTCGGCGGTGTCAACGGTAAAGCCGAAGTGCCGCAGTATCTTTGCTGCTATCTCGCGGTTCACCATTACGTCATCAACAAGCAGCAGCCTCATACTGCTGAAATCGGGTTCCGGCGGTGCAGTATCGATCGTTTTTTTGCTGGCTGCGGGGCAGTTTTCTATCTTTTTGTCGCTAAGGCGGAATGTCAGACCTATCACAAATTCCGTGCCTTCGTTCGGTGCGGTAATTACATTTATAGTACCGCCCATAAGGTCGATGATGTTCTTGGTTATCGCCATTCCGAGCCCTGTGCCCTCGATGCCGCTAACAGTCGAGCTGCGCTCACGCTCAAACGCGTCGAATACTTTCTCCGCGAATTCCTGTGTCATACCTATACCGGTGTCCTTGACACGAAGCTCGAAATTCCCGAAGTCTTCATTCCGGCTGCCGAGTCTGTTCAGCGTAACGGTCACGCTTCCGCCTTCCGGAGTGAACTTGTATGCGTTGCTCACAAGGTTGAGCAGCACTCGGTTGAGACGGTTCCGGTCGCAGACAGCTGGTCTGTCGCCTATATCGCCGCAGGACACGGTGAAGTTGATGTTCTTTTCGCGCATCTGCGTGGTGAACATATCCCGAAGCTCGTTCATCAACCTGTGCAGACAGCACGGTTCCTCTTCAAGATCGAGCTTTCCGTTCTCGATACGGCTCATCTCAAGCACGTCGTTTATAAGTGCGAGAAGGTGACGGCTTGAACCGTCTATCTTGCCTAGATAATCCTTCATCTCTTCAAGAGAGACATCCTCTCGTTTCGCAAGTGCGGTATAGCCGATGATCGCGTTCATCGGCGTCCTTATGTCGTGCGACATATTCGACAGAAAAACGGTCTTTGCCTTGCTTTTTTCCTCCGCCTTTGTCTTTTGCACTTCAAGCTTTTTCTCGCGCCGGAGCAGCGTCGAATATATGTTGAATACGATGATAAGGCTGAGCAGGATCAGTGCCATCTGCAATACGCTGTTGTTTGTAAGCGAAGCATAGATGTGATCCATCTGTTCCTTGATATAATCCTGCTCCTCGGTCTCCGCTTCATAGTCCTGCACGATGCCTTGTTTTTCGAGCTCTTTTTCGTAATAATCGCTCACATTTACTACAACTTCCTCGGTGTCCGCGCGGGCGGACTGACGCATCCACATAAGCGAAGTGAAGAAGATAAGGAACAGAAGCGCAATCCATACGACGGTCGAGCTTCCGAAGCGGCGGTTCTTGTCACGCGTGAAAACGAATCTGAAATACACGATGCCGAGTATGCTCCAGAACGCGAGAAGCAGATATGATTCCGCGGAAAGGGAATTTCCCGCAAGGAGATCGGGTATAAGCAGGAAAAGCGCTATGAAAGCCGAAATGACCGCGCCGGCTATACCGCAGACCATGATCTTTTTGTTTCCCTCAAGACGTGCTTTTTTGAAAGCCGAAGCCGAAGTGTACGCATACGCTATCGTAGAGCCGACGGTTATGACGTCAACGACCCAGCCTATCGCCGTTCTTCCGAGAAACGGGATTATGACGGATACCGCAATGATGAAGATGATCGCACTGCGCGGATTGCCGTCTTTGGAGAGCTTCCCCATCCACGACGGAAGAATGCCGTCCTTGGACATCGAGTAAATGAGTCTTCCCGAAGCGACAGTACTTCCTATGAAGCCTGTAAGTATAGCTGAAACGAGCGCCGCTCCGAGTATCCACATTCCCGCCTCGCCGCCTGCCGAATTCAGAGCGTAGAATACGGGCATTCCTTCGGTGCCCTCTCTTTGTCCGAGGGTAGATATGTACTCATACCAGTTCCCGCAGCCGGAAGGCGCAGAAGAAGCCGCCGTAAATCCGAGGAAGATGTATGAGAGAGCGCCCGCGATTATTGCAAGTATCATAATGACGCGGGCTTTTTTTACGGGAAATCTGAATTCCTCGGTTGAGTTAGTCACCGACTCAAAGCCGACGAAAGCCCACGGTGCGAACGCGATTATGCCCATTACCTGCATGAGCGGGCTGCCGTCCGGGACGAACGCCGGGTCAGTCGCGGAAACATTGCCGCCTCCTACGACCGTTATGATGAAGCTGGCAGAGATCCCGACAAAAAGCGTGATCGCAAAGACTGCCTGAAGAACGCCCGCGGTGCGCTTCATGAACGCGCAGATAAGACCGAATACCGCAAGTATGACGAGTTCTGCGATAACTTCTCCGATATATATATCCCAGCCCGCTATCGTGTAAAGATGACCGACCTTTAGCGCACCGCCGAAAAGGCTTCTCACGACAAGCGGTATGGCGGAAAGGTTTGCCCAGATTATCGACGCATAGGCGAGTATCATGAACCAGGCGCTCAGGAATCCGTGGTCGCAGCCGAAAGTCTCCTTCGCGAACGTGAACGTACCGCCCGCGTCCGGATAGCGGACGATCATATAGTTGTAGTTTATCGCGATAACAAGTATCGCGAGCGCTCCGACAGCCATACCTATCGCGGTGCCGACGGGTCCCGCGAGCGGAAGGAACGTAGTTCCGGGCATTATAAAAGCTCCCCAGCCGACGATACAGCCGAAAGAAAGCCCCCATACCGACAGCGGGGACAGATATTTGACAAGTCCTTTTCCGTTTTGTTTATCCAAGATAATGCCTTCTTTCCGAATTATCCTGTATCAATTATAGCATAATTCATGCGGAATTACAATATGGAGCATAAAAAAGAGCTTCCCGAAGACCCATAGGTCAAAGGGAAGCTTTTTATGGTATTGTTTCCGGAGCAGCGCCGGTTCGTGAACTGTCTGTTTATCCGCGTCAGCGTTTCTTTTTCCGGGCGGCGATCACAGCGACGGCTATTACCGCGGCTATAAGCAGAACCCCGCCGCCTATAGCGAAGAACACCCACACCGGCATTCCTTCACCGCCCGTATCCGGTCTGTCCGGTGTGTCGGGAGCGTCGGGAGCGGTGATCTCTGTCTCATCGGCAGCCGCGACTTCCGTTACGACCGGCTTTTTGTCTGCGATTTTCACCGTGAAGGACGGGGTCGAGAATTTTTCGTTGAGATGTATCTGGTCGCCGCCGATATATACGGTCATCTCGCTTGTGAGTGTGCCTTTTCCGAGATCTTCCTCCGTTACGGTGTAGGAATATTCAATCGAGACCTCTTCTCCGGATTCGAGCAGCGGTATCTTGCCTTTTTCGCCCAGATCCATAAGTGTGCACTTTATTTCTATATCTTCAAAAGAGTCCGTTGCGTCATAGTTGTTGATAGTAACGACGCCTTCTATCACATCGCCCGGGTTATATACATCTTTTAAGTTTACGACGCTGTTGTGAACCTCAAGTATGCTCGTGTACGGATAGCTTCTTATCGGGAAGTTGTCGTAATCGTAATACACGCCGCCCCAGGTATCGGTGTCCATTTCATTGAATACCGTGATCAGCTTTGTGAGGTCGCGCCAGTCGGTCGATGTTCCGTCGCCCGCGCCGACCCAGCTCTCGCCCTCGTTCACGACCATCACGCCGTACAGGGGGCTTTCGTCTTCATATCCCTCAAGCGAACCGTAATCCTCGATATATGCTTCTCTGCGGTAGGACTCATTATCATCATGACCCGCTTTGTTCATGGTACGGTTTATCTCGAAAACATACGTTCCGTCGCTTCGCAGGAGCTCAAGGACTACGGAATATTTCTGCCCCTCCTTGACGGGCACTTCCCTGTCAAGCGTTGTAGTATGATAACCGACAAAATCAAACGTTTCTTCGGTCTGTGAGACGAGCTCGCCGTCCGTCGGGGAGCTGAAATCGTCGTTGAGCATATAGACCGACACTTTCGCGGTAAGACCGGAGATCGCCGTCATTATACCCACGTCGCGTATTACCTCGTCGTTGTCCGCGGTGAACACGTTCGCCATATAAGTCGGTTTTAACGATACCGATACCTGGTATTCAAAATCCGGGAAAAGGTCGTAAAGCTCCAGACTTCTGCCCTCGTCCTCTGGTGTGAACAGCTCGAACTCATAGCTTTCGGCGCAGGACAGGCTCTGATCGTAGTATGAGATATAGAAGTATCCGTCGCCGTTGTTGCCCCAGTCATATACCGCTGTCGGGTCGCTGTTTTCTTTGCTTCCCCATGAGTTTCGTGCTATCCAAGCGCCGTTGCCGCCGATAGTCCCGTTCGGGTCGTAGAAGTAATCCTTCGGGAAGTCGTCGTCATACCCGACTATGCAGACGACGTGGTTCGAGTAGTGGCAGTAGTTTTCCGAATATGGGTCATTCTTGTTATAGCTGGTGCAGTAAGTGTAATGCGCCCAGACAGCTGCGTCTTCCTTATAATACGCGGGTGCTCCGTCTGCGGTATAAAAGCTCAGGAAGCAGTTGTCGAAGTCGTCGGTGTATTCCGGTGTCGAGTGATCCGAATACATATTTATAGCCACACCTCTGCCGGCGAGGAGTTCTTCCTTGATCGCACGAGTGGCTTTTTCGTTGTACTGATATTCCGACGTGCCCGGCCTGGTCTCTGCGGGTGAGGGGAGTATGTTCGAGTTTTTCAGGAAAATACTCTGGAAGCGTTCTTTCTCATCGACCGACCAGTCGCCGTCTGCGGTGCGTTCAAGCGTCATCTTGTAGTAAACGCCGTTCTGACCGTGGTATTCGGTATCATAGTCCTGTATCCCGGGGTGATCCTTGGCGTAATTTTCAATGTACGCTTTTATAGACTCGCTGTCGGGTGCGACGGATTCATAGCGGAAGTCGGTTTCCTGCCAGTCGTCGTCCGTGACCGTTATAGTGTATATCGTCACCGACCATTTGCCGTCTTTGTTTATGTACGGGGCCTCGGATTCTAATATAGGACCAACGCCCTCGGAGAAAAGCACCGCGGCGTAGTGGGAATGACCGCCGAAATCATACGGTATTCGCGTTTCTTCGTCGGTGTCGAGACCCTCGTCGTAAGTCTTGTAATGATAGCCCTCTCCGCTTTGTGATCTGTAGAAAGGCGAGTTCTCGGGAAGCGGGGTGTACGAGAACCACGCGAGATGTTTCTCTGAGAGATCGACAGCCGCTTTTTCAAAATCGCTCGCGGTGTTGAAGTCTATTCCGAGCTGATATGCGAGACTTATCTCCGCCGCCGCTATCGAACCGAAGCTCCAGCACGTACCGAAAGGGTTCTGGCTTCTTATTTCGGGAACATAACATACGCCGTCCACGTCACGAAGGTCGAATTTCGACGGAAGCTCTTCTTTTTCTCCGGTATCGCTTTCCGGCTCAAGGTCGTCCCAGTTCGCGAAAAACAGCTCGTCGATGAAGTCATCGACCATATCCCGATCTTCTGCGGGAGTATAGCTGTTGTAGTTGTATTCATCTTCATACCATTCGACTGAGGAAGATATCGATTCATCGATAAAATCCGATATCGAGCTCGCTTCGGCGGAGGATATGATGCTGCCTGTCGCAAACACGGACAGCGCGGCTGCGGCGGCGGTGATTCTTTTTGCTTTTCCCGGGATATACATGGTTATGTCCTCCAAAAAAGGCTCTGTTCCGGTCACGGCAGCACAGAGCCTTTGTAAGCTTATGGTCTGTCAGATGAAATCAAAGCCGGATATGAGCCACTGGTCGCCTTCCTTGACGAAATATGCCTTGCCGTAGCCGTTCATATCGCTGAAATCGCGGGTGGTCGCGGTGAATGAAGTTTCTGTGAGATCGCTTATCTCAACTCCGAGGTGTGTCGGGAATATCAGATAACCGCGGGGCTTGCTTATGTCAACATAAAGCGAGCCGTCCTTCGCCATAAACATTTCCTTGCTTTCCTTTATAAGGTTGTCACGAAGTTCGCCGGTGCAGACGTTGCCAATCCAGCTGTCAAGTCCTTCCGACGGTTCGCCGAAGCGGTTGTCGATGACTTTGACGAACTGTCTGCCCTCGGGCTGATCGCTCATGATGTCGTTGACATCGAGCTCGATCCCGCCGCCGCCCGCAACAGCGCCCATGATTGCAGAGAGGTCGTCCATGAGTCTTTTCGCCGTCGTCTCAAATTCGCTGCGTACAAAGTGCGGCACACCCTGCTGGCCGGCGTAAAGGTCGCTCTGCGGGTATGTATCAGAGGGGTGGAAGCCTTCCCAGAGATTGCCGTCTTCTTCATAGAAATTGAACCATGCGACTTTCTGTCCGTTCTCATATTCCTCGTATTCGAGCTTTATTGTACCTGTGGATACTCCGCCGCCTCTGTATTCAAGCTCGTAAGTGCCGTCTGTTTTTACGGTGAGTGTTCTTGAATCGAGAACATCAGTTTCGTTCCATACACCGACTATGTCGGCAAGCTCGGGCTCGTGGCTGCGTATGAAGTGCGGTTCGCCGGACTGTCCCGCGGAAATGTCGTTGAGCGGTACTTCTCCTGAAGCACCGAAAGCGTTCCATAATGTGCCGTCATTCTTGTAGAACGTGTACCAGAATGTTCTGGTGTCGTCGGGGTTGAGCGCGTATTCAAGTCTGATGGTGCCTTCAACAGTGTCTGTCTGGCTTGAAGCGATGAAAGAGCCGTTGTAAAGGTCGCTTCCTTCAGTTATTGTGAGCGTAGTGTCGCTGCTGTTCCATGTTCCCGCGAGTGACTTTACGCTTATGCTCGAAGCGGGCGGATCGGGCAAGGGATAGAAGCCGTATTCATTAGCCTCGCCGCTGTTCTGATCCATATCGTAGGGCGGTATCGGCGCAACAAGCTCCGCTTTGAAGTAACCTGTGTCATAGTCGCTGCTTCCGTCGCCTTTTGCGATAGAGGTCATATACCAGCCGTCGAAGTCGCTTTCGTAAACTTCGATCTGTGTACCGCTCGGTATCTCTCTGATGACTTCGGAGTTCTCATCCGCGTCGCTGTAAAGCTTCATAGAGCCCTCTGCGGCAACATATCCGCCGAAGAGCGGGTCGCCGAACGGGAGCTTGTGCGGCCATTCCTTGATATTTTTCTGTCTTATGTAGCCCACATATTCGCCGCCGAGCTCGGCAAGATACCAGCCATCTGCGTCGCAGGAGTATATATCGACTATCGTGCATACCGTGAGATCGTCAATGACTTTTGCGGCGTTATCGTCCGGAGCGCTGAGAAGGTATCCGTCGGTGCAGTCCTCGGCTATATATCCTCTGAACAGGCGGGTATGACCGGTTAAGTCGGGAGCGGGAGCTTCGGCCGTTTCGGGAGCGGCAGTTGTCGTGGTTGTTGTCTCTGCAGCAGCCGCAGTGGTCGTTGCAGCGGTGGTAGTTGTTGATGCGGCAGCACCGCCGTTATTCTGCGCACAGCCGGAAAGCAGAAGTGCGCACGCAGCAAATATTGTGATGATAGCTTTTCTTTTCATGGTAAATTCCTTTCGCAAATTGGTTTATGATTTACGTTTTTTCTTTGAGCCGTCTCTGTAAATAAAGACGCGAAAAAGATAAAATGGTTTCATACTTTTTGGTAAATCGTGGTATATTTGTATAATATTGACAAAAATATAATGTGACGCAAGCTTCGATTGTGTGTTTTGCGGACTTTCTGTAACTTTGTGAGTTTATTATACAACATATATAAATATAATGCAATATATTTTTGAAATAAAATCAAAAATTTCTTTGATTTACGGACGAACGGTTCATCCGGCAAAACGATCATACGGGTGAAAACAGCACCTTAATTGTATCATAATTCAAAACGCCGTCCTATGCTTTGATCTGCGAAAAAACAAAAGTCCCGGAAGTGCCTGTTTCCGGATCTTCCGAGACCAATATTATGTATGTAAGTCAAAGTGTTTATATGTTTCTCCGGACAGCATGGCAGAAAGAACGTCCGTTACTGAAAAGTAACAGACGGAGAAACGGCGTATGCCGTGTGATTGCGTTGCAGAAAGTGTATCTGAGCTCCGGACATCGTGGCAGAAAAAACGTCCGTTACTGAAAAGTAACAGACGGAGAAACGGCGAATGCCGTGTGATTGCGTTGCAGAAAGTGTATCCGAGCTCCGGACATCGTGGCAGAAAAAATGTCCGTTACTGAAAAGTAACAGACGGAGAAACGGCGTATGCCGTGTTTGTATCGAACGCATTATAATTTCTGAAAACTTACGGCTGCGTGGCAGAAAAAACGTCCGTTACTGAAAAGTAACAGACGGAGAAACGGCGTATGCCGTGGTGCCGCTGACCGGACTTGAACCGGTACGGTATTGCTACCGAGGGATTTTAAGTCCCTTGTGTCTGCCAATTCCACCACAGCGGCATATATATGAAACTAATATATTATATCACGCGTTCGCACATTTGTCAATACATTTATGCTATTTTTACAAATTCCAAACTTGTTCTGTAAATGAAGAATCCCCTGTTCCGGAATGAAACAGGGGATTTTGACAAACTGTAATACTTGCTGTGCATTATGCATAAACTACGAAATAACCGTTATTTCCGCTGGAGTATGTCATGATACCGTTGTTGCCCTCAACGCTTTCCCAGCCGTTTGATGAGCTGAATTTGAGAGCCGAGGAAACACGCTCGAACTTCTTGTTTACGAAGAAGAGGGTCTTGTCGTTTGATACAAGGGCATAACCTTCCTTTGTGAACGCAGAGCCGTCGTCGAACTTCGCGAGTTTCTTACCCTTATTGCTGTAATACCATGCACCTGTTACCTTGTTTCCGGCGGTGGTATAGGCGAGATATGTCTTGGTGGAGGTGTTGTATGCCATTTCGTCGTAAACGGGAGTAAGCAATTTTCCGTTTGCTAAGTTTATAAGCGAGTATTTGTATAATCCGGAACCGTAAAGATCAGATGATGTGGCGAATCTGTATCTGCCGATGGCTATGCTGCCCTTTATCTCGACAAAGCTCTTGAGATCGTAGTCCTTGTCCGTGCCGATCGTGATAACATCAAAGTCCGAGAAATTATAGGTCTTTTCATTGCTCTTGATAAGCAGTATATACTTTGAAAGGGGCGGGTCAAAGCGTCCCGCTGTTGTGGTAGGATAGTAAACGAGGTATTTGCTGTTTCCGTAGATACCAAGGGTGCCGATGTGAGTATATGGGGTCTCATTGTTTTTTCTGTCTATCCAGAGAATTCTGCTGTAACTGTTTCCTGCGTAAGAGTACCATATTCCTTCGTCTTCGGGATCATAGAAACATCTTGAATAATAGTCGCTGGATTCTTCATGGTTGAAAGATTTGTGGAGTTTTCCGTCAGGAGAGTATATCTCTATGTTGACATCTCTGAGATCCTGCGAGCCGACTTTTTTGTTCGTCGAGAAGCCTTCGAACATATAGCCTTCGCTTGTGAGAGTATATGCCTGATTGTTCGTGGTATGCACAGTCTTTAACGTTTTGCTGTTCTGATCGTATAGCAGTTGAGCAAACGTAAGCTTTCCCAAGTTGTCCTTATACTTAATTATAGCAGAGTTACACTTTTCAAGCTGCGACGCATAAACATCCCAAACAACATTATCAAGTGAGCTGTCGAGCTTTATCTTGTCTGCCTTGAGCTTGCCGGTAGTCTTGTAGCTGCGCAGAGCGGATTTTGTGACCTTATATATCTGTTTTTTGTCGGAGTTCTTTTCCTTTATGACGTAAAGATCCTGTCCGAGGTAATTTACGACGTAAGCGAGATTGCTGTTTATCTTTGAAACCGGAACGCTGGTAAGGCTGAGCTGCTTGCTGGACATTTTCGGGGTCGTGTTGGCATCGGAAGCCTTTCCGAGCGCTACCGTCGAAGCCACGGTAACGGGTCGTATAGAAACGATGTTCGAGAACTTGCTATATACCTTCTTGCTTCCGGAGGTCTTGTAAGAACGGATGCGGAACTTATATGCCTTCGAGATGTCGAGATCGGTTATGGTCTTCGATGTTTTGTTGGATTCGGCGGTCGCAATGCGCTCGTACGTTTTTCCGCCGTCTTTTGACGCATATATCTCATAAGCTTTGATTCCGCTGACCTTTTTCCATGAGAATTTATAGCCTGATTTTGTTGCGGTGACTTCAAGAGTCGTTTTTGAGGGCTTTTTCGTAGCGTCAAATGTAAGCTCGACTTTCTCAAGAGCACTTATCCCGCTGTTATCGGCATAAGCGACAGCGCTTACGGAAGCGAACGAGATCGCAGCGGCAAGAACAAGAGCCGCAGTTTTTTTGAACAGTTGCATTTTTTTAAGATCCTCCCATACGTTTTTTATACCGGTCTCCGTCGGTAAAGCAGGAATACTGCCGGAACGGTACCGGTATCGGTAATTGAATTATAGCATAAAAAGCTCTTCCTGTCAACACGGAACCGATTCGGTAAGTGACGGGACGCTGCTTCTTTATGTTTCCTGCCATATATCCTTCGCGTGCATTGATCCGCGCAGTGAAACTGCACCGCCCTCTCCGACTATGATGTGATCGGTAAGCTCAATTTCGAGCAGACCGAGCGCCTTTACGAGATATGCGGTGTTATATACGTCCGATGCCGAAGGCAGACAGTCCGAATGAGGATGATTGTGTGCTATGACTATCCTGCTGCATCCCACGGCGCACGAAAAGTCGTAGATAAGCCTTACCGGAGAAGCGACGTGGACGAGATCTCCGTCCGCTATCTTTCTTCCGCAGACGATCTTCATACTGTTGTCAAGTCCCGCCGCGCATATACATTCTCTGTCCGCGTCCATGAACATCGAGATGAAATACTCCTTAATATCCGGATTTTCGCCGATGTTAAACCTGGCGGCGCTTGACCTTGTACAGAGCAGCGAGGATAAACTCCGCTGAAATCTGAGATATTGTATAGTGTTCTCTCCGATGCCTTTTATGGCCAGAAGTCGGTCGCTCGGTGCGTTAAGTACGTTCTCAACAGCTCCGAACTCATTTTCAAGCCTGTGCGCGAGAGCGTTCGTGTCGCCTCTCGGCATAGCGTAGAAAAGCATATATTCGATGAGCTCGTGCTCGGTGAATGCGTCAAGTCCGTGCTTTGCGAACTTCTTTCTCATGCGCTCCCTGTGTTTTGCGTGTATGTTCTTTCTTTCCGCAGCCATAGTCCTGTTTTCTCCGTGATCTCCGGTCTTTCAGAGCCGGATCTAATTATGATCTGTAATAGTATTTTAACACGGGAAATTTCGTTTGTCAATACACGCGGTCTTTGAAGCGTCGGATCACCATACAGATCCGACAAAATAAAAAATATACAATATAGGTGTTGTAAAAAATCCCTGTTTGTGGTAGAATAAATATAGCGTATTATTTATACTGAATTAAGTTCTGTCTGTATAAGAACTTGATCCGGTATCAGTACAGAAATCAGGAGGTATCTCTATGGAAAAGAAGGAAAGAGCCGTTGTTGACAGCGTTCCCGCCCTTGAAGCCGAACTCAGGCTGATAAAAGAGGCGCAGAAGAAGTACTCAACGTTTACGCAGGAGCAGGTCGATAAGATCTTCCTTGCCGCTGCTTCCGCGGCAAACAAAATGCGCCTTCCGCTTGCTAAAATGGCGGTGGAGGAAACCGGCATGGGCGTTGTCGAGGACAAGGTTATCAAGAACAACTATGCCGCCGAGTACATCTACAACGCCTATAAGGACACCAAGACCTGCGGCGTTATAGAGGAGGACAAGGCTTACGGCATACAGAAAATAGCCGAGCCTATCGGTGTTATCGCTGCCGTTATACCTACTACCAACCCGACGTCCACAGCAATATTCAAAGCTCTCATAGCTTTAAAGACCCGCAACGGCATCATCTTCAGCCCCCACCCCCGCGCTAAGAAGTCCACTATCGAAGCTGCGCGCATCGTCCGTGACGCAGCGATAAAGGCGGGTGCTCCGGAGAACATCATCTCGTGGATAGACGCGCCGAGTCTCGATATGACGACGCTTGTAATGAAGGAAGCCGACATTATACTCGCGACAGGCGGTCCCGGAATGGTCAAGGCTGCGTATTCGAGCGGAAAGCCCGCTCTCGGTGTCGGAGCCGGCAATACCCCCGCTATAATCGACAAGTCCGCGGATATTGTGCTCGCGGTCAATTCGATAATACACTCAAAGACTTTCGACAACGGTATGATCTGCGCGTCCGAGCAGTCCGTTATCGTCCTTGACGACATCTACGACGAAGTGAAAGAAGAGTTTGCACGCCGCGGCTGTTATTTCCTGAAAGGCGACGAGATCGACAAGGTGCGTCATACTATTATTATCAACGGCGCGCTGAATGCGAAGATCGTCGGTCAGAAAGCCGCGAAGATAGCAGAGCTTTCCGGTGTTTCCGTTCCCGAGGGAACAAAGATACTCATCGGCGAAGTAACGAACGTCGATATAAGCGAAGAGTTTGCTCATGAAAAGCTCTCTCCTGTTCTCGCAATGTATAAGGCAAACGATATACATGACGCGTTCGACAAGGCAGAGCGTCTGATAGCTGACGGCGGCTACGGACATACGTCCTCGATCTACCTCAACGAACACACCGAAACGGAGATACTCGACGAGTTCAAGTCGCGCATGAAGACCGGACGTATCCTTGTAAACACCCCTTCGTCGCACGGCGGTATCGGAGATCTGTACAACTTCAGACTCGCACCGTCGCTCACACTCGGCTGCGGCTCGTGGGGCGGCAACAGCGTCAGCGAGAATGTCGGAGTAAAGCATCTGCTTAACATCAAGACCGTTGCGATAAGGAGAGAGAATATGCTTTGGTTCAGAGCACCCGAAAAGGTGTATATAAAGAAAGGCTGCCTGCCCGTCGCGCTTGACGAGCTTGGCAGGGTAATGGGCAAGAAGCGCGCGTTCATCGTAACGGACAGCTTCCTTTACGGTGCGGGCTTTACGAAGCCGATAACCGACAAACTCGACGAAATGGGTATAGTCCACGCGACATTCTTTGATGTCGAACCCGACCCGACACTTGACAGCGCAAAGGCCGGCGCGGCGCAGATGATGTCGTTCAAGCCTGACGTGATAATCGCGGTAGGCGGCGGTTCGGCTATGGACGCGGCAAAGATAATGTGGGTGCTTTACGAGCATCCCGACGCGGATTTCAAAGACATGGCAATGCGTTTCATCGACATAAGAAAGCGCGTTTACACGTTCCCGAAAATGGGTGAGAAGGCTTATTTCGTTGCCGTGCCCACCTCCGCGGGAACAGGCTCGGAAGTCACTCCGTTCGCAGTAATCACCGACAGGGAAGACGGCTGCAAATACCCGCTCGCGGATTACGAGCTGCTTCCGGATATGGCTATAATAGATACGGATATGCACATGACCGCGCCCAAGGGGCTTACGGCGGCATCCGGAATTGACGCAGTCACACACGCTCTTGAAGCTTACGCGTCGGTAATGGCGACCGACTATACCGACGGACTTGCGCTTAAAGCATTGAAGACGATATTCGAGTATCTGCCGCGCGCGTATGACAACGGTGCGAACGATGTCGAAGCCCGCGAAAAAATGGCGAACGCGGCGACAATGGCAGGTATGGCGTTTGCCAACGCATTCCTCGGAATCTCCCACTCCCTCGCGCACAAGCTCGGTGCTTATCATCACATCGCTCACGGTATCGCGAATGCTCTCGTTATCTGCAACGTAATGAGATACAACGCATCGGAGAAGCCTGTCAAAATGGGTACATTCTCTCAGTATGACCACCCGCACGCTCTCGCGAGATATGCGGAGATCGCGGATTATCTCGGACTTGGCGGGAAGACCGACGGCGAGAAGCTTGAAAACCTCATTTCCGCGATAGAGAAGCTTAAAGAGCGCGTCGGTATCAAGAAGACAATCGCCGATTACGGCGTTTCGGAGAAGGATTTCCTCGCGACTCTTGACGAGATGACCGAAGCGGCGTTCGACGACCAGTGCACCGGTGCCAACCCGAGATACCCGCTCATGAGCGAGCTTAAGCAGATGTATATGAACGCGTACTACGGCGGCTCATTCAAGGAACCCGATATGCCTGACGACAGTCAGCTCAAGAAGTCCGCAGCGGCTAAGAAAGCTGCTGCCGAAGCTCCGGTAAAGCGCGGCGGAAGATATGCGAAAGCTGCTGCGGCGGTAAGCGAAGCTGCGGTGAACGATACGGCTCCGAAAAAGCGCGGAAGAAAGCCCGCTGCCGAAAAAGCGGCACCCGCTCCTGTTCCCGCAAAGCGCGGAAGAAAGCCTAAGACCGAGACTTCCGCAAAAACGGAGAAAACTCCCGCAAAGCGCGGCAGAGCGAAAAAGCAGTAAGGAGGGCATAGAATATGAAGCTTGATAATGTAATAGCAAAACGCAGAGACAAGACGATATACCGTGACGGCGACCTTTGCCTCAAGGTGTTCGACGAGAGCTGCCCGAAACACGGCATACTCAACGAAGCCCTCAATCAGGCGCGCGTCGAACTTACCGGACTCAATATCCCGAAGGTACGCGAAGTAATAACGATAGACGGCAAGTGGACTATAGTCTCCGATTTCATAGAAGGCAAAACGCTTATGCAGATGTGGCAGGAGAACCCGTCGAAGCTCGACGAGTATATGGAGCTTTTCGTGAACCTTCAGATAGATGTCCAGTCGCACAAGTGCCAGCTTCTCGGCCGCCTGAAGGACAAGATGCACGCGAAGATCTCCGCTTCACAGTTCCCCGCGACCGTACGCTATGACCTGCATACTACGCTTGAATCCATGCCAAAGCATTTAAAGCTCTGTCATGGCGACTTCAACCCCTCGAACGTTATCATCACGAAGGACGGCACGCCGTACATCATCGACTGGGCACACGCAACACAGGGCAATGCCTCTGCCGACGCGGCGAGAACGTATCTCACGTTCTGTCTTTCCGGAAACGAGGAGATCGGCAAACAGTATCTTAAATCTTTCTGCGACAAGACCGACACCGCTCTCCAGTATGTTCAGAAGTGGATGCCGATAGTTGCGGCTTCCCAGTCCGTAAAGGGCAACGAACAAGAACGCGAATTCCTCGCTTCGTGGGTAAACGTTGTTGATTACACTTAAGAAAAAAGGCTCCCTCGGGAGCCTTTTTCCAATGCATTATGGGAACCTCTAAAAACCCATTTGAGAGAAAAAGCGGTTTTTAGAGGTACCCTTATGAATTATAAATTGTCTCATGCGGCATCGGCGGAAGTTTCTTTTTCCGTATAGACATCAATGGTTTTTCCGTCGGTGACGAAAACAATGTCGCCGTTTGTATCTGTTCTGTATATCTCCGCACCGAGATTACGATAAAGTTTCAGAGTTCTGTCGTGCGGATGTCCATAATCGTTCTCCTCGCCGACACTGAACACAGCGTAAACAGGAGAGACAGCGTTTACAAACGGGCGGGTGCTTGATGTTTCGCTTCCGTGGTGCGGAACTTTTATGACATCTGCCGAAAGGTCGCTTCCGATATATACGAGGTCGGATTCCGCTTCTTCGGCTATGTCGCCGCAGAACAGAAAGCTTACTTCGCCGAATGTGTATTTAAGCACCAGCGAGCTGTTGTTAAGGTCGTCGTACGGTTTTATCGGGGACAGCACTTCAAGCTCGCCGGAACCGCCCGTGTCAGTGACTGCGCCCTCTTTGACGCGTGTAAGCGGTATCTTCATCTTTTCCACGACTTCTTCGAGTTTTGTGAACGAGCCGGTCACCGGAAGCATATACTCCGGAACATCGGGCATAAGGACCTCTGACGCGTTATAGCGGTGTACGAGCCGGTACATACAGCCCATGTGGTCGGAATGCGGGTGTGACATTATCACACTGTCCAGCCGCGTCACTCCCGCACTTTTCAGATAGCCGGCGACATTCGCGTATTCCTCAGCCTCGCCGCAGTCGATAAGTATATTCCTGCTTCCCATCTGTATAAGTGTACAGTCACCCTGTCCGACATCAATGAAATGCACCGAGACGGTGCCATCTCTGCTGCCGTCGTAAACTTGTGACCGAAGTCCCGCTGCGTGATAAAGCTCGTCCCACATCGGGAGATCGTCATTTATGCCGAGAAGCTGATTCAGCGAAAGAAAAGCGAAAACAAGCAGGATAAGCCCTGCCGCGCAGAGCAATATTATCTTAACCGCGCTTGTTTTTCGGGGCTTTTCCGGTTCTTCGCTGTCCGCGTCCGGAAGAAGCTTTTCCTGCTCCGGAAGCGGTCCTTCCGCGGTCGTTCCTTTTATCTCTGACATTACCGCCTACCTTTCTGCTGTCCGGAGATGCCGGTATAAGGCAGTTTGCACCGTTTCCGATAAGATCTCTGCGTCCCGTTATCGTAAGAGCTTTTTCGACAAGATCGCGGTTCTCTTTCTTGAAATATTGCAGCAGTGCCCTCTGAAGCTTCTTTTCTTCATATTTCCGCGGGACAAACACCGGTTCGAGAGTGTACGGGTCGAGTCCCGTATAGAACATAGCCGTTGAGATTGTTCCCGGGGTAGGGTAGAAGTCCTGTACCTGTTCGGGGCGTATGTTATGCTTTTTGAGGAACACGGCGAGATCCACAGCATCGTTCAGGGTACAGCCCGGGTGAGAAGACATAAGGTACGGGACGAGATACTGCTCCTTACCCATTCCTTTCGTTATGTCGTAGAACTTCTTCTCGAAGCGCTCATAGACCTCGATATGCGGCTTTCCCATATAATCGAGCACCTTGTTGGAAGCGTGCTCCGGCGCGACTTTAAGCTGACCGCTGATGTGGTTTGCGATGAGCTCTTTCATGAACTCGTCGCTCTTGTCCTCGATCAGATAGTCGTAACGGATACCCGAGCGGATGAATACTTTCTTCACACCCTTAATATTGCGCATTTCCCGCAGTATCGACAGGTACTCCGTGTGATCCACCTTCATATTCGGGCAGGGCGAAGGTGCAAGGCACTTCTTTCCCTTACACAGACCGCTTTTAAGCTGCTTTTCGCAGGATGGGTGACGGAAGTCGGCTGTGGGCCCGCCGACATCATGTATATAGCCCTTGAACCGCGGGGAAGCGGCAAGCTCTCGCGCCTCATTCAGTACTGACTCTGCGCTTCTTGTCTGCACGCGTCTGCCTTGATGCAGCGCGATAGAGCAGAAGTTACAGAATCCGAAGCAGCCGCGGTTGTGAGTTATCGAGAATTCGACTTCCTTTATAGACGGCACGCCGCCGTCTTTTTCGTACATCGGGTGATAGGCGCGCATATACGGGAGCTCATAGGCACGGTCGAACTCTGACTGTGTCAGGCTGCGCTGGGGCGGGTTCTGAACCAGCATCTCGTTCCCGTGGCGCTGGACTATCGTGCGGCCGTATATTTCGTCCTGCTCGTCGTACTGCTTGCGGCAGGCTTTTGCGTAAGCTTTCTTGTTGTCGCGGACGAGCTCGAAACTGTCGCACTGAACCGCGCCGATAGGCGTATTCACCGGTTCGGTGAGGTAACACGTTCCGCGTATGTCGTGCATATCGGCAAGCTTGTCACCCGCCTTGAAGCGGTTCCATATCTCGGTCACGGTAAGCTCGCCCATGCCGTACATAAGCAGTTCTGCGCCGCTTGACACAAGTATTGACGGCATAACGCAGTCGTCCCAGTAATCATAGTGCGCGAATCTGCGCAGTGACGCTTCGAGACCGCCTATCGCTATCTCGGTATCGGGGAACAGCCTTTTGAGAGTCCTGCAATACACGTTGACGGCGCGGTCGGGGCGCTTGCCGCCGATGCCGCCTGCGCTGTACGCATCGTCGTTGCGCTTTTTGAGGGCGACGGTGTAGTTCGAGACCATGCTGTCGATGTTCCCGCCCGAGACCATAAAGCAGTACTTCGGCTTTCCGAGCTTTTTAAAATCAGCGTCCGAGACGGGCTGTGGTATCATTCCGACGGTACAGCCAAAGCTTTCGAGCAGCCGTGCTATTATAACAATACCGAAAGACGGGTGATCGACATACGCGTCACCCGTTATGCAGATGAAATCGAACTGTTCAATTCCGCGCGCTTTCATATCCTCGCGCGATACAGGCAGAAAAGGCATGAGACTACCTCTTTTTTATAAATATGAATTTAGTGTTATAAGAAGTGACTTGTCGGGTTCCGCGGAGCGGTATCGGGTGCAGCGTCACGCTGCCTCGGGTCGAGGGCTGAGTAAGCCCTCGTCAGGGTACGGGGCGAAGCCCTGTCCGAATAATCTATTGTTAAGCGACAAATCTGAATACAAGCCATATTATAAGGTAATGCACCGGATAGAATATGTAGAAGAACCACTTCCCGAATACGGGGTGCTTACCTTTTTTCCCGTTGCAGAACACTGTCATTAAGACATATCCGAGCATCACGAATATGAGATCGAGCGTGTCGTGGTATATCGCCGCACCGTCGAACGTTCCGCCGATGAGCTGCCACATAACGGCAAGCCCCTTCCATACACAGGCAACGGCTATGTAGGATATTAACCGCGCTTTCGGTCTGTCGCGGTAAAGGTGCAGGAAGAATATCAGCAGCACGCCGAATATCTCCCATGCCGCCGACATAGCAAGCGTTGCGCCGCTGCAAAGAATAACGAGCAATACCCTCTGCCACTTTTTTAGCTTGCTTTCCCACGCGATTATTGCGAGAAGCCCGAAAAACAGCGTGAATATTACGTTCGCGGTCCACCAACCGTTAATGGGCACAAAAACGAGCCAGTCCGGTATCTGCGTTATCAATGCGAATATCAGCAGACGTATAGCGTATTTCTTGCGGTCGTGGGTGTATTTGTAGCCGTCGGTTATCATGAAGAACATCACCGGCGGACAGAGAAGTGACGCGTGAGACAGCAAACCCTGCCACCATGACATAGCCGCATACGGATCGCTTATTTCCGGATTACGCATCAGCGTAAGCCACGCGACAAGGTGACCCCAGAACATGAAGAATATCGCTATGTACTTCACCGCATCGCGGTCGAATATCCGAATCTTTTCCATTCAGTGCTCCTTGCCAGCATCAGGCCGGAAGTTTGACATTAATGAAGATATCTCTGACTTGACCATCATTATATGCGCGAACCATTATTTCGGATATCTCCAGCACAAAAGTATCACCCACATTGTAATCAAAGTCTGTGACTGCACCGTGATCCGAGTCAGCCAATATAACATAGACTCCTGTGTAAAGCGTCACTTTGCTGTAAATATCGAAGATCGGGTCGTTCTTTTCATTCGTCTTGACACGGACAGTTTTTCCGGCGAAGTCGTTAAAGATATCCGCCACATTGTCTCCTTCAAGAGAATGTTCCGCCAGAAATGCATCAACAACAGCCTGCGGGTCTTCAAAATCCGCTGTCTGAACGTTCCCGCATCCTGCGAATGCAGCGATTATAATAAGCAAAACAAGAAAAAGTGAAATTGTTTTCTTCATATTTTCCCTCTTAAAATTATGTCTAAAAATCGGTCTGCCTTTTGCTCCATTTTTTTCCCTTTTAGCATTTCTCTGGTATTTCGTCACGATTCAGATACGCCGCCGCAGAAGCGGCGGTACCACAACTATTCACTATTCACTATTCACTGTTCATTATTCACTCTTGTTCATTTTCCGTTCGTACCATTCCTGCTTGGTCATGATGACCTGACGGGGTTTGCTTCCCTCGAAGCCGCCGACGACACCGAGCTGTTCCATTGTATCGATAAGGCGTGCGGCACGTCCGTAGCCGAGCTTTAAGCGGCGCTGGAGATAGGACGTGGAAGCCTGTCCCGCTTCGATAACGGCCTCGATAGCTTCATCGAGCTTATCGTCGTTGACATCAACACCGCCGTCGTCGTCATCGTCGCGGTTCTTGCCGCCCTTATCGGCTTTCTGCGCGGCGAGTTCCGCCTGACGATCGATCTCTTCGATAACAGACTGGTCATAGTCGAGAATAAACGAATTTTTGATGAACTCGACAACACGCTCGACCTCCTTGTCGGAGATCCAGCAGCCTTGTACACGGAGCGGCTTTACCATTCCGACCGGCGCATACAGCATGTCGCCTTTACCGAGAAGCTTTTCGGCTCCCGCGCCGTCAATGATGGTTCGGCTGTCGACCTGAGAAGCGACTTTAAGCGCGATACGGGACGGGATATTTGCCTTGATGACACCTGTAACGACGTTTACGGACGGACGCTGGGTAGCTATAACGAGGTGCATACCCGCGGCACGCGCCATCTGTGCGAGTCGGCATATACTGTCCTCGACCTCGCCCGGAGAAGCCATCATAAGGTCTGCGAGCTCGTCTATGAAAATGACGATCTGCGGCATTACCGTAAGGTCTTCGCGGGTCTTGGCGAGTTTGTTGAATCCGGTAAGGTCACGGACGTTGTTGTCAGAGAAGAGTTTATAGCGGTTGAGCATCTCGGTAACTGCCCATGCAAGAGCGCCCGAAGCCTTTTTCGGGTCGGTAACGACGGGAATGAGCAGATGCGGAATGCCGTTGTAGATCATGAATTCGACCGCCTTCGGGTCGATCATGAGGAAGCGTACTTCCTCCGGTGTAGAGCGGAATAGGATGCTCATTATAATGGAATTCACGCATACCGACTTACCGGAGCCCGTGGTTCCCGCGATAAGGATATGCGGCATTTTCGCGATGTCCGCAATGACTATATCGCCGGAGATGCTCTTTCCGAGCACCGCGCCGAGCTTGCTCTTCGTCTCGCGGAACTCCTTGGTATCCACCATTTCGCGGAACGGCACGGTCTCGACGGTCTTGTTCGGTACTTCTATGCCGACCGCCGCCTTGTTCGGGATAGGCGCTTCTATACGCACGCCCGCAGTTGCGAGGTTAAGGGCTATGTCATCGACAAGACCCGTGATCTTGGATATTTTCACGCCCGGCGCGGGCTGGAGTTCATAACGCGTTACGGAAGGTCCTCGCGCGGCTTCGAGGAACTTCGTTTCTACGCCGAAGCTTTTGAGTGTGCTTACAAGCGTCTGGGCGTTGTGTGCGATCTCGGCGTTTATGTCGTCGTCCGAGCGCTCGTGGATCACATCGTTGAGCAGTTCGAGCGGCGGGAGTGTGTACTGGTCGCTGTCGGCGATGATCTCGCTCACACGCTGCTGTCCGTTTTCGTCCTCATTTATTATAGTTCCGAGAACGCGTGCGTTGTCTTCCGCCGCTGCCGCACGTTCAGCCTGTTCGCGGGTGAAGTCCTTTATCGCTTCGACAATATCGCTCTTGTCCTGCGCGGGTGCAGGTTCAAGATCGAACGGAAGATCTTCCTCCGGTTCTGTAACTTCTGCGGGAGCCGCACTTGTCGTTTCGGGAATGCTTACGGTCTCGGCAGGTGTCTCGGCAGGTGTTGCGATAAGCGGTTCAACAGCCTTGACCGCGTTTGCGGGGTCGATAAGGCTTTCGTGCTTAACAACAGGATTGAGATGTTTGCCGGTGTTTTCCGTGCCGCTTTCGTCCGCGTATTTAGGCGCGTCGGGGCTGTAAGCATCGGCTGGCTTGTCCTCTGTGGGGAAAGCGAGGTTCGGTGAAAGACCGCCTTTTTTTCCGCTGTCATATTTTACGTTCAGATATTCATGAAGGTCCTTCTGGAACTCGGCACTTTTCTTTTTCTGCTCTGCAACGGGGTCTTTATTTTCAAGCTCTTTCTGTGCCGCTTCTTTTTTGTCATCTTCGGTGACTTCCTGCTGTGCGGCGGTGGTGACTCCGGCGATAGACGCGAACTTGCTGCGGCGCCTTTCTTCGGCGGTAAGTTCACGTTCGGTGCGCTTTGCCTGGCGCTCTGCGCTGCGGCGGTCGCGTTCCTCGGCGCGCCGTATGCGTCTCTGCTCTTCAAGCTGTTCGAGCTCGGGGCGTATGTATGCCTGCTCCTCCTGCACCTTTTCGTGGTGTTCCTTTATCTTCTCGGCAGGCTTTCTGAAAGCATTGAACAGATCCGCGAGGGATTTGTCCGCGATTATCATGAACGCTACGAACGATACAAGTACAAGAATTATGATCGCTCCGACCTGTCCGAAGAACAGGAGCGGCACACCGAGCACAAGACCTGCGACTCCGCCGCCGGAAAGAACTTTTCCGCGGGAATAGGTATAGGCTATCTTTTCGCCGAAGCCAGCGTCCTGCTCGGTGGGGTCGCCGATGCAGCCCACAAAGATGACCTGTGCCGCGGCACAGAGCAGCAGTATCAGAAGAAGCATCTGTATCATTCGCTTCGTGACCGTGGATCTCGTCATATCAGCCGAGACCATTACGGCTATGTAGATTAACACAGGTCCGACGAGGAATGCGGTTATGCCGAAAACGCCGTAAAGGAATCCGTGTATCGCGTCCCAGAGCGACGGCTTTTCCGCGGCGGCATCTCCTATGCAAGCGAGCGCCAATATAAGAAGACCCGCCGCAAACATAACGACAGATATGGTGTGGCGGCGCTTAGCGTTAGCCCTCATAAGTTCTGCTTTTTTTCTTTCGAGCGCCGCAGCCGACTGCTTTTTGCCGGAAGCGGCGCTCTTTTTGGTTTCTGCCATTTTCTAACCTTCCTTGATTGCCTTTTACTGCATAACGAAGAACAGACGGTTGCCCGTTACGTTCTCATAAATGCCCACACCTATGCATGCTATGCCGAGTATGAGCGTGTATATGCCAAATATCTTGAATTTATCGTGTTTGATTATGACCTGAACGAGCTTTATCGCGAGAAGTCCCACTGCCGCGGCAACGACCGCGCCGACAGCAAGCGGCACTATGTCGAGCTCAACGCCGGAACCGATAATGTCCTTCGCTTCGAGAACCGCGCTTCCGAGTATAGCGGGGATACCGAGAATGAACGAGAAGGCCACTGCCGTATCACGCGCAAGACCGCAGAAAAGTCCGGCAGAAACCGTGCTTCCCGAACGGCTAACGCCCGGGAACAGCGCCACTACCTGAGAAAAGCCTACAACAAGCATATCTTTTATCTTTATGTCCTTGCCGGTCTTGGCACCCTTGACGCACGCATCTGACAGTATAAGCACGATAGCCGTGAAGATAAACGCACAGCCCTCGAATATGATGTCGCTGTCCTCCTGAACCGAGGTGAACCAGTCCTTTATCAGCGCGAAAGGTACAAGTATCAATGTCGCGAGTATGACCATGACCATCATCCGCCTGTCATCGTTCATCTGCGACCACTTGAATCTTCCGGTGAAAATATCGCGGATAGACAGGAAAAATTCCTTTATCATACCCCATATACGCTTCCTGAACATGATGAACACCGCGAGAAGCGTTCCGAGGTGAAGTACTATAGAAAGCGTTATACCGCCTTCCGAAACATTCATGAAATGACGCGCGACGGAAAGATGTCCCGAGCTTGAAACCGGAAGAAACTCGGTAAGTCCCTGTATCACGCCTTGTATAGCCGCGCTTATAATATCGCCCATTATGTAGATCTCCTTGTATAGTAAAGCTTTCTGTTTCCCCGTTTTACGCGGGGAAACAGATGACCGGCATTGTCAGTCTTTATATTCCGAAAAAGGGCAGTACCGCGGGTCAAGGTAAAGCCGCGGATCGGTGCTTATGAGCCGCCGCACACTCGTTCCGTCAAGCTCAAGTATGCCGCCGTTTATCTGCCTGTAAGTGATTTCCGGAGCCGTCATATCCGTATTACAGAATATGTCCGAAAGGCTTACGATAGAATGCAAAAGCATCATTCCTCACCCCCGGCATCGTTTTTTTCGTCGATAAGCGCGTATAAGCACTTTATAGCGTCCGAAAGTCCGCCGAGACTGTCTATAAGTCCCGTTTTCACCGCCGTCTCTCCGTCAACGACCGAGCCAACGTCCATAACAAGCTCGTCCTTCTTCATCATAAGCTCGCGGAAGTGTTCGGCGGTGATGCGGCTGTTACGGGTGACAAAATTGGTTATCCTGTCCTGCATCCTGTCAAAATATGAGAGCGTCTGCGGTACTCCGAGCACAAGCCCGTTCATTCTGACGGGGTGTATGGTCATGGTCGCGGTCGGGACTATAAAGCTTTTCTTCGCGCAGACCGCGAGCGGCACTCCGATAGAATGACCGCCGCCGACGACTATCGAGACTGTCGGGGTCTCCATTCCCGCTATGAGTTCCGCAATAGCGAGCCCCGCCTCGACGTCGCCGCCGACGGTATTGAGGATTATCAGAAGCCCTTCGATAGTCTTGTCCTGCTCTATTGCGACGAGTGCGGGTATTATGTGCTCATACTTCGTCGTCTTGTTCTGCGGCGGAAGGATATAGTGCCCTTCGATCTCACCTATAACGGTAAGGCAGTGTATGAGATGATCGGAATTGCGCGACGCGGTGAGCCCGTTGTCCGAAGCGTCGTCCTTGCCGCACTGTACATTCTCGTCCTTTTCGGTGTCATTTTCTTTGCACACAAGCGTTCACTCCCGGATAGTAATACTGTTATTATCCTGCACAAGTGCGCAAATATACAGTTTATTATATCACAAAGCGCCGCAAAATGCAATATTTTTTGTGAGACAGACTGAATTTTTCAAAAAAACATTGATTTATCGGGGCATTTGTGGTATAATTATTTGAAAATCGTATAAATACAGTGAATACAAAAGCCTATAAAGAGAAGAACAAAAGAAAAAATACAGGAGATGAGATAAATGCCGATAAATATTCCGAGCGATCTGCCCGCGTATCAGACGCTTCTTGACGAGAATATCTTCGTTATGCCGAGCGAAAGGGCTGTCCAGCAGGATATACGCCCGCTTCGCGCAGCCATATTCAACCTCATGCCAAAAAAGATAGAGACTGAGACCCAGCTTCTGCGTCTTATGAGTAACTCGCCGTTACAGGTCGATATAACCCTCCTTCGCACTGAGACACACATCTCGCGCCATACCGCTATCGAATACCTCGACCGCTTCTACAAGACTTTCGACGAGATCAAGGACGAATACTTCGATGCACTTATAATTACCGGCGCGCCCGTCGAAAAATACGAGTTTGAGGATGTGAACTACTGGGACGAGCTCTGCATGATAATGGAATGGTCGAAAAAGCACGCCTATTCCTGTGTGCACATCTGCTGGGGCGCGTTTGCGGGACTTTACTACCACTACGGGATAAAGAAGCACAACCTTGAAAAGAAGATGTTCGGAGTCTTCCCACACAAGATAGAGGTCGAGAACCACCCGCTCTTCAAGGGCTTCGACGATATATTCTACGTTCCCCATTCCCGCCATTCCGAGGTAACTCTTGAGGACATAAGGAACTGCCCTAAGCTCGATCTTCTTGCTTATTCCGATATTGCGGGTGTTTACGCGGTCGCGGACAAGACCGGAAGGCAGATCTTCCTCACCGGTCACGGCGAATACGAGCGCGATACGCTCAAGAATGAGTACCTTCGCGACATGAACAAGGGTCTCACAGACGTTGATCTGCCCTACGGTTATTTCCCCGACGACGACCCGACTAAGACCCCGCCCTATGTATGGAGAACGGCAGCGAGCCTTCTCTATTCAAACTGGCTCAACTTCTGTGTATATCAGGAAACACCCTATACAATTTCAAGGATACCTCCTCTTGTTATATGACGACAAACGCCCCCGTCGATCAGACGGGGGCGTGATATTATGCGTGGTATCTTATTGCTTTACTACCGCTATCTTTATGTCACCGAACGGGAAGCTCAGCGTTACGGCGAGACCGCTTTCGGGAATATTCATCATAAGGTTGTCTTCCGATACCTGGGGTGAGAGCACAAGTTCAACACCGCGGATGTTCGACTCGTTCACCGCAAAAAGACCGTTCTGAAGGTTCAGAAGCTCGCCGACGCACGCCTTTGTGTAGCCGTCCACCTCGTTGAGATCTTCACCTGCATATCTCGCGGCGATACCGAGAAATCCGCGCTCCGTGCCGCCGAGCGAGACACGGAAATTAACAGCTCCGGTCACGTCTTGGCTGCAGCCGTAGTTCATCGAGATCGTAGTGTTGCGGACTACACCCGAGAGCGAGAAGTCGTCCCCGAGGAAGCGTATGAGGTTGCGTATGAAAAGAAGCGCGTATTCGCTGTAGAAATCCTTGTCGGGCATAGAGTTTATCCCGAGCACTTCTATCATTTCGTTCTCAAGGCGCTCTTCTTCCGTGTCTCCGGCTATTAGCGAGAATTTTTTCTTGTAATCAAAAAGCGAGTCCTCGAACTGTTTGTTCGTTATGAACCCGAAGTCTATGAGAGCCTGTCCGAGCACGAGGTTGGCATTTTTCTGCCTTGAAAGAAGGCTTCGAACCTGTTCTTCGGTAAGGAACCCCTTTTCCACTGCTATATCGCCGAAACGCTTATCGACGGTGTGCTGTGCCTCATGGACTTCCTCCACCTGCTCGGCGGTCATATACCCGGCATCTATCGCCGCTGCACCGAGTTTTGCTTTTATACGCGACATTGCCGTGAGAGCCGCGTGAAGCTCGTCTGCGTCGATAACGCCGTTGTTCAGAAGATAATGTCCGAATAATTGAGTGTACATAAGCTCCCCCTCATCCCTTGAGCATACGGTTTATGATCTTAAGCACGTCCTCTTCCTTGACCGGCTTCTGGAGGAACTCGAAAGCGCCCTCCTTTATCGCGGCTATGAGGTTGCCCTGTGTGCCGACGGTAGATGCCATTACTACCTTTGCCTCACTGTCGAAAGCCCGTATCTCACGAAGCGCCTCGATACCCGTTTTCTTCGGCATTACAATATCCATGAAAACAAGGTCGGGCTTTTTTTCTTTATATTCGTTTATCGCCTGTTCTCCGTCTTCGGTATGGATGATCTTGGTTATACCGATGCGGGCAAGTATCTCTGCGAGTTTTTTTCTTACGAGAGGAGAATCGTCGCAAAGCATTACGGTGATATCTGATATTTTCATTTTGTTCTCCTTCCTGTCCGGTCAGAACTCTATCAAAACTATACACATTTATTATACAATATTTTTCCGTAAATTACAATAAGCGTTTTTCGATTTTATCAAATATAGCATATTACACAAATTTCCGGAGCCGCGGCACGTCCTGCGGCTTTTAGGGACGCGGAGCCAAAAAAGAGGGATTGTGCATTTTACACAATCCCTCGGTTTCCTGTACGTCACCCTTGGTCGCCGATAGAATACGGTATCTTTTCTGCGTCGAGAGCTTTTTTGAGGTCTTCCATAGCGTTCTGTGTAGCGCTTTCGTCGATTATGCGGACGAGAGTCTTGCTGTTGGACTCCTTAAAGAGAGCAACGATCTTTTCGGCTGTTGTCTCGGTCTTATCTTCAAGAAGATAGGTTGCTCCCGATACAGTGACCTTGAATTCGCTCAGGGTCGGGTCTGCTTCAGGTGCTTCCGTCTCTGCCTGCGCGGTCGCCGCCGTAGTAGCCGCAGGTGTCTTTACGTTTCCGCCGCCGTTCTGTCGTGCGTTGGGTCCGATGCCGAAGCCGAACGGGTCAAAGAAGAATATGACAGCCGCGAGTATCGCGATTATAAGCAGCAGGACCAGTATGATCTTGCCGCCTGCCTTGTTCTTTTTCTTCAGTCTGGCGTTCTGCTTTTCAAGCTTCTTGTTTTCTTTTTCGTAGTTTGCCATTTTGTTCTCCTTTTCGGTATGATGTGGATTTGCCGTGCTTTTTCCGCAGCCGGAAAAAGCATTTTTATCGTGAAATGTTTATGTATGTACAATAGAACTTGCTGTAGTCCTTGCCGACGGACTGTGCCGCGGAGGTAACAAGGTTTACGTCGCGATAGAGCGCCCTGCTTCCGTCATAGACGAGAGCGCAGAGGATAACGTCGTCTTTCCCGAGCCCCTGTTCTCTGAGCACTTTCTTTATGTTTGCGGCGATATTGCCCTCTGAATCAAGCATCGTGTGCGTTATTTCGCCGTTTTCGTCAAGTATATAGAGCTTTCCGACCGCGTCGTAGCTTAAATTCAGCGTTATCATACGGCCTTCCGCAAACTCGTCGAGCGCCTTCTGGTTCGCGACTGCGGTGTCTTCGGCGTTTTCGTCGAGGAATCGCTCATACTGTGCCTTTACCATGTCGAGCTCAGTTCTGAGTTCGTCGCTTTTGCGGTCGAACTCCGCCTGCTGCGCGGCTATCGCTTCCGCGGCGTCCGTCTTTGCCTTCTCGGTCTGATCCTCCATATTGAGCATCACCCAGAACAGCATTATAAGGATAACGTCGAGCAGTGCGGTAAGCTCTATCGCTATTCCCTTATTCTTCATCGCCGACCTCTTCACCGCCGCTTTCCGGCGTTATGACTTCGGGCTCAAAGGGTCCGGAGTGTATTGTCACGGGCTCGGCGTTCTCCGTGTCGGCTTCGTTCACCGCTTCTTCCGGTACTTGCTGTGCGGCACCGGTCTCTTCGGCTGTTTTGCTGTCAAGGTATATGCGCACGTTCTTTTCGTTGCTCTCGATCTCGGGAGAGATCACGCCGTCAAGGAACTTGAACAGAATAGCGAAAATAAGCCCCCAGAACGTCGATGTGAGCGCACCGTAGAAGTTGCCCGTAACGTTCTCCATATCGGAAACGAGCCCGAGCAGCGACACGACCGTTCCTAAGATACCGAGAAGCGGGAATATTCCCGTGATGTTCACAAAAAGCGCGTAAAACCTGTCCATAGAGCCGCGAAGCTCAAGAACGTCCTCTTCGCGAAGTTCTGCTGCCTGCCTGTCCGATTCGCGGCGCGAAAGGTTGAAGTGCGGAACGAATATTTTGTGGGTCATACGTCCTTTAAGTGCGTCCGCCGAGCGCTTGACCAGATAAAACACGATCCCGTTGAATATCGCTGCAAGGAAGATGAAAATATCAAATCCCCAGAAATTCATAAAGATAACGGCAAAAATATTCAACTTTATCACCTCTCCGTTTCATTTTACCACATAATAATTCAAAAAGCAACATTTTTTTATGCTCGGCAAGTGAAAAACGTTATATCCTCCGCAAAATGACGTTATCGCGTTGCTGCATGACGGTTACTGTCCCGTGTGCGGGATACGCTTTATCAAAAATCTTGACTAAATGTGCAAAATGTGGTATAATACTATAGCCGGTTCACAACCAGAAATTCAATTCAAATCAGAGTCGGCATCTAAGGAGGATCATTCCTATGGCAGGAAAATACTGGAACGAAAAGATTGAGACCATGGAGCTGTCCGAAATGAAAAAGCTCCAGAGCGAACGCCTCGTAAAACAGGTGAAGCATGTATGGGACAATGTTCCGTACTATAAGAAGAAAATGGAAGAAAAAGGTATTACCCCCGATGACATCAAGGGTATAGATGATCTTCACAAGCTCCCGTTCCTGAGCAAGGCGGATCTGCGTGATTCATACCCTTACGGGCTTCTCGCGGCTCCACTTTCTGACTGTGTAAGAATACAGTCCACGAGCGGCACGACCGGAAAGCGCGTTGTTTCGTTCTATACACAGAACGACGTTGACCTCTGGGAGAACTGTGTAGCAAGAGCTATAGTTGCTGCGGGCGGCACAAAGGACGATGTTGTCCAGGTCGCTTACGGCTACGGACTTTTCACGGGCGGCGCGGGACTTCACGGCGGTTCTCATAAGGTAGGCTGCCTGACTCTGCCTATGTCTTCCGGAAATACCGAGAGACAGATACAGTTCATGATGGATCTCGGTTCGACGATACTCTGCTGCACACCGTCTTATGCCGCGTACATCGGCGAGACACTTGCGGAAATGGGATACACCCCCGATGACATAAAGCTCAAAGCCGGTATCTTCGGCGCAGAACCGTGGACAGAGGAAATGCGTCAGCAGATCGAGAAGTCTCTTGGTATAAAGGCGTATGACATCTACGGACTTACCGAGACAAGCGGCCCCGGCGTTGCTTTCGAGTGTGAAGAACAGCACGGGATGCACATAAACGAAGATCACTTCATCGCCGAGATAATCGACCCCGATACCGGAGAAGTCCTTCCGGAAGGTTCAAAGGGCGAACTCGTGTTCACAAGCATAACTAAGGAAGCATTTCCGCTTCTCCGTTACAGAACGCGCGATATATGTGTTTTATCGAGAGAAAAGTGTTCCTGCGGAAGGACACTCGTTAAGATGACGAAGCCTATGGGCAGAAGCGACGATATGCTTATAATCAAGGGTGTCAACGTATTCCCGTCCCAGATAGAGACCGTTCTCATAAAGGACTTCAAGGCTGCTCCGAACTATCAGATCATCGTTGACAGAATAGGCACGACCGATACGTTTGAGATCAAAGTCGAGCTCTCTGACGATATGTTCAGCGACACTATCAAGGACGTCGTTACGCTCGAAAAGAAGCTCAGCGCCGATATTCAGCAGATACTCGGCATCAAGGCAAAGATAACCCTCGTTGAGCCGAAGTCAATACCGCGCTCTGAGGGCAAGGCAGTACGCGTTATAGACAAGCGTAAGCTTGTCTGAAAAAGGGAGGAATAAACCATGACAGTAAAACAGTTATCCGTATTCGTTGAAAACAGACCCGGTCGTCTCTGCGCTGTAACGGAGACTCTCGCGGAAGCGGGCATCAATATCCGTGCGGTGTCGATAGCCGACACAAAGGATTTCGGTATCATGCGCATAATCGTGAATGACACCGATAAGGCGGTAGCGGCGCTCAAGGAAAAAGGTTTCATAGCATCGGCAGCGAACGTTCTCGCGGTGATAGCCGATGACAAGCCCGGAAGCATGGCTTCGATAATGAAAACTCTCTATAATGACAATATCAGCGTCGAGTATATGTATGCTGCGTTCATCAACAAGGAGAAGGATTCCGCTTGCCTCATCCTCCGGGTTGACAACAACGAAAAGGCGGAGACCGCGCTCACCGAAGCCGGTTGCAAACTCCTCACCGAATCCGAACTCTCCGAGATCTAAGGCGCGACGGCGCCACCGACTCCGTATGATGCATTCATCACAGGGCGGTTCTCTGCCTCGCAGTTCAGAGTGAAGGCAGCATTGAGGGCTCCGAGATCTAAGGCGCGACGGCGCCACCGACTCCGTATGGTAGATTCATGAAAAGTCGGCTCTCTGCCTCGCAGTTCAGAGTGAGTTTAACACCGAACTCTCCGAGATCTAAGGCGCGACGGCGCCGCCGACTCCGTATGGTAGATTCATGAAAAGTCGGCTCTCTGCCTCGCAGTTCAAAGTGAAGGCAACACCGAACTCTCCGAGATCTAAGGTGCACCACCAATAACACCAAAAGCTCCCCAATTTCGGGGAGCTTTTTTGGTGTTTAAAATGCGCCATGCGCTTACTGTGTGAACTTCGATACTATGTCGCTGATGTCCTGAGCTGTCTGCTTGTTCTTGATGATGAACTCGTCGAGCTGGCGGACCATATCGTAAGTTTCGAGTGTCTTTGCGTGAATGTCGCCGACACCGCGCTCGTTCTCGCCGACGATAGTGCTGAGCTGTACGGTCTCGGTGCGGATATTCGCGATTATCTCGGACATCCTATCCATATCGGAGTTTACTTCCTCGATAGATGCCTTGAGCTTATCCGAAATGTCGTGCATTTCTCTGAAAATTCCGGATATATCGGTCTTAATGAACGTGATGATGTCATTGAAGCAGGTCTTTATTTTCTCGATGTTTACGTTCATTTCACTGCAAACGGCGGAGATAGCGTCCGCAGCTTCGGACGAGTTCGCAGAGAGCGTCTTTATTTCCGTTGCAACAACGGAGAAGCCCTTTCCGGATTCGCCGGCTCTTGCGGCTTCTACCGAAGCATTTATAGCAAGAAGGTTGGTGTGGCTTGCTATATCCTGAATTATCTTTACGTTTGTGTTTATTTCCGTCAGTGCGTTCAGATAGCTTACCGCCACGTTGATGTCCTTTTCGGTCTTTTCCGTTCTTTCGGCTACCGATGCGAACATACGGTCGGTGTTATGTATCATCTCCGCAGCTTCGGTTATGCGCTGATGGTTCGAGGACTTGCTTTCACGAACTATGTCGGTGATGTTCTCGATCTCGGCGTTGACGGAGTGTATCGACTGGGTAGCCGTACTTGCTCCGGACGAAAGGAGCTCGGTGGTCTTGGTGTTGTTGGTTGCGCTGTCGGTAAGGGCAGTTACTGTGCTCATCATCACCTTCGAGCCGTCGCCGAGGCTGTCAGAGCACTCGGAGAGCGTCGAGATGATGCCCTGCCATGTTCCGGTAAGCGAGTTTACCGAGTCGGTGATCTTTCCGACTTCGCTCTTTGAACCCGCGTAGCGCTGTATGCGTGCGTTCTTGCGGAGAGAAAGCTCGCCGAGAGTGTTTACGGCGCTCGTTACCTTTCCGAGAGGGTTGGTAACTATGCGGGATATGATTATCGTACCGATGATTATAACGAGTTCGGCAATAATGACAAATATGATGAACTTTGTTGAGATATCGGTGCTTTCGCTCATAAGCTTTGCGGTATCGTATTTCATCGAGACGATAAGACTGATGTCGTTCATATACATATAAGCGTATGTGTTCGTGTTGTCGGTGAGGAAGCCGTTTGCGTTCTGCGCACTTGCTTTTCCGACGATCTCCTTCAGTGTCGGGTCTTCGATCTCCTGCATTATCTTGGAATTGTCGCTGTTGTAAACGTAAATGCCGTTCGCGGCATCAAGCACGGAGTACTCGGCGTTATCGAACGAAGCGACCTTTGTTTTTGCGAGAAGTTCATTCATTCCCGAGAGTAAGGGGCCGCCGCCGACAAAACCTATCGGCTGCTTGTTTTCGTCGAATACGGCCGCACGCATATTGAGAACAAGCTTCTGGGAAGCGGGTGAAACAAATGCTCCGCCGTTGAAAAGCCCGTCCGGCTGTGAAGTCATGGCTCCGAGATAGGGCGCAACGGCATCGCCCGTCCTTAATACCATACCAACTGCGCCAGCGTTTGAATGCGCGAGTACACCCGTTTCCCAGTTGCTGAGGTAAACGCCTTCCCACTGGTAAAGATTTCTGAAGTAATCCTCGGTGTATTTCTGCGCAACGGCTGCTTTCTGCGCGTTGTCCGGGTCAAGCAGGAGCTCCTTGAGCTCGTTGGCGGTCGAATACTCTTTGAGCAAAGTCTCGGAATCCGAAACGAAAAGCTCTATAAGATTTGCTTGTCCGTCGAGAGCAGTCATCATATTGTCTCTCGCCTTGTTTGCGATTACGGACGAAACAGTTCCGCTGAGGACAAAATAGAATATTGCCATACAAATAAACGAGATAAGTCCGACGAAAAATGAGATAATAGTTGAAATTTTCAGATTTTTTATCATTATTTATTTCCTCCGATCCCAATCAGGCGGGTAATACTGTGCCCGCTAACATAGAAGATACAAACTTATAATATCATATTATGTGAATAATGTCAACTATTTGTGTATATTTTAATGCATTTTAGGCAAAACGGACAATTGGGGTCGTGCGTTGTCATAATAATGCACAAAGAATTCAGCTTACTCCCGGCAGAAAATAATCGGGCATTCCCTGTCGTCCGTCAGGGAATGCCCGATTAGACCTATGATTCGGCGCTTACGCTTTCACCTCGGTGTAGTAGAACACCGCGAGCTGCGTTCTGTCACGAAGTGAGAGCTTGTCGAGGAGTGTGCTGATGTAGTTTCTGACCGTTCCCTCACCGAGAAAGAGCTTGCCGGCGATCTCCTTGTTTGACAGCCCCGCCGCGACGAGCTCCATTATCTCGCGTTCCTTTTCGTTTATGCCGTGTGCCTCGAAGTCGAAGCTGTCCTTCGGCTTCATAAGGTCTGGCAGTTTGCCGATTATCTTGTCGCCGAAAACGGTCTGCCCCCGCATAACTGCTTCAAGGGAAGGTGCTATGACCTCGAAGTCCTGTTTCAGGATATACCCCTTTGCACCCATATTAAGTGCATCTATAATGTACTCGTCATCAGAGAACGTCGTGAGATAGAGTATCTTCGCGTCGGGGTAAAGGCGAAGTATCTCCCGCCCCGCGTCAATCCCGCTCATGCCATCCATGCGTATATCCATAAGTATAACGTCTGGAGTATGCTTTTTATACAGCTCTATCGCCTCTTTGCCGTTCGAGCCGGTAGCTTTTACGTTCACCTGTCCGGTGCTTTCGAGAATTGTCCTGAGCGACATAGCTACGAGCCTGTCGTCGTCTATTACAATAATATCCATATATCAGCGCTCCTTCGGTATGGTCATGAATACTCTGAATCCGTCTTCGGACGGGGTAAACGTTATCTGTCCGCCTATGCCTGCGGCTCTGTCTTCCATGTTTCCGAGCCCTATCCCGCCGTGTCCCGAAAGGGATCTGCCCTGAAGTTCCCCGCAATTTCCGTTGTCTTCGACGAGAAGCTGGAAGAAGGCGGGGTGTTCACGGAACACTATGTTTATCCTGTCGCCGGACGAGTGCTTTACGGCGTTTGAGATGCTTTCCTTGACTATTCCCGCGGTGCAGAGCTTCACCTCACCGGAAATATCTTCGCCGGCATCGTAGTTCAGATTCACTTTGAATCGGTCATCTACTGCGGCGCACATTTCTTCTATCGTCTTTTTAAGGTCGATCGAGTTGTCGTGAAGGTCGTGAACGCTTGTTCTTATACTCGTCATAGCGCCGTCGAGCGTCGCGCGGAGTTCATCAAGCGGCTCTTTCAGCGTTTCGTCCTTGTTTATTATCTGAATGGCGCCGGTCTGGAGTATCGACCTCGTGAGCATATGCCCGACATTGTCGTGTATCTCACGCGCGATGCGGTTGCGCTCTTTGAGCGTCGCAAGCCGGACCTCGTTGTCCTGTGCGGCGGCAAGTCTCAGGTTCTGCGATGTGAGCTGCATATTCTTCTCGGTTATGTCGTCGCGAAGTTCCGTCAGCTTCCCGACCTTTTTTTCGAGACCGGAGATCCTCAGATATATCACGACTGCCGCTATGATACCGACGAAGGACATGATGATCTGCCACGTGCTCAGGCTGTCAATGTTTACGAATACGGCTGCGGCAGGTACGGTGAGCCACCACTTCTTCTCGGCAAGAGCATCGCATAGTATTATCGGCATGGTGCAGAACATAACCGGCATGACGCCGCACATCACTGCGCACAGACCCAGAAGCACCCATGCCGCGGGCTTTCCGTTGAATATCTGGGCAGCGGCGGAAACGGATACGGAAATGAGCAGCGCTATTACCGGCGCGTAAAGCTCGCCGGACATGGCAAGTGCGGGTATGCATAAAAGCACCATTATGCTTTTCTCGTAAAGCCTGCTCACTTTTCGCTCGCCTCCGGTCGGAATGTCGTTCTTTGAACAGTATATCACAATACGCGGGAAATTTCAAGTCTGCCGGATGTATGAACGCCGTATTCGCGAAAGTGACATTTGTCACATGGGATAGTGACATAATACACTGTACTTTGCGCGGAACGGGTGATATAATAATGACAGAGAACAGGAAAAGACGAAACGAAAAGCGAGGTAACGATATGAAAAACACAGTCGTAAAAGCAGAAAACATCATAAAGCGCTACGGCGATCTCGTCGCGCTCGATCATTTCAGCCTTGAGATAAGCGAAGGTGAGATCTTCGGACTTCTCGGTCCGAACGGTTCGGGAAAGACCACGACCATAAACTGCATATTATCACTTCTTTCCTTCGACAAGGGGAGTATAGAGATCTTCGGAAAGCCCATGACTCCCACGAGCTATGACATAAAGAAGAACATCGGCGTTATAATGCAGAACGTTGCGGTATTCGACGAGCTGACCGTCTATGAGAACATCGACTACTTCTGCGGGCTCTACATCACCGACAAGGCGCAGAGAAAGCAGTATGTCGATGAGGCAGTGGAGTTCGTCGGACTTGAGGATTTCCTCAGATTCCGTCCGAAAAAACTCTCGGGCGGTCTGCTCCGCCGCCTGAATATAGCGTGCGGCATAGCTCACAAGCCGAAGCTCATAATCCTCGACGAACCTACTGTCGCGGTCGATCCGCAGAGCAGAAACAGGATACTCGAAGGTATAGAGGAGCTAAACAGGAACGGCGCGACCGTGATCTACACATCTCACTATATGGAAGAGGTCGAGCAGATATGCACCCGTATCGCGATAATGGATAAGGGAAAGAAGATCGCAGAGGGTACGAAGGACGAGCTCAAGCGTATGATACGCAACACCGAGACCGTTACGATAGAGATACTCGGGCTTGAGGACAGGATAAAGGACAGGATATCAACACTTCCGCACGTTTACAGCACAGAATACGACGGAACAAAGCTTACGGTGGGCTGCTCCGGCGGAAAGCACAATCTTGTGCGCATACTCGGTGTGCTTCAGGAGAACGACTTAAGCTTCGGACGCGTTTATTCCGAGCTTCCGACGCTCAACGATGTGTTCCTTGAGATAACCGGTAAGGCTCTTCGCGATAAGGAGGACTGAAAATGTTTCTTCATAATCTTAAATATGAGCTTCTCTCAACTCTGCGCCATCCGGCTCTGATCTTCTGGCTCATGCTGTTCCCGATATTTCTCGGTACGGTATTCAAGATAGGCTTCGGCTCAATATATGAGGAGGACACCCTGTTCAGCTCGATACCCACCGCGGTGGTGGAAACGGCAGACAACAGCATTCTCCGCGAAGTTGTGGACGCTGTGTCCGGTGACGATTCTCCGCTGCTGAAAACGACATACACCGACGAGGATACTGCGCTCGAAATGCTCAGAAGCGGTGAAGTAAAGGGCATCATCTGTTCGGGCGACAAGGTGACGCTTACGGTGAAGAACTCCGGCATAGAGCAGTCTATACTGAAATCGTTCATCGAGCAGTACGGCGTTTATGAGACGATCATAAAGGACACCCTCGAAAACGATCCCGCGAACGCACAGAAGGTGATAGCGGCACTTTCGGCGGACGTAAAAGCCTGCACCGAGAAGCCGGTCACACAGGGAAATACCGACCTGTTTGTCCAGTATTTCTACAATCTTATTGCAATGGTCGCGATATTCGGTTCGGAGACCGGACTTCACATAACCAAGGACAATCAGGCGAATATGTCGTCCCTCGGTGCGAGAAGGAACATCTCTCCGACACCGAAATCCATAAGCCTTTCAGCAAGCCTCGTCGGCTGCTTCATAGCTCAGGCCGTCTGCATGGTGATATGCGTTACGTTCATAGTCTTTGTCCTGAAAGTTGACCTCGGCGGCGATCTTCTGCTTGTTTACGCGTCGTCGATAGTCGGAGGCTGCCTCGGTGTGACGATGGGATTCCTTATAGGCTCGATAGCAAGGATAAGTGCCGACGCAAAGGACGCCGTTTCAATGTCGGTCTCGATGGCGTTCTGCTTCCTGAGCGGATTGTTTATAAGCAACATCAAGGGTATAATAGCGGATACCGTTCCGTGGGTCAACAGCATAAACCCCGTCGCGATAATATCAGACTGTTTCTACTGCCTCAATCTTTATAACGACTATACGCGCTACAGCGTGAAGATGATCTCAATGGCAATATACATCGTTTTGTTCTCGGCACTCGGCGTGATCCTTACAAGGAGGAAGAAATATGCAAGTATTTAACGCTTTCATGAAGATAATGAAAAAGAAGGTAGTCATTTCTGTCATGTATTTATGGGTGTTTGCGATCATAGGGATAGCTATAGCTTTTTCGGACGGCGGTACAGCATTGTTTGAGCAGAATTCTCTGAGAATATGCGTTTTCGATGAGGACAACACACCCGAGAGCCGTGCGCTCTGTGACTTCCTGGACAAGGACAACGAGCTCGTTACGCTTGAAAACGACCGCGACATCATACTTGATGCGCTTTATTACGATCGTGTAAACTATGTGCTAACGATAAAGAAGGGCTACGCGGAAAAGCTTGCGGCGGGGAACACCGATGACCTTTTCGAAAGCATGAAGATGCACGACAGCTACTCTACCGTATATATGGGGCAGATCCTCAACGAATACGCTGGAACGGTCTCCGCGTTCATAGCGGGCGGGAATGACGTTGTGACATCGGTGGGCAAAGCCGCTGACGTGCTTTCACAGGATGCCGAGGTCAATACCGCGTCGTTCGGTGAGGAGGACAATGCCGTTCTGTCGGGAAATGCATCGTTATTCTTCCGCTATCTGCCGTACATCATTCTCGGCACGGTGATGAGCACGCTCTGTCCCGTACTTCTGAAACTCGGCAAGAAGGATATACGCTTCCGCACGAATTGTTCCGGACTCAGCCCGGGTTCGTATATGGTTCAGCTTTTTGCGGCGAGCACGGTCTTCATTACGGCTGTATGGCTTGTATTCATGGTCATCGGCGCGATCATCAACGGCGGTATGTACAGCGGTACAGCATGGCTTGCTGTCCTCAACAGCTTCATTTACACGCTGTTCTCGGCGGCTATGACGGTATTTGTGGTGAGCTTTGAACCGAGCAACCTTGTTCTCACCATACTGACGCAGATTTTTACCCTTTCGACAAGCTTCCTGTGCGGTATATTCATACAGCAGGAGTTTCTCGGCGACAGTGTTCTCGCGGCAGCCCGCTTCATGCCGACATACTGGTACGTAAGAGTAAACCGTATGCTTGCGGGTGAGGAACCGTTTGACAGCAGTCTTGCGGTTACGTCGCTTCTTATCGAGACCGCATTTGCGGCAGCTTTCGCGGTGCTCGCCGTACTCGTACGCAGGGCATGGTACGGAAGAGCTTCGGCTGTAACGGCATAAAGGAAATATCGCACCGGCGCTGTACAAATGTGCAGAGCCGGTGTTTGTTTTCGCTCATGATAAATGTTGACTTTATTGCCGGAATTTGATATAATGATCTTATATATAGTATCTTCGGATCGAAAAGAGGTCAGTATAATGCAGAATGCTAAAAGCAAGCGATTCAGGGAACTGAAAAGAAGCCATTCATGGGTGGCTATAATCCTGTTCATCGTGGTATTCTTTATTACCGCGGGATTTATCGTTTCGTATATGAATATGTTTTTAAGCTATATAATGGACTCGAAGATAACGTCAGAGTATAAAGCCGCGTCGTATATGTCAAAAGCATACGAACTTGCGGTGAAAGAGAACAACAACGAGATAATCGCGTTTCTTGTCGAGTCCGGCAGGAGCTATGTCATAAAAGACAGCGACGGTAATGTCAAATATCAGTACGGAGAAGACACCATGGGCACGAAAAAGGGTATGCTGTCTCCGGATACGCCGGATGTTCCACATGGTATAAGAGTGGTGCTCGACAGGGATTCCGCCGCTCTGGATTTTTACAACGGCATCTTTTCCATAAACATATTTGAGGTGATGAAAGATCTCCGCAATTATTCCGATATTGATGAACTTGATCCTTACTTTGACGAAGAAATGGTATCCGATGATATCCATGCTACCATATCCACGGGCTTCAAGGTCGGGTATGATATGTCGATGGATAACATGGATATGCTTTATTTCCCGTTCTGGATCGAACAGGACGTGACCGGCGGAACGATGTACATCAAGTCGTTCATCACAATGAACGTAAGGGATGTCATACTTTTCTTCACGTTTATTTCTATCGGTGCCGTTATGATACTTACGATATTCGGCATGATGCTCGGAAACATCATAAGCGGTATCGTAAGACGGAACCGCACGCTCAACGTTTTCTTCACAGACGTTGTCACCCGCGGACACAACTGGATGTGGTTCATTATCAGAGGTCAGCAGCACCTAACCAGACGCAAGAATCACGCTGTGAGATATGCTATCGTTAACATGGTTTTCGTGCATTATATGAATTACTGCGTCTGCCACTCCGTCGAGGAGGGCGAGCGCAAACTCCGCAAGGTGTATAATGTCATAAGGGACAGCCTCGGTAAGAAGGAAATGTGCGCACACTGCAATCAGGCGGAATTTGCAATGATAATAAAGGCTCCGGATGATGAGACGCTTAAACAGCGTGTGCAGAGCCTTATCGACGAACTCGGACGTATCGACAGCGAGCACACTTTTGCTTTCCAGGCGGGCATCTTCACTGTCGAGCCGGACGGTACACCCGACAAGAACGGAACGCCGATACGCAGAAAGAAGTTCGATATTGAATCCGCATATAACAACGCCTGCACAGCCCGTGCAGAGCTTGAGGGCAACGATGATTCCGGCATAGCGTTCTTCGACGATAAACTCGTTGAGGATCAGAAGTGGATCGATCTTGTCCATGAGCACCAGCAGTCTGCCCTCGCAAACGAGGAATTCATGGTATATTACCAGCCCAAGTATGACCCGCGCACCGACGAACTTCGCGGCGCAGAGGCTCTTATTCGCTGGCAGTCTCCCGAGTTCGGCTTTGTGCCGCCCGGAAAGATAATCCCGATATACGAGAAAAACGGCTTCATAACCGAGATAGACCATTATATGATACAGCACGTTGCGAGAGACCAGAAAAAGTGGCTCGATAAGGGGTGCAAGTGCGTTCCGGTATCGGTCAATGTCTCGCGCGCACATTTCATAGAAAACGATCTTGCCGAGCAGATACGCGACCTTGTTGACAGCGAGGGTGCACCTCACGATCTTATCGAGATAGAGCTTACCGAGAGCGCGTTCTTCGATGACAAGAAGGCCATGATCTCGACGATATCGCGCCTTAAGGAATACGGGTTCGCTGTTTCAATGGACGACTTCGGCTCCGGTTATTCTTCGCTCAATTCGCTTAAAGATATGCCGCTTGATGTGTTAAAGCTCGACGCCGAGTTCTTCCGCGGAAGCAATGACAACGGTCGCGGCGAGATAGTCGTTTCGGAAGCTATAAAGCTTGCCAAAAACCTGAATATGCGTACTGTTGCCGAGGGCGTCGAGGTCCGCGACCAGGTCGATTTCCTCGCGTCGCAGGGCTGCGATATGATACAGGGATACTATTACGCGAAGCCCATGCCGCGTGACGAATACGAGACCCGTATGACACCCGCGGAGCCGGTGCAGCCGGAGAACTGATCTATGTGGTGGGAACGGTTTGACGATATAGACCTTTACGGCGGCAGGATAACATTTATCGAAGACGGCGGAGAAGATATGTTCACGGTGAAGTTCACCGACGAAATGACTGTTGATGTCGGGTCTCCGGACGGCGGTGTGACGTACTGCGTGACTGCGGTATCGTCGGACGACGTGGAAGGCTGGAACAGACCGCTGTGCGAGCTTGACAACGTATCGGAGGACGAACTATGCGGCGCTGTACAGGCTGTGATCGCCGAGATGCGTGGCTCAAAGCGCGACAAGGTCGATAAAAACGCTCTTGTGAGTGAGATGCTTTATATCCTTTTCGTGTATGGCAAGGGTTCGGGCACAAAGTATAAATATCCGGAGATCAACCGGATACTTCTTGTAAGTATCGAACTTACGAAGCTTCTGTACAAGGACAGTTTCGATGACAAGGACAGAGCCGTGCTGAACGACGGATTTACCGAAATCTCACGGTATCTGCCGTGTGCGTACACACGTTACCGCGCCGACGACCTTGTTTTTGAGCCGTTTCTGACTCCGGAGCCCGCGAACCGTATGCTTGTGATACAGCACGATATACTGCGGACGGGCGACCGTATGCTGTACAGGAACGATGCGGCGCTGCTGCTGCACGCCATACATAATCTGCCGCGGGCATACATGGCGAGACGGGCGGAGTACCTCACCGGGAGCAGCCACACGGCACATCCGGAGGAAGTGCTTTCGTACTGTGACGCGGACATAAAGAAGCTTAGGCACGGCATTGACCTTGAGCGCATAACATACAGCGCATCGGACATCAGATCGGTTGACGAGCGCGGTGTACTGCTTGCGGACGGCGTTTTGATAAGCTTTGCCGAGTGTGTGGAGAACCGGCGCTTACAGTACCCCGACAGCATATCTGTTGCTGCCTGCGATAAGAATGTACAGCCGCCGTACTATGACTTTTTCACGAGCTTTATGCCGACGAGAGTGGTTTTCGATAAAACCGGGTTTTCCGCGAAAAAACATAATCCGGACGATTTCCGCGCCCTTTGCGAAAAGATAAACGCGGCGGGATACAAGACCTATGACCTGACCTGAGCTGTGCAAGGAGGGACTCCATGACTTTTCTTATGACGATGATAGGCATACTTCTGACAACAGAAATATGCGAGTTTGTTAATTGCTTTCTTGCGCTTCTCCTCGCGCCGAAGTTCGGCCTTGATGTGCGGCTCGTCACGTTCTGGGGAATCATATTCACAAAAAACGACGGAAAATGGGAGCATACCCGCGGGAAATTCTCGCTTCTTGTGCAGTACTCCATGATAATCGACCCTTCACGACCAGTGCCGGAATATTCGCAGAAAAGGTTTATTCCCCTTGAACTGATCCTGCTCGGAGTCCAGACTCTTATAGGTGTCGGCATATTCTTCGCGTGGCAGGCTACCCCCTTTTCCGATGATTACATTGTCGTGGTAGAATGGCGCTCGGTGCTGTTCTGGATGTTCATTGACTGCATAATGATGATTGTATTGCGCATAATATTATTTATCCGTGCGCATTTCATCAAAAAGAACGGTCTTGAAGGGCATTGCGAATACCTTCTTAACTGCCTGCGCAGGGGAGAGGAGTTTCCCGAAAGTTATATGCGTCCGGTCGAGCAGCTCCCGTTCGGTAATGTTAAGCAAGCGACGAAGGTGAAATACTATCGCCTGTACAATATGTATCTTCTCTGGACGGGACAGTTCGACAAGCTTTTCCTGCCGATGCACGAGATCGCCGTTTATCTGCGGAACAGGTCGTATGTCGTAGGCGACACAGGTTACTACTATGATGTTGTGTTCTACTACTCGCGGTTCGAGTTCGACCCGAGCGCTGCGCAGTATTTCATGGACAAGATACGTTCCGTACTCGCTTCCGACCCCGATGCGAACGCGAAGCGCGTGCTCGCGTACTTCGCTTACGGCGTTGAGAATGACAAGGAGAAGGCGCGCTACTTCATTAACGAAGCTCTTGAAGCAGTTGATAAATTCAGTCTTCCGGGAATGGAGCGCGAGCTTGAGCGCCGCCTTGTTACCGAGCTCGACGAGCGCCTTGCAAGCGAAGGAATCATATAAGAATGAGCAATTGTGGTTATCACATTCGGTGTTATATCTAAATCGTGATGAAACTCAACAAAAGCAAACAGACCGATAGAACTGATCTATCGGTCTGTAGTTTTACTGTCCTGCTTTGTCACAATTCAGATCTGCCGCCAACGGCGGCACTTTAATTATTTTCGTCAACATAATTCATGTCGCCGAGCCTAAGGTCATTGATCTCGCCGAGAGATACCTTGCCCTGGAGGTCTTTGTAAACCGTCACGAGGGAATATTTGTACTTGGCTTTCGGTGTTACCGCCTTGCTTCTGCAGAGAACAAGGTAATTCTTTCCTGCTACGACCTGACTTCCGAGGTAAGCAACAGCCTGGTAGGATACGCCCACAAGACCTTTCATAGCCTTTTTGAAGCACTTGTTTACGGTCTTGTTGTTGCTCATACTGAATTTGCCCTTGTTAGGTGTATAGCCGCCCATGAGCTGCTCGCCGCCGATGATCGTCTGGTAGCCGATAACAGTCGCGTCGCCCTGAAGATCAGCATAAACGTAAACAACATCTATCGACGGGATAGCGTTGCTGTTCTTCAGGTTTGCGCGGCAGAGCACGGCATAGTTTGTGCCTGCAACGACCTGTGTCGCGAGGACGGCGATCGGGGACAGCGAAATGTTGCTGTCAAGCTTCTTAACGGCTTTCTTGAAAGCCTTCTTGGCATCGGGATTCTTGCTGAGTGCGAGCGAGCCGTCGAGAACTTCCCAGCCGCCGACTACATCGGCATCGGTATCTGTGACCGCAATATCCGGGCTTGTTACGGCGTATGCAGGTAATGCTGTACAGCTCATGGCGGTGACTGCCGCAAGTACGGCGGCTATAGTTCTGAGTGATCTTTTCATTTTTCTGCTCCTTTGCGTTGATATTCTCCGCCGCATCGGCGGACTTGTTCAATGCTATTATATCACACGCCGCAGGAAAAATCAACCGCTTATGGAATAAATATAATGATCTGCCTTTACCGGGCCGGCAGAAAAGCTTGCATTTCGCGAGTTATATGGTATAATGGAAGTGAAGGGGGCGGTGATATGGAACCGGTAATGGAGATAAACGTAACGACCTATGAAGCACAGTCTGTCGTCAGCGCAGGACGCACGGTCGTGATGATACCGTTCTCTGCGTCGGCTGAGGGCGAACTGTTCACCGGAAGCACTACAGAAAACGGCTGTGACACACAGAACATCTTTCCGGACGGACGTATGAGTCTTTCCGCGAGGTATATGCTGTCGGGAAAGGACCGCGACGGGAACGACTGCCGTGTTTTCATCGAGAACAACGGTGATTCGCTCGATAACTGCACACCGGTCATTTTCACAGATTCTCCGGTGCTTGCCTTTTTACAGGACACGAAGCTTCATGCGGCTGTCGAGTGCGTTCAGAACGGAGTGATCGTGCGTATCTACGTCTGCTGAAAAAACAAGACTGACGGAGAATTCTTCGTCAGTCTTTGTTTATCAGAACTTTTTCTTTATCGTTATTTCGACGCGCCCACCGAGGATACCTACCATAACATCGTCTGCAAGATTGGCGATTATGGACTTTTCAAGCTCGTCCCAGGCTTCTTCGTTGCCTTTCACGGATTCTTTGTAATTGGCGAGTGACCAGCCTTCGCCCTCGCCTGCCGCATAGGCGTAACCGCCCATTTTGTGGAGCGAGCGGTCGTGCTCGTCTGCGGAGGTGCCCGAAGTGCCGACCGTCACAGCATAGTTTGCCATGAGTGTTTCCGCGGCTTCCTTGATCTTGTTCATTATACCGACTGCCGCGACGTTCTTTCCTGAGCTCGAAACGGACATAACGCGCGCACGTTCTTCGCTCGGTAGAAGTGTCTCAGGCTCTACGACGGCGTGCACCTCGTAACTGCTGCCCGTATTCTCTATCCAGAAGCTTCCGTTTCCGTATTTAAGCAGAAAAGGCAGCATCTCGACGAGCTCTTCCGAGAGCAGGTTCAGTTCCAGTTCCTGCTTTTTCCCGAGACCGTTATATGCGGCGATCTTTGTCGCCGCACCGGTTATCTCGCGGATATTGGCGGCATTCTTTTCAAACCTGTAAACGTCGGTTTTCATCGGTGCTCCTCCGGATATGTAATACGATTTTCATATTGTTTTTCAGGCCGGTATTTCTGTCTTGTCACGATTAAGACACGCCGGCGGCTCCACAATCGTGCATTGCTTCAGTCTGCTTTTTCCGTTGGTTCGGAGTGCTTGAATGAGAATTTCGATTCGGTGCCGTTAAGGAGTCTCTTGAAGTTCTCCTTGTGCCGTGCAACAACGAGAAATGCGGACAGAGCCGAAACGACTATAACTGCCGGACTGTCTGCGCCGAGGAAAAGGAGAGAAAGCGGGCAGATGAGTGACGAAAGGCACGACGACACCGACATATATTTTACAGTGAACAGAAGGATAAGGAAAGCTATCGTTGCTATCAGAGCCATTCTCCAGTCAACGAACCATATCGTGCCGAAGCCCGCCATAAACGCTTTTCCGCCCTTGAAACCGTAATATACGGGGAAGCAATGTCCGAGCATACCGAACAGACCTGTGAATGCGGCGCCGAACTGACCCATTCCGAACATATGGTCGAATATAAACATAGCAGCGCATACCGGAACAGCGGTCTTGAGTATGTCGAGCAGCATTACCGACCAGGTCACGGCTCCGAGGCCGTACACCCGCTTGAAATTCGTGAAGCCGGGATTTCCGCTTCCTTTTTCACGGATGTCTTCGCCGTAGATGAGACGAGACATTATGATCGCGGCGTTTATTCCGCCGAGAAGATAACCGATAAGAGCCGCTGCCGCGCACGCGGTAAAGAACTCAATATTCATATGATCCCTCCGTTATCATTGCTTTGAAACGTTGCCGATAAGAAGCTCAAGCTGACCGTCGAAAAGCGTTCTTATGCGCTCTATCCTGTCCTTCATGTCATCGAAGGAGTCGTACTTGCTGTCAAGGAGCCAGCGTATCATGATGCCGTATATTGCTTCCTCGTAGAATGTGCAGATTATATCGAGGTCAAACGACGCCATCTCGCTTATATCGTATTCTTTTTCTATAGACTGAAGTATAATTGTCCGCAGCTTTTCCTTCACGTATTTTGCGAGCGCCTCATAACCGACCGATTTGACGTTAAGAAGCATTCTCCTGTGGTTCGTGCACATCTCAATGAGATCAAACATAGCGGATTCCGCGTCATCTGCGGCTCTTTTCATAAGCTCGCTGACAAGGTCGTCGAGGTATGAAGTGAACACGTCGTAGATGTCATGGAAATGGTAGTAGAAGGTGTTGCGGGTTATCTCGCATTCTTCGACTATCTCGCGGACGGTGATCTTGTTTATCGGCTTTTTCTCCGCAAGTCTCATCGCGCATTCCGTTATGAGTTTTTTGGTATGCTGTGACATATTTCCCTCACATTTTAAGATATTACAATATTATATCATAAAAAATAACCCTCGTCAACACTTTTCGGCTTTACGAAAGCGTCCGGACGGGGATTTTTATGCATATATGTGATTATTTGACCCGCATGAGGGGCAGGTACGGTCATTTTAACGAAAAAAGCGCACAGTAAAACCACAGGACGCAGTAAATACGGTGCGCCGTTATATCGCTTTTGGTCAGATTATTTCTTCAAAATCGCTGAACATATCGAGATCTTCTTCAACGCTTTCTGCTTCGGCAACAGCGTCGGAGAGCTCGTCAAAGCCTTTGAAGAGGTTGTTTGCGTTTTCCGAAGCTATTTTTGCCGCCTCGGTATCGGTAATATCGTCGAGGGTGCTTATCTCGTCAAAGCTTATTGCGCTGTCGAGGTCTTCATGCTCTGAGAACGCGTCGAGCTCATCGGGGAAAGCGGGTGACGACATGAACGGTACTGCACCGAATACATCAACGGAAGAACCGGTGAAGAAAGTGCTTCCATGGGAAACTTCGGAATTGTCAGCGCTTTCGGAATATTCTCTGAATATCTCGCTGAAATTGATAGGCTCTTTTGAAGTGCTGTCTGCGGAATTTCTTCCGTCATAGGCGGGGCGTATCGCCGCGTTGCGGTCAAATGCCGGTAAAGCTTCTGAATATGCCATATAAAAGCTCCTTACATTTTGCCGGACGCCGTATAGTGTCCGAACTTTTGTTTTACATAATATTCTGTCGGAGGTCCGACTTACATTTCTCTCTATTATAGACATTATAACATATTGTTAAACATTATGCAAGCACTATTTTTGAGCAATAATTATATGTAATCGGTTACAGTTTTGTTGAACATTCACAGTAAATGTTACACTTTTTTTGCAAAACAAGCAGATTTTCGTATGTTAAAAGTCTCACAATCCGCTTCACAAAGCTGACTATACAGATTGTATACCCCGAATTACGGCCAAATCGTAACCGGAATGTCACCGCGTTACAAAATAAGATTTTTCTGTTGACGAAGCAGTGAAAACCGTGTATAATAATATACAGGGAAATGCCGCAAAGCCGTGTTTCCCGCATAAACAAGACAATTCAGTACGGAGGACGTGACCATGAGCAAAGTTTTAGTTGCATATTTCAGCGCAAGCGGCGTTACTGCCGAAAAAGCAAAGGCGATAGCGACAGCCGCAGAGGCCGATCTCTACGAGATAAAGCCCGCTGTGCCCTATACCGAGGCTGACCTCGATTTCAGAAACAAGGAATCCCGTTCGAGCGTCGAAATGGCGGATAAGTCATTCCGTCCCGAGCTCGCGGACAAGGACGCGAATATCGCCGCTTACGATACTATTTTCCTCGGTTTCCCGATATGGTGGTATGTTGCGCCGACGATAATAAACTCGTTCCTTGAGAGCTATGACTTTTCCGGAAAGACGATAATCCTTTTTGCGACATCCGGCGGCAGCCGTTTCGGCAAGACGCTCATGGAGCTCAAGCCAAGTGTTTCCGAAACCGCTGTCATCAAAGAGGGAAGAATGCTCTCCAATACCCAGCCGCTCGTTATAGCAACATGGGTAAGGGATATCCTGTCCTGATGCAGGATATTCGTGAGATAACCGATACCGGCGCGCCGGAGCTCCTGCCGTACACGGATACGTCGGAGCTTCGGCTTAAAAACGAGCTCGGGATATTCGTCGCCGAAAGCCCGAAGGTAATACGCACCGCTCTCGATTCGGGATATGAGCCGCTGTCGTTCCTTGCGGTGCGCAAATACATCGGCGGTCAGGCGGACGACATTATTGCGCGATGTGAAGGTGTTCCGGTCTATACCGCACCGCCGGAGACGCTCGAAAAGCTTACCGGGTTCCGTTTCACGCAGGGGATAATGTCCGCCATGCGAAGAAAGCCGCTTGCGGAGCCTTCGGCGGTTCTCTCCGGCGCTCGCCGTATAGCCGTTCTCGAAAACATTATGAACCAGACCAATGTCGGTGCCATTTTCCGGAGTGCCGCAGCTCTCGGAGCGGACGCTGTGCTGCTTACGCGCGGGTGCAGCGACCCGCTTTTCCGCAGAACGGTGAGAGTGAGCATGGGCGCGGTTTTCCGCGTTCCGTGGACGTTCATAGACGGCGACACTCCCGCGTATATCCACACGCTCCGGAATGCGGGTTTTGCGACAGCGGCAATGGCGCTTCGCGGCAGCTCGATACGTCCCGACGACCCGCGGCTCAAAGCGGAGAAGAGACTTGCGCTTATCTTCGGTACCGAGGGCGACGGTCTGTCGGACGCTTCGGTGAAAGCCGCGGATTATACCGTGAAAATACCTATGGCGCGCGGTATAGACTCGCTTAATGTTGCGGCTGCGAGCGCAGTCGCGTTCTTCTGCCTTGATGCAGGAGAATGATGCTTGGAATAAAAAACGAACAGACCGATTGAAGTTCTCATCGGTCTGTTATCATTTTATTCTTTTTGTCGCGGTTCAGACAACGTGTGGAGCGTCTGGACTGTGAATTATGATTTTTCGGAATTGCCGGTTCCGGCTTTTAGCGCTTTGAGCTCGCGTTTATTGTTGTACATAGTTTCGTCGGCTCTTCTATATACTTCCTTGAAAGTTTCGCCGCGCTTCCATTCGGTATAGCCTATTGCACAGACATAACCGGCGTCATTCACGGATTCGCGCATACGGCGGGTCATCTCATTTACCTGATCGTTGGTCTTGCCGATACATAAAACCGCGAACTCGTCGCCGCCGACGCGGTAAGCGAAACACTCTTTAAGGCAGGAATCCTGCAGAGATCTCGCAACGGCTTTCAGCGCCTTGTCTCCCTCGGTGTGCCCGAGCTTGTCGTTGAGCTTCTTGAGATCGTTGAGATCGACGCTTATGAGGTGCGAGGCGCTTGTTCTGCCGTACTTCTCAATATCCGCCATAAACGCGTCACGGTTGAATATCTCGGTGAGCGAGTCGAAGCGGAAGTGCTCTATGTGCAGATACAGATAATAGAACGTGATGTCGAGCGCCACGACTCCGATAAGTATGCCGCGCAGTGCAAACAGGAACTCTGCGAGGAAACCGAATATCGTCAGAAGACCGCAGAGCAGAAGTATCCCCGTTTCGCCGACACGCCCTTTTTTCTTGCAGATGATACCGAGCGCGAACAGGAACAGCATATATACTCCGGACAGGATATGCGGTTCAAACGCGAAGATCCCGCGTCCTATGGAGCCGTCGGGGTTGTAGTAGAAAAACAGGTCTGTGAACAGGCACGGCATCAGGATCGCGACATTTATCAGTGCGGGCAGATAGGTGATAAGTACGGTGTGCTTGTGACCGAAAACGCGGTCCGAAGCGACAGATATAAGGCTTGCCATAAGGATTATCCGTATATCGTAACCGAGCATGGCGAAAAGTCTGTGCAGCGTATCAAAAAAACCGGTTACTTCCAGAGCGTCGTAGGCGTAATAGTCAAGGTTATCGACCAGTATCAGCGCGAGAAGCAGCAGCACGGAAGGTATGAACTTTTTGGTTATTTCTTTTTCGTATGCATAGTTGGTCTGAAGAAAGAAGATAAGGAAGATGATTATAAGCACAGGTATGCAGTTTATCTGTACAAGGCTCTGAAGGAACGCATCTTTTATCAACCTTTCTGTGCCCCCTTTCCGCTTTTTGCCGGGATTATTCCATTATTATATCACAAAATTCAAAATAAGTCAAATTAACTATAGGGTACCTCCAAAAACCGCTTTGAAAGGAGAAAATGAGATAATTGTGTCGAGAGCAAGGAAAGGCTCCGAAAGCTTGCTGGCGCAAGGTGAGGAGACTTGACACAGCTATCGGCGCAAGTAGCTCTTTTTCTCTAAAATGGGTTTTTAGAGGTTCCCTATATACAGAATAAGACTCTGGAGGACAGCAATAATTGCTTTGCGGGTTTCATACACCGCACTTAATCTCTACGGTTATCCCGCTGTCAACGAGATCGGCGAATTTGCCGCTGTCCGACTTTGTGCCGACGATAGAGCCGTAGTGTATCGGTATAACAACTTCGGGTCTGATAGTGTTTATAAGGGCTGCTGCCGTTTTCGCGTTCATGGTGTATGTGCCGCCTATCGGTACGAGTGCTATGTCGCACCTTACGGCTTCGGCTTCAGGAACGTTGTCGGTGTCGCCGGCAGCGTAAATGCGCTTGCCGAGGGCAGTCACAACATATCCGAGCCAGTCGTTCGATTTCGGGTGGAACGGTTTAAGCTGATTGTACGCTCTCACCGTTTCGACCTTTATCCCGCGTATCTCGGTGCTTTCATCGGGTTTCAGAAGCACCGGTTCTTTTATGCCTGCTTTTGCGAGGTCTTTTTTCATAGTTGCGGGAGCGGCGATAACGGTATCGGGCTTGCATACTTTTGCGAGGTCTTCGGGCGAAAAGTGGTCGTAGTGTGCGTGGGTTATGAGCACGATGTCCGCGTCATGGGGTTCGCCTTCTATGCGGAAAGGGTCGAAGCGTATCACGAGGTCGCCGCAGTCTATGCGGATGCTGCTCTGGGTGTTGACTGTTATGCGGTCTGTCATATTGTCCTCCTTTGTGTTTATTGTGACTGTTATCGGCGCGGATCTGGTCTGTGCCGAGTATTTGCCGTTTTTCTTCACGAGCGCGGCGACGCGGAATTTGTAAGTTCCGTCCGCAAGTTCTTTTATTGAAGTGTTGTTCTTGCTGCAAGTGCGGAAGCTTTCATATTTTTTTGTTTTCGGGTTATACCTGAAAATACGGTATGCATCGGCTCCTTTTACGACATCCCATTTCAGTCTGACTGTACTTCCGGACACGTTTGCGGTGATATTCACGGGAGCCTCAAGCTTTGAAGCCGCTTCGGCTGTTATGCAGAGCGGCGCATTGCTGACCGGACAGTAAACCGCACCGGAAAATGCCATAATAACGGCTGCAATAGCGGCAGTAAGCCTGCGATGTTTCATTTTCGCCACCTCCGGATGTGTTCATGATTTGATTATATCACTTTTTTATATATAAATCAAGGTTTTGCGATGAAAACAAAAGTATAGGGAATACCGCACAAAAATCTGATATTTTTTGTAAAAAATCAATTGATTATAGAAGAAAAATATGTTAAAATATATTAAAGGGAACCTCTAAAGGCGATACCGCGCAAATAGTGTGCGGTATTACCCGAAGTATTGCAGAATCGTAATTCTTCGCGCGGCTCCGCGCAGGTCTGCGATATATTCAAAATGATAATTTCACCCAAACAAAAGGAGGAAACACTCATGCCTATCGATCTCGCCAAAATGCCTAAGCTCGGATTCGGACTTATGCGCCTTCCGGAAAAAGACGGAAGCATCGACTTTGATGCTGTGTGCGCAATGGTCGATAAGTACCTTGCCGCAGGTCTTAACTATTTTGATACAGCTTACATCTATCACGGCGGCAAGTCCGAAGTTGCTGCCCGCGAATGCGTCGTAAAGCGCTACCCGCGCGACAGTTTCACACTTGCCACCAAGCTTCCCGCGTGGTGCCTGAATACTGCCGACGACCGCGACCGCATCTTCAACGAACAACTCGAACGCGCCGGTGTAGATTTCTTCGATTTCTACCTGCTCCATTCGATAGAAGAGGGCAGCAACTATGAGAATTATGAGCGGTTCAACTGCTTTGAATGGGGACTTGAAAAGAAAAAAGAGGGCAAAATAAAGCACTTCGGCTTTTCGTTCCACGGAACGCCCGCACTGCTCGAAAAGGTGCTTGACGATCATCCCGAGGTCGAATTTGTCCAGATACAGCTCAACTATGCCGACTGGGACAACCCTGTGATAGCGTCCGGAAAGCTATATGAAATACTGCGCTCGCGCAATATCCCGATAGTGGTTATGGAGCCGGTAAAGGGCGGAGCACTCTCAAACCCCTTGCCGCAAATAACCGAAAAGCTCAAAGCCGCCCGCCCCGACGCTTCCGTCGCTTCATGGGCGCTTCGGTTCGTGGGCTCGCTGCCGGGAGTTATGACGATACTTTCCGGTATGTCCAACGACGAACAGGTCACCGATAACGTAAAGACATTCACAAATTTCGAGCCTCTTTCCGAAAATGAGCAGAATATCATAAATGAAGTAAGAGACATACTGATCGGAAATCCGATAGTCGGCTGCACAGCCTGCCGTTATTGCTGCGACGGCTGTCCGCAGGGAATAAAGATACCCGATATTTTCAGTCTTGTCAATACTGTTCGTATGTATAATGAGGGGTGGCGCGCAAAGAACTTCTACAATGCCAATATCGTGCCGTCTGCCCGCGCTTCGGACTGTATAGGCTGCGGTCAGTGCGAGGAGGTCTGTCCTCAGCATCTTGAAATAATCGATCTCCTTAAAGAAGCGTCTGAAATGTTCGATAAAGCAGATTGATCCTTCTGTCTGCCGCACGGCAAATAACATCAGGGATGTGATAATAATGTTCATCAATATGCTCAATCAGCTGTATAAGCCGGAACGGATACTCTTCTATACCGAAGCCTCCGACGACGATATAAAAGCTCTCTATGCCGGAAATGTCACAGAAAAGCTCGGAAAGTACACACACGCTTTCGGTACATACGATTATCCGGGAGTGTTCTTCGTCAAAGGGCTTGAAAGACCGGTCATAGGCATAGAATACCGTCCGGACGACAGCAGGGTCGCTTATCCCGATGATCTCAAGACCCTGAAGCTTGGCGCGTCGTTCTTCTATCAGATCGAAATAGACAATGAGGGAACGGTAAGTGTTGCTTACATAAAAGAGCTCTTCAAGGATATAGCGAAGAAAAGAGATCTTCTTAAACGTTATTGCAGCGGGCTCTCCGTAAAGGACGAGTCGGACGTTATCGGAATTTTCCCCAGCGGCGGATACAACAAGATAAGGATAATGTATGAATGCAACGTTGAAAAGGACGACGCGAAATATATCATCGACGATGATATGGACAAGCTTGACAAGGAACTGCTGTTCAGCATGGCGTTCTTCGATCAGATAACGGGGCACTACAACTGGAACCACATCGTGCCTGCTCTTGAGATGCCGACTGATCTGGGACTGAGCGATTACGCTTTCGCCCACTTCGATGTGAAGTCGTTCAAGGTTATAAACGAAGTTTACGGTCACATCGCGGCGAACAGGGTGCTCAGAAAGATCGTCGATGCTATGAACAAGGCGGATTTCGTCTATGCGAGCGCTCGCTGCCATAACGACAACTTTGCGATGATCCTCAAGGATATGCCGCAGGACGAAATGCTGGCGAAGCTCGGCGATTTCTTTGATGAACTCTCGCACCTCGACGAAGACCCTAACTACACCATATATTACAGGTGCGGCGTTGTCCCCATGCAGCGCGCTATCCTTTCCGGAAACCGTGTTGCCGACGCGGGAAAACTGGCGCAGGCACTCGGTACGAACCGCAGCAGAACAGAGATCATATTCTACGATGACAATATGCATAACGACATTCTCTGGAGCAACTACATCAAGGCGTATTTAGATACCGCGGTGGAAAACGACGAGTTCGTGGTGTATCTCCAGCCGAAATTAGATGCCCGAAACGAGCGAATCAAGGGCGCTGAGGCTCTCATACGCTGGAACTACAAAAATCGTGAGCTCCTTTCGCCGTACAGATTCATACCGTTCTTTGAGAAAGACGGCTCGATAGGGAAGATAGACGACATTGTGCTGAAGAAAGTCTGCGCGGCGATGAGCAAGTGGAAAGAAGAGGGAAGAGCGCTTTATCCGATCTCTGTAAATCTTTCGCGCAACCGTCTCTATGACAAGAATCTCATAGCGCATCTGACCGGCATCGTCGATTCTTACGGCATAGAGCACTCTCTGATAGATTTCGAGCTTACGGAAAGCGCGACCTACGACAACACCGAGTATATGATCTCGGTGCTTGACGAACTCCGGTCAAGGGGCTTCCGTATATCAATGGACGACTTCGGTACGGGCTATTCGTCGCTTTCGCTGCTGACAGAGATGCCGCTCGATACGCTGAAGATCGACAAGAGCTTTGTTGACAAGGTCGGGACGGAGAATGACAGCGAAAAGGACATCGCGGTGATACGGCACATCATAGCCCTCGCTAAGGAACTTAAATTTATCTGCCTTGCCGAGGGAGCCGAACGTAAAGAGCAGGTCGATAAGCTTTGCGCGCTCGGCTGTGAGGTGATACAGGGATACTATTACAGTAAGCCGATACCTGTCGCCGATTATGAACGGAAATATCTGTGATGACAAAAGCGCCCCGGAACGGCATTCCTGCCGACCGGGGCGTTCGTGTCATCTGTTTGCGGGTTCGCGCTTCGGGAACGCTTTCGCAACGTACAATGTATATAACAGGGTAATTGTTACCATAGCAGCAAGCATTATCATCTCGGCGGTCTGTTCGCTGCCGAGTGCGTTTTTAAGCACGTTTCCGGTGGAGAACGCGGTCATGGCGTTGTTGAAACCGTGGAACGCGATGCAGGCTACTATGCTTTCTGTACGCATAAAGATGAACACGAGCATGAAGCCCACCGCAACAGCGTAGATTATTTGTGTGATGCTGTCGAAGATATCATAGTGGTTGAATATCAGGTTTACGATATGTCCGGCGCCGAACGTCACAGCCGATATTATAACCGCGCGGGTGATGTTCTGCTTCGCTATTCCTTTGAATAGAAGACCGCGGAATATGACCTCCTCAAGAAAGCCGACGAGTATCATCATAACCGTATGGAGCACCATTCCGAGCGGGTCATAGCCGAGCCCTGCGCCGAAGAACGCGGGGAATGCTCCGATAACGAAAAGCGGGATATAGAACAGCATTTTCGATGCGGGAACGCTGCTTTTGCAGAGCCCGAGGTACTGCATAAGACCGTTCTTTTTGATAAATGCGAAGATCACAACGGCGAGAACAAGGTCGAATACCGTTTCGGCGAGGAACTGTATGCCGATGAGCTCGGACAGATTCATCATAAGGCTTGAACCGACGACGTATATAACTATCATTATTACAGCAAACGTAACTTCGTTTTTGTCAAATAATTTTTTCATATCAGTTACTTCCTTTCAGAACGGCGACTGCGCCGAAAAGCGTGTTGCGGAGCAATCCCGAAAAATATTCTTCGTCATACTCTATTGAGTTGTTCGCGAGAAGGCTTGCTATACCGTGAACGCAGATAAAAAGTGTCGCGAAAACTTCCTTTGCCTGCGCCTCGGTGAGTTTTGCGGCTTCGCAGAGCGGCTTTATCGCGGGGTTTCCTTCCGCCCCGATGAGCTCTCTGAATCCGGTATTGCGGAACTTGTCGGACTGGAAGAGGAAACGGAACAGGTTCTTTTCATCGTCGGCGAAACGAATATAGCGAAGTCCTATCGAAAGCATAGGGTCGTCTGTGCCCTGCTCGGGTGATGTGATGAACCCGGTGTGAAAACTGTCGGCAGCGGCGTAGATATCGGCTTTTAGATCGTTCACGGTCTCGTAGTGGTACATCACGGGCTGGGTAGAGCAGCCGAGCTTTGCGGCGATGCTCCGGACGTTCAGGTTTTCCTGTCCGTCTTCGCGGACTATGTTCAGCCCTGCGTCTATTACCATTTCCTTAGTGATTTTGGCTTTTGGCGGCATTGATATCATCTCCATAAAATTACATCTGTTATATAACAATTGTATTATAACAGATGTTTTTTGTTTTGTCAATAGTTTTTTTATTATTTTTCCAAAAAACTATTGACAAGTGTGTATGTGTATGCTATACTGTGTATAACGTATATATACAATATTGAGGTGCACATGGATATAGTATTAAAAAACTCATCAGATGAGCCTATCTATCAGCAGATAGTCTCGCAGGTAAAGGAGCAGATAATGAACGGCACTCTTACGGCAGGGGACGCCCTTCCGTCAATGAGAACGCTCGCATCTCAGCTCCGTATCAGCGTCATAACGACAAAGCGCGCGTATGAGGAGCTCGAACGCGACGGCTACATCGAGAACTATGCGGGAAAGGGCTGCTTCGTAAAGTCGCAGAACACGGATTTCCTGCGTGAGGAGACGGTAAGGCAGATCGAAGACCTGCTTGCGAAGGCGTGCGACAAAGCCCGTATGTGCGGGCTTACCACCGGCGAGCTCAAAGAGATGATCGAGCTTATGTACGAGGAGGAAAACGGCAATGACTGATTATGAAAACGCAATTGAGATCAACGGACTCACCAAGAAATATGACGGCTTTACGCTCGACAGCGTGAGCTTCGCGGTGCCGAAAGGCTCGATAATGGGCTTTATCGGACAGAATGGCGCTGGCAAGACCACGACCATACGCTCTCTGCTCAACATAATAAAAACAGACAGCGGCGAGATAAATATGCTCGGGCTCGACCATATAAAATACGAGTACGATATAAAGGAGCGCGTCGCCGTGGTGTTCGATGAGCTCCCTTTCCACGACAGCTTCACCGGTACCGCGCTCTCGAAAATGTTCGCGGGACTGTACGGGGCGTGGGATGAGAAGAAGTTCTTTGCTCTGTGTGACAGGTTCGGGCTTCCGACAAAGAAGAAGCTCGGAAAATTCTCAAAAGGCATGAAGATGAAGATGCAGATAGCGACCGCGCTATCGCACAATGCCGAACTTCTGATAATGGACGAGGCTACGACGGGACTTGACCCCGTTGTAAGAAACGAGATACTCGATATGTTCCGCGAGTATCTTATGGAGGGCGACCGCTCTATCCTTATGTCCTCGCACATCACAAGCGACCTTGAAAAGATAGCGGACAGCGTGACATTCATAGACAAGGGAAAGATTCTGCTTACGGGCTATAAGGACGATATTCTTGACAGCCACGGTGTTATAAAATGCACAAAGGCGGAGTACAAGGAGATCGCGCCCGCCGATTTTATCAGCGCGCGTGTGAATGACTTCGGCGCGGAGATTCTCACCGCGGACAGAACTGCGGCGGCGAAGAAATATTCCGGCGCGACGATAGAAAAGACCACGCTGGAGGAGATAATGCTGTTCTACGTCAACAGAGACAAAAAGGAGTGGTCATAATGGAGAGCATCAAGAGAGGAAAGTTCGGAAATCTTCTTTACCGCGAGGTATATCTTGCGAAAAAAGATATGCGTTTGGGAACAATATTGTTCTTCGCGTTCGCGTTGTTCTGTGTACTTGTTATGATAAGCTTCGAGCACGGAAACATCGGAAAATTTATACAATACACTTTTGGGAACGCTGAGACCGAGGAAGCCCGCCTGCTCAACGAGGAAAAGATATCGGCGATGCGCGAGAGTATTTTCGCTATGATGAAGCTGTTACCCGTGATAATGGGCTGTCAGTTCTTAATGGCGGGAGTTTCCGTATCGGGACGTGACGAGCTCGTTTCGTGGCAGCGTTTTGCCCGCTGTTCACCTGTGTCACCCGTGAGACGAGCGGCGGCAAAGACTGTGATGAGTCTGATATACTTATGCATCTCGATCGTCCTTGCTGTGCTGTATATGAACATAGTCGGCGCGGTGCAGGGCAAGGGCGTAACAAGCGGCGAATACGCGCTCGCTTTATCTGTGGTCGCGTTAATGGCATTGTTCTGTACGCTCGGGCAGATATACACGATGATCCTGCACAGTGCGGAAAAGGGTATGCTCGCGCTTCTCGGAACGATAATGGTGCCGATGTGGATATACGCGTTTGTTAACGGAATGGGCAAGCACAACGAGGAAATAGAGATTGATAGCATCATAGCGTTCTGCGAGACGCTTATGCCGTTTTTGCCGCTGATAGTGCTCGGCGTTTTTGCGCTCGGCTTCGTGGCGATGTACGGACTTTACAAAAGGAGGGAGAAGTAATGTCGGGACTGCTTTATAAAAACTTCTACGTCAACCGCGCATCATTCATCTTCTCTCTTATAACGCAGGCTGTTTGCTCGCTCGTGATAATCCTGATGCTCATATTCACGGGCGGCAAAGAACTTAACGAAGATGTTGTGCGGGAAACGATATTCGTCTTCACGCTGGTTTACTATCTCGGTTCTATGCTTCCCGCAATGGCATCGGGCGAGGTTTTCAGAACTGACGAGGGGAAGCCTGCCTGTGCGTTCGTAATGTCCTCTCCCGCCGGCGCGAAAGGACATGTCGAGTCGAAATACTACTACATTCTTATTGTAAACCTCGCGATACTGTTTATGGGATTTCTGACCGATGTATTCTCAACAGCCATGACCGGCGGCATGATCTCGCTCACGCTCGTGCTTGTCCTGATATTCTGCTGGCGACTGCTGGTTTCGGCGGTGGAGATACCGTTCATGATACGCTTCGGCTCGGATCACGGAATGCAAATAAAGGGTGCGGTTGTGGCAAGCGTATTGATGCTTGGTGTGATATACTTCCTGTTCGGCGATATTTCGTGGATGCTCGACGCGGAAGATCCCATTAAGGGCATTATGGATATGCTTCAGAACGGAAACACGGTATTCTTTATCGGGCTGTTCCCGTTTATCTCGGTAGCCGCATATTATCTGTCGTGCAAGCTGTCTGTCAGGATCTTCAGAAAGGGGGCGGAGAACTATGAGCAATAGTAAGAAGATTACCGTAAAGCGTCTTGTGATCTTCCTTATACTTGCGTTCTTTCCGTTCTATATCATTGTTCCGGTGATGTGGTCATATTTCGGCGAGCCGATATTTGTTTCTGAAAATCCCGACGCGGCCGTCGCGAATTACTGTGTCGGCGTGTTCGGTATGATGATACCGTCGATAGCACATATTATCACCCGACTTGTGACAAAAGAGGGATTTAAAAACACTTACCTCGGACTGAACACAAAGGGAAAAATGGGATATTTCGCGGCTTCGGTGATCGCCCCGCTCGCATATTCTTCCCTTACCGTATTTCTGATCTGGGCGCTTTACATGAACGATATCAGCTTCGGCGACACGTTCAATAACGTAAATATGCAGAGCATAGGACTGCTCATGCTCCAGCTCGGGTACTCGGTGATATGCTTTTTCCCGGCGTTCGGCGAGGAATGGGGCTGGCGCGGGTATATGATGCCGAAGCTCATGGAGCTCATGCCGAAGCCGGTCGCCGTGATCGTCGGCGGAGTGATATGGGGACTCTGGCACGCACCGCTCACTGTTGCAGGGCACAATTTCGGGGTTGACTATCCGGGCTATCCGTTCGTCGGCATAGGTATGATGTGTCTTATGTGTACGGTAATGAATGCGTTCCTTACGCTTATCACGGAGAAGACGAAGTCGGTATATCCCGCGGCGTTCACACACGCGCTGAACAATAATCTCGGCATGGGTATTATGTTCTCGTTATTCTCAAACGAGGAAGCGATGCAGAGACTTGAAGGTCTGTCCGCGATCGAGACATTTTTGCCGTTTATAGGTACTATCGGCGTAGTTGTCGGCATCGTCTGCATCATACTTCTCATGAAGAAGGACAAGCCGAAAGAAGAATCGCTTGAAAAAGCGGCGTGATGTGTCCCGGGGACTGCCGCCCCCGAACCCCCGCAGAACAACATGATGATAGGGGTTTCACCCCTATCACCCTGACCAAGGGCTTGCGCCGCCCTTGGAACCCGCGGTCGCGGGCGCGACACGCAGAACGCTTCGCGTGTAAATAACGATAGTTTCCTGTTTATTCCCGCGGTTTTTCGTGAATCGCGGGAATATTTGGTATTGCAAAATTTATGGGTTTGTGATATAATAGTATAAATATCGCTTTAAAAAGAAAGGAATGGTTATTATGGCAGGTCTGATGCTCGGAAATCAGGCTGTGGCGAGAGGATTGTATGAAGCGGGCGTTGAGTTCGTTTCGAGCTATCCCGGAACCCCCAGCACCGAGATAACGGAATTTGCTTCCACTTACGACAAAAACGAAATGTACAGCGAATGGGCTCCGAACGAGAAGGTAGCCTGTGAAGCGGCAATAGGCGCTTCGTTCGCGGGAAGACGTTCTTTCTGCGCTATGAAGCACGTTGGTCTCAACGTAGCCGCCGATCCGCTCTACACAGCATCCTACACCGGCGTTAACGGCGGATTTGTACTCGCGGTCGCGGATGACCAGGGTATGCATTCCTCGCAGAATGAGCAGGATTCGCGCAACCACGCTATCGGCGCAAAAGTGCCTATGCTCGAACCGTCGGATTCCGGCGAATGCAAGGAGTTCACAAAACTCGCATACGAAATATCGGAGCAGTTCGACACTCCCGTTATTCTTCGTCTTTCTACCCGTGTCGCTCACTCTCAGAGCATAGTTGAGCTTGAAGACAGAAAGACCGTAAGATACGATTATACAAAAAATCCGCGCAAGAACATCATGACTCCGGCGAACGCAAAGCCGAAGCACATCATCGTTGAGGAGCGCACAAAGAAACTTCGTGAATATGCGGAGACTTCTCCCCTCAACAGAGTCGAGATGTTCAGCGACGAGATCGGCATCATAGCCAACGGCGCAGCTTATCAGTACGCACGCGAGGCTCTCGGCGAGAAGGCAAGCTACTTGAAGCTCGGTATGGTCAACCCCCTCCCCGTAAAGCTCATAAAGGATTTCGCCGCAAAGGTGAAGAAGCTCTACGTTGTCGAGGAGCTTGACGACATTATCGAAACGCACTGCCGCAAGATAGGGCTTGATCCGATCGGAAAGGAGCTTTTCACATTCATCGGCGAATATTCCCAGACATACCTGCGCGAAAAGATACTCGGAGAGAAGAACGAGTTCGTTCAGCTCGAAGATACTATTCCGGTACGTCCGCCTGTAATGTGCGCAGGCTGTCCTCACCGCGGCGTGTTCTATACGCTGAAGAAGCTCGGCGTGTTCGTAAGCGGCGACATCGGCTGCTACACACTCGGTTCGGCGGCTCCGCTCGAAGCTATGGACACCACTGTCTGTATGGGTGCTTCCGTGAGCGGACTTCACGGCTTCAACAAGGCTATGCGCGGCGAGTATGAGGGCAAGGCTGTTGCGGTCATCGGCGACTCGACATTCATTCATTCCGGCATCACCGGACTTATAAACATAGCGTACAACCGCACCAATTCCACCGTACTTATCCTCGATAACAGCATCACGGGCATGACCGGTCACCAGAACAACCCTGCGAACGGCAAGAACATCTACGGTGACCCTGCTGCGGCTGTCGATCTTGAGGCGCTCTGCCACTCTGTCGGCATCGACCGCGTCACCGTTATCAACCCCGGCGATCTCGCCGAGACCGAGCGTGTGATAAAGGAAGAGCTTGCTGCGGACGCTCCGAGCGTGATTATTTGCAGAAAGCCCTGCGCACTTCTCAAGACGGTAAAGCACAACCCGCCGTTCAAGGTAAACAAGGACAAGTGCAAGACCTGCAAGGCGTGCATGAAGATAGGCTGCCCCGCTATCTCGATAACCGACGGCAAGGCACAGATAGACAACACGCTCTGCGTAGGCTGCGGACTCTGCACACAGATGTGCAGGTTCGGCGCAATAGAGGAATAAGGGGAGGTAACGCAAAATGGCTGAAACAAAAGCAATAATGCTCGTCGGTGTCGGCGGACAGGGAACGCTCCTTGCGAGCCGCATACTCGGAAACGTGCTTCTCTCCGCGGGATATGACGTAAAGGTGAGCGAAGTTCACGGAATGTCGCAGCGCGGCGGTTCCGTCGTAACATACATCAAGTACGGCGACAAGATCTTCTCGCCCGTTATCGAAAAGGGCGAGGCTGATGTGATAATCTCGTTCGAGGAGCTCGAAGCTGCGCGCTGGCTCCCGTACCTCAAAAAGGGCGGCAAGATCATCACAAATTCTCAGCAGATAAACCCGATGCCCGTTATAATGGGCGTTCAGGAATATCCCGAAAACCTTACCGAAAAGATCCGCGCAAAGGGTGTTGATATTACCGCGATAGACGCGCTTTCTCTTGCCGAGCAGGCAGGAAGCTCGCGTGCGGTCAATGTCGTGCTCATGGGGCTTATCTCGAAGACTGCCGGCTTCCCCGAAGAAGCATGGCAGGCAGCTCTTGACGCGTGTGTTCCGAAGAAGGCTATGGAGATCAACAAGAAGGCGTTCGCGCTCGGCCGCGGAGTATGAAACGCGGAAGAAGCATCGCCGCGCGCTGGTTTCTCGGAAGCTTCGGCATAGTCGCGGTGCTGCTCGTTATTCTTGATATTTCGGGATTTTTCCTAATACGCGGATATTACTACGGCGCAGCCCAGCAGTACATCGCAACACAGGCGAACATAGTCGTCGGCGTCGTTGACAGGCTGTATGAGGAGTCGGGACCGGATTCTTCCGACGAGATAATCAACTCGGTAGAACAGTTCGAGAAGAAGAACCATGCCGAGCTCATGGCGATAAACCGCGACGGAAAGGTATATCTTTCAAGCAGCGGCTTCACCCCTGCGGACAATTACGATATGCCCGATTACGAAGACGCGGCGAGGTCCGACAGCCACAGCGGCTATTACGTCGGCAAATTTTCAAGCGGCGAGAAGTACATGGCTTACACGGTCATGAATACGCTTTCCGGCGGTGCAATACGCATAGTTGCGTCCCTTGACAAGATCGATGCACAGGTCGTTGCGATAACTCTCGGTGTCCTTGCAGTCAGCGCGGTCATATTGCTTCTTCTGTTCGTAATAGGTATATACTTCATAAGAAGTATCGTCCAGCCGATACACCGTGTCGGTTTCACTGCGCGAAAGCTCGCGGCAGGCGATTTCTCGGTGCGCATAAGAAATGAGAGTTCCGACGAGATAGGTGAGCTCTGTAACATCTTCAACTATATGGCGGACGAGCTTGAGCACTCGGAGAATATCAAGAATGAGTTCATCTCGTCGGTGTCTCACGAGCTCCGCACCCCGCTTACGGCTATAAAGGGCTGGAGCGAGACGCTGGAGGAGATCGACGATACCGAAACCCGCCGCAAGGGAATGCAGATAATCAACAAGGAAACGGGAAGGCTTTCGGAAATGGTCGAGGAGCTTCTCGATTTCTCGCGCATACAGAACGGTCACTTCTCGCTTCAGCGGGCGAACCTTGATGTTATCGCCGAGCTTGCCGACGCGGTGCTCATGTATGAGGAGCGCGCGAAGGAGGAGCAGATAGAGCTTACGATCTCCGACAGCGAGGATATAGCCATAGTTTACGGCGACAAGAACCGTCTGCGTCAGGTGTTCATCAACATTATCGACAACTCGATAAAGTACGGCAAAAAAGGCGGTCATACCCATGTAAGCACGTCGATAAGCGGCGGAAAGATCCGTATCTCCGTCAAGGACGACGGCGTCGGCATAGCGGAGAGTGACCTTCCGCACGTCAAGGAGAAGTTCTATAAAGCCAACAACACCGTGCGCGGCTCCGGTATCGGTCTTGCGGTCGCAGACGAGATAATCCGCATACACGGCGGCTCGATAGACATAAGCAGTGTCCTTGGTGAAGGTACCGAGATCATCATAACTCTTCCGTTACAGAATAAGTGAAACGATAGTTCTCCCTCGCTTACTGCGGGGGAGAACCTGCTTTTTATGCGGTTGACATTCGTCCCGTGATGTGATAGAATGAATGTACAGATATATATAAGGAGACAAAGTTTTGAAATTCCAGCACTTTCTGAAAGGTCTTGTACACGGGATACCCATTTTTCTCGGGTATCTTTCTGTTTCGTTCGGATTCGGCATAACCGCGGTAAAATCGGGGCTTACAGTAATGGAAGCCGCCGCGGTCTCGCTTTTCAATCTCACTTCTGCCGGTCAGGCTGCGGGCGTAGGTATAATCGCGGCAGGCGGCTCGCTTGTCGAGATGATACTTGCACAGTTCACGATAAATCTTCGCTATTCGCTTATGTCGCTCTCGCTCTCGCAGAAGCTAGACAAGAGCTTTACGACTCCGCGCAGGCTTATCGTTTCATACGGTATCACGGACGAGATATTCGCTCTTGCGTCCGCACAGCCCGGGAAGATAACGCCGTGGTATATGTACGGAATGATACTTATCTCAACGGTCGGGTGGGTGCTCGGGACGATACTCGGCGCTGCGGCGGGGAGCCTTCTTCCTGCGGACGTGTCTGACGCGCTGGGACTTATGCTGTACGGGATGTTCCTTGCGATCATCATACCTCCCGCGCGGAAGGAAAAGGGCGTGCTCGTGGCGGTGCTTATCGCCGCGGCGGTGAGCTGTATAATATACTTCCTGCTTCCGTTCATATCGTCGGGCTTTTCGGTGATCATCTGCGCGGTTATCGCGGCGGTGGTATGTGCGCTTGTTTTCCCACAGGCTGACGAAGACGATGAAACGGAGGTGCAGCCGTGAGCATCGTTATATACATTGCGGTAATGGCGGGTGTCACCTATATCATACGAATGGTACCGTTCACGATGTTCCGCGAGAAGATAAAGTCGCGCTTCCTGAAGAGTTTTCTGTATTATATCCCGTACGCGGTACTTAGCGCTATGACGATACCGGCAATATTCTTCGCGACGGGAAGTGTTATTTCTGCGGCTGTCGGTGCCGCTGCGGCGATGATACTTGCGTATTTCGGACTTCCGCTGATAGTTGTGGCGCTTTCTGCGTCTGCGGCGGCGTATATTACGGGATTGATAATAAGTCTGATGTAGCCGGGAATTCATCTCCGCGCAAAATCCGGATTATTCATTAATGTATCAGATGAGAAAGGATATGATAACAATGCCGTTCAACACACATGACATCGAGCGCGACGCGTTCATGCTCGACGGAACATTCGCCTTTGAGGGCTACGACTGGTGGTGGCACAGCTTCACCGGTGTAAATGACAGAACAGGCGAGGAAAAACAGTTCTTTGTGGAATTCTTCACCTGCAATCCCGCACTCGGCAAAGATGTTCCTGTACTCGGTCAATCCCCCGAAAACCGCGCACGCCATAAAAGACCGTCCTATCTTATGGTAAAAGCCGGCTGCTGGGGCGAGGGAAAATGTCAGCTTCACCGCTTCTTCCCGTGGAACAAGGTGCGCATCACCGACAGCGTACCGTTTATGGTGCATATCGACGACTGCACGGTCTCGGAAACTATCCTCCGCGGAAGTGTCACCGTCACCGAAGAACAGGCTCTCGACCCCGGCTATATGTGTGGTGTCGGAAGTATGCAGTGGGATCTTCGCATCGACAAGAAGATACCGTTCAACGTCGGATATGGCGCAAGCGAGCCGCTCCGTAAGGCGAAAGCATTCGAAATGTACTGGCACGCCGAAGGTATGAAGTCGCTGTATAAGGGGACTGTGACCCTCAACGGCGAGCACTATACCGTAACTCCCGGGACTTCCTACGGCTATGCAGACAAGAACTGGGGCAGAAACTTTACAAGTCCGTGGGTATGGCTCTCGTCGTGGAGCCTTATAAGTACAAGGACCGGAAAGCGCCTTGAAAACAGCGTTTTCGACATCGGCGGCGGCTGTCCGAAGATTTACGGCGTTCCGCTTAAACGCAAGCTCCTCGGCGCATTTCTGTATGAGGGCACGCCCTATGAGTTCAACTTCTCGAAGCCGTGGACGGGCACAAAGACTGTGTTCCGCTCAAAGGAGACCGGCAGCGAAATATTCTGGTACGTTGTGCAGGAAAACAACAATGCCGTCATGACAACCCGGGTGCGCTGCCGGAAAAAGGATATGCTGCTCGTGAACTATGAAGCTCCCGACGGTTCGAAGCGTCACAACCGGCTTTGGAACGGGGGCAACGGCGTGGGGCTGATACGCCTGTATAAAAAGTCGTCAGACGGCAGAAGAACGCTTATAGATGAGATAAAAGCCGACAGGATAGGCTGTGAGTACGGAGAATACCGCTGAAAAACGCCTCTTACCCGAATTGGGGGTAAGAGGCGTTATGATGTTTTGTCCGTGTGTTTGTCGGCATCTGTAAAAAATTATATATTTTCAGAATAAAAAATATTGAAAATTTTAAGACAATAGTGTATAATATACAAGTAAAAATATGTCTGAAGCAAGAAATCTGTTGCCCGACAAGGAGGGATAATATATGAGCGATGACAGCAGCAGGGTAGTAAGCGGAAATGAGAAATATATACCAACGGGGCTTCCGGGAGGGTTTTTCATCTACAACGTCGGAGGTAAGGAAGAAATACTCTTCGCAGAGGATAACGTCATAAAGCTGTATGGCTGTGAGACGATGGAGGAGTTCCGCGAATATACCGGAAACAGCTTCAAGGGTATGGTCCACCCCGAAGATTATGATAAGATACAGAACGAGATACAGTCACAGACTATGACCATAGAGAAGCGCCACGACTATGTGCGCTACCGTATAATCGCAAAGACAGGCGAGGTGCGCTACATAGAGGACTTCGGCCATCTGCTCCACGGCGAGCACGGCAAAAGCTACTTTTACGTTTACATCGTCGATATAGACAAGAACGAGTATCTGAACCGAAGCCGCAACAGCTTCGCGGAGACACAGATATTCTCTATGAACCAGAACACAGACCGCCTTACCGGGCTTTACAATATGTCCACGTTCTATCAGAAGGTACAGGAGCTTATCTCTGACCCCGAAAAGCGTTCACAGGCGAAATTCACGTTCGTTCACTTCGATATAACCAATTTCAAGATATTCAACGAGCGCTACGGCTTCCAGCGCGGAGATGATCTGCTCTGCCGCGTCGCGTACACTATCCGCGGCATCTTCGGCGATTACAGCATCATAGCGCGCTTCTCGAACGACCACTTTGTCGTATGCACTGTTGCGGAAAACGTTAAGGATCTTGTTGAAAAAGTGCACAATGCGGTCGTGCAGATAATCGAGGGTACGCGTGTTGAGATACGCGCGGGTATCTATGAGCTCGACGATACCTGCACGGAAGTAGGTCTCGCGTGCGACCACGCACGTCTTGCCTGCAACACCGTAAAGCACCGCTACGATGTGATATACAGCATATACGACGTAACGCTTTATGAAAAGCTCCGCCGTCAGCAGTATATCGTCGATTATATCGACGACGCGGTAGAGAAGGAATACATAAAGGTGTTCTATCAGCCCGTTATCCGCGTTGCGACAGGTGAGATCTGCGGATATGAGGCTCTTGCGCGCTGGATAGACCCAAAATTCGGCTTTCTGTCCCCCGCGGATTTCATCGAAACACTCGAAAAATTCCACCTTATCCACAAAATAGACAGTTTTGTTGTGAAGAAGGTCTGCGAGGACTATGCGCGGCTCCGTGACCGCGGAGACCCGATAGTTCCCGTTTCGGTCAACCTTTCGCGTCTTGACTTTGAGCTCTGCAACATAGTTGAGGTGGTAGAGGGCTATCGCCGCTTTTACAATGTGCCGCGCGAGATGCTTGATATTGAGATAACGGAAAGCGCCCTGAACGACAAGTCCGATCATCTGAAAGGCGATTGCAAGAAGTTCCGCACATCGGGTTATCAGATCTGGATAGACGACTTCGGAAGCGGTTATTCCTCGCTCAACACGCTTATGGAATACGATTTCGACGTACTTAAGCTCGATATGGAATTCCTTCGCACCTATGACAAGAATCCCCGTACCGGCAACCTTATCAACTACATAGTTTACGCCGCAGTGGAAATGGGCGTAAAGCCGCTTACCGAAGGCGTCGAAACTCAGGAGCACTATGAGTTCCTTAAAGCGATAGGCTGTGATAAGTGTCAGGGCTATTACTTCGGAAAACCCATGCCTTTGGAAGAAACGAGAAAATTCACAAGCGGAAAGGGTCTTAAGTGGGAGACCGTTGCTGACCGATGAGAGGTGACTGAATTGCTCGGAGTTTGTCTGCTTTTTGTGGGAGCCGTACTTATCAACAACGGTGCCTGCACGCTCCTCAAAGCGAGTCCGCGTTCCGCCGCGGTAATGAACATTTTTACAGGCGGACTCTCGCTCATCATCAATGTCCTCAGTCTGATACAGGGCAATTATTATGCTGCGGGAACGGGACTGCTGTTCTGCTTCACTTATCTTTTCGTAGCGGCGCTTGATCTGTTTTCGCTCGACGACAAGCCGTTCCACATCTTCTCGGTATTTGTCGCGGTAAACGCGGTCGTCTTCGGTATCGTCGAAGGCATTACCGGCTGTGCGGCGCTCGGCATAACGCCGGATATACGCTGGGCGGCGATATGGTGGCTCTGGGCGCTTCTCTGGGGAACATCTCTTCCCGCGCTTTTCGGGAAGAAGCTCGGAAAGTTCGTTCCCGTGCTCCAGATATTCGAGGGCGTTGTTACGGCGTGGATACCCGGAGTTATGATGCTGCTTCATTTATGGTGATCGCCGCACCGGTTGATCCAAAAAATACAGCAGACCTGTACATTCGGGCCTGCTGTTTTTATGTATTGTGCAGAAACTGTCGAGCCATACGCGGCAGCTATTAAAGTTTTTTTGGAAAGAGAGAGGGGTCGAGGGGAGGGAGAAAAGCCTTTTCGTTCTACAAAAAGGTTTTCTTCCTCCCCCGCGGGGTCACGGGGCGGAACCCCGTGCGCGCCCGCGGATTCAGTCCGAATCTATGATCTCCTGGGCAGTCTCAAGGCTGTCTGTCTGGGAGACGTTGCGGAGCTTGCGGTTTATTGCGTTGGTGCGGGTACCGATGAGCTTATCAAGGCTTTCGTCCGCAAGACGCAGATTGTTTCTCGTTTTTGAGAGAACATCCCCGAATGTCGAGAATTCCTTTTTAACCGCTTCGAGTATCTGCCATACCTCACCGCTCTTTTTCTGTATCGCGAGCGTGCGGAAGCCCATACGAAGGCTGTTCAGCATAGCCGCCATTGTCGAAGGTCCCGCTATATTGACCTTATAGTCGCGCTGGAGAACTTCAACGAGTCCCATATTCACGACCTCGGAATACAGCCCCTCGAAAGGCAGGAACATTATCGCGAAATCAGTCGTGTGCGGCGGGGAGATGTATTTGTCGCGGATGCTCTTTGCTTCGTCTTTTATGCGGCGTTCGAGCTTTACGCGCTTATCCCTGATGTCGTCGGCGCTGCCGCCTTCGTAAGCCTGCACAAGTGCGGAATATGTATCTCCGGGGAACTTCGAGTCTATCGGCAGATAAACATACTCGCCGTTTTCAAGCCCCGGAAGCTTTATCGCAAAATCGACGCGTTCGGTGCTTCCCGGTATCATCGCTTCCTGCTCACAGTACTGCTCCGGCGCGAGTATCTCGGCGAGTATCGCGGAGAGCTGGAATTCACCGACGATGCCGCGCGTTTTTACGTTCGAGAGCACGTTTTTGAGGTCGTTTACGCCGGAAGCGACATTCTTCATTTCGCCGAGACCTTCATATACTTCGGCGAGACGCTTGTTTACCGTCTCGAATGACTGGGTGATCTTGTCGTCAAGCGTTTTCTGGAGCTTCTCGTTGACCGTGCCGTTTATGCGGTCAAGGCTCTCGCGGTTCTCGGACATAAGCTTCGTCATATTTGCGGAGTTGGTTTCATTCATTGATTTAAGCGCGCCGAGAATATCCATTCTTATCTTGTCGAAACCGTCCTCAAGCTTTTTCAGCTTCTCCTCGGTGAGCCGGAGCTGCTTTTCCTGCTCGGTGCTGAGGTTCCTGCCGAGTTCCGAGACGTTGCGCACGATACCGGCGTTAGAGTCGGTGAGTGTCTGCTGCATCTTCTCGGTCACGATCTTATTGATGCTCTCGATTCCCTCGCGGTTCTCTCTGCGAAGCTCTGTCATCTCGGCGTAAAGCTTTTCGAGGTTTTCGGTGAGCGACGTTTTCATACCGTTCTGTTCGCTTCCGATCTTGTCTCCGAGAAGTCCGACATGACGCTCGATCATTCCCGAGACCGAATCGTTCTGCCGCGCAAGCTGATCGAGTACGGCGCGGTTTCCGGATTCGACGCTGTCCTTTATCTTGTCCGCATCACCGCTGTTTTTTGTGCCGGTACGAATGAGTATTATTATCAGCAGTATTATGATGACTGCACAGCACGCAAGTATAGCTATTTCCATAATGACCTCCGATTTATCTGATAACAACATTATACCGCATAACGAGCCGATTGTCAACGGCGGGACTCTGAACGCGCAAAACGTTGACATTTTTCCGATTATATGGTAAAATCATATAAAAAATGTGTCCTCAACAACTGCCGTTTGGCAGTTGTTGTCCCAAATCTTGTTTTACAGGATTTGGGATCGCTGTAAAACGCGCCTTCAGCGAGTTTTACAGCGGACACATTCCTTGATGTCAAGCTCATTTCGCCTTCGGGCGAACAAAAGTGCAAGGCAAATTTGAATTTTTGTGATTTCCCTTGCACTTTTGCAACCGCGAATTAGCTTCAAGCTGCGCTTTGAAGCCGATTCGCGGTTGATGAGCAGACATTAAATATCGTATGGAGAATTATTATGATAAAGAAGTTAAGACGGAGCTTCATTGTCACATCAATGATCTCTGTCATCGCGGTGCTCGCGCTGATAGTCGCGGCAATAAACATAATAAACCGTATCAATTCCGCAAACGAAGCCGATATGCTCCTGCGTTATCTCGCGGATAACGGCGGAAGCTTCGGTGCGTTTCCCCGCGGCAAGGATGATTGGCAGCGTGACGACGCGGCACCTCCGGAACTTCCGGAGGGCGAGTTTCTGCGCGATCACCGGTACGGCATCGGTCAGCGTGGATTTATGACTGCTGAAACGCCGTATGAAACGCGCTTTTTCACGGTGATCCTTAAAGACAACGGCGACCCTGTGACGATAGATACAGGAAAGATAGCCGCGGTAGGTTCCGATGAAGCCCTCGGACTTGCACAGACCCTTTTCTCGCAGGGCGCAGAGAGCGGATATTACGGTGATTACAGATTCCTGATAACACGCCAGACAGACAACAATCTCTGCGTGTTTGTTGACCGTTCGCGGGCGCTTCGCGATATGCGCGGATTTATGACGATAAGCATTCTCGTTTCGCTCGGTGCGTCGGCAGCGATCTTCGTGCTGATATTCATACTTTCTGGCGCAGTGATAAGACCTGCTGCCGAAAGCTATGAGAAGCAGAAGAAATTTATCACCGACGCGGGACATGAACTTAAAACTCCGCTCGCGGTAATCAATTCCTGCAACGAAGTCATTGAAATGGAGCAGGGAGAAAGCAAGTGGACAAAGGGAATCGCCGCACAGACCGAACGGCTTGCGACTCTGACGAAGGAACTCGTCGCGCTTGCGAGAATGGACGAGAGCGGTGCAAAACCCGATTTTGAAGTGTTCGGGCTGTCTGAAACGGTAACGGAGATCCTCGACCCGTTTGTAATACCGGCAGAGCTAAAAGGCGTAACGCTTAAAACCGAGATAATGCCTGATATAAGCTTCAGGGGCGACAAGGGTCTTATCGCCAAGCTGTGTTCGATAATTGCGGACAACGCGGTGAAATACACTCCCGAGGGCGGGACAATAACGTTTACGCTCACGAAAAAGGGCAGGCGTATATATATTGTTTCCGAGAACACGGCGGAGGGCATAGAAAAGGGCGCTCACCCCGAGTTCTTCGACCGCTTCCGGCGAGGTGACGCGTCGCGCAACAGCGATACTCCGGGATATGGCATCGGGCTTTCCATGGCGCAGTCAATAGTCCAGACTCACGGCGGTAAGACAGACGCGGTCAGCAAGGACGGGAAAAGCTTTACGATCACAGTCAGACTGTGACAAAAAAGAAAAGGCAAACAGAACGGAAGAAAAAATGGCAATATTCAACGCAAAGGACATAACTCTTTACTTCGGCGCGGAGCTTATCTTCGGCGGAGTAACATTTGAGGTAGAAAAAGATGACCGCATAGGTCTCGTCGGGGTAAACGGCTGCGGCAAGACCACGCTTTTCAAGGCGATATGCGGTGAAGTGGAATACGACGGCGGCGAGTTCGTCAAGTCGAAGGATGCCGTTCTCGGCTATATGGAGCAGCACGTCATCCGTGAAAGCTCGGTGAGCGTTTATGATGAGGTGCTTTCGGTGTTCGCTCCGGTTATGGAGCTCGAACGTGAGCTCGACGAAGTGAACTCGCTGATCGACGCGGGCGACAACTCCCACGAAATGCTTGAAAAGCAGATGCAGCTCCGCGAGCGCTTTGAGGCGGACGGTGGTCTGACCTACCGCACCCGCGCAATGAGCAGCCTTCTCGGTCTCGGCTTTTCTCTCGCGGAGCAGGAAAAGCCGGTCTCGGTGCTGAGCGGCGGTGAAAAAGCGAAGGTCCAGCTTGCAAAACTCCTGCTTTCGGGCGCAAATCTCCTGCTTCTCGACGAGCCTACCAACCACCTCGATATAGCGGCTTCGACATGGCTCGAAAAGTTCCTGCTCGAATACCGCGGCGCGTATATCATCATCTCGCATGACCGTTATTTTCTTGACACGGTCACGAACCGGACATTCGAGCTTGAAAACAAGCGGCTTACCGTCTATAAGGGCAGTTACAGCATCTACCGTAAACAAAAGGAAGAAGACCTTGAGATTGCTTGGCGGCACTATGAGAACCAGCTCGAAGAAATAAACCGCATCAAGGGTATAATCGAGCAGCAGAAACGTTTCAATCAGGAGCGCAACTACATCACGATAGCAAGCAAGGAAAAGCAGATCGAACGTCTTGAAGCCGACCTTGTGAAGCCGCAGGTGCTCCCTAAAAAGTTAAGGTTCGCGTTCCACTGCACCGACCCTGTGACAGATGAGATAATGACCGCGAAGAACCTTAAGATCGGCTTTGACGGGGAAAAGCTTTTCGGCGGAGTCGATATAGACGTGCGCAAGCACGAGCGGGTCTTCCTGCTCGGCGCGAACGGAAGCGGCAAAACCACTCTGTTTAAGATCCTTATGAAGCAGCTCGCGCCGGAGACCGGCAATGTCATCTATGGTCCGGGGGTCAAGGCGGGCTATTACGACCAGCTTATGACCGGGCTTACCGACAGCAAGACGGTCATGGACGAGATATGGGATGCGTACCCGAAGATGTCGCAGACGCAGGTGCGTACAGCTCTCGGAAGCTTTCTGTTCGGCGGAGAGGACGTTTTCAAGAAGATCGGCGTGCTGAGCGGCGGAGAAAAGGCGAGAGTCGCGCTTCTGAAACTGATGCTTTCCGGCTGCAACTTCCTGCTTCTCGACGAGCCGACCAACCACCTTGACATCAACTCGCGCGAAGCTCTTGAGGACGCGCTTTCCGGCTACGGCGGAACGGTCTTCATCATATCTCACGACCGTTACCTTATCAACAAGATCGCGACGCGGCTGTATAAGCTTACTCCCGACGGCGCGCAGAGCATAGAAGGCAACTACGACGATTATCTCGCGGCGACAGAGGGCGCAAGCGTCCTTACAGCCGCTAAAGCGAAGGCTCCCGCCGAGGGCGACAGCGCCAACAAGCTTGACTATAAGCGCCGAAAGGAGCTCCAGAGCGACATTCGGAAGCTTACGACACGCGTTTCCCGTGCGGAAGCGCGAATAAGCGAGCTCGAAGCTGAGATCGCAGACGTTTCTGCACAGATGCAGTCTCCCGATATCGCCGGCGATTACGAAAAAGTCACGGCACTCTCTGAGAAACTCGGCGATCTCCAGTCTGAACTCGACACACAGACCGAAGAGTGGGCGGAAGCCTCCGAGAAGCTGGAGGAGCTTGAAAGCCTGTCTGAATAAAACAAAAAACAGCAGACCTTTTTCGGGTCTGCTGTCTTCATTCTGTTCTGAAACTTTCGGGTCCAGCGTTATCTCCCCGATAGCGGGGATGTGTCGCCGCAGGTGACAGAGGGGATGATCGAAAGACCACGCCGGCGATGATCATTCTGCTCTGCCGGTGCGGCTTTCCTTAAGGATAACGTCGTGGGAACCGCCCTCGACGATAGAAGTTGACGAAACGAGAGTAAGCTTTGCCTTTTCACGGAACTCGGGTATGCTGAGCGAACCGCAGTTGCACATCGTCGAGCGTACCTTTGCGAGCGTGTTCGCAACGTTGGATTTGAGGGGACCTGCATAGGGAACGTAGCTGTCAACGCCCTCTTCAAACGAGAGCTTCTTGTCGCCGCCCATATCGTATCTCTGCCAGTTGCGCGCTCTGTTCGAGCCTTCACCCCAGTACTCCTTGACGTATGTACCGCCCATCATGAGCTTGTTTGTCGGGGATTCGTCGAAACGCGAGAAATAGCGTCCGAGCATTACGAAATCGGCGCCCATAGCAAGTGCGAGCGTGATGTGATAGTCCTGAACGATACCGCCGTCAGAGCATACCGGAACGTAGATACCGGTTTCTTCGAAGTATTTGTCGCGTTCTGCGCATACCTCGATAAGTGCGGTAGCCTGTCCTCTGCCTATGCCCTTCTGCTCACGGGTGATGCAGATAGAGCCGCCGCCTATGCCGACTTTGATGAAGTCCGCGCCGCAGTCGGCAAGGAATCTGAAACCTTCCTTGTCAACGACGTTGCCGGCACCGACTTTAACGCTGTCGCCGTACTTTGCTCTTATCCAGTCTATCGTGAGCTTCTGCCATTCGCTGAATCCTTCGGAGCTGTCGATGCAGAGAACGTCCGCGCCTGCTTCGATGAGGGCGGGAACGCGCTGCTCATAGTCACGGGTATTGATACCTGCGCCGACAACGTAGCGTTTCTGCGAGTCGAGGAGCTCGTTCTTGTTTTCTTTATGTGAATCATAGTCTTTTCTGAATACGAAGTAAAGGAGCTTTCCGTCCTTGTCGATTATCGGGAGAGAATTGAGCTTGTGATCCCAGATTATATCGTTCGCTTCCTTGAGTGTCGTCTCTGCGGGAGCCGTGATAAGCTTGTCAAACGGGGTCATGAATTCCTTTACCTTGACGGTCTTTTCCATGCGCGAAACTCTGTAGTCGCGTCCGGTAACAACGCCGAGGAGCTTTGAATCCGGCGTTCCGTCCTCTGTTACAGCCATTGTCGAGTGACCGGTCTTTTCCTTGAGCGCAAGAACGTCCGCAAGTGTCATCTCGGGGCTTAAGTTGGAATCGCTTGTTACATAGCCTGCTTTGTGAGCCTTTACTCTTGCGACCATAGCGGCTTCGTCCTCAACTGTCTGGGAGCCGTAAATGAACGAGATACCGCCCTCTTTTGCGAGTGCGATAGCCATTTTTTCGCCGGAAACCGACTGCATTATAGCGGATACCATGGGGATATTCATGTTGATGGCGCTTTCTTCGCCTTTTCTGAACTTAACAACAGGTGTTCTCAGTGATACGTTTGCGGGGATACACTGTGAGGAAGAATAGCCGGGGATGATGAGATACTCGCCGAAGGTGTGCGAGGGTTCGGAATAAATAAATGCCATATCGTTTTCTCCTTTTCCTGCCGCTTGTCCGCTATGGACGGAAAAGCGCTTTGTTTGGCATTTTCCCCCGCTTAAAGCGGGGGAAACGTCGTTCTTACTTCTTTACTTTTCAAATAAATCTTACATTATATTATATACTTTTCGCGCCCTAAAGTCAACCTTTTTTTGAAATTTTTGCGGCCGGTCACGGCTGATATGACAGATATGGTCTTTGCGAAAATGCTTCCTTCGCTTTTTGCAAGCTGCATTGTAAAAAAATGCATTTCGGTCTTGATTTTTTTTACGGAACGTTGTATAATACATTTATATATTGCAGAATTGCAAGAAAAGGCTAAGGAGAAAAGGAAATATGTCATCAAATCTTATTGCAGAAATTGAAAAACGTATGCCGGAATTTTCAAAAAGCCAGAGATATATCGCAAAATATATCATAGATCATTACGAAAAAGCCGCGTTCATGACGGCTGCGAAACTCGGAAACGCAGTCGGTGTAAGCGAGAGCACGGTGGTACGCTTCGCCGACGAAATGGGTTTTGAAGGCTATCCCGAGATGCAGCAGGCTCTCCGAAGCTACGGCAGGAACCGCCTGACAACGCTTCAGAGGTTAAACATCTCCGCCGACCGATTAGAGGGCGGAAACCTGCTCAAAAGCGTTATGACCCAGGACATAGACCGTATCCGCTATACCCTTGAGAATATGTCGGAGGAGAGCTTCAATGCCGCGGTCGATAAGATAATCTCAGCGCGCCGCGTGTATATCTTCGGCGCTATGAGCAGCGATATCCTCGCACGCTTCCTCGCAAATTACCTGAGCCTTTCCTGTGACAGTGTCGTCCATGTTCAGCCGATCAATTCGAGCGGCATACTCCAGCAGCTCATAAACCTCGGCAAGGAGGACGTGTTCATCTCTATCTCCTTCCCGCGGTATTTCAAGAACACACTTACAGCTACGGCCTATGCCAAGGAGTGCGGCGCGAACATCATCGCGATAACCGACTCGGAAGCGTCGCCGCTCGCCGAGTACGCCGACCAGCTCCTTCTCGCACGAAGCGACATCATAAGCTACGCCGACAGCCTTGCCGCACCTCTGAGCCTTGTGAACGCACTCGTCGCCGAGGTAGGCATGAAGAACAGCGATAAGCTCGAAAAAACACTTGCCCGTCTTGAGGATCTCTGGGAGAAGAACGAGGCATACAAGAAAGAGGACGACAGCGACGTAAGCGGGGAAATGACATAAATGGCATTTGTAAGAGCACTTTTTCTTATAATCGACACAGCAATACTTGCGGCAATACCGGGAGTCAGTCTTTTTGCGGACGCTTCCGGTGTTGGTATTTTTGATACTATGACATGGGCGGCAGTGCTTTTCGCGCCCTTCACGCTTATGAATATATTCCCGGGCATCTACCGCTGCCGTTTTCTGCGCACATCTGTGCTCGTCGGCGGTGCCGATCTGCTAACATCGGTGCTCGTCGGATTCTACGCCGAGGCGGGTGTTGAGATATACCGCGTTGTAAACGGGCTTTTCCGCACCGAATCGGACGCACCGTATATCATACTCGTGCTCGTGACCTGTTTCGTTTATCTGTGGAACGGCATTATCCGCATACTTGTGACCTCGACAATGGCGGGACTTGTTATAAAGGCGCTTGCGGCGTGCTTCTGCATGGTGCCGGTCGTGAATATCCCGTTCATTGTGATACTTATTGTTCAGGCGAACCGTGAGTTCCTTTACGAAAAGCGCCACGAGCTTCGTGAACGGGAATATGCGGAAAAGAAGGTCTGCGTGACAAAATACCCGATACTCTTCGTTCACGGTGTCTTCTTCCGTGACAGCAATGTCCTCAATTACTGGGGACGTGTACCCGGCGCACTGGAGCGCTGCGGTGCCGTGATACGCTACGGGAACCAGCAGTCCGCGCTTTCGGTTAAGGACAGCGCCGCCGAACTCGCGAAACGCATCGAGGAGGTCGTCGCCGAGCTTGGCTGTGAAAAGGTGAATGTAATCGCGCATTCAAAGGGCGGACTTGATACACGCTACGCGATAACACATCTCGGCTCGGACAAGTACATAGCATCGCTTACTACCGTTAATACACCGCATCGCGGCTGCATCTTCGTCGAGAACATCTACAACAAGTTCTCGGAGGAAGCGCGTCAGCGCATGGCAAAGATGTACAACGCAGCGGCGCGCAGGGTAGGGGACACCGAGCCCGATTTCCTGTCTGCGGTCGCCGATCTCCGCGAGAGTGCGTGCACGAAGTTCAACGAGGAGACTCCAGACAGCCCCGATGTTTATTATCAGAGCGTCGGTTCGGCGGCGAAATACGCTTCGAGCGGGCGCTTCCCGCTCAACGTGTCGCTGCCGTTCGTGAGGAAGTCCGACGGTGAGAACGATGGACTTGTCGCGATAACGTCAATGGAGTGGGGTGCGGCGTTCCGCGCTCTTCGCGTGAACGGGAACCGCGGCGTTACCCATGCGGATATGATCGACCTGAACCGCGAGGATATACCCGAGTTCGATGTCCGAAGCTTTTATATAGAGCTTGTAAGCGATCTCCGCGAAAAAGGATTTTAAGGGAACCTCTAAAAACCCATTTGAGAGAAAAAGAACTGCTTGCACCAACTGCTTCGTCAAGTCTCCTCACCTTGCGTCAGCAAGCTTTCGGAGCCTTTCCTTGCATTTGGCGCAATCATCTCATTTTCTCTATTCAAAGCGGTTTTTAGAGGTACCCTTAAGGCAATACCGCACAAACTAAAGGAAATAGTTTGTGCGGTATTTTCATAAATGCATCCGGTATTGTATTATTGCAGTTTGTCGAGGTCGATCTCTTCCGACTCGACCTTAATGGCAGTGTACTTGGAGAAAGATGTCTGGTTCCATGAATCAAGTATGCGGCCGATAAGCTTATCGAGGTTTTCCTGATTTATGTCGGGGAACAGCATGAAGAACTGGTTTGAGTGTATCTGCACAACAACGTCGCTTCTGCGGAGGGGTTTGCACAGAGCATCGCCGAACGCCTCGACACATTCATAGAATGCGTATTCCTCACCGGAATACTCGCTCGGGTGAAGCGTTATGAGCACCTTGAACGCCGAGTGAGAATAGCGCTTTATGTAGCGTATGAAGTAGTGATATACCTGGACGAACGCTTCGGGACCTATGCGGAACGCACCGTTCTTTATAGAACGCTCGTCAAAGAGCTTGGTGATGCTTTTCAGCGTCTCGCAGCGTTCCGGGTCGGTCTCCGGCTTCTCCGCGCCGGAGGAGTATATGCCTGCGCCGTGCTTGCCGTTTTCCTTGACATTGTACAGCGCTTTGTCCGCCATTTTGAACAGCTCCTGATAGTTCATGCCGTCTTCCGGCACAAACACCGCGCCTATCGACGCGCCGAGCGGTATCTGCATATCGTCGCCCATGAGCCTTTTCGCCGCTGCGACAAGGTCTTCGTTTATGCGCTTTGCTATGTCGTCGATTATCTCCTTGCGCTTGGCGTGCTTACAGAACGCAACGAACTCATCGCCGCCTATACGGCCGACAATATCGTCCGAACGCACACATCTTCTGGTTATGTCGGAAAACTCTTTGAGCACCTTGTCGCCCATTTCGTGACCGTAGAGGTCGTTGACGAGTTTGAAGCTGTCAAGGTCGATTATCATAAGAACTCCGCTCTCGACCGCGCACGCAGTCGTAAGCCGCTCCGCCGAGCCAGCCTTGTTCAAGAAGCCGGTCATGCGGTCGATGGTCGCCTCTTCGCGAAGGTCGTTTATCATATCGACATTCTTTAGTATGTTCTCGACACGCTTGAGGAGGACCGGCGGCGCAAACGGTTTTCTGATGAAGTCCGCCGCTCCGAGGTCAAAGCCCGTTCCTTCGACGTCCTCGCTCTCGTCCGCGGTCATGAACATTATCGGTATCTTGCAGCCGTGCTTTTCCTGAAGTATCTTGTGCATCTCAAATCCGGACATTTCCGGCATAAGAAGGTCGGAGAGGATAAGATCGGGCTTTTCGCTTTCGTACAGCTCTATCGCTTCCTGTCCCGAGCCTGCCTTCACGACATCATACTCGGCGGACAGAAACTTGCACGTAAGCCTTATCATCATAGGTTCATCGTCAACAATCAGTATTTTCTTTTTCATAGTCGTCTCTTTCTCTGGTCTGTATGGTTGGAATGAATATCTTATCAGTCTTCGTTGTAGCGTTCGTCTATAACGCGGGCGGTCTTTTTCATGCTTCTCGGAAGAACGCCGACCTCGACAGCCTTTACTATCGGCGTGAAGCCTATATGGCTCTTGACTTTCTCCGTAAGGCGCTTCGAGAGGTCGTCGAAGTCGATGTCGCCGGTGGTCTCGACGTAGATACGCATGGTGTCCTTTCCGTCAAGGTGGGATATGCGTATCTGGTATTCGCTCGAAATTTCGGGGAACGTCTGAAGTATCTCCTCGATCTGGCTCGGGAATACGTTCACGCCCTTTATCTTCATCATATCGTCCGTTCTGCCCATTATGCGGTCAAGACGCGGGAAGCTGCTTCCGCAGCTGCACTTTTCGGGTATGATGCGCGAGAGGTCATGTGTGCGGTAGCGGATAAGCGGAGCGCCCTCCTTGACGAGCGTGGTTATGACTATCTCTCCCATTTCTCCGTCCGGCACGGGTTCCCCGGTCTTGGGGTCGATTATTTCAAGATAGAGGAAGTCATCCCAGTAATGCATACCCGCTTCCTTGGTGCAGTTTATGCCTATTCCCGGACCGTATATCTCGGTAAGTCCGTATATGTCGTACAGCTCTATCCCGAGCTCGTTGTGTATCCTGTCGCGCATTTTCTGGCTCCAGCGCTCTGAGCCGATAACGCCTTTTTTCAGCTTTATCTTGTCGCGTATGCCGCGCTTCTGAATCTCTTCCGCAAGAAGGAGCGCATAGGACGAAGTTGCGCAAAGTACCGTAGTTTCGAGCGAGATCATCATTTCTATCTGCTTTTCGGTGTTTCCGGGACCCATAGGAACGACCATTGCGCCGAGTTTCTCGGCACCCGCCTGAAATCCTATTCCCGCCGTCCATAAGCCGTAGCCGGGAGTGATCTGTATGCGGTCCTTGTTGGTTATGCCGGCGAACTCATAGCAGCGCGCGAACATAGTCGCCCAGTCGTCAACGTCCTTCGCTGTGTAGGGTATGATCACCGGAGTTCCGGTAGTTCCCGACGACGAATGTATGCGCACGATCTTTTCCTCCGGAGCAGTCATAAGTCCGAGCGGGTACGCGTCGCGCAGATCCTTCTTCTCCGAGAACGGAAGTTTCAGGAAATCCTCGTAGGAATGCACCTCGGTGATGCCCGCGTCCTTAAGCTTCTTTCCGTAGAAGCTTCCTGCGCTTACGAGAGCTTTGATGCGGCTGTTGACCTGTTCAAGCTGTTTTTCGGTGATCTTCATATTTTTATATCCTTTCGCTGTTTATATTCATTGCCATATACTCGTCCGACGCACGGAATCCGAGCGCCTCGTAAAGCGGCCTCCCCGATATGGTAGCGTCAAGAGCTATCTCGGAAACGCCTTTCTCCTTTGCCTCGTCAATGAGCATTGTCACAAGTTTTTTCGCGATGCCGCGGCGGCGGTATCCGGCACGCGTATAAACGTTCATGATGTGTGCTCTTTTTCCGGCAGCGTGTGCGAACGTCGGCATGACGTGGAAATACGAGATACTCGCGCAGCCCGCAGCTTTTCCGTCATCGAGTGCCAGAACGGTCGTCTGGTCGCCTTTGAGAAAGTATTCCCGGCTGTTATTGATAAGTTCGGCTGAGAATTCATATTCGCCGGACAGATCGTTCACCGTCCGGAGCATATCCGCACGAAGCTCCATAAGCAGTTCGATGTCGTCCGCCGATGCTTTTCTGTACTCCATAACGCTTTATCCCCCGTATCTGAGAGCTTTCGAGTTAAGTTCCGCGAACTGCGGCTTTACCGTCGCCTTCATAGTCTCTTCTATCTCTTCGAGAGAGAACGGGAGAAGTCCCGTAGCTACCGCCGCGCCGAGCATCACCATGTTCAGCACCTTGGGCGAGCCTATATCCGTTATTGCCTTGTCGCCGTCAACAAATACGGCTTTTTCTGCGTTGCGCCGGATATATTCAAGCATATCCGCGCCGTCATAGTCAGACCCTGTGAGCGCCGCTGTTACGGGCATTATCGGGTGTGTGTTGACTATCGCGGTGCCGCCTTTCTTCAGATACGGGAACATTCTTACCGCTTCCGACGGCTCAAATCCGATCAGCAGATCGGCGCTTCCCTCGGGGAACATAGGACTCGCTATCCCGTCTCCGAGACGCAGGAAGCTGAATACGCTTCCGCCTTTCTGTGCCATTCCGATGGTCTCCGCACTCATAACGGGAACATCGTGTGAAACCGCTGTCGCCGCTATGAGCTTCGACGTGAGGACGATACCCTGACCGCCGACGCCGCATATCATTATGTTCGTCTGCATATCATTCGCCCTCCTTCGTTAAGCTTATCGCGCTGCAGGGACATACCTGACTGCACAGTCCGCAGCCGGTACACAGCGAATTTTCTATCGCCGGACGACCGTCTCTCAGGACTATACCGGGGCAGCCCAGCGCTTTTATGCAGCGCTTGCAGTTCGTGCACTTCTGCGTATCTATGAAGGCGGGCTTCTTCGGCTTTATGATGACCGCGCAGGGCAACTTGAATATGATCGCTTTTACTCCCTTTTCGGAAGCAACGCACTTTACGGTCTCGACGGCATTTTTCAGATCAAGCGGATCCACAGTCACGACGGTCTTTACGCCGATCCCTTTAAGCACCGCTGTTATGTCTATCTTGTCAACGACCTGTCCCATCATCGTGTGGCCGGTGCCCGGGTGGGGCTGATGTCCGGTCATGGCGGTGGTGGAGTTGTCGAGTATCACGAGGGTCATGTCCGCCTGATTATATACGGCGTTCACAGCTCCGGTTATCGCGGACGCGAAGAATGTCGAGTCTCCGACGAACGCGAAGCATTTCATATCCGGCTCTATGTGACCGATACCCTGTGTGATGTTCACGCCCGCGCCCATGCACAGACAGGTATCCACCATATCGAGCGGCATCGCGTTCCCGAGGGTATAGCAGCCTATATCACCGCAGAACACGGCTTTCTGCCCCTTCATGGCTTCCTTAACAGCAAAGAATGACGCGCGGTGCGGACAGCCGGCGCATAATACCGGCGGGCGGACGGGAAGTGCCGGAGGTTCTTCCGCTTTTGCCGCGGCGGGAAGCTCCCAGCCCATGAATCCTGCGATATTCTCCGCGACTGTGCCGCAGGTGTTCTCGCCGGCGTTCTTTACGTCGTGGGTGAGCTTTCCGCGTATCTTCACGGGGAGATGGTGCTTGCCGCAGATATATGTGAGTTCGCGCTCGATCACAGGGTCAAGCTCCTCTATGCAAAGCACCTCGTCGAGCCCGTCGAGAAATCTCAGAGCTGCCTGCTCGGGGAACGGGAACGGTGTCGTGACTTTCATCACACGCGGCGCGTCCTTGCCTGCGAGAGCTTCGGCGACGTAGGTATAGCTTATACCGTGGGTAGCGATACCTTTTTTGCAGCCTGCCGCTTTTTCCGGTATCACGAGATTCCGTGCGTAGTCGGAAAGCTCCTCGGAAAGCGTTACGTTGCGTGCTTCGATCTTTATATGCGCGTTATAGGACAGTCGCGGGAAGATCACCCATTTCGACGGATCGCGCACGAAGCCTTCGGGCTTGACGCTTTTGTACTCGGTCTCGTCTTTTACGTCGATCGACGCGTAGCCGTGACAGACGCGGGTCGTCGGGCGGAAGAGAACAGGGGTGCCGTACTTTTCGGAGAGTTCGAACGCTTCTCCGATCATATCATAGGCTTCCTGCACGGACGACGGGTCGAAGCAGGGGAGCTTTGAGTACGCAGCGAAAGTGCGGGTGTCCTGCTCGGTCTGTGAGGATATGGGACCGGGATCGTCGGCGACGAGAATGACCATACCGCCTTTAACGCCGATGTACGCGAGACTCATGAGCGGGTCGGAGGCTACATTGAGACCGACCTGCTTCATTGTTACCATTGTGCGCGCGCCGCAGTATGCTGCGCCTGCAGCGAGCTCAAGAGCCGCCTTTTCGTTGACCGACCACTCGACATAGAGCGAGCCGCTCTTATTGCATTTTGCGCTTGTTTCGAGTACCTCTGTCGAGGGTGTCCCGGGATAGCCGGAAATGAGGTTAAGTCCTGCGGCTATTGCACCGCGGGCGATCGCCGCATTTCCCATCAGGAATTCTTTATGCATATATTCTTTCACCTTTCGGGCAGTAATTTACAGTTATAGTTCGGAAACCGGTGGAGTGCGGTTACCGGATTGTAATTAATATAGATACTTTTATATTATAGCACTTACCGCGAAAAATGTCAATCTGAAAGAAATGCATAAATTAACATTTAGCTATTGCAAAATCCGGAAAAATAGTATATAATATTATGGACAATTCCAAATGGGGCAAAAGACCCCGAAAATGAAACGGAGAATAAGAAAATGGCAGAAAAGAAAATGGTAAACGCGATAACCTCAATGGATGAGGATTTCGCCCAGTGGTACACCGACATAGTAAAAAAAGCCGAGCTTATCGAATACACAAGCGTTAAAGGCTGTATGGCGATCCGCCCCTACGGTTACGCGATATGGGAGAATATCCAGAAAATACTTGACGGTATGTTCAAGGATACCGGTCATGAAAACGTATGTATGCCTATGTTCATACCCGAAAGCCTTCTTGAAAAGGAAAAAGACCATGTCGAAGGCTTTGCGCCGGAGTGTGCATGGGTCACCCTCGGAGGAAGCGAGAAGCTTGAAGAAAAGCTCTGCGTCCGTCCGACATCAGAGACCCTCTTCTGCGAACATTACAAGAACATCGTGCATTCCTACCGCGATCTTCCGAAGCTCTACAACCAGTGGGTAAACGTCGTTCGCTGGGAAAAGACCACAAGACCGTTCCTCCGCTCGCGTGAGTTCCTCTGGCAGGAAGGTCATACTATCCACGCGACCGCAGAAGAAGCTATAGAGGAGACAGAGCGTATGCTCAATATCTATGCGCAGTTCTGCGAAGAGTCACTCGCAATGCCCGTTGTAAAGGGCAAGAAGACCGAAAGCGACAAGTTCGCCGGCGCGGTATCGACCTATGCTATCGAAGCGCTTATGCATGACGGAAAGGCTCTTCAGGCAGGTACGTCGCACTATTTCGGCGACGGCTTCGCAAAAGCCTTCGAGATACAGTACGCAAACAAGGATAATCAGCTTACGTTCCCGCACCAGACAAGCTGGGGCGTAACCACCCGTCTTATCGGTGCTATAATCATGACTCACGGCGACGACAGCGGTCTCGCGCTCCCGCCGGCAGTTGCTCCGATACAGGCTGTGATAATCCCGATAGCACAGCATAAGGAAGGCGTTCTCGAAAAGGCTGCTGAGCTCCGCGACAGACTTAAGAAAGCCGGTCTTCGCGTAAAGCTCGATGACAGCGAGAACTCTCCCGGCTGGAAGTTCGCGGAATACGAGATGAAGGGCGTTCCGATACGCATAGAGATCGGACCCAAGGATATAGAGAGCGACCAGTGCGTGATAGTTACGCGTCACAACAACGAAAAGAGCTTCGTAAAGCTCGAAGATCTCGAAACTGCGGCAGCGGAAAAGCTTCAGGCGGTACACGACGGTCTCTATCAGAAAGCGCTTGAGAACCGTGAAAGACGTACTTACGCCTGCACAAGCATAGACGAGATCATAAAGGTGCTCGAAGAAAAGGGAGACGGCTTCGTAAAGGCTATGTGGTGCGGCGAAGAAGCCTGTGAGGACGAGGTTAAGGCAAAGACCGGCGTAGGTTCGCGCTGCATACCTTTCGATCAGGAGCAGCTCTCCGATAAATGCGTATGCTGCGGAAAGCCCGCTAAATACATGGTTTACTGGGGCAAGGCTTATTGATCCGAAAGCCGTAAAATGATTATATTCAGGCAATACCGTACAAGTGTCGTGCGGTATTGCTTTTTTGTGTCGGAAAAGTATAATCGGCAATATGCATAAAAAACGACATGGTTTTTTTAAATTATTTTTTACGGTAAGTGATGACATTGTGATAAATTTGTGGTATAATATTAGTACTGTCACCTCTGCGCGGCAGAAAAAGTTAATTCGCGGCATCATGCCGCAGGAAAGGATATATGTTATATGAAGATGAAAACAAGAGTTCTGAGTGTGCTTCTTGCGGGCATCATGGCGTTCTCCGCTGCACCTCAGATAGCGGATCCGGTCACGACCGTAGCGGTCGCAGCGACAAAGCTTGCAGCACCGAAAGGCATTACGGCTACGATCAATGACACAAGCGTAAAGCTCAAATGGAACAAGGTAAAGGGTGCGAGCGGTTACAGAGTTTACAAGTACAACGCGAAGACCAAGAAGTTTGAAAAGTACAAGAATGTCTCCGGTACGAGCTGCACCGTTAAAAAACTTACCGCAGGCACGACATACAGATTCAAGATCGCGGCTCTCGTAAAGTCGAACGGTAAGCTTGTCGAGCAGACACAGTCCAACGGTCAGGCTGTCACAACAAAGCTTTCCGCACCGAAAAACCTCAAGGCAACGGTAAGCGGCACGAGCATCAAGCTCACGTGGAGCAAGGTAAAGGGTGCTTCCGGCTACCGTATCCTTATCTACGATTCGGTAACAAAGCAGTACAAGACCTATAAGAACATCTCCGGAAACAAGTTCACTTTCAAAAACCTTCCCGCAAATACATACAAGTTCAAAGTTGCCGCTCTCATAAAGAAGAAGAGCGATATCAAGGAGCAGATGCAGTCTTCCGCGGTTTCCGCAAAGCTCACAAAGGGCGCATCGACCGCTACCGGCACAGCAGTTTCCGCAAAGGAGCACGTCTGCGGTTATCGCTACGGCACAAAGAAGTATGCGATCAAGCATGACCTTGCTTACATGAAGAAGCTCAGCAGCGACTTCGTAGGCTGGCTCACGATCAAGGATACTCCTATCGACATCCCCGTAGTTCAGGCAACAGACAACAGATTCTATCTTACACATGACTTCTACGGCGCTTATGACCCGACCAAGGTAGGTACAACATTTGCTGATTACCATGTAAAAGTTACAGCAAAGCAGACCCCCGACAACCTTGTTGTTTACGGTCATAACATCCGTACCGGTGTAGGTCTCGCAAAGATCACCAACTACTACCCGATGAGATACGGCAGCCTCAACTTCTACCTTACTCACCCGACAATAAGCTATGAATCCGCATACGGCGGCACAAGCACATACGTTGTATTCGCAGGTATGTTCGTAAACACAGACAAGAAGCACGGTTCTGTATTCAAGTATCACACAGCTCACACATTCGGCAACGAGAGCACATTCTACAAGTACTTCGAGAACGTATTCGACAGAAGCGTATTCTATAACCCTGCTGTAAACATCAAGTACGGCGATAAGTTCCTTACACTTTCGACATGCTTCTATCCGTTCGGCGCAGACGTTGACACAAGATTCGTTCTGTTCGCAAGACAGCTCCGCAAGGGTGAGTCCGCAAAGATCAACACCTCGAAGGCTTACGTCAACAAGAGCCCGCTCTACTTCACTTACTGGTACAAGGTTAACGGCGGCAAGTGGGCAGGCAGAAAGTGGTCTGACAGCCTCATGCAGGGCTATGCAGCGTGGAAAAAGAAGAATTCATAAGGTAATGCGATCATGAGCAGAATAATGGATTTTCTCGATCACGCAGGAGTTTTCTTCCTCGCGACCGTTGACAGCACGGGACAGCCGAAAGTACGTCCTCTCGGCGCACGACTGGAGATGGACGGAAAGGTGCTTTTCGGCGTAGGCGATTTCAAGGACGTGTACAAGCAGCTCGTAAATGAGCCGCGTGTTGAGATAGCGGCTATGCGCGACGACGGACACTGGCTCCGTTATACCGGAAAAGCGGTATTCGAGACCGACCCGAAGTATGCGGCGGCTATGATCGCAGCAGCAAATCTTGAAGATATCTACAATGAAAAGACAGGTCATAAGCTGGCGGTATTCCACCTCGAAGACGCAACAGCGTTTGACTATTCGCTTATAAGCAAAGGCGAGAGTCTCCTGTAAAACAAAAAAGTATAAACACCCCGTGAAGTATCAGATCTTTGCGGGGTGTTTGGTATATTTTCACATAAAATGCTTGAAAAATCACAAAAAATATGATATAATATATACAGTTTATTTGTGGAGGAAATGAGATGACGGCATCGGAAAGACATGAACGTGACGGTATCAGGCGGCTTGTCCTTATTGTTGATGACGAGCATATAAACAGGCGGCTCCTCGGAAAGATGATAGAGCAGGAGTACGATGTTATATACGCCGAGGACGGAAAAGACGCTCTCGAACTCATAAGAAAGCGCGTGAATACCCTGTCCCTGATACTTCTCGACTTTATAATGCCGAATATGGACGGGTTTGCGGTGCTTGAAGAGCTTCGCGGCGACCCGGCTCTTTCGAGGATACCCGTTATTATGCTCACGTCCGAGCGTACCGCGGAGGTAAAGAGCTTACAGCTCGGTGCGGCGGATTTCATTACAAAGCCCTATGATATGCCGGAGGTCATTCTTGCGAGAGTAAGGCACTCGATAGAACTCGCCGAGGACAACAGCATAATAAGCGCCACCGAGACCGATGCGCTTACGGGGCTTTATACGAAGAATTTCTTCTTTCAGCACGCAAGACGGTTCGACCAGTATTATCCCGATGCTGTAATGGATGCCGCAGTTATCAACGTAAACCGCTTTCACCTTGTGAACGAGCTTCACGGGAGATTTTTCGGAGACAATGTCATAAGCTGCATCGGAAAGAAGATCGCCGGTATGATAGCCGGATCGGACGGTATAGCCTGCCGCTGCGACGCGGACACGTTCTATGTTTATATGAAGCACTGCGACGACCCCGGAGCTTTCCTTGAAAGCATATCCGAAAAGCTTTGCGAGACTGTCGGAAGCCGCAGAATAACCCTTCGTATGGGCGTTTATCCGGTCGCGGACAAGAGTACGGACACAGAAGTGCGGTTCGACAGAGCGGTTCACGCCTGTAATTCCCTCCGGAACAGCTATAACACGGTTTTTGCGCTGTACGATGATGTTATGCACCAGAGAGAGGTATATTCGGAAAAGCTTATCGGCGACATGGACGCGGGCGTACAGGATCGCCAGTTCAAAGTTTTTTATCAGCCCAAATACAATGTAAAGGGTATCGAACCTGTGCTCACGGGCGCGGAGGCTCTCATACGCTGGGAGCACCCGGAATACGGTCTTGTCTCTCCCGCAAGCTTCGTGCCGCTGTTTGAGGAGAACGGACTTGTGCAGAAGCTTGACCACTACGTCTGGAGGGAAGCTGCCGCACAGGTAAAGCGCTGGAAGGACAAGTACGGTGTTACTATACCTGTATCCGTAAATGTGTCAAGACTGGATATCTATGATCCCGAGCTCGAAAACACGCTTCTCGGGATAGTTAAGGAAAACGGGCTTGAACCGGAAGAATACATTCTTGAGATAACCGAATCCGCCTATACCGACAATTCGGAGCAGATGATCGACATGGTTAAGAAACTCCGCGCAGACGGTTTTCGCGTGGAAATGGACGACTTCGGCGCAGGGTATTCATCGCTCAATATGCTCGCGACCCTGCCGATAGACGCGTTAAAGCTCGATATGCTCTTTATCCGGAATATCTGCGAAGAGGACAAGGACCTTAAAATGGTGCAGCTTATGATCGACATAGCAAGCTTCCTGAAGATACCTGTGGTCGCGGAGGGTGTCGAGACCAAAGAACAGTATGAGCTGCTTAGAAAGCTCGGCTGTGACATTATTCAGGGATTCTATTTCTCAAAGCCCATTCCGGCAGAAGATTTCGGAAAGATAATCGAGGAAGCACTCAATATAAAATAAGCAGGATCAAGCGTACCTTTCCCGACGGGAGAGACCTACAGACAAAGGAGGAGCCTATGCTTACTGTTGAAAACCTCAGAGAATACGGTGCGAATGTTGATGAAGGCATATCGCGGTGTCTTGACGACGAAGAGTTCTACATCGAGCTTGTCAAAAGCGTTATCCCTGACAAGCGTTTTGATGAGCTTAAAGCGGCGATCGCTGAGAAGAATTATGACAAGGCGTTCGAGGTAGCTCACGCTCTGAAGGGTATGTACGGTAACATCTCCATAACGCCGATCTATGAGCCGGTGTGCGAGATAACCGAGCTGCTGCGTAGCAGGAAGGATGCGGATTACAGTGCTCTTATCGCGAAAGCCGAAGAGCAGAAAACAAGGCTCGTTGAACTGCATAATGCGAGAAATTAAAGGGAGGATAAAACCATGGCATCAGATAATTTTTATTGTTACAAATGCGGAACGGAGCTCACCGATGGTACCGTTTTCTGTTACAAGTGCGGCACAAAGATGCCTGCCGAGATCAGAAGCGCTGTAAGCGCAGACGGAACCGCGGCTAAAGTTTCAAACAGAACCGTTATGATCATTGTGATATGCGTAACGGTCGTAATATTGGGAATTCTCGGAACGGTGCTCGCGATAGTGCTTTCGAACGGTGGAGGTTTACAGAGCGCACAGTCGTCTGATTTGTCCGGAAACAACGGAGGCTTCTCCGTACAACAGGACAAGCCGTCTGATTTCCAGCAAAACTTGGACAACATCGAATTTGTTGCAAGTACATCGACCCATTTCGATTATCCTGAGCTTGCTGCAGGGCAGGCGATAGTAACTCTAACGGAGAAAAATTCAGGAAAACAGGTAGATCCCGGCACGGTTTCAACTTATTTTACTTCCGGAAACGGATTTGATGTTTTCTGTGTTACGATGACCAAGGATAGTAACGATATGCTCATAATCGGCGGGGCGTTGAACAGTAACATCTGTCATGCGGGATCTTACTTTCAGGATTCCAGTCTTAAATCGGAAAGGGCGTTCATAGATTTAGTTTTTCTCGGAATTGACAATAACGGGTACTACACCGATAAATGCTATGAGCATACGTCATATTCGAATCCGGACGATTTAAAAAACTGTACATTGGATATCGGAAACTATACTGCAAAGAGCGAAGCGACATACTACATAAAGACCGACTATACATTCAATGGTGTTGAATATACTCTTGAAAGCTTTTGTCGGGCTGATTATACTGCGTCGGCACAGGATGTTCAGCAGGCACAGATCCAACAGTACCAGCAGGAGCAGGCAAGCGGAGTCTGCACGGTTTGTCATGGAAGCGGTATCTGTCAGGTATGCTACGGCCGCGGAGGAATGTCGTATGCCACATACGGTCAAGGCGGCTCAGGCTGGGTAGACTGCGAGAGCTGTAAAGGCAACCGCGTGTGCAAGTACTGTAGCGGTACAGGCAGAGGGTAAAAAATAACGGCAGGAATGGTAATTCAACCATATCCTGCCGTTTATGTTATTCCGCAAGTACCTTTATTATCTCGCCGACGTACATGGTGTGCATATTACCGCTGCCGTAGTCCTTTTCGAGTATCGACTTATCGACAAAGCCCTCTTCCGAAAGCGGAGCAGCATACAGCTTGCGGCACACGAGCACGAGCTTTGCGCCCTCTACCGCCGTTGTTCCGTCAACGAACAGCGGTTTTACTCCCGCATTCGCGAATTTGTCCTCGTCACGTCCCGAGTGTGAACCGAGATAGCCGAGCGCCTTTTTATCACTAATCAGTGACAGTGTGAACAGATCATTCTCGTCAATGAACTTCTTCGTATAGCGGCTTTCACGGACGTAAGCGACAGCCGTGGGGCGGTTTGGGCTCCAGAGGCAGCCGAGATGCCCCCATGAAACGGTCATACCGTTGTAACCTTTTTCGTCGCCTGCCGTCAGCACGAGCCAGTCCTTTCCGATCAGCGCAAACGGGTTTATCATAGTTTCTTCAAGTTTTATCTCTTTCATAGCATTTCTTTCCTTTCGTTCATCAGCTCATATCTCGTCAGCCAGCTTCTCCATTTCGTCAAGAAGCTCGCCGAACAGCTTCAGTGCATCGTTCACGACTTTTTCGTCGGTCATATCCACGCCTGCACCTTTCAGCAGTTCTATCGGTGTCTTAGAGCAGCCGCCTTTGAGGAAGCCGAGGTAATCCTCGCGCTCTTTCTCTCCGCCGTTTAGTACCCGCTCTGACAGCGCTATCGCCGCGGAAAAGCCGGTTGCGTACTGATATACATAATAATCGTAGTAGAAGTGCGGTATGCGTGCCCATTCATAGTCTATCTCCGGGTCGTGAACTATACCGTCGCCGAAGTAAAGGTCGTTCAGCTCTCCGTACATTGCGCAGAGTGCGTCTGACGTTACCGCTTCGCCGCGTGCCTGCATCTCGTTTATCTTAAGCTCGAATTCCGCAAACATAGTCTGGCGGTAGAGCGTCGTGCGGAACTGCTCAAGGAAGTAGTTTATCAGGAATGCTTTCTTGCGCTTGTCGGTCGTGGTTTTCAGAAGGTGCTGCATAAGAAGGCTCTCGTTGAATGTCGAAGCCACTTCCGCAACGAATATCTTGTAATCCCGGTAGGTTATGGGCTGGGTCTTGTTTGAGTAGTATGAATGCAGTGCGTGACCCATTTCGTGCGCTATTGTGAACTCTGACTGGAGATCGTCAGTGTGGTTGAGCAGCACGAACGGGTGTACATACGCTCCCGCAGAGTACGCGCCGCTGCATTTGTTCTCGTTCTCGTAAACATCGACCCAGCCGCTTTCAAAACCGCTCTTCATTATTCCGCAATATTCCTCGCCGAGCGGTTTTACTGCTTCAAGTACGGTCTTTACTGCTTCGTCATACGGGATAACGTCCTTCACATCGCTTACCATCGGAGCGTAGAGGTCATAGTAATGCAGTTCATCGACCCCGAGAAGCTTTTTGCGGAGAGCCACATAGCGGTACATCTTATCCATATTCTCGTGAACGGCGTCAATAAGCTTATAGTACACGCTTGACGGAACTTCGGTGCTGTCGAGAGCGGCCTCAAGAGTATTCTCATACTTGTGAACGTCCGCGCCGAATGCGAGAGTTTTGAGGTGCGCGGCGAGCGTCGCGGTGTAAGTGTTCTCAAATCCCTTGTACGTCGCGTAAAGGTTTGTGAATGCAGATTTTCTGAGTTCTCTGTCCTCGCTCTGCATCATGGGGATATAGCTTCCGTGAGTGAGCTGGTGCGGTTTTCCGTCCTTGTCCACAGCTTCGGGGAACTTTATGTCCGCATTGTCAAGCATAGAGAATATCGTGTTCGGTGAAGCCGCCATTTCTCCTGCCATAGCGGCAATACGCTCTTCCTCGGGCGAGAGGATATGCGGACGCTTGCTTCTTATCCTGCTTATTGCAAGACGGTAATGTTCAAGTCCGGGCTGCTCCTTGTAGAAGCGCTCAATGTCCTCGTCGCTTATCGAAATTATCTCGGGAACGGCGAATGCAGCCGCGCTTCCTATCGCGACCAGAAGCGCGTTGACTCTGTCGCAGTAGCCCGAATAAAGGCTCACGGCAGTGTCCTCGTCGCTCTTTCTGTTCGCATAGTTTATGAGGTTCTCGGCTATCTCTGTAAGCTCGTCATCGAGCTTCAGATAGGCAAGAAGCCCGCTCGCGGAACTGCACAGCTTACCCGCATATCCCGCAAGTATATCGGGATATTTCCCGGCGTCGGCAAGTTCCTTTTCAAACGCTTCGTCGCTCGGATAAATATCGTTGATGTGCCATTTGAATTTTTCGTCAACTTCGCTTCTTTTCGGAAGTTTTTTTTCATCCATTTTTGTATCTCCTTTCATTTATCAGCCAAGGTCGCTGAATGCAGAACCGTATCTTATGATCTCCGACTCATCGACTTTCAGCGTTTCACAGTCAACGTTGTAGATATAGTTTTCAGTCCATTTGTTGTACTCGTCGATCTGCACATTTGTTTCGTCCTTGGTCTTAAGGTACGAGCTTATCTGATCGGAAAGCCGGTCAATGTCGCTCTGCGCCTCGTCGATGTACTGAATGATATATATACCCCGGTCGTCTATGAGCAGATCGGCGGTGTCGCCGCGGTTGGTGATGCCATAAACGGCTTTGATGTATTCCTCGCTGTATGACGGGGAATTGCGCAGGACGATATGCTCGCCCTCACCGTAGTACTGGTTTGCAAGTTCGTCGAAATCCACGCCGACGGAGAGCCGCTTCGCTATATCCTCCGCCTGTTCGCGAAGTCCGCCGTCAAGTGCTTCGCGGTGCAGTTTATCCGCTTCATAGTCGTTGCCGTTCTGGCGCGCCTCATATACGGCATTTACTGTTTCTTCGGGGAAGCTTATCAGAATATGGCGCGCCTTGCGTGTTCCGGCGGGAACATAGGCGAGCTGGTACGACGGTGTGGATTCATATGTCGCGGGGTCGTTTTCTGCGGCATCTTTTGCCTGCGCTATGATGTCGTCGGTTTCCTTTTTAAGTTCATCATCGGACACGCCGGAGTCCTTTTCGAGCATTTTTTCGAGTGTGAGCTCCTGGATGTAGCTGTTGAGTTCCCAGCTATAAAACATATCATAGTCTATACCGCACTTTTCAAGTATAACGTCGAGGGCTTCGGAGCAGAGTTTTTCTATATCCTCCTCGCTCGCGTTCTCACCGAGTTTTTCGGAAGCGGCGTTGTAGAAGCTCATTTCCCAGTCATCGCGCACCGCGTCGGCTGTTTCGCGCACAGTGGCGAGCTGTTCGGCGGTGAGTGTCTCCGGCGAGATGTTGTAATCCTGCTTGGCGGTATAGAGGTACATTTTCTCGAATGTGAGGTAGTTAATTATATTCACGCGGTAGGACTCACAGGACTCGGCGAACTCCTCCGACATATCGTCGTTGATGCCGTAGTTTATGAGGTAGTACATATATTCGCCGATGAAATCGCCGAAGGTGATGTCGAAGAACGGGATGTGTTCGGGTTCATCAACGGAAGCAATGACTTTTTTTGTGTCTATATCAGCCCATGTCGGGAACGAGCTTTTGTCGCCGGAGAAGTATTCGTCGGCGATCTCGCGGGCTTCTGCGCTGACTGCTGTTTTTGCGCGTGCATTATTACAGCCCGAAAGCAGCGCAGTGACGGCTATTGAAGCTGCGGCGACGGCAGCGGCAGTTTTTTTTGTTTTTCTGAATATCATTTCTTTTGTCCTTTGTTTATTAATTAATGTCTGCTCATCAACCGCGAATCGGCTTCAAAGCGCAGCTTGAAGCTAATTCGCGGTTGCAAAAGTGCAAGGGAAATCACAAAAATTCAAATTTGCCTTGCACTTTTGTTCGCCCGAAGGCGAAATGAGCTTGACATCAAGGAATGTGTCCGCTGTAAAACAAGATTTGGGACAACAACTGCCAAACGGCAGTTGTTGAGGACACATTAATTATATATATGAGGTTGTTGCAGCGGCAACTGTAAAGCCCGACAGCGCGTCTGCGGACGCGCGTTTGGGGCGCCGCCCCAAGCCCCGCTGGCCGCTCCGCGCCAGACCAGGCCAAGGTTTCACCTTGGATCCGGGGACGCGTTTCGGTCGCTTGCGCTTGAGAATAAGCGCTCCGCGCTAAGATTTTTCGCCTTACGCCGGCGGGGCGGGCGCCACGGCGCCTCCGGATAGCCGCCCGGAGTTAGCAGCGACGGAAAAGATTCCGTAACGGCGGCTGCTCTTTCGGCAAATGAACTGCGATTTAGGCCAACTGCTATATTGGCAGATTCGTAAACGGAGTTATAGAGAGTCAGGGCTTTTGAGTCAGCGCGTCTGCGGCTCTTACACCACAATACAATAAGTATATCATAGATTTGCACAAAAATCAAAATATTTTTTGAAATTTTCAAAAATTTTTTAAAAAAGTGATGATTTTTTCGGAGAAATGTGCTATAATGAATTGATACTATGAAATACTATGCGTTCCGGCAACTCAAAGATCCGTGAAAGGGATATTCGCGGAATGTCGGAAATGCAGGAAAAGGAGTTTAAAATGTCCGGATATTTCAGTAAAATCAGAAATACCGCCGCCGTGCTTCTCGCCGCGGCTTGTATGCTTGCTTTCTCGGGCTGTAACAACGAAGAGGAAGAGCCCGTTCCGACAAAAATGGTCGAGGTCACCAACCTCGACGGTGAAGTGGTCACCGACGATAAGGGCGAGCCCGTTATGACCGAGGTGCCGCTCGAAACTATCGCTATGACCGATGAGGAGGGAAACCCCCTTACCGATGAAAGCGGAAACCAGCTTTTTGAATACGAAACGCTTCCCGCAGAGCCGGAGACAGTCTGGAAAGTTGGCTTTATTTATAGCGGATTCGTTGATGACGGCGCAACAAACGGTTCGTTCGAGGTCGCGCGTGCCCAGATAGAACGTTCGCTCGGTCTTGAGACATGCTACATCGAAAACTGCCTCGTCGCAGATTTCCCGAATGCCGTGAACACGCTCCACGATGAGGGCTGCAACATCATCGTCGCGTGCAGTCCCAAGTTCGGCAACTCCGCCGCAAAGGAAGCAAGATCGTCAGCAGATACCTATTACATCGCGTTCGGCGGTGATTCACAGGCGGGTACGATCTCAAGCTTCGGCGGTGAGCTCTATCAGACAGCATCAGTTTGCGGACTCGCTGCGGCTCACAACACAAAGACAAACGTTATCGGTGTAGTCGCAGATCCGGGTGAATACAACGTTTACGGCGTTGTGAACGCGTTCGTGCTCGGTGCATCGGAGATATGGTCGGCTCACACCGATGTGCGTCTCAACTGGGCATGGTCAAACAGCAAGTCGGAAATAGAAGCTGCGGTCGATGATCTCGTTTCGCAGAACTGCGACATAATAATGTCCTATATGGAGAGTGATTACCCTGTGCGCTACGCCGCAAGCAAGGGCGTAAGGGTCATAGGCAACAGCTATGAGATACCCGAAATAGCTCCGGACAGCTATATCACAGGCTATTTCTTCAATTTCAGCACCTTCCTCGTTGATGAGATACGTTCTATCGTGAACGACAGCTTCTCCCCGAAGATGTACGAGGGCGATGTCGCGTCAGGTATGGCAAGACTCGTAACATTCGGCAGCAATCTCGAAAACGGTACAGAGGATATCTGCAAGACCCTTTATGACTACATCAAAGAGGGCAAGGCAGAGACGTTCATGGGCGAGATAAAGAATGTTGACGGCAAGATAATGGTCGAGAAGGGTCAGACCATGAGCTTCGATAATATTCTGAAGATAAACTGGCTTGTCCAGGGCATACGCAAGATAGGCGCGTTCACCGAGGTCAATGACAATCCGATAGGTTCTGATATGATAATACACTATGATTTCAAGAAGGAATCGCTGACCAATACCGCAAAGCCTGCGGAAACGACAGTTACCGTTTCGGCAGCGGAACCGGAAGCGCAGATAGTTGAATGAATGCGAAAATCCCCCATGCATTGCATGAGGGATTTTTTATTTCGTATCAACGAGTGTATCAAGTGCGGCAAGCTGCGCTTCGCTCGGAACTGCGCCATTATACCGTACTTCGTCATATACCTTAGCGACAGAACCGAGCTCCTCGCCGAAGAAATCAGAGCCTCGCTGTGCTTGTACGGGGACGGTGTCGGCGTGTGAGAGCCGGTGGTTCACCGACTTTATCCTGAAAAGCAGTACACGGTAGCCGTGGCGGTATTTCTTCGCGGGGTCACGCTCTGACCTGTACTTCCGGCGGACTGCGTAGATGTTGTCGTTCTCACCGCGGCGGCTCCTGCCGGATGAGTAATTCTCGAAAACATCTATGAATTCGGGACGGACGGAGGATTCTTCCGGTCTGCCGCTGAAAAATGCGCCGAGTCTTATGAAAAACGCTTTTATCGCGCCGATTATCTTATGCCGGAAGATTATTATTATAACGATAAGTGAGATTATGGCAAAAGCTTCGGCAAAATACCATGTGTATTCGTAGAATTGAAGCCCCGCTCCTATCTCCGCCTCTCCGGGAGTTTCTATCTCCATAGGTTCCGCGTTGAACAGCGACATTAATGCGAGTATCGCTTTTCCGATGATGATAGCCGCCTGCTCGAGAAGCCACGCTATCTGCTTCCGGAATATGCAGAGCAGCAGCCCTGTAACCGTAAATCCGAGCACGAGAGCCGCGTTGTAAGCCGTTAACCCTTTCGGAAGCGATGCGCGTGTCTCTCTGCGCATATTCGCGCGCTCGAAGATACCGCTCTGATTCAGGAGCAGTGCCGCCGCGGTGAACTCTATCGCGAATGCCGCAACCACAGTCTCGGCAGCAGTTTCGTTTATCTCTTCGTTCGCTGCAACTTTTACGAAAATGAAGCAGGCGATAGTCAGCACGATATAAACGGCGAGTGCTGTAAGCGGGTACATATCCGCGAAGTTTTTCGCACCGGCGCGTTCACCGAGAAAGAAAGCGAACACACAGCAGGCACCGAGCGCAAACACCATAGGTCCGTCGCCGCCGATAAGAAGTGCGAGAAAGCCCGCGCCGAACGACAGACATCCGAGTATGCGCAGCGGTATCCTAAGCTTTTTGTGCGCCTTTGAAATCTGCTCCTCGACATAGCCGAACGCGAATACTGCCGCGCCGATACCGTAGTAGTACAGTATGCGAAGGGCGCTTATATTGCCGAAAGTATTTATGTCGAAGCTGAAAAGGACAGGGAACACCACTGCCGCGAACGCGAGCACCGAGAAAGTTTTCAGTATCATGCTTCTCATGGCTATCCCCCTTTTCGATTCATAATGAATGTGTTCGTGTCGTCACGATTTGATTCGTTCGCCGGAGACGGACTCCGTAATTATGCATTAGTTATAGTATCTGTTGACGCGTCCGATGCGGTGGATATGCGGGTCGGACGCGCTGTCGTCATTGCAGCGGAATACCACGTTCTTCCCGCGACGGCGCATGGTCGCCGCAAAATCCGCCATAGTGTCGTCAATATAAGATGTGATGATGAAGATGTCGGTGCGGTCGTTGAAGTACAGCCCCGAGAGTTCCATCTGTTCTATCATATTGCGGAAATCGAAGCTGCATTCGTTTTCGATGTCGGAGAGCACGCGGAGCAGCCGCATATAATCCTCTTTGTCCGAACCGCCTTTTTCGTAGATACAGCCCGAGCCGTTGGTGTAGAAGTCGCATTCCGCGCCCATGTCGGCAAGCCGGTCAAATATGAACGCGCAGGCTTTGATGTAAGTTTCGGTGTCTCCGACGATAAGCGGATGCGGTTCGCCGACAGGACTTTTCTGCATATTCAGCAGGACTGCGGCACGGTTGCGGGTGGTGTAGTCGTTGTTGAACACCATGAGCTGAGAGGTGCGGGCGGTGCTGTTCCAGTGTATGCGGTTCATAGGTTCTCTGCCGGTGTACTCGCGTGAGCCGGAGATGAGAAACGGGTCGTCGCAGATAAAACGGCGTGCGGTGGTCTCGCCGTAGAGCTCATGCTGCGAGAGCTCGTTCTCGTTCAGCTCATACGGCGCGGGAAGAATACGGATGCTCTCGTTTATCTCAAGAGCGCGTGAGACCGATACGAGCCCGAGAAGGTCGCTTCCGACGAGAGATACGCTTTCAAGCCGGAAGTTCCCGCGCTTCATAGCGACTACCTGACGTGTGCGCGTGCATTTCTGTCTCGGACGCAGCGAAAAAACGCTCGGCACAAAACGGGTGTCAGAAGCGCGTGAAGCCTGTGTTCCCGCGAATTCGAGCCACCGGCTCGTGCAGAGCTCGGTCTTGACCCACGGTACGGGAAGGCGCTTGTCGTTGACTATCTCTTCTATTATCTCGAATGTGTCGCCTTCCATAGCCTCGGATGTGCTGAAACGCACGGTGTATGTGAGGTTGCGGAGCACGAGCTTCATGAAGATATGGCGCTCGACGACTATGACTACTCCGACTATGATGAGGATCGCTAAAATTTCCATTTATTCAAACTGTTCCGTAGGTACGGTCGTGTCGTCAAGTATTTGTTTTACGGTTTCCTCAGCCGTGCTGCCCGTGCGGTTCAGCGCGAACTCGCGGCATATCAGCCTGTGAGGTATGACATAAGGCGCGACTGCTTTTATGTGCTCTGGTGTTACGAACGAGCTGCCGCTGACCGCTGCGTAAGCCTGAGACATCTTCTTCAGCGCAAGCAGCCCGCGCGGGCTTAATCCGAGCTTTATCTTTTCGTTATGCCGTGTAGCATCGCCTAAGTTGCAGATATATTCCGCGGACGCGTCACCGAGTTTCACGTTGAGAGCTTCCGATGATGCCGCCGCGAGGTCGTTCGTTGTGAGCACAGCGCCGAGATCGTCTATCGGGTGCTTTTCACCTATCGCGGCGAGCATCTCAAGCTCGCTGCTTCTCTGACTGTATCCGAGGTGGAGCCGCACGATGAAGCGGTCGAGCTGGGCTTCCGGGAGCGGATAAGTACCTGCCGTCTCAACGGGGTTCTGCGTTGCTATAACGAAGAACGGTGCGTCGAGCTTATAGGTCTCGCCGTCAACAGTGGTCTGCTTTTCCTCCATACATTCGAGCAGAGCCGACTGGGTGCGCGGGGTCGCGCGGTTTATCTCGTCCGCAAGCAGTATGTTTGTGAATACCGCGCCCTTGCGGAAAACAAATTCCTGCGTTTTCATATTGAAGTAGTTGATGCCGGTTATGTCGGACGGAAGCAGGTCGGGCGTGAACTGTATGCGCCGGAAATCGCAGCCTATGGACTTTGCCGCCGAACGGGCGAGCATAGTTTTTCCCGTGCCGGGGACATCTTCAAGAAGAACGTGCCCTCCTGCAAGCATTGCGGCGCAGATAATGCGTATTTCCGTTTCCTTGCCCTTTATGACTTTTCCGATGTTTTCCGTGAGCTTGCTGCAGAATTCTTGTGCGGTCATAGATTCCTCCGTATAACAAGACAATACCTCGCAGAGCGCGGCGCGTCAAACGTCACGCCTCCTGCGCGGTAAAGCCGTGAATGGTCATAGTACTTTTGTCTCGAACGAGAATTTGCCGTTCATGCATCTTTCGTTTGCTTCAACGATTATATACATAGAGCTGCAGGTAAGATCACTCAGTTTTTCATCAAATACGCTGCCCGCTTTCAAAGAAACGAGTTCCTTTTTTGTTCCGTCAGTGTCATAGTATATCGTTGCGCTTCCTGTCTCAAGCTTTAGCTTATATAACAGTGACTTACTGAAACTGTCCTCGAATTTCAGTTTGAATACCTTTATGCCCTGAAATTCCGAGAATGACATTGTCGCGGAATGGTCGTCATGGGACTGAGTCAATCCTTTGGCATTGTACGAAGATGTGTACGGTTCGCTGCTGCAGCCTGAGAGGAATAAGCAACATATTAGCAGAACCGCGGCGGATATGATCGGAATATTCTTTTTCATCTGAATGCCTTCTTTCGGTTCATTAAGATATGGTTATTCCCCCGTCTTTCCGGCGGGGGAATATGCTTATACATTGTAATACTTGTCGTAGTTCACGAGCTCGTCGAGCATCTTATCAAGCTTTTCGGGTATTTCGTCGTCCTTGAACTGACAGGTGCCGACTTTCTTATGACCGCCGCCGCCGTACTTCAGCATGAGCTTGCCGACATCGACCTTGCTGGTCTTGTTGATGATCGAATAGCCTACCGCTGCGGAGCAGCCGATACCGCCCTTGCCGGCAACTATCCACGCGGAAATATTCTGCTCGGGATAAAGGCTGTAGATCATGAAGCGGTTGCCCGTGTAGATCGGGTCAACGCCGCGCAGATCGGTGATGATTACGTCGCGCTTTATGACTGTGTGCTCATGTACCATTTTCTTGAAGAGCTCGCTCTGTTCGTTATAAACAGCGATACGCTCCTTTATGTCGGGCATTTCAAGTATTTCCTGGGTTGTCATGCTCCGGCAGCTTACAAGGAGCTTTTCCATGAGCTGATAGTTGCTTATAGTGAAGTTGCGGAAGCGTCCGAGACCGGTTCTGGGGTCCATGAGGAAGCCGACGAGTATCCAGCCCTTGGGGTTCAGAACCTCATCAACGGTGAGGTTTCCGCTGTCCACCTTGTCAACGGCTTCCATGAGGTCGTCGAACTGAGGGAAACGCTCTTTTCCGCCGTAGTATTCATATATTATTCTCGCGCAGCTCGGCGTGATACGGCTTTCGCCCTTATACTTTCCCTCAAGCTCCTGACGCTCGAACTCACTTGAGTGGTGGTCGAACCAAAGGCCGCAGCCTTCTACGAAAGGAACATTTGCGAGAACATCGTTTTCCGTTACGGGAACAAGACCGTCCTGTATATCCTTGGGATGTTTGAAGGTGAAGGTATCGATTATGCCTGCCTCATAGAGCAGAGCGCCGCAGGCAAGTCCGTCGAAGTCTGAGCGGGTAATGAGATTCATAATAAATTCCCCCTGTGTGAGATATTGTAAGACAGTTTTTCGGGCTGTCATAAAAACCTATGCTAACATTATAACAAATTTTATTGTTATTTGCAACACTTTTTTATAAAATTTTTCATAAAAACAATGAAATTTTCATAGATAATCTTTTCATTGACGAAGCGTCTGACATGACTTTCGCGTAAACTGCCGCGGTATAACGGTAAACAGCCTCACGCTCATCCTCGGACACGGGAGCGGTCTTCGGGTCGCCGAATTCAGCCTTCTCGAATACCGGCATCACGTCCATGAGGAAGTAGTTCAGTCCTTTGAGTTCTATGCTTCCGTCAACGCGCTCGGCGAAATCATAGAACTGCTCGTTTCCGGGTACCAGTCCCTTCTTTTCGAGGAGAGCCAATGTGAACCGGTACATTATAACAGTCGCTTCGGTCGGCGGAAGGGTTCGGAAGCTCTTTATCGCGCGCTTTTCGGCAGCCGAGAGATTACGGAAGAAGAGAACAGTGACTACCGCGAGAGCGAGTATCACCGCCATTATCACGATTATCGGAAGCAGACGAACCCACAGGTCTTTCTTTTCGTGTACCGGTTCTGTTCGCGCGGGAGCCGGTGCCGATGTGTCGGCAGGCGGTTCGTCGGGAGGCACGGTCGTTTCCGCTTCGGAAGCCGATGTTTCAGGAGGTTCCGGCTCTGTGATCTCCGTGTCGGTGCCGGAGGTACTTTCGGTCACTTCCGGCTCAGCGGGTATGAGAGCGTTCCCGCCGTAGCCGGGGACTTCCGCCGTCGGGTCAAAAGGCAGCCAGCCTATCTCGCGGAAATAAACCTCGACCCATGCGTGGAGCTGGCGTTCGGCAAGGGTCTGACGGAAGTTGCCGTCCTTGTCCTGCTCGCCGCCCGGGTAAGCTGCATATCCCGTGACGTAGCGCGCGGGAATGCCGTATTCGCGCAGTGTCAGCGTCATTGCCGTCGCGAACAGAGCGCAGTGTCCCCTGTGCGTGTCATTCAGGAATGTGTCGAGCATATCCCCTTCGCCCTGCGGTTCAAGCGAGTATGTGAAGTTGTCTTTGAAATAGTTGCAGATCGCGCGGGCTGTATTGTATCTTTCGGTGTTGTCGCTGAAACCGCCGGGAGATGTATTGCGGGTGAGCTGCTTTGCTATTTCATCACAGAACGGCTTTATTTCCGGGCGGCCGCTTGCGGTCTTGTATGTTTCGTCTATGAATGCGCGGTAGGCATTTATATTTCGGACATAATCCTCGGTGGACATATCGGGTGCTGAAATATAACCGGACGCTAATGAGCTGTATACGTCGTTATTTCCCACAAGTCCTACAAGCATACCGTCGCCGAACAGCTCATATTCCATATCCGGAGTCAGCGCGAGACTGTCGAAGGTCTTGACGAAGCCGTTCTTTGTGCGGAGAATAAAGTCGGCGTAATAATCGTACTTGTCGTTTTTCTTATATGTCAGCTCATAAGGCGCGACAGGCTGGAAAACGACGCGGGTATTTCTCATATATTTGAGAGATACGATCTGAAGAGGAAGTATATCATCAGGGGAAAAGCTGAAGTTTCTCCATGCGAGGTAACGCCTGAACACCTGATATTCTGCTTCCGGGCAGAAGTACGGGTCAACGGCGCTGTCGTACTTATCCGCTACGGATGATACGCTCGTCCAGGCGCCGCCGATGTAGTCAACGCCAATGTCGCCGCGCAGGTACACGGGAATGTCATCGCGGGACAGTGCGACTTCAAGCACGGGTCTGTCGCTGTCGCTCGGCGGAGCGAGACTGATATTCTCGGAGATCTCGCCGTAGTTGTCGGAGCTGAAATAACCGCGGTCGTCCGCTTTTCCGAATGTTATGCCGAAAATGTCACCGATAGTGTTGGCGGCCTCGTTGGTCATGGTCGTTACCGTGTCGAGAATCTTCCTGTAATCCAGACCCTTGCCGTCGGGTATTAGCCACGACGCGCCGGAGAACACGATCGCCGCAACTATCGTCATTGCGATCATATTGCCGGAATAGCGGTGATAGCGGTCGGTGTCGCTTACGATCTTCTTCCCGAAAACCAAAAGGCGTGTCCGGTGATGGTATTCGCGGTCTGCACGCATACGGTTGAGACGTGCGGCAGTAACGCTTCCGTAAATGAAACCGAGATCGAGGTCATAGCTCGAACTTATGGCAGTAAAGCCGAAAATGCAGACAACGAACGCGATGTAAGACGGAAGGAATGCGGCTGTCTCGGCGGCTATCGCGGGGACAGATATGATCGTTACCGCAAGCGCTGGGATAGAGAAGCGGAAGCGTGTGCGGACTGCCGCAGCGAAAAACAGCGCACAGATCACTGCGACAAGTATCGCCGCCCAGAAGAAAGCGGTGTGCATTATCTTTATATCCGCGGGACCGGCGTTTATCGTGTGGGCGGGGGAGTGTATCAGATATTCCGTTGTGTGGAGGAGCCTGCTGTCGAGCTTCATCAGCAGGTAGTCCCACAGGTAAGTCGAAAGCAGTATCACCTTCTCGCGGAGCACCCAGCCGATACCTGCGATCGCCGCAGCAACGGCACCATAGATAATAGGCGCGGGCAAAACGGATGCGAGGATATACAGAGCGCCCGAGGCTGCTGCCGCGACTGCGGCAGGGATATAGCCCATGCCTTCATAGCCGTAAAGATCGCAGAATATCGTGACGAAAGACGCAGACATAAGGCACAGCAAAACAAGCCTTGCCGTCAGCAGAAATGCCGCGGAAGGCTGATCGCTGAAATATTCGTCATGCAGTATCTTTTCGTCGCTGCGATATTTACCGAATCTCATCTGATAAAATTTCCTGAATCCTGTTTTTTCTCTCCCCAAAGTCCGGGCGGAGAGAGAAAAGTAATAGTGGCATTATATTGAAAAGCCCATTGAGTTGCGCAGGGAGAGCGAAACGTCGTCAGGGTCGATAACCCAGAGCGACGCGTTTTTGGATGCGTTGACCTCAGCAATAAGTGAAGCACTCGGTTTTGAAGCGGTGAGATACAGGCGTATCTCGCCGATCGAATTGCCGACCGCACGCATTATATCCGCGAAAGTATCCGCGTCCGTTCCGGTCGTTATTATGAAAAGCGGCTCGTTGCCGGTAAGATGCTCCGAAGCGCGCGGTATGAGTTCTTCCGCGCCCTTGTCAGGCTCGGTTATCGGAATGACCGAGAAAACGGAGAGAAGCTTTTCATAGTCCTCGTTCTTGACTGCCGAAATAACGTCAGGTCTCCCGTTTCCGGTCCTGTAAACATTCACCGCGGTGCGTCCGTCGGTGATTATCTTCCTTGTAAGCGCGAGAGCCGCTTCGACTGCCGCGTCTGCCGACCGGAGAGCGGTATCCGTGTCTTCGGACACCGCGTGTATGTCGGTGATGATAAGAGCGCTGCTTCCGAGGTTCTGTTCCGACTGCTTCACCATAAGTTCGTCATGCTTGGCGGTGAGTTTCCAGTGAACGTGCTTCATAAGGTCGCCGTCCTCATATTTACGGACGGACGCGAATGAACCGCTCTCCATGAACGAGATCTTCGTTATGCTGCTGTCATAGTCATCGGTGCAGAGCGCAGATGTTTCGTCAAGAAGTATGCGCCGAGGCGTTACGATAACATTGTGCATAGGCGTTTTGCGGAGCCGGAACCTGAAAATACGCAGGAGATCGAATATCTCAGCGTGCTCTATGCCGAGCTCATATTCGCCGCGCCACCGGATATTGCCCTCAAAGACGTACTCGCACTTGTGCAGCGCCGAGACGCTCATAACAAGCCGTCTTCCCGCAATGATGTTCCCGTTCCTGTCGTGGAACGTGCCGATTATCATCATAGGCGAGACCGGCATTATGAAGCGGTTTATCACGCGCACCTTTATGCCGAAGTCCTGGAGCTTGCCGACATAGTCCGCGTCCGGTTCGACTTCAAGCTTCAGCAGCAGCCCCGACAGCACCATAAGTATGAGAGTCACTATCGGGAGCGCCGCCACGCCTACGAAAAGAACGAACGTGAGCCGGCTCTCATAGCACAGCGCGAGCACGAGCGAACCGATGTAAAGCAGCGCGTACAGGAATCTGTATTTTGCCAATTCTTATTTACCTCTCGTGAACGGCGGTTTTACTGCTTTTATAACGTCGCGCAGTATATCCATAGTATCTGCGTGCTTTATCTTCGCTTCCTGCGAGAGCCTTATTCTGTGCGGGAGCACGAACGGCGTCATTCTTAGCACGTCCTCCGGCACAACGTAAGCTCTGCTGTTCAGAAAGGCGTAGCTCTGTGCCGCTCTCATAAGAGCGAGGGATGCACGTGGACTTGCTCCGAGTTCTACCGCGGGGTGCGAGCGCGTTCCCGCGACTATTTCGACGATGTAGCGATATACCGAGGGCTCGATGTTAGTGTCCTTAACATCCTCTTTAGCGGTGAGTATGTCCTCCCGTGTGCAGGACGGTATGACGTTGTCGAGCGGGTCTGTCTTCTGACGGCTCGCTATGATGCCGATCTCCTGTTCTACGGTTGGGTAGCCCATGGAGATCTTCATCATGAATCGGTCGAGCTGTGCTTCGGGCAGCGGGAAAGTACCGACATAACCGAGCTCATTCTGCGTGGCTATTACCATGAACGGGGACGGTATCCTGTGGGTAACGCCGTCAACCGTGACTGTCTGTTCCTCCATAGCTTCGAGGAGCGCGGACTGGGTCTTGGGCGTTGCGCGGTTTATCTCGTCGGCGAGCAGTATATTCGTCATGACCATTCCGGGTCTGTATTCAAAATTATCGGTCTCTCTGTTAAGCATGGTGAAGCCGGTTATGTCGGATGCCGTGACATCGGGTGTGAACTGTGCACGGCGGCTCATAAGTCCCGCCGATTTACCCATGGCTGTGGCGAGTGTGGTCTTGCCTGTGCCGGGAACGTCCTCAACGAGGACATGACCGCCCGAAAGGAGTGCGATAAGGAGCATTGTCACCACGTCGCGCTTTCCGACTATTACTTTTTCGACTTCATCTGCGATCTGCTGTATCTTCCTGTTATGGATCATCTGTTCTCCGTTTTCCTTTACGTCAGTTGTTATTGTACATCTGTACATATACACAGATATTATAGCACTTTTCCGCGTGTAAATCAACCTTTTTACCCAAAATGTTATCATTTTGTAGTAACACGGTGCAGATCAGACGGAAACATTGATCTTTTAGGCATAACCGACGGTCTGATGAAATAAGAATACCCCGCTCCTTCGCAGGAACGGGGTATAAATTACTTTTTCAGAAGCTTCGAGAATTCGAGCGCCTTTCCGATGTCGCCGTTGACTTTCAGCTTACCGAACGTGAATGCTGCAACGGGGTCGAGCTTCCCGTCGATGAGCTTGTTGAAGTTATCCATGGACATCGTTATCTCGCAGTTCCTGTCGTTGTACTCATACGGCTCGATGTTTATCCTGCCGTCCTTGACCTCGACATAGAACACACCGCCGTTGTCGCCGGTGATGTTGACCTGCACAGCGAGGAATCCCGCACCGGACACATCGACGCCCTCTGCCATTTTTCTTACCTTTGCAAGTAATTCGTCAAATTTCATTTTAATATCCTCCTTATTAATCAGTCTTTTTTACGTATCGCTTTTGCGAGCGGTTTGTAGATGAAGAACACAACCAGCGAATCTATCATGAATTTCACGAATGTGAACGGCATATTGAACCAGATGAGTGCGTCCCAGAGCGAGCCTACGCCGTTGTTGAGATCACGGTACATTCCGATTATCGCGTCTATCGGCATATGATACGCTTCCTGATAGAACGGGTATGTGATGTAGTAGTTGATGAAGATGCTTACCACTGCTGTTACAAGTGAGCCGCATATCATAGCGATGAGCGCCTGTACTTTCGTCGGCTTTAACTTGTAGATGAGCCACGCCGGTATCACCATTACCGCTCCGAGCAGGAAGTTACAGAGCTCGCCGACACCCGCGGACTGGGAAACGACAAGATGTATCACGTTCTTGAGCAGGCATACCGCTACTCCCGAAACAGGGGAAACGAGGAATGCCGCAAGTATCGCCGGAAGGTCGGAGAAATCGAATTTCACGAACGGCGGGATAAACATTGGTACGGGAAATTCAAGATACTGGAGCACCACCGCGATCGCCGTGAGTATCGCGGTGAGTGTGAGGAAGCGCACGCTGTTTATGCGCTCTGTGTGGATTGTGGGTCTTGCTGCTGTTTTTGTCTGTGCTGACATGGTTTGTCTCCTTTCTTCGGAGGAACAAAAAAGCCCCTTTGTATAAACAAAGGGGCGGTACTTTTGGTACGCTTTTTTGTTTCTTTCATCCGGACTTTCGTAGCTACTATGGGCGCGTCGTCCTGACGCGCTATGGGGAGCTGCTCAACAACGTCCTGTTGTTCTACGTCGGGGAAGTCTCTGCAAATCAAATTTGCGGGGTTCTCTGCGTCTGGGCAGCTTTTCCATAGGTGCTTCGGTTTACCGTCGGTACCGGAATTTCACCGGTTCGGCGCCCTTTCGGGCGTTCGCGGACTTGACGGCTGAGAGCCGCTCACCGCCGGTGGGGAATCTCACCCCGCCCCGAAACAGATTGTTGATTTTTATAGAATAAAGGCTTCGCCTTATTCACATTTTAATGATTTTTAAGAGAATAACGGCTGCGCGGAAGTGCGCCTGCGGCTCAATCCTCTTCGTCATCGAGCTCGAATTCGATGGTGCTGCCGCAGTTCGGGCACTCAAGGCTTCCGTCAGCGATAACATCGAAATCGGTTGTGATCGTGTTATTGCAGTTCGGGCAGGTGATCTCGTACATATCATCTTCGTCGTCGAAGTCGTCATCATCGTCCTCGCCGTAAACTTCGTCTTCGAGATCCATAAGGCTGTCCTCTACGTCGCCGACTACGTCTGTAAGATCGGCAAGATCGCTGTCTATATCCTCGATGTTGAGAGCTATATCGCCGAGTACATCTATTATCGCGGTGAGTATCTTGCCCTCATTAGTGTTTGTGTCAAGCTTGAGACCCTCAGCGAGTCCCTTGATATACGATACCTTTTCGGCAATTGTCATATTTTCCATAATAATTACCTCGCTTTTTAGCTCCTCTTTCCGGAGCCGATGATATAATATTTTTCTCCCCGCCGGTGGCAGGGAGAAAAGTCCGTTTTCCGGATAGTCGTTTCAGTATGTGCGAAACGCGTTCGGAACTTCTGATCTGAACAAAATTATTAGTTTGCGCGCCCGCGGCTTACTTGTTGGCGCGCTCCATGTATTCGCCGGTTCTTGTGTCGATACGGATCATGTCGCCGATGTCTATGAAGAGCGGAACTCTGATCTCCGCACCTGTTTCGAGTGTAGCGGGCTTGGTTGCGTTGGTCGCTGTATCGCCCTTGAAGCCGGGATCTGTCTGTGTAACTTCGAGCTCAACGAAGTTGGGCGGCTCAACACCGAATACCTTACCCTTGTAAGAAAGAACTTTGCATACAGTGTTTTCTTTTACGAACTTGAAGTTGTCGCCGACTTCCTTTGCATTGATCGGAACATCCTCATAAGTTTCGCTGTCCATGAAGTGATAGAGCTCGCCGTCAGCGTATGTGTATTCCATATCCTTTCTCTCAATGAAAGCGGTAGGGAACTTTGCTGTGGGGTTGTAGGACTTTTCTACGACTGCGCCGGTAAGAACGTTCTTGGTCTTGGTTCTTACGAAAGCAGCACCTTTACCGGGCTTAACGTGCTGGAACTCAACGACCTGCATTACCTGACCGTCTTCTTCAAATGTCATACCGTTTCTGAAATCGCCTGCTGTTATCATTGGTTTATCCTCCTTGCGGTTATGCCGAATATCTTTTTGCAGATTATTATCTTATATATTGTACTATATTTTTTCTGAAAATGCAATAGTTTTTAAAAATTTTATCTTTTGCATAAATAAGCGCGGTGCTATGCCGCGATTTTATCGCAATCGTCAGCATCTGCGCGAACAGCGCGTCTGTGCATTCAGATGTAAATGAGCGTTTTCGGGGCTTTTGTAAGGTTTATACAGCTGTCGGTTGTGACAACGACCATATCTTCGATGCGTACACCGTATTTATGCGGGATATATACTCCGGGCTCGATGGTTATCACCATACCCTCGTGGAGGGTGAACGGGCTTTTCGCCGACACAGTCGGTGCTTCATGTATCTCAAGCCCTACGCCGTGCCCGAGCCCGTGGGTGAAGTATTTTTCGTATCCCCACGCATCGAGGGTGCTTCTTGCTACGCTGTCAACGAGTTTTCCGGTAACGTCGGCATGGACTGCTTTCATAGCGTCGGTCTGGGCTCCCCATACAGCGTTGTACACCTTTGTCATTTCATCGTCCGGCTTGCCTATGACAACGGTTCTCGTCATATCGGAATGATAGCCGTCAACCACCGCGCCGAAGTCGAGGGTGAGGAACTCGCCGTTCTGAAGCGGCTTGTCTGTCGGTACAGCGTGCGGGCAGGCGGAATTGACTCCCGAAGCGGCTATGGTCTCGAAGGAGATAGCGTCCGCGCCGAGATCCATCATATAGAAGTCGAGCACCGAAGCGACCTGTTTCTCGGTCATTCCGGGGCGTATATTGGTCACGAGCTTAGCGAGTGCCGCCTCGGCTATACGCTGTGCAGCCTCGATTTTCTGTATCTCTTCCTGGCTCTTGATGATACGCATTTTTTCAAGTGTTGACGAGAGCCAGTTTGACTGATCGACGATGATCGGGTTGAAGAGCTTTTTGTAATCCTCAAGTTCGCTTACCGTTACGGTCTTGCTTTCTATTGAGATTACCTTGATGCCGTGTGTCTCTATGATCGCCCAGAGCTGTTTTCGCATATCCGTCAGGAGCTGCACCTCAACGCCGTCCGCCTGTTCCGCGGCTTTTTCGTAGTATCTCGCATCTATGAGGAAATAGCTCTTCTCACGCGTTACGAAAACTATTCCCGCCGAGGAGCGGAAGCCTGTTGAATACTGCCGCGAAACGGGGCTCGTTATAAGCGCTGCGTGCGAAGGATCTTTAAGCTCCGCGGCTATCCTGTCTGTTCTTGTCATATCGGAAGCTCCTTTGTTCAGAGTGTGAGTGCGTCCACTGCGAGCGTATATACCTTCTTGCCGAAGCCGCATATCACTCCGGTGCATACTGCCGAAAGAACGGAATGATGACGGAACTCCTCGCGCTTGTGGACGTTCGAGAGGTGAACTTCGATGCAGGGCAGATCGACAGCCGCGATAGCATCGCGTATCGCTATGCTGTAATGAGTGTACGCGCCCGCATTTATTATGATAGCGTCTGCGTTTCCGCGCGCCGAGTGGATAATATCGACGATCTCGCCCTCGTGGTTGGACTGGAAGAACGACGGTTTCACGCCGACCGTTTTGCAGTAATCGGTAAGTTCTGCGTTAATGGATTCAAGCGTGTCGGAACCGTAGATCTCCGGCTCGCGCAGTCCGAGCATATCAAGGTTAGGCCCGTTAATTACGAATATCTTCATTTCTTCAACCCCTCATAGTATTTCTTCATTTCCGCCGCATCTTCTGCCTGTGTTCCGTTGCTTTCGCAGACTATCGACGGTTCAAGAGCGCGTTTGGCGAACTGCTCCATAAGCGGCTCGTACTGCGGACCATACTCGTTGTCTTCAAAAGTAAGGTGCATCTTCTCGCCGCCGGCGGTGTACATAATCTTGCTGAAATGGACGTGGAAGTGCTTAAGGCGCTCATGTCCGAGTTTATCCTCTATTTCGTCGAGTATCGCGGCGTAATCCGCTTCGCTCTTTATCCCTCCGAGGGTGCGGGCGTTGAGATGCCCGAAATCGACGCAGGGCAGGAAGCGCTCATCCACCCCGCAGAGTTCAATGACTTCGGACAGCGTGCCGAGCTGGTTTATCTTGCCCATAGTCTCCGGGCAGAGTATGATCTCACCGAGCCCTGCTTCGTCGAGCGCTTTCTGCGCTCTTGTCAGAGTGTCTTTCGCGAGTTCCGTCGCAGCTTCTCTCGTCATTTTCGAGCAGGAGCCGGAGTGTACTACAAGCTTGCGGATGCCGAGTCTATGAGCCGCCTGTGCGCTTTCGAGTATGTAATCGACGCTTTTGAGCCGCGTTTCCTCCTTCTCGCTTGAGAGCGAGATGAAGTACGGTGTGTGCAGCGTCAGGTAGATACCGTTTTCTTCGGCGAGTTTCGGGAGCAGCTCGTAGGTCTTGTCGGAAATGCGCACGCCGCGCCCGCATTCGACCTCATAGCCGTTAAGTCCCATTGATGCGAGATACTCGGGGAGCTGTTCGGGAAATTTCCGTTTTCCGAAGCTGTCCGAATTCCCGCCCGGTGCAAATGTTATCATAAAAAATCTCCGGTTTTTTCAATTCATAATGTGTTATGAATTATTTAAGTTTCGAGAAGTCACGTTTGAAAACGAGGCTTTCCGCGCCGCGCTTTACCTTGAAGAGCAGTCCTTTTTCAACGTGGAACGGCTCAACGAGGATAGTCGGCATTTTAGCGAAATTCCCGCCCATAACATCTGTGAAGATCTGGTCGCCGACGACAGCGGTGCGTTCCCTTGATGTGCCGAGTTTTTTCAGCGCTTTGTTGAGCCCGAAAGTAAGCGGCTTCGCACCGTTGGCGGTAAAGTCGAGCCCGAGTTTTGCCGCGAGAGGAGCCACGCGCTTGTTGGTGTTGTTTGAAACGACCATCATTTTCACGCCGAGCGCTCTCATACTGTCGAGCCACTCCGGAATACCCTGTTCCGCGGCAGGGTCGCCGTGCATGGACAGGGTGTTGTCAAGGTCGAGGATAAGCGCATCTATGCCGTGCTCTTCAAGAAACGCCTTGTCTATGCTAAGTACGTTTTTTACCCAGATACGGGGTTTGAAAATCATTGTATCAACTCATTTACAATTACAATAAATTAAGCGGACTCTATCCGAGACCGCTTAAATTCGAGTGTAATATTACATTACTTGAACTTGCGCTTGCGTGCAGCTTCGGACTTCTTCTTACGCTTCACAGAAGGCTTTTCGTAATGCTCTCTTTTGCGAACTTCAGCAAGTACGCCGTCTCTTGCGCACGAACGCTTGAAACGCTTTAATGCTGTGTCGAGCGATTCGTTCTTTCCAAGACGAATTTCTGCCATCCATTTTCCCTCCCTTTGCCTTACGGTACAGGATGATATATCAAAAACTAAGTAATGATAACTAAAAATTAGGGGCTAAAATTACACCCACGAGTTATTATACAGTAAATTACAATTTTTGTCAAGCATTTTTTTGTAATATCTGCATTTTTTCGGCATAACAAACAATGAAAACATCGAATAATAATGCATAATTCATAATTGTTTTCCGCATCAGCCGAGAAATTTGTCCGTCTCGTCCGTTCCGTCCGCCCAGAGCTTTTCGAGTCCGTAGAACTCACGGGTTTCATTGAGGAAAACGTGAACCACAACGTCGATGTAATCTATCGTTATCCAGTTCGTACCCTGCTGGTTTATCGAGCATTTAGGCTGAACGCCCGCTTCGCCCATTCTGAACTCTACTTCGTCCGCGAGAGCCTTGACCTGCGTCGAGCTCGTACCTTCCGCGATGACGAAATAGTTTGCGAGAACGGTTATGTCGCCGATGCGTATTACCTTTATCTTGCCAGCTTTCTTCGAGTCAAGCGCCTTTACCGCGATCTTTACTTCTTCAATATCGGTCATGTTATTCTCCTTTCTTTTTTATCCGTCTGTCCATGTAGTAATTGAATGCCTCAATAGTCGAGACGGGTATTTTCCTGTCGTTTTCCGAGAGGTTCCCGATCGACCATTTCAGAGCCCTGTACATTCCGTCGTCGAGGTCTTTAAGCGCGTACGCACGATACTTCTCAACATCGGGAAAATCGCGCTCCGCCGACACGAGGTCGCCGAGATAGACAATCTTTTCAAGCTTCGACATTGCCGCACGGGCGACCGTATGATAGCGCACCGCGTTCAGCACGTCTTCGTCGGTTATCCCGAGTTCTTCGCGCAGATAATATGCTGCGGCTAATCCGTGCCAGGTGCTTTTTGAAGCGAGCTCCGCGGGGTCCACGTAATACCCGCTCGCCATCATCTCTTTGCGCTGGGTCTCTGCATCGGCTTCCTTGCGGCAGTCATGCAGTATCCCTGCGAGATAGGCTTTCTTTACATCTCCGCCGTGAACTTCCGCGAGCTTTACGCACATATCCGCGACGTTGCAGCTGTGGGTATATCGCTTCTTGCCCATCATAGAGCGTATCATGTCCTTATAGTCGTCAGCCACGGTAAAGCCCCCTGTCGTTGATATATGCGATAACATCGTCCGGAACGAGTCCGCTTATATCCTCGCCTTTCGCAAGCTTTTCGCGCACTTCGGAAGATGATACCGCGGGAATGCCGAGGTTGAGAACTTTTACCCGTCCGAGCTCGTTGGCGTATTCCTGCATATCCGCGTAATTGATACCGTCGCGTGTTACAGCGCATATATGGCATTCCTTCAGTATTGCCTCAAAGCGGAACCACTTTTCTATCGTGAAGAGTTGGTCGCCGCCGATGATAAGGTAGAAATCCGTTTTTGAAGGATATATCTCACGTAAAGCGCGGAGAGTGTTGATAGTGAAGCTTTTTCCGCCGATCTTTTTCTCTATGTCCGATACCGCGCAGCCTTCTATGCTCCCGAATGCGAGCTTTGCCATTTCAAACCTGTCCGCGAACGCAGCAGCGCATTTGCCTTTAAGGGGCGGCTGTGCTGTCGGTATTATGAGGAGCTCGGAGAGTTTCAGCTCTTTCCTTGCCTGTGCGGCGAGCTCAGTGTGACCTATGTGGGGCGGGTCGAAGGCTCCGCCGAAAATTCCGACCTTACTCATTGATGAACACCACACGCTTCTTCGGGTCGGGGTTCTGTCTGTACAGCACGAACTTCGTGCCTATGACCTGGACCGGCTCGGCTCCGGTCTTTTCGCAGAGTATCGTGCAGACCTCACGCGGGGTGAGCTCACAGGTCTCGTGTACCTTCCCCTTTATCATCTCTCTTGCGGTAAGTGCGTCGTCCGCCTGTTTTATGAGGTCGTCGCCGATGCCGTTTTTACCGACATAGAGTATCGTTTCGTAAGTGTTCGCGAGTGCGCGCAGTTTCGCGCGGTCTTTTCCCGTCATCTTTTTCTCCTTAAAGCTTTATGAACTTGCTGTTCTTCTTGTCGTCGTCTTCTTCGTCCTCGTCGTAATCATCGTCCCCGTCATAATCGAGACCGGGTATCTCACCGATGTCGTGATTGTCGCTCGCTATCTTGTAGGACACTTTCTTGCGCGGCGAGATGAGCATACCTATAACGAGTCCGCCGAGGAACGCTGCCACTATTTTGAGCGAGATCATCTTTCTGCTTACTATGACCTCTTCGTCTGCGAATCTCTTGATGTTCGCAGCGGCTTCCTTTGCTGTCTCGGCTGCCTGAGCCGCCTTTTTTGTGAAGATCTCGTTTACTGTTCTGTTCATTTGTTTTCCTCCGTCAGAATATCATTATTACTGTGAACGGCATCCGTCCGGACAGCCGTTATTTTTTCTCCGAAAGTATCTCTGTGAGCTGTCTTAGCGCCGATGCGCGGTGGCTTATCCGGTTCTTTTCCTCCGCGGGGAGCATAGCCACACTCGTATCCTCATCGACCATAAAGATCGGATCGTAGCCGAAGCCGTTCTCGCCGAGCGGCTCTGTGCCGATGTGCCCTTCAAGGGTCCCGCGCACGCTGTACTCGGTGTCATCGTCCAGAATGCAGTATATCGAGCATACGAACCGTGCCGTTCTCATACTCATATCAACGCCTTCGAGCTCTGAAAGTATCTTCTGAATGCGCTGTTCATCGGTTGCTCCCTCGCCTGCGTAGCGTGCCGAGTAGATACCCGGCGCACCGCCGAGAAAATCTACTTCAAGACCGCTGTCGTCCGCGATAACGGGGCAGCGGCATATCTCATACACCGCGGCTGCTTTTTTGTGCGCGTTTTCTGCGAATGTCTCGCCGTCCTCTACCACGTCGATGTCTATACCCGCGTCTTTAAGTGAGATCGGTTCATAGCCGAGATGTCCGAGTATTTCCTTTATTTCTCTGACTTTTCCCTGATTGTTGGTTGCAATTACAAGTTTCATCTTATTCAGCTTTCCTCTTGCTTTTCATCTTTTTCTTCGTCGTTGTTTTTACCGTCGTCCGCGAACAGTATCTCCGCGTAGTCTTCGGGGATAAAATTCTGGAGATCGTCGATTTTCTCGCCTACGCCGACGAGCTTAACGGGTATCCCGAGTTCATCGTTTATCGGGAGGATTATGCCGCCCTTAGCGGTTCCGTCGAGCTTCGTGAGCACTATACCGGTGATGTCGCAGACCTCTTTGAAGAGCCTTGCCTGGTTTACCGCGTTCTGTCCTGTTGTCGCGTCGAGCACAAGCAGCGTTTCGAGCGAACATTCGGGAAGCTGCCTGTCAACGATTCCCGCGATCTTTTTCAGCTCGTCCATGAGGTTCTTCTTGTTGTGAAGTCTTCCTGCCGTGTCGATTATGAGAACGTCGGCGTTTCTTGCCTTTGCTGCTGTACAGGCATCAAACACCACGGAAGCGGGGTCGCTGCCCTCGGCGTGCTTTACGATGTCAACTCCCGCGCGGTCTGTCCAGACGTTAAGCTGGTCTATCGCCGCTGCACGGAACGTATCGGCTGCAGCGACGATGACTTTTTTGCCGTCGCGTTTAAGGTTCGCCGCGAGCTTTCCGATAGTTGTGGTCTTGCCTGCGCCGTTTACTCCGATAACAAGTATCGCGGACGGTTTGGTATCGAGTTTAAGGGTGTTGTCCCCGCGGAGCATATCCGCGACTATACCTTTGAGCAGTCCCTTTACCGCGTTCGTTTCGGTGGTACCGGTGCGTTTTACCTCGGTCCGAAGCTTTGCACAGATATTTTCGGCGGTAACGGCTCCTATATCCGAGAGTATCAGAGTCTCTTCAAGCTCCTCGAAAAAGTCTTCGTCTATCTTCGTGAACGAGTTCACGAGGGTATTGACTTTTGCGACGAAGCTGTCCTTGGTCTTTTTGAGACCTTCTTTCAGTTTGTCAAAAAATCCCATTTACTATCCCTCATAGTCAGTTTATAGTCAATGCGTTGTGCATTAATCAAGTTCCAGCTCCATATCGTCAATGAGCTCCTGATGAATGAGCCTTGAAACACCCTTTTCCTGCATGAATACGCCGTAAAGCACATCACAGCCTTCTATTGTTCCGCGGCGGTGAGTGATTATCATGAGCTGGGTGTTTGTGCAGAAACGTTTAAGATATGTGACATACTTCACGACATTTATCTCGTCGAGCGCCGCATCGACCTCGTCAAGCATACAGAACGGTGTCGGGCGGTGGAGAAGTATCGCGAAGTATATTGTGATAGCGACCATTGTCTGCTCGCCGCCGGACAGAGAGATGAGGTTCTTGATGAGTTTTCCGGGCGGAGCCGCGAAAATTTCGATGCCGCTTTCGAGGACATTCTCGGGGTCGATGAGTTCAAGGTGAGCCTCACCGCCGCCGAATACTTCCTTGAATATCGCGCTGAACTTTTCGTTTATGTCGTTGAAGCTCGACAGGAACCGTGCTTTTATGTCCGCTGTAAGGTTGTTGATAAGTTTTTCGAGCTCGGATTTCGACTTTTCGACATCTCGCAGCTGTACGGAAAGAGCGTCGAACTGCGCCTTGACTTCCTCATATTCCTCGATAGCCGCGAAGTTGATGCTTCCGAGGGCGCTTATCTGTCTGCGCAGATCGGCGAGCTCCCTTCTCGCCGCGGCGAGGTCGTCGAGCTTCTCTGCCATTGCTTTCGCTTCGCTTACGGTAAGCTCATACTTGTCCCAGAGGGTAATGCGGAGCTTCTCGTTGTCGCGCTCTACCGACGCTTTCTTCTCGGAGGCAGCCGCGAGGGCGTTCGAGAACTTTTCCTTGTCGCTGCTCTTTTCGCGGACTTCTTTTGCAAGCTCGCTGATACGCTTCTCGCAGGCGTTTTCTTTCTGTATGAGCTCGTTTATCGCGTTTCCTGTGTCGCCGTAGCGCTTGTTCGCTTCTTCTATCTCGGTCTTTTTGTCCGCTATCTGCTTTTGCAGTTCTGCGGTAGAAGCATTTACCTCGGCGGTCTCACGGTCGAAGCGCTCTCCGCTTCCTGCCGCAGCTTCACGCGCACGCTCGGCCTCCGCTTTCTGCGTCATAAGGCTTTCTATATCCTTTTCGGCGGTCAGACGCGCTATGTTGAGCTCCGATATTCTGTTTGCGGTCTCGCTGCGCACGCTGTTCGCCTTTTCGAGCTTTTCACCTGCGGCTTTCAGCTTTTCCTCGTTCGATGCTATCTGCTTTCCGAGATTGTCAAGACTTTCGTTCGCCGTCTTTATAAGCTCGTCCTGCTCGCTGAGCTGTTTCCTGCTCTTCGATATAAGCAGCTCGGCATTGTCCTGCTGTTCCTCGGACTGTCGGATAAGGTCCCTGATACCGTTTATCTCGGCGTTGAGACGCGCCTCTTCCTGCTTTATGACATTGAGACGGTCGCCGAAGCCCTCTATCTCTATGCTCATCTTGTTTACTTCCGCTGAAAGGGTCTGGTACTCTTCCTGCGAAGTCTTTATTTTTTCCGAGAGTCTGGAAATATCCGCTTCGAGCGTTTCTATCTCCTGCTTACGGGATATTATACCCGAGTTCTTGTTTTTTGACGCACCGCCTGTCCACGAACCGCCCGCGTTAACTATCGTTCCTTCAAGGGACACGATACGGAACTTGTATCCGTACTTTTTCGCAATGCGTCCGGCGGTGTTCTTGTCGTCAACTATGGCTGTACGACCGAGAAGCGACCTGATGATCTCGCGGTACTTCTCGTCACAGCCTATAAGCTCGGACGCAACGCCTTCAAATCCTTCCTCGCCGTCGAGTCCGTTCTGCGTGAGAAGGCTGCCCTTTATCGTTGCGACGGGGTAGAAGGTCGCTCTTCCGGCGTTGTTGTCCTCAAGGAATCTGATGCATCGCTTTGCGCTCTCGTCATTATCGACTATGATGTTCTGCATAGCGTTTCCGAGCGCCGTTTCTATCGCCGTGGCATACTTCGGGTCAACTGACATGACCTCTGCGACCGTGCCGTGAACGCCGCCGAGGAGTTTCTGGCGCTTTGCGTTCATTACCGCCTTTACGCTCTCGAAATAGCCCACCATGTTCTTCTCGACATCGCCGAGGACATCAAGACGCTGGCGCTTGCTGTCAAGTTCGCGGCGGAGCTGCTCATATTTCGTGCGGCTCTCTGTGAGCTTGGCATTCTTGTTTTCGTAGAGCTTGTTATAGCCGCCGAGCTTGTTTTCGAGCTCTGATTTTTCTTCGGTTAGCTCTTCAAGTTCGCCGGATAGCTTTTTACGTCTTGCGCGCTGCTCTTCGGCAGACTTCTCGCGGTCCTCTATGCTCTGTTTGTCGGCTTCGAGACGCTCGGCTATGTCCGCTTTCGTCTTTTCCGCCTGCTGAACGGTAAGGCGCGCCTCGGTGAGCTTCGCGTAAAGGGCGCCGGTCTCGCTGTCGAGTTTCTTGTACTCGTCGTCGAGCTCCTTGTCACTCTCGTCCGCGGATTCGAGCTTTGCCTTCAGGCCGTCCATTTCCGCCGTTATCTTTTCGCATTCGCGGCGTTTCGCTTCCGCCTGTTTTTCAAGACCGCCTATCTGTGCGGTGAATTCTCCGGCGCTGCGCTTGCTTTCCTCACGGCGCTTCTCTATATCTTTGATACGTTCGTCGTTGTGCTTTATCTCGTTTTCGAGGACGGCAATCTGCTTGTCCGCCTCGGCTATCGCGTCACGGACGGATTCCGAGCTGCGGCGCAGGTCATCGAGCTGTGCCGCGTACTGACCTTTTTTTATCGCGAGAGAGTCGCTCTCGTTTTCGAGCTCTTTTATTTCGCGGTCGAAGTGCTCGCACTGTCCCTGATTTTCGAGAACCGAGTTTTCTATCTCTGTCATGTCGCGTTCTATCTTTTCGAGCTCTGCGGCAGTTACCGAGATCTCGATGTTCTTCTCACGCTCTATGAGTCCCTTTGCCTTTATTGCTTTCTCAGACTGGCGCTGGAGCACCGGAACGCGCTCTCCGAGCTGGCTTTCGGTGTCTTTCAGGCGCAGGTAGTTTGCTTCCGCACGCTGGAGCTCGCGCTCTGCGTCGGCTTTCTGATGCAGGAATTTTGATACTCCGGCGGCTTCTTCAAATATTTCGCGGCGCTGGCTGCCCTTGGCGTTTACTATCTCCGCGACACGCCCCTGTCCGATTATCGAGTAACCCTCGCGTCCGAGACCCGTGCCCATGAGTAATTCCTGAATGTCTTTGAGCCTGCACTTCTCGCCGTTTATCAGGTATTCGCTCTCGCCGGTGCGGTAGAGTTTTCGCGCGATAACGACATCGTCACTGTCAACATGAAGCGCGCGGTCGGTGTTGTCTATGGTAAGCGCGACCTTTGCAAAGCCCATCTGCTTTCGAGTTACCGTGCCGTGAAAGATAACGTCCTCCATCTTGTCGCCGCGAAGGGTCTTTGCGCCCTGTTCGCCCATTACCCAGCGCAGAGCGTCACTTATGTTGCTTTTGCCGTTTCCGTTGCTTCCGACGACCGCCGTCATCTTCGTGTCGAAGTCGAGGACGGTTTTGTCCGCGAAGGACTTGAAGCCCTGTATCTCAAGTGTTTTAAAATGCATTTTCTATCCTTAAGTTTGTTCCTTTTTCCGTTTTTATGATGAATTCAAAGCCGTTTCTGTACAGCTTTTCCTTGTTTTCTTTTTTCTGTCCGACCACCTTGCTTATGTTCGCGGGGTCGGTATAAACAATAAATCTTTTGCAGTCTCCGCGCTTTTGCATCTCCGAAAGCATCTCGTTATACAATATCCTGCTCTCGCATATCTCGCGCAGTGCGGGGTGGTAAACGCCGCCGAGCATCTTCGCTTCGACATCTCTGCTTGCGTGGAGACCGAGCCGTATCACGGGTATTCTCGCGCCGCCGAACATTGTCAGCAGCTCCGCACACAGCTCCACGGTCTCGTCGAACGTGAACGTGCGGTATTCTCCGCGCTTGTACAGCTCGCCGAGACGTGTCCCGTCAAGTATCACGGTGGGGTAGATGCGCACGGTGTCCGCTTTCAGCTCTATGAACCGCTCAGCCGTTTCGGTGCAGTACTCCGGCTTGTCGCTGTAAAGTCCGGTCATCATCTGTAATCCGAGCGAGAGCCCGCGCTGCTTTATGAGCTTCGCAGCGTTCACAACATCTTCTGCCGAATGACCGCGTTCGTTAAGGCACAGTACATCGTTGTTCATCGACTGGGCTCCGAGTTCCACAGCGGTCATACCGCGGCTGCACAGTATATCGAGCACCTCGTCGTCTATGAAGTCCGGACGTGTCGAGCAGCGTATTCCCGTATATACGTCGGGGGCGGACTGCGTAAATTCGTTCGCTGTATCGAGCAGAGAGGTCATATATCCGCGGTCTATGCCGGTGAAGCTTCCGCCGAAGAAAGCGACTTCCGCGGTCATTCCGCGGGCGCGGAGGGCAGGGAGCTGTTCCGCGAGCGTCTTTCTCACTTCGTCCGCGGCCGGAGCCTTTACTTCGCCGCTTATCGTGCGCTGGTCGCAGAATGTGCAGCGGTGCGGGCAGCCGATATGCGGCACGAAAACAGATATGTTAGTTTGTTTCATAGCCCATGAGCCCGAGGGCTTCCTTCGCTGCAGCCTGCTCGGCTTCCTTCTTGCTTAGTCCCGAACCGGTGCCTATGACCTGTCCGTTTAGCAGGACGTTTGCGGTGAACACGCGGTGATGAGCAGCGCCGTCCTCCTTGCATATCCTGTATTCTATGTGTTCTTCGGGGTTTTGCTGAATGACTTCCTGAAGGCTTGTCTTGTAGTCCCCGAGTATGAGCTTGTCGTTTTTCAGCGTTTCGAGCGGCGGCATGAATCCGAGCACGAATCTTCTTGCTTCCTCAAGACCGCCGTCAAGGTATATCGCGGCTATGAGAGCCTCTAAAGCGTCCGCGAGTATCGACTTGCGCGTGCGTCCGCCGGTGCTTTCTTCGCCCTTGCCGAGCTTTATTGCCTGTCCGAGGTCGATCCTCTGCGCGAAGACGAAAAGTGTGTCCTCGCAGACGAGTTTCGCGCGTATTTTGGTCAGCCGTCCTTCCGGCACATCGAGCAGCTCGAAAAGGTGCTTTGACACGATAACGGAGAGAACACTGTCGCCGAGGAATTCAAGGCGCTCGTTGCTGTTCTGCTTGCCGTTTACGAACGACGAGTGTGTGAGTGCTTTTTCGAGATATGCGCGGTTGGTGAACTTATATCCTATATTATTCTCAAGATCGGTCACTTTTCCGATCCTCCTTTGTTTTCTGCCGCAAATTTCGCGAGAGCGTCTGCGATCTTCGCGTTGACATTCTGTTCCGCGAAGGTATTTGCCTGACGAATAGCGTTTTTGAAAGCTATCGCGTCACTGCTCCCGTGAGCCTTGAATACGGGCTTTGCCGAACCGAGGAGCGGCGAGCCGCCGACTTCGCGGTAATCCATCTGCTTCGATATTTTCTTTATGCCTTTCATAGCGAAAACGGCGCCTATCTTTGACAACCCGTTTCCGAAAATGGTCTCTTTGAGGGCTTTCTTCATGAACTTGCCCATGCCCTCGACAGCTTTGAGGTAAACATTTCCCGTGAATCCGTCGGTGACGATGACATCTACCGCTCCGAGCGGCACGTCACGCGCTTCAACGTTTCCGACGAAGTTGAGTCCGGATTTTTTCAGGAGCTCAAAGGTTTCGTGTTCAAGATCACGTCCCTTTTCTTCCTCCGCACCTATGTTGAGCAGTCCCACGCGCGGCTTTTCTATTCCCATGAGCTCACGGGTGTAGATCGAACCCATTATGCCGAACTGGAGAAGCATCTCGGGTCTGCATTCGAGGTTCGCTCCGCCGTCGAGCAGGAGGTACTGACCGCTTATAGACGGCATTATCGGAACAAGTGAGGGGCGCTTGACACCTTTTAATCTGCCTGCAACGAGAGTTCCGCCCGCAACGATAGCTGCGGTGCTTCCGGCGCTTACGAAAGCGTCGGCTTTTCCCTCGTTCACTAGACCGAATGCGCGTCCCATTGAGCAGTTCGCCTTTTCCTTGCGTATATCCATGGGGTTGTCCTCTATGAGGATAACTCCGTCCGCGTTTTCTATCGAGATATGCTCGCGGGAGACACCGAGAGCGTCTATTCTCTCGTTTATCTTCTTTTCGTCACCCGTAAGGATCACTTCTATGTTCTTGTCGGCGTACTCCGCTATTGCGAGAGCCGCACCTTTTATCACTTCGTCGGGGGCGTTGTCGCCGCCGAAAGCGTCAATTGCTATTCTCATTTCTTATCCTTTCATCTTCCTGAGATCAACTTATTGTTTCATTTCAAAGACATCACATATATCTGACAGGGATTTGCCTCATCCCAAAGGAGCGGTAATACTTCCAGCTCCTTGAAACCACAGCTTCTGTAAAAAAGATTTGTCCTGTCATAATCCTCATACATTCCCATCTTCACGGTCTTGACCTGCATGAATTCGTATCCGTCAGTCTTCGCTGTCTCTTTAGCCCTTTCCACAAGCTTCCGGCCGACACCGTTTCTGTGATATTCCTTCATTACCCCCATAACGGCAAGTTCGACAGTGGCATTCCCCGTTTCATTCAGGCATAAGAATCCCATGATACTGCCGTCATCGTTCTTAGCCGCCAGAAAGGTCCAGTCAACACAGTCTTTGATGAAACCTTCCCGGCTCTCTTCGACTTCAAACCATTCAGTCAGGTCTTCAAGCACCGTTCTTGCAATCAATCTTTTTTCGTCCGGATCATTAATCGTTACGACCATAGGTTTATTTCCCTTTTTCATTTCTGTGTTTCATCGGGATAATCCCAGAATCCGCCTGTATGGAAATTTTCATTTCCCAAAGGCTTTGCTGTCAGTCTGAAGATCACACAGCCGTCAGGACACACAACGGTTTTTGTGTACTTTCCGTCACCGCCGACCCTGGTAAGATCACCGCCGCTCCGGATAGCTTCCATCAAGGGATACAACATCATCATTGTCTTTGAACATATCCCGTAACCGTCCTCGTTGACCGGACATCCATAGGTGCATTTGTACACATCACCGATCTCTTCACCGTTACGGCAATATCTTTCTGTATGGTCTCCGTGCAAAAAGCCGACTACTTCCACAGTAAATTCAAATTCTTCGTCATACCATTTCTTCATGATTTTTCACCTTTGGTAAACTGTCATAATATAGCTGAATGACGGGCTCCGGATTTATCGTGCGATCATTTCCTTAAGATCGTTTATTCCCCGCATCGCGATAGCTTCATACCGCTCCTGCTTATTCTTTATGTGGGTATCGGGTTCGGGCAGGATCCCCATATTCGCGCCCATAGGCTGGAAATTCTCATTCTCCGTGCTTATGTGCTTCATAAGCGCTCCGGTCATCGAGGTCGCGGGGAGTGCGAGCGGAGCCTGTCCCTGCAATATCCGCGCGAGGTTCGTTCCCGCTATGATGCCGTTTGCCGCGCTCTCGGTATATCCCTCAACGCCCGTCATCTGTCCGGCAAAGAATATATTCTCTGAGCCGCGGAGCATCGAGCTGCTGTCAAGCAGGGAAGGGGAGTTCAGAAAAGTGTTGCGGTGCATAACGCCGTAGCGCATGAACTCGGCATTCTCAAGACCCGGGATAAGCCCGAATACTCTCTTCTGCTCACCGAATTTCAGATTTGTCTGGAACCCAACGATGTTGTAGAGCGTACCTTCGCGGTTTTCCTTGCGAAGCTGCACAGCCGCATACGGTCTGTGTCCGGTGCGCGGGTCGGTTAGCCCGACCGGCTTCATACAGCCGTATCTCACGCTGTCCGCGCCGCGTTTTGCAAGCACCTCTACCGGCATACAGCCTTCATAAACCGTCAGGTCTTCAAATTCGTGCAGAGGGGCTGTCTCCGCAGTCACGAGAGCGTTATAGAATACTTCGTATTCCTCGCGGCTGAACGGACAGTTTATGTAGTCCGCACCGCCCTTGTCGTAGCGTGACGCGAAGAAAGCCTTTGACATATCAATGCTTTCCGCGGTGATTATCGGTGCAGCCGCATCGTAGAAACTAAGCGCTTTTCCGAGCTTTTCATATATCACGTCGGCGAACGGCTCACTCGTGAGCGGACCCGTCGCTATGACAGTGTTTTTTTCGGGGAACGCGGTGACTTCCCGCTCAACAACGGTTATGTGCGGGTGCGAACGTATCTTCGCGGTGATGTAGTCCGAAAAGTCCGTGCGGTTCACGGCAAGAGCGCCGCCCGCTTCCACGGCGGTAGCTTCCGCCGCTTCGATTATAAGCGAGCCGAGTATCCGCATCTCCTCTTTGAGCATACCCGCGGCGCTTCCGACACGTGACGCTTTGAGCGAGTTGCTGCAAACGAGCTCGGCAAAACCGTTATAGCGGTGAGCGGGGGACTTTTTCGACGGCTTCATCTCATAAAGCGTCACGTCAACGCCGCGGTTCGCGAGCGCCCATGCCGCTTCACACCCCGCGAGTCCCGCGCCTATAACATCAGCTCTCATTGTCGCTGCTGCTCTCGGCTTCATAGCCGCAGTTTTCCTTTGCGCAGTAGAGCTTGCCCTTCTTTCCGGCTTTCTTGAAGAGCGTAGAACCGCACTGGGGGCAAACGTCGGATACCGGTGTGTCCCATGTCATGAAGCCGCAGTTCTGGTAATCCTCACAGCCGAAGAACGGCTTGCCCTTCTTGCTCTTTCTTGCGAGCATCTTCTTGCCGCATTTCGGGCATTTTCCCTCTGTCTCGTTCACGATCTTCTTCGTGTTCTTGCACTCGGGGAAGCCCTCGCAGCCGAGGAATTTCCCATAGGGACCTATCTTTATGACCATGTGCTTTCCGCACTTTTCGCAGATTATATCGGTAGGCTCGTTCGGCACTTTTACGCGCTTGCCTTCCATGTCGTGCTCTGCTTTTTCGAGTGTCGAAGCAAAGTCGCCGTAGAAGTTTTTCAGAACGTCGTACCACTTTGTCTTGCCTTCCTCGACTTTATCGAGGCTGCCTTCCATCTGTGCGGTGAACTTTGTATCGACGATGCTCTCAAAATGGTCTTTGAGGACATCGGTTATGACATCGCCGAGGGGAGTGGGCTTCAGCTGCTTCTGCTCGCGCTCAACGTAGTGTCTGTCGAGTATCGTGGTGATAGTCGGTGCGTATGTTGACGGACGGCCGATGCCGTTCTCTTCAAGCGCCTTGATAAGGCTTGCTTCGGTGTAGCGCGGCGGCGGCTGGGTGAAGTGCTGGTTGCCGAGCAGCGAATTTACGCTCAGCTTCTCGTTTTCCGAGAGCTTCGGGATAGCACCGCCCTCTTCGCTCGCGTTATCCGAACTTTCTTCGTAAAGGCGGGTGAAGCCGTCGAACTTCACGGTAAAGCCGGTGGTCTTGAAAAGGCAGTTCCCCGCCATTATGTCGATAACTGCCGAGTCGAGCAGAGCGTTCTCCATCTGGCTCGCCATAAAGCGCTCCCAGATGAGTTTATAAAGCTTGAACTGGTCGTTCGTGAGGCTTCCCTTTATCTCCTCGGGAGTAATGTCGATAGTGGAGGGGCGTATAGCTTCGTGCGCGTCCTGGGCATTGCTTCGGGACTTATATACTCTCGGCTTTGCGGGAACGTACTCGTCGCCGTAGCGCTCACGGATTATCTCTGTCGCTGCTTTCTGTGCCTCTTCGGAAACACGCAGGCTGTCGGTTCTCATGTAAGTGATAAGACCTACTGCGCCGCGCCCTTCAAGCTCGATACCTTCGTAAAGCTCCTGCGCGGTCTTCATGGTCCTTCTCGCGTTGAACGAGAGCCTTCTTGACGCTTCCTGCTGGAGGGTCGAGGTCGTGAACGGCGGAGCGGGCTGTTTCTTGCGTACGGATTTCTTTATCGAAGAAACGATAAAATCCTTGTCTTTTAAGTAGTCGAGTACCTTGTCGGCTTCTTCCTTTGTTTTAAGTTCGGCTTTTTTTCCGTCTATCTCGGTGAGCTTTGACGGGAACTGTTTTTTTGACGCGCTTCCGTGGAGCTTCGCGTCAACTGTCCAGTATTCCTGCGACTCGAACGCCTTTATCTCGTTTTCGCGGTCAACTATAAGGCGTACCGCTACCGACTGGACACGTCCGGCGGAGAGACCGCGGCGTACTTTCTTCCAGAGGAACGGGCTGAGCTTATAACCCACTATACGGTCAAGAATACGGCGTGCCTGCTGTGCGTTGACGAGATCCATATCTATGCTTCTCGGCGAGGACATACCGTTCTGTATGCCGGTCTTGGTGATCTCGCTGAAAGTGACCCTGATAGGCTTGGTGCCGTCGAGGTCAAGAACGTGTGCGAGATGCCACGAGATAGCTTCTCCTTCGCGGTCCGGGTCGGTCGCGAGGTAAACGGTATCTGCCTTTTTCGCTTCGGCCTTGAGCTCTTTTATGAGCGCCGATTTCTCGCGCTTGTTCTCATACTGCGGCTCGAAGTTGTGCTCTATGTCAACGCCGAGCTTTGACTTCGGAAGGTCGCGGATATGACCCACGGAAGCAACAACGTCAAAATTCTTTCCGAGGTATTTCTTGATAGTTTTCGCCTTTGCGGGCGACTCAACGATTACTAAATCTGACAACTTTCAGTCAACCTTTCATTTTGGATTAATAATAGGGAACCTCTAAAAACCCAATTTGAGAGAAAAAGAGCTATCCACGCCGTCTACTGCGTCAAACCTCCTAACCGGGCGCCAGCCCGGCTTCGTCGGCTTTCCTTGTATCCGACGCAGCTATCTCATTTTCTCTTTTCAAAGCGGTTTTTAGAGGTACCCAATAGCATTTATTTATATAAACCGCTTTTTCTCATCTCATTGCATAATATTGCCGCAGCTATCGCCGCGTTGAGCGATTCGGCGTTTTCTATCGGGATATATATGCTCTTTCCTGCCGCTTTTATTACTTCCTGCGACACACCGTTGCCCTCGTTTCCTATTACAACGGCGCACTTGTCGGGGAATCTTACTTCATCTATGCTTGCCGCTTCCTTGTTTAGCACAGCCGCGTAAACCGTGTATCCGTCCGCCTGTAATCCCGCTATGAAACCGGGCAGGGGAGTTACCGTTATCGGCAGCCTGAAAAGACTTCCCATAGCACCGCGGACGACTTTGGGCGAATATATGTCCGCGCAGTCCGGCGAGAGGGCGGCTCCGCCGATGCCGAGAGCATCGCAGGTGCGGATTATCGTGCCGATGTTCCCCGAGTCCTGCAACCCGTCGAGAAGTATCAGCCTGCCGCACTCTATTGTACACATTTTTGCGGAATTGTCAAGTTTTTTTGCGGTGATGAACATTCCCTGCGGCGACTTTGTGTCGGAAATGTACGAACCGATGTCGTCGGTAATTAGTTCCGGCGTACAGACTTCGCACAGCTCTCGGTATGCGTCGGGGTATTTCTCTGCCGCCGATGCCGTGACAAGCGCGGAGACGATTCCGACGCCGTTTCGCACAGCTTCACGGCAGAGCCGCACGCCTTCGATATTGAAGAGCCCGAGGGAATCGCGTGACTTTCGCTCTTTATTGAGTTCGCGGAACTGCATTACCGCCGGATTTTTTCTCGATGAAATTATCATTTGACATTACACCTGTTGTGTGGTAAAATGTTTGCATAAAGCAGATTTGAAGCGGGTGATGATATGTTTTCCGAACTTGGCGGTATAACCGAAGAAACGGGTCTTGAGTACTCCGGCGAACGCGCGTCCCTTTACGGCATGAAGCACGGCTTCGGCGTTATAGTTGCCGATGCGGGTGACCTCTACACCGTTAAGGTGTTCTGTGAGCGTCCGTTCGAGCGTGAGTCCGTGATATTCCCGCTTGTTACCGCTCTTGGTGAAGGCTTACCTAAGAATACTGTGATGAGCCAGTCCTGTGAAGTCGGGTATGTCTGCGCTGAGCTTGACAAATACTCGCTGTTACAGGAAAATATCGTGTATCTTACAGAGTTTTTAGATAAGCTTACCGAGGAGCTTGAAAAGCTCGGTCTTGTCGGAGAGCCGTATTCATTTCCGCGTGAGAAGCAGGTCATTGCCGAGGAAGTTCCGTCCGGTTCTGTGCGAGTAAAGCTAAGGTTCGATTTACGTAGCATACTCGGGGTTCTCGGAGCTCTTCTCGGTGCTTTCGCAATGGTCGTAATAGCTATACTCACCGTTAACGCGGATTTTGAGATAAACACGCTTGAATTGCGGTTCGAGATCTCGACCTATATTCTGTCGGGTATTACGGCTGTCGTGGTTTTTGCGGACTATCGGTTTATCGCCCGCAAGCTCGATGCCTGCGGAGTCATAGTATGTCCGCTTTTCACGATCACCGCGGTCGTATTGTCGGGACTCGGTGCGGGAGTGCGTGCCTGTGCGAAATTCGCAGAGGTGTCATTCCTTCAGGCGCTGCACAGCTTTCCGCAGTACTTGGAGCAGTACGAGAGTGTCGGAAGCTTCGTTTTCGGCTATATAACGCGCGGCGTGATACTTGCAGTCGTAGCGTGTATCCTCATTTACATATTCTACTTCAATCGTCATCAGGACGAGACCGAGCTTTCGGAAAAAGTCGTCTCAAAGGACGAGAAGATCGGGATACTACCCCCGAAACACCACTGAAGCCGCGACGGCGGCACCGAGACCGTCTGTACATTACTGCAAGCAGCGCGTCTCTGCCTCGCAGCCGTCAGTCTCATGGAAATGAGTGAAGTGCACGAAAGCTGCGACGGCGTGCTGCAAAAACATGATTTCTGCCTCGAAGTCCGGAGATAGTATAAAAAACGAAGTTGCAGAGTGCGAAGCCGTCAGTCCTTATAAATGCGAAATATCACGCCCGCACACGCGCGAGCGTGATATTTGATTTTCTTAAAGTGCAGCCTTTGCCTTGTCGCAAAGCGCTGTGAAGCCTGCTGCGTCGCTTATCGCGATCTCGGAGAGCATCTTGCGGTTGAGCGAGATGTCAGCCTTCTTGAGACCGTTGATGAATGTCGAGTAGTTCATTCCGTTGAGCTTGCAAGCTGCGGAGATTCTCGCGATCCAGAGTCTTCTGAAGTCTCTCTTCTTTAAGCGTCTGCTGATGTATGCATACTGACCGCTCTTCCAAACGGCTTCCTTCGCGGTTTTAAAGAGCTTGCTCTTACCGCCCCAGTAACCCTTTGCGAGCTTTAAAGTCTTATTTCTTCTTTTGCGTGTGGCTAAAGCGCCCTTGATTCGTGCCATAGTCTGTTCCTCCTGTTCTTTCTCTTACTTTGCGTAGGGCATAAGTGCTCTTACTTCCGCCATATTCGTGCTGTCTGCATAACCTGCTGCACGATTTACTCTTTTACGCTTTGTAGCCTTCTGTGTGAGTCTGTGACGGCGGTTTGTACGCTGATACTTTATCTTGCCTGTAGCTGTAAACTTAAAGCGCTTTTTGGCACCGCTGTGTGTCTTGATCTTATTCTTTGCCATTTTAGTTTCCTCCTTGCTTTTTATTGCGTTATTTTACTGCTCGTCGTCGGCATTCCCGTCGGCAGTTTTTGCTTTTTTGGGTGCGGCCGAAGTTTTGGGCGAGATAACTATCATATAGTTCTTGCCTTCAAGAACGGCAGACTTTTCCGTACTTCCGTATTCAGCGCAGGAATCCACGAATTTCTTCATCAGTTCCTCACCGAGGTTCATGTGGGTAAGCTCTCTTGCGCGTCTGAAACGCACGCGAAGCTTCACCTTATCGCCGTTTTTCAGGAATTTGCAGGCCTGATTGACTTTGGTGTTGAAATCGTTCGTATCGATGTTGAGCGACATCTGTATCTCTTTGAGTTCTGCCTGTTTCTGGTTCTTGCGTGCTTCTTTCTCACGCTTTGCCTGCTCGAAGCGATACTTGCCGTAGTTCATTATACGACATACCGGCGGGTTACCCTGCGGGGCAATGAGTACAAGGTCGAGATCTGCTTCCTCGGCTTTTGCGAGTGCGTCTGCCGACGACATGACTCCGAGCTGTTCTCCTTCTGCTCCGATAACTCTGACTTCCTTTTCGCGTATCTCGTCGTTGATGAGAAGTTCCTTTTTGCTGATGGTGTACACTCCCTTTCAAAAGCAACAAAAGCGCAGGACTCACCTGCGCTTAAAGATACATATAAACCGCATTTCTGCGGGATAAAGCATCTTATAAACGACCGCGCCCGACAGCTTTCACGCGTCGGCGGGTGAGATCCGATCTGCTTATGTTTATAATTACTATGACATTATACAACGTTTTTTGTTCTTTGTCAAGAGGGGAAAGCGATTTTTTTGTACTTTTTTATGTGCCCTTAGGTTTATATGTCCTTCTGCCCTGTACCTCGCCGTTTGCGATGAGTTTCAGATACTTCTCGTACTCACCGTCTATATGGTGTATGAGCGCGGCGAGTCCGTCTGCGCTCTTTTCTTCCTCGTGGGTGTCGGTCATCTCCGAAAGTTCAAAGCACTTCATTCCGTACCATACGTTCGATATGAGATTGCCGCCGTTGGGATTTATACGGAAATTGAAGGTATTTTCGCTTCCCGTAAAGGTGTTGCCTTCGAGGAAAAGCGATACGTCGGGAATATCAAAGTACGCCGATAAGTGTTTTTTTGCGTTGTCTGACATAGCTTTCTCCGTTTCCTCCGGAAATCCGGGTTTAAAAAAGTGCCGCCGAAGCGGCACTTCCGATGTGCTGTGTTATTACTGTGCTGCGGCAGTTGTTTCCGCTGCTGCTGTAGTGGTTTCTGCTGCTGTAGTTGTTTCAGCCGCGTCTGTTGATGCAGCAGTTTCAATAAGGTTCGGGTCGGTGCTCTCTGCAACGGTGATCTCGCCGTCGTTCATGAGGTCAGCTATATCGCCGGCGGTGCCGATAGAGGTCCCGTTGTTGCCGGACTCGGTGCTTCCGCCCCAGTAAACTGAGATGAGGTTTACCGCGATAGCTGCAAGGAATACGATAACTGCCGCGACCTTTGTTGCTCTTGAGAGCTTTGCTTCCTTTGTTCTTCCGCTGTTCTTCTGGAAGTAGTTATCCGCGCTTCCGCCCGAGATAACGTTTGACATTCCCTGCTTTGATTCCTGCATGAGCACGATAGCTATGATGAAAACGCAGGAGAGTATAAGAAGTATTGCAAATACGATTTCGATGACTGACATTTTAATTCCTCCGTAAGTATCCGTTCATTTTTTCATAACGTAAAAAACATTATAACACACTTTGCTGACAAATGCAAGAGATTTTTCAAATTTTTATGAAATAAAAATTTTGAATGCGAGATGCATTGTTTCAGATCTCTTCATAGTTTCCGAGGAAGCGGTAGAATTTCATGTTCCGCTCAAGGTCGGTCAGGAGCTTCACCACGTTCTCGTCCTTGACCGAACCGATGAAATCGAGGTAGAAGATGAATTCGAACGCGTCATCTTTGAGGTACGCGAGCGCGTCCGGCATGGGCTTGCTCTCTATGCGGCAGAGGTTGAGCCCGCAGTACGCGAATTTCGTCAGAAGGCGGTAAAGGCTTCCCGCTGTGTGCGGGACTGTAAGGCACAGCGACACAACGGACGCGTCTTTCGGTATCTGAAGATCTTTCGAGATCATGATGAACCGGGTGTAGTTGTCGCGTATGTCGGTTATGTCGTCGGCGAGCACTTCAAGCCCGAAAAGCTCTGCACAGGATGCCGAGCATACGGCGGCGACCGAGCGGTCCTTTAATCCCGCGACGTGCTCCGCCGCTTTTGCCGTTGAGGTCGCTTCCTCATACGCAAAACCGCATTTCTCAAGAAAGTTGGAACACTGTTTCAGCGCCATTTCGTGCGACATGACGACCTCTACGTCGCCGAGATCCGCGCCTTTCACCCCTGCAAGAACATGGTTTATCGGTATCATCGTGCTGCGGCAGATATAGAACCTGTGACGAAGCATCAGGTCGAAAGTCGCAGCGACCTCGCCTGCTGTCGAGTTCTCTATCGGTATCACGCCGTAATCTATCGCTTCGTCCTCGACTGCGCGGAAAACGCTTGCGAAATCCGGATAATACTTTATCTTACAGTTCCCGCCGCAGAATTTCTTACAGGCATCGGCGGTATAGCTTCCCTTCGTGACCGCTCCGACAGTCGGAAAAGCCACTTCGCTTTCGGGGACAAAAGGTTTCACTTCGGTGAGAAGCTGCTGCTGGCGGCACTTGGATATATCCATGAGCGTCGTGAACAGGAGCTTTGTTCCGTCCGCAAGCTCCGGCGGCATCTTCGACTGAGCGCGCTTTATAACCTCGTCCTCGCGTCCGGTCTGGAGCACCTCCATACGGTGCTCGCGCTTGTATTCCGCTATCTCGCACGCGATCTGTGTGCGCTGCCTGAAAAGTTCGGCTATCTCATCGTCTATCTTGTCTATCTCATCTCTGAGTTCTTTAAGTTCCATTCGGTCTTTCCTTTTATATTACCACACCGGTTCTTCGTATTCGTTCTCGTCGTCGAGCGGCGCATCTATCGGTATCTCGACTTCTTCGGTCGTCGTGGTCGTCTTTGCGGGTTTTACCGCATAGTAAACGGTGACGAGCTCGTTTTCGGAGATATATACCTTGTCGCCGATCTCTTTGCTGCATCTTATGACGTAGCCCTTCTTGACCTCGGACGTTTCTTCCGAAACCGTCTCAAAACGGACGCCGAGTTCGGTGAGCTTATTGGTATAATCGCTTAGTTTCATGCCTATATAGTCGGGCAGTAGAGTGTAAGCTGCGCCCTTGCTTATCTTAAGATGAACGACGGTTCCCTCGGTGACGGTGGTGTTTTCGGGTATATCCTGCTCCATTATGATGCCTTCGGCGAAAGTATCCGAGTATTCTTCCTCTGTCTCAAATACAAGAATTGAATATCTGCCTTTGAGCGACGAGTTGAAGAATCTGTTGACGAGGTTCGGCATAAGCATCTTTTCCACTGCCGCTTCTGTCGTTTCCGCAGGAACGGTCTCGACGGGCTTTGCGGTGGTCGCGCGGGTGTGCTCTTCGACGGGTTCCTCCGTTGTCGTCGTTGTTGAAGCCGTAGTGGGATGTTCCTGTATATCACGCGCTTGTTCGGAGAAGTAGATTATGCAGATAACGAGCGCTATCACCAGTGCGAGGAAGATAAAGAGCCCTATTGCAGTACCGATGTTCCTGCGTTCCTGTTTTTTCTGCTTTTTCTTCTTGGCAGCCTTTATACGGTGCTCTTCCTGCTCCTCTATATCGAACTTGACGTGTACGTTCGGTGTTATAGGTCCGTCTTCGGAAGCGGACGGCGCGAAGGGAGCCTCCGGCTCCTGCGGCGCGTCGTAAAGCCTTGCACGCAGGGTCGTGATGTCGTGTATCCTGCCCTGTCCGGAAACGCACATACCTGCCGCTATCGCGTCGGAGACGTAAGCCGGAACGTCCTCGTTGACTTTGCTCACGGGTTCAAGGGTGTCGGAAGCCTTTCGTGATACCGCGTCGGGCGGGGTGACCCCGGTAAGTGCCCTGTAAAGCACCGCGCTTATGCCGTAAACGTCCGTCCATGCGCCCTGGCGCTCGGAGAGATCGTACTGCTCACAGGCCGCGTAGCCTGCGGACATCTCGCTTGTAAGGCGGGAATCTGCCGTTCTTGCCGCAGAGATCTCGGCGGAGGAAATGACAGGTCTTCCGTCGTCGCGTATCATTATCGTATCGGGACTTAATCCTCTGTGGATTATGCCTTTTTCGTGCATTTCCGAAAGCGTCGCGAAAAGAGGAAAGAAGAGCCGTGAAAGCTCGCCCCACGACAGCAAACCGCGGTTGTTTTCAAGATACTCGCCGAGTGTCGTACCGGAAATGTGCTCGGTGACAACATATCCCGTGCCGTTCGCCGCGAATATGTCATACGATCTTTTGAGCCCGTCGCCGCCGATGCCGGTCATCACCAGTTTGTGCAGATCGGCGTACTCCGAAAGATATGACTTGAAGAGCGGCAGACAGCCGTCGATCACTTCCACGGACTCTTTATCTTCGCCGCGCTTACAGAGCGTGTCGGGCATGAATTCTTTTATTTCGACCGTCTTTTCAAGCTTCGTATCGAACGCGAGGTACAATGCACCCTCGCCGCCCTTTGATATCAGCTTTCCGATGACATATCTGTCCGCGAGGAACGTCCTCGGAGCAAGGCAGTCCGACGGGTACGCGTCGTTATCTATATATCCGCATACCTCGCAGGGCCCGCTGTACATTTTCTCGCTCATGCAGCCCATACAGCGGTTTATTTCTTTCTTCATACTTACCTCCGGCATTCCGTCGGGAATGCAGTTACTTTAGTATTTTCATCTTTTCTCCGGTGAGCTTCTCGGCTATGGCGTTTGCCCAGCGCTCGGTGTAAAGGCTGTAATACGACCTGCCCTTTCTTGCGCGCCGCCGCTCGAAGTACGGCATCATGCACCATAACGATGACGGTAACCCTATGACCGGCAGGAACATCGGTCCGAGAATCACCGACTGGATGCTGTGCCCGTATTCGTGGGCGCAGAGTTCGTTCTGCCGGTCTTCGGGAGACTGTTCGGAAACAAAGAAGAACAGTCCGAGCGACAGGCTCTCACCTCTGCTCCACAGGGTACCTATCCCTGCGCGGTATATGAAGTGCTTCCGTTTTATGAGCACGAGGAACACCGCCGCGCCCGCAAGCGTCTGGAGTATCCCCCATGTGCACTGGAGCACTGTGAAGATCACCCTTTTAAAAATCGAAACCATATATAATTTATTTTACACTTTCCCCCGCGTGATGTCAATTGTATGTATGCACAAAACCTTGACACGGGTGACGGGCTGTGATACAATAATATTACTAATTCACAATCAACGGTGCACAATGTACAATTGCGGTACAGCCTGCGGCAGCGTGCCGGACCGCGGCGCAGCGGGAAAGAGTGCCGAAAGAAAGGAAAAACTATGCTTTTCGGTAAAAAGAAGTCCACGGGAATGGACATTAAAAGCCTTCGGGCGCTCGACGGGAAGGCAGTAAAATACGTCACCGAACGTGACAGCGAATCGTACCGTGAGCTTAAAGTCGGCGAAGAGGGCGCTATAAATGTGAGCGACACCGAGCTTACTGTCGTCTGCACCGGAGTTAACGCGATACGGTGCAGCCTTTCGGACGTAAATGCTGCCGAGCTCATGAACAAGTCCGGTATCACCATAAAAGGCACCGATCTTGACAGCGGCACAGTGCGCAGTGTCATAGCATATTACAGCGACGGTTCTGTCAGTGCCGACAGAAAACGCTGATCTTTTCCGACCTTTTGCAGCCCGTTTCGCCGGTAAAAGGCGGCGGGTACTGCCGTAAAATGTCATATCTCCCCGTCTGAAGCAGCAGTCTGCCGTAAAACGGGGGATTTTTTGTGTGGAAATAAGCATACTCCCGTGTTATTATGAGAAAAAGCTATCCGGCAGGCGCCGCATTTCGGGAGGTATAAAAATGGCAATTTTTCAGAAAACACAGACAGAGAACGCGGTCAACAAGGTCGTTGAGCTTCCGGTGAGCTCGATAGTTCCTAATCCCGCACAGCCCCGTGTAATATTCGACGATTACGAGCTTTCGCGGCTTGCTGTGAGCATTCAGCAGAACGGGATATTGCAGCCGCTCACTGTACGCCGCGTCGAGAACAGTCTGACATACGAGCTTATTGCGGGCGAGCGGCGTCTTCGGGCGTGCAAGCTTCTCAATATGAGCTATGTTCCTTGTATTATCATTACCGCGTCGGTAAAGGATTCGGCTGTACTTGCCGTTCTTGAAAATCTACAGCGCGCCGATCTGAGCTTTATGGAAGAAGCCTATGCTATCAAAAACCTGATCGACTATTACGGTTTCACGCAGGAGGAAGCTGCCGCGAGACTTGGGACGGCACAGTCAACTATCGCGAACAAGCTGCGTCTGCTTAAGCTTTCGGACGACGAAAAGGCGCTTGTTGTGAAGTACAAGCTTACTGAGCGGCAAGCGAGGGCGCTGCTGCGGCTTGACGGCGACAAGCGTCCCGACGCGATACACTATATCGGCTCGAACCAGCTCAACACAGCTCAGACTGACGCATATATCGAGGAGCTTCTCAAAGGCAGACCGCATAAGCCGACTGTCCACAAGCGCTGGAGTTTCCGCGCGGTCAGTCTCTACATTAACACGTTCAACAAAACGATCGACGCTATGAAAGAAGCTGGGATAAACTGTGAGACTACGAAGAACCGCACCGAAGATTTCGTTGAGTATGTTGTCAAAATACCGTTGAAGCAGTGATTTGCGGATGGAAACATCGTTTTTGATTTCGCAGAGTGCAGGCTCGGTTTCGCCTCGCGGCGGGAGCAGAGGATCTACCGCCATATCTCGGTGGCGAGGCGACCTGCTTTCTGTCCGAGCGACAGAAAGCAGGCAAAGAACGCCGTGATGCACGACTTTATATGCGCGCATCGTGCGCGCTTTGGGTCGTGCTACAATGCGTCCTGCATAGCCGTCGCGCTGTCAAAGAAGCTCGTAAAGAACAGTACCCGCTTGTCGGTACGCCGCTAAGCGCAATTCCGTGAAACGCACAGAGTCAGGTTCAGCGAGCTCTTTGACAAGCTCTCGGCGAAGGGGCGAAGATTTGTCGCCGCGGCGATCTCGCTCTCGCACGTTCCTGATGATATCTTCTTCCGCAGACAGAGCCCCGATGAACGCATTAGTCATCACCGATGCTTCCCGAATGGGTGCTCGGCTCGGTCATAGGCTCTTCAATGGGCTTTAAGGGTCACGGTTCGGGTGTCCTGTTAATATGGTTCATCAAATCGAGATAGTTTTCGGGTGACGGGGTAGTAAGGGAATGGGATAATACTAAAGGATGGATATACTATCGAATTCAGCGCCGCGGCAGGATGCCGCGGCACGGTTCCCCAAAAGCGCGCACGATGCGCGCGTACAAAGAAACCGCAGCGAAAACGGCTACCTTCAGGTTAGCCGCTTTCGCTGAACGAGACTAACGAAGGCGGGAACTGACCCCGTCCATTAAACTGCGGCGCAATCGTAAAGCCAATTGAAGTGACCGTCGTCGAAGTGAGCGCCCATGGGGAAAGAATCGGTGCTCTCCACTTATCCTGCTGCGATTACCCGACGTACTGCAAGAATGTGTGATGTCGCGCGCGAAACTGATAAAACCGTGTTTTCCCGCTTAATATCTCTCCGCGAGTTTTCAAAGAGCTCGCGGAACAAGAGCTCCGCGGAAATCGGCGAGCTGTTAATTCGCATAGTTTTCTGAAAGAACAATAATCTTGTCGAGCTTCTTTGATCACGAAGCGGTACGGGTTCTTTGCTTACTTTCTGTGCCTACGGACAGAAAGTAAGTCGCCACCGCCGTCGCAAAATGACGACAGAAGATCTGCATTCGCCGCGGGGCGAAAACGAACCTGTGCCCAGCGAGGCAAGACTCCCCCAGCACCCGCAGGACAAGCCGCGTCTGTTCGCGTTGACATTTCGGCTGTAATATGGTATAATTGCAGAAAACAGCAGGAGGTCACGAAATGTTTGAGATACATTCCAAAAACACTTATGAAGAGTTCATGCGCGCACAGCAAGCCATAGCCGAGGCTCGGGTGAGCTTTTATAAAACACCGCAGAAGTCCCGTTCCGGGCTCTGTATTCTGCTTGCCTTATGCGCACTTTTTGAGGGAATGTGTATATATTTTGCAATAGCCAACAACAGCGAGTGGTTTTCAGCGTTTTCTGTTTTTCTCGGTCTTATCATAGTAGTGTACATCTATGTGATATTTACCGCGAAAGACCGCGCAAAAAACGCGTACCGGACAAAACAGGCTGAAAAGGAACTGTACGATATATGGAACTCGGATAAGCAGCTCAAGGGCTGCGACGAGACCGTTCGCTTTGACGAGGACGGTTTCGAGGTAATACGCAGCTTCGGAAGCTTTAAAGTCGGCTATGACTGCGTTTTCAGGCTTGCTGAAACGCAGACTAATCTGTATATACTGCTGTCCCTGACGAGATTTGTAAATATAAAGAAAGATAACCTTACAAAGGAACAGTATGATTTCATAAAATCCCACTGCCGCACCGGCGAGGATACGCCGGCAGATCGGTAATTTCGTAAGTGGGCGGGAAGGTGGTGCCGGAATGCACGAAAGCGACAGCATAACAAGGCTGAAAGGTGTCGGCGAGAAGCGCGCAAAAACGCTCGAATCGCTCGGTATTTTCACTGTCGGCGACCTTTTGCGCTTCTTCCCGCGGGACTATACCGACTATAGCCTTCCGACACCAATGAACGAGCTTTTGCCGGAGGATACCGCCGTTTTTCGCGGTACCGTTATGAAGAAGCTGCGTCCTTATATTTCTCCGCGCTACTCGATCTTCAAACTAACGGTAAGCGACGGCACCGACACCTTTCTCATCACTTTCTTCAACAGCAAATACAGCTTCGACAGCCTCGAAGAGGGGCAGGAATACTGTTTTTTCGGCAGGATAAAAGGTACCGCACTCGCGAAAGAGTGCGGTTCGCCGTCTTTCATACGTGCGAACGACCCGAACGTGCTCGTACCGAAATATCACCTTACAGAGGGCATCAGTGCCAATATCATGTCGAACTGCGTCAGAAACGCCCTCTCCCTGTGCAGCATCTATGATCCCCTGCCCGACGGTCTGCGCGAAAAGTACGGGCTTTGCGGCTATAAGGAAGCTCTCGGCGGTGTTCACTTCCCGGACAGCCACGAGACTCTTGAAAACTCGCGCCGCCGCCTTGCGTTCGAGGAGCTGCTGACGCTGCAGCTCGGACTGCGGCTTATGAAGAGCCGTGACCGCAAAGCGGCTTCGTTTGCCTTGACCGACGTGGATATGAACGCCTTTTTCTCGGGGCTTTCATTCAGACCTACTGGTGCGCAGCTCCGTTCTGTCAATGAGTGTATAAGCGATATGAAAAGCGGAGCTCCCATGAACCGGCTGTTACAGGGCGATGTCGGAAGCGGCAAGACCCTTGTCGCCGCAGCGCTCTGCTATTTTGCGGTCAGAAACGGCTGTCAGTCCGCGCTCATGGCTCCGACCGAGATACTCGCGAAACAGCACGCCGATACGCTCGCGTCGTTCCTCGAACCTCACGGCATCACCGTTGCGCTTCTTACGGGAAGCACTGTGAAAAAGCCTGTCTATTCCGCGATAGAGAGCGGTGAAGCACAGGTCGTTGTCGGAACACACGCTCTCATACAATCCGCGGTCGCGTTTCACCGCCTCGGACTCGTAATAACCGACGAACAGCACCGCTTCGGTGTCCGTCAGAGGACCGTGCTTACCGCGAAAGGCAGTTCGGGAGCAGCGGAACATCCGACAGTTCCGCACCAACTCGTAATGTCGGCGACCCCGATACCGCGCACGCTCGCGTTCGCGATATACGGTGACCTTGACGTATCGGTGCTTGACGAGATGCCGAAAGGAAGGATACCGATAAAGACCTACGGCGTGGACTCCGGCTATCGTGAGAGGATATTCCGCTTTATACTGAAATACATAGCTAACGGATTTCAGGCATACATCGTCTGTCCGTTTGTCGAAAAAAGCGAGACCATGACGGACAAGGCTTCCGCCGAGGAGTACTACGAAAGCCTTAAGCAGACATGGTTCGGGGATATACCGATAGGGCTGCTTCACGGGCGAATGAAACAGGCGGAGAAAGACCGCGTCATGGCGGGATTCAAGAACGGCGAGATAAAGCTTCTCGTCGCGACGACCGTCATCGAGGTCGGGATAGATGTTCCGAACGCCGTTATAATAGTCATAGAGAACGCAGAGCAGTTCGGACTGTCTCAGCTCCACCAGCTCCGTGGACGCGTCGGGCGGGGTTCCGAGCAGTCGCACTGCATACTTATCACGGACAGCAAGTCGGAATATACGAAAGCGCGAATAGACACGATGGTGCGTACCTCGGACGGTTTCGAGATAGCGAATGAAGACTTAAAGCTCCGCGGCCCCGGAAACTTCTTCGGTGCCCAGCAGCACGGACTTCCGACGCTTCGTATCGCGGATATGGCGGCGGACACTGTGCTTGTCCATGAGACGAGCACGCTTGCCGAGGAGATACTTGCCGCCGACCCGAAGCTCACCGCTCAGGACAATGCGGGGCTCCGCCGGCTTGTACAGGGCTTGTTCCGCGATCGTGAAACATTCGGAATAAACTGATAGCTGAAGACGTTTGCGCATTGACAAAAAGAAATCTCTGTATTGAAAATTTCAATCGTTTGTGATATAATATAAAAAGTGTTATTTTGAAAGGAAAGTTTGAATTGCCTGCAAAACTAAAAGAACTGTTTGAGAATATAGCTTTCGACGAAGCAAGCGCGGAGGGCGTTGTCCTCTCCGTCGTTCATAAAAAAGCAGATGACTCTCTTCTTCTCCAGACCGAGTTTACGCAGAGAGTTCCTTTTTCGCTGCTTTTTGCTGCCGCCGACAGCATACGCGGCGAGCTCGGCTGCCGCTGGGTAAGTATTTACCCGAAATACCCGAAAGAGTCTTTCGACACCGATGCTGTGCTCGATATCACCACTTTCCTGCGCCGTGAGGGTTACAACGTCAACGGTTATTTCGATGACGCGGAAGCGACTATCGACGGTCAGCACGTTGATATCGAGCTTAAAAGCAACGGCGCGTCACTGCTTCTTGAAGAGGGGATAGACACCCAGATAAAGAAGTTTGCGAAAGGTTTTTACGGCGCAGATATAACTGTTGCTTTCACCGGAAAGACCGAATTCGATATGCAGGAATACGCTGATAAGGTCGCACAGGAAGACGCCGCACTGCCCATTCCCACGCCCGCACCGCCTCCGCCCTCCGACGGGGGAGGAGAACGCCGAAGCTACGGCGGCGGAGCTCCCGCAGGGGAGAAAAAACGTTCGTTCAGCCGCGGTCCCGTTATCCACGACCCGCCGGAGCCCATGAAGCTCATGTTCTCGCACGATATGTTGCGTGATGACGCGGAGCTCGCTATCGGCAAGCCCATAAACGACCCGCCGATGAAGATGATCGACCTTACCGAAGAAGCAGAGGACGTTACCGTCTGGGGCGAGGTCTTTTCCGTTGAGGAAAAGTCCATAAAAGACGGCAAGTTCATTTCAAAGACCGTATTTTTCACCGACCGTACCTCGTCACAGCAGATGCGCATATTCACCGCTGCCGAAAAGATAAGCGGCTACGGGTTCGTGAAGCCCGGAGCTGCGATACTTGTCAACGGAAGCGCAAAGATAGATAAATTCGCGGGGAACTCACTCGTTATCGAGCCGAAGTCGATAATGACGGTAAAGACCGTATCGAAGAGCGACACTGCCGAAAACAAGCGTGTTGAGCTGCACATGCATACGAATATGTCTGATCTCGACGCGATAACGCCGCCTGCCGACCTCGTTATGCAGGCGTACAAATGGGGACACCCCGCTGTAGCCATAACCGATCACGGCAATGTTCAGGCTTTCCCTGAGATAATGAACACCGTCGATAAGATACGCAAGGGCGACCCGGAGACGAAGTTCAAGCCGATATACGGCATGGAAGCCTATTTCGTCAACAATGAGGCACCGCTTATCGAGGGCTGTACTTCACGGAGCATAGACGACGAACTCATCGTATTCGATACCGAGACCACGGGTCTCAGCGCGGCGACCTGCCGGCTCACCGAAATAGGCGCAGTGAAGCTCCGCGGAATGGAGATAGTTGAGGAGTTCCGTACTTTCGTTGACCCCGAACAGCCTATCCCCGAAGAGATAACGAAGATAACCGGTATCACCGACGAAATGGTGAAGGACGCGCCCAAGGAGAAGGAAGCTGTCTCCGAGTTCATAAAATTCTGCGGGAAAGCACCGCTCGCCGCTCATAACGCGAAGTTCGATATGTCGTTCATAGGCGCGGTCAACGAGCGTCACCGTCTCGGCTTCCGTCCCGCGTTCTTCGACACCGTCGCGCTGTGCAGGGCTGCCGTTCCGGGCGCTAAGAACCACAAGCTCGATACTATGGCGGATCATTTCGGGCTCGGCGACTTCAACCACCACCGTGCGGTAGATGATGCGAGAATGCTCGCAATGGTATATCAGAAGCTTATATCCGAATGCCGCCGCGGGCGTGACATAAAGAAGCTCGGCGACCTCAACCTTCTGTCCGGAAGCGACCCGCGAAGCCTTCCGTATTATCACATGATAATACTCGTGAAGAACAACACGGGTCTGAAAAATCTTTACACTCTCATAGGAAAATCGAACCTCGAATACTTCCGCAAGAAGCCCCGCATACCGATGTCAGAGCTTAAGAACTATCGTGAGGGACTTATCATAGGAAGCGCCTGTGAGGCGGGCGAGCTATTTCAGGCGATAGAACAGCAGAAATCAGAGGATCTGATCGAAGAGATAGCCTCGTTCTACGATTATCTTGAAATACAGCCGATAGGCAACAACCACTTCCTTATCGACAAGGGCGTGGTGAACAGCGAGCTTGAGCTCCGCAAGATAAACAAGCGGATATGCGACCTCGGCGACAAGCTCGGGATACCCGTTGTGGCGACAACCGACGCGCATTTCAAGAACAAGGAAGACGCGATATTCCGCGAGATACTTCAGGTCGGACAGGGCTATGACGACAAGGAGCAGCAGCCCCCGCTCTATTTCCGCACGACGGACGAGATGATCGAAGAATTTCTCTATCTCGGCGACGATAAGGCGGAGGAAGTTGTTGTCAGAAATCCGCAGATGATAGCGGAAATGATAGAAAACATCAGACCGATACCGAAGGGCACGTTCACCCCGTTCCTCGAAGGCGCGGAGGAAGAGCTCCAGCGGCTCTGCTGGGACAGAGCGATGGACTGGTACGGCTATGACGGAAAGATACCGGAGATAGTTTCGGCGCGTCTTGAACGCGAGCTCGGGTCTATCATAAAGCACGGATTCTCCGTTCTGTACATGATCGCGCAGAAGCTCGTTGCATTCTCCGAGAAGAACGGCTATCTTGTCGGTTCGCGTGGATCGGTCGGCTCGTCATTTGTCGCGATAATGTCCGGTATCTCGGAAGTAAACCCGCTTCCGCCGCATTACCGCTGCAAGAAGTGCAGATACAACGAATTCATCACGGACGGCTCGGTGGGTTCGGGATTCGACCTTCCCGAAAAGAACTGCCCGCACTGCGGAGAACCGATGTTCCGCGACGGTCACGACATACCTTTCGAGACGTTCCTCGGCTTCGACGGCGATAAGGCTCCTGATATAGACCTTAACTTCTCCGGCGAAGTGCAGGGAAAAGTCCACAAGTACACCGAAGACCTGTTCGGTCAGGATCACGTCTTCAAGGCGGGTACGATCTCCGCTATTCAGGAAAAATCGGCGATAGGCTACGTTAAGAAGTGGCTCGAAAAGAAGCAGATCTCGGTCAATCAGGCGGAGCTCACAAGGCTTGCGCTCGGTTTCACGGGCGTAAAGCGCACGACCTCGCAGCACCCGGGCGGAATGGTCGTTGTACCGAACAACTACGACGTTTACGACTTTACCGCTGTTCAGCACCCCGCGGACAAGTCTGAGGGCGATATGATAACCACGCACTTCGACTTCCATGCGCTGCACGATACGATATTGAAGCTTGACGAGCTCGGACACGATGTCCCGACGCTTTACCGCCATCTTGAAGATATGACCGGTGTGAAGATAGCGGACGTTTCGACGTCCGACCCGAAGGTTTACAGCCTCTTCACATCGCCGGAAGCTCTCGGCATCACCGCCGAGGAGACCGGTATAAAGACCGGTACGTTCGGACTTCCGGAGCTCGGAACGCCGTTCGTTATCGGAATGCTTATGGAATCCAGACCCAAGAACTTCTCGGATATGTTACAGATCTCCGGTCTGTCGCACGGTACGGACGTATGGCTCGGCAACGCGCAGGAGCTCATCGCGAACAAGGTCTGCACGATCAGTGAAGTTATCGGAACCCGTGACAACATCATGGTTTATCTGCTCCACAAGGGGCTTGAGCCGAAAATGGCGTTCAAGATCATGGAGATCACCCGAAAGGGCAACGCGAAAAAACTCTTCACCGACGAGATATATCAGGCGTTCAAGGATCACGACGTTCCCGAGTGGTACGTTGACAGCTGTAAGAAGATCAAGTATATGTTCCCGAAAGCGCACGCTGCGGCGTACGTTATGGCGTCGGTAAAGCTGGGCTGGTTCAAGATATATCACCCGTCAGCGTTCTACGCCGCGACACTTACGAAGCACACCGAGAACATCGACGTAGATACCGTTCTCAAAGGAAAAGAAGCGGTAAGGGGGCGTATGCAGGCTATAAAAGCCAATCCCGAAGCGACAGCTAAGGACGAGGCGGTCTATGATGCGCTCCAGATAGTTTATGAGATGCTCTGCCGCGGAATAAACTTCCTTCCCGTGCATTACGAGAAGTCCCATGCGACGAAATACCTCATTGAGAACGGCGATCTTCGCCTTCCGTTCATGGCAGTTGCCGGCTGCGGTGAAAGTGCGGCGATCATGCTTTATGAGGCGGTGCAGAAGGGCGGCTACGTCAGCGTTGAGGACATCGCCGCCGAGTCCGGAGTCAACAGCTCCGTTATCGAAAAACTCAAAGAAAAGGGTGTTTTCGAGGGTCTTCAGGACACCGCGCAGATGACATTTTTCTGATGACACAGGGTCATCAGAAAAATGTTTCGGGGCTCCACCCCGAACCCCGCGAGGGAGAGAGAAAACCTTTTTGTGAACAAAAAGGCTTTTCTCTCTCCCCTCGACCCCTCTCTCTTTCCAAAAAAACTTTAGAGGTTCCCTATGTACAAATGATTATAATATGGAGGACAACCAAAATGGACAATGTACTTAAAGAGCTTTACGAGACCGTCGTAGAACGCAAGAGCGAAAAGCAGGAGGGCTCGTACACCTGCTATCTGTTTGAGAAAGGTATCGACAAGATACTCAAGAAGTGCGGCGAGGAATGCACCGAAATGGTGATCGCGGCAAAGAACGCGGATAACAACGAGCTTAAGAACGAGATCGCCGACCTTATGTACCACATAATGGTCATGTGTGTCGAGCGCGGTCTCCCGTGGGAAGAAGTCGAAGCCGTTCTCGCCGAGCGCAGCAACAAGACCGGCAACTTAAAGCAGTTCCACACTGTTGACAAGAACACCTGATCAATGCACAATTGTGACGAAGCATGAAAAAAACAAACAGACCGATAAGCATTTCTATCGGTCTGTTATTTTTACTGTCTTTTCTGTCACGATTCGGATCTGCCGCCGAAGACGAAACTTCAAGTGTTTATAAACTTGAGTTTTCCCGTTTCCATGTCGAGTTCGCGGTAATAGCAGTTGTTCGGGACACCGTTGCGGCTCGTGTGGCATATCCCGCCCTTGTCCGGGGTCGCCTGAAAGACGAGCGAGTTCTGCTCACAGTTCACGAAGATGTGGTGGAGCGTGAAGGTGTTCCCGCTTTCCGCACCCTTGAACCAGAGCTTGTTGCGCGATGTGCTCCAGAGTATGACTTTGCGCTGCTTTATGCTCTCCCTGAGCGCTTCTTCGTTGACGTAGGCGATAAGTATGACTTCCCTGGTGTCGAGGTTCTGCACCGCAACGGGAATGACACGGTTGACGGGGTCTATTTTTGCAATCTTGTCAAAATCGAGCATAAGCTCGTCAGTCTCTTCTATAAGGCTCATTTCAGACGCTCCTTACGGGTATGTTTTTCTGCTTCAGATGTTCTTTTACTTCGCCGACGGTGAGCTCGCGGAAGTGGAAAAGCGAAGCCGCGAGAGCCGCGCTTGACTGTGTTTTCTCAAACACCTCCGAGAAGTCGGTGAGCTTTCCGCAGCCCCCGCTCGCGATAACGGGTATCTTAACGCGGCTGCACACGAAGTTCAGCATCTCGATATCGAACCCGGCTTTGGTGCCGTCGGTATCGATGGAGTTCAGGCATATCTCGCCCGCGCCGCGCTCTTCGATCTCTTTTACCCAGTCGCCGAGGTCGAGGTTCATGTCCACGCGACCGCCGTTGATGAACACTGAGAAGCCGCCTTTTCCGTTGCGCTTCGCGTCTATGCCGACAACGACGCACTGGCTCCCGAAAATTTCGGCAGCGTCGCTTATGAGCTTAGGGTTTTTCACTGCCTGCGAGTTGACCGAGACTTTATCGGCTCCGGCGCGAAGTGTGTCGCGGAAATCATCGACCGTGGCTATGCCGCCGCCTACGCACAGCGGAACGAACACTTTCTTCGCCGTTTCGCGCACGACGTCGAGCATAACGCCGCGCCCCTCGTGCGAAGCGGTGATGTCATAGAAGACGATCTCGTCCGCGCCCTGTCTGTTGTATTCGTATGCGCATTCAACGGGGTCGCCGACATCGCGGATACCCTCGAAATTCACGCCTTTCACTACCTTTCCGTTTCTCACGTCGAGACACGGGATAATTCGTTTTGCTAACATATTTGTCCTCCATACAGACCGAAGCCGTCATATTCCGCCGGATCGTTCCAGAATTTATCTTTCGGCAACAAATCGGGCAAGTTCAACATTACCGTCTTTTTCAATGGATACTATACGAAATCCGCATTTTTCGGTGTAGAATTTAACGTTTTCTTTCTTATCCACAGGTGTTACTAAAGTGATCTTCTCCCAATCATCATAAAGAGCCTTTACAAACCGAACGGCCTGTGTGCCCAGTCCTTTGCCCTGATACTCCGGAATAATGCACAGGCAGGTGATCTCATATTCTTTCTTTTCCAGCATTTTACAGGAAACACATCCGACAGGTCTGTTATCGCAAAGTATGATATATTTCGGATTGTCTCTTATTGATGCTTCCATCATTTCTGTCGTTTTACCGTACCCGGGGCACGCGCCGAATCTCACGTGATCGCTGTAAAATGCGGCATTGTAGATATTTACCAGCATTTCCGCATCTTCTGATACGGCTTTTCTGTATTCAGTAGTCACAGTTTGTTATCTCCGTATATTTCGTTTTTTCAATGAAGTTATTCTGGGCGGTTCCTCGTCTGCCGCAGGATATGGGCGTTCATTCTGAACCCGTACTTTTCATACAGCGTGACCGCGTTATTTCCGTCCGCAACTTTTACATCTATGGTAACCGCTCCCGAAGCGTCGAACCTGCTCATAGCCCAGTCCATAAGCTCTGCGCCGTATCCTTTTCCCCTTTGTTCCTCAAGAACAACGAGATACTCGAGCACTCCGTATTCGCCGTCAATATCGGTCTTGCAGAACCCGATCACGTTTTCTCCGTCCTCAATGACAGCAATTGCGGACTTTCCGCTATCTATATCGGCGGCAAATTTCTTCATCGTCTGCTCAACGGGAGTTTTGGGGTAGCACCCCTTGAAATTAACGGAAACTTTGTTGTGGTGTTCCGCGAGCGCAAGCAGACATTCACGAAGCATTCCGGTCTCCGCCGCTCCTATTTCTCTCATGTTTGTCTCCGTTTATTGTGCGCACTTTATCGCTTCACGCAGGTCGAGAGTTCCGCTGTATATTGACTTGCCGCAGATAGCGCCGTAAAGTCCGAGCTCACAGCATTTCTTTATATCCTCTATGTTCTTAACGCCGCCGCTCGCTATGATGTTTGCGCTGCACGCCTTGTTGATCTCGTCGAGCTGCTCTGCGTTGACGCCCTGAAGCGTGCCGTCCTTTGATATATCGGTGAATATGATGTATTTAACGCCTATGTCCGCCATTGCTTTCGCAAGGTCGGTGAAGCGTACATCCGATGTTTCGAGCCAGCCCTCTGTCGCGACCATACCGTTTTTCGCATCTATACCGACCGCGATATGTTCACCGTACTCTTTCACCAGTGTCTTCACAAGTGCGGGGTCTTTTACTGCCGCAGAGCCGATAATTACGCGCTCGACACCGCCAGACAGGTACATCTCCGCAGCTTCGGGCGTGCGTATCCCACCGCCGACCTCAACTTTCAGCTTCGTGTTCTTCGCGACATCGAGGAAGATGTCCTTGTTTGTCATTTTCGCGTCCTTCGCGCCGTCAAGATCGACCATGTGTATCCACTGCGCACCGCAGCTCTCGAACATCTTCGCCGTGTCCATGTAGCTTTCGGCAACCTTGTGAGCCGTGCCGTAGTCGCCCTTCACGAGCCTTACGCAATTTCCGTCCTTTATATCTATTGCGGGTAGTATTATCATATCTTATCCTTTCACATAACCTTTTTCATAATTTTAACACCTGCTATTATCGCACCGACAAGTGCAGCTCCGCCGGCAGCAAGACCGAGCGGTATGATACCGGTCAGACCGACAAGCCCGCCTATGACCGGCGCGCAGCCTATCAGGGCGAGCAGCTTTGAAAACTGCACAGCGTAAGCCTGTTTGTCCTCTATCTTTGCGAACTGGCTGCGGGGTATGAGCTCCGTTGACTTTGAGAGCCTTATTATCCCGGCGCTGAGCAGTATCGCGCCGCCGACTATAAACATTACGATCGAAAAAATGTTATCGTCCATTTAATTCTCCTTTACTGTGTGCTGCTGTCTTTTATGCTGTGTTTTTTTGCGGTGACTATGATACGACCCGCGGTCAAAGGGAACACTGCGATAAAAAATAACGTCAGCGCGTACGTGAACGTCGTGTTCATCGGTGTCTGGTTTGTCACGCAGTACGCCCATACCGAGAAGAACGCCGACCATATCATTTTCAGCACGTCGAGCGTTTCGATCACTGTGCAGCGGATCATGAGCTCGCCCTTTGCGTCAACTCTTAATCCTATGCGCTTTATCTTATTGACACCGAGATTTGCGAGACTGAATATCCCGAACAGCCCGAACCCCATAACGAACGGGTATAGTCCGAATATCTTCTGCATATACACATCAAAGTTGCCGTCGGAGGCAAAATGCACGCCGATGCGCTCCGGAAGTCCGCTGTATGCGATAATGAACCATACGAGGAACACTCCGAGCGCCGCAAGACATACCACGTTCACGATGATGTGCGTTACGCGGAAGCTCTTCGGTTTTTCAAGCGGCGCAGCGGTATTATCCGTGCTTACGCTGCGTTCTTTCGGAACGGCGCGGTATTTGTCCTGTATCCTCGAAAAAAGAATCGGTGTCGCAAGAAGCACCAGTATGAAGAACACGCGGAACACGTCAAGGAACGTGCCGTTGCCCATTCCGACCTGCTTTACGACGCATACTGTCCAGTACGAGAAAAATCCTGCCCACATCAGCTTCATCAGGTCGAGCAGCAGCGCAGCCGCACAGCGAAGCACTTTGTCGCCCTGCTCCGTGATGTTGAGTCCGAGCTTTTTTATCTTCTTCGCGAGAAGTGTCAGCAGGCTGAATATCCCGATAAGAACACCGCCCGCAACGAACGGGTAGAACCCGAATAACTTATCCGCGAAAACGTCGAACTGACCGTTGACCGGGCTGAAATGCACGCCGATACGCTCCGGAAGCCCGCTGTATGACAGCAGAAAATACACGAGAAACCCGCCGAGCAGCCCGACCGCAGCTATATTCGCGGCAATATGGATAATGCGGTAAGCTTTCATTTACTTTCTCCTGTAGTGTTTTGCCCAGTGGTCAAGCATCTGTTTCTTTGTGCGGAAGCATTGATGCCCCCAGAAGCGGTGCCGGTCTAACATCTCACCGCTTTTGAGCAGTCTCTCCTCGGTGTCCCATACTCTCTCGGCTTCGGCGCGCGTAAAGCGGGATTCCCCGTCATGCCTGTCCGTTGGGTCGGTATATCTGCGGTGTACCGCGGACTTTCCGGCGCGCAGTTCCGCCAGAGCCTTGTGGCGGCGGAAAAGGCGGTTTGAATGGGTCTTAGCCCATTTCGCACTTCCGCCGTTGATCTTGTTGAACGGGTGCTTCTTATAGCTTCTGCTCACAGCGCTATAAAGTTGCGAAGTATCTTCAACCCCGTTTCTCCGCTCTTTTCGGGGTGGAACTGGCAGCCATAGACATTTCCGCTGAACACGCAGGCAGGGACATTTCCGCCGTAATCCGTGTACGCCGCGACATTCCCGCTTGCGCAGTTCGCCGCGTAGGAATGCACGAAATAGACGTAAGGTTCATCTCCGAGCCCGTCGAGTATCGGACATTTCTCGTTGTACAGAAGCCGGTTCCAGCCTATCTGCGGTATCAGAAGATCCGGCGGCGTCATGAGCTCGACTGTTCCCGGTATAAGTCCGAGCCCGTCTGTCTCACCGAACTCATAGCTCTTGTCGAAGAGCATCTGCATACCGAGGCAGATACCGAGCAGCGGCTTCTTCTGTGCCTGTTCCTTTATCGTCTGTATAAGTCCCGTTTCTCCGAGCTTTTTCATAGCGTCCGCAAAGGCTCCCACTCCGGGGAGTATTATCTTGTCCGCTTTTTCAAGCACGTCAGCGCTTTTTGTGACTGTGCTGTCCGCGCCGATGTAGTCGAGCGCGTTCTTGACGCTGAAAAGATTTCCCGCGCCGTAGTCGATTATTGCGATCTTCATAAATTATCCCTTTCCCGATCAGAAGCCTGTTTTGGGTCTACCGGTCGGTATCTGGTTCATTTTCTTGATGATCCTGTCGTAAGCATCATTGTAAATATCGACCAGCTCCTCGGGCGAATAACCTTTTTCGGCTTGTTTCTGGGTGTAGATATAGGCGATAGCGTCTGCCTTGTTTGAGGGGTAGAATTTAAGTTCGTTCATTTGTTTTCCTTTCATTCCTGCTTCTTATGCACGCGATCTTCCGTCTCCGTCACGATTCGGAAATGTCACCGGAATTGTGCATTGTTTAAAGCGTTCCTTTGGTTGAGAGTGCCTTGCCGTCGGTGTTCTTCGCCACAGCCTGTTTAAGGGCGTGCGCGAGCGCCTTGAACAGCGCTTCGGTTATGTGGTGGTCGTTGCTTCCGTACTCTTCGCGGAGGTGAAGCGTGATGCCGGCGTTGAATGCGAAAGCGCGCATGAATTCCTCGGTGAGGCAGCTCTCATAGTCGCCGATACGCTCGTTTGTGAACTTCGCGCTGAACACGAGGAAAGGTCTTGCGCTGATGTCTAGCGAGCAGAATCCGAGAGCTTCGTCCATAGGAATGAAAGCCGAGCCGTAGCGCATTATCCCGGCCTTGTCGCCGAGAGCTTCTGCGAACGCTTTACCGAGCACTATACCCACATCTTCGACCGAGTGGTGACCGTCAACGTTCAGGTCGCCCTTGCACTTAACGGTCATATCGAATCCGCCGTGTACGCAAAGCGCCGTGAGCATATGGTCGAAAAAGCCTATCCCCGTGTCGATGACGGGCTTGCCTTTTCCGTCGAGCTCAAGCTTTACCGTGATGTCGGTCTCTTTGGTCTTTCTTGCGATCTCTGCTTTCCTGCTCATTTGCCTTCCTCCTCGAATATCTCGTCAAGCGCCCTGTACAGCGCGTTCATCTCATCGTCCGTTCCTATCGTTATGCGAAGGTAATCGCCGATGACCGGCTTATCCCAGTACCGTACAAATATCCTGCGTTCCTTTAGCTTCTCGAATACTGTCTTTGCGGGAGCTTTTGACGGCTTTGCGAAGATGAAGTTGCTCATGGAATCGGGGAAAGTGAAGCCCCGTTTCGCAAGCTCCTTCTTCGCGGTCTCGCGGGTAGCTATGATCTTTCCGCTGGTCTGAGCGAGATACTCCCTGTCGCGCACCGCCGCAGCGCCGCATTTTATCGTGACCCTGTTCATCGTATAGGAGTTCACCGAGAATTTCACATCATTCATGTATTTTATGAGCTTTTCGCTTCCTATTGCGAAACCGATACGCATTCCCGCCATGTTGCGTGATTTCGAGAAAGTCTGTACAACGAGCAGGTTTTCGTACTTCGCTGTAAGCGGCAATACGCTTGTTCCGCCGAAGTCGATGTATGCTTCGTCAATGATGACAACGGAGTCGGGGTTGGCTTTCACGATCTTTTCGATCGTATCCACGCTTTCAAGTACACCTGTCGGGGCGTTCGGGTTCGGGAAGATGATACCGCCGTTGGGCTGAATATAATCGTCCGCGTTTATCCGGAAATCCGCCGTGAGCGGTATCTGCCTGTACGGTATCCTGTAAACGTCCGCCCATACGTCGTAGAACGAGTATGTGATGTCGGGGAAGAGCACAGGCTCGCCGGAGTTGAAGAACGTCATGAACGCCATTGATATGACATCGTCCGAGCCCACGCCCACAAAGACCTGTGAGCTTTTTACACCGTATGTTTCCGCGATCGCATCAACGAGCTCCGACGCGTCCGGGGCGGGGTAGAGCCTCATCTCGTCTGTGTCGAACGCTTCAAGGGCAGCCTTGGCCGCCGGTGACGGCGGATAGGGGTTCTCGTTCGTGTTGAGCTTTATTATGCCGCCTATCTTGGGCTGTTCGCCGGGAGTATAGGGTACGACCTTTCTGACTTTGTTTTCCCAGTTCATTATATATATTCCTTTCCTGTTGTTTGCTTTAATGTACTACTATGCTAATCAATTACCATAGTAGTATGATAACATATTTTTCTCCCGCTGTCAATAAAAACAGAAAATTTCGCCGATATGTACAAATATATCGGCGAAAGTTCCTTTTCGGTTGGTATAGTTTGTGGAATGCGGTTTATTCCTTTATCCTGAATCTCGATACCTGATCTTTCAGGAGACGGGACTGTCCCGAAAGTTCCTCGCAGGATGCCGCTGTCTCTTCCGCAGTAGCCGAGTTCATCTGGATGACCTGTGAGATCTGATCCACGCCCGAGGTTATCTGCTTGATAGCGTCGTTCTGCTCTGCGCTTGCCTCGGCGATCTCGCCTATCAGCTTCGCGGTCTCGGCGGAGATCTGCTTTACTTCCTTCATGGACTCCGCTGTCGAATTTGCGAGTTTTGCGCCCTTATCGACCGCCTCGATAGACGCTGTGATGAGCGACGATGTGTTTTGTGCCGCTTCCGCGGACTTGTTCGCAAGGTTTCTTACCTCGTCCGCAACTACCGCGAAGCCCTTGCCCGCATCGCCCGCTCTTGCCGCTTCAACAGCCGCGTTGAGCGCAAGTATATTGGTCTGGAACGAGATGTCTTCGATAGCCTTGATTATCTTCTCGATCTCCTTTGAAGTGTCGCTTATCTCGTTCATAGCCTCGACCATGTTGGTGATAACGCCGTCCTGGTGATCGACCTTTTCTTCGGTCTGCCTCGAAAGGTCGCCGGCGCGCTGTGCGTTTTCGGCGGTGCTCGCTATCTGTGTGGAGACTTCCTGTATCGTTGCGGAGATCTGCTGGATAGCGGATGCCTGCTTTGTTGTTCCGTCGGCGAGCGACTGAGACCCCTCCGCCATCTGGCTCGAACCGGAGAGCACCTCATCGGACGACATATTCATACGGCTGAGCGTCATTCCGAGATCGTCCTCGATCTTAAGCATACTTGTCTTTATCGTCTCGAAGTCGCCGGGGTATGTAACGGCGGGCTGCTCGGTGAAATCACCGTCCGCCATTTTATTGAGCACACCGGAAATGTCGGTTATGCAGTTGCTTAGGCTCTTCTTTGAATAACGGAGCTTTCTCGCGAATGTGCCGACTTCGTCGTTCACGAACCAGTAATCCACCGCTGTGGTGCTAAGCTGACCGCGCTCCATTTCATCGGCAAGGATAGTTACCTGATTTATAGGCGTTATGACACGCTTCCGTACGAAGAGGAAGATGATAATGCTGCTTATGATAACGAGGACGATAGCCGTGCCTGTAGAAGCGATGGTGACTATCATAAACTCCTTGTCCGCGTCGCGCGCGTCGGCACCGGCCCAGTATGCACCTATGATGTTGCCGTCGTAGTCCTTCATAGTCTGGTAGGAAACATAATAGTGTCTGTCAACGACATCGTGCTGACCGAGGTAAGTTCCGTCCTTTTTGAGTACAGCTTCCTGAACGTCCTCATTGAGATCCGTACCGGTCGCGCGCTCGCCGTTGTCGCGCTTGAGGGTGGTTGCATAGCGTATATCCCAGTTCCATACTGTGGCATCGCAGTTCGAGATCTTCATGACCTCGTCGAGCCACTCGTCGGATTTCATGTCAAGACCGAGGCAGAGCATGAACTCCTGACCGTCCTGATCCTTTACATAGGACGCATACATAGCGACGAGTTCGCCGTCGCATCTTGCGATACCTTTTATGGTCTTCCCTGCGCCTACCGGAGCGTAACTGAACGATTTAAGCGGGTATTTCTCGCTCTTGTATGTTATCGTGCCGCTCTTGTCGCCGACAACCATATAATAGTGTTCGCCGGGCAGTTTTCTTTGCAGATAATCCTTGAGTACCGGTTCGTTTGCGGCTTCTGCGGCATCACGGAAATCGCCGTCCTCCTTCATCATCGAGTAAGCGTCTTCAAGGTTGCCGAGCACGTCGTCCACCATGTCTTCGAGAACCTGCATACCTACTTTTGACCGGTCGAGCATTATCATGTCGTTATAGTTCCTGAACATCGCCATTGTGACAAGCGACGAAATAACGACCGTGAGCAGTATTGCCGCGATAAAAAGGATCAGTATCGTAAGACCGAGTTTCTTTTTTCTGCCGGAATTTTTCTGTGCCATAATTCATTTTCCTCCTGCGTCCGGGTAGGGTTCTGCACATAAAACCGATCTTTATGAACAGATACATAATTAGAATATCACCTTATGCGGATTTTGTCAATAACAAGAGAAATTTTATTTGTAAAAGAGGAATATTGCAATCAAAGACAGTGTTATCGTATGAGCGCAAAAAAAGGTAGTGACAGAAACGCGGTTTTGTGGTATAATATAATTAAGGCAATACCGCACAAATAGGCGCACGCATCTTGCTTGCATATTATTCCGTCATCTTGACCAAATTTTCCTTGACTTGCGTCAGCAAGCCTGCGTCAAATTTAGCCAATCTGACGAAAAATCTGACTGCGCAATCTCCGCACGCTCTTTGTGCGGTATAGCCTTAACGTTCAGAGACGCGGTGCATCGCTGCGTCGGAAAGAGGTGCTGTATGAAAAAGACAGTTATCACTATATCGAGAGAATACGGTTCGGGCGGTCGGCTCATAGCGAAGAAGCTTGCCGAAGAGCTCGGGATAGGCTATTATGACGGCGAGCTCTTGTCTCTCGTCGCGAAAGAGAGCGGCTATACCGAGGAATTTGTCCGCCGCAACGACCAGAAAAAGACCCAGAGCCTTCTGTATCATCTTTATATCGGAAGCCAGATACTTCCAGCGTCCGATATGATATTCATAGCACAGTCCCGTGTAATCAAGGATCTCTACAACAAGGAAAGCTGTGTTATCGTCGGAAGATGCGCGGACTATGTTCTTCGCGGCTGTCCGGACGTTATCAACGTTTTCATCACCGCTCCGCTTGAGAGCCGTATAGAGCGTGTGAAGAACGAATACGGCGAGCAGGCGGATAACTACCGCACTTATCTTACAAAGAAGGACAAGAGCCGTATCGCGTACTATAACTATTTTGCCGACGATGCGTGGGGAAAGGTACAGACCTACGATCTGTCGATAAACTCGGACATCGGAATAGATAAGTCCGCCGACCTCATTGCACAGTACATAAAGGAGAAAGTCGGCGAATGAGCGTAGACCTTAAAGACCCGGATTTTACAGCCGCCGTGTTCGACCTCGACGGGACACTTTTTGATTCGATGCCTTTCTGGAACGAGCTCGACGCGCGGTTCCTGAAACGCCGCGGAGTCGAACCTGTGCCGGAGGACTATCTTCTCGCGATAGCTCACCTTGGCGCGGCAGAGACCGCAAACTACACGATAAAGCGTTTCGGGCTGGACGCAACGCCCGAGGAGCTCATGACCGAGTGGCACAACGACGCGGTCCGGTTCTATTCCGAAGAAGTCGCGCTAAAAGCCGGCGCGGCGGATTATCTGCGCTTCCTGAAGGGAAGGGGCGTGAAGCTCGCGGTCGCGACAGCCTCAAGCCGCGATATATATATGCCCGCGCTCGAACGCTGCGGCATAAAGGAGCTTTTCTCCGCTTATGCCGAGGCCGATGAGTGCGCACGGAAAAAGGGATTCCCGGACGTTTATGAGCTTGCGTGCAGCCGCATGGGGGCTTCCGCTGCTGAGACCGTTGTGTTCGAGGACATATACATCGCGGTAAAGGGCGCCAAGGTGGGCGGTTTCCGTACCGTCGGCGTTTACGACGAGACTTCGTCGCGGGATGAAGCGCTTATCAGAGCGGAAGCCGACGAATATATCACCGGGTTTACGGAGCTGTACGGTCATATTTGACAAAATAATAACGGAATTTTCGCTGTTTTTATGTGATATTCCACATAAAATTTTGCTCTATTATAGCAAGATTTTACAAAAAACACTGCAAGAACGAAAAACTGTTGAAATTTTATGCTTTTTGTGCTATAATTTATGTGTATGTGATATGCGCGGCGGTAAAAATACGGCTGCATCAACTAATTATGGAAGGAACTGATGTTAAATGACTTCAACGTTCACACCCGAGTTTGTAAGCAAAAAACTGAAAGAAACACTTGAATATGAGTTCAGAACAGGTCCCGCTGACGCAACCAGCACCCAGATATACAAAGCGCTCTCAAAGCTCGTTGTAGAACAGCTCAAGGAAAAGCGCCATGCCTTTATGAGAAAGTGCAATTCCGTCGGCAGAAAGCAGGTTTACTATATCTCCATGGAATTCCTCATGGGTCGCTCGCTCAAGACCTCGCTGTATAACTTAGGCGTTAATGAGATAGTTGAGAAAGTGCTCAAGGAAGAGTACAAGATAAAGCCCGAAGTCATCTATGACGAAGAGCCCGACGCAGGTCTCGGCAACGGCGGTCTCGGCCGTCTCGCAGCGTGCTACCTCGACGGTCTCGCGACCTGCGCTTATCCCGCTACCGGCTACTCGCTCCTTTATGAGTACGGTATCTTCAAGCAGAAGATAATCGACGGCTGGCAGTCCGAGCTTCCGGATAACTGGCTCCCCGGCGGTGAGTCGTGGCTCTCCAAGGTCGAGGATCAGGCGGTCGAGGTACATTTCGACGGTGAGATCCGCGAATACTGGGACAACGACTATCACCACGTTGACCATGTGAATTATAACACGGTATATGCCGTTCCTTACGATATGTATGTCTCCGGATATGACAGTGAAGGCGTTTCAAAGCTCCGTCTCTGGCAGGCGAAGAGTATGTCCTTCGATATGAGCGCATTTAACTCCGGCGACTATCTTAACGCTCTCGGCGCGAGCAACATCGCACATTCGCTCACAAAGGTCCTCTACCCGAACGATAACCACCTCGAAGGCAAGGCTCTCCGTCTGCGTCAGCAGTATTTCATGTGCGCCGCTTCGATAGGCGATATAGTAATGCGCCACATGAATATCTACGGCACGCTTGAAAATCTCCCCGACAAGGTAGCTATCCACGTAAACGACACACATCCGACGCTCGCTATCCCCGAGCTTATGAGAATACTTCTCGACGACTGCGGCTATGACTGGAACAAGTCGTGGGACATCGTGTGCAGGACATTCGCGTACACCAACCACACTGTCATGGCAGAAGCTCTCGAAAAGTGGGATCAGAACCTTGTCGAGCGTATCCTTCCGAGAATTTACGGTATCATCTGTGAGATCAACAGACGCTACTGCGAGAAGCTTTCCGAAACGCTTCCCGACAACAAGGTAAACGATATGTCGATCTTCAGGAACAACCAGATCAGAATGGCTACGCTGTGTGTTGCGGCTTCACATTCCGTAAACGGCGTTTCCAAGCTCCACAGCGAGATAATCAAGGAGAGCGTGTTCCACGACGAGTACGAGCTCACACCGTATAAGTTCACCAACGTGACCAACGGTATCGCGTACAGACGTTGGCTGCTTCAGTCAAACCCGCGCCTCACCAAGCTCATCTCCGAGTGCATCGGCGACGGATTCAAGAAGGACGGCGGCGAGCTTAAAAAGCTCCGTCAGTTCGAGAACGACAGCGAAGTTCTCCGTAAGCTCGCTGATATTAAGCGCGCAAACAAGGAAGATTTCGCAAAGTACGTTCTGAGCTCGACCGGAACGAAGCTCAATCCCGACAGCATCTTCGACGTACAGGTAAAGAGACTGCACGAGTATAAGCGTCAGCAGCTCAATGCCCTCAATATAATCGCGGACTTCAATTACCTCGTCAACAACCCCGATGCGGACTTCCAGCCCAAGACCTATATCTTCGCGTCAAAGGCGGCTCCGGGCTATTACATGGCAAAGCAGATAATCAAGCTTATCTGGTGCATTGGCGAGGAGCTCAAGAAGAATCCGAAGCTGGGCGAGAAGTTAAGCGTTGTCTTCCTTGAAGACTACCGCGTAACGCTCTCCGAAATGCTTATGCCGGCAGCTGAGATCTCGGAGCAGATCTCTCTCGCAGGTACAGAGGCAAGCGGTACCGGCAATATGAAACTCATGCTCAACGGCGCGATCACTATGGGAACATACGACGGCGCGAATGTCGAGATACATGAGCAGGTCGGCGACGACAACATCTTCATCTTCGGTATGTCCACTCCCGAAGTCGACGTAATGCGCTCGAACGGTTATTCGCCGGACGGCTACTATGACCGCAACGACATCATAAGAGGTGCTATCGACGCTATGTACCGCGGTTTCAACGGCGCAACATTTGATGAAGTTGCGAATGCTATCCGCTATACCGACCAGTATATGTGCCTTGCGGACTTTGACAGCTACCGCAAGACACAGGGCAGAGCGAGCGAGACATACAAGGACGTTCTCAAGTGGAACAAGATGTCTCTCGCGAACATCGCCGGTTCCGGTATATTCAGCGCTGACCGTGCAGTTACGGACTACGCAAAGGGTATCTGGAGAATCTACTGATAAACCGAATAAAGCTCCCGACCGGAAGTCGGGAGCTTTTTTAGCGTTCAGCCCACGCCTCCGGGGGCTGAACAGAATATCCGTTATTTTACAAATTTGACGTAGAATATCCTGTTGTCAAGGATAAATCCGCTGCTTGCAAGGGTATGAATGCAGGCGTCGCTCTTGTACCAGCACCCTGCAACGGGCGAAAAACCCTTGTCCGCAGCTATCTTCGCGAGGTGTATGACCATACTTCTTCCGACACCTCTGAGACGGTATTCCGGCAGAGTGAAGATGCCGATCTCCGCAGTCCCGTCCTCGAACGGAAGACGTCCTATCGCGCCATAGCCCATAGTCTCGCCGTTGTCGCGTATTGCGTAGAAGCTGTAGTCCGGGTCGCCGAAGCACCCGTCCCACTGCCCCTCGGTGAGCCGCGACATTGTGTCATATTCCTCCGGCGGGACCTCGGAGACTTTGTCCTCGCCGTATTCTGCGGGACGTTTCGGTTTTATGAAAATGCAGTTGTATGCCTGAAGCTCGAATGTCGTACCGAGCTTTTTCATTTTCTCGAAAGAGACTGCGATGAAGTGGCAGTCGTTGCTTGCGGCAAGAGCGCCGGTTATGTCAAGCTCTGAGATTATTGCGTCGAGTATCTCGGCAGAGTAACTTCTGTTTTCGGGAGTGATATAGAAGGAAGTGAGCATTTTGCCGCCGTTCCAGCCCTCTGTCACAGAGCAGAAACCGACAGGCTCTCCGTCAAACTCGATCAGGTAGGGGTCGGCTTCAAACATCATACTGTTGTGGAAGCCGTCGTTCTTTCCGCCGAGCTCGCCGAGATAGGCACGGAGGAAATCGGCTGTTGTTGACCATTCGGTCGCTTTTACTTCTGTAACGGGCATATATAACACTCCTTTCCGGTGCAGCAGGATAGAAAGCCGGATAATTCTTCATAATACTATTATATCATAACAAATGCGGCGCGTCAATCCCCGTCAGGAAGCTTTTGGGTTTAAAATGTCCTGAAATGTCCTTGTATGTCCTTCAGAAATGTGATATTGTATAGTAAAGAAACCGAAAGGGAGGAAAAAACAATGGCAAAAAGACGCAAAGGTTTTCTGGTATATCTCGATTATCTGGATTATTTCGATTTTCTGAGCGACGAGCAGCTCGGAATGGTTTTTCACGGCATCTTCGACTATGCGGCGGGGTCACACGTATATAACGACGATTTCACTGACGCTATGAATATGCTGTTCTTTATGATGAAGAACAACTATGACAGAGACTCGGAAGCCTATGAGAAAGTGTGCGAGAATCGTGCGGAAGCGGCAAGAAAACGTGAGCAGAACAAGCGTGAAGAAAAAGAAGAGTATGTCTGATGTTGCGGCGCTTTATTCCGGGAAAGCACAATTGTGACTGATACAGATACAGAAAATGAAAAAGAAAAAAAGAAAGAAACAGATAAAGAAACTGATAAAAAAACAGACAAAGCAATTGTTTTTGTTAAAGACCGCTTCGCGTCTCCGCATCGAACGGTGGAAAAACGGAATAAAAGTTTTTTAAAAAAAGTGTTGACATATTCTGAAAAAGTGATATAATAGACTTAGCACTCAAAGAGATAGAGTGCTAACAGATGCACAAAGGAGACGGTAACAATGGCAAAAAAACAGTTCAAGGCGGAATCCAAGCGACTGCTTGAGATGATGATAAACTCGATATACACCCACAAGGAGATATTCCTCCGTGAGCTCATCTCAAACGCGAGCGACGCTATGGATAAGCTTTATTTCAAGTCTATGCAGGAGAACCTCGGTCTTACCCGCGACGACCTTGAAATAGACCTCGCTTTCGACAAGGACGCGCGCACGATCACGATAACCGATAACGGTATCGGAATGAACAAGGACGAGCTCGAAAACAACCTGGGTGTTATAGCGCAGTCCGGTTCTCTGAAATTCAAGCAGGACAACGCAGATGCCGACAAGGATGAGGTCGATGTAATAGGTCAGTTCGGTGTTGGCTTCTACTCGGCATTCATGGTAGCTAAGAAAGTCACCGTGCTCTCAAAGAAATACGGCGAGGATCAGGCTTACCTCTGGAGCAGCGAGGGCGTTGACGGCTACACGATAACCGACGCTGAAAAGGAAGGTAACGGCTCCGTTATCACACTCTATATCAAGGACGATACCGAGGACGAGGATTACAGCGAGTTCCTCGCGGAATACAAGATAAGAAGCCTCGTTAAGCGCTATTCCGATTATATCCGCTACCCGATAAAGATGCCCGTTACAAAGCGCAAGCCCAAGGAAGGCGGTAAAGAGGGCGAATACGACGAGACCACCGAGATCGAGACACTCAACAGCATGGTGCCGATCTGGAAAAAGTCGAAGCAGGAGCTTACCGATGAGCAGTACAACGAGTACTACAAGGAAAAATTCCTCGACTATATGGATCCGCTCACTCATATCCACTCAAAGACCGAGGGCACTGCGACATACAACGCTCTGCTCTTTATCCCGAAGAAAGCACCGTTCGACTTCTACACCAAGGAGTACGAAAAGGGCTTGCAGCTCTATTCGAGCGGCGTTATGATAATGGAGAAGTGCGGTGACCTGCTCCCCGATTATTTCAGCTTCGTCCGCGGACTTGTTGACAGCGAGGACCTTTCGCTCAACATCTCCCGTGAGATGCTCCAGCACGACAAGCAGTTAAAGCTCATCGAGAAGAGCCTTGAAAGAACGATAAAGAACGAGCTGAAAAAGATGCTCAACAACGACCGTGAGAAGTACGAAGAGTTCTGGAAGAATTTCGGTCTCCAGATAAAGTACGGTCTGTACAGCAGCTACGGTATGCAGAAGGAGTTCTTACAGGATCTCCTGCTCTTCACATCGAGCGCGGATAAGAAGCTCACTACGCTTGAAGAGTACGCGACGAGAATGAAAGAGGGTCAGGACGCTATCTATTTCGCAAGCGGCGAGAGCGTGGCAAAGCTCGATACCCTGCCTCAGACAGAAATGCTGAAAGAAAAGGGCTATGAGATACTCTACCTCACCGACAACGTTGACGAGTTCATAATCAAGATGCTCGTTGACTACGACGGAAAGGAATTCAAGTCTATCCAGTCCTCCGACGCGGACTTCGAGAGCGAGGACGAGAAGAAGGAAAAGAAGGAAAAGACCGAGCAGAACCGCGATCTTCTCGGTGAGATGAAGAAGGCGCTTGAAGGCAAGGTAGCCGATGTGCGCATCTCCGCAAAGCTCCGTTCTCACCCCGTCTGCCTCACGAGCGACGGCGAAGTGTCGCTTGAAATGGAGAAGGTGCTCGGCGCTATGCCCGGAAACGAGATGAAGCCTAAGGCAGACCGCGTTCTAGAAGTCAACGCAGACCACCCGATCTTCGCAAAGCTTCAGTTCCTTTATGACAACGACAAGGAGAAGCTCGCAGCTTATGCCGACATTCTTTACGATCAGGCACTTCTTATCGAGGGACTGGACATCGAAGACCCCGTTGAATACTGTAACAAGGTATGCAGCCTTATGGTGTGAACCGGTGATCTGAAAACACCGGGTATAAACAAGGAGGGAAACTATGACTAACGAAGAGATTTTCGCGAAGATCGACCACACACTTCTCGCACCCACTGCCACACTCATGCAGATAAGAACACTCTGTATAGAAGCGCTTGACTATAAGACTGCGAGTGTGTGCATCCCGCCGTCTTATGTTAAACAGATGCACGAGGAATTTCCGACGCTGAATATCTGCACTGTCATAGGTTTCCCGCTCGGGTATGAAGTCACCCGTGCTAAGGTCGTTGAAGCCGAACAGGCTGTCGCAGACGGTGCTAACGAGATAGATATGGTCGTGAACATCACCGCGGTCAAGAACCACGACTTTGACTTCGTAATGGAGGAGATACAGGCGGTAAAGCGCGCCTGCGGCGATCATATCCTCAAAGTCATCGTCGAGACCTGCTATCTGAATGAGGACGAAAAGGTCATGCTCTGTCATTCCGTTACCACGGCAGGTGCGGATTACATCAAGACTTCCACCGGCTTCGGAACTGACGGTGCGACAAAGGACGACATAAAGCTTTTCTCGAAGAACATCGGAAAGAATGTGAAGATGAAGGCTGCCGGCGGGATAAAGTCACGCGAGGATATGGAAGATTTCATCAGGCTCGGCTGTTCGCGTCTCGGTACAAGCTCCGGCGTGAAGATTCTCAAAAACAAGAAATAATGTTCCGGATTTCCCCCGTTTTTTACGGGGGAAATGTCGGTATAAGGAGGAAATATGGCTGAAAGAGTTTTTGTTATCGTTCTTGACAGCGTAGGTATCGGTGAAGCTCCCGACGCGGCGGATTACGGCGACGAAGGAAGCAATACCGTAAAAGCCTGCTTCGATACAGGCAGGCTCGAAGTCCCGAATATGCGCTCGCTCGGACTTTTCAACATAGACGGCAACGGCTACGGCGGCGCCTGTGAGGCTCCGAAAGGAGCGTTCGTGCGTCTGCGCGAGCTCTCAAAGGGCAAGGATACGACGACCGGTCACTGGGAGATGATGGGTATTGTCTCCGAAAACCCGTTCCCGACCTATCCCGACGGGTTCCCGCCGGAGGTCATCGACGAGTTCGAGCGCAGGACAGGCAGAAAGGTCATCTGCAACAAGCCGTACTCCGGCACGAAAGTAATTGCGGACTATGGCGAGGAACATATGAAAACCGGCGCTCTGATCGTATATACGTCAGCGGACAGCGTGTTCCAGATCGCCGCGCACGAGGACATCGTTCCGGTCGATGAGCTGTATAAATACTGCGAGACCGCGCGTGAGATGCTTACCGGCAAGCACGCGGTAGGTCGTGTCATAGCGCGTCCGTTTACGGGCACCCACCCGTTCACGCGCACTCCGCGCCGCCACGATTTCTCGCTTAAACCTACGAAAAAGACAGTGCTCGACAAGGTGAGCGAGGCTGGACTGACCTGTTACGGTGTCGGAAAGATAAACGACATTTTCGCGGGTGCGGGGCTGAACGGGTTTGTCCGCACCGAGGGCAACACCGACGGTATGAAAAAGACTGCCGAATTTGCGGCTAAGGACTGGAAAGGGCTTTGCTTCGTGAACCTCGTGGATTTCGATATGCTCTACGGTCACCGCAACGATGTTGCGGGCTATACCGCGGCTCTGAACGAGTTCGACGGCTGGCTCGGCGGATTTATGAAAACCCTGCGGCCGGACGACGTTCTGATGATAACAGCCGACCACGGCTGTGACCCGGTAACGCCTTCGACCGACCACTCGCGCGAGTACGTCCCGCTGCTCATTTACGGAAATGAGATCCAGCCGACGAACTACGGCACGATGGACGGATTTGATAATGTCGGAAGGCTTGTTTGTGAGTATCTTGGGATAGAATAATAATAGCGTACTGCCGCGGGAACGTCCTGCGGCAGTTTGACTGCATACGCCAAGTATTGACTTTTGCGGAATATAATGATATAATTGTATATAATAGATAACTGCGCCGTTAGCAGTAAGCACGAAATGACAAAGCGGAGAAGAATATGATAATCGACCAGAAAAGATATTCGGTAAACAAGAATATGCTTCTCATAGCCTACCGCATCGATGAAGAGAGGTTCGGCGAGCTGCGAAGCGTATTGTCTGAGCGCTATACCATACAGGACGTTACTTACGAGGACGAGATCCTTCCGCTTCTCGAAGTCAATCTCGGGCACGTTATCGCGGTCATGTTCAACGCGGAGCTGATACTTGACAGAAAATTCCGTCTTATCGAACGCATGAACGATAACAGCCATTTTGTGATGATACCGGTCGTTGCTGCGGCTTATGAGGATAATGAGGAATGGTGCCTTAAATGCATGGAAGCGGGTGCGAACGAATATTTCGCACCTCCGTTCAGAAAGAACATCATACCTCTGCGTCTTAATAATGCCGTTCGCGCAAAGGACTCGGTGACCTTCCACGAAATGGAGATGATGCTTCGCGAGCTTCCGTCGAACATATACCTTAAAGATGCCGACGGCAGATACATATTCTCTGCGCATTACTGGCATCACCTTCGTGCGAATGAACCGGGCTGGACGATAAGAGGCAAGACAGAGTTCGATATACAGAAGGACCCCGGTATTGCGAAGAAATCCTATGAAGCGGATATGAAGATGATAGCCGAGAAGAAGGGCACATCATATATCCTCGACCTTAACACCGACGGCATACGTGAGTTCATTCAGGTCAACAAGAGCCCGACTTATGACGCGGACGGAAACGTAAACGGAATCATCGCGATAATGACCGATGTCACCGAGCTTGAGATGCTCAAGCGCAAGCTTGAGGACAGGACCGAGGCGCTCAGCGCCGAGCTTAAGGTCGCCGCACAGATACAGTCGAGCATGATGCCGCACGATATGGCAAATCATGAGCATTACGAAGTCAGCGCGTCCATGACTCCCGCAAAGAATGTCGGCGGTGACTACTATGACTTCTTCCCCGTGGACGACGATCATATCGCATTCACGATAGCCGATGTCTCCGGAAAGGGAGTCCCCGCGGCTCTGACAATGACGATCTCGAAGATAGTTATACACGACCGCGCTCTTGTCGGCGGGACCCCCGCGGAGATACTTTTCGACACGAACGAGCGCATCTGCGTCAACAACAAGATGGAGCGCTTTATAACCGTATGGCTCGGTATCCTCGACCTTAAGACCGGTATCGTGACTTACGCGAGCGCCGGTCACGAATATCCCGCAGTAAAAAGGAAAAACGGCGGGTATGAGCTCGTTGTATCGGATAACTGTCCGCCGGTAGGAACCGTAACGGGAATAGAGTACTATGACCAGACGATAGATCTTAGCGACGGCGGAAGCCTTTTCCTCTACACCGACGGAGTTACCGACGTAAAGAACGCGAAGGGCGAGCGCTTCGGCATAGATCGCACTCTGGAGCTTCTCAACGGGGTATGTGCGCTTTCCGCCGAGGAGACCGTCGAATACATAAAGAACGAGATAGACACGTTTGTCGGCGACACGGACCGCTTTGACGACACAACTATGATGTGCATAAAATACAAAGGCTGACATATCCCGCAGCGGCGGGCAGATGAAAAACGGTTTTCCCCGCCCTTCAAGACAAGGAAAGCGGGAAAAATCAGTGTTTATATAATACAAAGAACAAAAGAAGGCATAAGTTATGGAAGGAATTGAATATCTGAAGGATCTCGCCCTGATAATCGTCACGGCGAAGGTCTTCGGGCTGCTCGCGGGGAAACTGAAAGCTCCGCAGGTCGTCGGTGAGATAATCGCGGGACTTATCATAGGACCGTCGGTGCTCGGCTGGGTGGGGCAGTCCGATTTTCTTTCGCGTATGGCAGAGATAGGCGTTGTGCTGATAATGTTCGGCGCAGGTCTTGAAACCAACATGAAGGATCTTGTCAAGACAGGACCGAAAGCACTGCTGATAGCGCTTGTGGGAGTGTTCGTACCGCTCGCCGGAGGAACCCTTGTTTACAGTCTCTTCTTCGGCTTTTCGGAGATAGGCAGCGAGCAGTTCATACGCGCCGTTTTCATCGGAACGATAATGACAGCTACCTCGGTCGGTATTACAGTCCAGACGCTTAAAGAGCTCGGTCATCTCAAAGGACACATCGGGACGCTCATAATGAGCTCGGCGATAATCGACGATATTATCGGCATAATCGTGCTTACGTTCGTTATCGGCTTCAAGGATCCCGAATCAAAACCCGTCGATGTCGCGATACATACAGGGCTTTTCATTCTGTTCAGCCTCGGTGTCGGCGTAGTCACCTACTATGCGTTCAAGTTCATAGACAAGCGCTATCCGCATAAGCGCAGGATACCTATACTCGGACTTGCTCTGTGCATGATAATGGCGTACTCGGCGGAGAAATTCTTCGGTATAGCCGACATAACGGGCGCTTACGTTGCGGGACTTATCCTCTGCAATCTCCGCGACAGCGACTACATTGCCGAGAAAATGGATATAAGCTCGTATATGCTTTTCGGACCGATATTTTTTGCAAGTATCGGACTAAAGACCCAGTTCAACGGCTTCACGCCCGATCTTATCCTGTTCTCGGCGGCGTTCGTTATAATGGCGCTCGTTACAAAGGTCATAGGCTGCGGGCTTACGGCTAAATGCCTGGGCTATAATATGAAAGACAGCGTGAAGGTCGGTGTCGGTATGATGACCCGCGGCGAGGTCGCGCTTATCGTCTCGCAGAAAGGTCTTTCGGTCGGACTTATGGACCCGCTCTATTTCACGTCCGTTATACTGCTTATAATCGTATCTTCGATAGCCACACCGATAGTGCTCAAGCTCTTGTATCGCGGTGAGCCGAAATCGGACGAAACGGCTTCAGACAATACACCGGCCGCAGCAGATGAAGCTCCGGTCAATCAATAAAAACAAACAGCAGACTCGGTTCGGGTCTGCTGTTTTTATATTTTGTGCTGAAATTATCTTGTTTAACGCGAAGCATATAAAGTCTTTTTGAAAGGGGTTTGGGGGAAACTTTTTGTTCACAAAAAGTTTCTCCCAAGTCTCGAGCGAAGCGACATGAACGCGTCCATGAGTCCAGAGCGAAGCTCTGGTCGAGTCCGGGGCGAAGCTCCGGCGGGGTTTGGGGAAGCGCCCCATCAGCGCCGTAAGGCGCATTTGCGCAGATTGCTACCTCTTGGCGCACCTGTCGGCGGGGTTTGGGGAAGCGCCCCATCAGCGCCGTAAGGCGCATTTGCGCAGATTGCTACCTCTTGGCGCACCTGTCGGCGCGCTTTTGGGGCTTTGCCCCAAGCCCTCGGGGGCTTACGCGCCCCCGCTCCCCCGCGCCAAGGTTTCACCTTGGATCCGGGGACGCGATTTTTGTCGCTTCGCTCGAGACTTGGGAGAAACTTTTTGTGAACAAAAAGTTTCCCCCAAACCCCTTTCAAAAAAACTTTATTTGCTTCGCGTTAAGTCGGACGGTTTTGCATAGAATAGATACATCCGCAGTAGTTCTGGCGGTACAGGCCGTACTGCTGTGAGAGGACGATCGACCGCTTGTAGCCTTCGCGCTTCTTGAAATCCGAGAAGAGATAGGGCACGCCGACACGTTCCGCTTCCTCGCCGCCTATCTCATTGAGCTTAGCCGCGTTTTTCAGAGGGCTTATCGAAAGCGTCGTCGTGAAGTAATCGAACCCGCCCGCTTTTGCCGCGTCTGCCGCTTCCGCGAGCCGCAGACGGTAGCATCGGAAGCACCTCTCGCCGCCCTCGGGAACGCTTTCATACCCGCGTGCGATCTCGTAAAACCGCTCCGGCTCATAGGTACCCTCGCTGAATCCGACGGGGTAGCGGTGGGGCTGTTCGGACAGCAGACGTTTAAGTTCGGCTGCTCGCTTGTCGTACTCGGCTTTTTCCGAGATGTTCGGGTTGTAGAAGTGCGCAGTTATGCGGAAGTGCCCGGTGAGATATTCGAGAACGTAGCTGCTGCACGGTGCACAGCAGCAGTGCAGCAGGAGTGTCGGAACAGAGCCCTCGGCGCTTAGCTGTTCCAGCTTCCTGTCGAGTTCACGCTGATAGTTTATGTTCGCAGTGTTCATTTTGCTGCACCGAGCTTTTTCGCGATTATCTCGCCTGTCTCTGCGGCAGTCCCCGAAAGCACCTTGTCCTTGCCGAGTATCATAAGCCCGTCCTCGCCTTCTTTGATGAAGAACGCGGTCTTTCCCTCGGACATCTCGGTAATGCTGTCCCAGCTTATGATACGGGTAGGTTTATTATCGCGGACGATTATTATTTCCTTTTCCGAAACGGAGCACACTATCCCGTCGAGCTTCCCGAAAGCTTCGAGGAGCTTATTGGCGGTCGAGTTCACAACTATGTTGATGAAGACCAAGCCGCCGATACCGAGTGCCGCCGCGCATATCGAGATCGCTATCATCAGGAAATTCTGCGTCCAGACATATCCGAGTATGCCGACAATTATCATAGCCGTGATAAGACTCGCGCAGATCACTATGGGTAATATCTTCTTCAACGAGGGTCCTGTGACCGCTGATTTTACATATTCCTTTGCGCTTTCCTTGCTGCAGCGCATATCATAATCCGTCATTATACTATCCTCCCAATTATTTCAAAAACGGGACCTTTCTGCCACAGAAAAGTCGAGAGAGCTATCTGTATGCATTCGCCCTGACCTATCGCGAAATCGGCAGGACGCATCTTCGGGAGCCCGTAGTTTGCGCACAGATTCATTATCACTCCGCCGTGGGTTATTACGGCCGCCCGTGTGACCTGATCGTGCATCATGTCCTTGAATATCTCTTCAAGACCGTCGAGACAGCGAAGGGTGAACTCCTCCATAGTCTCGCCGCCCGGAGCTTTTGCATCGAAGCCGCCTTTTATCCAGTCGAGATACTCGGGAACGTCCTCAAGTTCCTGCTGGGTCTTGCCCTCGAATTCGCCGAAATCGCATTCCGCGATGTTGTCTATCTGCTTGACATAGCGGTCGGGATAGATTATGTCGGCTGTTTCGAGACAGCGTTTCAGCGGGCTTGAATATACCTTCTGCACATCGGGGTAGAGGTGGTCGTGGGCATAGCGCGAGATCGCACAGTAGCCCTCGTCACACAGCGGAAGATCGGTGAGCCCGATGTACTTTCCGTCAAGATTGCCTTGTGTTATCCCGTGCCGGATAAGATAAAGTGTGTAGTTTTTCATACTTTCTCCTTTTGATTTGGTTGTGCAAGCCTGATTGTATATCTGTGTGCTAATTATACTTAAAAGAATAAACAAAAAAATGTTTTTTTGTCGAAAATGCCACTTTACATTCTTTACGATACATATTATAATATATATACTTGTTTTCCGCGTTTTTAGCGGCATTTACTATATAAAATACCGAAAGGTTTTGAAATAATGAACGCAGATTTTCCGAGAATACTCGCTCTCCTACGTAAAGAAAGACATATAAGCCAGAAAGCCGCGGCAGCCGATCTCGGTGTTGCACAGGCTCTTCTTTCCCATTATGAGAAAGGAAAGCGTGAGCCGGGACTTGATTTTCTCGTGCGCGTTGCCGACTATTACAACGTATCTACCGACTATCTGCTCGGACGCTCTGCTGTAACATCCGGAAGCATCATCACCGAGAACGATATTCCCGATACCGATGTGCCTAATAAGGCGCAGCCCGGTACCAACATCTCCGTTACCCTTTCCAAGAAGCTCGTGATGAACAGTATCGACATCATATACAGCATCCTTGAGCGCATAGGAAACTCGAAGCTCACCGCAGCGGTAACGACCATACTCGACCTTACCGTTTACAAGGTTTTCCGCCTCGTGTTCCGTACCAACCGCTCCAATACCCAGACGATGTTCGAGATACCGGACTGCCGCTCCTGCCACACTGCGGACGCGGGTATTCATATCGCGGAAGCCGATATATCCTCTCTCGTGAAGGAGCTCGACGGCGCTGTGACCTCAGAGATCTCGACCGTTCTCATCGAAAAGGAATACCCGAAGCAGTCGCCCGCTCTGCTCAGTCTTATAAAGAGCAGCGAAGCAAGGCTCAAGAAGTTCCGCTGATCTTTACGCTATATTCCCCGTGCATCTGAATGCACGGGGATTTGTTTTATTTATCGTTATAGACCATAGAATAGAAGTCGTCCCACATCTTTACGACGTGCTCCTTCGAGTAGAAGTCGTTACCGCGCTTTGATGCCGCAACAGCCTTGTCGTAGTAAGCCTTGTCGTCGCGGAGCTTCACAAGCTCGTTGATGAAGCCGTCAACCGATGTTTCGCGGCAGTAGAAATCGAACAGAATGTCGTTGTATATCTCAAGGTCGCGGAGAAGTATCGGGATATGCGCGCACATGGCTTCGAGTATCGTCATCGGGAAAAGCTCCTCGAACGACGGGAGGAACATAACATCTCCGATGTTGTATATCTCGTTCATATCGTCGCGCGGTATCATACCGAGCAGTTTAAGGTTCGGGGGCGGATTGTCCTTTACCTTCTGAATGTCCTTATAGCCGTCGGTTATAGCTCCGAACGAGAAGTCGCCCGCCCATGCGAAATACATATCGGGACGCTGCTTTGCTATTTCGAGGAAGTCGAAGAAGCCCTTGCGTACCTGGAGCTGACCGGCGCAGACTGCAACAAAAGCGTCACGCGGGATACCGTACTTGTCACGAAGCTCCATTTTCTTTTCATAGGGCAGGGGGTGGAACTTGTCGCTTGAAACATAGTTCGGTATGTATGTCGTTTTCTCACGCGGGATACCGTAGTGTTCGAGCCGTCCGATGAAATAAGGATTTACGGTTACGAGATAGTCCATGCCCGCGTAGAATTTTATCATGTACCAGTAGAATATCTTCTTTGCGAATCTGGGAATGTTTATGCTCGTCTCGACTGTCTCCGGGAGCAGGTGGACGTAGCCGACGGACTTTCCTCTTGCTGTCGCGAGAGGGCGGAGCAGGAAATACGTCGGGTTTATGGTGTGATAGTGTGTGATGTCTGCCATCATGTGCGCGTTTTCGCTGACCTCGTATTTATCGGAAAGCTCTTCCTTTATCAGACGCACCTGCTCCATATATGCAGAGCCTACGCCCTGTCCGGGAACAGACGTTGCCTGCGATTTCATATTCACGGTGATCTTGTCCGATTTCTTTGTATTACGTCTGTAAATGAGATACGCGCCTGCGCACGCCGCAGCGAGTATAGCGGCAGCGGCAATTATTTTTTTGCCCATTGGTTGCTCCCTCCTTTGAGAAGTCCGGTTTTAATAACAGAGCGCATAGGCAATTGCGCCCGTGCGCTCTGAATTGGTATTGGTCAACGTTTGCTGCTCATTTTGTTGTTGAGCGTTGCGAGTGCCGCACCTATTGCAAGTCCGAGTCCGCCGGGGATAACGAGATCCGGTACGACGTCGAACGAGTAAACGGTATGCGTGAACATCGCATCAAGATAATCGAGAAGCACCCCGAATAAGACGAATGCCACGGCAAAGGCGACAGCGAAAATGATTACCTTAAGAAAATTATTCATAAATGCTTCCTCGCGGTCATCAGCCGTTATAATCCATACCGAGTCTGAGAGCCTTCATGTTCGATTCGAGCTTGTCGGCTTTCTTCGGCGGTATGCACTTCTTCATAGCCTTTTCTATGACAGCTTCGTCGGTAAGCCCGATCTCTTTGAGGAGCTTTCCGGCGAGTATGATGTTTGCCATGCCCTTTAAACCGTTCTCGTTCGCCATTTCGGTAGCGGGAACGTAGAAGCACTTTATGTCGGTCCTGTCGGACTTGCCTTCAACGAGCGAGCTGTCTATGAATGCCATTCCGTCGGGCTTTACAGCTCCGATGAACTTGTCGAAAGACGGGGTGTTCATTACGAGAAGCTGTGTAGGTTCGAGGATAAGGGGCGAGCCTATCGGAAGGTCGCTTACCGTTACCGAACAGTTGCAGGTACCGCCGCGCATCTCGGGACCGTAGGACGGGAGCCACGAAACTTCCTTGCCGGCATAAAGACCGACGTAAGCGAGGAGCTTTCCTGCGAAGAGGATACCCTGTCCGCCGAAGCCTGCGAGTAAAAATTCATTGGTCATCTTACTCACCCTCCTTGTTTCTTACCGGCGCGTCTTTGTAAACGCCGAGCGGATAATACGGTATCATATCGTTCTTGAGTCTCTCGATAGCCTGTACCGGAGTAAGACCCCAGTTCGTCGGGCAGGTGGAGAGAACTTCGATGATAGAGAAGCCCTGCTTCTTCTGCTGGTACTCAAAGCCCTTCTTTATAGCAGCCTTTGCCTTGCGGATATTCGCGGGGTCGATGACTGTAACGCGCTCTGCGAGAGCAACGCCGTCGAGCTGCGAGAGCATCTCGCACATCTTTACGGGGAAGCCTTCGATATCGGTGTTTCTTCCGTAAGGTGTGGTCTGTGTTACCTGACCCGGAAGAGTCGTCGGAGCCATCTGACCGCCGGTCATGCCGTAGGTCGTGTTGTTGATGAAGATAACGGTTATGTTCTCGCCGCGTGTTGCCGCGTGAACAGTTTCCGCCGTACCGATAGCCGCGAGGTCGCCGTCACCCTGGTAGGTGAATACGAACTTGTCGGGGTTTGCGCGCTTTACGCCGGTAGCTACAGCCGGAGCTCGTCCGTGCGAAGCTTCCATCATATCGCAGTTGAAATAGTCATAAGCCATAACAGAGCAGCCGACCGGGCATACTCCGATAGTATCGCCCTCTATGTTCATCTCGTCGATAACTTCCGCAACAAGGCGGTGTACTATGCCGTGGGTGCAGCCCGGGCAGTAGTGCAGATATACGTCGGTGAGGGCGTGAGGTCTCTTAAAATCTGGCATCAGTTGTTACCTCCCATTTCCTTGATCTTTGCGAGTATCTCTGCCGGAGCGGGGATAACGCCGCCTGTTCTTCCGAAGAACTCAACGGGCTTCGAGCAGTTAATTGCGAGCTTTACGTCATCTATCATCTGTCCCATGGACATTTCGACAACGAGCACCTTCTTTGCGTTCTTTACTGCCGCGTTAAGCTCGTTCACGGGGAACGGATAGAGTGTAACGGGTCTTACAACGCCTGCTTTTATACCCTGCTTTCTCGCTTCGTCAACCGCTGACTTGGCGAGTCTCGCTGTCGAGCCGTAAGCTACTACAACGATCTCTGCGTCGTCGCAGTAATCAGCGACAGCCTTTGTCTCGTTCTTTTCGATCTCCGCATATCTCTGATAGCGGTCTCTGATCGTCTGTTCAAGCTCGGGAGCCTGAAGATAAAGGGAGTTTATGATGTTGTGCTTTCTCTTGTTTCCGTGACCGTTTGCTGCCCACGGCTTGTTGGAAGCGTCGGACATAACGATCTCGGCATCGTCGAACGCAACGGGCTCCATCATCTGACCGAGAAGACCGTCCGCGAGTACGACTGCGGGCATTCTGTACTTATCGGCAAGGTCGAACGCGCGTGTTACGCAGTCCGCCATTTCCTGCACCGTCGAAGGCGCGAGGACGATGATGTGATAGTCGCCGTGGCCGACGCCCTTGGTGATCTGGTAGTAGTCCGCCTGTGAGGGCTGGATTCCGCCGAGACCCGGGCCGCCGCGCATTACGTCGATGATAACGCAGGGCAGATCTGCGCCTGCGATGTAGGAGATACCTTCCGATTTAAGGGAAATTCCGGGCGAGGACGAAGATGTCATACATCTTATACCCGAGCCTGCGCAGCCATAAACCATGTTGATAGCCGCAACTTCGGACTCTGCCTGTAAGAACACTCCGCCGACCTTCGGCATTCTCTTTGAGAGATACGCAGCGATCTCCGTCTGAGGGGTTATCGGGTAACCGAAGAAGCATTTGCAGCCTGCTCTGAGAGCTGCCTCGGCAAGAGCTTCGTTACCTTTCATCAAGCTTTTCTCTGCCATTACTTCTTACCTCCTTTTACTGTGATCGCGCAGTCGGGGCACATCATAGCGCACATAGCGCACGCGATGCAAGCTTCGTCATCGGTGCAGTGTGCTGTGTAGTAGCCCTTCTTGTTCAGCTTTTCCTGCTGAATTTCGACTATCTTCTTGGGACAGGCTGTTACACACAGTCCGCAGCCCTTGCAGCGGTCGAATTCAACTTCCATTTTTGCCATTCAAGACCATCCTTTCTAATATTCAGCTATATGTAAATTGTTAGCTTTACTGATTTATAGGTATGCGCGGTGTCATTCCCACAGGTTGTGGACGTAGCGCTTCACGATGTACGGTTCCGGTGCTTCTTCCGGCATAGTTCCGGCAACTGCGCAGGTCGCCGCTATCGGAAGCCCCGTGAGCTTTGACACCTCGTCCGCGAAATCGAGGGAAGCGCGCACCGTTCCGGCTGTCGTTTCGGCACCGAGGGAGGAGTTGTTCACAAGTCCTGTGTGCGCGAGCCCGCACGAGAATTCTATCTCACGCATTACCTTTACCGCTTCGGCGGGTTCCTTGGTGAGATAGCGGTATTTATTGATGACGCAGAGCATCTGTTTATCGGCGAACGCGGTAATTACCGGCGCGTAGCGTCCGAGCGCCTTCGCTCCCTCATCATCGCCGCCCACGTCGATAACAACATATCCTCCGTCGGCGAGAATGCTTTCGAGCGGTATGTTGAGCGACGGTATATCGAGGTTCGTGTTGGCATAGACCGGCGCGAAAAGCTCGATCCCGCGGCTTTTGAACATATCGCCGAAGTCCGCGGTGCGGAAGTATGGATTTACAATATCGAGGTCGATAACGGTGCATTTATTTCCCGCGTCTGCTATGTCAAGCGCGAGATTGACGGAAAAATTCGTCTTTCCCGAGCCGTAATGCCCCGTAACGACAGTTAGCTTTCTGTGTTCCACTGCCGCCCCCGTCAGCCTATGAACGCGGCCGCCATCTGACTGTAGTCATAGCCGAGTTCCCGCATTCTGTTTATGTATTCCGAGAGCGAGTTGTTGACGATATTACCTATGACCGCAAAGAAAATTATGGAAATGATTATGCCGACACCAAGTCCTATAAGTTCTGCTATCAGCATAGCCTTGCAGTATCTTCTTCTGCTTTCGGGGCCGTCACCGAATCCCCAGACAAACAGGAAAACAAGACTTACAATACCGAAGAATGTGGTTACAACTACCGTAGCTACCCATTTGCCGAGGGACATCTCGGTGTCCTGCGCGGGAGTGTAAGCCGGCGCAGCGTAGGGCGGATAGCCCGGGTTGGGTGCGCTTGCCTGTGTATAGGGCGAAGAATAACCGTCATTTCTGCCGAACGAGTTATCCGGACCTGCCTGAGGTGCGCCTGCGGGTGGGATGTTCGATACATTTTCTCCGCATTTGGTGCAGAATCGTTCGTCGTCCATGAGGAAATTTCCGCATCTTGTACATCTTTTAGCCATATTTATCTCCTTTCGGGCACAGTCCTCTGCGCCGGTCTGAACATAATACACAGTATATAATATCACATTTCCGAAAAAAAATCAATCGGTTTATGAAAAAAACATCATATTCATAGTATCATTGTTCATTTCCGGCGCAAAGTCTGCTTCTGTCTGTCCCTCCGGAGAACTGTGCGGCACAGAAAATTTGTGTGTGCGGCATAAAAATATTCATGCCGGTTGAAATTCCGCCGGAAATGTGATACAATATTTAAAGCTGCCAATGCACTATTTTTATAGCATCGGCTATTCCTGCCGCATTTAAGCGCAGCTTTCCGGAGGTACATCATGAAACTTCTCGTCATAGACGGCAACAGTATAATAAACAGAGCGTTCTATGGAATTCGCCTGCTCTCTAATAAAAAAGGTATTTTCACAAACGCTGTGACCGGCTTTCTCAACATATATCTCAAGCTTATCGCGGCGTATAAGCCCGACGGAGCTGCCGCGGCCTTCGACCTCAAGGCTCCCACATTCCGCCATAAAGCCTATGACGGCTATAAGGCAGGGCGAAAGGGAATGCCGGACGAGCTTGCGATGCAGCTCCCATACGTCAAGGATATTCTCCACGCTATGGGCGTGAAAGTGCTCGAATGCGAGGGCTATGAAGCTGACGACATACTCGGTACTCTCGCGCATGCCTGCGACGAACGCGGTTTCGAGTGCGTCATCGCCACAGGCGACCGTGACTCGTTCCAGCTCATAACCGACCGCGTCTGTGTCAATCTTGCCTCCACGAAGGAGGACATTCTCTACACTCCCGAAAAGATACGTGAGGTTTACGGGGTTTCCCCCGCCGAAATGCTCGAAGTCAAGGCACTCATGGGCGACAGCAGCGACAATATCCCCGGCGTACCCGGGATCGGCGAAAAGACTGCGCTGTCCCTTATACAGAAGTACCATACAGTCGCGGACATCTACGCGGATCTCGACGCAGTAGATGCCACAAAGTCCGTGAAGGACAAGCTCGCTAAAGGCAGGGAAAACGCGGAGCTTTCACGTATGCTCGGAAAGATAGTCACCGACGCGCCCGTTGACACCGACCCCGCGTCTTATCGCTTCTCCGGACGCGATGAAGCGGCGCTCGCGGAGATCCTGTCCGGACTTGAGATGTTCTCCATGCTGAAGAAGCTCGGTATCGGCAGCGAAGCCCTCGCTGCGGCGGCTTCAGCCGTTCAGCAGCAGGAGAGCGGGCGAGCGCACGTCAACGCGGGCGAGCCGGAAGCCGGAGCGACGCGCGCTGATGCGTGCGGAGCGGAGGCAGCGGAAAACGAGCCGCCTGTCCTCGATAAAGCTGTTCCGGACTTCTGGCTGGACGAGGAAGGAAAACTATACAGCTTTAAAGACGGACAGGCGGGCGAGGTTTCCGCTTCTGCTGCGGAATCACCCGAAGCGAAGCGCACCTTCGATCTTAAATCCATGCTCACCGTGCTGAACTGTGATATACCGTGCGTCACGTTCGATTCCACGCTCGCGGCGTATCTCCTTAACGTGAGCGCGTCCGAGTACACTCTCGAACGCCTTTGCGCAGAGTATAAAGTCCCGTTCGGCGACGGATCTGCCGAAACCGTTTACCGTCTGAACTGCGCACTTAACGCGAGACTGTCCGCGGAAGGCATGACGAAGCTGCTGAACGACATTGAGATACCGCTCGCACGCGTTCTCGTTTCAATGGAGAAAGAGGGCATAGCTATCGACCGCGAAGCTCTTGCGGAGTTCGGCAAACGGCTTTCGGGTGAAGCCGACGACCTTGCACAGCAGATCTACGTCTGTGCGGGTGAACCTTTCAATATAGGCTCTCCCAAGCAGCTTGGCAATATACTGTTCGAGAAGCTCGGGCTTCCGCACGGGAAAAAGACCAAGACAGGCTATTCCACGAATGCGGATGTGCTTGAAGAGCTCCGCGGCAAAGACCCGATAATCGACCTTATCATGCGCTGGAGAGCAGTCACCAAGCTTGATTCCACCTATGCGCAGGGGCTTCTCAAGGAGATCGCGGATGACGGGCGCATACACACGACGTTCAAGCAGACCGAGACGCGCACCGGTCGTATATCTTCCGCGGAACCCAATATCCAGAACATACCCGTGCGTACCGAGCTCGGGCGCGAGTTCAGACGCTTTTTCACCGCAAAGGAGGGCTATGTGCTCGTTGACGCGGACTACTCTCAGATCGAGCTGCGGATACTCGCTCACCTTTCGGAGGACGAGATGATGATAAATGCGTTCAGAAGCGGAGAAGATATACACACTGTCACCGCTTCGCAGGTATTCGACCAGCCTGTCGAGTGGGTGACGCCGGAAATGCGCCGGAGCGCGAAAGCAGTCAATTTCGGCATTGTTTACGGTATCGGAGCATTCTCGCTCTCAAAGGACATAAACGTAAGCGTTGCGCAGGCGGACGAATACATCAGGTCCTACCTCGCAAAGTACAGCGGCGTTGACGCATACATGAAACGTACTGTCGAGGACGGAAAGAAGAACGGCTTCGTGACTACTATGTGGGGACGTCGGCGCTATATCCCGGAGCTCTCGGCGTCAAACAAGAATGTTCAGGCTCTCGGAAAGCGTATCGCGATGAATACGCCTGTCCAGGGCACTGCTGCTGACATCATCAAGCTTGCGATGATAAAGGTGCACAAAAGGCTTGCAGAGGAGAAGCTTGACGCGAAGCTGATACTCCAGGTGCATGACGAGCTTATCGCGGAAGCCCGTGAGGACTGTGCCGAGCGGGTCGCGCAGATCATAACCGAGGAAATGGAGCACGCGGCGGAGCTGCGCGTTCCGCTGACTGTGGACGCGAAGATCGGCAGAACGTGGTATGAAGCGCATTGAGCGGACTTCCGGCCGGTCGGGATTTGGCGCGGCAGATGTATCCTGTTGAGTTCCGCGGAGCGGCATGGGTCCAGCGTCACGCTGGCGCGGTCCGGGCCGGCGTAAGGCCCGGTCAGGGTACGGGGCGAAGCCCTGTCTTCACGTCGCCGTAAGCGCGGCATAAGCCGCGCCGCTAAAGTCTTAACGACAGTATGTCGTTAAGACGCATAAACCGCCCCCGATTGAACCCATATACATGAATTTAATAACGTATCCGGAGAAACTATGAACAACATTGATTTTATCGCATACGCTGAAAGCGTGTGCTTCACGCGTCCGTGGACTTCCGATGAAGTGCGGTCCGCGGTCTGCGGCGAATACGGCGTTGCGGCTGTCGAACCGGATGTGGGCTATGCTGTCGGACGTTTATCCTTTGACGAAGCGGAGCTGTACAGGATAGCGGTGCTCCCCGAAAAACGGCGCTGCGGAGCGGGCGGACGGCTGCTCGACAGCTTCATGGTCCTCTGCCGCGAGCGCGGAGCGGAGAAGATCTTTCTCGAAGTGCGCTCGAAGAACACACCTGCGATAAAGCTGTACGAGAGCCGCGGGTTCACGCTGATCTCGGTGCGCAAGGGCTATTACGGTGACGACGACGCGCTCGTCTATATGTGCGGAGTACAATAATGCTCCAAAAGCGCTAATTTTACTCAACACACTCAAAAGCCGCAAAAATCGGCTTAAATTTCGCATTTTTTTCCAAAAAACTATGGACAAAACCGTTTTTTTGTGATAATATGTATATATATACCGTTAAAAACACGGAGGTTCGATTTATGAGAATTGAAAGTCTTATCAAAAGAAACAGCCTGATACTCGGCGGCGCATCTGCGGTGCTTTTCATAGTCCTGCTTATATGCTGCATCACGGCGGGCAACATTATCGGCATAATATGCGGCGTGGTCGGCATAATATTCAGTATCGGCTTCGCTGTTTTCTCTCTGAAGCAATACAGAGAAAGCATATTCGAGCCCATGGACAGGATCCGTGAGTGCGCGGATATGATAAATAAGGGCAATTATGACATAGATCTCAAAGTAAAGACCGGTACGGATATGGACGATATCGCAGGCGCGGTCAGCTCCACAGCACGTATCAATGCCTTTGTTTCAACTATCATCTCCGATATATCCAACGGTGATTTCACACGCGATATTTCCGGACTTCCGGACGATAACTCGCTTACATCGGGCATCAAAGAGCTCTACTACAATATGGCAAAGGCTTTCAGCGACCTTTCGAGCGGCGCGGAGAAGGTGAACTCCGACGGCGAACGCGTGTCGAGCGCTTCGCAGACCCTTTCCCAGGGCGTTTCCTCGCAGGTCAATACTATCGAGCAGCTCTCCTCCACAGTCAACGGTCTCCGTATGGCAGTCCTCAAGAACGCGGAGAATGCGCATGAAGCACAGAAGAATGCCGAAGAAGCAAGTGTCGCAGTTACCGACGGCACCGAGAAGATGAACGAGCTTCTCAAGGCAATGGACGATATAAGCAACTCCACAAATGAGATCGCAAAGCTCAACAAGGTCATCGAGGACATCGCGTTCCAGACCAATATCCTCGCGCTCAATGCGTCCGTCGAGGCAGCAAGAGCAGGCGAAGCGGGCAAGGGCTTCGCAGTCGTTGCTTCCGAGGTCAAGAACCTCGCTATAAAGTCGCAGGAAGCTTCTCACCAGACAAGCACCGTTGTCGCAAGCTGTGTTGACAGCGTAAAGGACGGCGTTGAAAAGACCCACGAGACCGCAAGCTCGTTCAGCTTCATAGCCGAGAAGGCGTCCGAGATCGGCAAGGGCCTCAGCGTTATCTCTCAGGAGTGCGAGCAGCAGACCGAGGCTATAACACAGATAAACATAGGCGTAGATCAGATAAGCGGCGTTATCCAGAACACATCAGCTACCGCGGACGAATGTGCCCAGTCGGCAGCAGCACTTACGGGACGTTCGGGCGATCTGCGTGAGATAGTCGGCAGATTCAGATTCGGCAATATCAAGGCTCCCGTAAAGAAGGATGCCAAGGCGAAGAAAGCCCCTGCCGCAGCGTTAAAGAGCACGCCGGCACCGAAGTACACTTCAAATCCGGCTCCAAATCCGGCTCCGAAACAGGCCGAAAAACCCGCAGCCGGCGGCTATAAGCCCGCTTCGAGACCTGCGGCTGCATCGTCCGGCAATAAGCCGACACCCAAGCCTGCGTCTGCGGAAAGCGGCTACAAGCCCACACCCAAGCCGGCATCTGCCGAAAGCGGCTATACGACCACTCCGAAACCTGCTTCCGCTTCACCGGCGAGAAGCACTCCGGTCGGCTCAAGGTCTTCGGGAGCCTACGCTAACGCACAGTTTGTCGATGTTCCCGACAACAAGTATTGAGATACATAAGCCGCAGCTCAGCTGCGGCTTATTTCTAATTCACAATTGCGCATTTGTAAAGTGTTTTTGGAGGACTTGATGTTTAGTGAAAGCTTTGAAAAAACGATAACGTCCGAAGAAGTCGAGCGTTGGCGCTACCCGCGGTTCTTCACGGAAAATATCGGTGAGACCGTTGTGATAACCGGTTCGGACGCCGCACATATCACGAAGGTCCTGCGTATGAAGCGCGGCGACCTCGCCGTGATATGCGACGGAAACGGCACCGATATGCTTTGCAGGATACTGACCGCTTCGGATGGGGCAGCAGAGTTTGAAATACTCGACAGAAGGCCGTCCGAGGGCGAACCTACGGTGTATCTGCGGCTTTTCCAGTGTATGCCGAAATCCGATAAAATGGATTTTATCGTACAGAAGGCGGTCGAGCTCGGCGCGGCGGAGGTCATACCCGTGATCTCGAAACGCTGTGTTTCCCGTCCCGACCGGAAAAGTGCGGAGAAAAAGCGGGAACGCTGGCAGCGGATAGCCGATGAAGCCGCGAAGCAGTGCGGCAGGGGGAGATTACCCGAGGTCGGCGGTATGATCGGGTTCGATGAGGCGGTCAGGAGCTTTGACGGCTCGGATACCTGCGGGATAATTTTTTATGAATGCGGCGGAAAGCGGCTCGGTGAGATAGTTTCGGGCTCGCAGCGGAAGATAGATGTTTTTATCGGCTCGGAGGGCGGCTTTGAGGAAGCGGAAGTCGGGCTTGCCGGGAAAGCAGGGATAGTGCCTGCGACTCTCGGAACGCGGATCCTGCGCTGTGAGACTGCGCCTGTTGCAGCGATCGCGGTTTTGATGAATTTAACAAATAATATGTAGCAATTTTGTGCAAAACGATAAATTTGAAAAATTACTTGAAAAAGAAAGAAAAATGAGATATAATATACCTATAAATTTCTTTACTAAGGAAAGGGAGAAAAAACAATGAGCAACAAAAGTCTTATCGCGTTACTTATCGGTATCATAGCCGTTCTTGGCGGTGCTCTCGCGGCATTCCTCATCATCAGGAAGAAGTTTGCCGTTGATGATGATTTCGATGAGTTCGAGGATTTTGATATGATCGGCGATGATGAGTTCTTTGATGAGGACGATTTCTTCGGCGAGGATGACGGATATTCCGAGTACAACATCGGAAGCGACAACTCTATGCCTTTTGCGGCAAAGCAGGAAGATGAAGCAGCCGAAAACCTCTGATTCTGACGGAGAAGACTATTTATGAAGAGATGTTTCTCTAAAATAATTGCAGTTCTGACTGCGGCGGTGTTGTTTATAACTGTCGCAGTTATTCCTGCTTCTGCGGCAGGAGCTAATAATATTCCCGATAACGAAGCTATGCGGTTCGTTGACGCTATGGGCGCGGGCTGGAACCTCGGCAACGAGTTCGATGCATCGGACTGCACATGGCTTACGAACAAGCTCGATTATGAGACCGCGTGGAGCAAAGCAAAGACGACGAAAGACCTGATAAAGACCGTAAAAAAATCGGGATTTTCGACTATACGCATTCCCGTTTCGTGGCATGACCACGTTGACGGCGGGTTCAATATCGACAAGGACTGGCTTTCACGCGTAAAGGAAGTCGTTGACTGGTGCGTTGAACAGGATCTTTATATAGTGCTCAACACGCATCACGACATAAAGAAGGGCTTCATCTACCCGAGCAGGGCGGAGTCTGCGACATCGAAGAAATACCTCGGAAAAATATGGACCCAGCTTTCCGACACGTTCGGGGATTACAGCGAAAAGCTCATATTTGAGGCTATGAACGAGCCGCGTCTGCGCGATACCGGATATGAGTGGTGGTACATGAGCAGTGCGGTGCCGGACGAGGTAAAAGAGAGCCTTGAGTGCATCAACGAGTATAATCAGCTTTTCGTTGATACGGTCCGTGGTTCCGGAAAGAAGAACGGGACGCGTTACCTGCTGGTGGGCGGCTATGCGACATCGGATTCCGACATAGGCATACTTTCAAAGTATTTCGTAATGCCGAAAGATACCGTGAAGGACAGACTCATCGCAGACGTTCATTATTACTGCTCGAACCTGAAATTCAGCAAAAGAGGCTTTGAAAGCATTTACAAGGCATTTTCCGCAAACGGCATACCTGTAGTCGTCTCTGAGTTCGGTCTTCGCAAGGACTATGAAGAGGGATATTTCCTTCATGACAAAGAGGACGAGTCTGCCGCAAAGCTCGGTGAGATAGCCGCTTGTGCAAGAGAGTTCGGCTTTTCGTGCATTTTCTGGGACAACAACTCCGGCTCAAAGGGTAAGCTCGGGTTCAAAATAATCGACCGCGCCACAGCGAAAGTAGAGCTTCCGAAGATAGTCGAAGCGATGGTGAAGAACGGTGCTCCCGCGTTTGAAGCAAAGACAGCACCGGCTGTTCCGGCTGTAAAGTCGTCCGTCTCCGGTTCAAAGGTCACACTGAAATGGGACAAGGTAGCCGGTGCGACAAAGTATGCCGTTTATCAGTACAAAAACGGAAAGTACACGAAGATTAAGACCGTGTCCGGAGTTTCCGCGTCGGTAAAGGGGCTTAAAGCAGGAAAGACATATAAGTTCGCTGTCCGTGCGTACATCAACGGAAAGTGGACACAGATAACGGAAAGCTGCATCGTAAGCGTGAAAATCAAATAACATCAGGGACAGTCGGTTCTTTGTCGGCTGTCCTTTTGTTTCTTTGCTCTGAAAGTACACAGCGCAGAGACTTTCAAAAAATGTTCGCAACACATCAAAAAACACTTGACCAAACGGGAAAAATGTACTATAATATAGTTTGGTATTTTGTTATGCAATCCTTTGTCAAGGGTCACATATACCATTAAATTTTAAGGAGGAAGTTATTATGCAGGTAGATCTTACACAGTACGGCATCACAGGTGCCTCCGAGATCATCTACAATCCCTCGTATGAAGCACTTTTCAACGAGGAGACAAAGCCTGAACTTACAGGTTATGAAAAGGGTCAGGTGTCCGAGCTCGGCGCTGTCAACGTTATGACAGGCGTGTTCACAGGCCGTTCGCCTAAGGACAAGTACATCGTTATGAACGATGAGTCCAAGGACAACGTTTGGTGGACAACAGAAGAATATCCGAACGACAACCACCCCATGTCCGAAGATGTATGGGCAAAGGTAAAGGATATGGCGATAAAGCAGCTCTCCGGCAAGAGACTTTTCGTTGTTGATGCTTTCTGCGGCACAAACAAGGATACAAGAATGGCTGTTCGCTTCATCATGGAAGTTGCATGGCAGGCTCATTTCGTAAGAAATATGTTCATCAAGCCCACAGCTGAGGAAGAAGCATCTTTCAAGCCTGATTTCATGGTTTACTGCGCTTCTAAGGCTAAGGTTGACAATTTCCAGGAACTCGGTCTCCGCTCTGATACCTGTGTTGCATTCAACACAAAGAGCAAGGAGCAGGTTATCCTCAATACATGGTACGGCGGCGAAATGAAGAAGGGTATGTTCTCGATGATGAACTACTTCCTCCCGCTCAAGGGTATCGCTGCTATGCACTGCTCGGCAAACACAGACATGAACGGCGAGCACACAGCTATCTTCTTCGGTCTCTCCGGTACAGGCAAGACCACTCTTTCGACAGACCCCAAGAGACTTCTCATTGGTGATGACGAGCACGGCTGGGACGACAGCGGCGTATTCAACTTCGAGGGCGGCTGCTATGCTAAGGTAATCAACCTCGATAAGGATTCCGAGCCCGACATCTACAACGCTATCAAGAGAAACGCTCTTCTTGAGAACGTAACTCTCGACAAGGACGGAAAGATAGACTTCGCAGACAAGTCCGTTACCGAAAACACACGTGTATCTTATCCTATCGACCACATCGAGAAGATAGTAAAGCCTATCTCTCACGGTCCGGACGCAGATAACGTAATATTCCTTTCCGCAGACGCTTTCGGTGTACTTCCGCCTGTTTCGATACTCACACCCGAGCAGACAAAGTACTACTTCCTCAGCGGCTTCACAGCAAAGCTTGCTGGTACAGAGCGCGGCATCACCGAGCCTACACCCACATTCTCCGCTTGCTTCGGTCAGGCGTTCCTTGAACTCCACCCGACAAAGTATGCAGAAGAGCTCGTTAAGAAGATGGAGAAGAGCGGCGCAAAGGCTTACCTCGTAAATACCGGCTGGAACGGCACAGGCAAGCGTATCTCCATAAAGGATACCCGCGGAATAATCGATGCTATCCTGAGCGGCGATGTTCTGAAGGCTCCCACAAAGAAGATACCGTTCTTTGACTTTGAAGTGCCCACAGCACTTCCGGGCGTTGATCCGGCTATCCTCGACCCGAGAGACACCTACGCTTCTGCTTCCGAATGGGAAGAGAAGGCAAAGGATCTCGCAGGCAGATTTATCAAGAACTTCAAGAAGTACGAAGGCAACGAAGCCGGCAAGGCTCTCGTAGCAGCAGGTCCGAAGCTTTGATCTTCTGTCTCGTGTATTAAGGCATAAAAATTCTCCTCGCTGCTTGAGGCAGCGGGGAGATTTTTTACTGCTTACGCAGTGGTAGAAGCGCTGCGCTTGAGACCTCGCCTTACGCCGGCTGGGCGGCAGCGTGACGCTGCACCCGAGCGCCGCCCGGAGTGCGTATGAATGGGCGAGTTACAGTAACGGCGGCTGCGCTTGCGGCGGGATCCTGCGCTTTCCGGTCTCATCAGCACGGTCGTTTCCCGTAAAAGGGGAGAGTGTGAGTCGGAGCTTGCGTTAAGAATCGATTGGACAGATTTGATTTTTATGTGATGATATGATATAATATCGGTATGGGGAAAATCAGAGATTTGTTTATACTTTTCATAATCTTCGCGGTGTGCGGGTGGATATATGAAGTGGCCGGAACTGTGATAGTTTACGGATATTTCGAGAACCGCGGCTTTCTGTTTGGTCCGTGGCTTCCGATATACGGATTCGGCGGTATCGCGCTTTATGCACTGTTCGGACGTCTTGTAAGGAAGCCCGCAAAGCCGGTGCGCGTAATACTTCGCATAGCTGTACTTGTTGTATGTATAGCGGTAATAACCGCTGCGCTGGAGCTCGCCGCGTCATATCTTCTCGATGCCGTCGGTATCGGCTACAGATCGCTGTGGTTCTACGACGGTGAACCGCTGAACTTCGACGGGCGTGTGGGGCTTTTCCCGTCTATCCGTTTCGGTGTCATGGGCGTTATCGCGCTTTATCTCGCTGTCCCGCTCTGGGAGCGCTTTATCGGTATGAAGAACAAGCGCCTGCTGAATATATCGTCTTATGCGGTCATAGGGCTTTTTCTTCTCGATCTTGCCCTGCGGATACCGCTCGGAAGCAATATGTGAAACATTTCCGTAAATGCAATACCCCATAAATAAAACGCAGAAAACCAGCTTTTATGCCGCGAAAGCCTATTGACAATGAGTATGAGTGTGGTAGGCTGACAGCCGGGCAGCATCTGCCCCAAGGGCGGGTGCTGCCCGTGCTGCCGGACTACCGCGCTCATCGAGGCTCGTTGTCAATAGGATCGTGGAATAAATGCGGTCAAGATCTGTCCGCTCTTACAATAATAAATCGTAAAAGAACGACCCTCCCCGATCTGCTGAAACGGGGAGGGTGAACGTTCTTATTCGGAATCTTTTTCGATCTGATTTCTTATTTCCTGCATACGGATATCTATGTCGCTGATTGCATCGGCGCACTCTTTCAGTTGTGCGGAGATCGCAGCGGAATTTTTCACGTTATGCTTGTATTTGAGCTTGTGTTCGAGAGATGCCCAGAAATCCATGGCGATAGTGCGGAACTGCACCTCTGCTTTCATCATTTTCTTGCCGGTTGAAAGAAATATCGGGATGCCTATGATGAGATGAAGGCTGCGGTAGCCGTTGGGCTTCGGGTTCGCGATATAGTCCTTGCGTGAGATGAGGGTTATGTCGTCCTGCGCCGTGAGAATGTCGGCGATAGCGTAAATATCCTCGGGGAACGAACAGATAACGCGGACTCCCGCTATATCGTTCAGAGTGTTCTCGATGTTCTCGATAGTCGGGGTTATACCCTTGCGGTGCATTTTCTCCACAATGCTGAGCGGGTCTTTTACGCGCGTCTTTATCGTTTCTATCGGGTTGTAGTTGTATAACGTCGAGAACTCGTCGTTGAGGACGTTAAGCTTTGTCTCGACTTCACGAAGCGCGCATTCGTTGTGCATCATAAGTTCAATGAACGGACGCGCGGTTTCAAGAAGCTCGGCTGTATGACCGGAGTTCAGCATATTCTCGAAGCTGCCCGCAGGGATTATTTCTGTGTTTTCGCTCATTTTAGTATCTCCTGTATTTTTTTGCTGTATTCTGAAATGTTACAGAATGTAACAATTCAGAGCGTTTTGTTACCGGATTGTAATAATTTTTTAACCGTATTGTAATTGCATTTTCCGGAAATTGGTTGTATAATATAGATGTAAAAAGAAAAGTTGAATTCCACTCATTTATCCTGAGTTATCCTTCCATAATGACGATGCCCCGAACTTAACGGTTCGGGGCGTTGTCTTAGGGAGGTTTTATTTTTTTGGCGACGCTCTTTTCGCAAGCTTCTTTGCCTCGTTCGATGTATAAACGACTTCTGCGTAGATAGCGGCAACTATCTGATAAAGCTCCTGCGGTATCGACTCGCCGGAATTGAGCATGACAAGCAGAGCCGCGGTGCTGTCGTCGCGGTATATCGGAACGCCGTTCGCGTCCGCTATGTTGACTATCCTCTGGGCAAGTTCGCCGAGACCTGATGCAACAACGACGGGTGCATAGTTGAGGTTCGGGTTGTATTTGAGTGCAACGGCTGCCTTCTGACCGTAATTCTTACGCCTTGACATTCAAGCCCGCCCTCCTTTCGCTCAGCTTCGGGAAAATCTGTGTGAGGTTATGCGGCTCCTTGAGCACGCCGGTGGTGAAATCTGCGATAGAGTACCGTGTGCTTGCCGCGATACGGTTTATCTTCTCTGTTATCTGCTGGACGTTCTTTGTGAAGCTTGTCGGGTGCAGCAGACTTACGCGCACGGTCTTGTCGTTCGCGTAAACATCGACTTCAAAGCGTCCGTAGGTGTCAACGTCGAACGTGAGGAACAGGTGGTGGTGCGAGCTTCCGTCACCACTTCCTGTAGCGCCGGAATCGTCGTTGTTATCGACCCAGAGCTCGCCGAAAGCACGGGTGTTTTCGACCTGTACGGGGAGGATATAGTGTGCGAGCGGAGTCATAACGCCCGGAGCGTTTATCATGCTCTGGAGCAGGTTGGAGGCGTTGAAGCTGTCTATGGATTTGAGTGCGGGGTGGTTGATGTTCTTCTCGACAAAGTCGGTGAGCGCCTGTATTGAGCTCGATTTCTTGTGCGCCTGTGCTTCGGCCTGCTGCTGTTGCTGCTGCTGACGCTCGGGGAGATCTTCGGGAATATACCGTCTTACATCGCTGTCATCCTGTATCTCGGGCTCTTCCATGTGATTTACCGCCTCTTCGAGCACCTCGTACACGGTGTCGCGGAGCGGCGAATCGGGCATGGCTTCAAGGAAGTTGTTCAGGAAATCGACCATTTCGGTGGGGGTGTGTATCTGTGAGAGCTGCTGGTCGAGCGCCTGACGTATTGTATTGTCCTCAATGAGCGAACCGAGGACCGCTTTTATCGTCTCTTCCGGGGACGCGGTACCGTTGTGGAGCAGGTTCACGAAGCCCGTGAAGTCCATTTCGTCCAATCCGGACTGTGCTATATAGTCATTATCGCCAAGAACGTTTGTCAAATATGACGAAATTGCTTTGTCCGGTTGGTACTCATTACCTAAAATATCATTTTCCCCTTGATTTTTTTGTTCATTTGTAGTATAATCTTTAAGAGGAATGTTCTGTGAGGGTATTTCCATGCGCTGTTCCGCACCGTCGGGAGCGTCATAAGCGGCAGCATTTATGTTCTGCCGTGCGCCTTCCGCGTTCTGGGAAAACTGCTCCGGACGCGCATTCTGAGCGGTTTCGGAGCCGAACGCGTAACGCTGATCGAAGCCCTGTGCATAACCGGTAGAGAAGTCGGAGTCCTGCTCTTCAAACCCTTTGGGCAGAAGGCTCGGATCCTGGCGGATAAGCTTGTTCAGAAGAGCCTCAAAGCTTTTTGAAAGCTCGTTTCTCGTTTCATACGACGGTATCTGTGTGAGAAGCTGGTTGAAATACTCGCGAAGCATCGACGCGTTGGTGTTGAATTTCGAGAGATTATGTGTTACAATAGGTAGAAGGGTCTGTGTGTGGCTGTCGTTCAGAAGGCTGTCGGACAGGCTTTGCATAAGCTCGGATGTCTGGTCGCGAAGCGCGGTGAAGTTGCTCTGTGCGCTGTCCCTGCCCCATAAGTCGGCGAGGTTGGTGAGTCTTCCCGAAAGCCCCTTGTTGGGCGAGAAGTACTCGGCGAGAAAGCGCAGATTCGCCGATACCGCTGTGGTTATCTCCTTGCGGTTCTGCGAAAAGTTTATCGCCTTGAGCATATTGCCGATGGCTTCCTTCTGGTCAGAGTCTCCGTCCTTCGCGATCTCGCGGAGTATGTCGTAGAACTTGTCGCCGGAGAACATGGTGTTCTGCTTCTCCTGCTCGACCATTTCCTTTACAAGATCCTTCGCGGGGATATAGAGCGAAGCGCTGAGCTGTTCGAGCTCACCGACGAGTTCGGTATAACCGTTGAGCTTGGCGGTGCTGAGTAAGTTTGTGTCGATGATGTCCTTGACGGTCTCGACGGCGAGTGTCTGGTTTTTAGAGCTTGTAATGGCAAGAGGGATCAGGTCCTTCTGACCCATCGTTGTCTGGGCGTTATTGCCGGCGTTCTTTTCGTTGATAGGCTGAAGCTGCTCCTGTTTCGGAGTTCCTTCTACCGAGAACGCGTCCTCACCCTTGCCGTTATTGCGGTTGTTGAGAGCTGAATTGCTGAAGCCCTTGCCTGCCGATGATACATCGCGGATATTGGAAATAGGCATCTTTAGATCATTCCTTCCTTGCTGAGATCCAGCCGCATATACCTTTAAAAATATAATATCACAAAATTTTACATTTTGCAACCCAAAATTATTGATTTTCTATGAATTTCGTGACACTTGACGAAAAAGTTTGTTGTTTGTCACAAAAATTAAGTGCTGAATTACAATGGCTATAACGCGAAGGCAACTTCGCTTTGACATATAAACCTATTTTATCACATATAAAGCCCTTGCGAAGGAATGCTTGGGCGGAAAGGCAATGGACGGATATGGCTAAAGTAGAACCCGGAATGGAAGCAATGGTCGATGTTTACATTTTTGAAACAACGGCTCTGCTTGAACAGCTTGACGAGATCCTTCTCCGTACAGAGAAGGCAAACGAGTTTACGGAGGAAGACATCAACGAGATCTTCAGAATAATGCATACTGTCAAGGGATCTTCCGCGATGATGGGCTTTGAGAACCTCCAGATGCTCGCCCACAAGGGAGAGGATATGTTCTTCATTATCCGTGAGGCTCCCGAAAAGATGACCGATGTCGGCTTTGTTTATGACCTCGTTTTTCAGATGTCCGATCTTTTCAAGGCTGAGATCGATATGATCCAGAACGACGACGATTACACCGCTACCGATTTCTCGGAGATGATCGGCAAGCTTGAGAAAGGCGCGAAGATGCTCAAGGGCGAGCTCGACAGCGCGGAAGCTGCCGAGGCTGCCGGAGCAGCCGATGCCGGTGCAGCTCCGGCTGTTCCCGCAGACGTTGCTCCCGACTGCACGACTGTCCGCGTTTTCTTCGAGGACGGCTGCAAGATGGAGAACATCAGAGCGTTCATGCTTATAAACAACGTTAAGGAGACAGTCGATGACGTTGAGATCGTAAAATATGTTCCCGAGGACATCGAGTCCAACCAGGATTCGGCAAACGTCATCATCGACAACGGATTCCTGCTCTCGTTCCGCGCGCCCGACGTAAAGGCGGTACTCTCCGCTATCGAGGGTTCGCTCAACGTGCAGTCCTATGAAGTTATCGACAACACAACCGCTCCCGCAGAGGAGAAGGCTCCCGAGCCCGCTCCCGCTGCTGCGCCGCAGCCTGCTCCTGCTCCCGCTGCTGCTGCACAGGCGGCTCCCGCTGCCGCTGCTGCACAGGCGGCTCCCAAGCCCGCGGAAAAGCCCAAGGCTCCCGCTGCGGAACAGAAGGCTCCCACCGCTTCTTCCGGCGGCGGAAAGCAGTCGCTTATCAGCGTAAACCTTCAGAAGCTCGACCAGCTCCACGATATTGTCGGTGAGATCATAACCACCGAATCCATGGTAATTTCCAACCCCGAACTTGAGGGCCTGCGTCTTGAGAGCTTCACGAAGTCCGCACGAGAGCTCCGCAAGCTTACCGACGAGCTTCAGGATACGGTAATGTCCATACGAATGGTACCTCTGACCGGTCCTTTCCAGAAGATGAACAGAATAGTAAGAGATATGAAGGTCAAGCTCAACAAGGATGTAGAGCTCGTTATCGAGGGTGATACCACCGAAGTTGACAAGTCTATCGTAGATAACCTCAACGACCCGCTCATGCATCTCGTCAGAAATGCCGTTGACCACGGTATAGAGAACACAACCGAAGAGCGTGTCGCACGCGGAAAGCCTGCAAAGGGCACCGTAAAGCTCTCCGCTATGTCGAGCTCCGGTGAGGTCGTTATCACGATCTCCGATGACGGACAGGGCATAGACACCGAAAAGGTAATATCCAAGGCAGAGCGCAACGGCCTTCTCACAAAGCCGATCTCCGAATATACGGAGCGCGAGATACAGAACATGATCCTTCTCCCGGGCTTCTCCACCAACGATGTCGTTACCGAGTATTCGGGACGTGGCGTCGGAATGGACGTTGTAAAGTCGAACCTCAGCAAGATGGGCGGCTCTCTCACGGTCGAGTCCAAGAAGGGCGAGGGCACATCGTTCATCATCAAGATACCGCTCACGCTCGCTATCGTTGACGGTATGGAGATCATGGTCGGCGACGCAGAGTTCACGGTACCGATCTCCGTTATCAAGGAGAGCTTCATAGTCAAGCACGAGCAGATACTCAACGACACAAGACGCGGCGAGATGATAATGATACGCGGTGTCTGCTACCCGATGCTCCGACTCAACGAGAAGTTCGGTCTCCCGTCGGACGTAAACGACATCGAGGACGGTATAGTTCTTCTTATCGAGTCCGAGAACAGAGGCATCTGCCTCTTCGCGGACAAGCTCATCGGTGAGCAGCAGGTCGTTGTAAAGCCTTTCCCGAAGTATCTTTCCCAGTACGACATAAAGGGTCAGGGACTGAGCGGCTGTACGATCATGGGCGACGGAAGCATTTCGCTCATAATCGACGTAAACACACTTATCGGGTCGCGTTAAGGGAGGCTTAAAACAATGGATATAAAAGAATTATTTGCGAAGCAGGAAGAGATGAAGCGCAAGAATCTCAACGCCAAGAACGAGAAGGAAAGTGAGATAACCAAAGTCCTCACGTTCTTCATCGGCGATCAGGTATATGGCATAGAGATACCGTGCGTTATCGAAATTATCGGCGTTCCGCATATCACGGTAGTTCCGGGCATACCCTATTACATAAAGGGTATAATCAATGTACGAAGCAAGGTCGTTCCGGTCATAGATATGAGAAGCCGCTTCGGCAAGGAAGAAAAGGAATACAATGAGCGCACGAACACTATAATCATCGAAGAAAGCGGCGTTACAGTCGGCGTTATCGTTGATGAAGTCATCGGCGTACTCCCCGTTTACCAGAAGAACATAGCAAATTCGCCTGACCGTATCGGCGTAAACGACAACAAGTTCATCAAGTACCTGCTTGAAATGCAGGACGGCATAAAGCTCGTTCTTGATGTCGCCAAGCTCATCTACGACGGCGATATGTACCTCGGAGACGAATAATATCACGCAGCGCGGTGCCGGATCCCGGCACCGCGTGCTAAAAAGCAGAAAAAGGAGCAGTCCCTGCGGGGGACCGGTGAAGCTGATATGCAGATAAAGATAAATGATGCCGAGTTCAACAGGCTTGTAAGTTTCGTGCACGACAACTATGGCATCGATCTTTCGCAGAAACGTGTGCTTATAGAAGGAAGACTCGGAAACGAGCTCGGAAAGCGAGGATTCAAGGATTATTCGTCATTCCTTGATATGGTTTTCGCTGATACGAGCGGAACAGAGGTCGTAAACCTGCTCAACAAGCTTACGACAAACCATACATATTTCCGCCGTGAGCCCGAGCACTATACGTTCATGAAGGATGTGTGGCTTCCCGAGATAAAGCAGAAGAAAGCGCAGTCAAAGACTATTTATATCTGGAGCGCGGCGTGCTCCAGCGGCGAAGAGCCTTACACCAACGAGATCGAGATGATGGAGTTCTTCGGAGCGGACGCTGCGAACTGGGATACCAAGATCCTCGCGACCGATATTTCGAGAAAAGTGCTTGCCAAGGCACAGCAGGGCGTTTATCATATCGACAGTATGAAGAACCTCTCGCCCCAGGTAATAAAGAAGTATTTCGTGCCGCTTGAGAATGACTGCTACAGAGTGAACGACGAGCTTAAAAAGCGCGTTGTGTACAAGGTGTTCAACCTTATGGAGCCGATACCGTTCAAGAAGCATCCGTTTGATCTGATTTTCTGCCGTAATGTCATGATCTATTTCGATGCGGAGACCAAAAACGCTCTTGTGAACAGATTCTACGATGTTCTCGCTCCCGGAGGATACCTCTTTATCGGTCATGCCGAAAGCATACCGCGTGACGCGACGAATTATGAATATGTAAAGCCCGCTATATACAGAAAACCGCTGAAATAATAACAGCAGCACGGGCAATTGAATTAAGAAAGGGTGCATCAGAATGGCTATCAGAGTGCTCACAGTTGATGATTCTATCCTTTTCCGGACGATCATAAAAACTGAGTTTGCCAAGATTGATGATATAGATATTATAGATACAGCCGCAAACGCTGTGGAAGCGGAAGAAAAGATAATGCGGCTCAACCCTGATGTCGTTACAATGGATGTTGAGATGCCGGGAATGAACGGTATCGATTTTATCAGATCGTTCCTTCCCAAAAAGCGCGTTCCGTTCATTGTAATAACATCTTCTCCGACACGCGCATTTGACGCGATAAGCGCGGGCGCGGTGGAGTTCATGAAGAAGCCTCTTGTACAGAACTCGTCCGAAATGACGGCGTTCGCGGAGAGACTTGCTTCGATAATCAGATTTTCCTCGAAAGCGAATGTCAGACACGCTCCCACAAGACCTATCTCGGTACCGGCAAAATCACTCGTTCTTCCGAGTGGCGGACGCATTAACTCGGTAATAGCGCTCGGCGCGAGCACGGGCGGAACCGAAGCTCTCATCGAGGTGGTAAAGAAGCTTCCCGCAAATTCGCCTCCCGTTGTCATAGTACAGCACATGCCTGCCGGCTTCACACAGATGTACGCAGAGCGGCTCAACAGGATATGCAAGATGGACTGCAAGGAAGCGGAGGACGGCGACAGGCTCCGCCCGGGACTTATCATCATCGGCGCGGGCGGTTATCATCTGCGGCTTCAGAAGGACGCGCGCGGCTACTATGTAAGCAGCAAGCAGGGCGCGAAAGTATCGGGACACTGTCCGTCCGTTGATGTCCTTTTCGAGAGCGTTGCCGAGAACGCGGGCAACCACGCGGTTGGTGCCATACTTACGGGTATGGGCGCCGACGGAGCAGAGGGACTGCTCAAAATGCGCAAGGCGGGAGCTTACACTATCGGACAGGACGAAGCGAGCTGTGTCGTTTACGGAATGCCGTGCGTGGCATTCAAGAACGGCGCTGTAATGAAGCAGCTGCCGCTCGACAGAATCGCGGAGGAAATAATCTCCAAGGTCAGGTAAAGTGGAAAAAAAGAAAAATACAAAGCGCGCATCTGTTATCCAGTTCATTAAGTTCGGTATCGTCGGCGTGTCAAATACGCTCGTGAACTATATCGTCTATCTGATATTCTTCTCGATAGGCGTTCCGTATCTGATAGCAAATGCGCTCGGTTTTATCATAAGCGTTCTGAACGCGTGGTTTTGGGGCAGCCGTTTTGTCTTCAAAGAGGACGAAACGAAGCAGAAGCGCGTGTGGTGGCAGGTGCTCCTTAAAACGTACGCTTCATATCTGCTCGGGTTCTTCCTGAACTCGCTGCTGCTCTGGGTGTGGGTGGATGTTACCAATATCGGTCAGTATTTCGGATTCGTTGGCGACATCATTAACGCAGTCACCGGCATAGTGGGCATTCAGCCAAAGGAATTCACCGCCGAAACGCTTTCGGGCATAATGGGTCCGATAATCAATATCTTTGTCGTAGTGCCTATAAACTTCGTTATAAACAAGTTCTGGGCTTACCGACAGAAAAAAATACCCGAAAAATCTTCCGGAAATGCTAAAGTTCCGGACAAAACGGACGATATAATAAATGCAGGCGAAGCTTTTGAAAATGACAGCGAAAGGAGCTGATCAATATGATTAGTGTAGGCAGAGTAATGGAACAGTCGTCGCTGACTTACGCGACACAGCCGAAATCCGCCGAGCAGGTCTCGGAGAAGAAGACTTCGACACTTGCCGCGGACAGTACCGACAGATTCGTCCAGGGAAGCGCGTCGTTCACTCCCGCATACACCAAGGCGACCGTTACCGATAACCGCAGCGGCAATACCAACAGCGGCACCGACCCCGACAGCAACCATGAAGCCAATGCACAGCAGCAGAAGGTAAAGCAGAATGAGTCTGTCCCGCAGAACAAGAGCGCTCTTCAGCTGAAGAACGAAGGTATGAAGGACTATGTCCGTCAGATGTTCGAGGGTCAGTATAAGGATGCAAACAAGACCGACGCTATGAAGGAGCTTGAGGAAATACTTAGCTCGTTCGACGAAGAAGAGCACGAGGAAGATTACTGGGGCGTTGAAAAGACGGCGAATCGTATCCTCGACTTTGCGAAATCCCTCGCAGACGGCGACGAGACGAAGTTCAACACCCTCAAAGACGCTTTTGAGCAGGGCTTCACCGAGTCCGAGAAATTCTTCGGCGGAAAGGGAAATCTCCCCAAGGTAAGCTATGAGACTTACGACCGTGTTCAGAAAGGTTTCGATGACTGGGCAAACGAGCTCGCATCCACAGGCAACGACGCTGCTGCTGTGGCGCAAGCGAACTAAGCAAATTAAGAATTAAGAATTAAGGATTAAGAATTGTTGTGTCGCCGTTCGGCGACGTATCTGAATCGTGACGAAACTTAAAGAACACAAAACAGACCGGTAGATGGTTCTATCGGTCTGTTATGTATTTATGAGTTTCTGCGTTACAGTTGTAGGTGCAGGGCTTGCCCTGCCTCGGGTCTGGGCTGAGTAAGCCCAGCGCCGTCTGCGAAGACCGCGGCGCGTGAGCGACGCTGAGACAGCGCCGACCAGATCTCCGCAAGCCTGCCAATTAATCTATACGAGACAATTTTACAGAGCACGTCGGTGAGCTTTCCGTACTTCCGGTAAAGCAGGTTGAAGAGCAGATAACCGGCGCGCTGGTCTTTCGCGGCGGGAAGTCGTTTTATGATGTTTTTCAGGCTGTATATGCGCTTGTAGATGTTGATATAGCCGCTGTACAGCTCTTCCGGGGTCATACCGGCAGGCTTGAACACAACGTTCGCGGTGTTGTAGAGCGAAAGATCGTCGGTCGTTATGCGGCCGTCCGCTTTCATGCGCTCATACAGGACAGTTCCCGGGTAGGGCGTGAGAATGTGCGACGTTACTGTTTCTATTCTGTTGCGCACTATCCAGTCGAGTGTCGCGTCGAATGTCGCCGGAGTGTCACCGTCAAGTCCGAAAACAAAACTCGCGTTTATCATTATCCCGCGGTCGTGTATAGCCCTGACCGCCGCGTCGTAGTCTGCAGCGCTGTTCTGCACCTTATGAACTCCGCTGACGGACTCCGGCGTGATGCTCTCGAAGCCGATGAACAAGCTCCGGCAGCCGCTCGCTTTCATCAGGTCAAGAAGCTCGCCGTCCTTCGCCGCATTTATCGAGACTGCCGCCTGCCACCTGAGACCAAGCGGCATTATTGCGTGCAGGAATTCCCGTGTCCACTTCGGGTCGCCCGCAAGATTGTCGTCGATGAACATGACGTGATCGGTGCCAAGCGACTTTATCTCCGCTACCACATCGGGTATCTCGCGTCTGATGTACCGCCGTTCGGACGAGCTGTTGTAGCAGAAATCGCAGCGGAACGGACATCCGCGGCTCGTGTGGACAACGTTGCAGTACAGGTACTCTCCTTTTTCGAGCATATCGTAGGCTGGCGGGACTATCTCCGCGCCGCACAGGTCATGCCGGCAGCGGTAAACGGGTTTCAGCTCCCCACGCTGTGCGTCGCGGACGATGTCGAGCCATGTACCCTCGGCGGCTCCGACACAGAGCACATCGAATGCGTCCTTCGGTACGAACGCAGTCGCAGTTGTGATGTGTATGCCGCCGGCGACAACGATGCTCCCGCGGCTTCGGAACTCCGCCGATATTTCCATAGCGCGGGGAAGGGTATCGACGGTCACTGATATACCGACAATATCAGGCTTGTCGTCGAAATGTATGCGCCCGATGTTCTCGTTCTCTATAACGACCTTGTGGTCATTCCGGAGCATAGCCGCGATAGTGAGCAGCCCGAGCGGCGGCGACATGTGAAGCTTTATGTCCGTGTCCATAGGGCGGCGGCGCATTTTCGGCTGTATAAGTTTGATGTACATTATCTCACTCCCTTTTCGCTTTTTACTCTGAATGCAGTACCGTTGTAATAAAGATGATACACCGCGTCGGGCTGTTCCTCGCCGTTTATCGTGACGACCGCTTTCTCGTCGTCCCACGTGATCGACCAGTTTGATATACCCATACTTTTCCCGTCGTTGTGCAGGGTGAAGTCCTGCGCACAGACAGTCCATATCCCCTTTTTCAGCATGAGCCTTCCGTCCTGTGAACCGAACGGCCAGTCCGGACCGGAGACTGCAAGCAGCTCGGCGGTGTACTCTCCGTTCACGCTCGTGTCGATGACTCTGGGGCGCGTGACCCAGAAAAAGAGCGCAGCAATACCTGCCGCAGCGATCACGCCTATTATAAGGCGGCGCAGCGGTTTATTCTTTTCTTTCATTTTAATTCTCCCTAACTGTTGATATACGCTTCGATGTACTCATACGGCGGGAACTGCCGTTCAAGTATCAGAACAGCGGCTATCGCGGCTCCCGCAGCGGTAAGTGCGATGATTAGCTGCATCTTGCCGAATTTATCAAAGCTTTTCGGTCTGACGAACATAGCGGCAATACCGCTTACCGCGCAGAAAAACGCGAGTAAGTAAAACAGACCGACCATTGAGAACGCGCCGCCGGCTGTCTGTCTGCCGTAGTCGGGAAATGCCCAGTTTAGCGCTCTTATGGTGTAATGGTACACCTGAAAATAACGTAACACGACGTATGACATCGGGAGGGAAGCTCCCCATTTTATCAGCCATAATATCTTGTTCCTGCTTATAAGGCAGAAGCCGTACAGAGCTGCGACAATAATGATATATGCGAGCGACAGGACAAAGCTGCCGTAGGATATGATGTCGGCGAGAAAGACCGCAGACACGAACAGAACCGAGATAATTGCAGAGAATATCACGGCTGTAAAAATCTCTGTTTTGCGCATATTCTCACCTGTCGTCCTTCACAAATTCGAGAATATCTCCGGGCTGACAGTCGAGTTCACGGCAAATCGCTTCGAGTGTCGTGAAGCGCACGGCTTTGGCTTTGTTGTTTTTGAGGATAGAGAGGTTGGCGGGTGTTATGTCAACGCGTTCGGCGAGCTCGCCCGCCGAGATTTTCCGCTTTGCCATCATCACATCGAGATTTACGATTATCGGCATATCAAGACCCCCTTATATCGTGAAGTCGTTCTCTTCGCGAAGCTCGGTGGCTGCCGCGAGCATATTCTTCACAACGCGCAGGATAAGCCCGACGAATGCGGCGATTATTGCGACGAGAAGCGCGAGGAGCCGCCAGAACGTAAGCCCGCACATTACTGCGGCTACCCCGAAGCAGCACCACGAGATTATGCGCACGCAGCGGGTGTTGCGCTCGGTGAAGAGCTCCTGCTTCGAGATGTTCGCGAGCATCGTTTTAAGCTCCCAGAGCGCGATTATCGCGAGAAAGTCGCAGAGATAGCAGCATACCGTAAGGATAGGCATTATCGGCGGTTTACCGGACACCGCGTCATACCACATCGTTATCACGGGGATAAGGAAAAGTATAGCGCACGCGAGTATCAGCACAGCCCACGTCAGTGCGCGTGAAAGCATAAGCGAGCGTTCTTTCGTCCATTTTATGTTCATAGGTTGTCTCCTTTTTCTGATTCGGCTTATCTGTACCTGTTGCTTGTGACGGTCAGCGTAACATACCCGTTATCGAGCCTGTAGTCTGTACCGGTTTTTTTGACGAGCATTCCGGAGCTCACAGCCGCGCCGTTTTCGTTGAGCAGTTTGCCCTGTTCGACGGAGAACGAGACCGTTCCGTCATGGCGTATGTCGGTAATGCGGAGTATAACTCCCGCGAACGAGAGTGTGTCGCCTTTGAGGCATTCCTGTTCGCTCTCAAAAGCGTCGGCGGTGTCGGACTGTACAGCTCCGGTAACGCGGACAGTCGCCCATGTATTCTTGTCCATATATTGCTGTATCGCCCAGACACCGAAAACGATAAGACCGATGATGACGAACACACCGGCGAGTGTCACAATAATTATAGTTTTCTTCTTTTTGGTCATAACGGTTCTCCTTTACGTTTTATTACTTCGGCGTTGTAAAAGCACCGTGCGACAAGATATTCGCGGTTCGGGAACTTGTCGATCTCATAAAAAGTCCAGCGCCCGTCGGTCGTTTTGCAGACGATATTCCATGTCTCCTTGTAGTCTCCGACTTCTTCCTGCCAGCGGAAGCCCATAGCTGTATATTCCGCTCCGTCGATCTCATATCCGTCGAAGGTGTAATCAGCCCGTTTAAGGCTGTTGTCCCATAATATGTACGACAGCGCGGATATAGCTGTTATCAGCACAGTTATCGCTGCGATAGTAATGATCTTTTTCTTTTTTGCCATAACGGTTTCTCCATTAAAAACAGGAATTTGCCGCAACCGCACCGACTGGGTTTCTCCTACTTTCTGTCCGAGCGACAGAAAGTAGCAAAGAACGCGTGTTCCGCAGTGTCAAAGAAGTTTGCAGGCAAACTCTTTGACAACCGCGAAACGAAGGGGCGAAGATTTGAGACCGCAGCGATCTCGCTCTCGCACGTTCCTGTTACAGACCCTTCACCTCCGCTATCCCCGACGAGCGCATAAGTTATCACCGATATGCTATTCTGGGTGCTCGGCTCGGTCAAAGCCGCTTCAATGGGCTTTTAGGGTCACGGTCTTGTTCCATGTTAATATGATTCATCAACTCGAAATATGTACTGCGTAGAATGGTGGTTAGGGTTCGGTAAAAATGAAAGGTTTGCAGCATACTTTCTTACTTTTCAGAGCCATTTAACTAACGAAGGCGGGTGCTAAACTTGTCCATTAATCGGAAGCGCAATCGTAAAGTCCATTGAAGTGCCCCTCGTCGAAGCGAGCGCCCTATGGGAAAGAATCGGTGGTCTCCACTTATCTTGCTGCGATGACTTGATGTGAAGCGAGAATGTGTGATAAACCGCGCGAAGCTGATAAGTCTGCGCCTTCCCGCTTAACATCTCCCCGCGAGTTTTCAAAGAGCTCGCTGAACAAGGCTCGGCGGAAACCGGCGAGTGATTTATTCGCAGAGTTTTCCAAAAGCCTGATACACTCGTCGAGCTTCTTTGATCACGAAGCGGGCGGCGTTCTTTGCTTCGTTTCTGTCGCTGGTGACAGAAATGAAGTCGCCACCGACGTCGCGAAATGACAACAGATAATCTGCTCTCGTCGCGGGGCGAAAAGGCAACCGCACTCTGCGGGACGAAAAGCTACAGTGCAACGCATTCTTCCAACAACTGCATTATATCACATAAATATCTGTTTGTCAATAGAAATTTATCGAAAAACGATAAAATTTTCTCGATATACGATTTTGTTGACACCTGCGGGATTATATGTTATAATAAACTTTATGAATAACGTTCCGCAGTAAGAAGGTGCGAAATGAAACTTATAGAATGCAAAGACCTATGCATGAAATATGAGGGCGTTCCCGCTTTCGAGAACCTCTCTTTCTCAATAGATGAGGGCGATTTCCTCTGCATCGTCGGAGAAAACGGCTCCGGTAAGTCAACTCTCGTCAAGGGCATACTCGGGCTCAAAAAATACAGCTCCGGCAGTATCGAGTTCGGCGGCGTAAAGCCCAAAGAGATAGGCTACCTCCCCCAGCAGACAGCCGCGCAGAAGGATTTCCCCGCAACAGTCCGGGAAGTCGTGCTTTCCGGCTGCCTTAACCGCAACGCGCTTTTCCCGTTCTACACGAAGGAAAACAAAGCCCGTGCAAAACGTGAGATAGAACGTATGAAGATAGAGAGCATTGCAGATAAGAGCTACCGTGATCTCTCCGGCGGTCAGCAGCAGCGCGTTCTGCTTGCAAGAGCTTTGTGCGCGACGGAGAAACTGCTGTTGCTCGATGAGCCTGTCTCCGGTCTCGACCCGATAGTGACCTCCGAGATGTATGAGGTCATTCATGAGCTCAACCACAGCGGTGTTACCGTTATAATGGTAACGCACGATATACACAACGCCGTTCACTACGGAAGCAAGATACTCAATATGTCCAAAAACGACTACTTTTTCGGAACGTCCGACGAGTACATCACCACCGAGTCGTTCCGCCTTATGTCGCGCGGCTGTTTTCATGGGGAAGGGGGCTGTTTTACTCATGGCAGATGAACTTATCGCAGTCTTTTCTTACCCGTTCATGCAGCGCGCTCTTGTCGTCGGTATCCTCGTGTCGCTGTGCGCGGCGCTTCTCGGTACAAGTCTTGTGCTCAAGCGCTATTCTATGATAGGCGACGGGCTTTCCCATGTCGGCTACGGCGCATTCGCGATAGCCGCCGCGGCGGGGATAGCTCCGCTCGGCTTTGCGATACCGGTGGTCATAGCGTCGGCGTTCCTGCTGCTTTACATCACCCGCAAGGGAAAAATGGGCGGTGACAGCGCTATCGCTATCCTGTCGAGCAGCGCGCTTGCGATAGGAATGATAGTCCTTGCGCTCAACCGAGTGTCGATAGACATAAACAGCTATATGTTCGGAAGCATTTTAGCCCTCAGCGAAGAGGATGTGGTGCTTTCGGTGATATGCTCGGTGATCGTGTGCGTAACGTTCATTCTGCTTTATCACCGGATTTTCGCGGTGACGTTCGATGAGAGCTTCGCAAGCGCAACAGGCATACGCACGGGTGTCTATAACTCATTCATCTCTGTGCTCACAGCAGTAGTGATCGTAGTGGGAATGCGGCTCATGGGCGCGCTTTTAATATCGAGTCTGATGATATTTCCGTCGCTGTCGTCAATGCGTGTCTGCAAGGGCTTCAAGAGCGTGACGATATGCTCTGCGGTGATCTCGGTGGTATGCTTTACGTCGGGTCTTATCGGGTCGTACTTCATAGATGTTCCCACCGGCGCGGGTATCGTTGTGGTCAATCTCGCGGTATTCCTGATATTCGCCCTTGTCGGTAAAGTCAAGGAAAGATAAAGAAAAACACAAAAACAATCCCTCCGTTTTTTCACGGAGGGATTGTTCGTATTTCGTATCATACCGTCGGTACAGGCACAGCGTAATAGAATTTCAGCAGCATTATGAGCGAGAGGATAAAGACAAAACCTATCGAGGCGATAAGGTAATATATCCTCATTCGCTTCGTTTTAATCAGTATCCAGCAGGCTATACCGATCCATACGCAGGAAATAAACAGAGAAGCGACGATAAGCACCATCGGCAGTACAAAGCCGTATTCGTATTTGAAGAACTTACCGATGATAAACAAAACAATTCCGGTAATGAAAGGGACAAATCCGAGCGGAAGCACGGCAAGCCCCCAGTTTTTTCTGTTCGCACGGAAAAATCCGATAATCAGAGCGCCGAGTATCAGAGATATTACAAGACATTCTTCTGCCATTTGTCACCCACCCTTACTTGTTTTCTGTCAATTTACGCCCGTCTGCCGGCCGGTCAGGAAATAAATCCGAGAGCTATTTCCTTTGCCTTTGTGTTGTCGCTTGTTACGGTGTATATTATCCACTCGCCGCGCTGCTCGATAACAGCGTCTTCAAGCTTATAGTATTCCTCGGGTGTATAGTCTTTATACGTCGATTTCTGATATTCAAGTCTCGCTTCTATCGCGGGGACTGCTTTCTGTGCATCATCGGCACTGTTGAACTTGAATACCGCAACTTCGTCCGGATAAGCACCGGAAGCGCAGATGAAGTACGACTGGTCTGCGAGAGTGTTTACATCGAGGTCGTCGAAGTAGTCTTCAAGGGACTCCTTTTTCTTCTCAAAAGACGAGTTTATCGGCACAGCTTCAAGCACAGCCTGTGCTATCTCGCCGGCGGAAGCGGCAGGCTTGGGTGCTGCGGTCGTTTCCGCTGCCTTTGTCGTAGTTGCGGCAGGTGTGTTGCCGCCGCAGGATGCTGCACCGCAGACAAGTGCCGCGAGCAGGAATGCACAGATAATCTTTCTTTTCATTTTCTTATTCCTTTCTTTTGAACATTTATATCTTTCTCCGCTTGTTGCGGGGATCAGGCATGATATTATACAGCAGAGTATATCGGCTGCGAGGCAGTGATTTGTCCGCTGCTGATAAGTTACGGACGGAATCGCCGCCGCGCGTCCGCGGCCGAATCGCGATAATCATATTGCAGAGTATAACGGCTGCGAGGCAGTGATTTGTCCGTTGATGATAAGTCACAGACGGTTTCGCCGCCGCGCGTCCGCGGCTTAAAGCTCAATAGACTTCTGGAAGAAGCTCAGCATTCTCTTATATGCCGAGCCGAGGAAGTGCATACCGTCGGCTTCCGCGTAATCTGCGGAGAAGTAGCCGGTATTGTCCTGAAGCTTGCGGCAGAGGTCGAGGAATACTATTCCTTCTTCCTCACACATACCCTTGAGGAGCTTGTTATAGCCGTTGACCATTACCATGGTCTCCTGGCCCTCGGAGTCGTGCGCCTTTGTGACAGGCGGGATAGATACGATGTAGATATAGCTGTCGGGGCAGGCTTCCTTCAACTGGGTCGCGAGCTCTTTCATCTTCTCCGCCATGTGGGTGTTGCCCATGAACGCTATACCGTTAGAGCCGAGCATTATGAAGATGCGCTTGGGCTGCATTTCCTGTGCTTTCGTAACGGCAGTCAGACCGTTTTCGTCGGTCTTGGTGAGTGCGCTCTCGGGGTTGAGTCCGATCATAGCGAACACCTGCTTCGACGGGAAGTAGCCGTAGTTCACAAGTCCGGTATAAATCGAGTCGCCGATGAAGAAGTCGTTGGCGAAGAACTCTTCATCATAGCTGTCGGATTCCACCGCTTCAACGACAGAAGATTCCGTTTCTTCGGTCTCTTCCGGCTCGTCCGTTTCCTCGGGCGCGGTTGTGGTCGCTTCCGTAGGTTCGGTCGTGTGCTCGACAGTCTCTGTTGTCACCGCGGTCGTGGTAATAGCTGCGGCAGTTTGTTCCGACTGCTCCATATTTGCAACGTCGGTAGGTTCAAGCTTTCCGGTCATATACAGATATATGAGCACGACAAGCAGTATGAGCACTGCGACGATAGCGATATTGAGTATAACAATGGCGAGCGAAATGCCGTCAACTCGTTTTTTCTTTTCCATTTACGTTATCTTCCTTATATATTGTGTTTCTTTATATGCTTTTTTATCGCAGTAAACGTTGTGTCACTTATGACGTGCTCTATGCGGCAGGCGTCTTCGGAGGCTGTATCCTTATCGACACCAAGAGCCTCGAAAAATGCAGAGAGCACGGTGTGGCGCTCATATATCTTTTCTGCGATCTCAAGACCGAGATCTGTGAGTGTGATATAGCCGTTGTTGTCTATCGTGAGGTAGCCGCCGTCTTCGAGAAGATGTATTGCGCGGCTTATGCTCGGCTTTGAGAAACCCATTTCCTCACATATATCTATTGAGCGGACGTCGTTTTTCTTCTTTGAGAGAACGAGTATCGTTTCGAGATACATCTCTCCGGATTCCTGTAAGTTCATTTGTACCTCCGAATATTTTTCGTTGTTCTGTGCGCGGTATGCGGGTAAGAACACCACATCTTCTGAATTATATCACAAAAGTATCGTTTTTGCAAGCGTATCAGACTATACCTGTTCTTTCTGCGCTTATGACACCCTGTATCTTGCTTATCCTGCCGATCATGGCATTGAGCTGTTCGACGCTTGCTACTTCAACCGTAACTATGATATTCGCGTTGCTGTTCTTGAGCTGGTGAGCCGTGATCTGACGTATCGGAAGGCGGCTTGCCGCTATCGATGCAGTAACATCCGCTATGAGCGCGGTACGGTCTTCCGCGACTATGTCGATAGTTGCGTTGTAGCTCTCGCTTTCGGTTCCGCCCGCCCACATTACGTTTATCCAGCGTTCTTTTTCCGAATCCGGAGAATGAACGACGTTAACGCAGTCGCGTTTATGCACGGAAACGCCGTAGCCGCGCGTGATGAATCCGATTATATCGTCGCCCGGCAGCGGGTTGCAGCACTTCGCGAACTTTATCAGGCAGTTGTCGATGCCCTCGACAACGACACCGCCTCTGCGGCGTCTCGAAATGCTCGTTGCGAGGAAGTCCTCATCGTTCTCCTTTACCTTGTCGGCATTGCGCGCGTTGTAGAGATCCTTGGCGCGCTGCATTATCTTCGACAGTATCACGCCGCCGTAGCCTATCGCAGCATAGAAATCGTCCGCGTTGTCGAAATGCTGGAGCTCCGCGAGTTCGAGTATGAAGTCCTCGGTCGGGATCATATTGTTCCTGCGGAATTCAAGCTCTATCGAGTTTCTGCCCTCCGAGATATTCTCTTCGCGGCACTCGCGCTTGAACCACGCGCGTATTTTCGCACGAGCTTCGGTAGTCTTTGCAATTTCAAGCCAGTTGCGGTTCGGTCTTGCGTTCGACGAGGTCTGTATCTCGACAATGTCGCCGGTCTTTAAGCGATAGTCGAAGCGTATCATTCGTCCGCCGACCTTCGCGCCGGTCATGGTGTTGCCGACCTGGGTGTGTATCGCGTAGGCGAAGTCGATTATCGTCGAGCCTGTCGGAAGCGTAACAACGTCGCCCTTAGGCGTGAAAACATAAACGTCGTCGGGTGCGAGATCGACCTTTATCGCATCGGCGAGCTGGTCGATGTCGTCGGAATCCTGCTGCTGTTCAAGGATGTGGCGTATCCAGTCGAAACGCTTTTCGCCGGCTACACTTCCGGTAAGACCGGCTTTGTACTTCCAGTGCGCGGCGATACCGTACTGCGCCGTATTGTGCATCTCATAGGTGCGTATCTGCACCTCGAACGGAATACCCTCACGTCCGATAACTGTCGTGTGGAGCGACTGATAGCGGTTGGGCTTTGGTGTTGCGATATAGTCCTTGAAGCGGTAGGGGATAGGCTTGAATATATCGTGGATTATACCGAGGACATTATAGCACTCGATAACGGTCTGAACGATGACGCGCACCGCGTATATGTCGTATATCTCATCGAAGCTCTTGCCCTTGACGTAAACCTTCTTGTATATGCTGTAAACGCTCTTGACTCTGCCTTCGATAGTCGGCGGCGGGTCGATGTCGCTTATTCTCTCTCTTATGCGTGACTTGATTATGTCGATGAAAGTATCGCGCTGCTCCTTGTGCTTGTCGAGCATCTCCTCGATCATCTTCGAACCGTAGGGGTCAAGTATCTTTATGGAGATGTCCTCCATCTCCTCCTTGACCGCGCTCATACCGAGGCGGTGAGCGATAGGCGCGTAGATGTTCATGGTTTCGAGAGCCTTCTTGCGCTGTTTCTCGGGCGGGCGGTACATTATCGTGCGCATATTGTGGAGCCGGTCGGCGAGCTTTATGATGATAACGCGTATATCCTTGGACATAGCTATGAGTATCTTGCGGATATTCTCAGCCTGCTGCTCTTCTTTTGTCGTGTTGAGCGGGACCTGACCAATCTTGGTTACGCCGTCAACGAGGTTTGCCACATCTTCGCCGAACTTCTTGCGTATGGTTTCGAGATCGACATCGGTGTCTTCTACTACATCGTGCATCAGCGCGGCGCAGATAGTGTCCGTGTCCATGCAGAATTCGAGCAGTATGCACGCAACGGCGATAGGGTGAGTGATATACGGCTCGCCGGAGCTTCTTTTTACGCCCTTGTGAGCCTTTTCGGCAAGCTCGTAAGCCGCCGTGATCTTTTCGAGATCGTAGGCTTTCTCGCTTGTCTGTATCTTTTCGGTAAGGTATTCTATCGTATAAAGCATACTTTCTCAGCTCCTTTTGCTATACACATTATTTTATGAATCACATTCTCCGGTATAATTACGGCTGCGTGGCAGAAGTTATTGTTCAGCAGAGAGTTACGTTCGGACCGGGTCCAGCGTCACGCTGGCGCGGGTCGAGGGCGGCGTGAGCCCTCGCGGGGTCACAGGGGCAGAGCCCCTGAATCCTGAGCGGAGCGATCTCTCTCCCAAAACTTACCCAGATCCAAGGCGGATGCCTTTCGTTGAACGCTTTAATGCGCACATCGTGTGCGCGTTGGGCGTTCAACTGCGTTGCATCCTGCAACGGGTCGAGTCCGGGGCGAAGCTCCGGCGGAGTTTGAGGTGTCTCCCCGTTAGCGGGGAGGTGGCACGAAGTGCCAGAGGGGCTGACCGACAGACTCAGAGCCTCATCAGCGCGCCGCAGCGCGCATTTACCACAATATCATTATTCTTCTTCTGTCGTCCCGTCGTCCTCGGACGAATAAACGACCTTGAGCATCTTGTCCGCGATAGCGGAAATAAGATTCTTGTACTGAAGCTTATCCACCCACTTTTTCGGGAAGCCCTGTACTCCGAAATAAGCACCGAGCATAGCGCCGGTCATGGACGCACAGGTGTCGCTTGCGCCGTCGTGGTTCGCAGCAAGCTGGATAGCGTGTCGCGGGCTGTCGCAATGCAGGACCGCGCAGTAAACGGATATAGCGAGAGCTTCATACGCTTCAAAGCCGTATCCCATTTTCTTGACTGCGGACATGGGGTCAACGTCCTCATTATCAACAAGGTCAAGAGCGTACTGGAGCGTCTTTTTGAGGACTTCTCCGTCAGCAACGCTGTCGAGCAGGCTTATGACGGTCTTTACCGCGTCCTCGATCTCCGCGCCGCTTACTATTTCGGCAATGATAGCGGAATAGCAGCCCGCCGAGATGTAGCCGACAGGGTCGCCGTGGGTTATGGCAGCAGCTCTGCAGCCCATATCGAACGCCTTTTTCGTATCCTTGTAGAAGTAAAGACCGATAGGTGCGGAACGCTTTACCGCGCCGTTGTCCTTGTTGTCGTTGAGACGGCGCTCGGGCGTGCCGTATGCCATATTCTTTATTTTAAGCAGAGCGTCTATGTTCTTTGTGTCCGCGGTGCGCTTTTTGTACAGTCCCTTTGCTTTGAGGAGACGGAGCTTGTACGCGTTCTGTGCGGGGTCGAAGAGCCACGCGTACTCCTTTCCCGCAACGGTCTTGGTCTGGGTGTATAGCCAGACCTGATAAGCGAGGAAGATGTAGTCCTCATAGTTCACCTGACCGTCATCAGCGCCTGCGCTGTGTGCCCAGAGAAGACCGTCCGCTGTGAACAGCGAGAGCTGGGTATCGTCGGTGAAAAGCGCCGTTCCTGTGCGCTTGCTTACCGCAAGGTCGAGACATCCTTTCTTTTCAAATCTTTCACAGATCGCGTCATAGTCCATAAGCTCGATCGGATAACCGAAAGCGTCTCCTATCGCGAGTCCGAGCATTACTCCTTTGAAACGGTCGTCAAGATACACTTCGCTCATTTTTTTCTTCCTTTCCTTTTTTGAGTTTCCTCATGGTTTTTCTGTCATATATGGTTTTGGATATTACCATTGTTTTCTGCGTCATATAAAGTCTTTCGAGATAATCGAAATATATTCCCGGTGAAGCCACGCCGCTTATGCAGACTATGTCCGTTCCCGCTTTACCGAGTATCTCGTCGGTAAGCAGCACACAGTTCGTGCTCAGTATTGAGTATGTTCTGAACTTGCCGCGTGTGAATTTGTAGAAGTTTGCGTGGGTGCCGTTCCAGAGCTCGCTGCAGTAATCGTGGAAAGCGGAGAGTTTAACGTTTTCCGCGCCTTTTTCCTCGCAGGCGATCTGATACGGCGGCTTCCAGACCACCGCGTCGGCTTTGAGCAGATCGACTTCCTTCTGCACTGCTTCAAGCTGGTCCTGTGTGAGCCGCAGTCCGTACGAGAAGATTATCTGCCTGTCGTGGTTCACGGAAAAGTCGAGGTAGGTCTCCTTGTCCGCCGTGGTGAACATGACACCGTCGCCGAACACGCCGAAAAGTCTGTGCGAAGCGTGATCGTGGTTGCCGAATGAAATTACCTCGCCGCCGAAGTAAAGGTCGAGATGACCTATCTTACCCGAGCCGTTGTTCGAGACGTGTACCATGATCTCGATATCCGGAGGTGCTCCGTCGCCGCGGTCGTCTCCCGCAAACTCCGGAAGGCGGTCGTTGACCGAGATGTATTCGTTGATATATCTAAGCGTCCCGAGCGGCAGAAATGTTGATACAAATACCGGCGGGGTGATGCGTATATGCCGTTTGAGGTCGTTCTTGATGCGCTGCGGCACCACGAGAGTTATGAAATCCGAAAGTGTCTCCGCGCCGAACAGAATGCAGTAAACGCCGGATATAACGAGGAACGTACTGTTGCCGGGCCCCGAATCCGCAAGCAGGAGCGCGAACACCATATAGAACACGAACGCGATAAGCTCAAGCCAGTGTCCGTGCTCTCCGGCGCTCTTTGCTACGATGAAGTCGGCAAGCTTCGATGCCGCATTGAAGATCAGGTACGCCGCAAGAAGGTAAGACGCGAGCGAGAATGTGAGTTCCGGCAGCACCATTATGAGCACACCGATCAGAATATTTGCCGCCGCGGTCATAAGCTTCGCGGTCTTGCGCTTCTGACCGAGCCGTCCGCTGTGGGCTATGAACCCCGCTAAGTTGCGTGCGCCGTGTATTAGCAGCACCGTACCCGCGAAATATGCGAGCGGGTTCACAAGCACCTCGCGCTGGGAGACGATTATTATACCGAGAGTCAGCAGGGCTGCGCCGAAAGCGAACAGCGCTGCTTTGTAGAGGTACATTCTGTACATTATTTGTGGTACTTTCTGTTATTGATTATCGCAAAAGCACGGTAAAGCTGTTCCGCGAGCATGATTCTCGCGAGGCGGTGCGGGAACGTCATTTCCGACATACTCAGTCTGAAGTCCGCTTTCTGCTTCACCCTTTCCGAAAGTCCGCAGGAACCGCCGATTATGAACACGAAAGTGTTTTTGCCGTTCGCGGTCTCTCTTGCTATAAGCTCAGAGAACTTCTCGCTCGAAAACTGCTTTCCTTCGATGCACATCGGGATAACATAGCTTCCGGCGGGTATTTTCGCAAGTATCCGCTCGGCTTCGGTTTCAAGAGCCTTGTTTATCTCCTTTTCGGAGGGCTCGTCGGGAAGCTTTTCCTGTTCGACTTCATCGACAGTGAGCCTGCAGAACGCGCTTAGCCGTTTTTCGTACTCGGAGAACGCTTCCCGCAGGTATTTTTCTTTCAGCTTACCGACAGCGATTATCTTTATTACCATTTTGCCCTTATATTCGCCTTACGCGACTTTCTTGCTTCAAGCTTCGCAATACGGGCTTTCTGCACGGCGTTCAGAACAACGTCGGCGATGATGAGAAGCGCGAGACCCAGGACGCAAAGGCGAAACCACCATTTATCGAATATGCTGTTTATCATACGCATAGTGTATTCAAACTGCGATAATTCGATGTTCTGCGATGCCACGAGGTTAGTTGTCCAGAGCGTCTCTCCGTCGAGTTTAAGCTCAAGCGTTCCCATGACCTGACCCTTCTGTATGGGAGCCACGACCGCGTCGTTGTTGTTTTTCTCGGCGGTAATGGTTATTTTCTGCTCTATGACTGCCGGGTCGAGGTCTTTCGGGAGAAGTGTGGAGAACGCGGCAGCGGGCTTTAATATCACAACGTCTGCGTTTTCGCCCATATCGACCTTGACGTTGGCGACGAAAGTGTTTTCGTTCATGACTTCGCGTATGTCGAATGTGCGGAACGCCCATTTATACAGCGCGATACTGTCCTTGAAGTGACCGTTGATGCGGTTGCCGTCTGCGTCCGCATAGGGCGCGCCGCATGTCACGAGCATATAGTTGAAGCCGTTCTGTGAAGCGGTCGAGATGATGTTCGCGAATCCCGGATGATATACCGTCCATGCGCCGGATGCGTCCTTGGTGTAGTATTCGCCCATACTTCCGGTCTTGAGACCGCTCGCGTACTCATAGTAGTACGGGTTATCGCCGACGTTGTTGACGAGGGAGTTTACGTTGTAGATGGAATAGGGGCTCGGATTGTACTTGTTCGCGGGCATTACATAGCTGTAGGTGTTGCATATCTCGAAAAGCTCGGGAAGCTTGTCGTAGATGTACTTTCCGATGAGGAAGAGGTCGTAGGGTGTTGAGTAGTTGTCTTCCTGCCAGAGACCGTGGGTGTTGCCGAAGTGAGTGTTCTTGCAGCCTATTTCCGCGGCTTTCTTGTTCATGAGCTCGATGAACGCGGGTATGTTTTTCTTGCCGATGTTGTAGGCTATTACATTTCCCGCTTCACAGCCGGATTTTATCAGAAGTCCGTATAAGCAGTCCTTCATTGTGAGGTTCGGCTGACCTGCCGCAAGACCGGCGGTGCCTGCGCCTTCCTTGTTGGGGTCGCCCTCCCAGAACTCATTTGTCGCGTCGTAGGTGACCTCCATAGGCATAGAGAGGTCGGCACAGTTCTCATAAGCGACTATCGCGGTCATGAGCTTGGTTATCGACGCGGGCCAGCACTTTTTGTTCTCGTTCTTGGCGGCTATTACTGTCCCGAGGTCAAGATTTACCATATAATATGCGTCGCTGTACAGATCTATGTCCGGCGTAAACGCAGCGGAAGCCGTGATGCTGCCCAGTCCCGACGGAATTAGTGAAAAAATCATCAGAATTGACATAAACACGGCTATAAATTTTATATTTCGCATATAGACAAAACCACCTTTTTGGTATATAATATATGAAGATATTTTCGGAAAGTCACAATATAATAAAATATTATATCATATTTTTCTGAAAAATAAAAGCCCTTTTTTAAAGGTTTATTGATTTTTTATAAAAAAACAGGAAAAAACGCTATGATATTGGTAACGGGAGACATTCACGGCGACACGGAACGGTTCTCGGACAAGCGCGTCAAAAAACTGCGCAAAGGTGATACGCTGCTGATCTGCGGCGATCTCGGGCTTGTCTGGGACGGTTCGGACAAGGAAAAACGCTTGCTGAAGCGGCTTGGAAAGCGGAAATACAATATCCTGTTCGTTGAGGGCGCTCACGAGAACTTTGACGAGCTTGAGAAATACCCGACGGAACAGTGGAACGGCGGTACGGTGCGCGTTATAAGCGGTAATCTCCGTCATCTCGTCCGCGGTAACGTGTTCACGATAGAAGGGAAGCGCGTGTTCGCGTTCGGCGGAGGCTCCGGCGAGGAAAACGGAGGAAAAGCGCCGTGCAGCGAGGCTACCGCGTCAAGATATGAGCTTGCTTCGGAAGAAGAACTTGCCGGAAGCGACCGGAAGCTTGCGGAATGCGGGAATACCGTCGATTACATCATTACATACGAACCGCCCGTGACTATGGCGGAGTTCCTTGACCAGAAAGTCTCGGCTACGGATACGGTCGGCGTTTATCTCGACCGGAAGCGCGGCGAGCTTAAGTTTACCCAGTGGTTTTTCGGAAAACACCACCTCAACAAGCAGATACCGCCGAAATTCACTGCGGTATTCGATAATGTTCTTAATGCGGAAACGCTTAAATAAATTCATAATTCGTAATTATGGAGTGCTTCGCGCAATATCCGGATCGTGACGGGAACCGGACGAACGGCTGCGGAAAATGCATTCTGCGGATTATAAACGTAACATGACACACCGGATTATGAATTATGAATCAAATAGTTTTGGAGGAAAATAAAATGGCAGAATTCAAGTATGAGATCGTAAAAGAACTCGGAGTCATCTCCGAAGGCGCAAGAGGCTGGTCAAAGGAACTCAACCTTATAAGCTGGAACGACAACGCTCCGAAGTACGATATCCGTGACTGGGCACCCGACCACAGCAGAATGGGCAAGGGAACGTCCCTGACCGAAGAGGAGATGGAGAAGCTCGTAGAGCTCTTCAATTCCCGCGACGAAGAGGACAGCTTTGAGTAATACCGGACACTCTGTCGGATAAAAGCGATAGCACGGTAATTTGCTATGTCAAAATGCACAATAAGCGGACAGCGGCTATGTCCGCTTTGTGCCGTTTTCACATATTTTTCACAATTTGTTGACATTCATTTTATTGTGTGATATAATTTGCTAAAGTCCGTTCGGAAAGAACCAGTTTTTTGGAGGAGATCAATATGGATACAAAAACCAAATCAATTGTAGGTATGGTCTGTGGTATAGTCAGCATAGTGCTCGTATTCATCCCCTATGCTCGTCTGATAAGCCTTGCTGTTGCTGTCGTTGCTATTATCTTCGGAGCAATGGGTATGAAGGAGATGAGCGGTAACGGTATGGCTATCGCAGGTCTCGTATGCGGCATCGTCGGCGCGGTATTCGGACTTATCGGTACGATCTGCGGTATCTGCGACATTGTTGGCTGTATAGCTGTCAACCAGATGAGAAGCACTCTCGACAGCGCAATCGCAAATAACGGCGAGGAGATCGAAAAGTGGGCAAATGATTTCGGCAACGCTTTCGGTGAAGCTCTTAATGAGGCTATGAAATCATAAAAACACGGATATACATTTCGGTCGTTATGCATTTCGATGTTCCCTGCACTTAAATGCAGGGAACATTTTTATGATATGAGGTGTTGCGATGTTTCCGGGTTTTACTTTATTCGGTACGTTTATCAGCAGCTATGCGGTGACTGCTGCTGTCGGCATTTTCGCCGCCGGTATAACAGCTATGGTCAGATACAGGAAGCTGACCGGCTCGAACTATCCCATGCTTATCGTAATGCTCTTCTCGACGATAGGTATAATGCTAGGCGGTGCGATACTTTACGGTATCACAAGGATTGATTACTGGCACTATATCTTTGAGGCACAGGATCTCTGGACTGCGATAAAGCTTATCGGCGCCATCTTCGGCGGTCTTGTGTTCTACGGCGGGCTTTTCGGCGGTATGATCGCCGCGGGCATCGTCATAAAGGTCAACAAGTACCCCGGAGAGCTCATAACCGATGTCGCAGCGCCGTCGGCAGCTCTGTTCCATGCTTTCGGGCGGATAGGCTGTTTTCTCGGCGGGTGCTGCTACGGTATAGAGAGCGACTTCGGCTTTGTTTTCACGCACTCGCTCAACTCGTCCGCAAACGGCGTCAGACGGCTTCCGGTGCAGCTTTTTGAGTCCGGCTATGAGTTCATACTCTTCTTCGTGCTTTCGTATCTGCTGAAAAAGGGCAGGCTGAAAGGCAGGCTGATCGCGCTTTATCTCCTGCTTTACGCGGTTTTCCGCTTCGTTATCGAATATTTCCGCGGCGACGAGTACCGCGGCTTTGTTCTCGGTCTCTCGACCTCTCAGTTCATCAGCATCTTCGTTGTTGTAGGTTCGTCGATCTATCTCGCGCTTCGCACCCTCAGGGAAAAGCACGAGCTTGACAACGCCTGAACAGCGCAAAGTTCCGGTCACTTCGGCTCAACTGTTACGGATATTGAATTATGGAATATATAACCGATCTTGAAAAACTTATGAAAAAGCTTGACAGCAAGCCCGTTGATGCGGAGACTCCCGTTTCGGAGAACGCGGACGAGGCTGCCGTAAAGCTGTTTGGATACCTCAGAAGCATTTATGGGAAAAAGCACCTTTCCGGTCAGCAGTATCTCCAGCGCCCCGAGCACGAAGATGATGTTTACCTCGCGGAGACAGGCGATTTCCCCGCAATACGCGGCTATGACCTTATGGACATGGACAAGGAACACGGCGACGATCAGGTAAGCCGCGCGATAGAATGGGCGAAAAGGACGGGCTGCATCATAACGATGTGCTGGCACTGGTACGCGCCGGACGATATGGACAATATGAGCGGCTGCGACTGGTCATTCTACTATAAGACCACATCGTATGACCGCAAGACTTCGTTTGATCTCCTGAAAGCTGTGGAATACGGTACGAAGGAGTATGAATTCGCTGTCTCGCGGATAGACAAGGCTGCCGCGGAGCTCTGGCGGTTCGGCGAGGCGGGGATACCCGTGCTTTTCCGTCCGCTTCACGAAGCGAACGGCTCGTGGTTCTGGTGGGGAAAACGGCAGAACGACGGCGGTGCGAGCGTCGAAGCGTATAAAAAGCTCTGGTATATGATATTCGACCGTATCGAGAATTACCATAAGCTTACAAACATAATATGGGTCTGGAACGGTCAGGATAAGGATATGCTCGTTCACCCGAACACATTTGACATTGTCGGCGACGACATCTATTCGGAGAAGGAAGACGATCATTCTTCGCAGAAGGCGCGGTTTGAGTATATGCGCACCCTTGCGCACGGAAAGATGATAACCCTGTCGGAATGCGGATATATCCCCGCGCCGGAAGAAATGCGGAAGGACGGGGCGATGTGGCTCTGGTGGCTCCCGTGGTGGGGAAGCTTCACCTACGAAATGGACGAAAAGCATCATCCGGTGCTTGACGCGGACGGAAAGGCGAAGAAGTCAGGAAAGTACATGAAGGGAAGCTTTTTGCGCTCCACATTCGCGGACGGAAGTGTCGTGACGCTTAAAAGCCTTCCGTCGTTCACGGGCGAGCTGCCGGATAAATTCACGGAGAAGTAAAATGCGGAAAATAAAAACAGCCGCTGCATTAACGGCTGCGGCAATGCTGCTGGCGGGCTGCGGCGAAAAAAACGAAAAGCCGACCGAGGTCGTGCACAATACCATGACCGGGGAGACAACGTCTGCTCCTGCGGAAACGACCACGGCGGGCGAACTGAAAAAGTACATCATAACCTGTGCCGAGATAGCGGAAAAGACGCTTGCCGACCACAAGGACGATATACCGAACACAATGGAGGTCACAGATGATGTGATGCTTACGGACGTACTCGGATATGACATGAGCCTTGCGGACGACTACTGTGTCTATATGCAGATGATAAGTACTGACCTGTTCGAGTTTACGCTTATACGCGCCCAGAGCAGGAACGGTAATCTCATCACGCAGATGCTTGAGAAGCGGCGGGACGACCTTCGCGAGAAGGCGGCGTTCTACCCGCAGCAGGTGGCTGCGGCTGACGCGGCGATAGTAGGAAGCATCAACGATGTGTACTACCTCATTTGCAGCGAGAAAGCCGAGGACATCGAAAAACGCGTGATGTTCTATGTCCTGCGCAATTAAATACGCTGACCGAATTTTATGACAGTCCTGCGCATGAGCTCGTAGTCCGCTTTATAGTACGGGGTCGAGGCGCGCAGAAAATCGTTGTCATACTGTTCGACGACGAAATAGACCTCGCTGTAATCCTCATTGTAGAAGAACGTGCATTGGAGATACGAGTCCTTTGACGCGTAGTAATTGACGGGTTCGAGCTTTGTGAGCTCGTAAAGGTCACCGTTCAGAAGTGTGGTGAGCTCCGGTATCTTTACCGGAAGGAACTGCACTTTTTTTGTTTTCGGCATTGCCTTTGCCGCTTTCTTCTCATTAGACGGCGCGTCTTTTTCTTTTTTCCTGAAAAACAGCATACTTTTCTCCTTCTGACATGTAATTTGCAGTATATAACGACATCGAGGCAGAAACTTACATTTCGCAGAGAGTAACATACGGATTGCGTGTCGCGGCAGCGTGACGCTGCACCCAGTCCGTATGTTACATTCATCAAGGGACGCAATTCAGCCTCGCAGTCCAGAGATTATTCGAATTTTGAATGCTACATTCATCAAAGGGCGCAATTCAGCCTCGCGGTCGTTATTCTTTGCGTTACGAAATACTTTGGCTCGGGCTATTGCAAAATCCGCAGAAAAATGTTATAATGCTATTGATAAATTTTTCGCGAAAGGAACGAAAACTATGACTTACAAAGAAAGTTTCATTAAATTCATGGCAGACTGCGGAGTGCTCACGTTCGGCGACTTCACCCTCAAGAGCGGCAGAAAAGCACCCTATTTCATCAACACCGGCAACTATAAGACCGGAAAGCACCTTGCCGAGCTCGGAAAATACTATGCCGAGTGCATCAAGGAAAACGGTCTCGAAGCCGACACCCTCTTCGGACCCGCGTACAAGGGCATACCGCTCGCAGTAAGCGCGGCTGTCGCACTTTACGAAAAGTACGGCATGGAGGTGAACTACTGCTTCGACAGAAAGGAAGCCAAGGATCACGGCGAAGGCGGTATGTTCGTAGGAAAACAGCTCACCGACGGCGAAAAGGTAGTCATAATCGAGGACGTTATGACCTCCGGAAAGGCACTGCGTGAGGTGCTCCCGAAGCTCAAAGGCGCTGCTGACGTGAACATCACAGGTATGGTCATCACCGTTGACCGCATGGAAAAGGCTCTCGACAGCGATATGAGCGCTGTCCAGTCCGCTTATAAGGAATTCGGCGTGAAAGTCTGCTCTATCGTTACGATAAACGACATCATCGACGCTATCGAAAACGGCATCGTTGACGGAAAGCAGTACCTCGACGCTATGAAAGCCTACCGCGAGCAGTACGGAGCAAAAGCTTAAGACCTGATACACAACTGTGGTATCACCTTACGCGATGATAATTAAAATACTGTGCACACGACCCTATCGGCGGGTCTGTGCACAGTTTTGTATTTTTGTCACAATTCGGATCTGCTGCCGGAGGCGGCAGCGACAATTATGGCTATACCGCACAAAGAGCGTGCGGAGATTGCGCAGTCAGATTTTTCGTCAGATTGGCTAAATTTGACGCAGGCTTGCTGACGCAAGTCAAGGAAAATTTGGTCAAGATGACGGAATAATATGCAAGCAAGATGCGTGCGTCTATTTGTGCGGTATTGCCTTATGAATAATTACAAGTCTTCGGCCTGTCAGTGTATGTATTTGTTCTCAAATTCGTCGGTCGGGATGGGCTTGTCGTAAAGGTAGCCCTGTATCTCGTCGCAGCCGTAGCTTGTGACGATCTTTTCTTCTTCGTGGGTCTCGACACCTTCACACACGATCTCAAGCTGTATTTCGTTGAGTATCCTGATAACGCCCTTCATGAGCTCGTTTCCGCGCTCTGATTTAAGGCTTTCCTTGACGAAGCTTTTGTCGAGCTTTACGACATCGACAGGCAGAACGCCGATAAGGCTCAGTGACGAGTAGCCCGTGCCGAAGTCGTCAACGCTGACCTTGAAGCCGTATTCGCGGAGTTTATGGACTTTCGAGACGATCATTTCCGATGCTTCAAAGAATACCGACTCGGTGACTTCTATCTCGATATACTGCGGCGGGACGTTGTACTGTTCCGCAAGCTTGCATATATCCTCGACAACGGACGCGTTGTAGAAGTGCACACGGCTGAGGTTGAAAGAGATAGTCACCGGCTCTATGCCCGCGTCTATCCACTTTCTGATAAGCTTACAGACGAACGTGAGGACGTAGAAGTCGAGATCGACGATCTTTCCGGTCTTTTCGAGTGCCGCGATGAACTTTGTCGGCGGTATGATGTTGCCTTCCGCGTCAACAAGGCGCGAGAGCGCCTCGGCTCCGACAAGTTTCTTTGTTTCCGAAGAGATCTTGGGCTGGAGATAAACGCGTATAGACTCTTTTCTGAATGAATCGTCGAATATCGGCAGTATTTTTGCGCTGTTTTCTTTAAGATCCATTAAATGCTCCGAGTAAACCACACAGGGGAGATTATAGTTGCCCTTGCAGGTACGTCTGGCGATATTCGCCTTATCGACCGCGGCAACTATGTTGTTTTCATTTTCGCTCAGGAAGTATATCCCGACGTTAAGGTTCGGCGATACGCCCTTTGCGTTTTTTGCGACTATGTTCTTGAGAAGCTCCTTCAGACGCTTGACTTCGCGGAAAACGCGCTCGCTGTCAACGTCCTGGATGCATATAAGGGCGATGAAGTGGTCGGAATGGCTTCGGCAGCCGCACACCATATTCGGCAGGAACATACGCAGAAAATCGCCTATATCCTTGAGAACGGTATCGCCGATGTCGTATCCGTATTCGGTGTTTATATAGTGGAAATCGCCGACATCTGCCGCCGCGATGAGATACGGCTTTTGGTTGCTGCATATTTCCGCACCTGCCTGTGACAGGAACTCTTCAAATCCCATCAAACCTGTTAAACTGTCGGGCATATAAACATCTCCTGTCCTGAAAAAATGTCTGCATAACGCAGTTTTGGCATAACATATCCAAAGTGCTACTGGTATTATATCAAATTTTCAAACATTTTTCAATACCTGTGAGCAAATTTGGCATATTATACAAATGGTAACATTTTGGTTACAATCGGTGAAACTGCGCGGAGAATTGTAAAATATGTAAAGCCGGCATCTGCCTTTCATTCGCTTCCCGGCTTGAAGCGTCAGAGCGGCGGTTCCTGTATGGATTAAATTTCAAAAAAATGTTGCATTGTATATAAATATGTGTTATAATTAACATATATATGCTTACATTCCGGAGGTATGATTATGGAAACAGCGTTTCGTGCGGCAGATATACTGCTGCCTGCAAAAGCGAACATGGAAAAATGGGCGGTTGCTGCCTGCGACCAGTACACAGGTGAGCCCGAATACTGGGCGAGAGTTGAGAAGCGTATCGGCGACGAGCCCTCGACACTCGGACTGATACTGCCCGAGGTCTATCTTGAAGAGCCCGATGTCGATAAGCGCATAGACAGGATCCACGACAATATGCGTTCTATGCTCGAAAGCGGGTTTTTTGCTTATTACAGCGACGCGATGATATATGTCGAGCGCGTACAGTCCGACGGTATGGTACGTAAGGGTATTGTCGGCGCTATCGACCTCGAACGGTATGATTATCACGTCGGAAGCAGTTCTCTTGTCCGTGCGACAGAGGCTACCGTACCCGAGCGCATACCCCCGCGTCTTCAGGTGCGTCTCGGCGCGAAGATCGAGCTTCCCCACGTTCTCGTGCTCATCGATGACGTCGAAAAGACGGTCATAGAGCCCTGCTCCGCGATAAAGGAACACTCTAAGCCTGTTTACGATACCCCGCTCATGGAGGGCGGCGGACGCATAAAGGGCTATCTGCTCGGAGAAAAGGAAAAAGAGAATGTTACCGAGGCTCTTGAAAAGCTCAACGACAATGCCGCTTTCAACCGCAAGTACGGTATCTCCGGCTATCCGACACTTCTTTTCGCTGTCGGCGACGGCAACCACTCACTTGCCACGGCGAAGGAATACTATGAGCGTCTCAAAGCCGCGAACCCCGATAAGGACTTCTCGAACCACCCCGCAAGATATGCTCTCGCGGAAATAGTAAATCTCCACAGCCCCGCGATCCGCTTCGAGGCTATCCAGCGCATAGTCATGGGCGTTGATCCGCAGAAATTCATGGCTGCGGCGGAAGAAAAGCTCGGTCTTAACAACACGCTTTCAAATCAGCGCGTTATCTCCGTCATCAAGGGCACAGAGCGTCTCGGCTACATACATTATCCGACCTCAGAGCTTTCTGTCGGAAGCTTGCAGGACTTCATCGACGGCTATATCGCCGAGAACGGCGGCAAGGTGGACTACATTCACGGCGCAGACGTTGTCAAGCAGCTCTCGCGCAAGGACAACACCGTCGGCTTTATCCTGCCGGATATGCAGAAATCCGAGCTGTTCAGGACAGTAATCAAGGACGGCGCTCTCCCGAGAAAGACGTTCTCAATGGGACACGCCGCCGACAAGAGATTTTATATGGAATGCAGAAGAATAGACCGCTGAATGGAGGCAGATCTTATGTCAACAGCTATTAAACGAATCATTTCGCTTCTTCTCGTTATGTTCATCGCAGTTTCGGCGTTTGTGCTGATACCGCCCGTGAACGCGTCCGCGGAGTATTCGCTCGGCTACAGGCTGAGATATGAGGGAAAGTACGTTTATCTCACTATCGAGCCTAAGGACAGCGCGGATACGATATACTACACGACGAACGGAAAGACCCCGACAGCTAAGTCAAAGGTGCTTACCGGAGCCATAAAGGCATCGAAAAAAGTCACTGTAAAGGCGATAGAGCTCGACAAGAGCGGAAAGCGTGCCGCGTCCCTCAAGATAACGATAAAGCCGCGTGTCCAGGCTCCCGATACCGGACTTGTTACTGTTGACGGAAAGAAGTATGTGAAGATAACAGCTGTCAAGGGCGCCAAGATATACTATACCACCGACGGTTCCGAGCCTACGAAGAAGTCTTCGCTCTACACCGGACCGGTACCCTATACCGCAGGTACGGTCGTTTCCGCGCGCGCTTACAAGAGCGGAATGACCGCAAGCAAGGTCGTAACATTCAGCGTGACGCCGGAAGCGCTCGATTTCAAGCCCTCGGCAGAGGTCAGCGATGTGTTTAAGCTCACCAACGAAGAGCGCAGGGCACACGGTTCGTCCGATCTCATACTCGACCCGGAGCTTTGCGCGGCTGCGGAAACAAGAGCAAAGGAGCTCGCGACACTCTACGACCACAAGCGACCCGACGGAACAAGAGGTGTCGAGATATTTGACGAGCTCGGTATATCCTTTACCGTGCGCGGCGAGAACATAGCAAGAAAGCAGACTACCGCAGCACAGGCTGTCGCGGCGTGGATGGCATCGGAATCGCACAGAGCGGCACTTCTGAATGAGGATTTCGACAGCATCGGCATCGGGCATTACTATGCGAACGGTATCCATTACTGGGTACAGCTTTTCAAGAGACAATAAGCGATATTAAGCGATATAATATAAGGCTATCAGCGGAGGGAAAATGATATGAGCACGGCTTTGAAAAGAGTTATTTCGTTACTTCTCGTTTTATTCGTGGCAGCGGCATCGCTTGTCCTGATCCCGCCCGTGAACGCATCCGCAGCGTCACAGGTGAAGTATAAGGTCGGATACTCGGGAAACTATGTATATCTGAAACTTATCCCCCGGAACAGCACGAACAAGATATACTACACCACCGACGGAACTGCGGCGACAAGAAAGTCAACACGCTACAAGAATGTTCTCGCGGCGAAGTCCATGTCTTTCATCAGAGTCGTTGAATATACGAAGAACAACAAGAAAGTCGCATCGCTCAATATCGTGATAAAGCCCCGCGTCAGAAGACCGAAGACGTCCGTTACCTCGTCCGGAAACAGTGTTTACGTCACACTCACGTCCGCGACACCGGGCGCGAAGATATACTACACCACCGACGGAAGCAAGCCTACGAAGAAGTCAAAGCTCTACACCGGCGCGATAAAATGCAAGGTCGGTACGGTCATAAGAGCGCGCGCCTTCAAGAAAAACATGAATAACAGCAAGATCACGCAGTACACCGTGAAGAAGCCGGCGACTGCCGTCACGACACAGCCGGAGCCTTCCGCCTCCGATCCGGACGAGACTGTCGATCTTACAGGATACATAGACGTTGAGACAGGCGATAATATCACCGACGATCAGAGCGGCGACACTTACGAAGAGCCCGTACAGCCTGCCGAATCCGATATAGACGGCGTTCTGCGCATCATTAACGAAGAGCGCACGAAAGTCGGCGTATCGAAGCTCACGCTCGATTCTATGCTTTGTGCGGCAGCAGCGGTAAGGGCAAAGGAGCTTGAAAAGCAATACAGCCATTTCCGCCCGGACGGTAAGGATTGTTTCACGGTGCTTGATGATTATGGTATTATCCGTAATGCGGTGGGTGAGAATATTGCTAAGGGCATGAATACTATGTTTACTCCGGCGGAAGTCATGGAAAAATGGATGAACTCACGCGGACACAGAAACAATATTCTCTCCACGAGCTTTGGAAGGGTCGGTATCGGCGTTTATAAAGCCGGCAGCTACGTTTACTGGGTACAGATATTTACCGACTGACAGATCGGAGAATGAAACTATGCTTTTTTCGGAAGAAAACGCGCCCTCTTGCGAGCTTCAGCACGCTCACGAGGACACGGTAAAGAAAATTCGTGAGGTAATGCCGGACGAGGATTCTCTTTTCGACCTCGCAGAGCTTTACAAGATATTCGGCGACAGTACGCGCATAAAGATACTTTACGCCCTGTTTGAAGCCGAGCTGTGCGTATGCGACATAGCGACGCTCATAGGGATGAGCATTTCCGCGGTGTCGCACCAGCTTCGCATATTAAAGCAGGCAAGCCTTGTGAATTTCAGGCGTGACGGCAAGAGCGTCTATTACTCGCTCGCCGACGACCACGTCCGTTCCATTCTCGGACAGGGCATGGAGCATATAAGTGAATAGCATGGCATCTGCTCTGGATTCCGCAAAGGAAAAGCGGAATTCAGGACGAAAATACAAAAAGGCGGTGAAAGCGCATGGCAGTCCCGACAATAGAACAGTTTATAGAACGCAGTAAGGTGAACTGCCGCGCAAGCGCCGTGCTTACAGTGAAAAGGCGCTACATCATCGCGCATTCCGGGGAAAACGGCGAGGAAGCTGCCGGTGAATGCGCGAACGCGTATCTCGGGACTCCCGAAGGCGAAGCGGAGGTAGAAAAGGCTCTGAACAGCGAGAAGTTCTATAAGCTGCTCTGCTCGGAAAATGCTGCCGAACAGCCGCGCGTTGTGAACGCATACAAGCGTCATATCTCCGGAATGAACGTGCCCTCCGCCGCAGATAAGGCAGAGCGCCGTAAAACCAAGAACAAGCGCAAGAAAGAGAACAAGAAGAGAAAAGAACGCGAGAAGCGCAATGCCGTTTTTGAGAAATACAGGGAATACGTTATAACCCCCGATGACGAGGAGCATATCGTTGCTGTCGCTTCGGGGCTTATTGAGGCACATTATTCGGATATAGAGAACATACTTCCGCACAAGTTCCTGCGTGAAGCCCTGAGCGAGTTCGTAAACGAGACTCTGTTCGGCAAGTTCAACCGCCGCCTTTACGACGAAGCGGCACTCAACAGGAAACGTATCGACAACGTCGTGTATATGTCGGGTATGCCATGCGGGAATTTAAATGAGCTCGTAATGGCGGCGGCGGCGTATGTAGTCCTGTCCGAAGCCGGAATCACAGGCTCCTCCGCAGACAGCATCGCCGGTGACCTTCTTGACCGGTACTGCCCGCGCTATCCGCGCCTCGACCATATTTACGCACGTCTTATAAAGAAATATGACAGAGAAACGGTTACCGCCCTTATCACGGGCAGTATGAGATATAAAAAAGCCGTCGAATATATGCAGTCGCAGATAAAGGCTTCGGAATCGGCACATCAGCTTATCCTCAAGGAGATACCGGAGGACGTTACCGAGCTCTATCCGGGCGCGAGAGGTATGAGAAGGCACTTTATCCTGCATCTCGGACCCACGAATTCGGGAAAGACCTATCAGTCTCTCGAAGCCTGCAGAAAAGCGGAACGCGGAGTATATCTCGCGCCGCTCAGACTGCTCGCCTACGAGATATGCGAACGCTTCAACAAAGAGGGCGTTCCGTGCCGTATGATAACCGGTGAAGAGGAGATAGACATACCGTTCGCAACACACACTTCATCGACTGTCGAGATGCTCAACGTGAACGAGCGCTATGATGTCGCGGTAGTAGATGAATGCCAGCTCATCGAGGACGAAGAGCGCGGCGGTGCGTGGACAGCGGCGATACTCGGCGTTATGGCGGACGAGATACATCTGTGTGCGGCGGTCAACGCGAAGAACATACTTATTTCGCTGATAGAGCTGTGTCACGACAGCTATGAGATAGTTTACCACGAGCGCTCTGTGCCGCTCAAATGTGACAAGCGGGATTTCGTTTTCCCGCGTGATGTCGAAAAAGAGGACGCTCTTATCGCGTTTTCGAAAAAGGCGGTCCTTTCCTATGCCGAACAGCTAAGGGCAGTCGGCATAAAGGCGAGCGTCATATACGGCGACCTGCCTTATGACGTGCGAAGGAGCGAGGTCTCACGCTTCGTTCACGGCGAGACTGATGTTGTCGTAGCCACCGACGCGGTGGGAATGGGACTTAACCTTCCGATAAAGCGCGTTGTGTTCCTCGAAGCCTATAAGTACGACGGGCGCAGAAGACGCTTCCTGCACGGCACGGAGGTAAAACAGATAGCCGGGCGCGCGGGGCGTATGGGAATGTACGATGTGGGCTATTACAACGCCGCCGAGTTCAAGGACGATATTGTGCGTAAACTCGCGCGGAACAGCCACGACATAGTGCGTGCGCGGCTTCGCATACCGGAGTCGATACTTGCGGTGGATATGCCGCTTTCAGAGATACTTCTGCGCTGGGGGACCATACCGGACGACGGGATTTTCACGAAAAACACCGTCGAGCGCGAGGTAATGCTCAGCAGGGAACTTGAAAAATACAGCCTGGACAAGCTTCTTATATACAAATTCGTAACGATACCCTTCTCAGAGACGAGAAAGGACCTTTACGATTTCTGGTTCGGGCTTTTCATGAATGAGGTCAACGAGAGCCGCAGATCCGTGTTTGCGTACACGGGTGAGATAGAGCGGCGCGGACATGAGCTTGAAGACCACGAGCTCGCGTACCGGAAATGTGACATACTTTATTTTTACTATGACAGATTCGGCGTAAAAGAGGATCTTGAGGCGATAATGGACTTAAAGCACGCGATCTCTGCCGATATTATGAATATACTGTCCGGAACGGACAGCGCGGGGCCGCGCTTCTGACAGAACGCAGCGTGTCCGGTCGGTTGTTGAGGTACTGATATTATGCGCAAGCTTAGCATGAAGCAGATAAGCCTTATCGTGAGCGGAAGCGTTTTCACGATACTGCTTATTGCGGTATTTATCATACTTAATTTCACAAAGAAGAACGTTAACGTGGACGTGCTCAGGGATAAAACCCTCGTCGGGCTTATTACGCGCGGCTCTGTGAGTGATATGAGCTGGAGCCAGTCTCATTTCGACGCTCTTGTGCGCATCTCGGAGGAGCTGAACCTTGAGGTGATCTGCCGTGAGAATGTCACGGCGGAGGGTTTTACGGACGCGGTACGTTCGCTCGCCAACGAGGGCTGTCTTGTCGTTGTTGCGGCTTCTTATGATTACAGCAGATACATAGATGAATGCGGCGCGGAATATCCGGAAATGTACTTTCTTAACACGGCTGGAACGTCGGCGGGACGCAACACCGGCTCATATTTCGGAAGAATGTATCAGTACCGCTATCTCAGCGGTATTATCGCGGGGACACGCACCGTGACCGGAAGTATCGGCTATGTCGCGTCGTACCCGATACCGGAGGTCGTCCGCGGGATAAATGCATTCACTCTCGGCGTGCGCAGCGTCAATCCCGAAGCTGTGGTACACGTTTCCTTCTGCGGCACGTGGACGGACGACAAGGCTGCGGGCGAATGTGCGGATAAGCTTATCACGGACTTTGACGCGGACATCATCACTATGCATACCGATTCTCTCGCACCGCTTGACGAGGCGGAGAAGCACGGGGTCTGGTCGATAGGCTATAATTTTGACAATTCAGACAGATACAAGGGCTCTTATCTTACGGGCTGTGTATGGAACTGGGACGGATACTATAAAGAACAGATACTTTCCTGCATTCAGAGAAAATTCCGCGGGAAGAACAACTGGCTCGGGGCAGAGAGCGGGATAATGGAACTTACCGATCCGGAAAGGAACGGTAACGCCGCTCCGGAGTACAAAGAGCCTCTTGAAAATGCGAGACAGCGCTTTGAGGACTACTCGTTCGATGTATTCTACGGACCTGTCACCGATAACGAAGGCAATGTCCGCGTCGGCGACGGCGAGTCTCTGCCGGACGACATTATGATGAACAGCATTGACTGGTATGTGGAGGGCGTTGAGATTGAAGGGTGAGAAGATCAGGGCTGACAAGATATACCACATTCTGTATGTCGTTATAATGTCGGTCATAGTCACGCTTGTCGTGGTGCAGATACTTACGGCGACGTCCGAAGAGAAATACCCTGTAAAAGTCGGCTGCATCCTTAACGGGAGTGTCAGCGAGCCGGGCTGGAACGGCGCGAATTTCGACGGCATAAGTGCCGCGTGCAGGTCCGCCGGTCTTGAGCTTTCGGTGCGCGACAATGTCCCCGAGGATGAAATGGCGTGTCTGAGCGCCGCGAGTTCGCTCACAGCGGACGGATGTGAGATCATATTCCTTGTGAGCTATGGTTATGAGAATTATACCGGGAAGCTTCTGTCATTATACCCCGATGTGCGATTTTGCGTGACCGGTTCGGAAACTATGGACGACCGCCTGATATACTATCTCGGGAGGACTTACGAGGGGCGCTATCTTGCGGGAATCGTTGCGGGAATCACCACAGAGACAGACGTTATAGGCTATGTCGCGGCGATGCCGAACAACGAGGTGAACCTCGGAATAAACGCTTTCGCGCTCGGTGTCAGAAAAGTGAACCCCGACGCGCGTATAAAGGTCGTATTCACCGGTTCGTGGAGCAGCATCGAAAAGGAAACAGAAGCGGTCTCTGCGCTTAAGTCTGCATCGGCGGACATTATCGCTTATCATCAGGACAGGGAGAATGTTCCCGCGGCGTGTGAAGATCTCGGGATAGATTTCATAGGCTGCTACGAGATGGCGGGCGATTACTCGGCGCACTGTCTCACAAGTGTAGAATGTAACTGGGAAAAAGTTTACGGCAACATACTCCGCGATATACGGAACCGCAAGAAGATAACGGACAATATCTACTGGCCCGGTATGTCGGAAGACGCTGTGGAACTTTCCGACTACTCGGAGAAAGTTTCACTCCGTGCGCGCTATGAAGTCTCGTTCGCGGCAGAAAAAATAAAGGCCGGTATGAATGTGTTCTCCGGCGAGATCTTCGATAATAACGGAGTACTGCGCTGTGCGGAAGGTGAGGCTGTCGGCGACAGATCTCTGATCTTCGGCATGGACTGGTATATACAGGGGGTGGAGATATATGAAGATAAGTAATATCAAAGCATCTGTATATAATTCCCGCTCGGCGGTAAACATCGTTTTCATCATAGTCCTGCTTGCGGTAGGTCTTCTTCTGAACAGCCGCATAAAGACGCTTCTTTACGGCTTTGTCGAGGGTCAGGTCTCGCGTCAGGCTGCGACTATCGCCGAAAAGATGTCGAAAGAGCTGAATACCGAGATACTGAGCATAACATACCGGTCCGCAATTTTTCAGCAGACACCGGACAGGATAGAGCAGGCGTATGACGCCATGGTGAACGCGAACACCGATGTAAGGATAGGCATACTTGCGACAGACGGCACGGCCTTATTCGGCGAAAAGATAAACACGGCGGATTTCCCCGGTATCCAGTCCTCTTTCCGCGGAAGCAAGGTAATAAGCTATAACGCCTCGAAGGGGCTTCTGTTCACCTGCCCGATATACAACGGACAGAACATAAAATATGTTTTCTATGAGCTTTGTCCGAAACCTATGATAACCAAGCGCTTTTCCGCGTCATGCTATGACGGCATGGGAAAGGCTCTCGTGCTTTCGCGGAATGACGAACTTATAATACCGTTTGAAAAAGCCACACCGGACGATGTGAACTTCTTTTTCGGAGAAGAGATATCTGTCGTTTTCCCGAATATAACGAAAGAGCTCGGTGTGTCCGTGGCATCGTCGAAGCGAGTTGATACGTCGCAGGGCGAGTTCTTTGTTTTTGCGGCGGAGATACCCGAAACAGACTTCTATCTCGCGGGATATGTGTCCGCGGATGTCGCCGCGGAAGGCGCTTATAACATAGTAAACCTTGTAACGCGAGTGTTCGGACTCATAATCGTGCTCTTCATCGTGGGTTCGGTATATCTGATAATCACGTCGAGCAAGATCCACGAAAACGACGAGCTCCTTCGCGCAAAGCAGATAGCCGAAGAGGCATCCCGCGCGAAGAGCGATTTCCTTGCGAATATGTCCCATGAGATAAGAACGCCGATAAACGCTATTCTCGGTATGGACGAAATGATAATACGCGAGTACGACGACCCCGATCTGAGGCAGTACGCGCTTAACATAAGGAACGCGGGAAATACGCTTCTGTCCATTATCAACGATATTCTTGATTTCTCGAAGATAGAATCCGGCAAAATGGAGCTTATCCCCGTTGTATATGACCTTTCACTCGTGATGTATGACCTCGTGAGCATGATGAAACCGCGTGCAGAAAGCAAGGGGCTTAGCTTCATAGCCAACGTCAACAGCAATATCCCGCGCGGTCTCTTCGGAGACAACATACGTCTCAAGCAGTGTATCCTGAACCTTCTGACCAACGCGGTGAAGTACACCCAGAAGGGAAGCGTCATTCTCACTGCGGACTATGAAAATACCCTCGACGGGTACATCGACCTTCGCATCTCGGTAAAAGATACCGGTATCGGCATAAAGCCCGAGGATATGGAGAGAATGTTCTCGCCGTTCGAGCGTGTGGATGAAGAAAGAAACCGTACTATCGAGGGTACGGGTCTCGGTATAAGCATAGTCAAGCGGCTTCTTGCAATGATGGGTTCGGAGCTTAAGGTGACAAGTGAGTACGGCAGAGGCTCGGAGTTCTCGTTTACGGTAAGGCAGGAAGTCCGCGACGACGCGCCCATGGGCGACTATGAAAAGAGCTACATACATTCTGTTGAATCGGAGCAGACATATCACGAACAGTTCACGGCTCCCGATGCCCGCATACTGATCGTGGATGATATCGAGATGAACCTTACGGTCGCGGCGGGGCTTCTGAAGAACACGGAGATAAGGATAGATACCGCGCTCAGCGCGAAGAACGCCCTTATACATACGGAGAAGAAGGACTATGACGTTATCTTCATAGACGACCGTATGCCGGGTATGGGCGGCACGGAGATGCTTAAGGAGCTTCGTTCCCGCAAAAAGAACCCGAACTGTACCAAACCCTGTATCGTGCTTACCGCGAACGCTATAGCGGGTGCGAGAGAATCCTATATCAAAGCGGGTTTTGAGGATTACCTTTCAAAGCCTATCGACGCGGCAGAGCTCGAAAAGATGCTGCTTCGCTATCTTCCCAAGGATAAGATCGTCATGAGCAGGAAGCTCGCCGAGCCTAAGCACATTGAAGAAGCCGACAGCACGGAAACACAGAATACCGAAAAGAACATAGAAGAGCTAAGAAAGTACATCGGTGACGAAGGCGGGCTTTATGATGCGGTACAGACCCTCATGAAGCGTGTACACAAATAGATCCGGTCAGGATGGCGGTGAGATGATTTGATTTATTACAATCCAATACCCGAACTTATAACGCTTCCGTTCGTCATAACCCTGTATGTATTCCTGTGGGTGCGCTATAAAAACGCCACAAAAAAGGAAAATGCGTTCAGGAGAATGGTGTTTTTCGTCATACTCGCAAGCGCTTTTGACGTACTGGTCGGATTCCTTACCGGAGCAGAAAATGTACCGACCGGTCTTATCATAGTCGTAAATACTCTCGACCATATCGCGGCGACCTCCTCGTCATTCTGTCTGATAATATATGTGTATGAATATATAGATCACCCGGGAAGAGCCAAGAAGGTTATGATCGCCGTAAATCAGATCCTTCTTGTGGGCGTAATGGTGCTTATGCTCCAGAACCTTATAACGGGCAATATTTTCGGTCTTGACGAAAGCGGCAACTACTATGAAGGACCGCTGTTCATGCTTGCGGCTTACGGCGCACCCGTATATTTCAACGTTTACGGAATGGTGGCTTCGATAGTTTATCGTAAGAATTTCAGGCGCGCGCAGCTTATAATGATGATGATCGCGAACTTCATTATCGGTATCGTGACCGTTATACAGCTCGTCCTTGACAACAAGTATCTTATGTCCATGTCCGGAGCCGTGTTCGGTCTGTTCCTTATCTTCCTTTCGCACGAAACGCCGGAGAGCTATAACCTTACCAACGCTATGGAAGCGCTCCGTAAGTCCCGTGAGGAGGAGGAGCAGGCAAAGATCAAGGCCATAGCTGCGGACGAGGCGAAGACCCAGTTCCTGTCACAGATGTCCCACGAGATAAGAACGCCTATAAACGCTATCATGGGCTATAACAACATCATAATGGACGACACGCAGGAAGAGTTCACGAGAGAGTATTCACGAAAGGCAAGGCTTGCCGCAAGACGACTCCTTGACTTCTTCGAGAGCGTTTTCGAGTACGTTGATGTGGACAGCGAGGCTGTGCTGAAGGATATAGCCGCAGGCGGAGATCCTGACGAGTTCGGTGATGAGATCGTCGAGGAACGCAGCCGAACGCCGCTTTCCGGCGCAGTTAACCTTCGTATCCTTGTTGTTGACGATACAGAGATGAACGTAGATCTTCTTGTGAGGATACTGCGTTCCATGGGATTTGAGACCGATACCGCGCCGGACGGCGAAAAGGCTCTCGAACACATACGAAAAGAACACTTCGACCTTATATTCATGGATCACATGATGCCCGTAATGGACGGAATGGAAGCCATGAAGATCATACGCGAGGAAAAGCTCTGTGAGGATATTCCCGTTATCATGCTCACAGCGAACACCATAAAGGGCGAAAAGGAAAAGTACATCGAGGCAGGCTTCGACGAGTACCTCACGAAGCCGTTCACCGACCAGTCGATAAAGGAGGTCGTGCTAAAATATCTCCCTGTTGATGAGGAACGCATAAACCAGTCAAGCTGGGCACCGGAATGGAGATATCTCCAGAAAGAACTCCCGTTCCTGCGGCTTTCCGTCGCGAAAGAGCGCTTCCTTTCCGACGCAGACTTCTTCATAGCAACACTGTACGACTACGCGACTTCTCCTATCGTTCCGAAGCTTGAGGAATACATCGAGACCGGCGACTACTATAACTACCGCGCTTGTCTTTGCGCAGTCAAGGACGCGTCCAAGCTCATAGGCGCGGATATGCTCGCGGATCGCGCAGAATCGCTCGAAAAGCTCTATATCAGGGGAAATATCGAGGAATTAAAGGCAAAGCACATCGTTTTCATAGAGAATACGAAGAAGATGTTAAAACAGCTCGGAGCGGCACTCTATCTTACGGAGAGTGAGTCCGAGACAGCCATAGGCACGGGGCAGACGGATTCGAGACCGCTTATACTCGTTATCGACGACGAAATGGTCATCTGCACCATGATAAGGGAGATACTAAAGAAGCTATACCGCGTAGAGACGGTCATGACTGCGGAAGACGGCATAATCCGCGCGCAGGAGGACAACCCCGCGCTGATACTTCTTGATGTGAACCTTGAGAGCATGAGCGGGTTCGACGTTATACGTGCGCTTAATTCCGTCGAGGAGACCGCCGATATCCCGGTCGTGCTTATGACGGCAGACGACAGCGGCGAAGCGGAGGTAAAGGGCTTCCAGAGCGGCGCGGCGGATTTCGTAAGAAAGCCGTTCGTTCCCGAGGTGCTCCTGAGCCGCGTCCGTAAGATAGTGGAGCTCAGCGGTCTTCAGAAGCATCTGCGGCGTGAGATAATGCGCCAGACGGAGAAGATAGGTCATCTCTCTAACGAAGTGATGATCGCGCTTTCAAAGGCTGTCGATGCGAAGGACAAATACACGAACGACCATTCACAGCGCGTCGCGAAGTACGCTTCGCGGATAGGAAAGATCCTCGGTATGACCAAGAAGGAGCAGGACGACCTGTACATAATAGGTCTGCTGCATGATGTCGGCAAGATAGGCGTACATGAGGAGATAATAAACAAGCCCGGACCGCTCACCGACGAGGAATATGAGGAGATCAAGTCCCATACCACGGTCGGGTTTGAGATACTGAATGTAATAACCGAGATGCCGGAAGCCGCGAAATGTGCGCGCTGGCATCATGAGAGATACGACGGACGCGGTTATCCGGACGGTCTCGCGGGGACGGATATCCCCGAAATGGCACGTATCATCTGTGTTGCGGACTCGTATGACGCTATGACGTCGAGGCGAGCGTATCAGGCGCTTAAACCGCAGTCAGATGTGCGTGAGGAGATCATTCGCTGCAAGGGTACACAGTTCGACCCGATAATCGCGGACGCTATGCTCCAGATAATAGACGAGGATACGAACTATAAACTTCACGGTTAGAAAGGGGGAGCCTGATGAGTGTAAATGTGCTTGTTGTCGATGACAGCAAGGTCGAACGTAACTATCTTGCCGGGCTTCTCGGACGGCTCGGTGTAACGCCGGAGACTGCGGAGAACTGTGACGACGGAGTATTCAAGGCTTGTCAGCAGGAATACGACCTTATGTTCATAGACTATTTCATGCCGGATTCCGACGGTGTTCACGCGCTTAAGGAGATACGTACCATGACGGATTCGCGCAATGTCGGAACCCCCGCGATCGCGCTCGGAACGGCGGATCCCGTGCTCGGTGACGACTTCTTCATGATGCAGGGCTTTATAAACTATCTCGAAAAGCCCGTGGATCACGAGCTCCTGCACGCGGCGCTGCTGCTTTATCTTCCGGATATGAAGCGTGCCGAGATCGGCTTGGCGGAGGCGGAAACGGATGGCGCGGCATCTGTGATACCGGGATGGCTGAAGGATATAGAGGAACTCAATATAAAAGACGGCATAAAGAACTGCGGCACGGAGGAAGGATTCATGTCTGCCCTCGGTATATTCTACAACTCTGTCGATAATATGGCGCATGAGATCCGTAGCTATTACAGCAGTGAGAACTGGACGGACTATACGATAAAGGTACACGCTCTGAAAAGCTCGGCGCGTATAATCGGGCTTGCCGACCTGTCGGAGCTTGCGAAGAAGCTTGAAGCTGCGGGCGACGGCGGCGACCTCGATTTCATCCATGCGGAGACCGAGCATCTGCTCTCGTGGTATATGTCATATAAGCAGAAGCTCGCGCGGCTGACGGGCGGCGATGAAGATGAAAAAGAGAAACCACCTGCCGATCAGGATTTCCTCGAAGACGCGTTCTCGTCGCTTGAAGAATTTGCGGGTCAGATGGATTACGATATGGTCGAAATGGTTATCGGCTCGTTAGAAGAATACAGTCTTGAACCCGAAAATCAGGAGATATTCGATGCAGTGAACGCGGCGTTCCTGACACTTGACTGGAACGCGCTAAGGACGGCGGCTCACAGGTACATCGAGAAGCTGTACGGAGACGGCGCGGTTGATGAAGAAGACAGCGGATAGACGAATATCTGCGTTGAATAAAAGCTACATTTATACGAAAGGAAAATACAAAAATGCTTAAGAACGTAATGATAATCAGTACATCCGAGAGCTTCGCGATAAAGTCCATGGAACAGAAGCTCATCGCTGTGGAGATAAGCGCCTATCAGGTAGTCGCGAGAACCACCGATATAGGCAGCAATATCGACCGCGCGGGTCTTATCGTTCTCTACCTTGACGAGAGAATGGCGGCTATGACCGCTTCGCTGCAGAATATGCTCTCATACCTAAACGACAAGCTCTATGAGTCCAACAAGATGCTTATTGTCATAGCCAAGCGCAAGGATTACGAGATAGCTCTCCGCTATATCTCAGAGGATTTTATTCTTCAGTTCTTTGACCGCCCTATGAATATGGAAGCGTTCGTGCAGACGATATTTGAGTACATGAACGAGGGCGAGAAGCGTATCGAAGACAAAGACAAGAAGCCGGAAGATGTTCCCGCAGAGGGCGCAGAGGCGACTCCGGCAAAGAGAAAGATGACATCGGATATGGTGGCGGTGCGCAAGAGACGCATACTGCTCGTTGACGACGACGCGTCATATCTGAGGATTATCCGTAACTGGCTCAAGGACGGCTATGAGGTCGGCGTGGCGAGCTCGGCTTTACAGGCGATAATGTGGCTCGCTAAGAACGATGTTGATCTGATACTGCTCGATTACAAGATGCCGGTATGTTCCGGTGCACAGATGTTCGCTATGCTCCAGAACGACTCGCAGACCAAGACCATACCCGTGTTCTTCCTCACCGGCAACAGCGCCCGTGATGCGGTCATGGAGATATTAAAGCTCAACCCCGAGGGCTACCTGCTCAAAACCTTTGACAGAAAGGCTCTTCTCACAAGACTCGAAGAATTTTTCGAGTTCAGATAGAAAGATCTTATCCCCGACACTGTCGGGGATATTTTTTTTGCAAATCGTTAGAAAAAATCTTGCAATTACAGACAAATTGTGCTATAATATTTTAGTATGTATTTTGGTAATCTGATAAACAATGCCGACAGGCCGGGACAATAGGGCGGCTGCGCCTTTCGCCTTGATAACGGCATTGATAACGAACGGGGGAATGGCTTATGCCAAAAAGACAGGACATCAACAAAATAATGATAATCGGTTCGGGACCTATTATCATCGGTCAGGCGTGCGAGTTCGACTACTCCGGCACACAGGCGTGCAAGGCGCTCCGTAAGCTCGGGTATGAGATAGTTCTCGTGAACTCGAACCCCGCAACTATAATGACCGATCCGGACGTTGCCGATATAACCTATATCGAGCCGCTCAATCTCGCACGACTTACCCAGATAATCGAGAAAGAGCGTCCCGACGCGCTTCTTCCGAACCTCGGAGGACAGTCGGGTCTTAACCTTTGCTCCGAGCTTTCAAAAGCCGGTGTACTCGATAAGTACGGCGTTAAGGTCATCGGCGTTCAGGTAGATGCTATCGAACGCGGCGAGGACAGAATAGAATTCAAGCACACGATGCAGAAGCTCGGTATCGAGATGCCGAGAAGCGAGGTGGCTTACTCCGTTGAAGAAGCTGTGAAGATCGCAGAGCAGCTCCGTTACCCCGTTGTTCTCCGCCCGGCTTATACTATGGGCGGCGCCGGCGGCGGACTTGTATATAACGTCGATGAGCTCAAGGTGGTTTGTGCCCGCGGTTTACAGGCGAGTCTCGTCGGACAGGTGCTCGTTGAAGAGTCGATAAGCGGCTGGGAGGAGCTTGAGCTCGAAGTTGTCCGCGACGCGGAAAACAACGTTATCACAGTCTGCTTTATCGAGAATATCGACCCGATAGGCGTTCATACCGGAGATTCGTTCTGCTCCGCGCCTATGCTCACCATTTCCGAGGACGTTCAGAAGAAGTTACAGGAATATTCCTATAAGATAGTAAAGGCGGTAGAAGTTATCGGCGGCTGCAACTGCCAGTTCGCACATGACCCCGTTTCTGGACGTATAGTCGTTATCGAGATCAATCCCCGTACATCGCGTTCGTCCGCGCTCGCGTCGAAGGCGACGGGTTTCCCGATAGCTCTCGTTTCGGCAATGCTCGCCTGCGGTCTTACGCTTTCCGAGATACCCTGCGGCAAGTACGGAACGCTTGACAAGTACGTTCCCGACGGCGATTACGTCGTTATAAAGTTCGCACGCTGGGCATTCGAGAAGTTCAAGGGCGCAGAGGACAAGCTCGGTACGCAGATGCGCGCTGTCGGCGAAGTAATGAGCATCGGCAAGACCTATAAAGAAGCTTTCCAGAAGGCGATAAGAAGCCTTGAAACAGGACGCTACGGTCTTGGCTTCGCGAAGAATTTCCATGACCTCACCAAGGAAGAGCTGCTCCTTAAGCTCACATATCCGACGAGCGAGCGCCAGTTCGTTATGTACGAGGCTCTCCGCAAGGGTGCTACCGTTGATGAGCTGTACGAGCTTACAAAGATAAAGCACTGGTTCATCGAGCAGATGAAGGAGCTCGTTGAAGAGGAAGAAAAGCTTCTCGCGAACAAGGGCAGTGTTCCCGCTCCCGAAGTGCTTAAGCAGGCGAAGCTCGACGGCTTCAGCGACCGTTATCTCTCGCAGCTCCTCGGCGTAAAAGAGGACGATATCCGGGCGGAGCGCAATAAGCTCGGCATCAAGGAAGCGTGGGAGGGCGTCCATGTAAGCGGCACCGAGAACAGCGCTTACTACTACTCGACTTATCATCTCGACAAGGATGAAAGTCCCGTTAACAACGACAAGAAGAAGATAATGATACTCGGCGGCGGTCCGAACCGTATAGGTCAGGGCATCGAGTTCGATTACTGCTGCGTTCACGCGGCTCTCGCGCTCAAGAAGCTCGGTTTCGAGTCGATAATCGTAAACTGCAACCCCGAGACTGTATCCACCGACTATGATACTTCCGACAAGCTCTATTTCGAGCCGCTCACCCTTGAAGATGTACTCAGCATCTACGAAAAGGAGCAGCCGGTCGGCGTTATCGCTCAGTTCGGCGGTCAGACCCCGCTCAACCTCGCGGCAGACCTCAAAAAGAACGGTGTGCGCATTCTCGGAACTTCGCCCGAGACGATAGATCTCGCAGAGGACAGAGATCATTTCCGCGCTATGATGGACAAGCTCGGCATTCCTATGCCCGAATCCGGAATGGCGGTAACTGTTGATGACGCTCTCAGCATAGCGAACAAGATCGGCTACCCCGTAATGGTTCGTCCGTCTTACGTTCTCGGCGGACGCGGAATGGAGATAGTACACGACGACGATATGATGAAGGTTTATATGTCGGCTGCGGTCGGCGTAACCCCCGACAGACCTATACTTATCGACCGTTTCCTGCACAACGCTACAGAGTGCGAGGCGGACGCGATCTCCGACGGAAAGCACTGCTTCGTGCCTGCGGTAATGGAGCATATCGAGCTTGCGGGTGTACATTCCGGCGACTCTGCGTGCATACTCCCGTCGAAAAATCTTTCGCAGAAACACATCGACACAATAAAGGATTATACCCGCAAGATCGCGGTAGAGATGAATGTCTGCGGACTTATGAATATGCAGTACGCAATCGAGGACGACACGGTGTATGTGCTTGAAGCCAACCCGCGTGCTTCCCGTACCGTTCCGCTCGTATCAAAGGTATGCAGCATCAATATGGTCAAGATCGCGACCGAGATAATGACATCGGAGCTCACAGGCTTACCGTCGCCCGTAGAGCAGCTCAAAGACCGCGTTATCCCGCATTACGGCGTAAAGGAAGCGGTGTTCCCGTTCAATATGTTCCAGGAAGTTGACCCCGTTCTCGGACCCGAGATGCGTTCGACCGGAGAGGTACTCGGTATCTCGAAGTCGTTCGGTGAGGCGTACTATAAGGCGGAGGAAGCTACCCAGACGAGACTTCCGTCCGAGGGTACGGTTCTGCTCAGCGTATGTGACCGTGATAAAGGCGACCTCATTGATATAGCGAAGGCGTTCGACGAGCTCGGATTCAGAATACTCGCGACAGGCAAGTCTTATGAGATGATAGTCGGCGCGGGAATAAAGGCAGAGCGCATCAACAAGCTCTATGAGGGCCGCCCGAATATCACCGACGCGATAACCAACGGCGAGATACAGCTTATCATCAATACCCCTGTCGGCAAGATGAGCATCCACAACGACAGCTATATACGTCAGGCGGCTATCAAGCACCGCATCCCGTATATCACCACAATGGCTGCCGCAAAGGCGAGCGCAGAGGGCATCAAGGCTATCCGCTCAAACGATCATATCGGCGTTAAGTCGCTTCAGGAATACCATTCAGAGATAAAGTAAATCAAAAAAATACAGCAGACTCGTTACTTCGGGTCTGCTGTATTTTTTTGTTGTGCAGAATCTTTCAGGTCTGCTCAAGCAAAGCTATTAAAGTTCTTTGGGGAGGGTGAGGGGTTGAGGGGAGAGGGAACGCCCTTTTGTACTACGAAAGGGGTTCCCTCTCCCCCGCGGGGTCACGGGGCGGAACCCCGTGCGCGCGTCCGCAGACGCGCCGGTCAGGAGCAGTCTTTGGAGAAGAAATCGGTGATGCTTTCCATAACCTTGCTTTCCTCGGTGATGAAGCCGAAGCCGCGGAGACGATAGAGCTGGCGTTCATCGGTTATCTCGAATACTGCGCGGTCTATGCCGCGGACATTCGCGTAAGCGAGGACTGTACGGCAGAGCCCGTCGTAGTAGAGCTCCTTGTCGCTTTCGAGGTCGGTTATGACAATATCGCCGTCGCCCGAGAGCTTCGCGGTTATGCCGCCGACGCGCTTTCCGTCCTCGTTCATGTCGAAAACGAGCTTGTCCGCTATCTCGGTGTTGCGTAGGATAGTTACCATTTGCGCTTACCTCCACGATTTGCGTTGTTCTTCGGCGAAGCCTTTGTCCCGCCGTATTCCGTCCTGCTTGATACGCCCATGGCGTTGCGGAGCGCCTGCATCTCCTGCTTTGTGAGGTCGGCGTACTGACCGGGCTTGAGCATACCGAGCTTCACACCGCCTATATTCGTTCTGCGAAGACGTTTTACCGTGAGATCGACCGCCTCACACATCTTTCGTATCTGGCGGTTCTTGCCCTCGGCTATAGTGAATTCAAGCACGGTGCGGTCGGGCTCCTCATTTATTACGATCACAGTGCAGGGCGCCGTTCTTACGTTCTCTTCTATCTCAACGCCGTTCATAAGCGTGTTTATCATCGTTTCGCTGACCTTTTCCGCGACGGTTACACGATAGGTCTTTGTGACGTGCTTGCGCGGGTGCATTATATCGTTCGCGAAGCTTCCGTCGTTCGTCAGGAGCAGCAATCCCTCGGAATCCTTGTCGAGCCTTCCGATAGGATATACGCGCTCGTCAACGTCCGTGAGCAGCTCTATGACGCTCTTTCGTCCGAGCTCGTCCGACATGGTAGTGACATAGCCGCGCGGCTTGTACAGCTTTATGTAGCGCAGAGGTATGCCCTCTGCCTTTATCTTTTCGCCGCTCACCGTGATTATATCACTTTTCGGGTCAGCCTTGTCTCCGAGCTTTACGGGGTGACCGTTCACCTTTACCTCGCCCTCGGATATGAGCTGTTCGGCTTTTCTGCGGGAGCAGAAGCCGCTGTCAGCGATTATTTTCTGTATTCTTATCTTGTTGTCCATATTTCACCAAAACTGTCTGTTGTTAATTCTGTCATATCCCGCCGATATTGACCGCGCCGCCCGTGAACAGCCTTATCATCCAGCCGAACGGACCCTGCTTCGGTCTTACGCGCGGGACAGCTTCAAACGCCGTAAGCGGTACACGCCTCAGCAGCCTGTCGTTAAGATAAATGTCCGCGTGACCAAGCGTTTCGCCTTTTTCGATGTCCGCGTAAACGAACTCCGGAACATCGTACCGGACGGATACATTTTTCCGTTCGCCGGCGGTAAATCCGATCGTAACGTTTTCCGGCGGAGCCAGCGTGACAGTCTCCGCCTCACCGCCGACTACCTCCGCGGAGAACGTGTCGAGCCGCACATTAAACGGCTTCACGCGCTCAAAACCGTAGTCGAGCAGCTTCATGTGGTCGTTCCAGTCGTCCGGTGCGTTGAGCGTTACGGCTATGATCGTGCAGCCGTCACGTTCCGCAGCGGAAACGAGACATCTGCGGGCACTGTCGGTAAAGCCGGTCTTTACGCCGATACAGCCGTCGTACATCTTGAGCAGCTTGTTCGAATTGTACAGGGTGCGTGTCTGCGGCGGAGCACCGTACTCTGCTGTCATGGCTTTCTGACTGCATATCGCGCGGAAATCGGGATTTTTCAGAGCTTCCGCCGTTAGCAGAGCCATGTCGTAGGCTGTGGTGCAGTGCCCGTCCGCGTCAAGTCCGGAGGGAGTGACGAAATGCGTGTCGCGCATACCTATCTCGGCAGCGCGCCTGTTCATCAGCTCCGCAAAAGCGGGAATGCTTCCGGCGACGTTTACTGCCGCAGCGTTTGCGGCATCGTTCCCCGACGGGAGCAGCATACCGATGCAAAGAGCGCGGCGAGTGACCGTGTCGCCCTCGCGAAGCCCCATTGATGTTCCCTCGACGCGTATCGCCATGCTGTCTGCGACAAAAGGCGTATCAAGATCGCCCGCTTCAAGCGTAAGGAGCGCTGTCATGATCTTGGTCGTGCTCGCCATGGCGCGGCGCTTCGACTCGTTCTTTCCGTAAAGGACGCCGAGGGTGTCCGCGTTGATGACTACGGCGCTGTCCGCGGATACCGTGATGTCTTCGGCGTGCGCCGTGACCGGCATAAAGAGCAGAGCCGTCATAACTGCAACAAAAACGGATAATACCTTCATTATGTTCACCTCGCCGATAGTCTGTGCAGAAACGCGCGGATTATTCAGCGGGTGATGGGATCATGCCTCTTCGCTGTCCCCGGACTCTTCGTCGGCATCTTCTTCGGATCCTTCTCCGTCCTTCTTCTTGCCGAACATTTCCTTTATCTTGTTGAGGAGAGCGGGAGCGCTGTCGATTATGCCGTCGATCGGGCTTGACTTGCCGCCGAGTTCGAGTATCTTTGCATCGCCGTCCTTGCTTATAACTATGAAAGCCTGGGGCTTTATCGAGATGCCTGCGCCTGCACCGCCGGCGAAAACGTCCTTCGGAACGCTTGTCGGAAGATCGGAACCGCCGGAAACAAAGCCGAACGATACCTTCGAGATCGGGATTATCGTCGTGCCGTCGGGAGAGCTTATCGGCTCGCCGATGATAGTGTTTACATCGACAAGATCACGTATTTTCTCCATTGATGTGTTCATAAGTCCTTCGAGATGCTGTGCCATAACTGTTATCCTTTCTTATGCCCTTGCGGGGCGTGCTTTTGAACCTTGTTTTCCTTTGTGCTTCGGCGCGGTGTTCTTGTTGTATTTAAGATACGTTTTAAGCATTCTCACGCCGAGCCAGAGTGCACAGCCTATCGCCGTGCTTACGCGGAGCTTCACGGTGAGGTACGCGAAGATGTCGTCCTTTTCCGCCGAGAAATCCGCTTCTATGTTTATTTCCTTGACTTTTGTGTCCATGTATGTCTGGAGCGTTCCGAAAAGTGAGTATATTGCCGCGCAGAGCCCGCCGTATTTCAGAGCGGTCTTTGCCGCGTCGTCGCTCCCGACGACATAGTCGATATATACATCCCTTATCCTGATCTTTTTGAAGAGCCGTTTTATCGGCGGCGAGGCGCTTTTGACATAATCGAGGATCATATCCATTAGTGCGTAATTACGCTTCGGCTTTTTCTTCTTAGGCGCTTTTGCCGGCTTTTCCTTTGCGGTTTCTCCGGTACTTGCTTCCTTTGCGTTTCCCGCTTCCGCACCGTCGCCGGAGCTTTCCTGCGAGCTCTCCTGCTTGTCCGCGGAGTTCTCAGCTCCTTCGGTCTGAAACAGAGCGGAGTTGCTGTGCGGATGCTTTTTCGCTTCTTTTGCAGCCTTTTTTTCTTCTTTTCGTCTCTTCTTTTCTTCTTTTTTCGCCAGCTTCGCGGCTTTCTTTTTCTGCTTTTCGGGATCGGGCGGCACCTTAACTATCGTGAAGAAAAGGAATTTCACGCGGAGCTCCGGGTGCTCGTCGTATATAGCCGTGACTTTTACCGACTGGGCAAAAAGAAGTATCAGGACAAGCAGGATGCTTCCGGCTATTATCCAGCCTGTCATTTATCAATCAACCTTTCATTCCTGTTCGTTTTCATCTGTATCTTCCGCATCGTCCGCAGTATAGCTGTCGTAGTCGAAAAGGCTTTCCTGACCGCTGTCGGGGTATTCAAGCTCTTTCTCCTTCTCCATTTCTTCGAGCTCGTCAAAGTCGAGCTGACCTTCCTGGTCGGGAAGGGGAGGAAGCTCTTCTATCCTTGACAGCCCGAAGCAGCGCAGGAAAGTATCTGTTGTGCGGTATGATATAGGGCGGCCGGGAAGGTCGAGCCTTCCGGCTTCTTCGAGAAGCCCGCGCTCTACGAGATTCCGCATTACGCTGCTGCTGTCTATGCCGCGGACCTGCTCTACGAAAGCGTTGGTCACGGGCTGATTGTAGGCTACTATCGCGAGAGTTTCCATGGCCGCCTGTGTAAGGGGCTGCTGCTTCTTCGTTTCGAGAGCCTTCTTTATGTTGTCTGCGTATTCCGTTCTTGCGGCGATCTGGAAGCCGTTGTTTATGCGGAGTATGCGAAGTCCGCTTTCACGGACGTTATACTGCTGTTCAAGGCGGTCAACGAGCTTTACGCAGGTCTCTGCGTCAACACCGGACGCTTCGGAGAGTTTTTCTATCGTTATCGGGTCGCCGTAGGCGAACATGACCGCTTCTATCGCGGCTATTCCCTCTGCAAGTGTCATTCTTCGCTCACCTCCGTTGTATCTGTTCCGCTGTGTTCTCCGCGTGACATAGTGATGTACTCGCTGTCCTCCGAGAACTCAACTCTGCCGCGCTTCGAGAGTTCGAGCAGGGCAAGGAATACAGCGACCTGTGCAGAGCGCGTCTGTCCCTTGTACAGGCTTCTTACCTGCACTTTTTCTCCCGTGCGCAGTTTTCTGACCACAAGTATCAGCCGCGAGAACACGCTTACATAAGTCTGGGCGACTATCGGCTTGAAGATCTGCTTTGCGTCGCGTTTGAGTTTTTCGGTCTTGCTGCTTACCGCGGTGTAGCTGTCAAGCAGCTCGTAGCGGTCGTGGAACAGGCGGTAGGTGCTGTCAACGGGGAGTTCGAGCGGCTCGCGGACGAAGACCGTGTCGCCGCAGAAATGGCGCCTTAAGCGCTCGGCGGCCGCCTTGCACAGCGCGTATTCGATAAGCCGTCCGGAGAGCTCTTTTTTGAGCTGTTCGACGTCGTGCTTCGGGAGAAGCTCGGCGGTCTTTATGAATATGAGGTGAGCCGCCATTTCGACGAACTCTCCCGCAATATCAATGTCCGCTTCCTGCATCTTGTCGAGATAATCGAGAAACTGGTCGAGCAGGACGGAGATCTCGATATCCCGTATATTCAGCTTATGCTTTGCTATAAGGTTAAGCATAAGGTCGAGCGGACCCTCGAATATTTCGAGCTTGAAGCTTAATTCTTCCATATCAGCAGATGAATTTCGTGATAAGGTCGAGGAACGAGTAGATAGCGTTCGAGAGGAACTGGAACGGTATCGAGAGAATGCCCGTGTACATAAGTATCAGAAGCCCTATCATGATATACTGCTCATACTGCATTATCTTGAAGTACGTTCTCTGGGGAAGGAACGCGAGAAATATGCGCGACCCGTCGAACGGCGGTATCGGCAGGAGGTTGAACACTCCGTTGAAAAGGTCGAGCTCTATTATCATTTCGAGCGCCGTGAGGATATAATACAGCGTTGTGGAGGCAGGACAGGTGACCATAAGTATCTTTTCGATTATCATGAATACAAGCGCGGAAACAACGTTCGCGAGAGGTCCCGCCGCAGCAGTGAGCGCCATGGCCGTTTTCTGGCTCTTTACCTTGCGGCAGCGCGCCGTGTTGACGGGGACGGGCTTTGCCCAGCCCACGCGGAACAGCACGATACCGATCGTTCCGAGCAGGTCAAGGTGAGCGAAGGGGTTAAGGGTTATACGACCCTGTCTTTCCGCTGTGTCGTCGCCGAGGGCTTTCGCCATGAGCGCGTGGGAGCATTCGTGGACGGGAAAGACCACGAACAGCATAACAAGTATTGAAAACGCGGTCAGCACCATAGTAAGGAAGTCGCCGCTCATTAGTGCACGTATCATAACTTACCTCAATTCTTTTCTCTGTATCGGGGTATATTTCTGTACGCTTCACCGCCGAAAGCGGGAAAGCATACGCATTAACAGGCTGTTGACAGCAATATCTTTCTATATTATACTATATAATAACAAATTTTGCAAGTCTTTTTTTCATGTTGCGGCGTTTTCGCTTCAACAGCCGGCTATAAAGGCAAAAACGCTCCGCAGACAGTATTGCCGCGGAGCGTCCGGTTAAATCATATCTTTTCAAATGCCTGTTTCAGGTCGTCGAGTATATCCTCGACGTTTTCGAGACCGACGGATAAGCGTATCATACCGCCGTCGATGCCTGCCGCAACGAGCTGTTCATCGGTGAGCTGGCGGTGAGTTGCCGATGCGGGGTGAAGAACGCACGTTCTTATATCCGCAACATGGACTTCGTTCGACGCGAGCTTCAAGCTGTCCATCAGCTTCACGGCATTGCTGCGTCCGCCCTTGACGGAGAACGAGATAACGCCGGAGCAGCCAAGCGGCAGATATTTCTGAACGAGCGGGTAGTATTTGTTGCCCTCAAGACCCGGATAGAATACCGAAGCGACCTTGTCGTTCCCGTTGAGGTACTCGGCTACGATCTTCGCGTTCTCGACGTACTGCTTCATTCTTACGGGCAGGGTCTCAAGTCCGAGGTTGAGCAGGAACGACGAGTTTGCCGCGGGGTAGCAGCCGAAGTCGCGCATGAGCTGCATTCTTGCCTTTACGATGAACGGCGCGAACGGGTATTTTTCGGTATATACCGTGCCGTGGTAGCTTTCGTCCGGCTCGGTCATGCACGGGAACTTTCCGCTTGCCGTCCAGTCGAACTTGCCGGAATCGACGATGACGCCGCCGACCTGTACAGCGTGACCGTCCATATACTTCGATGTCGAGTGCATTACTATGTCTGCGCCCCACTCTATCGGGCGGCAGAGGTACGGGGTAGCGAAGGTGTTATCGACTATGAGCGGTACGCCGTGAGCGTGAGCGGCTTTTGCGTACTTCTCGATGTCGAGTACGGTAAGCGCGGGGTTTGCGATAGTCTCGCCGAAAACGAGCTTGGTGTTGTCCTTGAAAGCGGCGTTGAGCTCTTCTTCCGAGCAGTCGGGGTCAACGAAGATGCACTCGATGCCGAGTCTCTTCATAGTGATATTGAACAGGTTTATCGTGCCGCCGTAGATAGCGGTGGTGGAGATGAAGCTGTCGCCCGCGCTGCAGAGGTTGAGGATGCAGATGAGGGTCGCCGCCTGACCGGAGGAGGTGCACATAGCTGCGACACCGCCTTCGAGAGCAGCTATCTTCTTCTCGACAGCGTCCGTGGTGGGATTCTCGAAGCGCGAATAGATAAGGCTCTTTGTGGGGTCGTCGAATACTGCGGCTACCTCGTCGGTCGAGTCATATACATAGGTCGTGCTCTGTACTATCGGAACGACACGGGGTTCGCCGTTTTTGGGGGTATAGCCTTCGTGAAGGCATTTGGTTTCTATTTTCATTTGCTTGGACTTCCTTTCGTTGTCATTTTTATATAGGGCACCTCTAAAAACCGCTTTGAAAAGAGAAAATGAGTATAATTCTTATGCCGCTTTCAAAAGCGCATCCTTGCGCTCTTCTGGCGGCATAGTCAGAGCATCCTGCTCTGGCGCCAAATGCAAGGAAAGGCTCCGAATGCTTGCTGGTCTGTCGGTCAGCCCCTCTGTCTCGCAAGCTCGACACCTCCCCGCTGCCGGGGAGACCACGCACGGTGAGGAGGCTTGACGCAGCTATCGGTGCAAGTAGCTCTTTTTCTCTCAAATGGGTTTTTAGGGGTTCCCTATAATTATAGCACAAATCACCGGTCATGTCAATGAAATACGTGATGCCTTATCCGTAATTGCCGGGGTGCACCCGTTTGTTTTATTACCGCGTCCCGCGTGATAACGTTTTTATAAAATCGGCCGAATTTGTTGTGAAACTGCATAAAAGAAGTTGACGATTCATGCATATTTTGTTAAATTCGCTTGACTAAATGCCGATGGTGTGGTATAATCAATATATATAAGTGTTGGTTGTGGAAGTTTATACAGATACAAAAGAGGTTATAGTTATGAGCGGCGCTGAATTTAACCCGAAAATACTTAACCCGAATGATTATACTCCGGTAGGCGACATAATGGTGCTGGCGCTCTGTATTGTCATGTCTGTCGTTCTTTTTATAAACCGTATGCGTAAGGGAAGCAGCTATCGGATAATGGCTGCTATGATAATCACGATATACTTCGCTTCTGTCACAAGCATTTTATACCGTATGGCTATGTTCGCCGACGTTATTGACCCTTTGTTCGTATATGTGACGCGTATCGCGAACCATACGTTCCTGAGCTTCCTTCAGGTCACGAATGTGCTTTACCTGCGAGAACCGCTATGGATGAAGACAGACGGCTACAAGCGCTTTATCGCTGTGATAACGGTAATAGCTGCCGCACCGATAATCATAGACATAATCGGCATTGTGTTCCGGTTCGGTTTCTATATCGACGGCTCGGTGATACATTCGGATTTTACGATCTATCCCATTTCATATTCGGCTTTCGAGCTTATAATGTTCTATCTGATAATCCGATACCGGAACCGTATCATAAAGCAGGTGTTCTTCTGCCTTATCGCGGTCAACGCCCTGTCGCTCATTCTTACCGCTGTACAGGGTATGTTCAATCAGGCGTCCTTCACTACCTTTGTGCATATCATACCCGCGGTCGGACTTTTGTTCCTGTTCCACGGCAACCCGTATGATGCCGAGACGGGTGCGGTAAGCGCGAGCCTATACTTCAACGAGCTCAAAGACTGCCTTGAAAGAAAAATACCGCTCGTTATGATACGGTGCTGCATAAGCGACTTCAATAATCAGATGAGACACAAGCCCGAGCTTCGTCTCGCGTTCAACCGTTTCTTCAAGCAGTCCGTAAAGCGCGGCGTTCTTTACCGCGCGTCCGACGGAAAGCTCCTTCTCACTGTCAGAAAGAGCAAAAAAGGCAACTTTGATAGAGTTGTAAGCAATATGCTCGACAATTTCTACCTTGAGTATGACGAGATCGGCATAGATTATAAGCTTATAGTCTCCGAGATAGTCCCGGAAATAACCGATCCTTCCGACTATGTCAGGTTTTTCGACCTCATTGAGAGCGATATGAAGTCGAACGAGACACACTGGGTCACGGACGACGACGTAAAGCGCTTCATAAGCACGCGGTACATACTTACCGAGCTTGAGGACATCACAAAAAAACGCGACCTCGAAGACGAGAGAGTCCTTGTTTACTGTCAGCCTGTATTCAACATTGTTTCGGGAAGCTATGACACGGCGGAAGCACTTATGAGACTGAAGCTTCCGGATGTGGGGCTCGTATTCCCCGACAAATTCATTCCGATAGCCGAAAAATACGGCCTGATCCACCAGCTAAGCCTTACGATACTAAACAAGACCTGCGGTGTGATACGAGAGCTTATCGCAGAGGGCTATATGCTCAACCGTATCTCGGTGAACTTCTCGACCCTTGACCTGAAATACGAAAATTTCAGCGAAGAGGTGCAGGATATAATCATCAGAAACGACATTCCGTTCGACAAGATAGCTATCGAGATGACCGAGAGCAGGAGCGATACCGAGTTCAACCGCCTGAAAACACAGGTCACGGAGCTTCAGGGGCTCGGAATAAAGTTCTATCTCGATGATTTCGGCACAGGCTATTCAAATTTCGAGCGTATTATGGAGATACCGTTCGATATAATCAAGTTCGACCGTTCGCTTCTTCTCGAATCTGTCAAGAACGATTCGTCGAAGTATATGGTCTCGACGTTCGCGAGTATGTTCAACGACCTCAATTACTCGGTGCTTTTCGAGGGTGTCGAAGATGAACGCGACGAGGAGCACTGCCGCGGTATGTTCGCGAAATATTTACAGGGCTACAAATACTCAAAGCCCGTTCCTATAAGTGAGCTCCGGAAGTTCTTCCGGAAAGAGGCCTGAATCTCACGGCAATGATCGCGGGAGGAGATACCGCTTCCGTCAGGAAGTGGTATCTCCTCCCGCTGCTGCGTATTTCCGCTTGGTGGCAAGACCTCCGCGGATATGGCGTTCCTGCTTGTTCTTTTCGAGGACCTTCCTTACCTGTCGGTGAAGCTCCGGGTTTATCCTCGCGAGCCTTACCGTAATATCCTGATGAACCGTGCTTTTGCTTATCCCGAATACCTTTCCCGCCGTCCTCACCGTCGCGTTGTTTTCGATAATGTACTGTGCGAGGCTTACACATCTTTCCTGTTTCGACCCGGTTGCCGGATCGTTCATTCCTGTGATCTTGCTGTGTGACATGAACTCGCCCCTTTTTGTTTATTTGTCGGACGGTCGTGATATGTTCGCCCGAATCTTTGGTCTCTCAATTTATATGCAGCCGCGGGCGGGTATATGTTCTTTGAAAACGGTTGTGCGAACTGCCGACTAAACGGCGCATATTTTGAGCGCGATGTAGTAAAAGTGCACAACGTTTTGAAATATATATTGATTATTTCCCGGATTTCCTATATAATAAATTATATCTGTACCTATTCGGAAAGGAATTTTGAAATGCTTAAAGAAAGAGATACCGACAAGGAGATAGTCACCCCTAAGGAGGACGAGAAGAAGCTTCTTGAAGAGCTTTACGATTCCTGCCTCAAAGAAGGCAGGATAGACCCGTCGCTTTATGTCGAATATGATGTCAAGCGCGGGCTTCGCGACAGCAACGGTAAGGGCGTGCTTACAGGACTCACCGAGATCTCCGATGTCGTTTCATACGATATTATCGACGGCAAGAAGATACCCTGTGACGGACGGCTCTATTACCACAACTACAACATCGTGGATATTGTGAAGGGCTTTGAGGGCAGGCGCTACAACTTCGAGGAAGCAACATACCTGCTTCTTTTTGGCGCGCTTCCGAGCGCAGAACAGCTCGAACGCTTCGACAAGCTTATAAGCGCTTATCAGACGCTTTCTACCAACTTCACCCGTGATGTCATCATGAAAGCGCCGAGCTCGAACATCATGAACGCGCTTCAGAAGAGCATCCTTACGCTTTATTCCTACGACAGCGACCCCGAGGACATCTCGGCGCCGAACGTACTGCGCCAGTCGATACAGATAATCGCGAAGATGCCGCTCATCTCCGTTTACGCTTATTGTGCGTACAAGCACTTCAAGCTCCATGAGAGCCTTATGATACGCAACCCGCGCCCCGATTACTCCACCGCGGAGAACATACTGTATATGCTTCGCGACAACGGCGAGTTCACCGAGCTCGAAGCGGCTGTGCTTGACACGGCGCTCGTTATCCACGCAGAGCACGGCGGCGGCAACAACTCTACGTTCACTACCCACGTCGTTACGTCCTCCGGCACCGACACTTATTCGGCTGTCGCGGCGGCGATAGCGTCGCTCAAAGGCTTCCGTCACGGCGGCGCGAACCTTAAAACGAAGCATATGCTCGAAGATATAAAGACCCACGTTCTCGACTGGAACAGCGAGACCGCGATAAGAGAGTACGTCGAGAAAATAGTCGATAAGAAGGCGTTTGACTGCACCGGTCTTGTATATGGCATCGGGCATGCGGTATATACTCGCTCCGACCCGAGAGAGATCATACTGAAAGAGTACGCGAAAAAGCTTGCGGCGGAGAAGGGAAGAACGGCGGAATACAAGTTCTACGACCGCGTCGAGAGAATAGCGAAAGAGGTCATCGCCGAAAAGCGTCACCTCTTCAAGCCGATTTGCGCCAACGTCGATTTCTACAGCGGCTTTGTGTATGATATGCTCCGCATTCCCGAAGAGCTCTTCACGCCTATATTCGCGATCTCGCGTATTTCCGGCTGGTCGGCGCACAGGCTCGAAGAGATCATCAACAACGGAAAGATCATCCGCCCTGCCTATAAGTATGTTGCCGAGCATCTTGACTATATCCCTCTTGAAGAAAGACGATCCTGATGAATTATATTATTTTTGACCTTGAATGGAACCAGCCCGTGAACTCCGAGCGTTCGGAAAAGCTCGCGCACGGCGAGATAATACAGACAGGCTTCCTCGTTCTTGACGAGAGCCTTGAGATACTCCACCGCGAGAGCGTTATGATAAAGCCCGTGGTCTATAAGACGATGAATCCCTATGTCAGCACGCTCACCGGCATAAAGCAGTCCGACATAAACGCGGGGCTTCCGTTCCCGGAGGCTTTCGCGAAGATGTCCGCGCATTTCACCGACGGAACCGTGCTTATAACGTGGGGCGACGACGATATGCCGATACTGCGCGATAATATGCGGTTTCACGGCATGGACGAGACAACTCTTCCCGAACACTACAATTTACAGCGCATTTTCGCGTCGCAGACCGAGTCGCACATGAGGCAGACGGGGCTCCGGACTGCGCTCGAAGCTCTCGGCATAACGGACGAGATAAAGGCGCACGATGCGCTCAACGACGCATATATGACCTATCTTATCGCGAAGAAGCTTGATCTTGCGCTCGGAATGGAACGGTATGCGGGGTTCAACGAGGAGATGGCCAAGAAGAGCCCGCCTTGGGAGTCGGAGAAGCCGCTCTTCACCGCAAAATCGGAGTACAGAAAGAGCCCGAGCGCTCTTGTCGGGGCAATAAGGAAGCTTCATTACTGCTGTCCGTGGTGCGGTCTGGATTTCTGCGGAGCCGAGCCTGTACGGCAGGGAAAGAACTCCTTCGTCGGCGTTGCGGAGTGTGAGGATCTGGGTCCTCTGTTTTTCCGCTATACACTGAAGGACGATTATATTCGCATTTCGGCGTTCGAACTCAACAGCGAGCTTGACAGCATCTATCAGTCCCGCCTGAAGAGCCGTGAGAAGCGTGAGAAGCGAAAAGAGATGTTCCGGCGGACCAATGCGGCGAAAAAACAGGCGAAGAAAGATGACTGACATCTACGGACTTACATACGAAGCGCTTGAAGCGGAACTTGTGAACATCGGCGAGAAAAGCTCACGCGCGGGGATAATATATCCCGCTGTTTACGGCGGTCTTGCGGACGTGTTCGACGGGCTGCCGCTCAAAGGCGAAACGCTTGCCCGGCTTCGCGAAAATTTCTCGTTTGATGCGCCGGAACTGCTCGATGTGCGGACTTCTGAGACTGCGGACAAGTATCTGTGGAAACTGAACGACGGCTGTACGGTGGAATCCGTGCTTATGAAGCACGAATTTGGATATAATGTATGTGTATCGACACAGGTCGGATGCAATATGGGCTGTAAGTTCTGCCTCAGCGGACGGCTCAGGCGGCGGCGCGACCTTACCGTTTCGGAAATGACCGGTCAGGTCGTCGGAATCGCGAAGCATTCGGGGTGCAGGATAGGTGGGATCTCGGTAATGGGGATAGGTGAGCCTATGGAGAACCTTGCGAATGTGCTCGGCTTTATCGGAATAATGACTCACCCGAAAGGGCTTGCGATCGGCATAAAGCACATTACGCTCTCGACCTGCGGGATAGTCCCTAAGATATACGAGCTTGCTGACAGCGCATACCCCGTGAACCTTGCGATAAGTCTTCATGCGCCGGACGACGCGCTTCGTGAGACGATAATGCCTGTGGCGAAGAGATACACGCTTGCGGAGATAATGGAAGCTGCGCGGTACTACTCTGAGAAGCTCAACCGACGTGTCACGCTCGAATATGTTATGCTTGACGGGGTAAACGACAGCGATGAGTGTGCGGAAAGGCTCGCGGAGCTTATCGGCGGTATGAACGCGTATGTCAACATCATACGCTATAATTCTTCGCCGGAGAGCGGCTTTAAATGCAGTCCTCACGAGCGGATAATGGGGTTTTATGATGTGCTGAAGAAACGCGGTGTCGGTGTAACGATGCGGCGCTCGCTCGGAGATGACATTTCTGCTGCGTGCGGACAATTATCCGCAGGAACGGAGAAGTGAATCCAAAGCTCTGACTCACTCTAACCCGATTTACGTATCTGTCAATAAAGCCGGGATCATAAATCGCTCTGCACCCGCCGAAAGAGCAGCCGCCGTTACGGAATCTTGTCCGTCGCAGCAAACCCCGGGCGGCTATTCGGCGGGCGCCGTCGCGCCCCGCAGTCCGTATGTCGGATCCTTCAACGGACTGCTCTCTGCCTCGCAGCCGGTATTTACTGCTAAAACAATGTATATAAAATAAACAAAAGGAGATAAAAAATGCTCGAACTGAAAAATATTTCCTTCAATGCCGAAGGAGAACGCGGCAAGGTCGAGATAGTGCGCGATATAACGCTCACTGTTCCCGATAACAAATTCATCGTCATCACCGGTCCGAACGGCGGCGGAAAATCTACCCTCGCTAAACTTATCGCCGGTATCGAAAAAATTTCCGCCGGAAAGATTTTCTGGAACGGAAGCGACATCACGGATATGAGCATTACCGAGCGCGCCCGTCTCGGTATCGGCTTCGCTTTCCAGCAGCCTGTGCGCTTCAAGGGACTTACCGTTCTTGACCTGCTTCGTATCGCGGCAGGTAAGCCTATCAAGATCGACAAGGCGTGCGAGTACCTCTCCGAAGTCGGACTTTGCGCAAAGGACTATATCAACCGTGAAGTCAACGCTTCCCTCTCCGGCGGCGAATTAAAGCGCATAGAGATAGCCACTGTCCTTGCGAGAGATGTGAAGCTCGCGCTTTTTGACGAGCCGGAAGCCGGTATCGACCTCTGGAGCTTCAATAACCTCATCCGTATTTTCGAGAATATGCAGAAGTCGGACAAGGAACGCACCATAGTCGTTATTTCGCATCAGGAGCGCATTCTCAACATCGCGGACGAGATAATCGTTCTCGCGGACGGCAAGGTCGAGAAACAGGGCACGAAAGAAGAGATACTGCCGGAGATAATCGGCACGAAATATGCGGCGGGAGCTTGCTACAAACTTAAGGAAGGAGCTGGTGAGAATGCTTAAGATGGACCCTGTTCAGATGCAGCTTATACGCGAGATCGCCGAACTCCATGATGTCCCCGAAGGCGCGTACAATTTCCGTGCCAACGGCGAGTCTGTCGGCAGAAACACCACTGCAAACATTGATATTCAGTCAAAGACCGAAGGAAGCGGCATCGACATACGCATCAAGGACGGTACGAAGAACGAGAGCGTGCATATCCCCGTTGTCATAAGCGAAAGCGGAATTACAGAGACGGTTTATAATGACTTCTTCATAGGCGAGGACTGCGATGTGCTCATTGTTGCGGGCTGCGGCATCGATAACTGCGGCAAGCAGGATTCCGAGCACGACGGTATCCACCGTTTCTATGTAGGCAAAAATTCACACGTCCGCTATGTCGAGAAGCATTACGGCTCCGGTGACGGTATGGGAAAGCGTATCCTGAACCCCGTTACCGAAGTTTATATGGAGGAAGGAAGCTCCATGGAAATGGAGATGGCGCAGATAAAGGGCGTCGATTCCACCGAGCGCGCTACCGTGGCGGAGCTTAAAAAGGACGCGAAGCTCGTTGTACGCGAGAGACTTATGACCCACGGCGAACAGACAGCTATAAGCACATATAAAGTGTCGCTCAACGAGGACGGATCAAGTGCAGATGTGGTTTCCCGTTCCGTTGCAAGAGACAGGTCATACCAGAAATTTGACGCCTGCATCATCGGAAATGCTGCGTGCAGCGGTCATACCGAGTGCGACTCGATAATCATGGACAACGGGCGCATACTTGCGCTTCCTGCCCTTGAAGCGAACAGCGTTGACGCTGCGCTCGTACACGAGGCGGCTATAGGAAAGATCGCGGGTGAGCAGCTCATAAAGCTCATGACTCTCGGACTTACCGAAGCTGAGGCCGAAGAGCAGATAATAAACGGATTCCTGAAATAAAGAAACACGGCGATGCCTTTCGGCACCGCCGTGCTTTTCTGCCGTTATGATTCCGTTTCGAGCAGCTCGTTGTGCTTGAAGAACAGAGAAATGCTCCACAAAGCAGAAAGGGCTACAAGAACATATACGATTCTGCTTATAACGCTTTCGGAACCGCCGCAGAGCCATGCAACAAGGTCAAACTCGAAAAGTCCGACAAGTCCCCAGTTGAGTCCGCCGACGACAAGAAGGAAAAGCGCTATTCTATCGATTATCCTCATATTATCAGGTTCCTTTGCTGTTTTTGCCGCGTTCGCGTGAATTAAGTACCCGTGAAAAGCGGCTGAATGTATTATGCACCGATATTCGTTCCATATTCATTGATTTTGCATAAATTACCTTGTTGAAATATGTCAAAAGCGTATTTTCGAATAAAATTTTTAAAAAACACTTGACAAATCGGTCCGGATAGTTTATAATGTAGTAGTCGCTTGGATATGTGGGAGTTTAGCTCAGCTGGGAGAGCATCTGCCTTACAAGCAGAGGGTCACAGGTTCGAGCCCTGTAACTCCCACCAATCAAGTGATTTTTTTGAGAAATTCGGCCCGGTAGTTCAGCTGGTTAGAACGCTAGCCTGTCACGCTAGAGGTCATGGGTTCGAGCCCCATTCGGGTCGCCACATCTTTACTGTAGAAACGGTACCCACAAGGATCGTATTTATTGCAGCGGGCATATATTTTTCGCGGATTTAGCTCATCTGGTAGAGCGCCACCTTGCCAAGGTGGAGGTAGCGAGTTCGAGCCTCGTAATCCGCTCCACAGCCCTTGCAAAAGCGGGGGCAATGCTTTTATTTTTGCAAAAATGTTCGCGTTCTGCAAAAGTAAAAGCAACGGCGCTATAGCCAAGTGGTAAGGCGTGGGTCTGCAACACCCTGATCCCCAGTTCAAATCTGGGTGGCGCCTCCAGCCGCGGACGCGCGGCGGCGAATCCGTCTCGGACTTTGTTCGAGGCGGTATTTTTCTGCCTCGCTGTCCAGAGTAACATCTAAAGCGTTCAGCAGATACAGCGGGGAACGCCCCGCCGCGAATCCGCCTACAGTTTCATCTGTGGGCGGATTTTTTGTTGTATCACGCAAGTTTTGTAAAAATACAAATCGTTCGGCACAGACAGCCGCAACAGCGGGCTGTGAATCCCGTCTCGGTTTTTCCGGGACGGGATTTTTTTCTGCCTCGCAGTCCGGATTTGTCAAAAGAATCCAAATCGTTCGGTACAGACGGCGGGTAACGCCCCACCGCGAATCCCTTGTATGTTTTTTCTCAGCGAAAGCCGCTGGTTAAACAAATAAAACGTCTCATATATTCATAAACGGGCTTTTTTGTCCCGATGTCCGGCAAATATTAGAAAACTATTGTATTTCCCGCAATAAAATGTTATAATCAAATCAGATCAATATCTCGAAGGAGTGACGGGATTGAAGAAAACAATACTCATTTATTCAAGAAAACTGACCGCAGTGCTTATGTCTGCGGTTATGATACTGTGCTTTGTTTACGTAAGAGCAGAGGCGGGCTCATATTTTACGGGATATGTTTACGCGGACGAGCCGGGAATCGCTGTCGGAGGCATATCCATAGACATCTATGGCTCAACGCTGCGGTCGTCGGCAAACGGTCTGAAACGCTATGAGCATTATTACTGCCGCACCGTAAAGACGGACAGCAGCGGCGCATTCACGTTCGCCCGTCCTTCGACAAAGACACTTCTGAAGGTCGATCTCGGTTCGCTTCCTTCCGGTACGGGTGTAAATGCGCAGACGCGGCTTGTTTCATCGCGGTACGACGATACGTTCAGGCTTTCGTACATAAACAGGATAGGTATTGGCAAGTCGGGCGACGGAAGCGTTTATAAGGTAGAGCTTACCGCAGCGGACGGAACACCGCTGTTTGCGGATTATGATGTCAGCGATACTGTGACGACAAATGCGGTCAATATCACGTACGATACGCTCAATTCCGTCCGGCTCGACCGTACTGTAGCTGTGCGCGCGGGCGGACTTACAAAGAGCAGGACGTTCAACCTTGACATATCGAACTGCACGGTCTCGGGAAAGCTCAACAAGCTTCTTGAATACGGCATCATCGACGAAGAGATGAAAGATGAGATGATCGACGTTTATGCGGAAGATACTGCGCCCGTCGAGGATCCGAGACCCGATTTCGTCAGTGAAAGAACATATACCGCCGGAAATTTCATGCTGCACAGTGAGCAGGGTACACCGGGAATCGAGCAGTTTGAGCGCGTGGTGGATGAGGTGGTGGATGTTTACTTCCGCAAATACGGCTTCCTTGAGCCGTATCACGAATTTGTGAACGGAAGCTCGTCGGTTCGCGAAAAATACTTCCATATCTACATAGTTGACAACGACGTTATAAGGATAGACTCCGAGGTAGCGCCGAAGAACGTTCTCGGCACGACTAAGAAGATAGATCCCGAAGATCCGGCAAAAGGCTGTTACATAGTGCTCTCGCCCGGGGACACGCTCAAATTCAAGTGGGTGCTCGGGCACGAGATGTTCCACTGCATAATGTACAGATACATCGGAAAGAATCAGGCGGGCTGGTTCAAGGAAGCGTTCGCGAATTACGGTTCATATCTGTGCATAGGCGGGTCTTTCGGTTCGCTGAATACTCACATGACCAACTACCTTAAAAGCACGGACTATCCTCTGAGCAGCAGCTCGTCATACAGGAACCGGCAGTACGGCGCGTTCCTTCTGCCGCTCTACATACACAAGAATTACGGCGGCGTTGAGGCAATAAAGAATATCCTCACCGCCTATGCAAAGACGACGAGCGCGTATAAGGCGATAAACAACGGACTTAAGGCAACAAACAGCAATTACACGTTCGCAAAGCTCTTCGCGGGGTTCAAGGATAAGAATTCCTACACCGATTTCTATGGTATAACCGATCTGACGAATCCGTCGAAGATAATAAGAAAAAAAGCGTCAAGAACGATAATGGCTTCGTTTGACGATTCTGACACGGCGGCGACCCCGCAGATGACGCTTGCCGGAAGCTCTGCGGCGTACTTCGAGTTCGCGGCACCTGCATCTTCGTCCGGAACGCTTACGGTTACGATAGATACGTCGTCGGGAGCTGTGGACGCTTCGTACAATCTTGTACTTCACGGGAAGAAGATAGCCATTCCGCCGCGCGGGAAGGCTTATCCCCTTATGACATTCGTGCTTTCCGGCTTCGGAAGCGGGATCGACTCGGCTGTGCTCACCGCGGGCAATACGTCGATGTCGTCAAAGACGGAACTGAACTTCATAGCATGGGCGCATTTTGAGGAGAAGTGAGGACTGCGCCCGGAAAGAGACAGTGAAGCTTTTCGCTGTCTGTGATACAGTAAATGTGCAGCGCTGCGTTTCTCCGGCTCGGTACGGGGAGACGCAGCTGCCGTTTTATGGCGAAAAAAACGGGATGGGGAAAAAACGATTTTACACACTACTTTTTTATGAAAGACTTGAAATCCGCCCCGAAATGTGATATAATACATATAGGCTAACTTGATTTTATGAAACATTTGTGAAATATGCCGAAAAGGGGTTGACAAAAGTGCTTGTATGTGATAAAATATTTATTTGCGATACATCAAAACCATTTTTGTCGCCGCTTTATAATATTCCGATCTGAAAGCAAACTCTGCGCGGAACTCCGTTCTGCGGGGCTTGCTTTTGCTGTTTTATGTGGTAAATCGATATGAACCCTTGCTATTTCCGGGATATGTGACCGCATCGACGGAAAAACCTGTTTTCCGCTGCATACGGCGGGAAAATCGGACCGGTTTACACGCAAAAAGTAATTGTCCGGCAGGAAAAGCCGGAACGATATTAAGGCGATGCTGCGTTTTCCGTACACTCTTTGTGCGGTATTGCCTACGGAGAAAAGAGGTCATTTCTATGTTTGAGACAGAGTTCAGATTCACGCTTCCGAAAGGGTATATGGATATGAACGGAAATCTGCACCGGGAGGGCGTAATGCGCCTTGCAAACGCGGGAGATGAGATAATACCGCTCAAGGACCCGCGCGTTCAGCAGAACCCCGGTTATCTGACGATCATAATACTTTCGAGAGTGATAAAGAGCCTCGGAACGCTTCCCGCAGTGGATACGCGCGTTGTTGAGGGCCTGTACACGATAGACCTTGCGTATCTTCAGGATCTGTATTCAAAGATAAACACTATGGAGATGCCCGTATATAAATCTGTCTGCCCGCACTGCGGACAGCCGATAGAGATACCCGTAAATTTTCTGGAAGCCGGAGAATAGTGACATATCCGGCAGAGAAAATATATGAGGAAATGGCGTTCATCGGTTATTATATGCACTGGCAGAACAGTGAGATAGAGCAGTTCAGCCACATGGAGCGTCAGCGCTGGTGCCGCGAGATCTCGCGGATTAACAGCAAGCTCAACGATGAGCCCGAGAATGTTTTCAAGATTTAGTAAGTCAGATAGCTGTCAGGTGGTGAAGTTATTGTATGGCATCTTCGGATTTTATTCCCGGTTATTCATTCACTGTTAGTTTTGACGGAATTCCGTTCAGTTTCAGCAGAGTCTCCAATCTTTCCGGTTCCATGGAGATCGAGACTATCAATGAGGGCGGAAACAACGATGCGCCCGTGATACTTCGCAAACCGAAAAAGAGTCCCGATTTTCTGATACTCGAACGTGCTCTTCATTCGACAATGGCGGATGTTGCTTTTGCATTCTTCAAAGAGGGCAAGCAGATAACCGCGATCACCATTACAGTCAAAAAGGACGGAAAAACTGTCAGAATGTTCTTTATCACGAACGGAATCATCGTCCAGCGTGAGTTTTCGCCGCTTGATGCACTTGAAAGCACCGTGCTCTGCCAGTCGCTCAAGATAGCGCACACGGGCATCACCGAGCTTCCGCTTCCGATAGGAATATGACCGACCGAGGGGAAAGCCTATGTATCGTATGACCGCACGCAGTATAGCGCTTGTCTCGCCTATGCGGCAGAGCTTTGCCGCGCTTACAAAGGCGAGTAAGTTTGCTGCGGAGATAATCGAGAAATACAGCGGAACAGAGCCTTTCCCGTTCAGCGGCGAGACCCTGATATATTTCAATGCGCTCAGAGAGCGTCTTGATCAGGAGCAGAAACTTCGCAGCGATACGACGTATATACTTAAACTCGTCATTGTCCGCAAACTCATGCTTGAAGGCAAACTCGGTGACCCGACAGTCACGAAGCTTTTTCCTGACACCGTTAAGGGCAGTATCGAGCGCAGCCTTCATTATCTGCGTATTTCGGACAACAATGCATACATACGCACGACAGATGCGATCACATATATAAACAACACCGAGGATCTCAGCGAGAATATACGGATCTCGGAGGTTAAGGAGGGCACACAGATCTACCGTTACTCGGCGGTGGATATAAAGGCTCTGACGAACCGCTTCTTCGGAGGAAACAGCGAAAGCTATGCTTATTCCGGCGCTTATTCATATATCGAGCCGCCCGTTTTTGTTTACAGGAAAGAAACGGTTGAGGCGGAAGATGCACAGCTTCCCGTACAGGGGCCGCGTTCGCAGCTTCTGACGGATAATGCCGTAAACGAGATCATCTCGGGAACGACCGGTTACCCGGACGACAGCCGGTACAGCTATAACAGCGAGAATTTAACATACAGGACGGAGAACACCGGAATATCGGAGAGCTCCGATATAACTGTCCGGAATGAGCAGAGCGTTGTGAGTGTGAACAACGTTCTGAATGCCGCAGAAACGCCGGTTCCCGCGCCGGTGACGAATGTGACCGGAACCACGGCGGTAAACACGGAAACTGTCATAAACGCGGACGACAGCCGGTACAGCTATAACAGCGAGAATTTAACATACAGGACGGAGAACACCGGAATATCGGAGAGCTCCGATATAACTGTCCGGAATGAGCAGAGCGTTGTGAGTGTGAACAACGTTCTGAATGCCGCAGAAACGCCGGTTCCCGCGCCGGTGACGAATGTGACCGGAACCACGGCGGTAAACACGGAAACTGTCATAAACGCGGACGACAGCCGGTACAGCTATAACAGCGAGAATTTAACATACAGGACGGAGAA
>CAMVNQ010000002.1 GCA_947168885.1 uncultured Clostridia bacterium | reverse complement strand
ACAGAGCCCACAGCTCCCGCAACCGAGCCCACAGCTCCCGCAACAGAGCCGGAAGTTACGACAACAGAGCCGCTTGCGCCTATTGTAGGTGATGGTATTCCGACGTCATCTGCTACGACTACAGCTCCGGTTGATGCTGATCCCGAGCCTGTTGATACAACAAGTGCGCAGCCCGAAGTAACCACAACACCTGCGGATACAACAACTCCGGCTGAAACGACAACAACACCAGAGGAAACTACTTCGCTTCCGTCTGATACGACACCGGCTCCCGCAGACACAACTCCGATAGTTACAGATCCGATAGTTTTAACATATACGCCTGTTATCACAACAGCTGATACAACTGTCGACTTTATCGTGACGACTGAACCCGTACCGCCTATGGTAGAAGTAACGGAAACATCATCTCCGATAGTAACTCCGGATGAGACAGCTCCGATCATTACGATCACATCTTCCGATGATACAACAACACCCGACGATCTTTATTCCTTTGATGAGAATAAGACCCCGCTTTCTGACTTCTACGATTTCAGCGAGAATGATATACCGCTCGGCGATTTCTCTCTTACTGATTCGCAGAGTAAGAATCCCGATACAGGTGTTGCATCTCCCGCAGCTATGGGAGCGGCTGCAATAGCTTCTCTTGCACTTGCTGCAGTAGCTCGCAAAAAGAAAAAGTAATGCTTAATTACAAAAGTCACTGCTCAGATATGGGCAGTGACTTTGTTTTATATGCAGATTTATACGGTGTTGGTGGGCGCAGGGAAGGGGAGCAAGAATGAAAAATGTGATTTATAAGAATATTTTTGGATTTTCTATTGACAAAACGCATTAATTTTGGTATAATATTATTGTTGTTTTGAATGTGCCACTAGCTCAGGCGGCAGAGCACCTGCCTTTTAAGCAGGGTGTCCCGGGTTCGATTCCCGGGTGGCACACCAGCCGCGGACGCGCGGCGGCGATCCCGTCTCGGGTTTACCTGAGGCGGGATATTTTTCTGCCACGCTGTCCGGAGTGCAGATATACTTTCTGTAACGCAATCCCACGGCATTCGCCGTTTCGCCGTATGTTACTTTAGTGACAGACGTTTTTTTCTTTCTCTCTGTCCGGAGATTTCAAAAATATAAAGCGCTTGTCGGAGACATCGCGGCTGCGAATCCCATCTCGGATTTATCTGAGACGGGATATTTTTCTGCCTCACAGTATTAAATAAAGAAGCTTTTAGCTTACTGATATTTATCCGTGTAAAAAGTAATACCACGGTGATGAATAGTTCATTGTATTAATCAATTTATTGAAAATATACATATATCGACTTCGAACAACTAAAAAATGTGCAGAATGCTTGACTTTTTTGTTCAATTATGGTATGATTATTAAGATAGATGTTCCGAATTTAATGGAACTGACTCAGAAAGGAAGGTACACTAATGAAAAAAACAAAGATACTGGGTCTTGGCCTTGCAGCATGTATTGCTGTTACGTCACTTTCTATACCTGTATCCGCATCAGGCGGAAGCACAACAACTTCCGTAAGTGATTCGGTTTCAAAGTCGTACAAGATCACAAAAAGGAATATCCCTACATATTTCTTTGAGTACAAGTCGGAAGACAACAAGAAGATACCGCTCTACTACATGAACGGCAGTGATGTTCCGTATTTCGAGATCACAGATATGGTATCTGTTTATAAAACTATTCTTAAACAGTGCGGAAAGCCTGAATTTGATCTTGAAGTCAAGAAAGAAGGCGATAAAGTCACTCTTACAAGAGAGAATGGATTCTTTTCTGTTCTGAATTTTGAAGACGACACTATATTTTTCTGGGATTATGACGGATTCTTTACATCGAGCAGGACAAAGACTCTTCTGGATCTGATCATGCCGGTTTACGAAACCGCGGATTTTACATTTATGCTGAAGACTCTGGCGTCTAACGAGCGCACCGGAAATACAGTTACTCTGGATGCAGGTGATTACAACATTGATTTTGTCCGCAAAGGCGATAAGTATTATATCCCTGTCCAGACGTTCTCTGATATATTCCTTTCCAGTTGTGGTGCGGGTGTAGCACTTTATAATACCCGTTCGCTGATCTTCTATCTCGATGGAATAGAATCGCTTTATAATAGCACAACAGGCAAATACTCCAAGCTCGGCCAGGTGTATTACGGTAAGGACGGCAAATACGCGACAGGCAAAATCAGTGAAACTATGTCCGAATTCAGCGTGAATGAATTCTGCTTCGCTATGGATACGCTTTATGGCCTTAAGAAAGAGCATAATATCACTGCATTCAAAGATGTCATCGTTCAGCGCAAGACCGGACTCAATATGTACAGTACAAACGCCAAGAAGATCGACAGAGAACTATGGAATATCATTTATCAGAATGTCGATGATATTCACAGCAGATATGCTTTGAGCTCTTATGCTTCAGGTGCTGATTACAAATGGAAGCTCAATGAGAAATATGGACAGGGTTACGCAAGAGATTTCATTTTTACGTTCGATGAGGAACTTAAAGAATTAAGAGATAAATACAATCCTGATCTGAAAATATATGAGGAATACGGCGATACTGCATATATAACATTTGACGGTTTTGACTTTGATATTGCCAACATAGGAGACCTTTTCGGAGATGAACTCGGAAAATCCAATAATATTACGTTGGACAAAGTACATGATACAATAGGACTGATCTCATATTCTGTACAGCAGATACTCCGCAAGGACAGCCCGATAAAGAACGTTGTTCTCGATCTCTCATTAAATGGCGGCGGAGCTGTTGATGCGGCTGCTTATGTTGTCGCTGCGTTCCTTGGCAAGGCTTCATTCAGTGTCGAAAATGCTCTCAGCGGTTCCCGGATTACAAATGATTATATGTGTGACATAAATTTTGATACGAAGTTTGACAAAAATGAGACGCTTGCAGGAAAGGGACTTAACCTTTACTGCCTTACCACAAAGGCAAGCTTCTCCTGCGGAAACCTTGTGCCCTGCATATTCAAGGAAGATCCTCATGTATCTATTATCGGACAGAAGTCGGGCGGCGGCGCCTGCACGGTAGGTACGATCTCTACAGCTACCGGTACTGTCCTGGATATTTCCAGCAATACACGTCTTAGCTATATAAAGAACGGTTCGTTCTATAATGTGGATCAGGGCGCGGAGCCTGATTTCACGATATCCAAGTACGAACACCTCTTTGACAGAGAGTGGCTTACGGAATATATCGATAATCTTGCGTGAGCAATAACTGTTCGTAATATCTGATTACAGCATTCGCACCTTTCAGAGAAATATCTGAAAGGTGCGTTTTCCTTTGGTATGGACAGATTTCGTCGTTTACTTTTCGGTAAGTATTCTGTCTGAACAGAAAAGTGAGGTCTATGATTTCACATTCTTTATAGCAAAACCCTCCGGAAAAAAATTACTTTCCGGAGGGTTTTGCTATCTGATGCAATGCCGCATTATTAATTGTGGGCAAGGGCTGCGCGGCGTTCGTTCTCGATCTCTTCTGCGCGTGCAAGAGCTGTGTCTATATGAGAGCAGAAATTCTCCTGACCGACTTTATCGCACAGACCTGCTTTTGTCATAGCACGCATCGGCTGTTCGTTCACGTGGGAGAACACAGTGTTCACGCCCTCTTTCTCGCAGCGCTTGACTATTTGAGAAAGAGCCTCGACACCTGCCGAGTCTATCGCGGGTACATTCCTCATTCTTATTATGAGCACATCTATATCGTTATCGTCAAGCATATACTTGTATCTCTCGGAAGCCGCGAAAAACATAGGTCCGTTGATCTCGTAAACTCTTGTGCGTTCGGGTATTTTTTTGCGAAGTATATTGTCCACATCGGTGTCTTCGTCATCAACATCTATCCATGCGTGTGCTTCGGTAACATCAGCCATACGCTTCATGAAAAGAATGGCTGCTAGCACCATTCCAACACCTATCGCGACTACAAGGTCGAATATAACGGTGAAGACTATTGTTACGACAAGAACGAAAATATCGCTTTTGGGTGCGGTCTTGATAATGTTGCGTATGTTCTTCCAGCCGCACATATTGTAAGCGACCATAAAGAGTATCGCGGCTATCGTGGGCATAGGTATCATTGATGCGTACGGCATCAGAACAACGAGTATTATCAGCAGGACTATTGAATGAACTATGCCTGCTATCGGAGTTCTTCCTCCGTTCTTGACGTTTGCTGCTGTTCTTGCTATAGCTCCCGTAGCGGGGATCCCGCCGAAAAGCGCGGAGCCGATATTTGCTGCGCCCTGAGCTATGAGCTCCATATTCGGGCGGTGCTTCGAGCCGATCATACCGTCGGATACAACGCAGGACAGAAGCGATTCTACTGCCGCAAGCACAGCGATAGTGAATGCGTCGGGCACAAGCGTCTTGATCTTGTCGAATGTCACTTCCGGTATCGTTAAGGTAGGCGGAGCTTGTGATATGGTATAAAGGTCATCGATAGTGTTTACGTCCATGTTGGTGAGAGCGACTATCGCGGAGCATACTATTACTGCGATGAGCGACGCTGGTATCTTTTCAAGCTTTTTCGGCCAGAAAATAAGTATAGCGAGTGAAAGTAAGCCGATAACCAGTGCTTGCCAGTTGAATGTGCCGATACATCTGCCTATCTCTGTGATCTTATCGACGGTCTCTATCGGTGAATTCTGAAATTGAATACCGAGGAAATCCTTGATCTGACCTATAACGATTGTTACCGCTATGCCGAATGTAAAGCCTGCGGTGATCGTTCCGGGTATGTATTTTATCAGTGAGCCGAAACGGCAGAGTCCCATTACGACCATTATGATGCCTGCCATTACTGTTGCTATGATAAGTCCGTCCATTCCATGACGAACGACTATACCGGCAACTATTGTGGCAAATGCGGCGGTAGGACCGGCAATCTGAACACGGCTTCCGCCGAAAAGAGCAACGATGAATCCTGCGACTATCGCTGTGTAAAGACCCTGCTCGGGGTTTACTCCCGACGCGAGAGCAAGCGCGATAGAAAGCGGAAGTGCGATTATCGCGACTATAACGCCGGCTGTGAGATCCTTTGTGAATTGTTTTCCCGAATAATTCTTCATTACCGAGAAAAGTTTTGGTTTAAGCTTTTCTTCGGTTGGTTTTGTGTCTTTTTTCTTCATAACTTTTCTCCTGTCAGCAAATGTGCACTTTATTATACTACTTTAAAAGCGCATAATCAAGAGTAATTTTCAAATGTGCACAATTTTGTATGAATAGATATATTTTTTTAGAATGATCGAAAAGTTGTTGTAGATGATATACCTATTTCGGGATGAACAAATAAGCTGATTACGGTATTACCGGACGCGATTCTTGAAACTTATGCAAAAGCCTTGAAAAAAAGACTGTTTTGTGCTATAATTGCAGAAAATGATGCAGACTGATGCATCAATGCCTGGGATAATTCCCGGAATGATTTGCTTCTGTGGCAAGCCGCAGCGATAGTATCATAGCAAAAAATGTGACCGGACAGCGAATAAAGCAATTTGATCGAGGAATAAGAATGACAGTTATAGTAACAGGCGGAGCCGGCTTCATCGGCTCAAATTTTATATTTTATATTCTGAAAAAGCATCCTGATTACAGGATAATATGTCTTGACAAACTCACCTATGCAGGCAATCTGTCAACGCTGAAATATGTAATGGATCTACCGAATTTCCGGTTCGTAAAAGCCGATATATGTGATCGTGAAGCAGTTGATAAACTGTTTGGTGAAGAAAAGCCTGATATGGTCGTCAATTTTGCTGCCGAGTCCCACGTTGACCGCAGTATTGAAGACCCGGAGGTATTTCTTCGCACAAACGTGATCGGCACATCGGTGCTTATGGACGCGTGTCGTAAATATGGAATTATCCGTTATCATCAGGTATCGACAGATGAAGTTTACGGCGATCTGCTGCTTGACAGACCGGAGATGTTCTTTACCGAAACAACTCCGATACATACGAGCAGTCCTTATTCCGCTTCAAAAGCGAGCGCCGATCTGCTTGTGCTTGCTTATCACAGAACTTATGGGCTTCCTGTAACGATAAGCCGCTGCTCGAACAATTACGGACCCTATCATTTTCCGGAGAAACTTATTCCGTTAATGATTGCAAACGCGCTGAACGATAAACCTTTGCCTGTTTACGGAAAGGGTGAAAATGTCCGTGACTGGCTTTATGTTGAGGATCATTGCAAAGCTATAGATCTTATTATCCACAAGGGGACTGTCGGTGAAGTTTATAATATCGGCGGACATAACGAAATGCGAAACATTGATATAGTGAAACTGATATGTCGGGAACTCAATAAACCGGAATCGCTTATCACTTATGTTACAGACCGTAAGGGTCATGATATGAGATATGCAATAGACCCGACGAAGATACATAATGAACTCGGCTGGCTGCCGGAAACCAAATTCGCTGACGGAATCAAGAAAACCATCGACTGGTATCTCAATAATCGGGATTGGTGGGAAGAGATAATAAACGGAGAATATCGTAATTATTATGAGAAAATGTATGCAAACCGATAGTACGTCCCGAATAGCCTGCATAATGATAGAATTGATATAAAGACCGGGCATAACTAAAGAAAAACCGGTCCGGCATTCCGAAGCCGGATCGGGTTTTTGCTTTTAACTGCATCGGCTCTGTAACATCTATGACTAAATATAAAGTATTGAAAAAATTACGGATATGTGATATACTTTAAATTAAATGAAGTAAGAACATTTACGGAAGAAATCCGGCTGCCGTATTTTGAAACAGCAGTTTTCCGCGGTTTTACCGATAATCTTCCGAAGAGAAAAGAGGCGGGTTTGTGAGAAAGGTAAATTCGATACTCAGCATCATAATGCTGGTGGTATTTGTAATGCACATGACTGCGAGCGGATTGCTCATGGTTCATGTAATACCGTATATCTCGGTTTTAATGCATACCCTGTCGGGAACGCTTATACTGGTGGTCGCTGTACATACCGTTATAGGAATAAAGCTTTCTGTGGATACACTCTCGGCAATGAATAAGTCAGATGTCAGCTATATGAACAATAATATGACATTCTGGGCAAGGCGCGCGAGCGGTTTTGCGGTAATGGCATTTATAATCATTCATATGATTATATTCATGTCTGAAAAAGGCGTACCCGGAACTTTCACTTTTTTCAGACTTCTGTGCTCGATACTTCTTTCCCTGAGCGTACTTATACACGTCATTACAAACATAAGACCGCTGATGATCGGTCTTGGCAGATCGGGGCGGGGAAAGGGAGCTGCGACTCTGATACTTGTTTCGTCGCTGCTGCTTCTCGCTTCCGGCGCAGCTTTTGTCGTGTATTACATAAATATGAGCTTGTGAGGTGACGGACGTGATAAATATTTTAGGAGCCGGACTTGCCGGGCTTTCGGCTGCTCTTACACTCGCAGAGGCGGGAATAAAGTGCAGGCTTATTTCAGCGCAGAATTCTGAACGTGCGCAGTCAGTCCTTGCCGAAGGTGGGATCAACGCCGCACTCGATACTATGGGCGAGGGTGATACGACAGAACTGCACTTTGAGGAAACAATGAAGGGCGGAGCATATCTCGCAGACCCGAACGCGGTCAGGGCACTCACAGACAGCGCACCTGCGGTAGTCACCAAGCTTGCCGGACTCGGTGTGCCGTTCAACCGCAATCCGGACGGAAGCCTTACTCTCAGAAGTTTCGGCGGACAGAAGAAAAAACGTACCGCATTCGCACAAAGCAGTACAGGAAAAATGATAATGACCGCACTTACCGATGAAGTCCGTAAGTACGAAGCTAAAGGACTTGTAATTCGCCTTCCTCACCACACATTTATGAGACTGCTTACAGACGGTGTGCAATGCAGCGGCGTGCGGATAAAGGATACATACACGGGAACATTTTATGATCTGTCAGGTGTTGTGATAGCGGCACTCGGCGGACTGAACGGTTTCTTCCCGCACATGACTACCGGAACTGTCACAAACAGCGGCACTGCTGCGGCAGTCATTTTTGCACAGGGTGTGAAATTTGCGAACCTTGAAATGATACAGTATCACCCTACTACTGTCGGTATTCCGGGAAAGCGCTGCCTGATAAGCGAAGCCGCGCGCGGAGAAGGCGGAAGGCTTTGCGTTATGAAAGACGGTTATCCGATGTATTTCATGGAAATGAAATATCCGGAACTCGGTAATCTTATGCCGAGAGATGTGGTTTCGCGTGAGATCTTCTTTGCGCGGCGGGATCAGGGCGATGTTTTTCTCGATATGACCGGAATACCCGAGGACACATGGAAGAACAAGCTTTCCGACCTGCGGGAGGAGATAATGCATTATTTCCCGCTTGACCCGAAGAAAGATCCGGTTCCGGTAGAGCCGGGGATACACTACTTTATGGGCGGTGTATATGTTAACGCAAATCACGAAGCGAGTATGCGCGGTCTTTACGCGGCAGGGGAGTGCGCCTGCCAGTATCACGGTGCGAACCGTCTCGGCGGGAACTCGATGCTTGGCGCGGTGTTCGGAGGTATGACCGCCGCAAAGAGCGCGTCGGTATATGCGGGTAGCGGAAGTGAGGATATGAGCGTGTACAGCGGAGAGGAGCCGCTTGACTGCGAACTTCCGGCAGGTTCCGACGAAAGGCTCGGAAATATACTTTTAAACGGTCTTGGCATAGTCAGAAACGGAAACACGATGAAATCCGCGCTTGACCGCCTTAATGAGGTACAGTGCGCAACTGCGCCGGAGAAGGTGCGTAAGGAACTCGGCCGTGCAATGCTGTTGTCGGCTCTCGGACGAATGGAGAGCAGAGGCGCACATTACAGAGAGGATTGTCCCGATACGCTTGACGCATTCGCCGATACGACGGTAACACAGCTCGCCGGCGGTACGGTGAGAGTAACGTTTGAAAAAATACCCGAAAGGAATACCGGAAATGGAAATAACGTTTGATATACTCCGGAGAAAAAGCGCCGATGAAAAGCCGTATATTCAGACCGTGACGATAGAGCGCGGAAGATGCGCCACGGTAGCGGAGGCACTTGATATTATAAATACAGAGAAACTTATCGATGACCCTGTACAGTGGGAGAGAAGCTGTAAGCAGAAGAAATGCGGTGCCTGTGCCATGCTTATTTACGGCAGACCGCGACTCGCATGTGATGCAAGGCTCGACGAATTTCCACGAGGAAGAATAAAGCTCGAACCGTTGAAGAAATTTCCGTGTGTACGGGATCTTATGGTCGATCGCGGCGTGATTTTCGCAAATCTGATGAAGCTTGGTTCATGGCTTGATGAAAACGCCGCCTGCGACGATACCGGAGTTGCCTATGATGCTTCAAAGTGTCTGCAATGCGGTTGCTGTCTTGAGGTTTGCCCGAATTTCTACTCCGGTGGCGAGTTTTTCGGCGCGTCGGCACTTACGGCGTCGTCAAGACTTATCGGCGAAACTCCGGCTGAGCTCGGGAAACGTCTGTATGGTGAGTACAACGGGCATTTCTTCCGAGGCTGCGGGAAATCGCTTTCCTGCAAGGATATATGCCCCGCCGGTATCGACACGGAGAGACTTATGGTAAGATCGAACGCTGCGGCTGTCTGGAAGCGCAAGAAGAGGTCCTGACTCCGGATTTGTGACAGAATAGTGATATTTGTGAAAAGTTTGTTAAAATTAGCACTCTCCTATTGACAGTGCTAAAAATTGTGCTATAATAGTAATTGAACAAAGGAACAGAGACGATATGAGAGCGGAGCTCCAAAAATGTACATCTCATATCCGAACCCTCCGTCCCTGACGACATCAGTCGTCAGGAGATCTCACGAAATGTATAAAAAGAGATCTCCGGTGCTCAAAATAACATTAGGAGCCGCATGACTCCCGATAGGCAATAATGTTGAATGAGTATAAGGAGGAATGACCTATGTTACTGCCTGCAATTTTCGGAGAAAACCTGTTTGATGATTTTATGGACATGAACTTCCCGACGTTCGGTGAATTTGACGACATCGACAGAAAGCTTTACGGCAAAAAGGCGTCACGCCTTATGAAGACCGACGTGCACGAGCATGATGACCACTTTGAAGCAGATATAGATCTGCCGGGATTCAAGAAAGAGCAGATAAAGCTTCAGCTTGAGGAAGGTTATCTCACGGTAAGTGCGGAAAAGGGTCTTGACAAGGACGAAAAGGACAAGAAGGGCAAGCTTATTCGTCAGGAGCGTTATTCCGGAGCTATGTCAAGGAGCTTCTATGTCGGCGATGAGGTAACGCAGGAGGAGATCAAGGCTAAGTTTGAAAACGGCGTTCTTAAGATCGAGATACCGAAGAAAGAGCCGAAGCCAAAGATTCCGTCAAGCAAATATATTTCGATAGCATAAAATTCCTTTCCCGGAAAACCGGAGCAGAAATGCTCCGGTTTTCTTTATGTTATGTTATGTAAATCCAAGATGAGGGATCGCTCGCTAACCAGCTTTTGAATCGCCAGAAACAACGATTTCTGTTTGTATTGCAAAACCTGTGAAGATGTGATATAATGAAAAAAATCGACGTAAAGGCGGTGCGAAGATGAAAGACGGTTTTATAAAGGTCGGAGCGGCTGTGCCTGAGGTGCGCCCCGGGGACTGCGATTTCAATGCGGACAGGATTATTGAGTGCATAAATACTGCTAACGAAGCAGGTGTGCGTGTGCTTGTCCTCCCGGAACTCTGTGTTACAGGCTGTACATGCGGTGACTTGTTTCTGCATGGGGAATTGCTGAAAAACGCGGAGAATGCACTCAGTAAGATAGCTGCTGCAACAGAAAGGCTCGATATAGTTTACACGGTCGGTGTGCCGCTTTGTATAGAAGGAAAGGTGTGCAACTGCGCAGCGGTATATTTCAAAGGAAAGCAGATCGGATTCGTCACAAAGGAACATCTTACACAGCAGGAACGCCGTTGGTTTACTTCGTTGCGCCGCAGCATTCTTTTCAAAGATGTGTATTGTACGGAACTTGCGTTCGAGGTAGTTATCGGCTGTGACAAGCCGCGCACGGGTGCAAGCATTGTCCTGCAAATGACAGCCGAGCCGAAAATGACAGGGAAGAGCGAATACCGATTAATATCCGCTTCGGTGCTTTCGTATGAAAATCACTGCATACTCGTATCCGCAAATGCCGGAAACGGAGAGAGCACCGCAGGCTCGGTGTTTTTCAGCGATACGAACGATACTTTGATATACGAGAACGGAAGACGTATAGACTGTAACGGCCAGCACACAGGCATCTCCGACGTGGACATCGGCTTCATCGCTTACGAGCGCCGAAGATGCGGATTTATACCCGCTGCCGCCGAGACGGTGGAGTTTTCGCTTGATACTGCCGAAACGAAGCTCACGAGAAGATTTTCGCATACCCCATTCGTTCCGTATGAAAAAGAGGAGAGGGAAAATCGCTGCATGGAAGTTTTCACGATGCAGTCCCTCGGGCTTGAAAAACGTATAAATCATACCCGTTCAAAAAAGCTTGTGATCGGGCTTTCTGGCGGACTTGACAGCACGCTTGCGCTTCTTGTCTGCGCTGCGGCAGCCGAGAAATGCCTGACCGGAAGGGAGGACGTTATCGCGGTGACGATGCCGTGCTTCGGCACGACGAGCCGTACAAAGAGCAACGCGGAAAAGCTTGCGGAGCTTTACGGTGTAACGCTTCGGACGGTAGATATATCCGAGGCCGTAAAACTGCATTTCCATGACATTGAACATGACCCCGGACAGCATAACGCAGCATTCGAGAACGCACAGGCGCGAGAGCGCACACAGGTGCTCATGGACATCGCGAACGACGTAAACGGACTTGTGATCGGCACCGGCGATATGTCCGAGCTCGCGCTGGGCTGGGCAACCTACGGCGGCGATCAGATGTCGATGTACGGCGTTAACGCGGGAGTACCGAAAACGCTGATAAAGAGCATGGTCGCGTATTTCGCCGAAAACGGTGACTGGGATGTTTATAACGGAAGCGAGGAGGAAATCAGCGCAAAGCAGCGCGGCATTGCCGAAGTTCTTCGCGACATTGTCGCAACGCCGATAAGCCCCGAACTGCTTCCCGACCAGAAGACGGAGGACAGTGTCGGTCCGTACGAGCTCCACGACTTTTTCCTGTATCACATGATACGGCGTGGCAGCTCACCGGCTAAGATCTATCGTATAGCTCAGGAAACGTTCGCGGGCATTTATGACAGCGTAACAATAAAAAAATGGCTGATAACATTCTGCCGGCGCTTCTTTTCGCAGCAGTTCAAGCGTTCCTGCTCACCGGACGGAGCAAGGATAGGCTCGGTGAGCCTTGCACCCGGAGACCTCCGGCTTCCGTCGGATGTTTGCGGGGAAATATGGATCAAAGAAGCGGAGGCACTTTAATGAATACGTTCGAGCAGATATATCTTGTTGTGCAGTCAATACCGCGCGGAAAGGTCGCTTCCTACGGACAGGTGGCTCGGCTTGCCGGTAATCCGCGTATGTCACGGGTAGTCGGATACGCGCTTCATGTAAACCCTGATCCGGAGCATATACCGTGTTACCGTGTAGTAAACCGCTTCGGAGAGGTCTCGCCCGCATTCGCCTTTGGCGGCGGAAACAGGCAGCGGGAGCTTCTCGAAGCTGACGGAGTGCGGTTTGACAATGACGGAAGAGTAAAGAAGGAATTTTTCATCAGCATCGGCATTTGAGGAAAATATCCCTGTGTTCGTGAAAGTGCACAAAAAATCATAATATGATTATAAGTAATTGTAGAATTTCTAAAAAGATGTTGCAATAATCTGCGTAAAGGTGTATAATGTGTTTATATAAATTATTATATCTTGTATTGAGAAGCAAATTCCCTATACGCAGGAGGTAGCAATGTTAGAAGAACTCAAGGAACGCGTATGCAAAGCAAATAAGCAGCTTCGTGAAAACGGACTCGTTATACTGACGTGGGGCAATGTCTCTGCAATAGACAGAAAGACCGGACTTATTGTCATTAAGCCTTCCGGAGTGTCTTATGACGAGCTTACGCCGGAGTCTATGGTCGTTGTCAATATGGACGGCGTTGTTGTTGAGGGAAAATACCGTCCCTCGTCCGATACGCCCACGCACATCGCACTTTATCAGGGATTTGAAGAGATCGGCGCTATCGTACATACTCACTCGCGCTATGCTACCGTCTGGGCACAGGCCGGTCTTGATATAGTTGCCTACGGTACGACACACGCGGATTATTTCTACGGAGATGTTCCGTGTACCATGCCTCTCGAAGAGGACATGATAGAGAGTGATTATGAACGTAATACAGGTTACGCAATTATAGACACCTTCGCGAGAAGAAATCTCGGCTGTATGGAAGTGCCTGCGTGCCTTGTTGCACAGCACGGACCGTTCACCTGGGGCGAGACCCCCGAACAGGCTGTGGAAAATGCTGTAGTGCTTGAAGAGATTGCTCATATGGCTGTATTCAACACGAACTTCCAGTTCGGTCTTACCCGTATCGGTGATGCACTTCTTGACAAGCATTACCTCAGAAAGCACGGAGAAAACGCATACTACGGTCAGACCTTCGGAAGTGTTCAGGAGCTTGACCCTGTTGCCGCGGCAGCAGCCGCAGCGGCATCTGCGCAGGATATTCAGATTGCCCCGAGCAATCATACAGTTGAGCTGAAGAATATCTCGGAGATAGCATCGGTAGAGCGTCCGAATATTGTAAGAGCTCCGAAGAAAGAAGAAGAAGTATTCAAGTTTGACGACAAGATCGCGGAAGATTCCGGATCGGATATGTCAGGCGACTTTGATCTTGCTCCGCTTGAGCCGGACCCAAAGGGCGATGATATTATGCCTATCGAACCTGAGGACATAGGACTTATTCCTATCGATGATCCCGGCGCTCCGAAGCCGAAGCCTGCTTCGCCGGTACCGCCGGCAGAGCCGCTTGATTTCACTTTCTGATGAATATTTAAAACTCCCCTTTACCGTTTCGGAAGTTTTCCGGGAACTGCGTGAAAAGGGGAGTTTTTGGTAATACGACATTTTATACTGATATTAATAACATAAAAAGCTTGAAATTGAATATAAAATGTGTTATAATGTATTAGTGATATTGTGCGAATGTGTTTTACTGCGTACATTCAGATTATTTCCGGTGTATTATCCGGTTGTTTCAAAGGAGTTTTTGATATGAGCAGCAAATTTGGTTTCAATAAAGTTCTCTCGGTAGATGTACTCACCGTTAATGTATCTGGACGCATAGATACGGAGACTTCTCCTGAGCTCGATTCGGGTATAAAGCCTGACCTGAATGGTGTGAAAAAGTTAGTACTTGACCTTTCTGATGTTGAGTACATATCATCATCAGGTCTCAGAGTTCTTCTCGGTTTTAACAAGACACTTACATCAAAGGGCGGAGAGTTTGTAGTAAGAAAACCTTCGCAGATGGTTCGCGAGGTCTTTGATATAACTAACTTTTCCGATATACTCAATATTGAGCAGTAATTATGGCTCTTATGAACATCGAAAACATCAATCCGTCACAGCTTACTGCGAAAGCATCGCTTATAGGCGGAGCTGATAACGGTGACGAATACTGTGCGAGGATCCTTAGTCGTCTTGCACGTATTGAGATGAACGATAGAGGCAAATCAAATGGTAATGATATATCCTCGGAAAGTCTTTATAAGATCTCATCTCTTTATGCCGCGTCGATCTGGGCAAAAAGCCTGGTCATAGATAAGCTTTTCCAGTATTACAGAATGTCGGCGTTTATGGATATCGGTTGTGGATTTAGCAGACGCGGACTTGCACTGGCAAAAAATAAGTCAGTAGAATATTACGGGATCGATCTCCCTTCGGTTATAGAAAAGATGAAAACAATAGCTGCTTATGACGGTATAAGCTATGGCAGCAATATTCATTATTTCTCTGCCGATGCAACCGACCCTGCTGCGCTTCGCCGTGCTATATACGGTGATGCTCCGCTTTTTATCGCAACCGAAGGTCTTATGATGTATCTTACCGAACCTGAGATGTTAACGGTCGTTGACAATATCTCTGCGCTTCTTGCCGAGTTCGGCGGAGTATGGGTCACGGGAGACTCTGAGGACAGTACCATAAATTATAATCTGATGAAAATGGTATTCAATGCTTCCGATAGTGATGTGCTCTCAAATTCAGTTTTCTCCGATGAATGGAAGAAGCTTATCATCAAAAACAGCTTCACAGAGCTTAAATGCGAAGAACAGGATATGTTCTTTGAGGCACACGGTCTAAACTGCAAAAGAATAAAGATATCAGGTTATTTATCTGATATAGGTGTTTCTCCGTCAGTAAAAAATGCTTATGAGGGATCATACATCCTTGCACTGACACCTGCTCGTTCTTCCGGAAGCACATCACGCAGTCATTCACTTTTTGAGATAGATGAGAATAATGACAGCGGAAGAGTTACTCTGAAACTGAACGGTCGCCTTGATACCACAACAGCACCGATGCTCATAGAAGCGTTTGAGCGTATTTTCAGCGAGCCAGATCTTAAGTCCATAGTTCTCGATATGTCAGGCTGTCCGTATATGTCGTCGGCGGGCATAAGAGCTGTGCTGATAATATTCAAAAATATGCAGAAAGTGAAAAAAGATTTCTCAATGAAGAACATCACTCCTGATGTATTTGATATACTGAATATGGTCGATATAACAAGTTTCTTTTAAACAATATGATAAAATACGAAAAGGAGAACAAAGATATGGCAAGTACAATGACAAAGTTTATGACAAAAGAGTTTGAAGAAGCAGAGCTTGACGATAACGCGCTTGAAAGTGTTGTCGGCGGAGTTAATGTGCCCCCTGTTGTATATGTTTGCACAAGCTGTAACAAAAGGTTTTACGGAGCTCTGAACAGAGATATTCACGCTAAAAATACCGGTCACAGGTTTTTCAGCTCGGAACATAAGAACTGCTGATAATTCACTTGCTTTTTATACGGCGTAATGAAAGGATAAAACGATGAAAACAGATATTTACAGATTTGAGAAGGAAGCAGCTGATACATTAAAGATAACGGAGGCTGCGTCAAAGATCGCGAAATATAATGACCTCGACAAGAAACAGGAACTTAAGCTTTCTCTTCTTTCAGAGGAGCTTGTGGATATGCTTCCGAACCTTCTGAAGTACGGTAAAGGTATGTTCTGGATAGAGAACGAAGGCAAGAAATTCGAGATCCATGCTGTTGTTGAGCCTGACGGACTTCTGCCGAGCAGCGAAAGAGACCGTATTTTGTCTGTTTCTGCGACCGGTGATAACGCTGCGGCTGTCGGTATAATGAATAAGATAAGGATAGCTGCGGAGGTGATGATGGCAAATTATGCTGTTACCGCCGGTTCTAATGTGAATATGTATCCCGATTCGCCTTACGCGTTCTATGATATGGGCGTTTATCCTGATGTAGGCGGCTATTCCAATGCGTGGTCTCTCTCAACATACAAGCAGGGTGCAAAAAACAAGACCGAAGCATGGGACGAGCTTGAAAAGTCAATAATCGCTAATATGGCGGATGACGTTATTGTCGGCATTATTAGCGGTAAAGTCGAGATCACAATAAAGAAAAGCTTTGAATAATTTAACCGTTTTTTGCGAATAAGAAGATCCGGACTGCCATTTGTCTTTTTCCTTCGTATAAATATATAAAGACCATATCATATACATCAGGTCAGAGATCAGACGGAGGAAAAAAATATGGACAATGTACTCAGAGATCTTTTTGATTTTCAGAGATTCTCAAAAGAACCAAAGCTGGAACGAGTCATCAACGAAACGCACAATGAGCTCGATCTCATTGAAATTTCTGATGAGATGCTCGAAGCGGCAGCCGGCGGCAAATCGCTGACGGAGGAAGATAAAAATAAGAAAAACGATCTGCTCTGAACAGCCCGAAGAACGTGCTCCGTGAAGAATTCCGGAGTGCGTTTTGCTGTTTATGGCAATAAACACTGTATAATATTCATCGGCACCGGAAGGATTATATATATGAGAAAGAAAGCATCGACCATAACAGCAGCACTGATATTTGTTATATCGGTTATATTCTTTTCGCTGCCATCCGGCGCAGCAACTATTGGCCCGAAAGTATTATCCGGTGATTTCAGCTTCATATCCTATGAAGAAGGAGAAAGCGTATCCGCCGGATTTTTTTACAGTGATGATTATTTTTCAAACTCAGGTAAGGAAAAAAACAAACACCTAAGGACTTTTGCACTTGATCTTGCCGTTTCAGTATTCGGTTCTGACAGGGGCAGTTACAATTCCGGATTTACAATGGATCTTCTGAAAAAGACCGGGTTTTCGATGAATGATCTTATTTCGGATGATATGGAATATGAACCGACCGAAGATACGATAGGCACGGTCATATCACATAAGAAAACAGCTTACGGAGAGGTCATAGTTGCAGCGGTAAGAGGTGGAAGTTACGGACTTGAATGGGTCAATACTTTTGATATAGGTGAGAGCGGTGATGCAAAGGGTCTTTCCGCCGCTGCCCGGAAACTGAATGACAGAATAAGAAATTATGAAAAGAAATACGGACTTATCGGCGCAAAACTGTTTATTACCGGTTACAGCAGGGGCGGCTCCGTATCCGATCTTGCCGGTAAATATATAAACGAAAATCTCGGTGATTACGGTATTACTGCGGATGATCTGTATGTCTATACGTTTGGTGCTCCTGCTGCGTCCTGTACCGAGAATGGTTTTGAAAACATACATAACGTTGTGAACATAAATGACCCTGTGCCGCTTTTCTTTTCGGAAAACTGGGGATTATACTGCTCCGGAGTAAGAGAATCTCTTATCGCGGAAGATATAAACGTGAAATATAAGCAGCTTGATATCACGCTTACGGGAATTTCGGTCGTTGATAAATATACTTCTTTTTTCAACACAAAAACGTTCAGAAACGAAATAACATATTCACAGCCTGTAAGTCTGCGTGTAGCTGAGAAGCGTGTGGCAGGCTGGATAACGGGCGCTGTTGACAGAGCGACATACGCTGCTCACAGCGAAGGTGTGAAAACGCTGCTGAAATTGTTTTATTCTTCTGACCCGGACGAAAGAGCAGCTTTGATGAAATTTGTTTCTGACGCCTATTCGAGTTTCAAGGAAGCAAATTTAAAAACAATTTACGATCTCATAACAATGTTCGGAAGCGGCGCAACTGAAGAAGAAGCGGGTAACAAGCTTCTTGGGATAATGACATCCATGTTCGCAAGAGCCGATCACGGCGGTATTGAAGAAAGCAGGTTCGAGCTTTTCAAAAGCGCACTTCCCGATATTTCATATCTTGCAGCAATACTGTTGAGGGCGGATTATAACGAGACAAAAGTGTTTGAATACACTTGTACGTTATGTGAAAATGCGTGGGATATGGCACACCAGCATTACACTGAAAAAACGCTTGCTCTTGCGGAGATAGAAGATGATTATTTTTATCCTATCTCTGTTTCGGATGCACAGATCACGATCAACGAAGCTACTGCGGAAGTTATTTCCGTAAAAGTGAACGGGGTACTCCTTAATGCGGGTTCAGATTATTCCGTGTTCTATCATGACAGCAGGGGATATACCGTAGAGCCGTACAAGTCGGGTGAATATACAGCGATAATCACCGGTGTCGGAAGCTTTTCGGGCACGGCGGAGAAAAAGTTCACTGCCGTTTTTCCGCATTATCATAACTGGGTTTTTGAAACTCACGGGAATGAAGTTACTGTAAAATGTACAGCAAGAGATTGTGAATATGAAACGGAAAAAGAATACCGTCTGATACTTTCAGCAAAGAGCAAGACGTGTGACGGAAGAATGGCAGATGTCAATGTAAAGAATAGTGACGGTTTCCCGAAAGAGCTCGCGACGGGAAAAATAGGCTATCTTGACGAAGCGGGTGAGCCGTATTCCGCTGCTCCGGATATGCCCGGAAAATATAGAGCGGTAATTGATGTATATGAAAAAGAAAACGAAAAAAACAATGCACTTGCTGAATGTGATTTTGTTATAAAAGCAATATATATAGATGATAAAAATACTGTTATTGACATGAAAGAAAACAGTGCAGATGTTATTTCGGTAATTTTCGGAGATACGATCCTTGAAGAAAATGACTATACGCTGTGTTACTTTGACAAGAACGGAAGCGAGATTTCAAAGCCCGAAAATGCCGGTGAATACACTGTTTCCGCGATTGGTAAAAACAAATATTCGGGTGAATGCAGAAAAGATTTTGAAATAAATAATTATATTATAATAATTATTCCCGCTGCTGTTTTAACTGTTGTAATTATAATATCTGTGTGCATTGTTGTTTCAAAAAAACGCTCACAAAGTAATAAATAAATAAAAATATACTGTTATATTGGTAAAAGGTATTGACAATACTGAAATTAAAATGTATAATAATATAAAAATATAAGGAGGGTCATTATTATGGCAAGACCTAAGAAAAGTGAAACAGAGAAGAAAGTCGCTGCAACAAAAGCTGCTGCGGTAAAAAAAGAAGAAGCAATAAAGAACGAGGCAGTTGTTGCCGAAGCTCCTAAGGCTGAAGCAAAGAAGCCCGCTGCAAAGAAAACAACAGCGAAGAAACCCGCCGCTGAAAAGAAGACGACAGCTGCTAAAAAGCCTGCTGCTGAAAAGAAAGCAACAGCCGCTAAAAAGCCTGCTGCCGAGAAGAAAGCAACAGTCGCTAAAAAGCCTGCCGAAAAGAAGACCGCTGAAAAAGAGACAGCGAAAAAGTCTTCGTTCATTCTCCAGTTTGCCGGAGTTGATTACGATATCGAGCAGATCAGAAAGTCTGTTGATGATGCAGTAAAAGCAAGCAAGAAGCGCGGTGTCAAGACTGTTGATATTTATGTAAAGCCCGAAGATAAGGCAGTATATTATGTTATCAACGGCAAGGACGGATCGAAGATAGATCTCTGAAATGTTCTGAAATGACGAGTCAATTATTTATTGACTCGTCATAATTATGAGGTTAAAAATATGAAAAAGTATCTGAGCAAAATTATTTTTGCGCTCATCGTTATCATTTATATTATATGCTGCGCTATTCAGGCTCCTATAACAGAAGCTGTGGGTTCTATGTGGTCACTGCTTCCGCCTGTTGTTGCGATAGGACTTGCTCTTATTACTAAGGAAGTTTATTCTTCGCTTTTTATCGGTATTCTTACCGGAGGATTGCTCTTTGCTATAGCGAACGGTTCCGGGTTTGAAGGAATGTTCAATACCGTAGTAAAAGAAGGTATTATTACTAACATTGCCGATTCGTACAACGTAGGCATTCTCGTTTTTCTCGTTGTACTCGGTATAATCGTGGTGCTTATGAACCGTGCCGGAGGAAGCTCCGCATACGGTGAATGGGCAGCTGCTCACATAAAGACCAGAAAGGGCGCCTGCTTATCGACATTCGTGCTCGGTGCGCTTATATTTGTTGATGACTACTTCAACTGCCTTACCGTCGGCTCGGTAATGCGGCCGGTAACGGACAAGCATAAGGTTTCGCGTGCAAAGCTCGCGTATCTTATCGACGCGACTGCTGCTCCGATATGTATCATCGCTCCTATATCGTCATGGGCAGCGGCGGTAGCCGGAACAGTTGACGGCGTCAACGGAATACAGCTTTTCATAGATACCATACCGTATAATCTCTATGCTATACTTACAATAATAATGGTAATTTTCATAGCTATGAGCGATACGGATTACAGCCTTATGAAGATACACGAGGATAATGCACGCAAGGGTGACATCTTCACAACCCGCAATAAAGCATATCCTGATGACGACAAGCCCAAGCATACGCGCGGAAGGGTCATAGACCTTGTACTTCCGGTCGTTATACTTATCGTGATGTGCGTAATCGGTATGATCTACACCGGCGGATTTTTTGAGGGTGAGGATTTCATTACTGCTTTTGCAAATTGTGATGCGTCGTTCGGACTTGCGCTTGGTTCTATAGGCGCGCTTCTGATAATAATACTTTACTTCCTCGGACGCAGAGTGCTTTCGTTTACAGACTGCATGGACAGTATTGCAGCCGGCTTCAAGCAGATGGTACCGGCGATATTAATTCTTTGCTTCGCGTGGACGCTCAAGTCGATGACCTCGCTTCTTGAAGCAGGACCGTTTGTTTCCGGACTTGTTGAGAGCGTTTCGGCTATACGCATACTGCTCCCGCTGATCCTGTTCGTGGTTGCGATAGGACTTTCTTTCGCAACGGGTACATCTTGGGGTACTTTCGGCATCCTTATACCGATAGTTACCGGCGTATTTTCGACAGAGCTCGCCTCTACCGCGGAAACCGGAATTATTCCCGAAATGGTTATAATCTGCATCTCCGCGTGTCTTGCGGGTGCGGTCTGCGGCGATCACTGTTCGCCTATATCCGATACGACGATCATGGCATCGACCGGAGCCCAGTGTGACCATGTAAACCATGTATCGACCCAGATGCCGTACGTGTTCACAGTTGCAGGGGTGTGCGCGGTAGGATATATAATCTCGGGATTTGTACAGAACATATTTGTGGTTCTCGGCGCTTCGATAGTGATGATGTTAGCGGTGCTTTTCGCAATAAAGGTAATATCTAAATCAAAGAAATCTCAGAACTGAAAGAAATAAGATTATCCCCGACATTCACATCGAGTGTCGGGGATAATTCTGTGTCCAAATTATACAGGATAATTCCGGCCTTCAGACGGCGATTTGTATTATAGTAACAAATTGTGTAAGAAAACACATTTTATTTCCGGAAAGCTGTCACCAAACCTACCGTAAAAACGTTTATACTATAGAAGAGTTTATTAAACCGGAATATGATGGGGAGTTGCTTTTACCTCAGTAATATGATATAATAAGAACGGTAAGAGCTATTCTCTCCGATGTGCTTTTCAAAAGGAGGATAAAATGAAAAATGGATTGAAAATGCTTGCTGCCTCTCTCGCGGCAATTACCGCGATGACGTTTGCTTCTGTCGGCGTTTCTGCTTACAAGACAAAAACAGTTGACGGCATAAAGTATAAATACTCTGACGACTGGAAACAGCAGATCGGCAAGTACAACGGCTGGACGACGGCAAAGAGCGGCGCGAAGTATTACTACAAGGACGGCGTGAAGTTAAAGGATTCATGGCTCAGGATAAAGGGCATACGGACATATTACTTTGACAGCAAAGGAAAAATGGTGACCGGCGAGTATATTATTGGTACGAAGATCTATTTATTCGGGAGCGACGGAAAGCTCATTTATGGTATCGAGGCGAAGGGTAAGAAAGCGGGCAGTACCGGAATGTCTCTTACGCTGAACGGAATAGCTCTCGGAAATGATAATGTTGATGTCTGGACAGGAAATGGGTATTACATAGAGCGTAAGACCTATAACGGTTCATGGAGCAGACTTAACACAGTCTCAACTCCGATATTCACCGATATCGGCATCAAGTTTTTCAGCGAGGGGCGGCTTATCCAGCGTACCGAAGATATTGACTGGGAGTGGCTTTACGGAAAACTCGACAACGGTGAGTACAGATTGTGCAAGGATTACTATGTACGTCTTGATCCGAAGAGCTCATCAATAAAGAAGAAGCTGTATGTGCCTTTCACGGTAAAGGTGTATGATACCGCAGAAGAAGCGTGGGGAATAAAAATGAGCGCCTCTGACATCACGACTGACGGACTTACGGTTTATATTATGCAGAACTCTGATAATGTCGGTCAGGTCAGATTTGACGGCAGCTATATTCTCGAAGTGCAGGAAAAGACAGGTGAATGGTCAGAGGTAGATAAGACAGCGAGAAAGAAAGCAATATTCCCCGACCTTAACGTTGCATTCACAAATAACGCATCCGCAGCGAAAAAAGATGTTGAAGTAAACTCGTCTCATGACAACGTTGAGTTCTACACCGGCGAGCTGCCGATAGGTCATTACCGTATTAAGCGCATGATAAACGGGGACTGCAACGGAATGAAGGGATCGCTGTATGCTTCTGCGGAATTCGATATAACCTCCGATACTCCGAACAGCTGGGGTTTGTCATTCGGAAGCGAGAACAACGCAAGTGAGACGGGAATAACACTGTATGCCGGCGTAACATCCGCTCCGACAGCAAGGATCTTCGGCGATATATGGACGGGCGAAGCATATGACATTGAACGGCTGACGTCGGACGGAGAATGGGAAGCTCTTGAACCTGTAACCGAGGACGGCGAGATCTACTGGAATGATGTAGGTATCATAATTCCCGAGAATGACACACGCCGATTAAAGACAGACTGGAGCAATACCTACGGAAAGCTTCCGAAAGGCACCTACCGCATCTCAAAAACGTTCTATACATATAATAATGCACAGCAGATCGGACCTGCGGTGAGCAGGACAGTTTACTGCCGGTTTACGATAGATTCCGGCTCGGTCAATATCGGAGACTATGATCTTGATGTGACCGTTACAACGGCTGCAAATGACCGGCTTACGCTTTCGCTCACACGTTCCGGTAAGTACGCCGGAAAAGTTTACTGGGATCACGGTTTCGACATCACCAAGAAGAACAGTAAGGGAAATTACAAGCTCTACAACAGCACTTCTTCAATAAACGGTTCGGATGAAGATACGCTTGATCTTCCGGCAAACACAACTGTAAGAACTACGCTTTCGTTATATGGCTCTTACCCCGATCTTACAGCCGGAACATACCGTGTAAAACTCAAGATCACCGACCAGACAGGACATATAAAATATGCGTACGGTGATTTTGTGATAAAATAAAAAACCTATCTCCCTTTGCTTAAATTCAGATGTCACGTTCTGTGGCATATGCAAGGGAGATATTTTTTATTAAAATTACTGTACAAAGTCCGAGTAATATGGTATAATATTATTTAATATCTCAGATAAAGAGAGGTAAAATATGGATAATCTTATTTATGCAGAGCTTGCTATGCTCGTTTTCTCGACAGCAGGCTTTGTGTACGGTGCCGGAAAATATCTTAAACCGAGAAAACCGCTTTATGCATCAATGATAGTTCTCGGTGTCGGATGTATCATGCTTGGCAGGGCATACAGTGTGCTTCGCCTTATAACCGGACTTCAGGTGGCGGGTGTATTCTCTCTCGGCATTCTTGGAACAGTGGGTGCATTTCTTTTTTTCTTCTCGTCTAATTTCGGTCAGATAGATTCTCTTGTTGACGGGGGAGGGAAGGAGTTTGTAAAATACCGTGTTATAGCTATAACAGGTGTCCTGATTACAGCGGCACTTTATGTATTTATTCTGCTGAGTCCTGCGGAGATATGGGAAAAAGTCACGGACGGCTGTGCGGCACTCATTATTGCGTCAGCATCTTATTTCCACGTCAAGCATATTTTAATACCGGATATTGATTATGGTGTTGTAAGATGTCAGCGTATGTTCAATGTAATGGCATTGTGTTACGGTATATTAAGTATGCTTGAATTTATAGCGTTTGCCTATATGAATGAAACGATGCTCCTGATTGTAAGCGCATTTGAATGTTTGATCTCGGGACTTATCGTACCCGTTATGGACAGGGGGGTTCGCAGATGGAGCAGATGAGTGAGATACTGTTTATATGCATCGCGCTTCCTATGATACCGATGCTGTTCATTTTACCCGAAAAACGATCGAGACTATTTCTCGGATATATGATAATCGGCTGTCTGATTTGTCTTCTGGCGGGAGCACTGAACAATTATCTGCTCGGATTGTTCAGTAACGATATGATGTATGTGACAACTACAATAACGCCTGTTATCGAGGAGATACTAAAAGCTCTGCCTGTGCTTTATTTTGCGATAATTGCTTCTGACGACCGTGATATACTTTTGTCTATATCATTTGCTTCCGGTGTAGGCTTTGCCGTACTTGAGAATGCGGTAATACTTGCGAAGAATATTCAGACCGTATCTATAGGCTGGGCAATAGTCAGAGTTATCGGCGCTGCCCTTATGCATGGTGCCTGCACCTGTTTCGTCGGAATGGGTATAAGTTATGTCCACAAGCGCAGAAAATTATTTATCAGCGGTACTTTTGCTCTTTTGATGTCAGCTATAATATTCCACGCGTCTTTTAATATCCTTATACAGTCAGATTATAGTGTTGTTGCTCTCTTTATGCCTGCTGCGGTTTATATACCGGTCGTTGTTTCGGAGATTTCAAGACGCCGGAAGTTGAAGAAAGCAAATACAGAAAATAGCAGTAAATAAGTCTTGATATGAAAAAACGCATATCCTCTGTCTGTCATCAGGCAGAGGATATGTTTGTTTTATCAGAAAACAGGGTATGTGAGCTACGAAAACATATCAGCCCCCACCTTTTGGTGGGGGCTGATACGCTATATATTTGTGGATTTAGGAAAGGAGTTTATTACTTTTTCTTCTTGCCTATCGCGATACCTGCTGCAAGTCCGCCGCCTGCAAGAACTACGCCGCCTGCGATTATCGCTATGAGTCCTGCGCCGTCAAATACGGAACCGTAAGCCGGAGGATTGATACCGGGAGTAATCGCATATAAATTGCAATTATTATAGATGTAATATGTGCTTATGTCGTTGATCTGACCGCCGTATTCATTTGTCCACTCGTATGTGTAGTATGCCGAGGACATTGTGATAGTGTCGCCTTCGTTTACTGTCTGAGTCTCAACATAATTACCATTTACATAAATTGATACGCTATATGTTGTAACGTTTGTTGCATAAAGGTCGTAATCCATGTATATAGGAGTGTAGAGGTCAAATGCTGCACCACTTGCTGTTTTCCACGAATAAGGAGAAATGAATCTATTGACTGAGATGAGATCGCCGTCATTGACTTCCTGAGAATCAACAAACTGGTTGTTAAGATAGAAATTTACGGTATGTTTAGAAGGTATATCGCGTACCCAGTGATAAGCTGCAACAAGCTTTGTATTTGCTGTGATCGGTTCGCCGTAGTAAGCTTCACCTGAAACTATGTTGTTGTAGTACCAGCCGTCGAATGCATATTCAGCGTTGTTATCGAAATAGTTCGGAACAGAGGGAGCATATCTGAGTGCGCTATCACCGTTGTTAACCTTTACGCTTGCTGTCTTTGATCCGTCGTAGAACGTACCTGCGGCTGCGTCGAATGTTACTGTGAAGTATTCATCGATCGGTGCCCAGCCGGCGTAGAGGATCATATCGCTGTAGATGCGTGTATTCCAGTTGAAGAGGTAGCGGCAGTACTCATCTGTGTACCAGCCTGTAAATTTGTAGCCCATTCTTGTAGGATCCTGGAACTGCGGGATAAGTGCACCGTCGTTTACTTCGATCGGGCTCACTCTTGTGCCGACACCAGTGCTGAATTGTACTGTATGAGTGTTTGTTGTCCACTTTGCGTAAAGTGTGATGTTGCTTGTGATGCGTGTGTATCTGTAATCGAATGAGTAGTAGCAGTTCTTGTCTGTGAACCAGCCTGCGAAAGTATAGCCGTTTCTGACGGGAGTCGGGATAGATGAGAGGTAGTCGTTAACTCTTACAGTAACAGGGCTGAAGTATGTGCCACCGTTGCTGTTGAATGTTACAGTATAAGCATTGATCTGAGAAGTGAGTTCCTTGCCTGCGATGTTATTCTTTGTAGCTACCTGACCGTCAGAAGTGTAAAGAGTCTTGAGGAACTTTACATTACCGCTGTACGAAGAAGCGTAAATAACATCATCATAATTGGTTGTGCTGAGTTCGATGCTGCAATTGCCGGAGCTGCCTCCGTTTCCGATACCTGCCGCACCGTTGCCGCCGACAGCTCTTACATTACCGCCAAGAACCTGAATGGATGCGCCGTTGTCGCTGTAGCCTGTTCCGATACCTGCACCGTATCTGCCGCCTGTTGCGTTTACTGTACCACCGTCGATCTCGATGCTGGCATTGCTACCGCCGATACCTGCTGCATTTGAACCGCCGACTGCATTGACTGTACCACTTCTGATTATGATAGTGCCGGCTCTGCTGCCGCGGCCTTCGGAACCGATACCTGCATTGTAGTCATCGGTATAGGAATTGTAGCCTGCGAAAAGTTTACCCTTACCGGAGACGCGGAGTGTGCTTCCGTCCGGAACTGTGATACCTTCATAAGCTCTGAGAGTCTTTCCGGATCCGAGGTAAAGACTTACTGTTCCGTTTACAGTCATACGGTTGGAGATTGTAACATCATCTGTAACTACATAATAACCGTTGTTGAGGAAGAATGTATTTTTTGTTAACGGAGACGCTGCTGCAAGAGTGCAGCCGCTAGCTGTTCCCTGGGAAATAACGGTATTCTTGTTGCAAACTGTTGCCTTATCCTTGTTGATGAAATAGTTGTAGCAAGAAACGGTACCGTTGAAAGAGGATGCATAGATGGAGTCTGTAGGATTAGTCCAGTAAAGGTGAATATCGGAACCCTGAATACCGTACGCACCGCTGCCGCCTACTGCGTAGATGTTACCACCGACGAGGTTGATCTTGGCACCCTTACCGCCGATACCGCACTTGTTGGAAGCAGCAGTTACGTTAGAGCCGGTTGATGTTCCTGCATAGAGTGAACCTGTGCTGTTTTCCTGAGAATAAACGTTGAACTTGACACCGGGTGCAACTTCTATACCGCCCTTAACTACGAGCTTACATCCGTCAGTAAGAACGATGTAAGTATCATCGGTAACGGTAAGTTTGGAATTGATCGTTACACTTCCGTAAACAGCATACCAGCCGCCGTCGATTCTTGCTGTGGACGAAGTGATCTCAGAGAAGCTTGAGCGTGTCTTGTACTCGCCGGAAACGTTTATGTATCCGAGCTCGTTTGCAGCGCTTGCGCTTGTGCTGAGTCTGGGAATAAAGTTGAGACCGGGTATTGTAGCCGCAGTCCCGACTCCTGTGATCATCGCAGCTGCAAGTATTATGCTTGCAGCACGTCTTTTAATGTTTTTCATAGTATTTTCCTTTCCTTCCACACTGTGGAATTAAGCTTCATTTTTGCTCTCTGTATGTTTATACGATGCTTTTGGAGATGTGGCACTTTTTTTTCAAATTTTTTTGAAAATATTTCAGAAAGCACTATTATATATAAAATAGCGATCAGACAAATATGATCTTACGACCGGGGATATCTGATAGCATATATTGACAAAAAAAGACAAACATACACAATATGTATATATTATATATGGTAAACAATATTTTGTCAAGTGTTATTTCAATAATTGACAAAAAGAACTGTAAATGATATAATATTCATTAAGATATTAGTCATATTTGCTGTCTGACGACCTGTGTAATGGTCTGTCGGCGGAGAAAAGAGGCAGTTATGGTAGTAGAATGCAAGGCGAAAAAAGAAGTTCTTTGTGTAAAAGTTGAAGGAAGAGTTGATTCCGAGACCGCACCGGAGTTTGAAAAAATACTTAACGAAAACTTTTCGGGTATAAAAGCGGTGGAATTTGATATGAAAAAGCTTGAATATATATCTTCCGCGGGTCTCAGAGTCCTGCTCAAGGTGAAGCATCAGACCGGCGATGAAGGTTATGTTCTTATTAAAAATATGAATGATATGGTAAAAAACGTATTTGAGCTTACCGGATTTTCAGAAATGTTCATAATGAAATAATGCAAGAACAGTGCTGTAAATGTGCTGCGAAAGGGAATATAAGATGAAGACAGACGTATATAAGTTTGAAAAAAGCGTTGATGGTATAGGTGATATTTCCGAGATCGTCACCAGAGCCGCAGCATACGGCGGGCTCGGCAAAAAGGAAGAGCTAAGACTTACGCTTCTTTCCGAAGAGCTCGTCGGTATGCTCCCGAACCTGCTCATGTGCGGAAAGGGCGAGTTCTGGATAGAAAACAAAGGAAAACGATATGAAGTTCACGCCGTTGTTGAGTCGGAAGACCTTCTTTCCGGTAAGGACAGAGAAGAGATACTTTCGGTATCCGCATCAGGAAAAAATGCTGCTGCAGTCGGTATTATGAACAAGATCCGTATTGCCGCCGAGATGATGTATGCGAACTATACACTCCGCGGTGAGTCCGGAGCCGTAGAATGCAATGATTCCTTTGAATTCTACGATATGGGCATGGAAAAGGAAGGAACTGACTTTGAGGGAACGTGGTCTCTCGCAAGCTACAGGACAAGAGCGAGCGGCGATCCTGCTGCCTGGGATGAGCTTGAAAAATCGATCATCGCAAATATGGCGGATGATGTTATAGTCGGTATCATAGGTGGAAAGGTGTCTGTGACCGTAGTCAAGAATTTCGGATAAGACTGCTGCGGTGAAGAAATTATTATGAAGAAGAAATTAACGTTGGCGATTCCGCTGTTAACCGCTGCGATCCTTGCGATTGCGGGCTGCGAAGAAAATAAGGCTCCCGCCGGAACAACATCTGCTGCAAACCCTGCCGTTTCCACGGAAAAAACGCTTCGTATTGCGATAGTGAGTTCAGGAACAGGAATAGATGACGGCTCGTTTGTTCAGGAAAATTACAATGGTATCTGTGATTTTATAAAAGATCACAAAGGATCAACAGTAGATACGATAATGGAACCGAGCGGTGAGTCTCCCGCAGCAGTGGATACTGTCGGCGGGATAGCCGCAAATTATGATGTTGTAGTTTGTACAGGTTATCAGTTTGCAGGAATAACATCGGTCGCACAGAATAATCCTGATACAAAGTTTGTTCTTGTGGATTCGTTCCCAGATGACGGAAAAGGGAACGAAACATCTGTGGAAAACATTTACGCGATGAAATTCAGGGAAGAAGAAAGTGGATTTCTCGCGGGTGCTGCCGCTGCGCTCTCAACGAAAACCAACAAAGTAGCGGTTGTGAACGCTGTAGTTCTTCAGTCAAATATGAACTATCAGTACGGCTTTATGTCGGGGGTCACTTACGCTAACGAAACTTATGGAACCAAAGCAGAGCTTGTTCAGCTTTCTGGATACGCAGGAACAAATAGTGCTGGCTATAGTATCGGAGGAAACTATATCGGTTCGTTCTCTGATACCGTGCGCGGAAAAGAGATAGGAAAGGCACTTATAGATGCAGGCTGTGATGTTATTTTCGTTGCTGCCGGAGAAGCCGGTAACGGTGTATTTGAAGCAGTAAAGGAAAGTCCCGTGGAGGATTATGTCATCGGAGCCGATACTGACCGAAGCCGTGACGGTGTTGCAGGAAATATGAACGTTGTATTGACATCCGCTGTAAAAAATATGGGCATAAACGATAAGAGAGTGCTTGAATCGGTTTATAACGGTACTTTCAAGGGTGGAAACTACACTCTCGGTGCTGACACCGGTTCGACCGGATATGTACGTGCACCGGAAAGATGCAGGCTTTCTGATGATGTAATAGAAAAGCTTGACGAGACACTCGGCATGATAATAGACGGTAAAGTTATTATCGAAGCAGCAAGCTAATCTGTACAGCATAGCGCTCGTTATGAACAGATTCCCCTGCCTTTCGGCGGGGGAAAGATGATTTATCGGAATTTTTTAAAAGGAGAAACGAACATGCCCGATAGTATTTTCAGGAAAAAAAGCATAGAAAGGCTTTCGTCGCCGGAAGAGCTAAGTGATTATCTTCAGGTGACAAAGCCCTCGGTATGGGCAGTACTTATATCGGTCATTATTATTATTGCGGCTCTATTTGTGTGGAGTTTTTTTGTTTCTATAGAAAGCTATGCTTCCGGTACCGCTTCTGTCAGGGACGGAGTGATTACTATGACTTTCGACAATGATAAGATTGCCGAAAAAGTCGAGACCGGCATGAGTGTTTCGGTAGGTGAGGCAAACGCTGAGATAATTTCAGTCGGAAAGAACGATTCCGGAAAGATAATAGCAGTAGCGAACGCGAATATTCCGGACGGCGTTTATTCCGCTAAGGTCGGCTATAAGATAACGCAGATAATCGATATGTTCATAAACTGACGGAGGAAGATAAATTGGCTGTAAAAAGTTTAAAAAGACCTGTCAGGAACGGAGTCGCGAGAGTTCCGGTAGTTATGCAGATGGAGGCGCTTGAATGCGGCGCTGCTTGTCTTGCTATGGTCGCTGCATATTACGGGAAATGGCTTACTCTTGAACAGGTCCGGATAGACTGCGGAGTGTCGCGTGACGGTTCAAGCGCAAAGAATGTGAAAAAAGCGGCTGAAAGGTATGGTTTCAGGGCCAAGGGCATAAAAGGTGAGCCGGCAGCTTTGAGGAAGAACGGCATTTTCCCGTGCATCATTCATTGGAATTTCAACCATTTCGTAGTCCTGTGCGGATTCCGGGGCGGATATGCCTACATAAATGACCCGGCACAGGGCAGCATCAGAGTATCAAAAGAAGAGTTCGACAATTCATTCACCGGTGTCTGCATTTTTTTTGAGCCCGGTGAGAATTTTGTTGCGGACGGAAAAAAGAAAAGTATGTTCGAATTCGTGAAGAAACGTCTTGTCGGTGCGGGTGCGGCAGTAGTCTTTGTCGTACTTACAACGGTAGTTGGTTATCTTTTCGGTATAATCGACCCGTTCTTCACGAAATTTTTCATTGACCGGCTGCTGACCGGAGAGAATACCGAACTTCTGATGCCGTTTATTGCACTGTTCTCACTGATAATAATACTTAGGATAGCTATAAGCGCGGTACATTCGATATATTCGCTTAAGATCAACGGAAAAATGGCAGTTATCGGAAACAGCACGTTCATGTGGAAGATATTACGGCTTCCGGTGGAATTCTTCACTCAGAGAATGGCGGGAGACCTTCAGGCGAGGAAAGAAACGAACGAATGTATTGCAGAGACGGTCGTGCATACCGTTACTCCGCTTCTGCTCAACTTCGGTATGATGATGTTCTACCTTGTTGTAATGCTGAAGATAAGTCCTCTGCTCACGCTTGTCGGAGTTGTTTCAATAGGTATAAACACTTTTATGGGCGATATAATCTCGAAAAAGCGCGTAAATATCACCCGTGTACAGATACGCGATTCCGGTATGCTTTCGGCGACAACTGTCAACGGCATAAAGATGATAGAAACTATAAAGGCGAGCGGCGCTGAAACGGGATATTTCGGAAAATGGTCGGGTTATCAGGCAGCTCTGAATGCTCAGACAGTGCGTTTTGAGAAGCTTAATGTATATCTCGGTATGATACCTTTTCTGATTTCAGAGATAGCAGAATACTCCGTGCTCATTCTTGGAGTCTTTCTTGTAATGAACGGTGAATTCACGCTTGGCCTGGCTATCTCTTTCCAGAGTTTCCTGAGTTCTTTCATGGATCCCGCTATGACTATGATAAGCGCGGGACAGACGATACAGGAGATGCGCACACAGATGGAATGCGTCGAAGATGTTATGCAGTACCGCGACGACGAGTATTTCTCAGACGCTGCTCCCGAAGAGGACAAGGATTATTCCAAGCTTAAGGGTGAGCTTGAACTTAAAAACGTTACGTTCGGATATTCGAGACTTGCCGAGCCGCTTATAAAGGATTTTTCGATGAAAGTCAGGCGAGGAAGCAAGGTCGCTTTTGTCGGAGCCTCGGGCTGCGGCAAATCGACGCTTTCAAAGCTTATTTCCGGACTGTATAAGCCTTGGAGCGGTGAGATACTGTTCGACGGTAGGAAGATAGACGAGATCGACAGATCGGTATTTACCGGTTCGGTAGCGGTCGTGGATCAGGATATAATTCTTTTTGAAGATACTATCGCAAACAATATAAAAATGTGGGATAACTCGATCGAGGATTTTGAGATGATACTCGCAGCCCGTGATGCTCAGATCCACGATGATATAATGCAGCGTGAAGGCGGCTATCAGGGCATGATAACCGAGGGCGGAAAGGATCTTTCCGGCGGTCAGCGTCAACGTCTTGAAATAGCACGCGTGCTTGCACAGGATCCGTCGATAATAATAATGGACGAAGCAACGTCCGCTCTCGATGCAAAAACAGAGTACGAACTTGTCAAGGCTGTCGCTGACAGAGGTATGACCTGTATAGTTATCGCACACAGGCTTTCTACAGTGCGTGAATGCGACGAGATAATCGTTCTCGACCACGGCGAGGCAGTCGAGCGCGGAACTCACGATGAGCTTTATGCAAAAGGCGGAGTCTATACACAGCTTGTGACGAATGAATGATACTGACGTGCCCGTTTTTCAGGGCGTATCCCATAAACCAAGAAAGGAGAGCAAGCGGAAGCCGTAAAGCGGATATCCGGTTGCCGGTCTGAACATTGAGCTGGTTTGATGAACAGATAAGACAAAGAAAACAAAGCGATCAGAACGTCTTTGAAGAATCCATATTCAAAATGGCATCGTCCGTTATGGGTGTGCGCGGTGCGGGAGAGCTCAAGGATTCACGCATCGTAACGAAGAACGCGATAGAAGACATACTGAAATATTATCATGTGAAGTCCGCCGCAATTCCTGACAGCGTTACCGAACCGGAGGAGCAGCTTGAGTATGCCCTTCGTCCGAGCGGTATTTTCTACCGAAAGGTAAAGCTCACAGGCAAGTGGTACAAGAACGCGTTCGGTCCTATGATCGTTTCCGGCAGTGAAGACGGTATGCCGACAGCAGTATTCCCGCGTGCATTCGGCGGATACTATTATTATAAAAGCGGGAAAAAGGTGAAGATCAACGCTTCTGAAGCGAATAATTTCTCTGCTGATGCTGTATGCTTCTATCGTCCTCTTCCTCTGAAGAAGATCGGGATACGTGACCTTCTCATTTATATGAAGAATTGCCTGAGCGGCGGTGATTATGCTATTGTCATAGGTATAGCACTTATCGTTATGCTCGTAGGTTTTATTATGCCGTATCTTACGAAATCACTTACGGGTTTTATCCTTGAGAGCGGTTCTGCGCCTCTTCTCTGGGGTACTGCGGCATTCATTATATGTGCTTCCGTAACATCTCATGTAATTACATCTGCCCGGGATCTCGCTGTTAGCAGGATCCAGACAAAGACATCTCTTTCGGTAGAATCTGCTATGATGATGAGACTTATGAGCCTTCCTGCACCTTTTTTCAGGAAATACAGCTCCGGTGAACTTGCGAGCCGTGCCAAATCTGTGAACAACCTGTGCGGACTTCTTATCGGAATGGTATTTTCGATGGGTCTTACGTCACTCCTGTCTCTGTTCTACATAGGACAGATATTGGGATTTGCGCCCGGACTTACGCTTCCGGCAGTAGTCATAATTGCTGTGACTGTCGCGGTGATAATTATGACTACATTGTATCAGACGAGTATAACACGCCGTGAAATGGAGCACAGCGCAAAGGAAAGCGGACTTACTTACTCCATAATGACCGGTGTGCAGAAGATAAAGCTTGCCGGCGCAGAGAAGCGCGTATTCGCAAAATGGGCGGAGCATTATTCCGAGGGTGCGGAGCTTATCTACGATCCGCCGCTGTTCCTGAAAATCAACAACGCGGTTACGCTTGGTGTTTCATTGATAGGAACAATGATTCTTTATTATCTTGCGGTAATAACAGGTGTGTCACAGTCCGAGTACATTGCGTTCAATACATCTTACGGCATGATAATGGGCGCGTTCGGATCCCTTGCGCAGGTAGCAAAGGTGATCGGAGAGATAAGACCGATACTTGAAATGGCAGAGCCCATACTTACCGAGATTCCCGAAACATCGGCGCATAAACAGTTCGTGACCCGCGTCAACGGAAATGTCGAGCTGAACAATGTATATTTCCGTTATAACGAGAATATGCCGTATATTGTTGACGGACTTGATCTTAGGATAAGGTCGGGTGAATACATAGCGATAGTAGGCAAGACCGGTTGCGGCAAGTCCACATTGCTGCGGCTGCTGCTTGGTTTTGAAACACCGGAAAAAGGCGCAATATACTATGACGGAAATGATACCACTAAGATAGATCTGCGTTCGCTTCGCAGAAAGATCGGTGTAGTGACACAGAATGACGACCTGTTTCAGGGTGACATCTTCTCGAATATTGCTATCGCGTCGCCTTCATTAACGCTCGAAGAGGCTTGGGAAGCAGCAGAGCTTGCAGGTATTGCCGACGACATACGCGATATGCCTATGGGAATGCAGACTGTGATCGGAGAAGGGCAGGGAGGGATCTCCGGCGGTCAGAAGCAGCGTATAATGATAGCACGTGCAATAGCATCAAAGCCGAAGATACTTATGTTTGACGAAGCTACAAGCGCACTTGATAATAAGACGCAGAAGATCGTGTCTGAAGCGCTCGACGGGTTGAAATGCACAAGAATAGTCATAGCTCACAGACTATCGACGATAAAGAACTGTGACAGGATACTCGTGCTCGATAACGGAAAGATAGTCGAGGATGGTACCTATGACGAACTTATTGCAAGAAACGGCTGTTTTGCGGAGCTTGTCGAAAGGCAGAGAATCGGTGATGATACGAATAAATGCTGAAAATTTGGTGAAAAGCCGTAAATTATTATATTTATTGTTGACAAATAATGTAAATTGGTGTAAAATTATAGTGCAAAATTGTATATGACTGTGAAATATTGGTTTTTACGGTCAGAAAATCATTTTATATCTGGAGAAAAATAAAAATGAACGGAAAATCGAAATCGCTTGGATTGAAAAAATCGGTTCTTATCACTGTGAGCGCTGTTACCTCTGTAACATTGTTATGTGTTGCACTTATCGGTTATATTGTGTCCTTCAATAAAGTTAAGAACATATTGACCACTGAAACAGAGCAGGCGCTTCTTGCAAATGCCGAGAGAATGGACGCATGGCTCGGTGAACAGTCGGTTTTCACATCGGCTGAAGCTAATTCCGCTGGAACAGTAAACAAAATGTATCCGGATCATTCTCACGATGTCGAGTTCGTCAAGACTGTTGCGCCGATCAACAGCGAGCTGCTCGACTGTTATACCACCTACGAGGACAAGACGATATTTATGGCGGTTTATGATGCCGCAGATCTTCCCGAGGGATTTGACCCCACTGTCCGCGGCTGGTACACTTCAGCAAAATCACAGAACAAGACGATCTTCTCAACACCCTATGTTGATGCGTCCACAGGCGGTATCATATTTACCGCTGCTTCTCCCATAAGAACAGACGGTAAGTTTGTGGGAGTTTTTGGCTGTGATTTCAAGCTCGATGTACTGATAAATCTCGCAAGCAGCATGAAGCTTACCGAACACGGCTATCCTGTACTTATAGACAGCGAAGGAAATTTCCTTGTTCATACAAACGACGCTTATCTTCCGACCGAAGAAGGCAAAACTACATCATACAAGGAAGCTGCGGGAGATTATTCGAAAGTCATCTCGTCTCTCGGTAACGATGTTTGCATGGACGTTTACAAGGATTATGACGGTGCGGACAAGTATTTTACATTCAAAAAGCTTGAAAATGCAGGCTGGTATGTCGGATACATAATCCCGAAAGGCGATATAGAGGGAACTCTTACAGATCTCGGTTTAGTATTCCTCGTTCTGTTCGTTGTATTCTTTGTTGTTGGCACAGGTATTGTATTCTTTGTAATGACCCGTCAGTTGAAACCGCTCGGGAAGCTTGCTGAAACTGCTGAACTTATTGCGAAAGGTGACCTCTCGGCAAAGCTTGAATATGACTCGGATGATGAGATTGGAAAACTCTGCAAGGCATTCTCAAGATGCATAAACGCAATGCGTACTTATGTTGATGATATTTCAGTTGTACTTACTGCTGTATCAAAGGGTGATCTTACAGTAGCTCCCGCGGTTGAGTATAACGGCGATTTTGAAGAGATCAAGAGGTCGATGAACCTTATTATTAAAGAGCTTGGAGAAATAATGTCGAATATTGACGACGAGAGCGCTCAGGTGCTTTTGGGCTCGACACAGATGGCTGAAGGCTCACAGGCGCTTGCGGACGGAACAACAAGACAGGCTTCCGCTATAGAAGAGATTTCGGCTACAATTTCCGAGGTTTCGACTCAGATCGAACAGACTGCCCGGAATGCCGCACAGGCAGGAGATCTTTCTGATCAGACACAGGATAAGGTCAACCGTCAGGATGAAGAGATCAAGAGCATGGTAAGTGCTATGGACGAGATCAGTGAGACCTCCGATCAGATCGAAAAGATTATCAAGACTATCGAGGATATAGCATTCCAGACTAACATACTTGCACTCAATGCTGCTGTTGAAGCTGCAAGAGCAGGAGACGCCGGCAAGGGGTTTGCGGTAGTTGCGGACGAAGTAAGAAACCTCGCAAGCAAATCGGCAGAGGCGGCAAGCAGCACGACAGCACTTATCAACGCTTCTATCACTGCTGTCGGAAAGGGCTCGAAGATAGCATTGGCTACCGCAGAGTCCATGAAAGAGGTCAAGGAGATGTCCACGAAGACTGCCGAGCTTATAACCGCTATAGCCGATGCGAGCGCAAACCAGACCCAGTCTATCCGTCAGATAACAGCAGGAATAGAGCAGATATCGCAGGTCATCCAGACGAACTCCGCGACCGCTCAGCAGACTGCTGCTTCCTGCGAAGAGCTTTCGGGTCAGTCGAAGCTTCTCAAAGATCAGGTTGCACGATTCAATATCGGAAGATAACATATTGGGCGAATATAAAAACGGGCAAGAATTTACTTGCTCGTTTTTTGTTTTTCTATTACCAGATTCTTACGGGAATAACACCGCCGTTGAAGCCAATACTTCTGTTGTAACGAAATTTCGGAGGTCTTTGGTATGTACTACGGAAAAGTTGAGATAAGCGGTATCAACACATCAAAGCTGAAGGTTTTAACAGAAGCGGAAAAAACTGAGCTGTTAAAACGTGCGGCAAAAGGGGACGGGAAAGCCCGTGAGGAGCTTATAAACGGCAATCTTCGTCTTGTGTTAAGTGTTATACAACGCTTTACGGGCAGGGGAGAGAGTCCTGATGATCTGTTTCAGGTTGGCTGTATCGGGCTCATAAAGGCGATAGACAACTTTTCGGCAGAGTTCGGCGTTCGTTTCAGCACATACGCAGTCCCGATGATAGAAGGTGAGGTCAAGCGCCATATCCGTGACAGCGGACAGATAAGAGTAAGCCGCTCACTGCGCGATACCGCATATAAAGCTATGCAGGCGAAGGAGAAGCTAACCGCGGAGATGAAACGCGACCCGACTATTGAAGAGATAGCCAAGTGTGTCGGCTGTAAAAGGGAAGACGTGGTCATAGCACTTGAGGCTGTAAGCGAGCCTGTCTCGCTGTATGAGCCTGTGTTCTCTGAATCGGGAGACACGGTGTATGTTATGGATCAGATAGGCGATAACAATGACGATAACAACTGGCTCGACGAGATAGCTCTTAAAGATGCGATCTCGTCGCTCGGCGCAAGGGAGAAGAAGATACTGAATCTGCGATTTTTACAGGGAAAGACACAGGTCGAGGTCGCTGACGAGATAGGCATAAGTCAGGCGCAGGTCTCACGTCTTGAGAAAAGTGCTCTTGGAAAAATAAAAAACGAGATATGATAAAAACCCCGTGATACTGACTTGTATCACAGGGCTCAGATTAAAAGCAGAAGTGTAAAACCATCATCGCACTTATGCCGCATTTGTATTATAGAAAACTCTGTTTCTTGCTGACTTTTTCATACAACTGTTCTATCATATGGGTCTTGGACACATGAGTCAATACAAATACGCACACGATGCATATAACAGACAATGCACCGCCTATGATCAAGCCGAATGGCAGTTCAATAAATTTCATATATACCATCAGCATAGACAAAGACCATATAATAGCGAGACTTATCAGTATGATAGGAAGATGGAATGCCGGAAAGCTTCTGTTCTCTGCCTGTATATACTTGATGACGTCTCTGTATGAGAGCTTGTTATAATACTTTGCGAGAAATGAACTGGGCATACACCAGTTGCAGAACTGCTTTATGGTATTGAATCTGACAGTAAAATCCTGGTTTGTCTTTGTGACGCGATATTTAACTGTGATACCGTCAGATGACTCACTGGCATCCATAATGTGAACAAGCGTACCTTTTTTCACTTGTTCCTTAATGCTCTTGACAACAATATATTTGTGATCGACAGCTTCATCAATACTGTATAATGAGAATGCCATAATATATTTACCCCCCGCCTTTTTCAAGGATCATTTATGTTTTTTTCTGAACAGAAAGTTCGATTTTGATACGCTTTTGCGTTTTTTTGCCTGTTTAAGAAGTTCTTCCGGCGTAAGCTCTGGTTCTGAGGAAGTATTACCCGACAGAACGTTTTCCGGTTTATCTGCTTTGTCCGATAACGTCTCCACCGGAGGAGCGACTGTTTCCGATCGTTCATAGAACGGACTGCTCTTGTCAACGGCAACACCGCTTATTACATTTGCAGTGGTATCTGCCGATGTATCGTCCTCGTCAAAGCCGAAGCCGTCCATCATAGAATCACTGTCCGTTCCGAGCCGCAGCGCCGACAACAGTTTATCTTCATCTGCTCCGAGACAGACAAGACACCCGTCATTTTCGGTATTGGTGCGGAACATAAGCTCCAGCGCTTCGTCGGAAGGTCTTATAAAGCTAATATCTTCAAGTTTCAGAACTGCCAGACCAAGTGCAGTCCGTCCTCCCGAGTTTTTCATATTAAGAAAAGCTGCCACATCGGCAGGAACATCAATGATCTTCCCGTCCGCTGTATTTAAACCTGTTACACCCAGAAACACGCCCTTGTCACTGATGATGACCGCTGCCTCAAGTCCGCTGTAACACGGTCTTTCGCGCTTTACCTTCTCCGTGAGCTCTTTTGCGGTGTTATAAAGTGTACTGTGATCCATTATCTGCCACCTGCCTTTGGTTATTTATTCAGCAGTTTTGCTTTTCGCTCAGCTGCAAGGCGTTTGTTTTCCGCAATTTTATTGTTTATGATATCCTGCTGTGAAAGAGCAAGGATCTTATCATATATGCAGGACACTGAAATGTCGTCCTCCGTACCGTAATGTGATCGTTTTTTCATATTGTTCTGCAGCGAACCTAAAAACGTTTCGGGGTTGACAAGCTGACCTGCGATAATGGTATGATAGTCAAGAAAATCAAAATCGCTGCCAAAAGATGTATATAGACCATCAGTTGATACAATTATTGCGACCGGTCTTTTTTCAGTATAAAATGAAGCAAACATATCGAATGCATTAGCGTTGCACAATGACGATGTGATATTTGCAGGGTTAGACTCTTCATACTCCATTATCATTGAAGTTTCGCCGTCTTCAAATACAGCCACAAGACTTCCGTCACCTATCTGAAATCCCCACGAATATCCTCTTGCCATAACGGCGCATACCATAGTGGTGCCGTAGTAGGATTCCGGAGGAATATCTTCGATCTCATCATAGGTGAAATTTTTTAATTCCTCAGAGGTCACCGGATGGGTATTCAGATGATGCAAAACTTTGTCATTCCAAAGCATAATGGCGTATTTTTCGATACGCTTTATTATCCGCTTATGATCTGCTTTAAAACGAAGGTCAAATTCGTCGGGGTCGGCATAAAAAAGCTCTATCGTTTCCAAAGCAGCCTCAACAGCGCATTGCGAACCGACATTACTGCGAAAATACTTCTTGCCACCGTGTCCGTCTGCTACAACGGCGGCTGCAAAGCCGTTTCCTGACATATAAGCCGAAGCATCCTGGCAGACTATTCCTCTTTTTTCATGGCTTGCACCCTTAACGGAATAACTGAAGCCGCCAAGCATTAAACTCACCACTCTCTGAAATATTTACAAAACCGTAATATCCTGCTTCTCAGGAGCAGGATACAAAAACATTACCAACCCGCATCAAAATCTGTATTGTCGTTTTCGTTCTGATTTACAAGATTCTGAATCTGCTGACCAAGCATCTTCTGCTTTGAAGCATAAACATCCTCATCACTCAGCTCGGCTTCAGCCTGATCAGAAAGTGTCATGGATTTGCTTCCTATCTGCGAAGCTGTAACCGCAACGATCTTTATCATCTGCGCAAGCTGATTGCCGGAATAGGCGTGAACGACCGTATCGGCACTTCCCGTAAACTCTGCAAGCATATCGTCGTTTGCTTCATTTCCGATACCAAGAGCAGCTTTAAGTCCGAATTTGTACCAGCTGTTAACCGAAAGAGCCTTGAGACCCTCCTCGTAGTCATCGGAAGGATAGCCGTCCGTCATAAGGAAAATAACCGGAGCAAATGACAGCGACGGTGAATTAAGGAAGCTGTTTCTGGACATTCTTGAAGATAATTCCTTGAACGCCGCTCCCATGCTGGTTACACCGGATGCATTGAGTCTTACCCATTCAAATTCCTCGATCGGTATAGGCTCAGGATACATCCATTTTACATCAGTTGAGAAAGTAAGTACTGCGACTTTAACCTCAGTATCTGCTTCTCCAACGCGTCTGATCTCGGGGATAAGCTCCTCCATAATAGTATTAAGTTCACCGATCTTGGTGCCCTTCATACTGCCCGATGTATCTATCATGAAGAAAATTACAAGGCTTTTTCTCGATACACCTGTAGCACCGAGGGGATCGTCATCAAAATCAAAAGGATCGGTATTATCAACCGCCGATGAATTCTGGATTTTATCATTCATAACAGATCTCTCCTCAGCGGCATCATTTATGTTATTCATACTAAAAGCGTCCTTTCGCATTATTTATTATGATTTTCCGGATATTTGATATGCAAGCAAAAGCATGATGCGGCGCTGTAAGCAGCCACGCAAAGCTCGCAAGCGCCTGTTTGCCCGGTATGCATTTATATTTTTGCGGTCACCTTGCCGAAATCTATTTCAAGACCCTGCCAGATAGGGCAGCCCTTTCCCGGAGCTACCTTATGGAACTCACCGTCCGGCATACGTGCGTTCCATGTGAGCTCGGAGCAGTTCCTTATACCGAGCACACCGGGTTTAAGCTTGTTTTCCACAAGCATACCGGCAACAGCAGCGTAGTCCTCTGAATCAGGATCGATCTCGCACTGATAGAACCGTGATCCGATATATAACGGCATTCTGTTATCCCTGCCGGAAAATTCAAGTGTCGCAAACGTCATTCCGCATTTCGGACATCTGTATGTCAGTCTGTCTTCCATCTCGAACATACATGCATAATTAGTTCTTCCGCAGGGGCAGGATATGATCTCGGACCTTAGCCGTATGAACATTTTCTGCCATTCATTTTCTATTATTCTTTTATTCGTATCTGTCAGACCGACGGTAAAAGACTTTATAAATGCATCTTTTATGTAATCGGGATACATTTTCCAGAACTTGATAACATTGTCATGTATGCCTCTTACAGGTCTGTTAGAGACATTTTCCGGATCATATACGAATACTGCTTCCGCTCCGTAATGTTTAAGCTCGGCGGCTTCGGTAAGGCATACGTCCTTTACCACTTTCTGACCTTCAAGCGGGTCTCCTCTGAACAAAAGCTTAAAAAGCACTACCGCAAGGGAATACTTATCGGTCTGAACATCAGGTTTGGCAATTCCGCGCACTATCTCGGGAGCCATATATCCCGGCTTGCCGCCTATACCGAAGTTTGAGCCGTCCGGAGCGATATTATCGCAGTCACAGACAAGCACCGCGCCCGTATCCACATTGATGAAGAATCCGCCGTCGTTAAGATCCTGATAGCTTTTGCCGACTCTGTGGAGCTGTCTGAAAGCGTTGGAGATGTTAATTGCAGCGGTGACCATGGCTCTGAGATCCGTAAATCTCACCGGCTGCCGCACAGCCTGTCCCGTGAGCGGGTCTATCTTCAGCTTGTAGGTGTTGAGAATATCGGTGAATGCGTCAAAACTTTCGGGTTTGAGATCCATAAGATATCCGAACGTTCCGTCCTCGCACACTTTTGTGAGATACTGCGGCCACAGGAATTTATTGCTCGGTGCGCCGTCGTTTATATTTTTCTTTATGTTTTCGCGGAACTGGTCGGGATCATTGATCTTGGTAATATCATACCATTTTAGCGCCCATTTTCTTCCGTTATAGTCAACAGCGTACACTTTACCCTGACCGCCGCTTCCTATTATTCCGGTAACGGTAGCCTTATCACCGTATTCAAGTTCTACCTGTTGCCCAATACTAAGCTCATTCATCAAGCTCTCCCTCCGATTGATCCGTGCCCGGCAGAGTTACGCCCATAGGCAGGGTCTGATATTTTATACCGTTTTGCATACAGTATTTATGAACAAACGAATTTTCGGTGCATATCACGGTAAGCTTGCCGCAGTACGCAAAGGCTTTATTATCTATAAATTTTACATTCTTCGGTACAATAAGCTTTTCAAGTTCCGCACAGCCCGAAAATGCGTTCTCGCCGATGCTGCTGACGGTGTCAGGAACTCTTACGGTCTTAAGTGAGGTACAGCAGAAAAAGCAATTATCGCCAATTGACTGCAGTCCCTCCGGTAAAATGACCTTTTTCAGTCCCACACAGGCATTGAACACACCTTTTTCAAGCTTTCTTACTGTGTCGGGAAGGGTAAAGCTCTCGAGATTCTTACAGTCCGTGAAGGCGTATTCGCCTATGGTCTTCAATGTTGACGGAAGCGAGATCTCTTTCATCAGACTGAAATTTTCAAAACAGTAACCCGCAAGCTCGGTATAGCCTTCCTTTACTGTTGGTTTTCCCGAAAGAACGTATCTGAAAGCATCAAGTTTACCGAATATCCTTATTCTGGTCTCGCGTCTGACAGCCTCGATGCTGCTTTCATCTTCCTGCTTAGGCGGTTTATCATCCATGAATAAAGGGGAGACATAAGAAAATCCGAGCATATGCCCGAAGCATACAAGTACAAATTCGGCATCGTACCTATGAAAGCCGCTTTCATTCATAAGCTTGTTTCTCAGGCCTTTGAATGTCTTCTTTTTGTCTTCCGCGGCGATAATCGTTTCAAGAAAGCCGGCGTCCACTGCTTTACTTAACAGTTTACGCTCCATAGTATATTCAGGAATGTAGTCAAACATCACAGCATTGAACTGTTTTGCATCGGCTATCCTGCCGTACTGTTCAACGATCATCGTTCTGAGGGATGTCTGTATTTCCTTTGTGTTTTTGTATCCCATAATATTGTATGGATTGATATATGAACATTCGGGACAACGCACCTTACCGAACGGCACTTCTGCCTTACAGTTACGGCACTGCATATAGTATCCACCCACCCCTTAAGCATAATAATGATCAATGCAGAGACGTTATCAGGCAGTACCGCACAAAAAAGTACGGTACTGCCATTATATTGAATTACTTCTTTTCAGTTTTGCGCAGATTGTAGTTGATTTTTTCGACAAGCGAATTGATCTCTGTAACGGATTTGCCTATGAGTTCCGAGCTTTCGTTTGTCACATTAACATTGTCATCAAGAGCCTTAAAAGCGCTCTGCGTCATTCTTAGAATATCCGCAAGCTGTTTTACGGACGAGGCATCCATAGTTTTGTTCTGTCCGCAGAAATCAATAACGCTTGTGAGGAGCTCATTTACTTCACCTGCTCTGTCGCTTGTCTTGCTCGCAGAATCGCCTATCACGCGCATATTATCGTTTATGTTGCGGAGATTGTCCTTGAGCTTGTTGGAAAGATCAAAGCACTCGGTTGTGATCTCGGTCAGCAGCTCGTGCTGCGCGGTAAGTTCACTGTGACGAGCGGTAAGTACAGATTTCGCGTGTACTATACAGTTATCGACATTGTTAAGACCGCGACAGACAGCTGTCGCCATATCACGACATGATTTATAACCACAGGCGTGGCAGTTGAAATTACGCTCGTCCTCGGTATGCTTGCCCATCATATTGAATACAGCATCAAGCTGTCTGTCGGTAGGCTGCGGGGTAGGAGCGACGGGGTGATAAGTTCTCATAAAGTCAACAAGATTAAGCTCATCGTCAAACTTCTTGAAGAGCTTATCTTCACCGTTTCTGAACGCACCTGTCTTACGGCGCGATTTAGCCTCTCTTTCGATCTCGCGCATATATGCCATAACATCGAATACGGTCTGTGTGGTACCGGTACCGGGACCTACGTTACATCCGAATTCGCAGGAAAGGACATCAAAAACTTCGGGGTGCTTGAAATCAGGCATCTCGGCATACATATCGAGTTCGGCATATACTTTCTGAACGCCCTCCGATGTGGTAATGTTGATATCGGCGTTATGAAGCCAGAGATTGTCTCTGAGTCCGCCGGGACGCGGATATACTGCACCGACCTGACCTTGTCTTTCTTCAAAGTTGTATTCAAAATCCGAATCGGAATTTGTGGGTATTCTTATATCGCTCCTGTCAAAATAATCCTGAAGCTTGCGGAAGGTAACGTTGTATTCAACAAGTCCTGTTTCAAGGAACTCGGACTTTTTCGCAACGCAAGGGGAGAGCACAGCGATAGGATTATTAAGTTTAAGATACTTCTTGATATAAACCACAGCGCATAAAATCGGGCTGTGTATGGGGGATAGGTTGTCCAGCAGCTTGGGCTGATACGTCTCTATATACTTGACAATTGCTGCACAAGGCTGAGTGATAACCTTTTCGACTTTCTTGTTTTCGATAGCTCTCAGGTGTGCCCATGTACAGATGTCGGCACCGAACGAAACGTCATAAATTATGCAGTTCTTGGATCTGAACCAGTTGAGTATGCCTTTCCATTTATTTGGATATACCGTCTTGATCGAAGGTGTAGCAAGAATTATAGGCTTTATCTTGGGCAGAGCAGCCATGAATCCCTCTGTATCGTCGATATAGTCTCTTGCTCCGTGCGAGCATGTTTTTACGCACTCACCACAGGCAATACACTTCTCCGGATTTACTGTTGTAACAAATCTGCCGTCGCTCAGCATTTTGGTGATATTTGCTTCGGGAGCGGGACATGTTCTTACACAGGAATTGCATCCTACGCACTTATCCGGCTTAACTATAATAATATCCTGAACAGCCATAATGTATCCTCCGTAATATAAAAGACTGTGTTACTTCATTGATTTGGCTTTCATAGCCAGATCTTCAAGACTTATCTTTTTGCTGCCGGTATTTTCTTCTGCACCGGAACCGCCGCTTAATGCAGCAGCTTTTTCTTTCAGCTTCTGAAGGGTATCGTTCTTGTTATCCGAACCTGAATCTTCATTTCCGGAGTTTTCGCTGCCGGTCAGGTAGAATTCATCTATATCCTCAAGCATGGGGCTTTCAACAAGCTCTGCTTCAAATCTTTCCGGTTCGTGGAAAACGGGAATACCGCCTGACGTGAGGGTTGTTACGGCATCGTCCAGCAGTTCCATCGACTGTGAGATCATATCCGTGCCGGTCGAACCGAACTTGTCAAATATTTCTTTGAATTTAGACAGCTCTGCGCTCATTCTCTCGACATCGCCGAGTACTGAGGCTTTGATGTTGCCGGAAGCGACATCCATTGCAGAAGCCTTTTCCTTTGCCTCGGCGGTGATCTTTGCAGCGTTCGTTTCTGCTTCAAAAATTATCATCTTTGCCTTGTTGTTGGCATCTGTCACTGTGTTTTCGGCGAGCTTCTGTGAATCTGTCTTGAGATCGTCGGCCTGTTTCTGAGCTGTACTAAGGATCAGATCTGCGGAAGTCTGTGCCTGCTGGAAGACGATATTAAGCATTGCACCGGAGTTGGTGCCGCCTTCAGAAGCAAGCTTAGCCTCTGCTCCGTTAAGCTTTGTTTCTAAATCTGCAACCTTGCTCCTGAGTTCGGCAAGTTCCTTTTCCTTACGCACATTATCGTCGTTGAGGGATTTTGCTTTTTCGATAAGCTGTTCGTTTTTAACCTGTAATTCGGTAAGCTTTGCTCTTTCGTCAGCAAGAACGGAATCAAGCGCGTCCTGTTCGTTTGCGCCCGCCTTCATTTTACCGAGAAGAAGCTTTGCTTCTCTCAATTTGTTTTTGCAGTCAAAGAACAGATCGTATATGTATTCGAGTTTTTTATCAACATCACTCTTATCATATCCTCCGAAAACTACTGTCCTCATGAAACGTGTTTCAGCCATAATGTCTGCCTCCTGTTGATCTTATATGATATGCAATGCAAAAACAAATATGAGCATATCTATTGATAGTATAACATCATTGTAATGATTTGTCAATATTATTCTTTGAAAACGATTGTTTTTTGTTAAAACGTACAATTCTTTAAACTATTTTTGTAAACACTGATAATTAATTGTTCAAATGTATTTTGGGGGAAGGGAAGAAGACAGTATATATACGGAAAGCGGGTTATTAAACCGGAAGATCATATATCTCGGTTATCAGACCCCATTCCGTAATATCTATACAGGCGTAAGACGGCGGTTCGCCGTCGCGCGGGACAGAACAGCTTCCGGGATTGATAAGAAGCACACCGTCCTCTTTTCTGTCACAGCGACAATGTGTGTGTCCGAAAAGCACTATGTCGCACTTATTCTCATGCGCAAGAAGCAGCAGCTCATCCGTTCCGTGGCTGACATTCTGCAAATGTCCGTGAACGGCAAGGATTTTTATCGTTTTATATTCGGGACCCGGAACGGTATCGATTATCTGCGACACTGGAGAAGCGCTCCCGTGATCGCAGTTACCCTTGATCTGGATCAGATTTATATTCGGATATTCAAGCAGAACGCTTAGCATATCTTCTTCACCGTCGCCAAGATGAATGAACAGATCCGCTGTGTATATATTTTTCTCTACTACTTTCATAACAGCGCTTCCGGCACCGTGTGAATCTGCCATAACTATTATTCTCATCAGATAATCCTCTCCTTTAATGAACGGACATATTATTCAGAACGTTAATCACCATGAATCTTCGCTTGCGGATATGATCTCAAGTACTTCCGGGTTGGCATAAAGACCGAGATCGAATAACTTGTCAGCCTGTCGTTTGGTCATTTTCCCGGTCAGCGAATAAACAAACTGCTTATGTTCGCGCTGTGTACCGTCCCATGAATCTATGATCTTGAGCCAGCCTGCTTTTCCGAGAGTTCTCTCCGGAAGCTGTGCATCGGGAAAGAATTTCTCCGCAAGCATCTTTGCGCACTTTGCATGACCGGTATAGCTGCAGGAATAAGTATCGCCGTCCGGAGACATCCAGCCAAGTTTGAAGTCGTCCATGTTCTTGAAAAACATTTCCTCCAGTGTGAGCGGTTCAGTATCGCTTTCGGCAATACGCACAAACTGGTATCCTGCTCCTTTAAGCGAAAAGAATCCGCCGGTCTCATCAATTACCACCGGCAGAGATTCGGGACTGATAATGCCGTCAAACATTGTGCCTGTCAGTGATTCGATAGTATCGTAATATTTGTAGTAATAATAGCCTGTTTCAGACTTGAATATGGCATATTTCTGCATACGCCCTCCCTTTGGCAGGTCTCTTATGTGCGCTGTACTCTTTTGTTGCCGCTGCATCATGCAGTACCAGCTATCCTTCGGAAACCTTCTTATGACATCCATGCCTTAGCGGAATAACCTGTAATTCCGGATATATTATAGATACTGAGCTGTAAATCATATTATAAGAGCATTTCCTCTGTAATGAGGAAATGCTCTTTAATATTATCCTGATAATTTCAAGAAAGGATCATCAAAGATCTATGCACTCGATCATACCGATCGTAGCCTTGTCGCTCTCGTTCATCTTCTTCTTGAGAGTTCCTATGATCGCAGTATCGGCATTGCCTTTCGTTTTCCTGCCGACTGCCACCTTATAATCGGGACGGATAGTGCCGACATTTTCGATCTGCTTGGAAACACACATCTGACGGAATGCGAGATTTACCTTGTCCATGACTTCGTTCATATTGGGACTGCCCTGTGGTGCGGGAATGACAGCGAGGAACTCGTCCGAACCGGTACGATAGATCTCACAGTCGGGGAAGAATTCTGTAAGAGCCTCTGTTGTCTTTACGAGCAGCAGGTCGCCTGCCTCGGCTCCGTAAGTGGAGTTTATCTCGGAGAACTTTATGATGTTGAACATTGCAAAGTAGCAGGGCGAATCCTCTGATGCCTTTATCTTGTCAAGGTTCATAGTATAGCTTACACGGTTGTTGACACCGGTAAGTACATCCTTGAACATAGCGGTATTCAGGGACTTCTTTGTCATTGAGTTCTTATTGATCGTCGAAAGGAGCTTCTGGTTGATAGCCTCCTGACGTTTGCTGATAACGTTGAATACTATGATAAGTCCGAGGATAACAACACCGAAGATACCGAGGTAAATGATCATCGTAGTTTTAAGAGCGAAAACTTCACCCTTTGTATCGTCAATCGTTACAAGCCAGCCGCGCTCGGGTATATAAGTGTATATCGAGATATACTTTTCACCGTCTTTTACATACTCATAGTCGCCGGTGCTGTCGGATGCGGTAGTACCTTTGTACTGCGCGCAGATATTCTTGAGGTCTTCGTTTTCGATAGGGGTATGTATCTTCGATGTGTCGTCTGCGTTGAAGATATAAAGACCGCTGTTGACATCGACCATGCTGTAAAAGGAGTTTTCAACGCCGCGGATCGGGATACTGTTAAGGGTATTGATCAGACCGTCGGTGTATATACCGAGACCGACGAAACCTATAGGATCGCCGCCTGCGCTGTAAACAGCCTGATACATCGAAAGACACTGTTTCTGGCTCGCGGGAGAGATCATGATACCAAGATCGTAGAGCTTATCTGCATTGCGCTCCATTCCGTTGTGGAGCTCTTTTTGCTTTTCTGCATCCGGACGGGTCTGCATACCAACAACAGCTGCGTTGGTATGAGTCAGAACGTGGGTGTCCCACGAACCGATCCAAAGACCCTCAAGGTTATCGATATCCTTGCCGAATTCCTCGGTGAACTGCTGAGCAGCTTTCTGAGCAGCCTGAGCATCAGCGCTTACATTTGTGCCTGCCGCAAGCTGTGACGAATACTTGAGTATATCCTGTACCTGCTGTGCCTTGCAGAAATTCTTAAGTGTATTTTCGGAGTTTTCAACGTAATTTTCAATGATATGCGCACGCTCATCGGCGATAGCGCCCATGTGTTCGATAGCGTTATCTCTCGTCTTGTTGCTTACGGTGACTGTAATAAATATCGAGAGACCGAGCATTACTACTAACTGGATTATCAGAATTCTGTTAAGAGCTGAAAATCCCATTTTATTTGATTTCTTTTTTGAAGTACTCAATTTATTTCTGACCTTTCATATAGATTTTTCCGGAATAAACTCACCGGAAATGTATAACCGGAACCTGTGCCGTATCATCAGAATAACCCGAAGAATTTCTTTTTCGGCTTTTTCAGTTCCTCCAACAGTTCCTCATCGACCTCATCTTCGTCTTCATCGATCATGTTCATGATGCTGTTTACTCTGTTTTTGAGCAGATCGCCCTGATTTGACAACACTTCGGTCTTCGGTTCTTTTTCGTCCTGGGTTTTCGCCATACAGTTTATCCCACCTTTCGCTGATTTACGGGACTTAGCCCGCGGATACCAGAAATATCATTTATCGGTCAGGAAGTATATCAGAAATAAATAAATGACAAATATCTTAACTTATATTATACACCTCAAACTCCAAACTGTCAAGTCGTACAATTGAACGTATGAAATTTGGAGATGCTTTTTGTAAAAATGCACAACATGGAAAATGCGTTTTATATAATAATGACAATTAGTGTTGACGAATCAGTTAAGCAGGAATTTTATAAATCCGCTTGTTTCTGCTGCCGGTGCTGCGCCGGCGGGAGTAAATTCCATTTCGCTGCGGTCTTTGTCTGTGTAAGGCCTCCATTCTGGAAGCTTCTTACCGTTCAGATCAAAACCGTTCGGGTCACCGTTCTTTATGAAGTTACAGAAATAGTCGCACATCTGACGTGCGATATCATAGTGTCTGCCTTCATAAGGTCGGCTGCACTTCGCAAGTGTCTCGAAGAAGAACCAAAGGTCGCATGAATGGAACGTTCCCGGGGCATCTTCTCCGGGAATGTCCGGAACGAACCGATAGTAATAGCAGTTCTGCGCTCCGTCGAGCTTTTCTTCGGCCAGAAATGCGGATTTTATGCCAATCTCACAACCGCTCACAGGAGCGTAGCCCATTGATGTTTTTATATGCGCTTCGGGGAAGGAGAGGAACGTTTCGCTTCTGTCACCGAAATATTTGTCCGCAAGCTCTTTGAAACGCTCTTCGCTGTCCGCGTGAATGCATTCCCGGAATTCGTCGCCTGTATTTCCTGCCATTACCGGTACGCGAGCGCGTCTGCCGCTCCTGAAAGCGTCCATACAGTCGCCGGTATTGAACTTTCCGTCGTTAACGATGTTGAAGAACATCTCGCCTTTATTGCGCAGCTCGGAATATTTTTCGCGGATAAAGTTTGCATCGAGCCGACGTGCTTCTTCAAGCGTTTTTACTCCGAGATATTCAAACAGTCTTTCGCCGAGCTTACCTGCCTTATCAAGCGAAAGGGGAGTGAAGAAGCTGTTTTTCTCGTATGGCGTACCGAACATACCGCTCATGACGACTGCGCGGTCAAAAAGTCCGTCATTTCCCGGGCATGCCATTTGCGCGAGAACGCTGCCGCCGCCGGCTGACTGTCCGGCGATTGTGATATTGTCAGGGTCGCCGCCGAAGTTTGCGATATTCCTCTTCACCCAGCGGATGCCGGCCTGCTGATCGAGACAGCCAAAGTTGCATGGAGCATCAGGCTGTTCTGCTGTGAGCTGCGGGTGTGCAAGAAAACCAAATGCACCGAGACGGTAATTGACAGTCACAACAACGATACCGCGGCGCGCTATGCGTTCGCCGTCGAATTCCATTTCGGCAGTATAACCCCACTGAAAACCGCCGCCGAAGAACCACACGAGCACAGGAAGCTTTTCGTCGGGCGACTTGGCGTTTGTCCAGATGTTCAGATAAAGGCAGTCCTCACTTATGGAAATTTCGGGGTCAACGTGCCATTCGCGGCAGTAGAGATCGGTTCCGAGACCGGGTGTGTCCTGGACAGAGATCGGAGCGAACTCAAGACATTCGCGGACTCCCTCCCAGTTGGCTGCCGGCTGTGGCGCTCTCCAGCGGTTTTCGCCGACAGGAGGTGCGGCAAAGGGAACACCTTTGAACGAAGTTATTCTCGGATCGGCTGCGGGAAGACCACGAACCTTGCCGTTTTCTGTTTGTGCTATACGTATCATTGTAGGTTCAGCTCCTTTTCCTGTTTTTCCGGTTTATACCGATATTTTTTCTTATAATATCATATAAATCAGTGTAAAACAAGAAAATTTCTGCAATGGATTGACCGATTATTGCGGAAATGAAATGACTCGTATATCTGTAAGAAATATTTCTCTTTCGTAAGTTTTCTTTTATTATGGGTGCCTGAATTACGATATATGTTAAAACCCCGTGATGCGTGTCGGCATCACGGGGTTCGGTTTAATATATTCAGTCAAACATCACTGTTGAAAGGTATCTCTCGCCTGTATCCGGCAGGAGCACAACGATCGTTTTTCCTTTATTCTCAGGGCGCTTTGCTGCCTGTATAGCTGCATAAAGAGCAGCACCGGAGGAAATGCCTACGAGTGCACCTTCGCTCTTTGCAATAAGCCTTCCGGTATCGAATGCGTCTTCGTTGGCAACGGGAAGGATCTCGTCATAGATCTTTGTGTTCAGCGTTTCCGGAACAAAACCGGCACCGATCCCCTGTATCTTATGCGGACCGGATTTGCCCTCCGAAAGAACGGGGGAGTCCTTTGGTTCAACAGCGATTACCTTGACATCGGGGTTTTTGGATTTGAGGAATTTGCCGATACCGGAGATAGTACCGCCTGTACCAACACCGGCAACGAATATATCCACTTTTCCGTCGGTGTCCTCCCATATCTCGGGGCCTGTTGTTTTTTCATGAGTAGATGGGTTAGCTGGATTAGTGAACTGTGACGGGATAAAGCTGTTCTCGATCTCCTTCGAGAGTTCCTCTGCCTTCTCAATCGCACCTTTCATACCTTTTGCGCCCTCTGTTAGAACGAGTTCTGCGCCGTAAGCCTTCATAAGCTTTCTGCGCTCCACACTCATAGTCTCCGGCATTGTTATGATAAGTCTGTATCCGCGGGCAGCCGCTACCGATGCAAGACCGATACCTGTGTTACCGCTTGTGGGCTCGATTATGACACTTCCGGGCTTTAGCTTTCCGCTTGCTTCTGCGTCGTCGATCATTCCTTTAGCTATTCTGTCCTTTACGCTTCCTGCGGGGTTGAAGTATTCAAGCTTAGCGAGGATTTTTGCCTCAAGTCCGAGGTTCTTTTCGATGTTTGTGAGTTCGAGAAGGGGTGTTCTTCCGATAAGGTCGCTTAATTTCGTGTAAACGTTCATGATGATTTCTCCTTGTTTATGTAATTGTTGTTCATTGTTTGACTGCATTTTTTACGAGATGCAACATCGGATCAGATTAAAAATAGCCATATCACTTATAAATCCTATCTGTTTGATATGAATATTATAACACCTTTATTTCATTTTGTCAAGTGTTTTTTCAATTTTTCTTAAATTCTTGCAAATCTATTGCTTTTTTCTACATTTTATGCTATAATAATTATAATTATAACTATGTCCAAAGTAAATCAATTACGGAAAGGAAGATCGTTTTGGCGGATAATGACACTGTTCAGGAAGATCAGGGCTCGGATCAGTTCAATTCGATGCTTAACGCCGCATTGAAGCATATAAACTCGCAGGAAATCAGTGTTGGTTCGCTCTCTCAGGAGCAGATAGAGGCTATGCTTGCCGATGACGATGATGACAATACAGGCAGTACGGTAAATTCCGGTGGGTCTGACGATACGTCGAATACGGGTGATGATCCGGAAATGTCATCGGATGAAGATCTCGATATAGCCGAGCGGTTCCGTGAGGGAATTTCCGCTGATTCTCAGGCTGCTGCGGAAGAGACAGAGAAAAAGGAAAAGAAGAAAAAAGAGAAGAAGCCGAAGGTAAAGAAGGAAAAGAAGCCTCTCGATAAGGCACAGATCGCAAAGATACTCATAGCTTTATCTGTCGTAGTGGCGCTCGTGCTTGGCTTCCTTATCTGTCTGGTGTTCTTTACCGATGTTTTAAAAACTCCGGAGCAGGAATTTGCAATAAAAGCCGCCGTATCTGTCGCAAGCAAGTTTGATCCGAAAACTGATATGTATGTATATAAAGCGTTCGTTCGTACCGGTGCGGATTCCGAGGAATGTATGCTGTACGCTATCACAATGAACGGAGAAAAAGAAAAGACAGATATGTATCATGTTGTAATATATAACGACACTCCGAATAAGATTAATGTATATTATACAATAGATACAGAAAGCCGGGAATATCTTAAGCTCCACAACAGCGACGACCCGGAGGAACGTGTTTATGCAAGCACGCTCAAGAGTTATTCCGACGCTATAGCTGCTGCGGACAAGGAGATACAGATAGGTACACCGAGCTGGGTAAAGATAGATTGTACGATGATAAACAAGGCTTTGAGGAAACTGGAAGAGACTGCTTCTGTCAGTCAGTGACGATATGAAAAAGGAGAGAGAGTATGACATTGCTGAATTACTCGACAGAGCAGTTGTTGTTCATGTTCTTCGTATTTTGCAACTACGGATGGATACAGGAGTCGATCATTGAGTCGCTCTATCATAAAAGAGTGATCAACAGAGGATTCCTTAAAGGTCCCTATATCCCGATCTATGGTGTCGGAGCACTGTTGATCCTTATGGTGTGTCTTCCGTTCAAAGAAAATGGCTTTGCGGTATATTTCGTTGGTCTTTTGAGCTGTACGGTGCTTGAATACTTTGTCGGCTGGCTTATGGAAACACTTTTCCATAAGCAGTTCTGGGATTACAGTATGCTCCGTATTACCTACAAGAACCGCATATCACTTCTTTCGTCGCTGTTCTGGGGACTGCTCGCACTGTTCATGGTCTATGTGCTTTACGGATTCATGGACTGGCTCGTGGGAACTGCTGATCCGATTTTCATGCTTGCTTACGATATAGCTATGGGTACTGCGATGATAGTTGATACTATTATTACCGTATCAAGCCAGATCTCACTAAAAGAGCGCTTAAAAAAGCTCCCTTATGACAAGGCTAAGAAGATAATGACTGAAAAGTTCATTCAGATAGGCGGTGCTGTTATGAAGCGCCGTGAAAGATTCAACAGGCTTTTTGCCAAGATGAAATTCAGTGTCGATGAAAATGACGAGGACGAGTTCGATGATGAAGACGATACCGACGCTGACAATGAGGAGAATATAAATGAAGGCTGATCCGCATTTTTTTGAAAAGATCGCCGAGCCGATCGTTTCACATCACAAAATGCAATCCACCAAAAAACTTGTTCAGCACGGCAATGTTTCTGTATTTGCTCATTCTCTCGCAGTAGCGGCATACAGTGTAAGGATAGCGGAAAAGCTCGGTATGGAATACGACCGCCGGAGCTTGATACGCGGTGCGCTGCTACACGATTTCTTCCTTTATGACTGGCATAAGATAAATGATGTGGGTGACGGACTTCATGGATTTGCTCACCCGAACACAGCCTCTAAGAACGCTGTCAAGTATTTCAGGCTCAACAAGAAGGAACTTGATATAATACGAAAACATATGTGGCCGCTCACTTTAACGAAGATACCGAGATACCGTGAAAGCTGGCTGGTTTGCATAGCAGACAAGTATTGCTCACTTCTCGAAACTCTTGGTCTGAATCGATACAACGATGAGACGTTCATAAAGCACATATCAGGTGAAAAAACAAAACGTATTAAAAAATTTGTTGAGCAAAATGAGATAAAAAAATAACAATATATTGTATAAAATCTGTTGACAAATACATAAATGTATGATACAATACTTTTATCGACAATAAGTCCTTATCAAGAGCGGCGGAGGAAACGGGTCCTTTGAAGCCGCGGCAACCGGCGGAAACGCAAACGGTGCCAATTCCCGCGTCGCGGAATTATTCGCGGCGAAAGATGAGGGAGTACGCAGATAACGGCTCCCAAATAGGGAGCTTTTTTGTTGAAATAAAAAGAAAACGAAAGGATAATTCAAATGGCAAAGTTTTTATTCACTTCCGAAAGCGTTACGGAAGGACATCCCGACAAGATCTGCGATAAGATCTCTGACAGCGTTCTTGACGCTCTTCTCGCACAGGACCCCATGTCCCGTGTAGCATGCGAGACCTGCGCTACTACCGGCCTTGTTATGGTAATGGGCGAGATCACGACAAAGGCGGTCGTTGATATTCCCGCTATCGTTCGTGAAACAGTCAGAGAGATCGGCTATGACAATGCCGAATACGGCTTCGACTGCAATACCTGCGCTGTAATGACAACTCTCGACAAGCAGTCTCCCGATATTGCAATGGGCGTTGACAACGCTCTTGAGGGAAGAGAAGAAAACGCAATGGATACCGGCGCCGGTGACCAGGGTATGATGTTCGGTTTCGCGTGCAACGAGACTCCGGAGCTTATGCCGCTTCCGATAAGCCTCGCTCACAAGCTTACTAAGAAGCTCACCGAGATACGCAAGAGCGGCGAGCTCGATTACCTGCTTCCCGACGGAAAGTCACAGGTAACGGTTGAGTACGTTGACGGCAAACCCGCAAGAGTTGACACGGTAGTAATCTCGTCTCAGCATAAGGCAAGCGCGACACTTGAGCAGATACGCAAGGATGTCATTGAAAAGATCATCAAGACAACTATCCCCGCCGAACTTCTTGACGATAACACAAAATATTTCGTAAATCCGACCGGACGTTTTGTTGTAGGCGGTCCGCAGGGTGACAGCGGACTTACCGGCAGAAAGATTATTGTTGATACATACGGCGGATATTCCCGTCACGGCGGCGGCGCGTTCTCCGGAAAGGATCCGACAAAGGTTGACCGCTCCGGTGCTTATGCCGCAAGATACGTTGCGAAGAACATCGTTGCGGCCGGACTTGCCGATAAGTGCGAAGTTGAGCTCGCTTACGCAATAGGAGTTGCAAAGCCTGTATCCATCCTTGTAGATACATTCGGTACAGGTAAGTACAGCGACGAGCAGATAAGCGCGGCGGTTGAGAAGGTATTCGATCTTCGTCCCGCTTCGATAATCAAGATGCTTGATCTCCGCAAGCCGCAGTACAAGGCTCTTGCGGCTTATGGTCACATGGGACGCGAAGAACTCGGCGTTGCTTGGGAAAAGACGGACAAGGCTGACGAACTTAAAGCAGCTATATGATCGTCATAAATCATAAAAAATACAGCAGACTCGAAAGATCGGGTCTGCTGTTTTTGTATTCAGTGTGAAATTGTTATAAACACGATCTCCGGTCGGTTGAACACACGCGGAATGATAATATCGCGCGGACATCGCTGAAGACCGCGGCTTACCAGCATCTGCGAGCCGTTCTCGTAGTAAAGACCGCAGGTGTAGTGCGGGAAGATACCTTCACCGGGAGAAATAACACCGTTCGGCAGTACGGGCGGAAAGCGCCATTGGCCGCCGTGAGCATGACCGGAGAGGATAAGGTCGAAGCCGAGCTTGCTCAATTCCGGAAACTCTTCTGGATAGTGATTTAGCAGGATATTGTATGCATCGGGAAGTATAGCATTTACACAGGTTTTAAGCTGTTCTTTGTAAGAACCTCCGTCGATGCCGTGAATTCGTATCATGCTCTCGCCGATTCTGAAATCTGCGAATTTGCCGTCAAGTACGGTTATACCGAGCGCTGACATCTCTTTTTTGATGATGTCCTGCTGACTGCGCTTGAATTCGTGATTTCCGAGTGCATAAAAGCACGGATAACGTTCCGGAAGTATCCGGGCTAACATGACGGAGTTCGGCTCACCCCACACATAATCAAAGAAATCGCCGCCGAGAAGTACTATATCCGGTTTGAAACGCTCCAGAGAAGATGTTATCTCCGACATATCCCGTCCGTATAGCGTGTTGTGAAGGTCGGAGATAAAAGCTATCCTTGCAGGGGAAGAGAGCTTGTCTGTTGTCAGACTGTAGAATGACTCTTCGAGCTTTTCGTTGCATACAAACGGAAGTGCAAGTGCAAAAGCCGAAACCAACGCTGAGATTATTATAAATTTCTTTCTTGTCATTGATCGGCTTTCTTTAGAAGCGACTCCCATTCCTTTACGATAGAGCGGTCAACAAAATAATCTATCTTCATAGCTTTGCGTACACGCGCAAGGGTCCGGTTAGTTGTCTCAACTGCCTTTGCGGTACCGGACGAGATAATGTCATATACCGCACCGATATCGTTGGCCCATTTTGCGCGCTCTGCTCTGATAGGAGAAAGTGTCTCTTCGAGTACGTTTATAAGGAACTTCTTGCATACGCCGTCACCAAGACCGCCTCTGCGGTAATGCTCCTTCATTTCTTCGAGGTTTTTATAGTCGGGGAGATACTCGGCAAAATGTTCATCTGTACAGAGAGCGTCGAGATATGTGAACACAACATTTCCTTCGGTATGACCGGGGTCGCTGATCTGGAGATGCAGCGGGTCGGTGTACATCTTTCCGTTGACCTGCTTTTTTACTGTCGCTGAGGTATCTGAAAGATAGATGCAGTTTCCGAGAGACTTGCTCATCTTAGCCTTGCCGTCAACACCCGGAAGTCTGCGCTGGAACTCGTTTTCGGGGATCATAGCGTTAGGCAGCACAAGAGTCTCACCGTATATCTTGTTGAATTTTTCGACGATCTCTCTTGCCTGTTCAAGCATAGGGAGCTGATCTTCACCGACAGGAACGACATTCGCATCAAAAGCGGTGATGTCGGCTGTCTGGGAAACAGGGTAGGTGAAGAAGCCTGCGGGAAGTCCTTCTTCCGAAAAGCCTCTCATCTGTATTTCAGCCTTGATCGTGGGATTTCTTGAAAGTCTCGCCGTTGTAACGAGATTCAGGTAGTAGAACGTCAGGGCATGGAGAGCGGGAAGAGCGGACTGTACGCAGATAGTTGTCTTTGATGGGTCAATTCCTGCCGAAAGGTAATCGAGTACAACATTTACTATGTTGTCGCGTATCTTTGCGGGATTATCCGCGTTGTCGGTAAGCGCCTGATCGTCGGCTATAAGGATGTTTATTTCATCGTATTTCCCGGAGTTCTGCAGCTCCACTCTTCTCTTGAGTGAGCCGACATAGTGTCCGAGATGAAGGCGACCTGTCGGGCGGTCGCCGGTGAGAATGATGTTTTTTTCTGCCATATTGATTTCCTTTCAGTTCCTTTATGCTTTGTATATGGTTTTCGCAACTTCCGCGAGAATGTCAACGCCTTTGAGTATCTGCTCATCGGTAGGTGTCGAGTAGTTAAGTCTGAATGAGAGGGTAGGCTTGCGTTCGTCAACGAGAAACGCCTTGCCGGTAACGATAGCGACTTTCTGATCTATGACCTTCTTCACGAAGTAGTCCATATCTCCGTCGGGGAGCGTACCCCAGATGAAGAGACCGCCGTCCGGTTCAGTGAATGTTATTGACTGCGGCATTTTGAGCTTGAGATTGTTAAGCATGAGGTCGCACTTCTTGCCGTAGATACCGCGTATCTTTTCGAGATGTTCGTTGTAATCATACTTGGTCACATATCTGTGAACGATCATTTGTGAGAGTATGCTCGTGTGAACGGTCGAGACCTGTAAAGCAACAGTTGCCTTAGCGATAAGGCTTTTTTCTGCGCACATAAAACCGACGCGAAGTCCGGGGGCTACAGTCTTTGAGAAAGTGCCTGCATATATTACGCGACCTTCTTTATCCATAGAGCGGATGCTCGGAACATCTTCGCCTGAGAAACGAAGATCGCCGTAGGGGTTATCCTCGATGATATGGGTTTTGTACTTGTATGCAAGCTCAAGTACCTGCTTTCTGCGTTCAAGGCTCATTGTACGGCCTGTCGGATTCTGGAAGTTCGGGATAAGGTATATGAACGCAGTTCTCGGGTTATCTTTGAGAGCCTGTTCAAGTTTGTTTGCATCGATACCCTCATCGTCCATAGGAACGCCTACAAGCTTTGAGTTGTATGAACGGAACGAGTTGAGCGAGCCGATAAAGCTCGGTTCTTCGCAGATTATGGTCTCGCCCTCGTTGCAGAGCACTTTTGCGGTCATTTCCATGACCTGCTGTGCACCGGCAGTTATAATGACATCATCCTCATTCCATTTGAGAATGCCCTTCTTTGCGAGGTCGTCCTTTATCCAGTCGCGAAGGGGAGTATAACCCTCGGAGACCGAGTACTGGAGCGCGGTTATCGGGTCGTTCTCCATGATGTCGTTCATGATCTCCTTGACTTCTGTGACAGGGAAGGCTTCGGGAGCGGGATTGCCGCCGGCAAAGCTTATAACGTCCGGATAAGCCGTGAATTTAAGTATCTCACGGATCGCGGAGGGCTGTAAAGTTTTTATTCTGTCTGAAAATGCTACCATTGCTGAAACTTCCTTTCTTTTGTCTGATATTATTCTGATGAAACGGGTTTAAGTTTATCAGGATAATAATAATTCATATTATTATACCATATCCGAATTGAAAATTCAATACAAAACAGTCAATTTTCGGAAAAAACGATGAATCTGAAGTAGAAAAGCAAAAAAAAGAGAACCGGAAACCGATTCTCAAACTGAAATAATGTATAATGTGTAGAACAAAAGAAAGGAGACAACTAAAAAACTAACTTGCTGTAAGTAACTTTTCGTTCCTTACAAGCTTATTATAGCGCACATCTAACCTTTTGTCAATAAGATATACAAAAAATTAGGATAAACCTACCATTTTTATACAACTAAACAAAAAGCGGGTGACAAAATTGTCGATAGTTACAAGCTGTATTTTCATCTTGGTTACATAACAAATTGATAAAGCAAGCTTTTGTAAAGTATGCAACAGCGCACTATCATACAAAAACTCCCCAGCATAACCGGAATGATTTCGGCCGGCAGGGGAGTTTTATTGTTATATAAGTCCGGTGAGTATGCTTTTTATTTTTTCAATGTCCTTTTTGCTTATCGGCTTCGGAGACTCGTATGAAGAAAGGAACTTATCAAGTTCCTTTTCGCCGGAGCATACAATGCTGCTCTTGCTTTTAAGGTTGAGCTTAAGGCGGATAAGCGGGTTGGAGAAGAATACGATACTGTCTATCCACACATCAACGCCCTCGGAATGGAAGATGCCTTTGAGTATGTCACGTTGTCGTGTTATCTGTTTTATCGGGTTCTTCATCTCCGCTTCTGTGTTGCGTCCGTCACGGTAATGCTTGTATTGCACCCATTTTTCGTCGGTGTCAGAGCCGCAGACCATTCCCGAATGATTCTTGACCTCGATTATGATGAGTCCGTTCTTTCCGAGCATTATCATATCGACTTCCGAACGGCTTCTTTTGTACTGTACAGGGCAATTTATGAAAATGTCATATTCGTTTCTGTACTTTCGCGCTATTCGTTCAAGCGAGCGCTCACCTTTTACACCGGACAGAAGTACGTTGTATCTGCGTCCGAGTATAAAGTAAGCGAGAGCACAAAGAACGATCGCCGCTGCCGAAACGTAAGCTCCGATGTAGTTCGGGAATGTAGCAGGATTTTCGGCGTTTTCCGTTGAACTTCGCATTATGTCTATTGCGAAGATTATGAAAAGTACTGCCGGAAGCGACCCGAAAATGACCTGCATCACGAATAGTGCGCCGATCTTGAATTTATTCGGATTTCTGCTCTTATAAACTTTCATTACACATTGAACCTGAACAGAACGACATCTCCGTCCTGCATCACATAATCTTTTCCTTCGAGACGTACAAGTCCCTTTTCCTTAGCACCGGTCATTCCTCCGCAGTTCACAAGGTCGTCGAAAGAAACTACTTCGGCTCTTATGAAGCCTTTTTCAAAGTCGGTATGTATCTTTCCTGCCGCCTGCGGAGCCTTTGTTCCCTTTGTTATCGTCCATGCGCGAACTTCCTGAGGACCGGCTGTGAGGAAAGAGATAAGTCCGAGAAGACTGTAGCCTGCTTTTATTATGCGGGAGAGTCCGGATTCGGAGAGGTTGAGGTCGGACAGGAAAAGCTCCTTTTCTTCCGCGTCCATATCGGCAATATCAGCCTCTATCTGTGCACATATCGGCATTACCGCGCTGTTCTCCTCGTCGGCTATTGCCTTGACAGCCTGATACTGTTCATTTTTCTCATATCCGCCGCGGAAGTCATCTTCGCTTAAGTTTGCGGCATAGATGACAGGCTTGTTCGAGAGCAGGGGAGTGCTCTTTATTATTTCCGCTTCCTCTTCGGTAAATCCGAATGAACGGGCGGACTTTCCTTCTTCGAGATGAGCCTGAAGCTTTTCAAGAAAATCTATCTCCTTCTGGAGGGATTTATCGCCCTTTGCAAGCTTCTTTTCGCGGTCTATACGTCTTGCAAGTATCTCCATATCGCTGAATATAAGCTCAAGGTTTATTGTTTCTATATCGCGTTTTGCGCCAATCGATCCGTCAACGTGCACGATATTTTCGTTCTCAAAGCAGCGTACAACGTGTACTATCGCATCGACCTCGCGTATATTCGCAAGGAACTTGTTGCCGAGACCTTCACCGTTTGAAGCTCCCTTTACAAGACCTGCTATATCAACGAATTCGAGCACTGCGGGAGTGAATTTTTCGGGATTGTACATTTCCGCGAGTTTGTCGAGACGTTCATCGGGTACAGATACCACACCGACGTTCGGTTCTATCGTACAGAACGGGTAATTCGCGCTTTCAGCGCCCGCGTTCGTAAGCGCGTTGAACAATGTACTTTTTCCGACATTCGGAAGACCCACCATACCGAGTTTCATATTTAAAGACCCTTTCTTTTATGACATAAGATAAACACATTTATTTGCACTTACCCGCTTTTACAAGACAGGTAAGCAGCTGTCTTTTGTGTAAAATATTCTATATAATTATACCACATTATTGAAAAAAAGCAAGTGTTTTTTGTAAATTGTTTTATATTAGGTATTCATTTCGTTTTCGGCTGCTTGTTTTTGCTGCTTTTTTTCTTTGCGTTTCTTCATAAATCTTTCTATCCACGCGATAAATGTTCCTGTAAGTAAAGCCGACATTACAGTGCCTATTCCTACGCTTCCGAGCCTTCCGACAGTCAGGAAGCACAGTACACCGGAGATAACGACGATCGAAGCATCAAAAAAGATCTTTACCTTTGCGAACTGCCACTTGAATGTATCCGAGATCGCCCTTACTATCCCTTCACCCGCAAGCGGGATTATGTTTGCCGGAAGATAGATATAGATCCCGATAGCAACGAGCAGTATGCTTATGAGCTGCAAAAGTATCTGAAGCGGAATAAAGTCTGTTCTCGGGATCATCAGTACAAGCCCGTTGCAGAGCGTTGTGAACCAGCCGAAAACTATTCCCGCGGGGATCTGAAGAAGAATAATCGGGTGGAATTTCTTCCGGAGCAGTATCAATTGTGCCAGCACAAAAAATGCATGCATCACCATAGTCCCGAGTCCCATATCAAACCCTGTCCATAGCTCGACCGCGTATGGAAGTGTGCTGAGCGGAGAGACTCCGAGATCGGAAAGAACAGAGAAAGCTATGCCGGAAGTCATAATAAACAGACCGAGAAAGTATAAAGCGAGCCTTTTGGGCATATTCGTATTTTTTGTGTTTCCTTTTTCTATCCGCATATTTCGATTATCGCTTCCGTAAATATTATCGCGTCTTTAAGCAGTTCGTCAACGGTTATCCATTCGTTGGCTCCGTGCATCTTATAGTCTGTGTCGCCGCGTTCGACACCGAACGCCACACCACCCGGTACATTGTGGACATACGTTCCGCCGCCGATAGCAAGACAGCGGCCTTTCTCTCCCTCACAGCGCTCATAGACTCTGAGAAGTTTCTGTACAAACTCACTGTTTTCATCGACGATATGTGGAGCATGTCCTTCAAGGCTCTCCGCGGTAAATCCGGCGTCACTGAGTGCTTTTCGCAGGAATGTATCAACCTTGTGAAGTGTCATGCAGGTAGGGAAACGTATATCAACGCAGCCCGAGCATTCACCGTTTTCCATATCGAATATGCTGAAAGCGAGCGTAAGACCGCCGGAAACATCGTCTTCCGCCTTTAGTCCCGCGTGCGTTCCGTCGGTCTCTCCGAACGGGAATATCTCGTTAAGTCCATGCAGCATATCTCTTTGCTTGTCGGTCTCACGGTGCCGGGCGAGAGGGAGTCTGCACAGCAGCCCGATAAGTGCTGTTACGGCGTTTATGCCCGTTTCCGGAGTCGAAGCGTGCGCAGAACGACCGATGCATATTATACGCACACCGTCTTTTCCCTCTGTGACTTTGAATTCGGCTCCGGAAGTGTCTTCATCTATCTCGTTTTCAATGACTATTGCAGATATGTCACTTACAACACATTCCGCTCTGTCCGGAACGGCGTTCGGAATACTTCCGCCGTGGAAGCTTACGACACTTCCGCCCTTAAAGATGTGAGTACCTTTGAAATGCCGCAGCAATCGTCCTTTTTCTATGTTTATCAACGGAAATGCTGCATCAGGTGTAAATACATTTTCGGGCAGATCCTCGTTTGCCATATAAATCGAAAGGTCTTCCGAGCCGTTCTCCTCGTCCGTGCCGAATATGAGCCGCACGCCTTTCTTCAGCGGTATGCCGAGGGTCTGAATGCATTTCATAGCCATAAATGCCGCACATAGAGGACCTTTGTCGTCAATGACTCCGCGCCCGTAGAGAATTCCGTTTTTTTCGATCATTTTGAACGGGTCTGTGAGCCAACCCTCCTGACCTTCAGCAGGGACAACATCAAGATGTCCGAGAATACCGAGAGCCGGCATCTCGTTTGAACCTTCCGGAAGAAGGTCGGCAGTACCGACAACATCATAGCAGAGCCGTGTCACAAAGCCTTCATGGCGGCAGATCCCGATCATCTTGTCGAGAGCTGCGCGAGGACCTATTCCGAACGGCGCGCCTTCGGAAGGTTCGCCTTTTTCGCTGTGGACAGCCACGAGCTCATATATCATAGAGAGAAGACGCTCCTTGTTTGCATATATGTATTCTTTTATTCTGTCGTGCATTTTTTCATCCCTTCCGAGTTCATTGTCCTGTTCTCTGAGCGTTTTGATATATATAAGAGAATTATCTCCGTTTAAGTCCTTTCGCGTTTCGAAGAACATATATCCGTATTTTTCATATAGTCCGGTATGATTTGTCGATATGTAGATCTTACTGTGACCTGCATTATATGCGGTCTTTTCTACGTGCTCAATAAGCTTTCCTGCATATCTGTGTCCGCGGTAATCGGGAAAAGTATATACAAACCCAATCCATGGCATGAGCTCACAGTCCGGTATGTCATCCTTTTGCGCAAGTGTGCAGAACGAGACGAGATCATCTCCGTCTGCCAGCAAAAATATCTTCGGCGATTCACCGAGAAATTCTTCTGCACAGTTACCCGTCAGCAGGTCAAACAGCAGTTTGCCCGCATCCCATTCACAGGTCCTCAGCTGAGCAAGCCAGTGCTCCTTCCTTTCTGAACCGTAATACTCGATAATATCCATAGTTATCCCTCTCTCAGTTTTATTATCATTATGTATTCATCGTCGTTTTCGCCGGTTATTTCAAATCCGACAGACTTGTACATCTTTACGGCATAGTTTGCTTTCTGCACCGCAAGAGAAGCGCGTTTATATCCGCGTTTTTTCAGTTCGGCTGTCATAGTCCGCATAAGCTCTGTGCCGATACCATGACCGCGGTATTCCTTATAGAGCGAGATAGCAAACGACGGAGTTTCGTTGTCGATATGTCCGTAGTCGTCCATTATCCGTACCCATACAGCGCCGACGATCTTACCGTCAGACTCGGCGGCAAAGCATATATCTTCGGGTCTGTCTCCGAAGCCGCGGATATATACCTGAAGCTCGTCCTGCGTGATAATATCGCGGGGCGGGGGAGTTACCCCTTCCGGAATGAATATAGCCTCATACAGAAAATCGGCGAGGAGCGGGTATTCGCTCTGTTTCATCTTTCTTATCGTGTAGTTCATTTGTGTTCTTCTGGTATTTCTGTCCATTCCTTTATTATTTCAAACAACTCATCAAACGAAGACGCCGTGTAATCAATGCTATATTCCTTGACGGCATTTTCCGCATCACCTGTCGGCATAAACCAGCAGCTTGTCAGACCGTAATTTTTTGCTCCGAGCATATCCGATGTAAGCGAATCTCCGATCACCATAAAGCTTTCATCAGGTTCATTGACGGTATTCATGACTATGTCAAAATACTCGCGTGACGGCTTGGCAACTCCCATAGCATCGCTTATAAACACTTTTTCTATATATTTATCAAGCCCGGTAGAAACAATTCTTCCCATAGCATTTTTCGTTACGCCGTTGGTGATAATATACATTCGTACATTGGGTATGTTCTTACGGACTTTTTCAAGAAAATCAAACGCTCCGTCCATAAGGACACCGTTCTGTGACATTTTATCAATGAATGCGGCGTTTATAGACAATATGTCCATTCCGCTTGTACCGCACCCGCATTCTTCAAATAAGGTTCTGAATCTCTTTTCAAATATCTGAGATTTTGTGATAAGCCCTTTTTCAAATTCAAGCCAAAGTTTTTTATTAACTTGTTTGAAAAGAGTATAGCGTTCCTCAGTGAATGTCAGACTGTTCGATTCGAGAATATATTTCAATGCAATATGTTCGGAAGCGTGAAAATCAAGCAATGTCTGGTCAAGGTCAAACAGCAAATTATGATGCATATTATCTCTTCTCCTATCAACATAACTCATACGGCTCCGTGGGCGCTTTGCTTAACCAGTTGTATAATACGATTCAAACGATTACTTTGTCATTCTCCATATTCCTGCTCAAGCATATCTTTAATGCATGAGAAACGGTTCGTCTTTTTGTTGTTCTCGACCATTCTCACGACTGCATCGCGTGTTCCGACAATAATAAGTATCTCTTTTGCTCGCGTGACACCGGTATAGAGAAGATTGCGGTAAAGCAGATTGTTCGAGTACAGCGTGAGCGGCATTATCACCGCTTTGTACTCGCTGCCCTGGCTTTTGTGTATCGTGACGGCATAGGCGTGCTCAAGCTTTCCGAGCATTTCGCTCGTATAGACTGCCTTTCGTCCGTCGAAGTCGATGAACAGCAGGGCGTTGCTTACATCTATGTCGTAAATAATGCCGATGTCGCCGTTGAATATGCCTGTACCGTTGTCTGCGCCGCGCTTCCAGATAACGTCGTAGTCGTTCTTTATCTGCATTACTTTGTCGCCTGTGCGGAAAACAGTGTCGAAGAAGCGGAATTCTTTTTTCATACGGGACGGGGGATTGAGCGCGAGCTGCAATGAGCGGTTGAGCTCCTTTGTGCCTGCTGTACCCATTTTCGTAGGCGAGAGCACCTGTATATCGTCAATCGGTGAGTATTCATACGTTTTCGGCAGTCTCGTCTTTGCAAGATCGATAACGAGTTTTGCGGTATCTTCGTCACCTGCGGTCGGCATAAAGAAGAAGTCTTTCTTCCTGTTGTCAAGTTCGGGCATCTCTCCGTGCACTATCTTGTGCGCGTTGGTTATGATAAGGCTTTCGGCGGCCTGACGGAAGATCTCTTTGAGTTCGACAGTCGGTATCATCTTCGATGATATAAGATCACGGAGCACATTTCCCGCGCCGACGCTCGGAAGCTGGTTCGAGTCACCGACCATGATAAGCTTGCTTTCGAGCTTGACTGCACGCAGCAGCGCTTCAAATAACAACGTATCGACCATTGACATCTCGTCTATTATGATAACGTCCGCATTGAGCGGGTTCTTGTCGTGGTGCTTGAATTTCGGCTTGCCTGATTTGTTTGAAAAATCCACTTCGAGAAGCCTGTGTATGGTCTTGGCAGGGCGTCCGGTAAGATCCGACATTCGCTTTGCCGCGCGTCCGGTCGGTGCCGCTAGCATCATACGTTTTTTCTTCGCCTCGCAGAGTTTTATCACTGCGTTAAGAGTAGTCGTTTTACCTGTTCCGGGGCCGCCGGTAAGTATGAAGATATTGTTGCCGAGCGCTGCGTTTATTGCAGCTTTTTGCAGTTCTTCATAGTGTATGTTGTCCTCCCATTCTATCCCCGCTATATCATCTGAATAGTCTTTGGTGAAAGGAGCAGATAGTTTCAGCATCGTAGCTATCTTTTTGCTGATGTAGCTTTCGGCGTTATAATAATCTGCGAGGTAGATGTATTCCCGACGTGATGTCTCATAGGAAACGAAAAGGTGCTCTTCGATACCCTCGAAAAGGGCTTTGTCGAAATCATCTTCTCCGACGCGTATCAAAGGGCAGACTACTTCCGTAAGGCTTGTACGCGGAACACAGGTATGACCTGCCGCGGCGTTTTCGCGAAGAACATAGGTGATGCCCGCCTTTATCCTGCTCATGCTGAAAGGAGAGAGCCCGAGATCGTTCGCAATCCTGTCCGCCTGAGAGAAGTCAACGCCGAAATCGTCATTGCACAGAAGATACGGGTCGCTCTTCACGTTTACGACGCTCTCGCCTTCGTACGCTTTCCATACGAGTGATGCTGTGAGCGGGCTTATTTCGTAACGCTGAAGGAACTCAATTATCGTCCGTATTCCGCAGAGTTTCCGGAATTCCGTACCAATATAAAGTGCCTTGTCAACGGAAATGCCATTGAGTGTAGAAAGTCTTTTCGGGTCATTCTCGATTATGTCGAGAGACTCTTCACCGAAAGCATGAACGATCTTTTTAGCCATGGCGGGACCGACGCCCTTGATAATACCGCTTCCGAGGTAACGGCGTATCTCCTCGGCTGTCGTCGGCAGCTTTCGTTCACAGGTCACCGCCTTGAACTGTCTGCCGTACTTGGCGCTCGCAATATAATTCCCACGGAGAATGAGCGATTCACCTTCGACTATATCACCGAGTGTACCAACGACGGTTTCGGGAACCCCGTCAATGTCCATTGTTATAACTATGTAACCGTTGTCGGGATTTTTATAGACTATTTCCTCGGCCATGCCGGTTATCGTTATTATTTCTTCCGTGTTTTCCGCCATTTGACGATCTTCCTTTTCCTAAAAGCGATATGACAGCGTTATATATGATACCGATAAGGATATAAGCTCCGAATATCCCGCAGAAAACGGTCAGAAAGAAGAACAGACCCTGCATAAGATCACCCCTGTGACATTATATGCAGTTTTTGCTTGCGCTGTCAAAGCATCTTTAAACATAATAATACTATTTTATTATACAGCGAAAGTGATAAATTGTCAACCGAGGTTTTCAGAATGTGCAATATAGTTATTATAATCACTTGACAAAACAACACATATACTGTATAATAAATTAAATTGACATCAATTGAATTGAGAGCGCAGGGTTACTGACACAATGCGTTTGAGTAACGGAAAGTGCGATCTTAATCAAGGGAGGAGAAACCATGGATTACAAGTACAAAACAAAAATGGTCTGTTCGACAGAAATTAATTTTACGCTTGACGGTGATGTGGTGCGAAATGTCTCATTCAGAGGCGGCTGCAACGGAAACTTAAAAGCCGTGTCTATCCTTGTTGACGGAATGACTGTAGATGAGATCGAAAAGAAGCTTGGCGGAAATACCTGCAACGGCCGCCCGACGTCATGCGCCGACCAGCTCGCAAAAGCGGTCAGACAGGCATACGAAGAGAGCAGGACTGCATAAGGAGCGGCAATGGAAAAGAATTATGATATGCTGAAGCTTGAAAACCAACTTTGCTTCCCGCTTTATGCATGTTCGCGGGAGATCGTGAAAAAATATCATCCGCATCTCGATGAAATAGGTCTGACTTATACCCAGTACATCGTGATGATGGTTATGTGGGACAAAAAAAGGCTCAGCGTCAAGGAGCTTGGTGAAAAGCTTTATCTCGATTCCGGAACACTTACCCCGGTACTGAAAAGCCTTGAATCAAAAGGATTTGTGACCCGTACACGTTCTTCAGAGGACGAAAGGGTACTTATCGTTGAGATAACTGATGACGGTGAGACTCTGAAAGAGCGTGCAATTGAAATTCCGCCTAAAATAGCGTGCTGTGTTACGCTTACACCGGAAGAAGCGGTGGAACTGCACAGGATGCTGTATAAGATACTCGGCTCGATGTAAAAAAATACCGCAAGTGACATTTGTCGCTATGCGGTATTTTTATACTCCGTATTTGATATGCAGCCGTTCCAGTTTCTCGCCGAACGGTTTCGCAAGGAAAAGAAGAAAGATAAAGTTTGAAACTGCGTAGCTCACGGTGTAGGGAATAGCCGTTACGAGCGCGGAAAGATACACAGCTGTATCGAACCCGCCGCTATACCATAGCGTTGTCCATATATCCATTATAAACGAATAGGCGATACCCGACAGCGCACCGTAAATAAGCAGCAGAATGCGGCTTGTTTTCAGCGGCTTTGCAGCAAGTCCCGCTATAAGCCCGATAAGTCCCCATGAAAGCATCTGGAAGGCAGTCCACGGACCCTGACCGGCGAAGATATTTGATATGACAGCCGATAGCGAGCCGACGAGAAATCCGGTTTCTCCGCCGAGATACATTCCTGTGATTATTGTAAGCGCGGTTATAGGTTTGAATACCGGTATGAACCTTCCGAGAACACAAAGCGCTATCATTACAGAAGCTATGACCATGCGGCGTGTTCCGGTCTTTTTCTTTTCATAGCCCGAAACGAATACGAGAAGTGTCATCACTGCGACACCGAGTGATATGATAAGATGTTTGCCGCTGTCAAAAAAGGCGCTGCCGAGTATCGTAAAGACCGGAATGAATATGAACGGAAAAGCGGTTCTGATGAAGCTCCGGATACCGGCGTTTTTTATTGCTATCATACATCCGCCTCCTTCAGACCGTTGAGTTTGCACATCTCTGCGGCTTTCTGTGCTGTGACTGCGCGGCGGAAATGCCCGCGTGTGATACGGCTCGCGGCAGTGGTATAGAAACTGTTTTGGGAGAAGAACTCGTCCGGGGGAGCAGCTGATACTATCTCACCTCGGAAGAACAGCGCACATCTGTCGGCACATTCCGCAGCAAATTCAACGTCATGCGTGACAGTAACAATAGTCATTCCATTGGAGGTAAGTTTCCGGAGAAGTGATATTATCCGCTGCTTTGCAGCTGCGTCAAGCCCCTTGGTTGGCTCGTCGAGAAGCAGAAGCTTCGGTTTGAGTGCAAGCACTTTTGCGAGTGCGACGAGCTGTCTCTCGCCTCCTGACAGGTCATAAGGGTGTTTACCGAGATGCGGTGTAAGATCGAAAGGCAGAGCGCTTATATCTGCACCGGCGTCGTCAAGCTCTTCGCGGACAGTATTGCGCAGAAACACTGTCATTATGTCCTGAGGAAGGAGAGCGAGACACTCGTTGTAAAGCGACTGGTTTTTGTACTCTTTGATCTTTTTGCCAAAAATATATATGTTTCCGGAATAAGGACGGAGAATACCGGAAGCGCAGGAAAGAGCGGTTGTTTTTCCTGATCCGTTTCCGCCGAGAATGCAGAAGATCTCGTTTTCATAAACATCGAAACTTAAACCCTTCAGAATGTCCGGAGTAGTTCGTTCATAGCGGAAATAAATATCTCGGAAAGCGAGGGCGATGTTTCTTTTGCTGTTCTCGTCCGGTTTGTTTTCCGGAAGTTCTTTTTCATTACCGTATTTCCGTACGAGATCTCTGCCTTGCGTTACAGAAAGTGCGCAGTTGTTTTCGCCGAGCAGTGCCGAGATACGCGCTGCGGCAGGCATTCCGCACATAATATCGCTGTACCCGTACAACTGTCTGAGAACGTCCTCCGGTTTTCCGAAAGCGAGCACCGTGCCATTCTCTATAACGAGCAGCTTATCGCATATCGGTATAACTTCTTCAAGCCTGTGTTCGGCGATAATTACTGTAAGCGAAAGGTCACGGTTGATCTTTTTGACCGTGTTTATAAGCTCTGACGCAGTTATCGGGTCGAGCTGAGCGGTCGGTTCGTCGAGAATTAGGAGCTCCGGTTCGGTGACCATTACGGCGGCAAGATTTATGAGCTGTTTCTGACCGCCGGATAATTCGGAGATGCTGCTCTCAAACTTGTCCTCGATGCCGAAGTAGCTTGCCATTTCCGCAGTTTTTCTCGCAATAGCAGTATGTGGCATTCCCATATTCTCAAGTCCGAAAGCAAGCTCATGCCAGACTTTGTCGGTCACTATCTGGTGGTCGGGATCCTGCATAACGAAGCCTGTTTCAGAGGCTTCTGCGGTATCTATCGGGCGCTCTTTGAAAGATATGCTTCCCGACTTTTCGCCGAGCGGAGAGAGTTCGGGCTTAAGCATTCTCAGGAGTGTTGATTTACCGCTCCCGGTAGCTCCGCAAAGGGCTATGAACTCGCCCTCGTTCACCGACAACGAAATGTTTTTGAGAGCGGGAGATGCCGCGAGCGGATAGGTGAAACTCAGATCTTTGATATTAAGTATTTCCAACGCAGTACCTCCTTCCATTCAAGTATAGCGGGCAGGAACGACAGGACGCCGTATGATATATATGATGCCAGCGCGAGCGGTGTTGATGAAATTGCGGAAACAGCGGGGTAGTAAGTCATATCCGTTTCACCCGTAACGGCTGATGTTATCACTATAGCGGTCAGTACAACGCACAGTGTCAGGAATATCATGTCCGAAGCCTTTAGTCTGAACAGCGAGAACGAAGTGCGCCGGTGAGTTCCGTAACCTCGTGCTTCCATACTGTCGGCGGTGATTATGCCGTTTTCGAGTGACCATGTTGCCATTATCGAGAATATACGCACCTCGCCTTTGAGTGTGTCGGCTATGTTGTCGCCGCGGTATATGCCGAGAGCTTTCTGCGTGTTGCGTACTTTTCCGGTTTGTTTTCTCATAAGCGGTATGTAGCGAAGTGCCATTGAAAGTATCAGTGAGATCTTGGGCGAGAGCTTTCCGAAAATATACATTAGTTTGTCGGCGGTCATTATCATGGAAAATGTACGGAACCGGTAGAGTACAGATATTATCATCGCAGCCGCGAAAATGCCGTAAAGCAGAGCTTCAAGAGTTATAGGGCTGTCGTTGACAACAAAGAGAACGGTAACGCCGTTGTGATACCAGATAGGATTTATGACCGCGAGTATCAGGAACAACAGAAAGAACGATACATGAAGCCCGGCTTTTCGCTTTTTGTCGATCGTTATGTACAGTGTCACGGCACCGAAAAGTGAAAGTATGATGATAACGGGATGCATTATGAACATAGCCGTGCCGATAACACACAAGTAATATAAAGCTATTACGGCAGGATTCAGCTCTTTGAATCCACGCATATCAACACCCCCACTTTAAATATAATGCACAATTCATACCTTGAATACAACACGGAAAATACTCTGAGCGACGCTTTAGGGAACCTCTAAAAACCCATTTGAGAGAAAAAGAACTGCTTGCACCAACTGCTTCGTCAAGTCTCCTCACCTTGCGTCAGCAAGCTTTCGGAGCCTTTCCTTGCATTTGGCGCAATCATCTCATTTTCTCTATTCAAAGCGGTTTTTAGAGGTACCCTTTAATTATGAATTGGTTTTCAGGTCGTTACCAAGTTCACAAGTATAGAGCCATTCGATCACATCTCCGTCTGAGAGTTTATAATCCGAGCACATTACGAACGGAGTGTCGCCGTTTACGTGATATATCCAGCCGGAAAGGTCACCGTAGTCGTATTCGTAGAGATACGCTATACCCGCTATATAATCACCGTTGACCTGAAGCTGTATGTTGTTTGTTCTTGCGGCTTCGGTGAGAATATCATATACCGTCTCCCCGCTTTCTATGTCAAATTCGGTGGTATCGAGTATAATGCCGTCCGCCGGAATGTATGGAGAACTGTCTTTTCCGACGATCGTATCACAGCGTATGGTCATAGTAACTTTGCCAATGATGTTTTCTTTTACAAGACTGCCGCCTCTGTAATAATCGTCACTGCTGCGGAAGTCCGTGAAGAAAATGAATGCCACAGCAGCGCCGGCAATTATAATGACTGCGACGAAGTTGGACAGTCTGCGTTTTTTGAGAATGAGCAGAACAATGCAGCCCGTCACAGCGACACCGGCAATAATACAGTAAGCAACGGGTTTGTAGTCGCTTTTGGCTTCGGGAGCAGGGGATACCGTTTCGTTTCCAGTCTGTATAGTCTGTTCCGTTGCCGGTGCCGTTTCAGCAACAGTCGTTATTTCGGGCGTATCGACGCTTTCCGGCTGTGTAACAGAGCTCTCGGCAGGGAATTCGTACATGCGCGCTCCGGTTTCTTTCATAAGAATATACGAGGACAGCGAGAGATAAGCCTGTACAGTGGCGGTATCATTGCTGTCACCGCCGTATGTGTGCGAAAAAGAACCGTCTGCAAGTTTGTATTTCACGATGCCGTCAATTATATTTTTACCGTTCTTGACGAAACGCGTGTCAGTAACGTCGATTCCGAGCGATGACAGCGCGATCAGGACCTGCGCGGCGCTCTCTGGGTTGGCAGTCCCGAAGCTTATATATCCGCCGTCTTCCTGCTGTTTTTCGGACATAAACATAAGCGCCCGGTCAACTGCGTTTCTGACTGTTTCACTTTTTTCGTATTGAGGCGCAAGAGCCTGAACTGTCATGGCGGTAACATCAATATCGCCGTACTGACCCATTATTGCCCATCCGCCGTCGTCAAACTGCATGGAAAGCAGTTCGGAAGTAAGTGTGTCGGTCGTGTACCGGGAGCAGGAACAGCTATTGTTCAGCAGATGAAGTCCGTAGATTAAACTCATTATGCCCTGCTCACCGACAGAGTTTTCCGCGATCTCATCCGTGAGTTTTCCGCTGCGTCCGGCGGCGAGAAGTGCAATAGCACACTTCATTCGTGAAGTTGAAGATGAGATCTTGTTTTCCGCGATATAGTTTTCGAGAGCGTCAGCATAGTCGGACAGATCATAATTACCGTACTTTGAAAGAGTGATAGCATACCATTCGGAGCTTTTGCCGGCATTTTGGGTGAGATTTCCGTTTATCCAGTCCTGTATATCCGATGCTCCGTTCTTTTTAAGCTCAAAAGCCGTTATTTCGTCGATGATCGGCTGAACCTCGGCGGGGCTTTTAAAATCGGCAAAAGCCGCGAACGACAGAGCGAACGCGGCTGTTACTATTGCTGTGATAAACGAGATTATCCGTTTTTTCATTACTTTCTGTTCTTAGCAACAATGAATGCGCCTGCTGCGAGAACAGCTATGCCTGCAACAGCGGCAACATCGGCAATACCTGTGTCGGGCGAACCCTTTGAGCTGTCAGTCGCTGCATCAACATCGCCTGTTTCGGGAGCATCAGTGATTTCCTGTGCGCCGTTGTCTTCGATATCGTTGTCTGTGGCTTCTTCGTCAACAACGACTTTTACAAGGGTGATCGGAGGAACGATAGTCTCGGTTTCGGAAACAGCGCTGATGATGTAAACGCCGTCTCTTCCGCCGGGAAGGTCAACTGTGACTGTACCTGTGCTGTCCGTAACGAAATCGGTCTTTTCATCGTTTATCGTGATGGTTGCGCCTTCTACCGGAACTGTTACAGGAGACCAGTTCTCGTCAAAAGCAGCAGCGCTGAGGTGAAGCTCGATCGAAGGCTGAGTATCGGGAGCTATACCGTCATAAGTATAGGTAGGCAGATCAAAGTAAGTGTACTTATCGCTGTAATTCTGTGCATCGGTATAAACGAAAGCGTAGAGATGATCGTTATCCTTAATGGGGTCATTAAGGCTCATTCCTGCTACATTGTTTATATAGTAGCCGTAAGCTCCGCCGTTTTCAACTCCCCAGAGCTTTGTGATCATAGGGCCGTAATCGCTGTCAACTGTTGCGTAGCTCTCTTCAGCACTTCCGTTGCCGTCGGCATAGAATTCATCATGAGCGGAGATGAGAACGTCGTTTACAGTGATGTTTCCGTCGCCGTCATTGTCTGTGAGCTCGATAGGCATCATAGCTACCACGATTTTTCCTGTCTCATCAGAGATAGTTACATAGGCATCAGCGAATGCTACAACGCTGAATGCACTTACTGCGGCAAGTGCTGCCGCTGTTGCGATCAATTTCTTCATAATTTACATCCTTCCTTTTTTTGCAATAAAAAACTTTCCTTATTGTGTAAGGAAAGCGCTGCCGGCACATTTTCCGATGTCCGAAAATGCGTTTTCCCGCACGAATATCGAGCGACCCGGCTTTAACGGTAGTGACTGCTGCGACGGGATCTCACCGTACTTCCCTCAGAATATCCGTGTTTATATAACAAAGGTATTATATCATAATGTTATATGTTTGTCAAGCAATTACAGATAAAAGACACGTTTTGTTATTTATGTAAAGCTTGTTCCCGGACGAGATATTTACGAACGTGCACGAGAAGAGCCAAGAGGAACGAAACAATATATGGTATATGGGTGCTATACTATTGACAATATGTGCTGCCGGTGATATAATATATGTAATAAACTGTCGAAAGGAAGAAAGCTATGAAGATCATGAAAAAGGTCGCTTCGGTCATTCTGTCATGTGCTCTCGTAATAAGCGCATCTGTTGTTGCGCGTGCAGAGACCGAGACACCTTATTACATAAGAATACTTTCAAAAAATGTCAATATACGAAGCGGTCCCGGTGTGAGCTATGAAATTACCGCGAGAACAAAGAAAGCAAGTTCTTTCACATACCTTGGCGCCCAGTTTGACGATTTTGACATTCTCTGGTACAAGCTTGAAGACAAAACAGGAAGGGTAGGCTGGGTGTCCAGTGATTTCTCCCGTCGCTACATCAAAAAAGCTTATATGCCGGAGCTTGATGCGCCCGAAGAGTTTGTTTCCGACGGAACGGTGTATTCCGATATTATGAAAGTGGTCAATGATACAGCGATAAAGTCGAATGCGATAGGTGTTCAGGTCGCTGCTATACGCGGAAGCGACGGAAAGGTGTTTGACTGGACATACGGATATTCCAGATACGGCGAAAAGGCGATAGGTAATGCGACGAAGATAAGAGCAGCATCGATAAGCAAGGTCGCGGTAGCAATATGCGCGGTAAAGATGCAGGAACAGGGTATTCTTGATATAAATAAGAAGATCTCGAAATACTGGGGTGAGAAGCTTCCGAAGCCGGTTTCGCTTGCGACACTCCTGACACATACCTCCACGCTCGGTTATCTTTCGATGAAGCAGGATAAGGAAAAGATACTTGACCAGATTACGAAAGCAGGAAACTACACCGACAAGAAGATAGGTACCGCAGCATCGTGGTATTATAATAACTACGCTACTTCCGTGGCTGCGGCAACGCTTGAGGTCGCGTCTGGCACTGTTCTTGAGGATTACGCTCAGGAGAACCTCTTTAAGCCGCTCGGCGTGGATATGTCGTTCTTCTCCGGCAATATCGAGAAACAGAGCAGGCTTGCGACTCTTTACGAAGCAGATCACGGCGTTGAACTTCTTCCGGGTGAGGCTAAATATGTTTTACCGGACGGTATTGTCGGAAATAATTCCGGTAATTACGTCGGCGGACTTACCGGCTCGGCGCGCGATGTAGCCAAGATGTTCTATATGCTTGCGAATGACGGTATGTTCAAGAATGAACAGATACTTGCGCCCGAAACGGTCGAGATGCTTGAAAAGAGATATTTTACAGCATCGGAGTACGGCGGCAAATTCAAGCAGTGCATTGGTTTGCGATATGGGAAAGAACGCTACGGAACATCGGGAGTTTACTATCATACAGGAAACGCCTATGGTGTCATCGCACTTGCTTCCTATGACCCGGAAACAAAGAATACTGTTGTAGTATTCACGACAGGTGCAAGCCATTCACGCGACGATGACGGAGTTTACAGTGTTTGCTCGACTATAGCGGACAGTGTTTACAGAAATATTGATCTTATATAAGCTTCAGCGGGAGTGCCGTAACGCGGCATTCCCGCTGTTTATGAGGGTTTTCTCGCGATCCATAAATACGATCCGATAAAAAATTAAAAAATAATTAATTTTTTTTGAAAAAACTCTTGACAAATGAGGTCGTTTTGTGTATAATAAGATAGTCGCTGAAAGACAAGGGAGTTTAGCTCAGCTGGGAGAGCGTCTGCCCTACAAGCAGAGGGTCACAGGTTCGAGCCCTGTAACTCCCACCAATTGTTTGAAGCGACATTTACGGCCCGGTAGTTCAGCTGGTTAGAACGCTAGCCTGTCACGCTAGAGGTCATGGGTTCGAGCCCCATTCGGGTCGCCACGCTGTATTTTATACAGCATTTGCTTCTGTAGCTCAGTCGGTAGAGCAGGGGACTGAAAATCCCCGTGTCGTTGGTTCGATTCCGACCGGAAGCACCAACCGCATACGTGCGGCGGCAAATCCGTCTCGAGCATATTGCTCGGGGACGGTATCCTGCCACGCAGATGTGGACTCTCAGAGTTTCTGAGATATGCGGATTTAGCTCATCTGGTAGAGCGCCACCTTGCCAAGGTGGAGGTAGCGAGTTCGAGCCTCGTAATCCGCTCCATTAAAGATTACCGTACAGTTTTTCTGTACGGTAATTTGTTATATAAGAATGGTTCCAATGAAAAGGAGGAAGTATCATGAAAGTTACATCTGCACAGGCTGCTAAAATTCTGCGTAAATGCGATGATGATATGCGCGGTATCCTTGAGATCGAAGATCAGAGCCGCTGCTTCATTGCCGCAGTGGGCGAGGACGTGGAAAGCGTGAGACCTGTTTATGATTATGCCGAAACACAGGCAAAACTCATCGGGCTTGAAAATAAGATCAGAGTCATAAAGCACGCTTTGAATGTGTTCAATTCTACATATATCGTTTCTGATCTCGGTATGACGATAGATCAGATTCTTGTTCTGATGCCGCAGCTTTCGCGCCGCCGTGATAAACTGCGCGATATGAAGTCGGTGCTGCCAAAAGCGCGTGTTGATCACATGAGAAGTACGTCAAATATTATTGATTACCGTTATGCGAACTATGATATCGCTGCCGTTGAGAAGGATTATGACGATATATCCGACAGGCTCGCGAAGCTTCAGACAGCGCTTGATACGGTAAACAACACGGTCGAGTTCGACTTTGAAATCTGATCTTTTTCCGTCGGACAGAGATTGGCACCCTTTTTTTGATAAAACCGGTTTGTGAGTGTTCATGGTATTTGTTTTGCGTTATTCTTTTATGTTATTTTTTATATAATTATGTTCAATGTTGTGGCAACTCACTTATTTTTTTAACCTGCCGGTCTCTGTCCGAAAAAACTTTACCCCGCAGCCGAAGTACGGTTATAGGCTGCGGTTTTTTTATTTGAAAATACTTGTAACCTTTTGTCTTTCCGCATAGTGTTGTATATGAAGCACCTCTCAATGCACCACATTGACGCGGTTGTCCACCGCAAAGTGCTCGTACGGTTTCCCGTCTTTGACGGGAAGCTGTGCGTCTTTCTGAAAAACGAGGAGATGATACAATGAACATACGAAGAAAGATCTCTGTATTATGTGCAGCTGCCGTTCTTCTGTCATCTGCGGGCTGTAAGCAGCAGGGTCAGGGCGGTGCTGCCGCTTCGACTGAAGCGACGGTCACACAGCCGGCTGCCGAGACATCTGCTGTGGAGGACACGGTAACTTCCGCCGCGCATGAAGCTGCGCCGCAGCAGACTTACGAGACTACGATGCTCGACGGCGAAAGTTTTGTTATTATGACCACATCGAGCCGTGAATTGCAGGAAACTACACTGCCGCCGGCTGATGCTCCGGTAATGACGTCTTACACCGGTGAGCCGTTCTCTCACGATGATATAAAGCTTGAGATCATAAGCGGCGCGGACAGGATAACCACAGATGTGGATCATATCTCACTCAGAATGTCGAATACGAGTCAGGATCCTTCTGCTTTAGCAATTACGGGCGAGAATTACAGTCTTGAAAAGCTCGACAACGGGAGCTGGAGACCGGTAGAGTTTGCTGAGGGAATGTATTGGATAGAAGTTGCTTATGAGATTTCCGGTATGTCACAACCGACCGTTGAGATAAGTCTTGAGGACAAAAAGTATGCAGAGCCGATAACTGCCGGAAAATACCGCATCGTCAAGCCTGTTATCAACCATTCTGACGGAACATCCGATGTATATTACTGCGAATTTGAGATCGTTGACAGCGATACCGCGCCGCAGTATGATGTCGAGGAGGAAAACGGTACATATACGTTCCTGATCGACGAGATACGCCCGGATATGTTTGTCTGTGAGATGCCATTCCCGCTCCCGCAGCGCTATTATGTCATCTGCGACACGGCAAAGTACCCTGAACTCTGTGTCGGTGATGTGGTAGATGTATCTTTCACCGTGATGTACAAGGAAAGTATGTACTATCACCGTGTAATGCCCGTCTCGATAACACTGAGCGATTATGCTTCACCCGGAGAAATGGTAGCTGCCAAGCCTGTGATTTATCTGTACCCCGAAAAGCCGGAGCAGGTAAGTGTTTCGATCGACTTCAACGGTCGGCTCACGATAACCGATCCTGTGTACGGTAATGGCTGGAACGTGACTGCACTGCCGGACGGAACGATACTGCACGGCGGCAGGGAATACCCGTATCTGTTCTGGGAAGGCAGAATGGATTTCGATGTCGATACGTCACGCGGTTTCTGTGTAAAAGGAAGTGATACTAAAGCATTCCTCACGGAGAAGCTCGCATACATTGGAATGAATGAAAGCGAAGCAGCGGAATTTATGGAATTCTGGCTGCCTTTTATGGAGAAGAATGAGTATAACGTCATCACTTTCGCCGGCGCTGATTACAGCGATAACGCGAAGCTTGACATATCACCGTCACCGGACACTGTGATACGTGTTTTCATGTCGTTTTCACCGAGCGGCGAGTATGTTGACATTCCGGAGCAGGAGTTGGAAAAAGCTCCTGAGAGAACGGGATTTACGGTAGTAGAATGGGGCGGAACAGTAAAGTAAAGGCGATACCGCACAAAGAAAAACTCCCGAAGCCAAAAGACTTCGGGAGTTTTTTATGTCATTGGGGATACGAAATAACTGAGCTTATGTGCGGAGTATATCTCATAAATCAATGATGTCGGGCGGATTATTCACCCTTCTGCTTTGCGAAACACTCGCTGCAATATACGGGTCTGTCATCACGCGGTTTGAAGGGAACAACAGCTTCCTTACCGCAGCTTGCGCATATTGCCGTGAACATCTCCCTGTTTCTGGAAGCGTTCTTCTTTGCGTCTCTGCACGCCTTGCAACGCTGGGGCTCGTTTGTGAAGCCTTTTTCAGCATAGAATTCCTGCTCACCGGCTGTGAATACGAATTCATTTCCGCAGTCCTTGCATACAAGCGTTTTGTCTGTGTACATACGATATACCTCGCCATAAAATATAATATTGACCGTTTGCGGGTTTGCACCGCCAAGCACTATTATGCATCGGTCATAATAAAGCCTTGAGCTTTTTTCTTGCCCGTGAAAGAGCGTTATCAGCAGATTTTGGGGTAATACCGAGCTTTTCCGCTATCTGCTTGTATGAATAGCCGTCAAGAAACAGCTTCATAACAGAGTATTCTTTATGTGAAAGGAAAGAGAGAAGGTGCTCGATAGCAGCATCATCCTCTTTTGTGATGATGTACTCATCTGCTGAAGAACCACTGTCAGGTATCTGCGCAAGATCATAGTCGTCTGCTTTTTCCAGACTTCCGTGTGCTTTGATGACAGCGTTTTTCATACGGTTCGCAATACACGTCCCCGCGAAAGCAGAGAAATTACCCTTTGACGGATCAAAAGCACGCAGTGCATCGAAGAGTGCAAGATAACCCTCCTGGCAAAGGTCTTCGGACTCAATGTCGTTCGTGCGAAGCTTTGCGGCTTTTATACGTATAATATGCGAATATCGTGAGATGAGAAGTGCCATTTCGCTGCTCTGCATAGGGTCGGGCTGTTCCTTTATGATGCCTACGAGATCTTCGTCGGAGACTTTCATAAATACCCACCCTTTCAGAAGCACCTAAAGTGATTATATCACTAAATTTTCACATTGTCAACACAGTAAAGTATTTTTTTTACATTCTTCGATATTTTTTTCTGTTGTCGAAGATATTTCCGCCGTGACAGTCAATGGCTACCGTAAGAGGGAAGTCCTCAATGCAGAGTCTCTTGACACTTTCACATCCAAGGTCTTCAAAGGCGATAACTTCACAGCTTTTTATGCATTTGCACGCCAGAGCTCCGGCACCGCCGATAGCACAGAAATAAACTGCGTTGTTGCGTATGATAGCGTCAATGACTTCCTGACTGCGTTCGCCCTTGCCGATCATAGCCGCAAGTCCTCTGTCAAGAAAATCAGGTGAGAACTTATCCATGCGGCCTGAAGTTGTCGGTCCGCAGCTTCCTATTACCATACCTTCTTTGGTTCCGGTTGGTCCGGCGTAATAAATAACTGCTCCGTCAAGATCATAGGGAAGAGGTTTTCCGGCTTCAATAAGCTCGGTAATCCGCTTGTGTGCGGCATCACGGGAAGTATATACTACTCCCGAAAGCATGACCTTATCCCCGGCGCGAAGCTCGGGGGATAAGGTCTTAAGCTGTTCAACATTGATATTTTTCATATAAGAAGGTCTGAAAGGTCAGAATCTGAACCGGGGTCACTTCCGAAGCCCCAGTCATCATTTCCGCCGTGTGAGGTCTTGAATGCCGGTTTCTCGTTCTTTTTGGTCTGTGTTGTCTGAGATGATCCTGCTGCAAACAGGTCTGCAAATTCTCCGAAATCATCGTCCGCAGCGCTGCTTGGGAGGGTATTGTCTGCGTCAAAGTTGAAGTCCGAAGGCGAGAAATCCTTGTTAGCTGCTTTCTCTGCGCTGCTTGCCTCGGCCATCATATTTGCAAGAGTATCATCATCTGCGCCGGGAGCGTCGATAGCTATATCGAAAATATCTGCTCCGAGGTCAGTGCCTTTATCGGGTTTTGCGACTTTGTCAATAGGTGTGATATCGAAATCTTCGCCGATAGGCTCGGGAGAAGCATCAAGTGAGAAGTCGTCCATAACACCGACGCCTTCCATATTGATAAGCGGAATATCTCCGGAGAGATCATCGTCCTTGGGTTCTGTGAGGAAGAAGTCCTCGAAATCGGAATCGAGACCGGGTCTTTCAGCCTTTGCGGAATTATCCTGTATGGGAGAAGGAGCAGCCTTTTTAGCTGCGGGAGCCGGTTTTTCTGCCTTAACTTCCTCAAATACGGGAGCTGTGATAACGTCCGGAACGTCGGCCATAAGATCGTCATCGCTCGGGATGCTTGTATCGGGCGAGTCTATCTCGATAGAAGTGATTATGTCGCTTTCTTCAAGATCGTCGTCATCCATAGCAGAGATTGCGCTTCCGTCGGATTCGATTTTAGTCTCGATCTTGAGTTTTCTGGTAATAGCGTCAAATTTAGACTCACTGAACTTACTCTCATCAAATACGGGAAGTTCAAGCTTAGCCTTGAGTTCGCCTGTTGCAAGAGAAAGCTCTTCGCTGATCTTAGCGATAGGCGACAGATCGGTCGCGTTTGCCTGTGAATCGGCAGCAGACTTGGCTTCGGAAACGCTTTCGTTAGCCTTATCGAGCTTGTTCTTTGCAACATCAACGAGTTTTGTGATGTCAACGATGTCGGACTTGGCTGTATTGAGCTTGCTGCCAAATCCGTTCATCTGCTTGGAAGCTTCGTCTATGATACCGGATGTTTCGTTTATCTTCTTCGATGTCTCGGTGATAATACCGGTAGCTTCGGTCATCTTCTTAGATGTCTCGGAGATCATACCGGTGGTCTCGTTCATCTTCTTGGATGCTTCGGAGATCATACCGGTGGTCTCATTCATCTGCTTGGAAGCGTCATTGATCTTTTCGGTGGTCTCGCTGATGGATTTTGCAAATCCGGTTATCTGGGATGATGTTTCGTTGATCTGCCTTGATACACTGTCTATCTGGGAGGTAGTTTCGTTTATCTGCTTGGAAACAGTGTCGATCTGTGAAGTAGTCTCGTTTATCTGTTTTGAAACGCTTCCGATCTGTGTTGTTGTTTCGGTTATCTGCTTTGCAACAGTACCGATCTGGTCGGTGGTCTCATTGAACTGTTTGCAGATGCTTTCGATATTTTCCGTAACACCGGTGATCTGGGAATTTACGGAATTGAACTGTGTGGCGAAGGATTCAAAGAGGGAAGTGAGGGAGTTTATCTTGCTTGTTGCTTCTCTGACTTTCTTTGCAGATTCTTCCTGTTCAGTCTCTGTCTTTTTGATCTGGTCTGCGAGCTTTTTCTTGATCTCTTCGAGCTTTGCAGAACGCTCTTTGAGTTCTGACTCTACGTCTGCCTTATATTTATCGACAGCTTTAACGGTATTATCGGAATAGCTCTTTGCAGCCGCGATCATATCTTTAGCGAAAGCCTTGGCTTCAGCCATTACCTCGTCGGCGTTGCTTGTCGCAACAGCTTTACCGGAGACTCCGCCGCCGTTCTTCTTGAGTTCCTGATACTTATTTTTAAGTTTCTGGTATTCTTCGCGGACTTTCTTCTCCGACATCTTCGCCATAGCGCATTCTTTATCGAATTTAGCAACATTTCTGCGCTCGTCGAGAATGCTCTTGCGAAGCTCCATGATCTTCTTGTCGCTTTCAGCCTTGAGATCGTCTATAAGCTTCTTTGTTTCCGCGGAGCTGTCTTTTATAATGGGAGCGGACGCTGTAGCAGCCGCTTGTTCGGCAGTCTTTTTCTCATTTCTTGCTTTTGCAGCTTCTTTGTTTGCATCTTCGAGGTTAGTCTGAAGATTAGAGAGTCTCTTTTCATATTCGTCAGTCTGTTCTTTCATCTGCTTTCTGAGCCTTGCGATATACAGATTGACTTCGTTTTTGTCAAAACCGCCCATGACGGTCTTGAAGCCGACACCCTCGCTGTTGACTTCCTTCTTCTGCTTGTTGTCCTGTTTAGCGTCTGCCATAAAGTTACCTCCAATAGAACCTGAACCACGCTCCGACATACTTTGAGTATGACAAAAAAGGGGCATAGTTCCCTAATATTTATATTATAGCAAAACATTTTCTATCTTTCAATAGTAATTATTGATAAAAATGCACAATAATTTTTTATCTATTAAAAGAAAAACAGATTTTTTGAAAAAACCTATTGTTTTTTTTCAGAAAATGTGTATAATAAAATAGAGGGATAATTTTTTTTAGTCCGGCTTATATATAAACGACCGGAATGGGCGCTTGTTCCTTATGGACGAGGAAATCGCCGCCCGTTAGCAATTACTGTTAAGGAAGGTATATGGGTATGCAGGATAAAACGATGACATTCTCCGTAAAGGATGAACGCGATCATGAAATGAAAGAGATTCTCACAACGGTATATCAGGCTTTGAATGAAAAAGGATATAACCCTATCAATCAGCTTGTCGGATATATCTTATCCGAGGATCCGACTTACATAACAACATATAACAACGCAAGAAGCCTTATCAGACGAATAGATCGTGATGAACTGCTTCAGGCGCTTGTAAAGAACTACCTCGGTGAATGAATCATTGCACAAAGGCCCGTGATCTTATCGGTCACGGGCTTTTTTTGTACCTTCATCTATAGCCTCAATTACATAGCCGTATTCGGGAAAATCGTTTCTTATCCGTCTGCGGCAGCGTTCGAGGAACCCTTTGCGCTGTTCTTCATTATCCCTCATAGCCTGCTTCGCGCCCCAGAGATGGGTATAATCCTCCTGCGCGATAAAAAGCCTGTTCATATCCATGAGCGTATCGACCGGAGTTCCGGTCAGCGCACACAGCATACCGAGAAGCCGCTGTTCCGCGAATACCATGCGGCAAAGTCTGTCACCGCATTTGTTTTCCGAGCATTCCTTCATGAAAGCGATAGCCTGATTGGCGTAGAAAAGGCGGAATGAGCTGTCTGGTATGTACAGAAACGCGGTGTTGCAGGGAAGGGCGCTTTTGTCGAGCCGTTCCATAAGTGAAAATTTTGTTACTTTGAAGCACTCCGGGTCAGGATAGATGTTCTCGGAGATATATTCACGGTGTGCACAGGTGACCGCTTTATCCGAAAGCTCTAAACTCTTCCAGATAATGAGATCTTCGTCCACAAGAGCAGCGTTTTCGGGTATATCACGAAGCGCAATAAGCTTTCCGGCCGCCCAGAACATTTCGGGGTCAATACCCTCAACATCCGTCGGTATCAGTTCCGATAAGCTTGTCCATACTTTTTCTATGCCAAGCTTACGGTAGTATTCTGCCGCGATGCTGTCCGTAATCATAAAAATATCGCCGTTCATTTTACGCCATTCGAGCGCGGAAATGACCTCACAGTAAAGTGCGAAGTCCTCGATAGAGTACTCCGTGTCCGGATGCCGTGAAAAAAACGGCGATGTTGAATTTACGTGTATTCCGTTCATACAAGATTTATCCCATATCCGTAAGCATTGAGCGGGCAGGAAGAAAGGTTGATAAGAGTTCTGTGGTATTCTTCCGCGGTAATAGTAACGCCCGCAGCATTATATCTGAAGCTTCCTTCTCCGAAGAATTCACCGATATTGCCGAAGCTTCCGAAGCTGCCGAAACTTCCGCCGTACAAAGCGAGTAGCTTCATAAGTGCAAGCCCGAATGAGCCATAGAACGAACCGCCCGACGAGCCGAAAAGGTTACTGTATTTACCGAACAGCCAGTAGAAGCTGCCGAAGTTGAAAGATGAAAGTGAAAATGAGCCGAAAAAGCCTTTATTGAGAAGATTCTGTCCGAAGAGGAACCAAAAGCTGCTGCCGGATGAAGCAAAGCCGGAAGAGGCAATATTGAGAGCCTGTCCGCTTACAAAAGCAGAGTAAGAGCCGAGCTCAAAACCTGAGAAACTCGATGTGAACCGCGCGGCAAACGCGCTGCCGACTATTGAAGTGAACGAGCTTTCCGCGGTCATTGTGAAAGAGCTTGCGATACTGCCCGCAAAAGCAGCAGCAAACGAGCTTTCGGAAAGTCCGCTGAATGAGCTTGTACCGTAGAAAGAGCCTGTGAATACGGGAATTTCGGTTACACCGGCTTTTTCCGCTGATACGGTGATCTCGGGAACGACATCGGGCTGTTCGGGAATTTCGGGCTCGCTGAGGGGATCGTGCGGGTCAGGAGATACGCCGAACGCAAATTCGAGCTGGCGCCCGATATCGCCGCTTTTGTCAACAGAAGAAAGCCTCTGGATAATATCATATTCTCCGATGTCGGAAAGCCATTTCATTAAGCTTCCGCCGAGGAAATAACCTGTGAGCAGAGGTGTATCGAAGTTTTCGCGAAGCTGGCGTATGTTGAAGATCTTACGCCCGCGCAGCCACAGATACCAACTGCAGTTAATCACAGATCATCACCTCGCTTTCCTGAAATAATAGTATATATGGTAATTATTGACAATTTTATTAAAATTGCACATTAATCCATACTATCATTTTAACATTATATCACAAAAGCTGATATTTTGCAAGGAAAATTACCGATTTTTTCATTCAAAAAAAGCAAATTGTAGCAGTGAACAATTTTTCGCGGGTAATTTTGTAATATGTTTTCCTATCGAACGAGCTTGACACCAATTATCGTTATATCGTCCTCCGTTTCTTTGTCAGATGAGAGTCGAAGTGCCTCTCCCGCAGTTTCCGTTATTTTTTCAATATCAGCGTGCCTGTCCCGCATTACAAGCTGTTCGAGCCACTTTTCGTCAAGCTGTGCGCCGTCACTTGTCATTATTATCACGTCGCCTTCCGAGATACGGAAGAGTTTACCCTTATAATCCGCCTCGAACCCGATACCGAGCGGTGTTCCGTCCTCGCTTATATTAGCGAAAGTGTCACCGCAGCGTATATATGTCGAAGCTCCGCCGGCTTTGCAGATCAGCACGTCACCAGTGTTAAGGTCTATTCTGCACAGATCAAGCGTCGCAAAGCTCTCATCCGAGGATTTTACGAGCAGTGAAGTATTCAGCATTTCAAGTGATGCATCAAGATCTATCCCCGCTTTCAGAAGCTTTGACAGCATTCCGCATGAGAATGCGCTGTCTATGCGTGCGCGGCTTCCGCTTCCCATACCGTCGGACAGTATCATATATACGTTTCCGCGCCCGTCGTTGAAGCATTCCACGCAGTCGCCGCTGTGGCGGCTTCCTCCCTTGCTTCTGCGGAAAACCTTTATCTGTGCGTCATACCGTGCCCTTTCGGAAACGGTGATATGTATCCGTCCGCTCATCTCGCTTACTGCCGGAAGATCGAACTCCCTGTGAAGTGCAAAAGAGAGCCTGTCCGCAAGCTCGTCCGGCTGCATAGTAAGAGTTCCGGAGCCGTAAGCGTCAATGCACAGCTTGTTGTTAATTATCAGAGAAATGACCGAAATTCCTGTAAGTCCGCTCTCAGAAAACACTTTTTCCGCTTCAAGCGCCGAACTTTCGTCGTAAGTGTCGTTGCGTTCAAGCTCCTCGGACATTTTGCGCAGCATTGTCCCGGTTGCCGCAAGCTGACCGGTAAGGACATTCCGCATCTCGGCGACCTTGCGGGATGCGTTTCCCGCAGAGCAGAACAGGGCATACTGGCGGTTGAGCTCAGCGGATAGCCTGCTTCTTTCACGGCAGGTCGTCTGAAGATGACCGCCGAGAACGTCTTCAGTGATGAAAAAACCGTTCCGGAGCTTTTCACAGGCTTTGTTCATGATGTCTGCGGTATCGTTGTACAGTTGTCCCCAGCACCTCATATTGTGTGCGCAGTTCTTGCATACTTCGTCTGCCGCTTTGTTATATACCCACGAAATGTCCTGAAGGTTTTCGGTCTCAAGCGCTTTTGCGGTGCGTATCACAGCGGCTCTCATCTCGTCAACAGCATCACCCATTCCGGCAAGCTTTTTTCCGAATGCAGCGTAAGACCGCGGGTTAGTTTTAAGCTCTGCACGGTTCAGAGCGGCAGAAAAGGGCAATACCCTTTCCGGAACAGCCATATATATGACAGCCGCAGCTACAGCTGATAATGCCGCAGCGCCGTTTGTTTCGGTCATTCCCGTAATTATCAGTCCCGTTCCGACCGTGAGTATGAAGGCACAGGCGCGTGTTATCCTTCCGAAGCGGTCAAGAAGCATTATTACCGGCGCAGCGACCGAGATCATTATGCATGAAGCGGCAAGATCGGTGTTTCCGGCAGCTATTCCGGCGGAAGAGAGGACAGCGAATACTGCCGCCGAAGCTTCCGCTCTCATCTCCGATGAATAAAGCACCGCAAGTACAGATATGAACACACCTATGTTTATGAACCCGATCTGTAAGCTTGTAAGAGCCGCTGTAATAAGCACGAACAGCACACATACCGCGCCGCGGACAACCGTTTTATGTTCAGCGAACAGTCCGTTTATGCCTACGGAACGTACTTTTTCCGCGCTGTATGAGAACACGAGAGATACAGCGGCGAACGATACGGACAGAAATATCTCATAAACGCTTTGTGCACAGAATATGTTTGCTGTGAATACGCATACGGCAGCAGCTGCTGACTGGATGATACGCATGAATTCCGAATGTCTGCTTTGAACGAAAAAGCTGATGATAAGCCTCATTATCGTCAGCGTACCCATTGCGGCTATGTACGGAACACAGATCTCGATACCGCCGTTCACTATATATCCTGCCGAAGCGCCTACAAACATGAATACGCACTCTATACCGTCAAGAGCGCATATAGCGGCTGTCGCAAAGGGAGCGGGAAGACCGAAAAGCCTTGTCAGGGCGAGGAAAAATCCCGCGGCACATATTGCACAGCCTTTTAAAAAACCAAAATCCCTTTCTCTGACATTTTTTTCGGAAGCAATACTTCTTTCCATTTTCAACGTCCTTTCGTGATCATTGTGTTATGTACAACAATGATAGCACAAAAGGCGTGAGATTTATGTCAAAGAAAGGGATATTTTATTTTGTGCGTGAAATTATTTCGCAGATCGCGACAATATCTTCCATTTTAAGCTCTTCGGGTCGCGCAGTCGTCTTGATACCACAATCCGCGAGCATTTTCGCAAGCTCCTGCTTATCGATACCGAGCGCTGAGCTGAGCGGGTTGAGAAGCTGTTTTCTGCGCTGGGCAAAAGACGAGCGGACTATCTTAAAGAAAAGCTTTTCGTCCGATACCGTAAATCTCGGTTTTTCCGGAATATCGAGCCGTATAACTGCGCTGTCAACATTCGGGGACGGCATAAAGCTTCCGCGGCCGACCTTGAAAAGGAGCTTCGGTGTGCTGTAGTAATTCACAGCCGCCGTGACCGCGCCGCACTCTCTGCTTCCGACTTCGGCGCAAAGACGTTCCGCAGCTTCCTTCTGTACCATTACAGTTATCGAGCGTATATGCGGGCGCTCTTCAAGAAGCTTCATTATCACCGGCGATGTGATGTAGTAGGGGAGATTGGCACAAACGACAATGTCATCATATCCTGATAGTTTTTCGGATATAAGCGAATTTACATCGGTTTTCAGAATGTCGGCGAAAACGACTTCGATGTTGTCGAACTCCGCGAGCGTTTCTTCAAGTACCGGACGCAGACGTTCATCGACCTCGACAGCGACGACTCTGTCACAGCGAAGAGCAAGCTCTTTGGTGAGAACGCCGATACCTGTACCGATCTCAATAGCCGCCGTTCCTTTTTGGCAGCCGCCCATTTCTGCGATCTTCGGGCAGACCGTCGGGTTTATCAGAAAATTCTGACCGAGAGATTTGGTGAACGAAACGCCGTTGCGCGTCATTACATCTTTAATTGTACCAATATTTGTAAGTTCCATATAAATTCGTCAATTACCGGAAGGGAAGCTGATGTACTTCACTCCGAGAGCACCGAGCTCTGCTCTCATCTTTTGTACTTTAGCGTCCGGAAAGCGTCTGCCGATGCAGTTTTCAAGCATAACTACCTTTACGCCTGTTTTTGAAGCACCCTTGGCTGTAGCTCCCACACAGCCGCATTCGTCAAGTCCGCAGAGCGTAACTTCGGAATAGCCCTGTTTCTGCATGAATTCACGGAATGCCTTAGATGAATAAGTATCAGGAAGGTTCTTCTCGAAGATAATGTCGGAAACTACATCAAGTCCGCTGTAAAGCTCCGCGCCTTCGGTACCTTTTATTGAAAAGCCGATGAACCATTTGTTTGTGATGATATTCGGGAACATCTGTTCTATGTAAATTACGTCGTACCCGTTTTCCTTATACGCAGATATGGCGCGGTTTACTGAACCGACAAGATCATCTGTGTTGTATGAGAACATCGGTTTTCTTTTATCCCAGAGGTAATCATTCTGCATATCTATAACGATAAGTGCTTTTTTGTTACCCATAGATCACCCTTCTTTTTTACGTGCCCGTATTATAGACTTAGGCGGGAATTCAGTCGCATAAGGTATGAAATACCTGTCCATAGCGCGATTAGCTGCTCTTACCGGAAGCTCGTCCTTGTCAAACATCTCTGTCGGTGTGAATACTACAGACTCACCCTTTGGAGACAGAACTTCGAGCTCCATATCGAGCGTGAAGTAATTCCGGAGCGTTATGAGAAGCCGTCCGTTCTCGTAACCGTCGATCGTACCACCGAAATCGAACTCGCGGCAGTACTGACTGTCGGGATAGTACTGTTCTGCGTCTTCGTGATCGTAGAAGAAGCCGGTACAGTACGGCCTGTGGCTTACTCTGAAAACCTCTTTTGTGATACATTCCGGTACTTTCTCGCCTTTGAGTGCATATCCGAGAGCTTTCTTATAAGCATTGCTCATTGTAGCCGTGTAGTATGCAGACTTCGCGCGTCCTTCGATCTTGAAACTCGAAACTCCGGCTTCGATAAGGTCATCAAGGTGTTCTATCATACAAAGATCTTTTGCGTTGAAGATATAAGTACCGCGTTCGTCCTCTGTTATGTCATAGCTTTCGCCGGGACGCATATCCTCGATGAGATGATAGTTCCAGCGACAGGGCTGTGCACACTGACCGCGGTTTGCATCGCGTCCCGTGAGGTATTTTGACAACAGGCATCGTCCCGAGAACGAAACGCACATGGCTCCGTGCACAAATACCTCAATATCCATATCTTCCGGAATATTCTTACGGATAATGGCTATATCTCTGAGCGGAACTTCGCGGGCGAGGACAATACGCTTTGCGCCGAGCCGGTAAAGCTCATTGGCGGTCGTAAAATTCATTATCCCGACTTGTGTTGACATATGGATGTCGAGCTTTGGAGCGTGCTTCTTTGTCATCGCCATAACACCTATGTCGGCGATAATTGCCGCGTCTATGCCTGTTTCATACGCTTCGGCGATGAATGCGGGATATGCTTCGGCTTCTTCGTTTGTGGGTACGGTGTTGCAGGTAAGATAAAGCTTTACACCGTGATCGTGAGCATATTTTACGGCATCTGCGAGCCCATTCATATCAAAATTCTTGGGTCCCGCGCGCATTCCGAACGTCTGTCCGCCGACATATACGGCATCACAGCCGAAATCCACCGCGGCTTCAAGACATTCGCGGTCGCCGGCAGGGGAGAGTATCTCGGGTGTTTTATTCAATTTCGCTGCCCTCCCCGAACGGCTGGGGTGAAGCCTGTTCTCCCGCAGTGAGTCCCGCGAGAACAAGGTTTTCCTCGTGCTGTTCCTTTGTTTCTGCGTAGTATATCTCTCCGGTGTCTTTGTTCGCACAGAAATAATAGTACGGTGTTTCCGGAGCGTAAAGAATTGCGTTTATAGCGCTTAGTCCCGGGTTGCAGACCGCTCCGGCAGGTATGCCTTTGCAGATATATGTGTTGTAAGCGTCGTATATACGCTGTTTAGCTGTATCCGTTCCGGTAATGAACGGTTTTATGTCATTTTCGACATAAAGCACGGTAACGTCAGACTGGAGATAGGGGTATTCAGCGGAATTGCGTATTCTGTTGAGGAAGACGCTTGCAACATTTCCCATATCTTCTTCCGAAGCTGCTTCCTTTTGTACCATGGACGCGAGTGCTATCGTTTCGTCAAGGGTAAGATGCATCTCGCCCATTTTCTTGTACATCGAGCGTGTCATCTTGCTGTTGAAGTTCGAATACATCTCTTTTGCTGCTTTTACGGCATTTTCTTCCGAAGCTTTCTTCATCTTGTCGTAAGCTTCTTCGGACATCCGGCTCTTTACGCTGTTTTTGCCGTCTTCCATTTCGTTAACGATATAGAACTCATAGGTATCGGGGAATAGGTAGCCTTCGAGCTGATTGAACTTTTTCGTTTCTTCCTTGACTCTGCGCTCAAAATCGTAATTGTTCTGGATATTCTTGTAGTATTTCTCGAAATCATCTGCAAAGCAGACATTGTTATCTTCGAGAAGCATCGCAATATCGTGTGCGGTCATTCCTTCAACGATACGGACACTTACTGTCTTTTTCTGTGTGACTTTTGTGCGAAGAATCGACAGAAGCGTACTGTATGACATTGTCGAGCTTACGGTATATTTGCCGCCGATGAATTCTGCCGGAGGCTTGTCTTTCTTGAGATTATCCGCAAAATCAGCATAGAGCTTGAAGAACTTTGCATCGCTTATAATATTGTTTTCGGAAAGAATAGCGGCAACGGTGTCAATATCAGCGTTATCGGGAATGGTCACATCAAGCTGGAATTCGGTATTGGCAACACCCGAAAAGTCAAGCGCCCACTTGACGATATATGTCGAAGCGTATGCGGAAGCACCAAGTATCGCGGCGCAAAGGAGCAGCGCAATAAGAATATACGCAAGAGTTCTTGTACCCTGTTTCTGACGCTCGTAGTTCTTGCGGAGACGAGCCGCCATGATCTTTTCTGCACGGATTTCTTCCTCTTCTTCATCAAAGTCCTCTTTCATAGAGACACTTCGTGCCTGCGGATCATTGACTGCATTCATAAGACGGGTAGCTGTGCTGTCGAACTCTTCTTCCTCGGCACTTCCTTCTTCTATATCGAATATTTCTGGAATGTCATCGGGCGGAAGTTCATTCTTTCGCTGTTCAACGATCTCGGCAGCCTTTTCGCCGAGTGCCGCAGAAAGGCTCGCCGCAAGTGCGGGGATCTCATTCTCGGTAAGCTTGTCGGCAGAATCGGGCTTTTCGTGCTTCGGTGATCTTGACGGTCTTTCGTGTTTCGGTGTGTCTGCCGGTTTTTCGCGTACAGCGGTATTCTGTGCGACAGCGGGACGCTCCGGTCTTTTGCGCACAGGCGCGGCCTCTTCCGTTGCGGGACGCTCCGGTCTTTTGCGTACAGGCGCAGTCTCTTCCGTTGCGGGACGTTCCGGTCTTTTGCGCACAGGCGCAGTCTCTTCCGTTGCGGGACGCTCCTGCTTTCTGCGTACAGGCGTGGTCTCTTCCGTTGCGGGACGCTCCGGCCTTTTGCGCACAGGCGTGGTCTCTTCAGCTGAAGAATTTGCCGCTATCTCGCGTAAAGCGGGTTTTTCCGTTTTCTTCGGTACAGCAGGGCGCTCTTCCGTTTTTTTATTTTTCTTTCCGGAGAAGCTTTCCTTTATATTGGAAAAGAAGCCTGCTATTGCACCGCCGATACCGCTGAAAACATTTTTCACCTTTTCTCCGAATGAAACATCCGGATTATTATGTTCGGAACGATGAGCCTGACGTTTCTGAGTCCGTCTGTGGTCTGGACGGCTGTCCTGCGAGCGCATAATGGGGTTAGCAGGTATTGCCGGGTCCTGAGCAGCAGAAGTTTTTCTGCGTCTGAGAGGAGCGGTAAAATCCGGCTCGTCATCATTTTCGTCATCATCTTCGTCAATAAACGAGTGCGCCGATGTACTGTTCCTGTCATCTATATTAAAGAGAACACCGCCGAGACTGCTGCCGTTCTCTTCGGAAGGTGAAGATCCGTGCTGCTCTCCGGCCGATCCCGTACCGCTATGTAGGAAAGCGGCAAGGCTGTCTATATCGTTGTATTCTTTTTCTTCAGGTCTGTTTTCCTTATTGTTCAACCGGATCACACCCCCTTTTGGTTTCAAAATGCATATTGTTGATCATAATTGTCCGTAAATGCCGTTTTCTGTGATAACTATATACGCTGCTATGTCGTATTCGTCCTTCGGGACTTCTCCGCAGCAGGATTCATAACATATCCCTATCGGGATACCGTCGTAATTTGCGAGGAACCGGTCGTAAAAACCGCCGCCCCAGCCGAGTCTGTACCCGTTTTTGTCAAAGCGCAGGGCAGGGACTATGCAGACAGTATCGGAGAATACAGTTATTTCGTTGCCGCAGGCCGGCTCGTCAACTCCGAAACGGCTCTTTACAAGTGTGTCGAGAGAATCTATCACAAGGAACCGCATTTCTTTTCCGACACATTTCGGCACCGCGACGGTCTTTCCGTTCATCAAAAGCTCCGATATAAAGCGCCTTGTATCGACTTCATCGGGCGATGAGGCATACACGAGAAATGTCCTTCGTGTCCGCACGCAATCGAGTTTTATGAGATTATTATATATTTTTTCGTCAATATCTTTCCTGACGCTTTTTTCCATATTCCTGCGAAGCTGCAAAAGCTCCGCGCGCAATGCTTTTTTTTGGTCAGACACAGCGCATTGACTCTCTGATCTTGTCGGAAGCAGGCTTTCCGGAAAGTACTTCGACGAGCTTGAGACCGAATTCAAGCGCAACACCCGCGCCGCGTGCCGTGATTATATTTCCGTCATGCTCAACGGGAGCGCCGGTGAAGTCCGCGCCTTCAAGAAATTCTTCAAATCCCGGGAAACAGGTCGCCTTTTTGCCGTTCAGCAGGCCTTTTCTGCCGAGAATAGACGGTGCAGCGCATATCGCACCGATGAACTTGCCGTTCTGTACGCAGAAATCTATCATATCCTGAACGGTACGGGACTTTTCGAGGTTGAGTGTTCCGGGCATACCGCCGGGAAGAACGATCATATCAATGTCGCTTGTAAGCGCAATATCGACCTCTGTTACGTCCGGTACCACAGTAACGCCATGCGAGCTCGTTATGATCTCTTCGCCGATACCGACGGTAATGACTTTCTGTCCGTCTCTGCGGAGAATATCGATAGGCGCGACAGCCTCAGTTTCTTCAAAACCGTTTGCGAGAAAAACAAGTACCATATCAAAAATCCTTTCATTTGCCGATCAGGCTGTTTATTTTTCCGATAAGTTCGAGATTTATTTCGTGAATACTGCGCGGCTCTCCGTCGTTGCTGCAAGGTATGATCTCCCAGCCGTACTTTTCCGCTGCGTATAATGCGGCTTCTCTGCATTTGTTCAGATAAGCTGTATCCCGTTCGTGTATGTCTTTTTTGCTGTCATCGCCGCCGTAACGCTGTAAGAGCAGTCTTTGCGATACTTCAGTCGGCATATCGAGGAATATCGTCAGATCCGGTTCGGGAAGTCCGAGTTTTCCGAATTCAAGGTCGGTCAGCCAGTTCAGGTAGTCCTCCCATTCTGACTTGTCAAGTTTGGTCATCTGATACATTGCGTTCGATGAAACGTATCTCGCGGAGATGACAGGCCTTCCGCTGTCATATAGTGCGCCCCAGTGAGTACGGTAACTTGTGTAGCGGTCAACCGCGTACATTATGCTTGCGGAGTAAGCGCTTTTACGCGGGTCGTCCTCGGCGAAGGTTCCGCGGAGATAAGAGCTTATTATGCGTCCGCTGTCCGTATCGTAATAGGGGAATGTGATGAAATTCACATCGGGTATCTTTCGGTGAAGAAGGTCGAGCTGGGTCGATTTGCCGCTTCCGTCAAGTCCTTCGATAACAATGAGCTTGTTCATAAGAACACCTCCGGCATTATCGCATTATCAATATATTTTACCATATTTATAAAAAACAGTCAAGAGATTTTTATTAAAAATAAGTAGTTGATAACTTTATGAGTTTGACAAATCCGTCGAAAAATGATAAAATATAATATCATTTTTACGGAGGCAGATTTTGTATGCTTATACTTGCAAGTAAGTCACCGCGGCGAAAGGAGCTTCTTTCGCTGATAACAAGTGACTTTGAGATAATTCCGGCAGTCGGAGAGGAGAGAGCGGATAAAAACCTTCCGCCCGCAGAGTATGTTATGGAGCTCGCACGGCACAAGGCGGAAGAGATAGCTTGTTCACATACGGAAGATGTTGTGATCGGCGCAGATACGATAGTAGTGATCGGAAACGAGATACTCGGTAAACCAAAGGATAAAACAGATGCAAAGCGTATGCTGATGCTGCTTTCCGGTTGTGAACATTCTGTGTACACCGGAGTGTGCACGATTTGCGGAAATAAGAACAAAACTTTCTGTGAAGAAACAAAAGTTCGTTTCTTTGAGCTTTCGGAAAGTGAGATCGACGAATATATAGCTACCGGAGAGTCGTTCGATAAAGCCGGGGCTTACGGTATCCAGGAGCTCGGTGCGCTTCTCGTAAGCGGGATAACGGGAGACTACTACAATGTTATGGGGCTTCCGGTCGGGAGACTTTCCCGCGAGTTGAAAAATTTCGGTTGATTTTACACTGCGAATATGGTATAATATAGTTTATAGTATTTTCAAGGCGGTGAGCAGCTTTTATGAAACTAATAGATATCGGCTACGGGAACAGGATAAACAGCGACCGTATCGTTGCTGCTATCGGCGCGGAATCGGCTCCCGCAAAGCGTATCGTTTCCTCTGCGAAGGAAAGGAACATGGCAATAGACGCGACCTGCGGGAAAAAGACCAAGACCGTTATCATAATGGACAGCGGTCATGTTGTAATGTCCGCAAAAGAACCGTCTGTAATTGATAAATAAGCGTTGTTCATAAAACGGCATAGTGTGAATCAATTTAGAGCTTATTTAGGTCAAATCATATAACAGCTGAATAATATATAAAAGGAGCATAATTATGTCAAAAGGTATTCTGATTGTTGTATCTGCACCTGCCGGCTGCGGCAAGGACACGATACTTGAACAGGCCCTCAAAGCTAACGACAACCTGTTCTATTCCGTTTCCGCAACTTCGCGCGCTATGCGTCCCGGTGAGACCGACGGAGTGAGCTATTTCTTCAAGACCCGTGAACAGTTCGAGGAAATGATAAAGAACGGCGAGCTGCTCGAATACACTGAGTATGTCGGCAACTACTACGGAACACCAAAAAAAGCTGTCACCGATATGCTCGAAGCAGGCAAGGACGTTATTTTGAAGATCGAGATCGAGGGCGCGGCGAATGTGAAGAAGATGTTCCCGGACTGCACTATGGTGTTCATACTGCCACCGTCGTTTGCGGAGCTTGACAGGAGACTGCACAAGCGCGGGACAGAGACCGACGATGTAATAAAGCAGAGACTGGAGACTGCGCGCAAGGAACTTAAATTCGCGGAAAATTACGATTATCTTGTGACAAATGCAGCTCTTGAAGACGCGGTAGCCGATTTTCTCGCGGTAGTCCGTGCAGAGAAGTGCCGCCGCGGCAACAGACCGGGTGTGATCGAGGGGCTTCTCGCCGAATGAACTCGGAAAAGCAGCAGTACGCACTTGTCGCGGTAGAAAAGACGACATTCGCGTTTGATGCACTGTTTACTTATGAGATCCCGGACGGGATCGAGATAAAATCGGGGATGCGTGTTATTGTTCCGTTCGGACGTGTGAATAAGCATCGTATCGGTGTGGTTTTCGGCATTACCGGCGAAAAGCCAGCCGGCGCGGTAAAAAGCATATTTGCCGCAGCGGACGACGGAAGTTTTCTGAATGCGGAAATGCTGTCGCTTGCGGAATATATGCATGAGAGTACGCTCTGTACATACTATGACGCTGTACGAACGATGCTTCCGCCCGGGCTTGCGGTATATATCAACCGATCACATTCACTGAATATAAGCGCGGCTCGTCTTGCTCAGGCTGACGGTACGCTGAACGAAATAGAGAATGAGCTTATCGGAAAAGCGGTGTTATGCAGCACCGACAAGGAGCTTGAAGCTCTTTTGTCGCAGCCGGAAAACTCGGCTGCGGTAAAGTCACTTTCTGAAAAGCGCATTGTTATGGTACATGAGAATGTGAAGCGCAGGGTAGGCGACGAAACCGAAAAGACTGTGACGCTTTCGGATGGGTATGATGCCGAAACCAAACTTTCGCCGAAGCAGAGAGCGGTCATTGATACGCTCTCGGAAGTTGGTACAGCATCGCTTAAAGAGATATGCTACCTGTGCGGAGTTACCGACGCTGTAGTAAAGCGTCTTGCCGAAAAGAACTTCGTTGAGATCACTGAAACAGAGGTTTCGCGGTCCGACAGCGTGAATGCCGAAGTGACGGAAAAGCTTTCGGATATTGTCTTTTCTCCGCTTCAGCAAAGAACGTATAACGGGCTTCTGGAACTTATGGATACGGACGAGCCCAAATGTGCTCTGCTTCATGGTATAACAGGCAGCGGAAAGACTTCGGTTTTCATTAAGCTTATCGAGCATTGCCGCGATATAGGCAAGACCGCAATACTGCTTGTTCCCGAGATCGCGCTTACACCGCAGACTGTTGGGAAATTCAGGAATCTTTTCGGAAGCTCGGTGGCAATTATCCACAGCAGCCTTTCACTTGGCAGGCGCGCAGATGAGTATAAGCGTATCCGTTCCGGCGAAGCACGAATAGTGATAGGTACAAGAAGCGCCGTATTTGCGCCGTGTGATAATATCGGCATCATAGTTATAGATGAAGAAGGCGAGCATACATACAAATCCGAGATGTCGCCGCGGTATCACGCGAGGGATATTGCAAAACAGCGATGTTTCAGACACAGGGCGCTTCTTCTGCTTGCATCGGCGACGCCCTCATTTGACAGCTATTACAATGCTCTTAATGGGCGTTACAGCCTTTTTGAGATGAACGAACGGTACAGCAGGGCTGTGCTGCCTGACGTTGAGATGATAGATATGCGTGTAGAGGCGGAAAAGGGCAACCGCGGGAATTTCAGCGAGGAGCTTTTACACCAGCTTACACTTAATCTTGACCGCGGAGAACAGTCAATGCTGCTGATGAACCGACGCGGGTATCATACTTATGTCAACTGCATAAGCTGCGGAACAGTCGAAGAATGTCCGAACTGCAATATCCCGCTGACTTATCACAAAATAAACAACAGTCTAATCTGCCATTACTGCGGATTCCGGAAACCTATGCCGGGCGCTTGCGAAAAGTGCGGCAGCAGGTTCATTTATTCCTCCGGCACAGGAACGCAGCGCATAGAGGACGAGATAAAGCAATATTTCCCGTCAGCGCGTGTACTTCGTATGGATGCGGACACAACTATGTCCAAATACTCGTATGAGAAACGGTTCAAGGAGTTCGCAAATAATGAATACGATATTATGGTCGGAACGCAGATGATAGCAAAAGGACTGAATTTCGAGAATGTAACATTGGTCGGCGTGCTGCTCATAGACCGTTCGCTTTATGCCGGAGATTATCTCGGCTATGAAAAGACGTTCTCGCTCATAACTCAGGTCGTAGGGCGTTCGGGGCGCGGCGAAAAGAAGGGCAGAGCGTATATTCAGACATTCTCGCCGGAGCACTACGTTCTTGAACTTGCTGCGAAGCAGGACTATAAAGGCTTCTACGAGCAGGAATCCGAAGTGAGGAAAGCACTTATCTTTCCTCCTTACTGCGATCTGTGCATGATCGCGTTCTCGTCGGCGGAGGAAGAAGCGGCAAATAACGCGGCACTGAAGTTGCGTGATATGCTGAGAAGTACAACTGAAAAGCAGAGCGAAGATATGCCGGTCATAATTCTCGGTCCGACTTCCGGCGGACGGATAAACGGAAGCTTCCGCGTGAAAATAATAGTGAAGTGCAGGAACAACAGACGGTTCCGCGATATGCTCAGATATGTTATTAATTCGGCGGAAAAGCTACCGGATTTCAGAAAAGTAAGTTATTACGTTGATTTCAACGGTGAAATTATATAGCACAAAGAAAGGAAAAACAACAATGGCACTCAGGAACATAGTAAAATTCGGAGATGAAAGATTAAGAAAGAAATGCCGCGAGGTAACAGAGTTCAATGATAAACTCTGGGTAATGCTCGACGATATGTATGAGACTATGCAGAATTCTGACGGTGTGGGACTTGCTGCTCCGCAGATAGGCATACTTCGCAGAGTTGTGGTAATAGATGTCGGAGAAGGACCTATCGAGCTTATAAATCCGGTTATTACATCTATGCACGGAAAGCAGCGTGAGGTCGAGGGCTGTCTTTCTTCACCGAACCAGTGGGGTTATGTCAAGCGTCCCGCAAAAGTAAAGGTGACTGCTTTCAACCGCTACGGAAAAGAATTCAAGGTCGAGGGTACCGAGCTTCTCGCGCGAGCACTCTGCCATGAGATAGATCACCTTAACGGCATACTCTTCACCGATCTTGCTGACGAAATGGTAGAACCCGAGGAAGTTGAAGAAAAAAGAAAGAAGTAACAGTTATGAAAATAGTATTTATGGGAACTCCCGATTTTGCGGTGCCCTGTCTTGAAGCACTCATAAAGGTGGGCCATGAAGTCGCGGCAGTATTTACTCAGCCGGACAAGCCCAAGAACCGCGGTCATAAGATGACACCGCCGCCTGTGAAGGAATGTGCGGCTGCACACAACATACCGGTATATCAGCCGCTTTCTTTGCGTGTCAACAAAAGCGAGGATGCAGAGGCTGCCTTTGACACACTTAAGAGCATAGCGCCGGATTGTATCGTGGTCGTGGCTTACGGACAGATACTTCCTAAATATGTGCTTGATCTTCCGAAATACGGCTGCATAAACGTGCACGCATCGCTTCTTCCGCGCTATCGCGGGGCTGCTCCGATACAGCACTGCATCATAAACGGCGAGAAAGAGACCGGCGTTACGACTATGTATATGGCGGAAGGTCTTGACACAGGTGATATGATACTTGTCGGTAAAGTCGCGATAGACGAGAAAATGACAGCTTCCGAACTTCATGATAAGCTCTCTGAAATGGGAGCCGGACTTATCGTAGAGACACTTGACGAGGTAGAAAAGGGGATTGCTCCGAGGACACCTCAGACCGATGAAAACACCTGCTATGCGTCAATGCTCACTAAAGAGATGTGCCGTATTGATTTCTCTCAGCCGATAGACAAGGTGTATGACCTTATCCGCGGAATGTCCGCAAGTCCGTGCGCATTTACGTTTCTTGACGGAAAGCGGTTCAAAGTGTATTTCGCGGAAAAGACGGATATTAAGACAGATATTCCCGCGGGGACTGCTGCGGACGACAGACTTGGCGTTTCCTGCGGCGGATATGTACTGCGGCTCACAGATGTACAGGCAGAAGGAAGCAAGCGTATGTCCGCGGACGACTATTTAAGAGGAAAGAAAGTACCGAAGGGTACAGTGTTCGGAGAATAACAGAAAGGCAAAGATGATGTCGGGACGTGAAAGAGTTCTATCTCTCCTTTCAAAAGCGCACAATGACGGCGCATACTCTAATTTAGCGCTTGACGCAGAGCTCGGAAAGAGTGATGCTGAAAAGGCTTTTATTACTGCATTGTTTTATGGTGTGGTCGAGCGGAGAATGACGCTCGACCACATAATACGTTCACACTCAAAAACCGAGTTTGACGATATAGAGAATGAAACGCTCCAGCTCCTCAGAATGGGGCTGTATCAGCTTTTGTATATGGATATTCCCGAAAGCGCAGCCGTGAACGAGACTGTAAAGCTTGCTCCTGAACGCTCGAAAGGATTTATCAACGCTGTACTGCGTGCTTTCATTCGTTCTGGTAAGGAGCTCGACCTTTCCGGTCTTGACGAACTCGGAACGCTCTCTGTTAAATACTCCTGTGCACGCTGGATAGTCAAGATGTGGGTCAACTGCTACGGAGCTGAGAGAACGGAGGAAATACTGAAAACTTCATTCGGCAGACCGCCGGTTTTTGCGCGTGTGAATACAACAGTCTGTGATGCGGACGATCTCATCTATGAGCTTGCGGAGGACGGAGTCAAGTCGGAAGAATTCGGGGACAGCGGCACTTGTGTGCTCATTACCGGCTCCGGCAGTATAGATCGGCTCCGTGCTTACCGGAACGGACTGTTCCATATACAGGATCTCTCGTCGCAGAAGTGCTGTGAGCTTCTTGCCCCGAGGGCGGGAGATACGGTGATAGATATGTGTGCGGCACCGGGCGGCAAGAGTTTTACGATCGCAGAGCTTATGGAGAACAAGGGTACGGTATGGTCGTCAGACCTGTACGAGAGTCGTGTGAAACTGATACAAGACGGGGCGGAGAGACTCGGACTCGGTATAATCAATACCCGTGTCGCGGACGCGTCCGTATATGACGAAACGCTCCCGAAAGCGGACAGGGTGCTGTGCGATGTGCCATGTTCGGGACTTGGCGTGATACGCCGCAAGCCCGAAATAAAGTACAAGAAAAAAGCTGAGACAGAGGGCCTTCCGGAGATACAGAGGGCAATTCTCGGAAACGCAGCGAGGTACGTCAAAGCGGGCGGACGGCTCGTTTATTCGACCTGTACACTCAACAGGTCAGAGAATGAAGATGTTGCCGAAGCGTTCGCGTCGGAAAACGCGGAGTTCACACTTGTTGAGATGAAAACGTATTTTCCCGATGAACAGAGCGGCGACGGCTTTTTCACGGCGCTTTTTGAGCGAAAAGCATAACGGGTGAGAAAAATATGAGAAAATACATCAGATCTGCTGTTCTTACAGTCTCCGCGGCTCTGCTCCTTTCGGGCTGCGGCGGGTATAACTCGCCTTCGGGCACCGAGAGGGAGAAGGATATTACGAGTGCGGCAGAAGCGGCGGGTGAAGAGGCTGCGACTATAACAGAAACTATTTCATCTGACAAAGATGGTTATATATATGCAGATCTTTTATTGAATGACTACAGTAAAACAGCGTTATCGGTATCATTCTCATCTGGCGTGTTGAAACTTATAGATAATTCAACAAATAGGGATATAAGCTCGGCTCCGTTTTCCACGGGACTTACGGGTCTTGAATGTATGAGTTGCAGCACTCTTTATGAAATTGAGGTAAAAGTTCAAACAAACAAGGATCAAAATGCTCTGATATGCGTCTTTCTGCCTTTATGGGAGAATGATAATGCAAAATATCTCGTCTCTCTTTACTGGTATAACGGCGAAAAAATGATCAAGATGTTCCACAGCGGTGATTTTGAACCATCTGTAAACAACACTGATGACATTATTCTTGACGGTAATACAATGATAATTGCTGTATCTGACAGACTACCAGAAAAATATGAAATAGGAAGCACCGGAATGGTAAATAAGATAGAATAAAAGGAAAATGAATGACTCAAAAAGACATACTTTCAATGACGCTTCCCGAGCTTGAAGCGGAGATAACCGCGCTCGGCGAGAAGAAATTCCGCGCGGGTCAGCTATACGGCTGGCTGCACGAAAAGCGGGTGACCGCATTCTCCGAATGCACGAACCTCCCGAAAGCGTTCATAGAACAGCTCGACGGGATGTTCTTCATAATGCGTCCCGTTGTGAAGCGAAAGCTCGTCTCGAAGCTCGACGGTACGACGAAGTATCTGTACGAATTTCCGGACGGCGAGTGCTGCGAGACGGTTATGATGAGCTATAAGCACGGAAACTCGCTTTGCATCTCGACGCAGGTAGGCTGCAAAATGGGGTGCAGCTTCTGCGCATCGACAAAAGCCGGCTTTGTCCGCGACCTTTTGCCGTCGGAAATGCTCTCTCAGGTGTACGAAAGTGAGCGCGAGAGCGGCAGAAAGGTCGAGAGCCTTGTTTTAATGGGAATCGGCGAACCGCTCGACAATTTCGATAACGTTCTTCGCTTTCTGGAGCTTCTGTCCTCGGATAAAGGCAAAAACCTTAGTCTGCGGCACGTTTCGCTCTCGACCTGCGGTATCGTTCCGCGCATTCGTGAGCTTGCGGATATGAAGCTCGGGCTGACGCTGTCGGTATCGCTCCATGCCCCGACCGATGAGAAGAGAGGTGCGATAATGCCTATAAACAAGCGGTATGATACTGCCGAGCTTATAGACGCTTGCAGGTACTACTTTGCGCAGACGGGTCGGCGTATAAGCTTTGAGTTCGCACTTATTGCGGGAGTGAACGACGACGCGGCCACTGCGAAGGAGCTGATAAAGCTGCTAAGACCTGTCTCACCGTGCCATGTCAATCTTATCCCGGTAAACGAGATAAAAGAGCGCGAATACCGTAAGAGCGGCAGAGTAAAGGATTTTCAGAAGCTTCTCGAAGAAAACGGTGTGAACGCGACAGTACGCCGTACCCTCGGCGCGGATATAAATGCCGCCTGCGGACAGCTCCGACGGGATAATATGTAATGTTCTTGTTTTGCTGACGAAAACGGTATTTTACAAATATTTGCTTTTTTCAACCAAATCACCAAAAATGTAACTTCATTGTAATAAATTTGTAACCATTTTACAGTTGATTTATTTGAAAAAAAAGTGTATAATAGATAAGATAGAGATTTGTGGCATTTGCCGTAAATATAGTGACCTTTGAGAAAGAAGGGACGTTATGAAATGCTTTTCAAAGACCGATATCGGTCTTAAAAGAAATGAAAATCAGGACAGGGTATGGACTGATATGCTCGAAGAGGATGCTGTCGCTGTGATCCTTTGTGACGGAATGGGCGGCGAGAACGCCGGAAGTGTCGCGAGCGAAATGACTGTCGAGTTTATGTCTGACAGGATAAGAAAGGGTTTTCGCGGAAATATAAACCGCAATTTCATAAGAAATCTTCTGATAACCTCCGTTACTGCGGCAAACAGCCTTGTTTTTGACCGTGCGTCGAAGGAATCTGATAAGTACGGTATGGGTACGACCTGTGTAGCGGGTATAATCTATGCAGGAAGAGCCTACATAATCAATGTCGGTGACAGCCGCGCTTACCACATTTTTGATGACAGCATACAGCAGATAACAAAGGATCATACCTATGTGAGAAAGCTTATCGAACGCGGTGAGATAACCGAAGAGGAAAGCCGGATCCACCCCGACCGCAACCGCATAACCCGTGCTGTCGGTGCGGAACGCAATATAACCCCGGACTATTTTGAGATAGATCTCGAAGAAGGGCATATCCTGCTCTTTTCGTCAGACGGTCTTCATTCTTACGGCGATGATGCCGAGATAGCAGAAATAATAGTGAATAATCCTATCTCCCGTGCGTGTGATCTTCTGATAGACTACGCACTCGGGAACGGCGGCAGGGACAATGTTTCCGTCGCGGTAGTGGAAGTCTGATAAAAATATAAAATATTTACCGTCCTATGAAAGGAACTGAGCTTAATGGACAAGAACATAGGAAAGAAGCTTGACAACCGATACGAGCTCACAGAACTCATCGGCGTCGGCGGAATGGCGGATATTTATAAAGCGACGGATATAATCGAGAACAAGACCGTTGCTGTAAAGATACTGAAAAACGAGTTCGCCAAGAGCGAGGATTTTACCCGCAGATTCCGCAACGAATCAAAAGCTATCGCGCTCCTTTCCCATAAAAATATTGTAAAAATTTACGATGTCGGCTTTACCGAAAAGATACAGTACATCGTAATGGAATATATCGACGGTATCACTCTCACAGAGTATATCGAACGCCAGGGTGTTCTGAAATGGCGCGACGCGGTGCATTTCACGACACAGATACTTCGTGCGCTTCAGCACGCTCATGACCGCGGTATAGTACACCGCGACATTAAATCGCAGAACGTAATGCTCCTCGCAGACGGTACGATAAAGGTCATGGATTTCGGTATCGCGCATTTTAACCGTGAGACCGACAAGACTATCTCTGAAAAGGCGATAGGCTCCGTACACTATATCAGCCCAGAACAGGCAAGAGGCGAGGTGACCGACGAGAAAAGCGATATTTATTCTGTCGGTGTCATGCTTTATGAGATGCTTACTGGTGTAAAGCCGTTTGACGGCGACAACCCGGTTTCCATAGCGTTAAAGCATATGCAGACCAAGCCGCGCAAGATGACCGAGATCAACAGCTCAATTCCGGAAGGTCTTGAGGAGATAACGATGAAGGCTATGCAGAAAGAGCCTTCCGAGCGTTACCAGACCGCCGGTGAGATGATCAAGGATATAGAAGAGTTCAAGAAAAATCCGAGCATAGTTTTTGAGTATAAATATTTTTCCACAGACGGATCGACCAAGTATTTCGATAAGGTAACACCTGAGACTGTCAAGGAACAGCAGGGCTCAAAAATGAAAAAGCGCGCAGTTGAGGTCGGAGATGATGACGGCGACGACAGCTACGACGACGAAGAGTATGAGGACAACGAGGAATACTTCGACGACGAGTTCTACTATGAGCGCAGACGTCGTTCGCCTGTTCTTCCGATACTTTTCGCGCTTGCGACCGCATTTGTTATAATGACAGCATGGCTTATTTATAATGTCGTTACGGTGAATGTAGGTACCCTTGAAAGCCAGGCGGGTGAGGAAGTAAAGATGCCGAGCCTTGTCAATATGACTTGGGACGAAGTTCTCTCCGAATACAGCGACTTTAATCTCACACCTACACTCAAATACGATTCCGAATACCCGAAAAACACGGTAATGGCTCAGAGTGTCATGCCGGGCAGAACAATAAAGAAGAACCAGAACGTTGAGGTAACAGTCAGCAACGGTCCGAAGCTGGTTGAGATCGAGGATTATTCCGGTAAGCCGATCAATGACGTTATAACTATGCTTTCGAGACAGAATCTCAAGTATGAGATAATCCGACAGGATGACGACAGCGTTGCGGCAAACTGTATCATCAGAACCAATCCCGTTGCCCACGAGTTCGTTGAGGTCGGGACCACAGTGACCTGCTATGTAAGCCAGGGCGCGAGTGATGAATCCACAGCAGTACCGCAGCTTATCAATCTCTCGCTTGCAAGTGCAGAGATGCGTGCGAAAGAATACGACATACTGCTTACCGTAGTACGCGAACCGAGCAGTGAGGTCGAAGAGGGAAGAGTTATCCGACAGAGTATTGAGCCTACCACGGTAGTTGTCAAGAACACAATGGTCGAGATCGTTGTATCTTCCGGCGGAGCTCAGGAACGTGAAGCAACGATAAAGATCGCTATAAAGGGTACGGCTTCCGGTGAGTTTGATTTCAAGTATTATATTGACGGTACGCTTCAGGAGAATATGACCGAGACCAAAAATATGAGTCTTATCGACAACTTTGTATGGACGTTCTCCAACAGCGGTCAGCATGAATATGCCGTAAGAGTACGTTCGGTTGATACCGGCGCGGAAGGAACATTCTTCAGCTGCATGGTCGATTTCACAAATGTTGATGATAAGGGCGAGCCGCTCAAAGACTGGGGCCCGGATAAAGAAAACTTCAACGGTAAGGTGTTCAAGCAGCTTCTGAAGGCTGTTCCGACGGATGATGAAACCCCGTCGGGGACGGAAACAAACGAAGATAATACGGACACGGATCATGACGATAGCGTAAACAGCGGAGATAATAACAGCGGCGGAAATGATCCTGATGACATTCCCGTTATCCCGTCAGAAGACGGTCAGATAGTTGCAGAAGGCTGATGAAAAAGCTTGACGGAAAAATAATCAAGGCTGTCGGCGGCATTTATTACACCGAAACGAGCGACGGAATTCTTGCCTGCAAAGCGAGAGGAATATTCCGTAATAAATCGGTATCTCCCGCTGTCGGCGATAATGTGACGGTAGTGTCTGATGAAAACGCAGAGCCGGTGATAGACAGCATTCATGAGCGTAAGAACTATCTTGTACGTCCGCCGCTCGCAAATCTCGATATGATCATGTTTGTCGTGTCGTCATGTGAGCCTGCACCGAACGCTTATATAATTGATAAGCTTATAGCGATTTTCGAGAGCAAGGATATAGAGACCGCACTTATCTTCACAAAGACAGACAAGCGCGGATGTGCGGATATTTCCGATATCTACGCAAATGCAGGTTATAAATGCTTTTTCTCGGATATAAACACAGATGCTGCGGAAATCAGAGATTACGCGGCAGGGAAGGTTACTGCTCTGATAGGCAACTCCGGTGTCGGAAAATCGAGTCTTATGAACCGCATTTTCCCGGAGCTTGAGAGTGCTACGGGCGAGATAAGCAAAAAACTCGGGCGAGGACGGCATACGACCCGCGAGGTTTGTATGCACCCGCTTGACGGTGGATATATTGCGGACACACCCGGTTTTTCGACAGTTGACATCGAGCGTTACGGACGGATTCCAAAGGAAGAACTTGCGGATTGTTTCCGCGAATTCATGCCGCATCTCGGAAAGTGTAAGTTTTCGGATTGTGCGCACCTTAAGGAGATAGGCTGTGCCGTTACCGATGCTGTTTCGGACGGAAGAATACCACAGTCGCGATATGACAGCTACGCAAGGCTTTATACCGAGACTGCGGAAAACGAAAAGAAATACTAAGGCATACTTACTCAGACAGTATGCCTTTTTGTTTATTATGTATAAATTGACTGACCATAATTGTTGATTGTTACAAAACTGCGAATAAATATTTATGATCGTGTCACAGATCTGTATGAAATAACGTTATATATTACAGACAGGCAAGTGGTGCTGCCTGTGAGATAGACCAATGAGAGAGGTGAGGCATAATTATGTTATCTTTTTATATGGCTATGCTGGACGAGCCCGAGGACAAGGTCCTGTTCGAGCAAGCCTACGACCGTTATAAAAGCAGGATGATATCGCTTGCTTACGGTATAACGGGAAATTATCACGACGCGGAAGAAGCCGTAAGCAGCGCATTTTTCAAGATCGCACGGCATTTTGACAAAATTAAGAAGCGCAGCGGTCAGGAGCGTGCGGCTTATTACTGCGTCGTTGCAAAGAACTGCGCGTATGATATTTTGCGCGAGCAGAACAGGAGAAACGAGATACCGCTCGACGAGGACATTGAGATACCCGACGGTGACAGCGACGTTTCCGACCAGGTGCTTTCGGACTACGGCTATGACCGTGTTGTTGACGCTATCCGTTCATTGCCGGAAATTTACGCGCAGGCGCTTTATCTGCAAAATGTCACCGGCTTGTCAATTCGGGAAATCGCGGACGATCTCGGCATAACCGAAGCCGTTGTGCGCAAACGGCTCGAACGTGCAAGAGTAAAGCTCCGCATCATACTTGACGAACAGGGGATAACTGTCTGATCTTGTGATCGAAATGAGGAATTTTTATGGAAAACATACTTAATAAAGCACTCAAAGAAGTGCTCACTCCGCGATATTCGGAGGAGCTGCGGAATGCGTATGATACGGGTTATAAACCAACCGACGAGTTCGAGAACGGAATGCATGAACTTATCCGCAAAACCGACCGTCCGCCGATATACCGCTACACGCGCTATATTGCGGCAGCCGCGGCAGTTGTTGTTATTGCGGTAGGCGCGGCAGTCCTTGTTCCCGTGCTTACGAACCGTGATATAGGAACTACCGAGCCGGAAGTCACGTCTGAAACATCTGTATCGGCAATAACGGTAACTGTTGACACGTCTGTCGATAATACGTCGTTCACGACTACCGAAAACGGGCTTGAAGCGATAACAGTCTCGTCTCCCGACACAGACGATACCACTGTTCAGCCTGTCGAAAGCAGTGAACCGGTCTCCGATACATCGTTGACAGAGACTGCACCGAGCGTCGAGATCGGTTCGGGTGAAGCCGATACAACAGGCGCAGATAATGTTACTGTTGTCGATGATGATGACGTTAATCCCGGTCAAGGTGCCGCTGTTGATGATGATGAACCTAACGAAGTTGATATAATGGTGGACGACAGTGACGCCGATATATGCGTTGATGACGATGTTGACCATGCGGACGGAGAAGATGACCTTATATTGGAAGGTGACGATGACGCGGCGCCTATTCTTCCCGTAAAAAATATCGAGATCGAGAACGGGCAGACGCTCGGCGATGTTTTTGCGAAAGAGTTCGGCGAGACCTCGTTCGACGTGTTCTACGCGCATTCGGGCGATTATACATTAGATGATCCGGATTACCGGATAAACAAAAATATCCGTTTCGACACCTCCGAATGCAGCTATGATTTTTTACAGGATTTTATCCACAATAAGCTTCCGAACGCAAAAGCCGGCGATGGTTCTATATTATCGTATCCCGCCGAGAGCATTACATTAAACATCAGAAACGAAAAGCCGGTAACCCGCGATCCGCTTTCAAAATACTATAACTACTCTGCGTGGACGCATTACGATGATTTCTTCGGGAATGGTGAATATGGAGAAGACGAAGATGATGATGACGACCGACCAGATATTGAAGATCAGGAAGTAAGGAGCATCCGTTTTTCCGTAACGATATGGCGCGATAAGTGTATGATAGATTTCGGTACCGACATCGACAGTGTTACAGTCTCCGGATCTGACTGCTATTATGGTATTTCCAAACGCTTCTATCTTGATAAAGCTGATATCGAGGAGCTGTTCGGATCGGTGCTGAAAACATTGATTCCCGAAAATATGAAGTCGGTCAGCGATATCACGTCCGCTATGGATATCTCGTCCGGAAATATAAGGACAGCATACGCGAACGTTCACGGTATGTACGACACCGAGATAAGTTATGGAAAAATAGGTACGGACTACATCACCGGTATGCTGAAAAAGTACGCGGGAAAGAAACTGACAAAGATCGACGGCGGAATGTCGCGAACCTGCGCCGAGATCGAGGTATTCACGAAGAACGACGCGAAGATAACACTTCTGATATATCCCGACAATCGTGTTGTCATAACCGATCGCGTAACGTGGTATGAATTCAGCGCGGACGCGGGTGAGCTCGAAGCGGCTCTGAAAGCGGTAAGCGCCGCCAACGGCATCACGATACCGCTGTATAAGACACTCGGCGAGTATCTCTCGGACAAGAATTTCACGGAGATAACAAGGCTCGACTATTCCGACGGAAAGGGAACGATATACGGGCTCGAAGACCCGGAAGAGCTAAAGGCATTCACGAAGCTGCTGAAATCCGAGTTCAAGACCGCGGAGTACACCTTTGACCCGTCGGAAACACACGGTTCGTTCGCTGTCAACATTTATGTTCAAGGATATTTCAGACCTATCAGTCTGTTTACTCAGGACAGTGGAAACCTTATGATAAGAACGACCAAGAACAACTGGTTCAGGCTCTCCGACGGATTTTCGCAGAAGTTCCTGAAACTTCTTCTGGAGAACAAAAAGACGATAAAGATCACCGAGGACATTGAAGAATACATCGACGATACCGACGACGACAAAGATGATGAAGTCACACCGATAGTCGAGTACGGTGATGACGAGAATCCCATAACATAACAAAAACCCGCTGATAATCAACTATCAGCGGGTTTATCTTTTTCGGATCCAGCGTTACGCTGGCGCGGTGCAGGCTGCGTAAGCCTGCCGCCGTCCGCGCAGGACAGCGTGTGAGCGCTTACTTGATAACTCTTACCTTGATAACGCCTTCAACAGCTTCGAGCTTTGCGATATCGGCCTCACCCTTAACATCAAGGATCGTGTAAGCCATATCCTTCTTTGTGCCGGAAGCCTTGTTTGCTACGGCTGCACCTGCAGCAGCAGCGAGCTTGTCAGCGATACCGTCAGAAGCCTTGCTTATTATAGTGATAAGTGCATCTCCGGTCTTATCGAGAGAAACGTTCGGGAGATTGACACTGTTGAGTATTTCGCCCTTTTCGAGGTAGTTGCGAACTTCGTTGCACGCCATAACAGCGCAGTTGTCCTCGCTCTCGGGAGTGGAAGCTCCGAGGTGCGGGATAGCAATTACATTCTCTTCGCAGAGAAGATCGTCGGTAGCGAAGTCAGTAGCATAAGCTGCCATTTTGCCGCTCTTTAATGCAGCAAGTATATCTGCACTGTTTACAAGGTCAGCACGCGCAAAGTTGAGGATACGAACGCCGTCCTTCATCTTAGCGATGTTGTCAGCGTTGATCATGCCCTTTGTTTCGGGAGTTGCGGGAGCGTGGATTGAGATATAATCGCTTATCTTGTAGATCTCATCGTTGTTTGCCGCGATCTTTACTTCGGGGGAGAGACGCTTCTTTGCAGCTTCGGAAAGGAACGGATCAGCACCGTAAACTTCCATACCGAGAGCAACAGCAGCATTTGCAACCAGAGCGCCGATAGCACCGAGACCGATGACACCGAGCTTCTTGCCGGAGATCTCAGGACCTACGAACTGGCTCTTGCCTTTTTCTACCTGCTTACCGACTTCGTCGCCCTGACCCTTGAGTGTCTTTATCCACTCTGTAGCGGGAACTATCTTTCTGCTCGAAAGGAGAAGACCTGCAATAACAAGCTCCTTAACTGCGTTGGCATTTGCACCGGGAGTATTGAATACTGCGATACCTTTTTCAGAGCACTTGTCAATCGGGATATTGTTTACTCCGGCACCTGCTCTTGCGATAGCAAGGAGGTTGGAGCCGAGCTCCATTTCGTGCATAGAAGCGGAACGAACTACTACTGCATCGGGGTTTGCTTCGCTGTCGCTTATAGCGTAATCAGCCTTAGGGAGAAGGTCTGTACCGCAAGCCGCGATCTTATTTAATGTAAGAATATTGTACATTGTCATTACCTCTTTCATTTTATTAAATTGTCAAACGGGCAGCGAAGAAATATCCTGCTGCCCGAGATAGTTATTGGTTGAGATTACGCATTTTCTGCTTCAAACTTCTTCATAAACTCAACGAGCTTTTCAACGCCCTCGATAGGCATAGCGTTGTAGATAGAAGCTCTCATACCGCCGACAGTTCTGTGACCCTTGAGGTTCTCAAAGCCGGCTGCCTTTGCTTCCTTGACGAACTTAGCGTCAAGCTCTTCGTTGCCTGTAACGAAAGGAACGTTCATGAGAGAACGGTCTTCCTTGCGGACTGTGCCCTTGAAGAGCTTGCTCTGATCGAGGTAATCATAGAGGATCTTAGCCTTCTTCTCGTTGTGAGCCTTCATAGCCTCAAGACCGCCCATCTTCTTTATCCACTTGAATACCTTGCCGCAGATATAGATGCCATAGCAGGGAGGAGTATTGTAAAGCGAATCATTGTCTGCCTGTGTCTTCCACTTGAGAAGTGTGGGAGTTCCGGGAAGAACATCGTCTGTGATGAGGTCTTCTCTGATAATAGCTATAACAACACCTGCAGGACCAACGTTCTTCTGAACGCCGCCGTATATAACGCCATACTTCGTTACATCAACGGGTTCTGAAAGGAAGCAGGAGGAAACGTCCGAAACGAGGATGTGTCCCTTTGTGTTCGGAAGAGTCTTGTACTTTGTACCGTAGATAGTGTTGTTCTCGCAGATATATACATAGTCCGCATCCTCGGGGATCGGAAGATCTGAGCAGTCGGGGATGTAAGAGAATGTCTTGTCTGCGGAAGATGCAACTGCAACGGCACCGTCGCCTGCATAGATCTGAGCTTCCTGCCAAGCCTTCTTAGCCCACTGACCTGTGATGATATACGCTGCCTTCTTGTTCTTCATAAGGTTCATGGGAACTTCTGCGAAGAACTGGGAAGCGCCGCCCTGTAAGAAGAGAACTTTGTAGTTGTCCGGAATATTCATGAGTTCTCTGATGTCCTTCTCAGCTTCTTTGATGATATCATCGTAAGCCTTGGAACGGTGAGACATCTCCATAACGGACATACCTGTTCCTCTGTAGTCGAGCATTTCGTCTGCTGCTTCTTTGAGGACTTCCTCGGGCAGGACTGCGGGACCTGCGCTGAAATTGTAAACTCTCATAGTTTGCCTCCTGAGATAAAATAATAATACTCTAATATTATAGTGTAATATGTCGTTTCTGTCAATAGATTTTACTGATTTTTGTATATTTTTTGCAAGAATTATTCTATCAATCCTGCAAAATTGTGCTTGATTTTATCAGCCGCAAGGACGGATCCTTTTAATACGCTCACGCATGATCGTGTGCTGTTCTTCCGTACGTCCGCACTTAGGACAGCGATCGCCGATAATACCGGTGTATCCGCATACAGAATCTCTGTCAACAGGGTGGTTTACAGAGCCGTAGCCAATGCCGTTCTCTTTCATACAGCGGATTATCTGTTCAAATGCGTCAAGGTTCTGGAGCGGATCGCCGTCAAGCTCTACATAGCTGATATGACCTGCGTTCGTAAGGGCGTGGTACGGAGCTTCGAGCTTGATCTTGTTGAACGCGGATATGTGATAGTAAACCGGGATATGGAAAGAGTTTGTATAGTATTCGCGGTCTGTAACGCCCTCGATCTTGCCGTATCTCGTTCTGTCCATCTTGACGAAGCGTCCCGAAAGACCTTCCGCAGGGGTTGCGAGAAGCGAGAAGTTAAAGCCGGTCTTCTTTGATTCCTCATCCATTCTCTGGCGCATACGTCCGATTATACGGAGTCCGAGTTCCTGTGCTCTTGCGCTTTCGCCGTGGTGCTCACCGATAAGAGCCTTAAGACATTCCGCGAGACCTATGAAACCCATTGAGAGTGTTCCGTGTTTGAGTATCTCACCGACACAGTCGTTCGGTCCGAGCTTGTCGGAGTCAATCCAGATACCCTGACCCATGAGGAACGGATAGTTCTTGACTCTCTTCTGTGCCTGAATCTTATATCTGTACATGAGCTGGTCGATAACAAGGTTCATCTCGTCTTCAAGAAGCTCAAAGAAGCGGACGATATCCTTTTCAGCCTTGATGCCGATACGCGGGAGATTGATGGAGGTGAAGCTCAGGTTGCCGCGTCCCGTAACGATCTCACGCGACGGATCATTTACGTTTCCTATAACACGTGTGCGGCAGCCCATATATGCGACTTCGGTGTTGTAGTCGCCGGGCTTATAATACTGGAGATTATACGGAGCATCTATGAACGAGAAGTTCGGGAAGAGTCGTTTTGCCGAAACTCTGCAAGCGAGTTTGAAAAGGTTGTAGTTCGGTTCACCGGGGTTGTAGTTTATGCCTTCTTTAACCTTGAATATATGGATAGGGAAGATCGCTGTTTCTCCGTTTCCAAGACCCTTTTCCGTAGCAAGAAGCACATTTTCTATGACCATCTGACCCTCGGGAGATGTATCGGTACCGTAGTTTATTGATGAGAACGGTATCTGTGCACCCGCACGGCTGTTCATAGTGTTGAGATTGTGGATAAGTGCCTCCATAGCCTGATATGTCGCACGGTTCGTTTCTTTTTTCGAGAGCTTGAGGGAGAATGCCTGTATCTTTTCGGCAAGTTCCTTACTGCCGGCGATCTCGGTCAGATAAGGTAGTTCCGCATCACAGAATCCGTTGTCGTTGGCAAGTACAGGGAAGAGCCCGTCTTCGTCATGGAGTTTGTCAAAATAAGCGTTTACTTTTGCTGCCGAATCGTCGTCCGACAGACCGGTTTCGATAAAGACGCCGCGGATGATGTTGTTTCTGTACATCTGCATATATGTTTTCTTGACACCGTCTGCCATTGCGTAATCGAAGTTCGGTATGGACTGACCGCCGTGCTGGTCGTTCTGGTTAGACTGGATAGCTATACAGGCAAGTGCTGAATAGCTTCCTATGCCGTTCGGCTCACGGAGAAATCCGTGTCCGGTGGAGAAGCCACCCTTGAACAGCTTCTTTAGATCTATCTGACAGCAGGTAGTTGTAAGCGTGAAGAAGTCAAGATCGTGGATGTGTATATCGCCTTCGATATGAGCTTTAGAATGAGCCGGGTCGAGAACATACATCTCATTGAACTGCTTAGCACCCTCGGAACCGTATTTCAGCATTGTACCCATAGCGGTGTCGCCGTCGATGTTAGCGTTTTCACGCTTTATGTCACAGTCCTGTGCGGACTTGAAGGTAAGGTCTTCATACGTCTTCATAAGAGAAGTGTTCATCTCTCTTATGCGTGTTCTGTCTGCTCTGTACAGAATATAGCTCTTAGCGGTCTTGGCGTGTCCGTTCTCAACGAGCACCTTTTCAACAGTATCCTGAACTTCTTCGACAGAGGGTATGTACTCCTCGCCGGAAGGTTCTTCCTGTTCAAGGATACGGCATACTTCTTCCGCGAGAGCAAGCGCCGAATTGTAGTCTTTTCCGCCTACAGACGAAGCAGCCTTGAAAATTGCATCGGCTATCTTCTGGACATTGAAAGCGGTGGTTCTTCCGTCACGTTTACGGATCTTGGTAATCATCTGAGCATCTCCTTCTGTGTTTCTTGCTTTTGGTTGAAAACACAAGATATTGTGGTCGAACAAATTTAATGCGACAATATATATTATATTGCCATTGACCGATTTTGTCAATATGAACAGCGAAAAATTTTTCCGCGTTCATAAAATTCTGCAAAACGCACATAAAACCACGGTTGAAATGTACATAATAATACATAAAGAAAACAGACATTCCTTTCGGAATGTCTGCACGAAAGACGTATGATTTAAGCGTTTGCTTTCTTTGCAAGTCTCGACTTGAGTCTGGCAGCCTTGTTCTTGTGGATAAAACCCTTACCTGCAGCTTTGTCGAGAGCTATATCGGCAGCGAGTACAGCGTTAGCGTCTGCGCCTTCTGCTCTTGCTTTCTTAATTATCGTCTTTAACTCGGACTTTGCAGCCTTGTTACGGTCATTTCTTACCTTAGCGACGAGAACTCTCTTCTTAGCGGATTTGATGTTAGGCACTCTGTTTGCACCTCCTTGATCTTATAAGATATTCACAATACAACATATTATATCACACTCGGGGAAAAAAAGCAATACTTTTTTGCAAATTTTTTGAAAAAAAGGTGATTTTTATAAAAAGAACTGATCTTATTTGTGAAAATGCAGTCTTGAACGACTGCTCATACAGCTCTCGCGTTCACAGCGGAGAAATGTCCGGAACGAGATATACCGATATTTCCGTTGATGAGGAAAGCGCAGAGAGCATAGGGCTTGCCGTCGGCCGTTATATCACGGTGTACACTGATAAGGGCGATGTCAGAGCCTGTGTTTCGGGGCTGCTTAAAGATATGATTCCGTCAGGAACAGCTCTTGTGGCGGGGCTCGGAAACGAAAATATCTGCTCGGACAGCCTCGGAACAAAAGCTCTCGGATTCATTCCTGCGACCGCGCATCTCAGTGAGTGCAAGGATTTTTCAGATCTTGGAATGAGGAAAGTATGTGTGGTAGAAGCAGGCGTTACAGGAAAGACCGGTATTGAGAGCAGCACACGCATCACATCTGAAGCAGTCTGTGCGGGTGCGGAGCTGATAATCGTGATAGACAGCCTTGCTTGCTCAGAGCCTGAACGTCTTTGCAGCGTTATACAGATCACCGATACGGGAATATCACCCGGAAGCGGAGTCGGTAATGACCGCCGCGCTCTGAATAAAGAGACCGCGGGAGTTCCGGTTATCGCAATAGGCGTTCCGACAGTCATAGACCTTGACTGTATAACGGATGCGCCATTTGCAAAGGGATTTATGGTGACACCCAGAAATATTGATGTATCGGTCCACAGATTAGCGGGTATAATAGGAAGAGCGGTAAGCACAGCGCTGAATCCGAACCTTACCGATGATGAAATTCGTTCCCTGATAATATATTAAAAGGTATACCATTGAGCAGTAATAAATCCGGACATACACGAATAAAATGTTATATAAAGTGTTCACGCGTGAAAGGAAGATGAAAATGACAATTATCCGGACTTCTTTGAAAAGAAAACTGATAAAGACATCGGTATCTGTTCTCGTGCTTGCTGTTGCTGCATCAGCTGTGGTGTTCTTGTCGCCGGTCTGCTACGAAACTGTGAGTAAAGCTGTGGATTGTGATGAAGAACAGTCTTGCGGAGAAGAGATAGAAAATATGAACAGCACAGGCGTTCTGCTTTTTGAACCGGAATACATTCCGGTAACGGAAAAGCTTTCTGTATCCGGATCGGAGAAAAGTGAACAGGCGGAAGAACCTGTTCCGATTGATGAGGATATGTCAGTATTTCCGGAGAAATATCTCCGTACATACAACAGAAATGCAGAGAACGAGGATCTGTCGAGCTACGATATTCACAGCGGTATGATATATGAAAAAACGTTCGGAAAAGGAAACGGTCCGGAGTACATAGAGCTTGGCAATAACGCACAGCTTCGCAATTGTACTGAAATTGACAATGATATGGTCAGGACAGGCTTTGAAGCCGGTTCGGATATTGCTGTTGAACTGTTTTCTGCCGAACCGCAGGTTCTTATACTGCATACACATACTACCGAAAGCTATGAACCGTACACAAAAGATTGGTACGATGAACGCTACACAAGTCGGTCGTCTGATCCGGATAACGGTGTTGTTGCGGTTGGTGATGCCATAGCTGAACAGCTCGCCGCTGCCGGTATTTCTGTTATACATGACTGCACGATACATGATGCGGTATATACCGGTGCTTATTCAAGAAGTCTCTCAACTGCGGTATCCGAAATCTCGGAATACTCATCTATAAAGGTCATACTTGACATTCACAGAGATGCTATAGAATACAGTGACGGTTCGCGGATAAGCGCAGTTACAGAAATTGACGGCAAAAAAGCTGCACAGGTAATGATAATCTGTGCAGCTGATGACGGAACTTACGGAGTTCCCGACTTTTATGATAATCTTCACTTTGCCTGTGAGTTTCAGCAAAGTATTGAGGGTATGTTCCCGACACTTACGCGGCCGATACTGTTCCAGTATTGTCAGTATAATCAGCAGGTGTCTTCGGGTGCGCTGCTGATCGAAGTAGGTTCACACGGTAATTCGATCGACGAAGCTGTTTACAGCGGTGAACTTATAGGTAAGTCGCTTGCTGCGCTTCTGACCCGTAATGCCGCATCTGAACCTGAGGCTATACCTGTAATGGCCGGAATGCCGATGTATTTTCTTGAAAGGGTAAGGTAATCAGTTGGTTACCTTTATCTTGAGCTTTGTTGTATTATTGCCGAGTTTAGCTGAAATAACGGCTGTACCTGCAGCCTTTGCAGTGATCTTACCTTTGGAGTTTACAGAAACAACAGAGCTCTTGGAAGAGGACCACTTGATGGACTGTGAAGTTGTACCTACAATGTTTGTACCGAGCTTCATGGATGTACCCTTCTTCATGGTAATAGTAAAGCTCTCGATATATGCTCCGATATCAGAACTTGTTGTGGCGGGTGTTGTAGTTGTTGTTACAGTTGTCGAAGAAGACGAAGAGCCTATGGAACCGGAAGTTGCTGTAACATTTATAGTACCTGTGTGATCTCTGCCGTTTGCGTGTTTATAATAGGGTGTAGGATCAACGGAGCTTACTTCAACGCCTGTAAAGCGGAGGTAGAATATACCCTTCTTGAGATCCTTGAAAGTGATGGAACCGCTTATTACTCTGCTGGACTCTTTCCAGCGGCAGTAAGTAGTAGAACCGGATCTGTACATATTACCGCTAGATACTACGGGATCGTTAGGTCTTGCCTGGTTGCCGTCCTGCTTATAAAGGTCTATGAATACCTGGTCAGCACCGTCTATTGTAACGTCGAGCTTGAGATCTCCGCCCTTGTCAAGAACTATCTTGTAGTAAGCCTTATGATCCGAGTAGTACTCGCCGCTCATGCTGTTGTATTTCTTGCCTATAGCTTTGGAATACGTTATTCCTAAAGCCATATTGTCCGAAAGTTTCTCGAAGTCATCATGATCTGCTGCACTTGCGGGTAAAGCAAACATACACATGATAATTGCGAGCGATAGCAGTACGACTGCCAGTTTTTTGAATTTTGTCATTTTTGCCCTCCTGAAATAAAAAAGATAGATTTATTTGGTACAATATACCAATGATATTATAATATATATTTGATAGTATGTCAAGTATTCTACAAAGAATTTACAAAAAGCTCTGCGCGACAAATGCCGTGCAGAGCGCATTACCGGTGTTATCAAAGCTTCTTTGAAAGCATCATCTCGAATTTCTCGCCAAACGGGATAAATCCACCGATTGTTGAATATCCGAGCTTGATATAGAAATGCTGGGCGAATTCGTCGGAAGCGGTTGAAGTCATTACCTTCTTGTAGCCGAGCTTTCTCATCTCGTCCTCCCAGAATTCAACAAACTTTCTGCCGTAGCCCTTGCCGCGTTCGCTGTCGTTGAGACAGATCATGTTCATGAACGGTATGTGATCCCAAAAAAGGTTGTATCTGAGCCAGCCGATGAACTTTCCGTCCTCTTCCATAACGTACACTCTTTTGAGCGAAATGAGGTTGAGCATCTCTTGTTTGTCAACGTGCTTGTCGTTGGCTGTTAAGATGTCGATGTCTTCTTTGGTAGCGAATCTGATCATATAAATTTCCTCCTTTTATACTTTATTTTTTACTGTCCTTGTCTCTGATAGTGTTGTGCTTGATCTTGCCGCTTATGGTCTTGGGAAGCTCATCAACGAATTCAACGAGACGCGGATATTTATACGGAGCCGTGTTCTTCTTTACAAACATCTGTATTTCCTTTGCGAGCTCGTCGTTTGCTGTGTAGCCCTTTGCGAGCACGATCGTCGCTTTTACGAGTATTCCTCTTATGCCTGCGGGGTCGGGAGCACCTGTTACTGCGCATTCAAGAACGGACGGGTGCTGCATGAGTACGCTCTCGATCTCGAACGGTCCTATGCGGTAGCCGCTGGATTTGATGATGTCGTCATTTCTGCCGACGTACCAGAAGTAACCGTCCTCGTCGCGCCACGCTGTATCACCTGTGTGGTAAAGACCGTCATGCCATGCAGCGTTCGTCTTTTCTTCGTCTTTGTAGTAGCACAGGAACAGACCCTCCGTGCCTTTTTCGCCCTTTATGACGATCTCGCCGGTTTCACCGACGGGAACTGTATTGCCGTTATCGTCAACAAGATCGACATTGTAAAGGGGAGTAGGCTTGCCCATAGAACCGGGCTTCGGCTCCATTCCGGGAAGATTAGCGAGAACAGCGGTCGTTTCTGTCTGACCGAAAGCTTCCATAAGCTTAAGACCGGTGTATTCGAGCCAGCGGTTGAATACCTCGGGGTTGAGAGCTTCGCCCGCTATACAGCTGTATTTGAGGTTTGAAAGGTCGTAATCACTGAGACCTTCCTTTATGAAGAAGCGGTACATTGTCGGCGGTGCACAAAGAGATGTTACCTTGAAGTCCTGAATAATACGAAGAACGTCGGCAGGTACGAATTTATCGAAATCATATACGAATACGCAGGAGCCGAGTGACATCTGACCATAGAGCTTTCCCCACGCAGCCTTGCCCCAGCCGGTATCGGAAATGGTAAGGTGAAGTCCGTCGGGCTGTACATTCTGCCAGAGAGCTGTCTGAATATGCCATAGAGCGTATTTGTGGCAGTGTCCTGCCATTTTCGGATAGCCGGACGTGCCTGACGAGAAGTAGATAAGCATCATATCCGTCGCGAGTGTGGGAACGCGTTCCATCGTGACAGGCTGCTGATTTAATTCTTCGTCGAAATTGTACCAACCTTCACGTTCACCGTTGGCAACGAATTTTTCGAGCTTTATGCCGAGTTCCGCTTCGGCTTCATCAACAAATTTTTCGATGTCGGGGTTGTAGCCGGTAGCGACGATAGCCTTGACATCGGCGCTCTTGAAGCGGTATGTGAAATCATGTGTCGTTAGAAGATGTGTAGCGGGGATAACAACTGCACCAAGTTTGATAAGACCGATTATTGCATACCAGAACTGATAGTTCCTTTTAAGTACGAGCATGACCTTGTCGCCTTTTTTTATGCCCTTTGAAGCGAAAAGGTTTGCTGCCTGTGTCGAGAGGTCGGAAAGCTGCTTATAGGAGAACCTTGTGACCTTTTCGTCAAGGCTGACATGAAGAAGTGCCGGTCTGTCGGGTTCGAGCTCGCCGAATTTATCGATTATGTCATAGCCGAAGTTATAGTTTTCGGGAGCGTTTATCTCAAATTTATTGAGTATCCCGTTTTCATCATATCCTTCGGTGACGAATCTTTTATAATAATCTTTAACCTGTTCCATCTGAATGTTGTCCTTTCAATATTTACACTTTGATGATCTGCACATCATATCAGTATAGCGAGAAAATCACAGTCTCCTTCTATGGCTATCATTCCGTGAGGGTTTGAGCTGTCGAAATAAACGCAGTCGCCCTCGTTAAGTATCTCTGTATTGTTGTTTATCACGAACTTGAGTTTACCTTTGATGATAAGGTTCATTTCCTGACCTTCATGCACCGACATAGCGATCGGCTTGCTCTGGTCAGGCTCAAAAGGCGCGTGTACCATGATAGGCTCGATCTTTTTGTTTTTGAAGAGGTAAGCCATGTGCTGATAGGTAAATCCTATACGTCTTTCGATCGGAAGTCCTTCGCCTTTTCTGACGAGAGAGTAAGTGGCAAGGGTAGGGGAGGTACCGGTAAGAAGTTCGATCATCTCTATCCCCATAGCTTCGGCACAGGCGTTGAGTACAGAAAGGGAAAGGTCTTTTTCACCGGACTCGTACGCAATATATTCCTGCTCCGTAATTCGTGCGGAAGCCGCCATATCCTTTGTTGAGATTTCAAGTGACTCTCTTGTGGCTCTGAGTCTTGAGGACACTTCTTTGATGTCATACTTCATACAAAAACCTCCTTATGAAATACCAAGTATATTTTGCAGCGCTTTTAAGCAATGCTGTATCAATAAATTATATCACAGATCGTGAAAAAAAGCAATAGAAATATGTATTTTTATTTGTTTGTCACATTCTTGCAAATATCTTTCAGACAGCATTCTTCGCATTTCGGCCGGCGTGCTATGCAGACGAGCCGTCCGTGCCAGACGAGGCGATGACATAAGTTCAGACCTTCTTCCGGCGGTACGACCGCGGCAAGTTCCTTCTCGACCTTGCCAGCATCTTTTGTGTCGGTGAGCCCGATAAGATTCGTCAGCCGTATTACGTGAGTATCACACACGAGAGCAGGCTTGCCGTAAAGGTCGCCGACTATGAGGTTTGCGGTCTTTCTGCCTACCCCCGCGAGCGTTGTAAGCTCATCTATTGTGTCCGGAACGATACCTCCGAATCGGTCGCGAAGGTCTTTGCACATTGCAGAAATGTCGCTTGCTTTCGTATGATAAAGTCCGCAGCTCTTGATGTATTCTTCGATCTCGGAAACATCTGCGTCAGCAAATGCGTCAATGTCCGGAAAGCGGTCAAACAGAGCCGGAGTTACCATGTTGACGCGTTTGTCGGTACACTGTGCGGAAAGGCGGGTCGCGATAAGAAGCTCGTGTGGCTTTTCATAGACGAGAGCGCATTTTACCGTCGGATATTCCGATTTAAGAAGCCGTATTACTTCTGCGGCACGTTGTTTCTTTGTCATTTCTACTCCTTAAAGCAGCGGTGAGAGTACTTTGATAAGAGATCTTATAAGTCGTCTTTCAAAGGAAATATTCTTGCAGAATTCGGGGGTTATACGCTTTGAAACGGAAAGTGAGTTTCTGAAGGAATCGCTTGCCTGCTCGACGGCCTTGCTCTTGTACATCCAGACGCCGTTCTCGAAATGAAGATAAAAGCTTCTGTAATCGAAGTTACAGGTACCAACTATGGCTGTGAGATCATCACTTATGATCATTTTCGTGTGGATGAAACCGGGAACGAATTCATATATTTCGACACCGCAGTCTATCAGTCGCTCATAGTTCGCTCTCGTCATCTCAAAAATTATCTTCTTGTCCGGAATGTGCGGCGTGATTATCTTTATATCTACTCCGCTTTTCGCCGCGCGGATAAGCGCGTTTTCCATCACTTCATCGAGAATAAGATAAGGTGTGCAGATATAGACATATTTCTTTGCGTTGTCGATAACGTTGATGTAGGCGTTTTCGTGGATCAGTCCGCGGAAAAGCGGCTCATCGGAAAACGGTATCACGAAGCCGTCGTTCTTAGACTGGTATTTTATTGCGTATTTCTCGTAATCCTGCTTTTCGCCGGTAACAAACGTCCACATTTCGAGATAAAGAACAACTACTTTTCTTACCGCGTCACCGTTTAGTTTTACGCAGGAATCCTCCCAATAGCCGAAGCGTTCCTTGCGGTTGATGTACTCGTCCGCAATGTTGATGCCGCCTGTGAAGGCTACCTTTCCGTCTATTATCGCGAATTTGCGGTGGTCGCGATAGTTCATGAAGCGGTCAAGGGAAGGCTTGTAGGGATTAAAAACGAGTGTCTTGATGCCGTAAGACTGCATCATTTCGGGAAAGTTGACAGGGAGAAGGTTTATGGTTCCGATGTCATCGTACATAAGCCGGACTTCGACTCCTTCGGCGACTTTATCCTTAAGAATATTGAATATCTGCCGCCACATCTCACCGTCGCCGATTATGAAGTATTCAAGGAAGATATATTTCTCTGCCTTGCGGAGTTCAAGTATAAGGTCGTCAAAGAAAAGTGCACCGGGGTTAAGGAACTCTGTCTCCGTGAACGCGTAGATGTTGCTTCGGGAATTGTTTATGATATAGCTTGCCTCACGTTTGATATGAGCGTTTTTTTCACCGATCATATTGAGAAGCTCAATATCGGGAAGTATTATGCCGGAAGAGCTCTCTACTGCGTCGCGGAGCTTTTTGGTATTCTTCTTGTTGAGGTGTGTGCGCCCGAACATAATATACAGCAGAGCTCCGCCGACAGGGAAGCACAGAACAGGGAATATCCAGGCGATCTTGAAATCAGGATTATTGTTCCTGTTAACTATGTTTATGGAGACGAGAAAGCTCAACGCCTGAAACAAAAGGAATAACGGCACATAGTACGCCGACAGGAAGAACATGGGCAGGACAATGATAGCTATCTGGATAAATATAAGGATGCTGACGATAAAAAGCCTGCTTGAAAGTATCTTGCCGAGCTTACCCAAAACTATCTTCCCCTTTCGTGTGCGCAGTTGTTCTATACTATTAAAAACTTATTATATCATATTTTTCATTATTTTTCAAGTTTTTTTGTCAACATTTACATTTAAAATTAATTGAAGTTGTGTTGACAAAAGTGAGGTAAAAATGTATAATAAAAATATGTATGAGATTCAGATACATAGATAAGGAGACAAAAATGGAGATCTCAAATATTCTTATGGATTTGGTAGAAACCGCTACAGGCGGCGGTTTCATCGTTATTCTTCTTTCGGTAGTATTCCTCGTTGCGGGCTTTGTTATGCTCATAAAAGGTGCGGATATGTTCGTTGACGGAGCTTCAAAGGTCGCGGTAAAACTTAAAGTCCCGCTTATCGTTATCGGCCTTACGATAGTCGCGTTCGGTACGAGCGCACCGGAGGCAGCTATAAGCATCACTTCGTCCTGTCAGGGCAACGCGGGTATTGCTGTCGGCAACGTTATCGGAAGCAATATCATGAATATCCTGATAATACTTGGTATTTCGGCGCTTTTCGCGGTTCTTCCCGTAAAAAAGACAACATTTATGTATGAAATACCGTTTGTAGTGCTGATTACGGTTGTTCTGCTTCTTCTCGGACTTGACGGTGATGTATCGTTCTTCGATGCGCTTGTTCTTGTCGGTTTATTTGTTGCGTTCTTCGTATATCTGATAATCCTCGCAAAGAAGGGCGAGGGCGGCGGTGAAGACGAGATAGCACCGCTCACGGAAAAGGATACCGTGCCCAAGATGATACTGTTCATACTTCTCGGACTTGCCATGATCGTGTTCGGAAGCGATTTCACCGTTACCGGTGCCACAAAGATAGCCGAAGCTATCGGTGTTGACTCGCGTCTTATCGGACTCACGATCGTCGCATTCGGTACGTCGCTTCCGGAGCTCGTAACGTGCATAACCGCAGCAAAGAAGAACGCTGCGGACATAGCTATCGGAAACATAATCGGAAGCAACATCTTCAATATCCTGTTCGTTCTCGGACTTGCCGGTCTTGTATCACCCAACCCTATCGGTTTTCAGCCGGTGTTCATAATAGACGCGATAGTTGCAATTTTTTCCGCTGTTCTGCTTTGGCTCTGTGTACTCAAGGACAGAAAGCTCGGAAGAGCAGGCGGCATCATAATGATACTGTGCTATGCCGCGTATTTTGTATATCTGCTGTTACAGCCGATGATCTTTGCCAATGCCTGATAACCGTGGGGGTATTTTAATGGAAGATAACCTTAACAATGCGATCTCGCCTGAAGAAGCCGATCCCGTTCTCGATGCACCCGTATCTCTCGATGATCTTGAGGATGATGTCACCGAAGAGCCAGGTGAAGCCGATGATGATATGATGCCGGATAATGAGGAAGATATAGTTCCGGAAGATATGTACACTTATGACGAAAGTGATGATGAGCCGGTTGATGACAAGGATCTTTACCGCGACTATACGTCTGAACTTCCGCGTGTAAGACCGTCGGCACCGGAACAGAATGTTGTCTCTGCTTCTTCAAAGTCGGAAGATGTTCATACTGCGGCAGAAAATGTACAGAGTTCTGTTAAAACATCGGGAATGAAAGCAATCGCTGTATATGAAAATACGTCGGATTATCAGGATACAAAGCAGAATGTAAAGATAAACAGGATATTTGTTGTTAATACTGTCATCTCAATGTTCACACTGTGTGCTGTTGCTGCGGGAATATTTACCGGCTATGCGTACCTGAAAAAGCTCGAAACGAACATGGGACTCAACCAGCACCGTATATCAAAACTTGAAGACAGCGCGAATTCCGCATCTGTTCCGGAGAAGGAAGAGGACGAGTACGTTGATGCGATGAGCCGTATCGAGGAAGAAGAGCTTACAGAACCTGCTGTTCCTGAATCTGAGGATTATGTAAATATAGAAAAAGGAAAGCTGCTTCTGTATGATTCGTATGTCGGTTATTCATGGGTACCGATTATCGCCGGAGTAAAGCCTCATTCGTACATAAAAGAGAATTTTCATGTAGATAACGATTATCGTATGGAATATGTCGTTGACGGCGAAGTCTCGTCGTACTTCGGCATCGATGTTTCATCGTATCAGGGCGACATTGACTGGGATGCGGTACGTTCCGACGGTGTTGAGTTCGCCATACTTCGCATAGGTGTGCGCGGCTATGGCGAGGAAGGAAACATCAAGATAGATGATAAATTCTTCCAGAATTATGATGGTGCGCGGAAAGCAGGTCTTGACATAGGAGTTTACTTCTACTCGCAGGCAATAAGCGTTGAAGAAGCCGTGGAGGAAGCGAAATTCGTCCTTGAACAGCTCGGTGACAGAAAACTCGAATATCCGATAGTTTTTGACTGGGAGCCGGTCGATGCTTCGACTTCCGATTCTCCGCCGCGTACCGAGGATATAATGCCGGGTACTTTGACCCTTTGCGCCGTGGCATTCTGTGAGACTATACGTGATGCGGGATATGAGGCTATGATCTACACCAATAAGAAAATGGCTTACATCAAGTATGATATGAGAAAGTTCGCCGATTATCCGGTGTGGCTCGCGCTGTATAATACAGATCTTACATATTATTACGATTTTGATATGTGGCAGTACGGCTTCGGCAAGGTTGACGGGATTGAGGGCGATGTTGATCTCGATATAGCGATGATACGTTAAATTTTGCGGTATGCGGCAATACCGAAAGCTGCTGTCACCGAAAGCGAAGATAAGCTGTCGAGTTTAGCGCGGTCTGACGCAGATGTCTTGTAACAGTACGGTGTCATTTCGAACAATGAAATAATGTCCTCGTTTGACGAAAGCTCTGCTTTGAAACGGCATTCGCCGCTTTCAAGAAGCTCAAAGCCTTCGACCCCGAGCGGGGACACGTTGTTTTTGTAGGGCTGTTCATATACAGCCTGTTTAAGCTCAAACAAGTGGTCTTCAAGCGGGAAAGCCGTGATGTAAACGCCTCTGTCTTTGAGAACACGAAGATATTCGCTGCCGGAGAATGGCGAAAACAGCGCAGTGACAATATCACAGGTCTTGTCTGCAAGCGGGATGTCGAAGACACTTGCGACTGCAAGCTTTATACCCGCATGGCGTGAAGCTCCGCTGCTGACGGCTTCTTTTGATACGTCGATGCCGATGACTTCGGCGGAAATACCGGTCTTGTGCAGCTCACGGCTTATGTCTGCGGTATAGCTGCATTCTCCGCAGCCGCAGTCGAGCAGGGTGCATTCCCGCGGAGCATACTTGGCGGCGAGTTCGCGGACGGCTTTATGGAGCGGCTCGTAATATCCTTTGTCAAGAAAACTCTTTCGTGCCGCGACCATTCTTTTGTCGTCGCCGTGATGAGCCTTGTTCGACAAAATCAGACAGACCGTTCCTTTCTTCGATATGTCAAAGCAGTGACCGGTGCTGCATTTAAGGCTTTTATCCTGCTGTATAAGTTCGTTTTTGCATACGGGACAGATGAAATTTACCATAGTTCACACTCTTTCGGTTTGATGAATATATTATATAATACAGTTCGCCTGTTGTCAAGAAAATGGCGGACAGGACGGAGAAAAGATGTTTGGATTTGTTTTTTTTGATCTTGACGGGACTCTTCTTAATACCATTGACGACCTTGCTAACGCCGGTAATTATGCGTTGGAGCAGCTAAAGCTTCCGACTTATGATACTGAGCAGTACAAGTATTTTGTAGGTAACGGGATTCCGAAGCTTATAGAACGGATATTGCCCGAAAACAGCCCGAAAGAGCTGAAAGAGCGGGCGCATGAGCTTTTCTCGGAGTTTTACGGTGCGCACAGCGAGGATATGACGCGTCCTTATGAAGGTATAACAGAACTTGTATGTGATCTGCATGAAACCGGCGTAAAAACCGCCGTAATTACAAACAAGGACAACGTTTTTGCCGGAAAGCTTATAAGGAAATATTTCGGGGATAAGATCACCGCAGTTTACGGGAGCCTTCCGGGCACACCTCACAAGCCCGATCCGTACTGGGTCGAAAGGGCGCTTTCTGACCTCGGTGCGGATAAGCGTGATGTATTATATGTCGGTGACAGCGGTGTAGATATGCAGACCGCTAAGAATGCCGGTCTGACAAGCGCCGGCGTTCTCTGGGGGTTCAGGAAAGAGAATGAACTTCGTGAAAACGGAGCCGATCATATATGTAAAGAACCGTCGGAAATTTTCGATATTGTAAAGTCTGTGTAAGGCTGTTCGCTGCAAACAAAGTGTTTTAGGTGATATTGACCTATTTTTAACAAGTGTATTGTTGCTTATTGTATAAAAATCAAAAAACAGCCTTGCATTTTCTTGTATAATATGGTAGAATAATATAATAGATTTGCGATAATTCCTAAGAAGGGAGGCGAAGAACGTGAAATTCTGCGGAAAGCTTAACGTTGTTATGTCGATAATCATAATTTCGCTTGCTATTCTTGCTTTCATAAGCACGATCACGTTCTTTTTCTCTCCCCAGACCGGTGGCATGGAAGAAAAAAAGGTAATTGAGCTGAATGATTTTTCCGAAGAATGGAAGAACGACAGCGGGATAATAATGTCACTTAACGGTATGATAGATTCAAAATCCAATTATACCGACGATGCTCCGCTCAGAATCTATAAGAGCTTTTCTGATGTTAAAGCAGGTGATATGCTTTACATACATTCCAGAAATCTTGTTATAAATGTATATGCCGATGCTTCACCTCTTTATATCACTGACATAGACGGAAGTTCAAGGGGAATTTCGGGCTTTGATAATTACATAATGGTCGGTCTTCCTTCCAAGTCGAGCACCCGTAACCTTGTCCTTTCTATCTATAATACCGATTATTCGGCTCAATGCGGTGTCAATAAGATTCTTGTTGGTCCCGAAGGCGCAATAATAAAGAAACTGCTCGGCGAAAACATTCTGCCGGTCATTTCAAGCGTTATTTTTATCGTTGTGGGAATTGCGCTTGTTATTTTCGGAGTTTCGACCCGTAAAAAGGTCGATGATTATCTTAGCAGTATTTATTTCGGTATCTTCCTTATACTGATTGCACTCGGAGCTGTATTCGACACTTCATGGGCACATATAGTATGTGATAATGTTGCTTACGCCGAAAACAGCCAACGCATCTTCCTTTCTGCCGCACTTCCCGCTTTCCTTGCGTTTATAGACACGTTCTTCGTTACAGAGCATGTGTATCCTGTCAAAATAGCCTGCATACTTTCTTGTTTTGCTTTTCCGGCTGTGCTTATCCTGAACAGCACGGGTGTCATATCGCTTATCGAAGTAAGCGTATATTACCTTTCGTTTACTGTCCTTTGCGGTATAGTTGTTATTGTTGAACTTCTTATGTTCATGCTTAAGACGAGAGGTTCAAAGAATCTCAGACGACAGACTGCGGACTATATCGGCGTATTTATCTTTATCGGCGGTGTAATAGTAGATATAGTTATATTCTTCAGCTTCTCCGTTAACAGCGATGATCTGCTTTTCACAAGATTCGGCCTGTTTGCGATGATGGCGATCACATTAATCGCGTTCTTCGGGGAAATACTGAATAAGATCAAACTCGGTGTTCAGGCGGGACGTATAGGAAAGATCGCGTTTACGGACGCAAACACCGGTATCGGAAACGTAGCCGCCTTCAAGGCTCAGTTCGAGGAGCTTGAGACAAAGAAATTCGGTCATCGTTATGTAGGTATAGTACAGTTCGACGTTAATAACCTCAAGGTCATTAACGACTCAAAAGGTCATGAAGCCGGAGACCTGCTCATAAAATCAGCCGCCGACATAATTAATAAATCGTTCGGTGTTATAGGGAATTGCTACAGGACCGGCGGCGACGAGTTCGTTGCACTCATACTCAGCGACCACGCGCCTATCGAGTGCGAGGAAGCTATCTACAACTTCAACAAGCTCATAGATAAATTCAACGACAGTGACGATAAGCCATTTGATCTGAGGATAGCTTACGGTGTTGCCTATTATCAGAGCGATCAGACTTCTAATATGTCGCTGAAGGAAGTTCATAAGCTTGCCGATGAGCGTATGTATGAGAATAAGAAGATGCTTAAGCAGCGCTATGCAAGGAATAAGGCAGAAGCGGAAATAAGGTAAATCTACGGTCTCCGGCAGAAATGCCGGAGATTTTTTATAAAAAATTATATTGAAAAATGATATGAAATATGATATAATAAAATAAATATGGATATTCGGAGGAATTTGAGATGACACCACAGGAAAAATTAAAAAAATGTTATGAAAGCTTCAGGCAAAGAATAGACTTCGTTCCGGAAGTTGCACTTATACTCGGTTCGGGGCTCGGAGCTCTTGCCGAGGAGATCGATATTAAGGCTGAACTCGATTATAAGGACATAGAGGGTTTCCCGATTTCTACTGTCCCGGGACATAAAGGTCGCTTTGTATTCGGATATATGGACGGTGTACCTGTAGTTATTATGCAGGGAAGAGTGCATTATTACGAAGGTTATCCTATGACGGACATCGTTCTTCCGACAAGGCTCATGAGACTTATGGGTGCCAAGGTGCTCTTTGTTACGAACGCGAGCGGAGGATGCAATCCAAGCTTCTCTGCCGGCGATTTTATGCTTATAACCGATCATATCGCGAATTTCGTTCCGAGCCCGCTTATCGGTGCCAATTTTGACGAGCTCGGCACACGTTTCCCCGATATGAGCGAGATCTACGACAAAGATCTTCGTGAAGTAGTTGTAAAGACCGCGAAAGATCTTGATATAAAGCTTCAGCAGGGAGTATATATCCAGCTTACCGGACCGAACTTCGAGACACCGTCTGAGGTGAAGATGTGCCGTATGTTCGGTGCCGATGCTATCGGAATGAGCACGGCGTGTGAGGCTGTTGCTGCAAACCATGCCGGTATGAAGATCGTCGGAATTTCCTGTGTATGCAACCTTGCCTGCGGACTTTCCGAAAACCCGCTTTCGCACAAAGAAGTCATTGAAGCGTCCGACAAGGCGGCTCCGCTCTTCAAGAAACTCATACGTTCCTCGATAGTAAACATACACGATTATCTGGAGGGTAACCAGAAGTGAAGCCGGAAAACGTAGTTTTATCCGAAAACGGCAGCAGTGTCATTATTATTGACCAGACAAAGCTTCCGAATAAAACAGAATACCTGACGCTAAAAACGCCGGAAGATTTCTACGATGCTATCCGTGAACTTAAAGTCCGCGGAGCGCCCGCGATAGGTATATGCGCCGGAATGGCACTTTTCGTTATAGCATCTGGTTTTTCCGGGCATAGCGAGGAGAAGTTCCTGAGTGAACTCCATAATGTTTCGGCATTTCTGAATTCTTCACGGCCAACAGCAGTGAATCTGAAACACGCGCTCGACCGAGTTGAGAACAGCGCGCACGCACTTCGCGGAAAAGGTGTCGAAGCAATGCTCGATGCAATGCACAAAGAGTGTATCGCGATACAGGACGAAGATGTCGCAATGTGCAAAGCTATTTCCGAATACGGACTCACACTTGTTAAAGACGGCGACGGGATACTTACACACTGCAATGCGGGTCCTCTCGCTACATCAAGCTATGGCACAGGGCTCGGAACGCTTCTTCTCGGCAAGGAACGCGGATATACGTTCCACGCCTATACCGATGAGACAAGACCGCTTCTCCAGGGTGCGCGTCTCACGGCGTATGAGCTGAACAAAGCGGGGATTGATGTTACGCTGATATGTGACAATATGGCGAGCATAGTTATGAAGCAGGGAAAGATAAATGCCTGTTTTGTCGGCTGCGACAGAGTAGCGGCTAACGGGGATACAGCGAACAAGATCGGCACGAGCGGTGTAGCGGTGCTCGCAAAGCATTACGGAATACCGTTCTATGTTTTCTGTCCGTCGTCAACTATTGATTTCAGATGCAGAACGGGCGAGGATATTGAGATCGAAGAGCGTGACCCGGAAGAGATCAGTACGAAGTTCTTTAAGGAGCCTATGGCACCGCAGGGCATAAAGTGCTATAATCCCGCATTCGATGTTACCGACTCTTCGCTTATATCTGCTATAATCACCGAAAAAGGCATCTGCAGAGCTCCGTATGAGCAAAGTCTCAGAATATGCATGGAAGGATAAGAAAATGAGATTTATAAAGAATGTTATAAAAGAAGATCTTGTTCATGAATTTTCGCAGGTAAGCATTGATTTCAGCGAGAATGGTGAAGAGATGTTTGCGGTATTCAGAAATGAGAGCGGAAGCGAACTACTGCTACATTTCGGTGATCGTTTCACGTTGAGCTTCGATAAGTGGCACGGTGATTATATGTTCACCAATGATGAATATGAGCGCCTTCTCTGGGATATAAGGGATATTATCACGGGAAGTGCTTTCGCGGTTTCTGTGCTTGTCGGCGAGAATCTTTTCATATCATACCTTACACGCGGTGAACTTGAAAGTGCCGAAGATTTCATCGAGGACGACCCGCTTGAATGTGCGGGACTCCGCAAAACAGGTGCGATCATAGAATGCGCTTATTATGACAGAAGCAGAAACAAAAAACTTGTGCTGGAAAAGGAATAAATGTATGAAAACGAGATTTTATAACGCGAGAATACTTACTATGAACGGAAACACCGACATCACGGAGGGCGAACTCCACGTTGACGGTGATAAAATTTCTTATATAGGAACGGAAAAAGGCTCTGAGAGCTTTGATAAAGAGATAGACTGCAAAGGCAACGTTCTTATGCCCGGATTCAAGAACGCACACACACACTCCGCAATGACTTTCCTGCGCTCTTTCGCAGATGATCTGCCTTTACAGGAATGGCTTTTCAACCGTGTTTTCCCTATGGAAGCGAAACTCACACCCGACCGCGTTTACTGGCTCTCGCGGCTCGGTATCCTCGAATATCTCACAAGCGGTATTACCGCGAACTTTGATATGTATATGAAAACAGACGCTATCGTGAACGCGAGCATTGACAGCGGTTTCCGCACTGTACTCTGTGATTCTATGAACAACTTCGGAGGTACTGTCGAACAGATGGAGAAGGATTATGACAAGTACAGCGCAGTTGATCCGCTCATATCCTATCATCTCGGCTTCCATGCGGAATATACCACGAGCGCCGAACTTATGAAGCAGCTCTCCGATCTTGCGAACAGAAGAAAGCTCCCTGTATTTGTACACAGCTCCGAAACAAAGAAAGAAGTCGATGAATGCAAGGAACGCTACGGAATGACACCTACCGAATACCTTGACAGCATCGGTATGTACAATTACGGCGGCGGCGGTTATCACTGCGTGTGGATGAGCGAGAAGGATTTTCAGATCTACAAGGACAAAAAGCTGTTTGCGGTCACAAATCCTGCGTCGAACCTGAAACTTGCGAGCGGTATAGCTCCGTTAACCCGTTTCCTTAAAGAAGGAATACCGGTTGCGATAGGTACCGACGGCCCTGCGAGCAACAACTGCCTCGATATGTTCAGAGAGATGTTCCTTGTCACCGGTCTTCAGAAAGTTAAAGAATATGACGCCGAAGCCTGCGACGCGGCGGAAGTGCTGAAAATGGCGTGCGTGAACGGCGCGCACGCTATGAGACTTTATGACTGTGACGTTCTTGAGGTCGGTAAGAAAGCCGACATAATCGAGATAGACCTGAACAGACCGAATATGCAGCCCCTAAATAATATCGCAAAGAACATCGTTTATGCGGGAAGCAAGGAGAACGTCAAGCGCACAATGGTAAACGGAAAGATGCTTTATGAGTGCGGTGAGTTCTTCGTAGGTGAAAAGCCCGAAACTATCTATGAAAAAGCAAATAGTATCATAAAAGAGATGACAGATGAATAAGTTCAGTCTTCCGGAGAGCGTGGAAGCGGTTATAGAACGCCTTTACGAAAGCGGTTATGAAGCTTACGCTGTCGGGGGCAGTGTCCGCAATTTCCTTCTCGGTCTGGAACCTAAGGATTTTGATATAACCACAAGCGCAACACCCGATGAGATAAAAAAGGCGCTTTCCGGCTTCCGGCTAATCGAAACGGGCATAAAATACGGCACTGTTACTGTAATATCGCGCGGTATGCCGATAGAGGTCACGACTTATCGTGTTGACGGGGACTACAGCGATAACCGTCGCCCGGAGAACGTTACATTTACCACGAAACTTGCCGAGGATCTGAAACGGCGTGATTTCACTGTAAACGCAATGGCGTACAATACCCGCACGGGAATTATCGACATTTTCGGAGGTCGTACCGATCTGCGAAACGGAATTATCCGTGCTATCGGAGACCCTGATGAACGCTTCAATGAGGATGGGCTTCGTATCCTGCGCGCACTCCGTTTTGCGTCCTGTTACGGGCTTAAGATTGAACCCGCTACTGCCGACGCGATACACAGAAACAGAAAACTTCTGGAAAATATATCCGGAGAGCGTATAGCTTCGGAACTCAACAAGCTTATCTGCGGTGAATGCGGGAACATACTGAGGGAATACTATGATGTGATCTCGGTTTTCCTTCCTGAATTCGCAGCTTGTCACGGTTTTGAACAGCACACGAAATACCATGACCGCGACGTAATGGAGCATATAATCGGTACGGTGACCGCGATAGAACCGAGACTTGAACTTCGTCTTACAATGCTTCTTCACGACATAGGAAAACCGATGTACTTTACAATGGGCGAGGACGGTGTCGGTCATTTCAAAGGTCATGCAAAGGGAAGCACGGCTATTGCGGAGAGCTTTTTCAAAAGGCTTAAATACAGCAACGCTGTTTCGGAGACGGTAAGCGCTCTGATCCGGACGCATGATATTCTGATAGAAAACAGAGAGAATCTTATAAAGCGGTATCTTAACAGATACGGCGAGGATATGTTCTTTGACATGATAAAGGTGCATATCGCAGACGATATGGCAAAAGCACCGGAAAGCAGGGAGCGGATAAAGACATACCGTGCTGCCGCAGAGACAGCAAGAAAGATAATAGCAGAAAAACAGTGTTTTTCGCTAAAGCAGCTCGCGGTAAACGGCAGAGATATTATGGCGCTCGGATATAAGGGCGCGGAGATAGGCGAAAAGCTGAATATGCTGCTTGAGATTGTCATTGACGGAAAATGTGAGAACAGCAAAGACGCACTTATCGGCGTACTTGAGAACAAAAGCGGAGGAAACGAATGAGTTCGATTGATATAGGCATAGACCTCGGTACCGCGAACACGATAATCACGGTCGGCGGAAAGGGAATTGTAATTAACGAACCGAGCGTCGTTGCTTACGACAAAAAGAAAAAATCGGTGCTCGCGGTCGGCGAAGAAGCTTACCGTATGCTTGGAAGGACTCCGGAATATATTGTTGCGATGAAGCCGCTCGCTGACGGAGTCATATCCGACAATGTCATGGCGGAGGCAATGGTATCGGAGTTTATACACAAGGTAAGCGGAAGTATGCTTTTAAAGCCGCGCATCATAATCTGTGTCCCGTCTTCGGTCACGGATGTCGAGACACGTGCAGTAGTAGAAGCGGCTCTTTCCGCCGGTGCGAGAAAGGTATTCATAATCGAAGAACCGATAGCCGCGCTTCTCGGTGCGGGAATAGATATTTCCAAACCAAACGGCTATATGGTAGTTGATATAGGCGGCGGTACAGCCGATGTTGCAGTCGTTTCTTTCAACGGCATTGTAAAATCGCAGTCCGTAAAGGTCGCCGGAAACAAGCTTGACGAAGCCATAATACGTTATGTCTCGCAGAAATATAAGCTTCTTATCGGCGAAAAAACAGCCGAAAATATCAAGAAAACCATAACGAACGTATATAATCCGACCGGACTGAAGAAGATGCAGGTAAAAGGCAGACATCTTCTCCGTGGACTTCCGGTAACTATGGAAATAACCGATCTCGACGCGGCGGAAGCTGTGGCAGAGAACGTTATGGAGATCATAGACAATATAAAGAGTGTTCTTGAGGTAACACCGCCCGAGCTTATCGGCGACATACACGAGAACGGAATTATCCTTACCGGCGGCGGGGCGCTTCTTGGCGGACTCGATAAGGCAATAGCACAGGAAACGCGAGTAAAGTGCTATGTTGCGGAGAACGCGCTTGAATGCGTCGCAAGGGGAGTTGAGAAAGCGTTCTCTCTGTCCGAGGAACTCCTTGACGGATTTGAGAAGATCTCGCTTTACAGGTATAAATAAGATAACCCGTATCTATGTTGAAAACATAGGTACGGGTTTTTATCATTAAATTGTGTTCAGGAACGTTGTTCCGTGTCATTCTTCTCGCCGTTTCTGAATACGATCATACGGTCGATGCAGTTATCGGAGACTGCAAGGATAACGAACCGCATATCTTCGTAATCGACGTGGGGCTTCTTGTCCGAATCCTCGGGGAGGTCCTCGGGAACATACTTCAGCAGACTTATCACAAAGCCTGAGATCGTGTCGAAATCATGATCCTCCGGGAGGGAATGCCCAAAAAGTTCCAGTACATCGTCCGGGTCTGCTTCGCCGCTTATCTCGTATTTATCAACGCCGAGCTTCTTTATTTCAGCGCTTTCGGAGTCATACTCGTCCTGGATATTTCCCATAACCGACTCGATAATATCTTCGAGCGTAACTATTCCTGCCGTACCGCCATATTCATCAACAACAACCGCCATTCCCGCTTTCGCACCGGTCATAGTCTTGAACGCGTCGCTGCATGTACAGCTTTCGGGTACAAATACGGTCTCGCGGATAAACTTTTTCAGGTCGAAATCTTCAAGATGATCGTCTCCGATAAGACAGAGCAGATCCTTGACGATTATAAGTCCGATTATCTTGTCGATGCTTTTTTCATACACGGGCAGACGGGAAAATCCCTCGTCAAGCGCAAGATAGATGATGTCATCGAGAGAAGCGCCGGTATCAACGGCTGTGATGTTTACGCGATGAGTCATGACATCGCCGACGCTCAGGTCGTCGTACTCGAAAACGTTACTTATCAGCTCAGCCGAGTTGTCCTCAATAGCGCCGCTTTCCGTTCCGGACTCTACCATCGACATTATGTCGTCTTCGGTAACGTCCTCGCCATAGTTATCTCCTATCGCTTTTTTCAGCAGGAATGTCAGTCCCTTGTTTATCAGAATAAGCGGAAAAAGCAGTACTTCTGCGGGTTTTATCTTTCGTTTATGACTGTCGCTTTCCATAAATTATCCTTTCGCTTTATTGAAACGGAAAAACTTTTCCGCATTTTCGTTGCATATTGCTATGACCTCTTCAACTGTGATACCTTTTATTTCGGCAAGCTTCTGTGCCGTATAGATAAGGTTTCCGCTGTCGTTGCGCTCTCCGCGGTGCGGAATCGGGGACATATACGGACAGTCTGTCTCAAGCATTATCCGGTCTGTCGGTATATATTCGCACGCTTCCTGCGCTTTCTTCGAGTTTTTGAATGTGAGCATACCTGTGAAGCTTATCATCATACCAAAAGAAAGAACTTCGCGCGCAGTTTCGATACTGCCGGAAAAACAGTGCAGCACACCGTTCGGTTTGTACTCACGCAGAATATCGAGCATATCCTTCGTGCAGTCCCGCGAGTGAATGCAAACAGGAAGGTCAAGCTCTTTCGCAAGCTCAAGCTGTTCACGGAAGAAGCGTATCTGTCTGCCGCGGTCGAACGGTTCCCAATGGTAATCAAGCCCGATCTCGCCTATGGCGCAGGCTTTCGGGTGAGCGGCAAGCTTACGGAGCTCTGTAATGTAATCGTCGCTTTCGTCCGCACAGTTTTCGGGGTGAACGCCTACCGCGGCAAATACATTCTCATACCGCTCGGCAAGAAGCAGGGAAGTGCGGCTTTTCTCAATATCACAGCCCAGAGTGACGATCTTTTCACAGCTCTCGGACAGCAGCCTGTCAAGAAGCTCATATCTGTCGCTGTTGAAAGCTTCATCGTCGTAATGAGCGTGGGTGTCGGTAATTTTCATCATTTCAGCTTTCTGACACTGTCCCTTTCGATAAGATTGCCTGTAACGAGTATCCTGCCGCAGTGATAGCTCTTGTCCTGTATCTTCTTTATAAGTACATCTACAGCCTGGTGCGACATTTCGTAGCTGTTTACGTCAATAGTTGTTATGCGCGGATTTGAGATAGTTGAGTAAATATGATTGTCGTAGCCGACGACGGAGATATCATCAGGGATACGTAAACCTTTTGCCCGAAGCTGATTTATCAGGATATATGCAGCTTCGTCACAATTGCACACAAAGGCGGTAGGCAGCTCCTGCGGCAGTGTGAACTCGCTGAAGCTTGTTCCGTCGGCGCGTCTGTCTTCTATGACCCATGACTGGTTGAGTCTGATGCGGTTCTCGATATGTGCCTTGTAATAGCCGAGGTATCTGTCCTGAATGCTCGAAGTAGAACCGATTGAGCCTATGAAGCCTATCTTTCTGTGACCAAGATTTATGAGGTAGTCGGTCATAAGGTATGAGCCGAAGAAATTGTCGGCGATAACGGTATCTATATCGTTGCGCGAACTGTAAAAATCAAGGAATACAGCAGGCATATCGAAGGACATGAGTGCGTTGACGTAAGTGTTTGAGATCTGTCCGAGGACAACAATGCCGTCAACCTTTTTTTCCGAAACAGTTTTAGGCATTTCGCAGGTAGTTTCGTCTTCTTCGGAAACGACATCAAGTATGCCGTAGTAGTTCTGCTTCTGAAGAAGCTCGACGATATAACGGTAAACTACCCAGTAAAAAGCGCTCGCGTCCTGTATGAAGTGCTTTGCAACTATGACACTTATGCTATAGGTAAGGTTTTCCTTGACGGATTTGGAAGTACCGCTGAACTGATAGCCCATTTCGCCGGCTTTCTGCTTTATCTTTTCGCGAAGCTCGCTTCCTACACCATCTTTGTCGCCAAGAGCCTTGGATACTGTAACTGTACTTACGCCGACCGCTTTGGCTATGTCACTCATGGTAACTGATTTCTTTATCATATCGTTCTCCTTGGCAGTATGTATAAACTTGATCTGCATCTATATCAGAAAGAAAAGCAGAAAAGATGCAGGCAATTAACTACAAATTATCCCATTATTAATTTTAAGTTAATTTTCTGAATTTGTAAATTAATTTAATGCACAATTTTTAGCACGATTTTTTGTGCAGAATTACTTTGCAGCGACTGTTTATAGGATTTATTTACTCTATAAACCGAATGTAAAAAAATGCCGGTTTAATTTTGTTAATTGTGCATATTGAATATAAGTAATGATGTATGATATAATTTAATAGTGTGATAATGGGTGTATTGTGCTCGATCGTTAAATCGTTTACAAAACACGTATATATGAACAAATAGCTTCGGAGGAAATTAAAGTGAGTGTAACGATAAAAGACGTCGCAAAAGCGGCAAATGTCTCTGTCGCAACGGTTTCGCGTGTCCTGAACAAAAAATCGAATGTATCAGATGAAGCAGTCGATGCTGTTAACAACGCTGTCAAGTCTCTCGGATACAGTCCGAATTATCTCGGTCGTGATCTCCGAAAGAGCGAGACCAGGCGTATCCTCGCAATAATTGCATCTACCGAACAGAGCTTTTATTCCGAAGTGCTGAGAGGTATGGAAGAAGCAGCGCAGTCAAAAGGTTATGATGTGCTTATCGCTACCACACGCGATGACCCGGATCATGAGCTTCATCTTCTCGGTATGCTTTTCTCGCGTTCCGTTGACGGAGCTGTCCTTCTGGGTCCGAAGCTTGATGCCGAAACTATATCGGAGCTCGCCGAGAACCATCATATCGCAATGTGTCTTGAGCGCCTTGAAAACTGCCGTGTGCTTACTGTTACGATAGATAACGTCAAGGCAGGCAGAGACGCTGTTAATTACCTTATAAACAAGGGCAGAAGACGTATCGGTCTTATCACCACGAAGCTTCGCAGCCAGTCTTCGATTGACCGTGAAGTCGGATACAGACAGGCTCTTGAAGAACATGGCATTCCGTATGACGAAAGCCTTGTTTATTACGGAACATACGAGGCTGAATCCGGGACGAAGGGCTGCGCGGCACTTATGTCGCAGGAAAACAAACCCGACGCGATATTTGCTATCTCTGATATGATAGCTATAGGCGCTATGAACTATGCGCTTTCTACCGGTATAAACATCGGCAAGGACGTACTGTTCTTCGGTTTCGATGACATACAGTACGCTCACATATTTGTTCCTCACCTTTCTACCGTGAGCCAGCCGTGTTTTATGCAGGGAAAGCTTGTTGTAGAGAAGCTTATTGAGAACATGAAATCCGACGAACCAGACCAGTCGCTTTATATGCTTCCGCATAGCCTTATCCTGCGCGAAACGACAGGTGACTGAGACAATTCGCATTATTTAATTTCGGAGCGTTTTATGGATACAAGATATGACGGTGTATGGTTCAGGACAGAGGGTGACCCCGAAAAGTGGGAAAGCACCTGTCTGCCCATAGGCAACGGATATATGGGTGCGACGTTTTTCGGCGGTACAGAACGTGAAGTTGTTGTTCTCAACGAAAAGACGCTCTGGGCAGGCGGACCCTCGCCGAGCCGGCCGGACTATAACGGCGGCAACCGCAAGGGTGCGTACAAGTCCGTAAAAAAGGTGCAGGAACTTCTCGCTGCGGGAAAGTATGATGAAGCTGTCGCGCTTCTGCCGGAACTTACCTGTGAGACCGAAGACGGCTATGGCGCGTATCAGTGCCTTTGCAACGCAGTATTCGACTTTCCGGATATAGAAAAAAGCAAGGTGACCGACTACGCTCGGGGACTCAGCTTTTTTATGGGCAATCACACCAACAGCTTCACTTATGACGGTGTAAGGTTTGAGCGGCGTGCATTCGCTTCGTATCCTGCGCGCGTTATATGCATAAATTTCGGCTGTCACTCCGACGAGACCGAAAACAAAATAAGCTTTAAACTGTCTCTTGACAAGATACAGGACGGCGGTAAAGTCGAGACGAATGACAAGGAAAGACGGCTCGATTATTACGGTGCACTTTCTGACAACGGACTCCGCTATCACGCGGCGTTCTGTGTGAGGAACGACGGCGGTACTGTGAAATGCTCGGACGGAAGTATAACTGTGAGCAATTCCGATAATGTTGATATTTTTATTGCCGCCGCAACAGATTACAGCGACAAATATCCGGATTACAGAACGGGCATCGACCCGCGCGTGACCGTAGATGAAATACTCGAAAATGCCTGCCAAAAAGGATATTATGAGCTTTACGAGGAACATATAAAAGATTACGGCGAACTGTACAACAGAGTAAAATTTGAGCTCAACGGCGAGAATTCTGGTGCCGATGATATAGAAACGCTTTTACAGCGTTACAAGGACGGAGACCCGAAAGCCGCATCGCAGCTCGAACCGCTGTATTTCCGGTACGGACGCTATCTTCTGATCTCATCGTCGCGTGAGGGTTCGCTTCCTGCGAACCTGCAAGGCGTGTGGAATGATAACAACGACCCGCCGTGGTGCTGCGATTATCACATAAACGTGAATTTGCAGATGAACTACTGGGGCGCGTTCAATACGAACCTCGCTGAGACAGCAAAACCGCTTGTACAGTACCTTGAAAGTCTGCGAGAGCCCGGGCGCATCACAGCGAAAGAGTACTATAACATCGAAAGCAGCAGTAAACATCCCGAAAACGGCTGGATAGCACATACACAGTCAACTCCGTTCGGCTGGACATCTCCGGGCTGGGATTTCTACTGGGGCTGGTCAACGGCGGCAGTGGCTTGGCTGATGCTCAATATCGCAGATTTCTACGACTATACCAGAGACGTGGAATATATGATGAAAGAGATATACCCGATAATGCGGGAAGCCGCGCGGTTCTATACGCAGTGGCTGATATGGGATGAGAAACAGCAGCGCCTTGTTTCTTCGCCTACATATTCTCCGGAGCACGGACCCGTGACGATAGGGAACACCTACGAACAATCTCTGATAGCCGAGTTTTATGAACGTTTTCTGATGTTGTCCCATGACTTTTATGACGATAAAGATGACGGTCTGCGCGATAAGGTCGAAGAACAGGTGAAACAGCTCAGGCCGTTCTCTGTAAGCAAGACCGGACTGCTCAAAGAGTGGTATGAGGAAGACGAACCGGACTTCGACCGTTCAAAGGTACAGAAGAATCACCGCCATTTATCTCACCTTATGAGCCTGTACCCCGGAAACCTTATAAACAGGAGCACTCCCGGGATTATGCAGGCGGCGATAGCTACGATGAATGACCGCGGCGATGAATCTACCGGCTGGGCAAGAGCGTACAAGGTCAATCTATGGGCAAGAACGGGCGACGGAGATCGCGCATATAAGCTGCTGCGCGGACTTCTGACAGACTGCACATACCCGAACCTGTGGGATTTCCACCCGCCGTTCCAGATAGACGGGAACTTCGGAGGAAGCGCGGGTATTGCGGAAATGCTGCTGCAAAGTCATGAGATACTTAATACCGAAGGCGAGTATATCATAGACGTTCTTCCCGCTGTTCCGGAAAAGTGGTCAAGCGGCGAGTTCAGCGGTCTCTGTGCCCGCGGAGGATTTGAAGTATCCGCAAAGTGGGAAGACTGCAAGCCCACAGAGATCAGGATAAGATCATTGCAGGGCGAATGGGCGCTTGTGAGGACAGGGCTTGAAAACCTGACCGATGACACCGGAAACAAGGTGGAATATACAAAACAGGGCGATATAGCTGTATTTCAGACAACGCCCGGCAGAACATATATAATCAGCTGATGCTCATTCATAATGACCGCCGTTTGCGGCAACACAATTGTGTATTCTGCATTGTGAATTGTGCATTGATAAAGGGGAAGGGATTCTTTTATGTCAGAAAAGCTTTTTAACGACAACTGGAGCTTTATGCTCAGAAAGGTAGGTTCCGAGCTTTCGGACGCGATGGCGGAGCTGAGCTGGCACGACGTCGAAGTGCCGCACGACTGGCTCATAGGCGATACGAGCGACCTGTACAGATCGAACGACGGCTGGTACAGAAAAACGTTCAGGGTCGATGAGCTGACTGCGGAGGACGCGTATATTCTTCGTTTCGACGGCGTATATATGGACAGCACAGTGTATGTCAACGGCAAAGTCGCAGGCGGAAGAAAATACGGTTATTCCTGCTTTTCTGTCGATATTACAGATAAGCTCAAAAAAGGCGACAATGATATTTATGTCCGTGTTCGCTATCAGTCTCCGAACTCACGCTGGTACTCCGGCGCCGGTATTTTCAGGAACGTTTATCTGCGACATACGAACAGACTGCACATAAACGAGAACGGCGTGTATATTTCGTGCCGAAAGTATGACGAAAACAATAAGTGGATCGTTATTATCGAGACCGAAACAAGCTTCGGTGACTGTGAAGTGCGTCATCGTGTCTTTGACAGCATAGGAAGAAAGTGCGCTGAAGTTTCGTGCAAACAGGCAGACGGCGCGTCGCGTTCTGCGTTTTATGCAGTCAACCCCATATGCTGGGACATAGATACTCCCGTTTCGTACGAAATGGTAAGTGAAGTCATAAAGAACGGGAAAGTGATCGATACGGTATCCAACATTTTCGGTTTCAGGACTACCGAATTCGACCCGGACGAAGGCTTCAAGCTGAACGGACGCAGAATGAAGCTTCACGGAGTTTGTATGCATCATGATCTCGGTGCGCTCGGTTCGGCCGTGAATGTGAACGCGCTTCGGAGACAGCTTACGATACTGAAAAGCTTCGGTGTAAACGCGGTAAGAACATCTCATAATATGCCGGCGCGGGAGCTTATCGACCTTTGTACCGAGATGGGACTTCTTGTTGACAGTGAATGCTTCGATATGTGGGAGCTGCCAAAGACCGAGTTTGACTATGCACGTTTCTTCAAGGAGCATTACGCGGAAGACGTTGAGAGCTGGGTGACACGCGACAGGAATGCACCGTGCGTTATTATGTGGAGCATAGGCAACGAGATACTTGACACCCACATGAACGAACACGGACTTGAGATAGCCGAAAAGCTCTGCAAGGAAGTAAACAAGCATGATAAATACGGGAACGCAGTCTGCACGATAGGTTCAAACTTTATGCGCTGGAGCAACGCGCAGAAAGTTGCGGACTATATCAAGATCGCGGGTTACAATTATACCGAGGATATGTACGACGGACATCACGAGGCATATCCGGACTGGTTCATCTACGGAAGCGAGACAGCGTCAACAGTGCGTTCGCGCGGCATTTATCATTTCTCGGCAGATGAATCTATCCTCACTCATGAAGATTTGCAGTGTTCTGATTACGGCAACAGTGTTGTTGGCTGGGGCAAGTCTACCGAAAAGGCTATCATAGATGACCGTGACAGACCTTTCGTCGGCGGTCAGTTCGTATGGACAGGATTCGATTATATCGGTGAACCCACTCCGTACAGCACAAAGAACTCGTATTTCGGCATAGTTGATACAGCAGGTTTCCCGAAAAATTCGTATTATATCTATAAATCCGCATGGGGCGGGGAAAAGGTCGAGCCTTTCGTACACATCATGCCGTACTGGGATTTCAATATCGGCGAAGAAATAACCGTCCGTGCTTACTCGAATATGCCGGATGTTGAGCTTCGATATAACGGCAGGAGCCTCGGCAAAAAGCATATCGACCTGCTTCACGGCGACTCATACGGCTGTGAGTGGACGCTTCGCTACAGAAAGGGCACGATAATAGCCACAGCCTTCGACGAGAGCGGAAAAGAAGCGGCATGGGATACGGTGAGCTCGTTCGGCGATCCGGAGAGCATAGACGCAGTACCGGACAAGTTCATAATGCATTCTGACGGCAGAGACCTTATATTCATAGAAATAAATGTTGTTGATAAGAACGGAATTGTCGTAGCAAACGCGAGAAACCGTATCAAGGTAACCGTTGACGGCGCGGCAAGGCTTGTCGGACTTGACAACGGAGACAGTACGGACTATGACAGCTACAAGGGCGATAACAAGCGCCTGTTCAGCGGCAAGCTTCTTGCGATAATCCAGTCTACCCTTGAACCGGGGGAAGTTACGGTAAGCATCAGGAGCGAAGGACTCTGGGGAAAAGAACTTGTATTCACTTCACTTGAGCCGGATACAAAGCCTGAGGGCGTTTCGGTAGTCGGCGAATATTACCCGAAAAAGACCGAGGAATATACTCCGGAAGTGCCGCTTCGCAAGATTGAGCTTTACTCAACGAGAAATATGCTTGAACCGGATGCCAATATTGCTGGCATTTCTGTGAAGTACTTCCCCGAAAACGCAAGCTATAAGGATATCGAGTTCAGCTGTGTTCTTCCGAACGGTATAAAAGTCGGGCTTTCGGATATAGAAAAGACCGAGTTCGGCGCAAAAGTTATCGGAAAGGGTGACGGTCCGTATATTATTCGCGCTACCTGCAAAAACGGTACTGAACACTCTCAGGTGATCTCCGAGATCCATATGACGAACAGCGGCTTCGGACCGCTCTCGCTTGAACCATATTCGTTCATTTCTGCGGCACTTGCCACATTCAGCAGCCGTCCGTACAATATGATCGAGCACAATGCGATAAATACCGATAACGAGCGTATTGTCATCGGTTTCAGTAATGTCGCTTTCGGAAACGCCGGATCGGAGAAGATAAAGTTCTATTACGGTCTTAACGATTCCGATAAGGTGCCGGTCGAGATCTGGGTTGGTGATCCCGACAAGAGCGGTTCAAGGATTATCAAGACTATCGAATTGGCTAAAAACGAACGCTGGGACAGTTTCGAGCCTGTTGAGTTTGATCTTCCTGAGCGTATCCGCGGAGAACAGACGATAGCCTTTGTATCAAACAGGCACATTATATTCGGCGGATTCGAGTTTGTAGAAGTTGAACGCGCATTCGACAGACTGTATGCAGCTGACAACGATGAGATGTACGGCGATGACTATCATATCGCCGGTCAGCGTATCACAGACATAGGAAACAACGTAATACTCACGTTCAAGAAGCTCGATTTCGGTGAGTCCGGAACTTCCGGCATTACGATATGCGGAAGAACGTCAAATGAGGTCAACTCTATTCAGATACGTTTTACCGGAGCGGACGGTGTTCAGAACACGAAGATCGTGGAATTCCCGCAGAGCTTCGATCACGCAGAGAAGATGTTCCCTCTCGATGCCGTAACAGGAAAGAACGATGTTTCATTCGTATTCATGCCCGGAAGCCGGTTCGACTTCGATTGGTTCAGATTTGAAAGATAGCATCAATGCCCTGACAGGTCAAGTTACCGTCAGGGCGTTTTTATAAAATTATTTCGGAAAAATTGAAAAAAATGATTGAAATTTCTGCTATGATATAGTATAATATATCTGTATGTTTTTTTGCCGCGTTTCGGCGGGCTTACACAATGATCTGAAAGGAATAATACTTATGCCACAGGAATTTACCGTTTCGCTGGACAGAATAATCCGCGAAAACGAGCTCGAACTGCTGTACTGTCCGAAAAAACCGGAAGAGATAACAGTAAGCAGCAATGATGTCAACCGCCCGGGGCTTCAGCTCGGCGGATTTTATGAATACTTCGATAATTCGCGCATTCAGATACTCGGAAAGTCTGAATACGCATTCATGGAACACAGAAGCGAGGAAGAAAGAAAGTCTTCCTTTGAGACACTTTTTTCCCAGAAGCCGCCTGCTGTCGTTATAGCAAGAGGTCTTGAGCCTTTCCCTGAGCTTATCCCGCTCGGTGAAAAGTATGAGGTGACGGTTCTCCGAAGCCACGAGAGCACGTCTGCATTCATGGCGCGCCTGATAGCTTTCCTTAACCTCAATCTCGCACCGCGTATTACTCGTCATGGCGTACTTATCGAAGTCTATGGCGAAGGTATGCTTATTCTCGGTGACAGCGGTGTCGGAAAGAGTGAGACCGCTATCGAGCTCGTAAAGCGCGGACACAGACTTGTTGCCGACGACGCTGTCGAGATAAGAAAAACATCGAACATAACTCTTGTCGGGAGCTCTCCCGATAACATACGCCACTTTCTTGAGCTTCGCGGCATAGGCATCATCAATGTCCGTCAGCTTTACGGTATCGGTTCTGTAAAGGTTACCGAGAAGATAGATATGGTCGTTGAGATCGAGCCGTGGAATCCGGAAAAGGTATATGACAGAATGGGTATGGACAACCATTATATGTCGATACTCGGTGTAAAGGTTCCTTATCTAACTATTCCCGTAAAGCCCGGACGTAACCTTGCGGTAATACTCGAAGTCGCGGCAATGAACAACAGACAGAAAAAAATGGGTTACAATGCGGCACAGGATCTCCTCGACAATCTTGGTCTCAGCATGGAAGGCGCCGATACTGTGACAAAATACGATATGTGATAAGGACAAAGAACAAAAGGCAGGGATAATTTTGCGGTACATCGCTGATATGCATACGCACACTGTCGCATCAACGCACGCTTTCAGCACGATCACCGAGAATGCGGTTTGGGCATCAAAGCACGGCATACGCTATCTCGGTATGACTGACCACGGTGTTGCTATGCAGGACGCTCCGGACACATGGCACTTCGAGAATCTGAAAATTCTTCCGGATCATCTTGAGGGTGTGCGTGTATTCAGGGGCATTGAAGCCAATATTCTTGACTCGGACGGGAATACGGACATATATCCGGATAAAAAGGAGATATACTACGGTATTCTCGAATGGGTCAACGTTTCTATGCATCTCCAGACGTTTACTCCGTCAACTAAGACGGAACACACAAAAGCGTATATAAATGCTCTTAAAGACCCGCACGTCGATGTTATAAGCCACCCGGACGGTGTGCGCTATGATTATGACTTTGACGAAGTCGCGAGAGCCTGTGCGGCTTACGGTCGGCTGATAGAAGTCAATGAATGCAGGCTCGAACGCGGCGGTGCATCGTATGACAGGTACAGACAGATACTCGGATGCTGTGAAAAACACTGCACAAGCATAATAGTAAGCTCCGATGCGCATTTCTACACTCATATCGGAGCATTTGAACTGGCGGATAAGCTCCTGACGGAAACAGGATTTCCGGAAGAGCTTGTCGTAAACGCTGACGAGGAAAGGTTCCTCGGTTACATAAAAACAAGAAAAGAAAGGATTGGCAAAAATGTATAACATAGGTATAGATCTCGGAGGAACAAACATAAAGGTCGGAGTAGTTGACGAAAACTACAACATCATCGGCAAATCAAACATAAAGACAAATCTCCCGCGTCCGAGCGAGGAAATAGCCGAGAGCATCGCCGAGGGTGTGAGACAGGCGTGCGAAGCTGCGGGTATTTCGGTTTCCGACGTAAACAGCATCGGCATCGGTACGCCAGGTGTCGCTAACAGAGATACGGGTGTTGTGCTTTATTCCAACAATCTTGGCTTCAAAAACTTCCCGCTCGGTAAGATACTCGGCGAGAAGCTCGGTACACACGTTTACGTTGAGAACGATGCTAACGCGGCGGCGTTCGGAGAAGTCGTAAACGGTGCGGGCAAGGGATATAAGAACGTTGTAGTCATCACGCTCGGAACAGGAGTAGGCGGCGGTATTATCATCGACGGCAAGATCTACACCGGTTTCAACTTCTGCGGCGGTGAGGTAGGACATACCGTTATCGAATACAACGGCAGACAGTGCTCCTGCGGAAGAAAGGGCTGTTTCGAGGCTTATTCCTCGGCTACCGCGCTCATAAACTTCACAAAGGAAGCAATGGAGAAGGACAAGAACACGAAAATGTGGGAGATAGCCGGCGGTGATATAGCCAACGTTGACGGAAAGACAGCTTTTGACGGCTTCCGTGCCGGTGACAGGACAGCAACGGATGTTGTGAACACATATATCAACTATCTCGGCTGCGGTCTTACGAACATGGTCAACATCTTCCAGCCTGAGCTTCTCCTGATCGGCGGCGGTATCTGCAAGGAAGGAAAGAATCTTACTGATCCGCTCATCAAGTACATCGCGGAGGAATGCTACTGCATCGATCCGCAGAGCTCGACCAGGCTCGATATCTGCAAGCTTGGAAACGACGCAGGTATAATAGGCGCTGCTTCTTTATATACTTTATAATGAGCGCAAAGCGTAATAAATACTGCGGAGGAAAAAGACCTTGAACTACGGAGCGTTATCCGGCATTGCGGAGAGATACGGTGCCAAGATACTGTTTGATGAGAGTATCGCCAGATATACATCGTTCGGTATCGGTGGCGTATGTGACGTGATCGTTATGCCGAACAGTACCGGCTGCGCAGCAGAATTGGTTTCGGAATGCAGAAAAAGCGGGATCAGATACTATATTTTCGGAAAATGCACCAACGTTCTCATAACCGATAAGGGGCTGCGCGGAGTTGTGATACTTATCGGCGGCGAAATGTCGCAGATACGACGCGACGGGTGCAGACTCGTGTGCGACGCCGGAGCTTCTCTCGCGAAGATATGCAATACAGCGAGAAATGAGGGGCTCGGCGGGCTTGAATTCGCATACGGTATCCCGGGAAGTGCCGGCGGTGCGCTTTATATGAACGCGGGTGCATTCGGCGGCGAAATGAAGGATGTTGTCGTTTACTGTGATTATCTCGATTCCGACGGAATCGTAAAGCGAATGGATAAGGCTGATATGGAGCTTTCTTATCGTCACAGCATCTTTAACGGTTCGGATAAAGTGATACTTTCGGTATGCTTTGAGCTTTACGAGGACGACAGTGACGAGATCTTCGCGAAGATGTCAGAGATAATGCAGAAAAGGCGCGACAAGCAGCCGCTCGAATATCCGAGCGCGGGAAGCACGTTCAAGCGTCCTGAGGGTTATTTTGCGGCAAAGCTTATCGAGGACAGCGGTCTCAAAGGATACACGTCCGGCGGTGCTCAGGTAAGCGAAAAACACAGCGGATTTGTTATCAACAAAGGGAACGCGACGTTCGGAGATGTTGTTGAAGTGATAGATCACGTCAGGGAAAAGGTATTTGCAGATTCAGGAGTCAGACTTGAACCGGAAGTTATGATAATAGAATAAACGGAGATTAAATGGAATTTGTAATAGTTACGGGCGTTTCCGGATCGGGAAAATCAAGTGCGGCAGATGTTCTTGAGGATATTGGATACTTCTGCATAGACAATATGCCGCCGCAGCTCATTCCGAAATTTGCCGAGCTCTGCGGTGACAACACCGATATAAACAAGGTCGCGATAGTTGTCGATATACGCGGCGGTGAGCTTTTCCTTCCTTTCTGGGAAAACGTCCAAGAAATGCGTAAAATGGGGCTGAGTGTAAAGATACTGTTCATTTACGCGAATAAGGACGTAATACGCAGACGATACAAGGAAACACGGCGAAAGCACCCGCTTTATGATATATCCGGCGGCGACATAGACAAGGCGATAAACGAAGAGTTCAATATCGTCATGCCTATAAAAGAAAAGGCTGATTACTGCATAGATTCGAGCTTTACATCAACGGCGAAGTTCAAGGAAAGTATGCTCAAGCTCTTTCTTTCAAGGATCTCGGACGGAATGATAATAAGCTGTATGTCATTCGGCTATAAATACGGCATACCGGACGAAGCCGATCTTGTGTTCGATGTCAGATTCATGCCGAACCCGTTTTATATACCGGATCTTAAATTCAAGACCGGCGAAGACAAAGAAGTCCGGGATTATGTCATGGACTCCGAGCGCTCTGTCGAATTCCGTGATAAACTTTTCGATATGCTCGATTTTCTTGTTCCTCAGTATATATCCGAGGGTAAGAGCCAGCTTGTCATAGCATTCGGCTGTACCGGCGGAAGGCACAGGAGCGTGACATTTGCGGAGCTTACGAACAAATTTTTGTCTGAAAAAGGATATAACGTTCATACCATGCACAGGGATTCACAGAAACAGTGATCCATGCAGGCTGAACGCGGTTCATATATATGTCTTTTACGAATGATGTCAAGCGGGAGCTTTGCGCCTGCGATGTTCCCGATGATCTTCGGGATGTATTACGATATGGTATGATGTACGGCTTTAAGGGTGAAGAGCCGTATTTCATCACTCGGGACAAGTCTGTCGCGGGATATGTTCGCCGCATATTTCCGAAAAACAGTCTGGAAGTGAACTCGACGAAGATACGTACCGGCATAAGTTATTGTGTTTCTCCGCTTGATCGTATGATTCCGCTGAAATACGGCTATTTTGAAGATAAGCTTATCAGGGAGAATATCGGCGGAAGCGATTCCGAGGTAGGTATGTTCCTGCGAGGCTTGTTCATAACAAGCGGTAACGTGTACGTTCAGAAGGCCGGCTATCATTTTGAGATCTCGGCAGGAAGCAGAGAGAAATGTGAAGAACTTTACGGTCTCATTAACGAGCAGGGTATGACTGTGAACATATCTCACAGGGGATATTCATATTTCCTTTACAGCAAGAACAGCGAAAACATCTCCGATATTCTTACATTTATGGGCGCGGTCCAAAGCGCGATGGAGATAATGAATATCAAGATAATCAAGGAAGTGCGCAGCAACATCAACCGCTCGGTAAACTGTGAAACGGCAAATATTGACAGAACAGTACGTGCTTCGGCTAAACAGCTCGACGATATAAAGCTTGTACTATCTGCTTTAGGTGAAGACAAACTTCCTTCGGAACTCTGCGAGATAGCGAAACTTCGGCTTGACAATCCCGATATGTCGCTGCGTGACCTCGGAAAGCTCGCTGAACCCAATATAAGCCGAAGCGGAGTGAACCACAGGTTTGAGCGTATCGCGAAACTTGCTGATGAGATAAGAGACGGCAGTATTTCCTGATTTTTCCGGAATTACAGATGCCGTCTATATTATTTGTTTAAATATGACGCGGTACAGGGCGTTTTTTTGTGAAAAAAGTCATAATATCGTGAAATGTCCGGTTTTCACAAAAAAATCACTTGACGATTCGGTCTTGTTGAGTTAAAATATTTTATGTATGTGAGATGCTTGACTGCATTTTTATTTTCAAAACGGAGGAAATTAAAAAATGAAGAAAATCGGAGTTTTAACAAGCGGCGGAGATGCGCCGGGTATGAACGCTGCTGTAAGAGCTGTCGTAAGAGCTGCTCTTCAGAAGGGTATGGAAGTCGTAGGTATCTACAGAGGCTACAACGGACTTATAAACGGTGATATTCGTCCTCTTGACGCAACAAGCGTTTCCGATATTATACAGAGAGGCGGTACTGTGCTTTATACCGCAAGATGCCTTGAATTCAAGGAAAAGGCCGGTATTGAGAAGGCAAAGCAGTCCTGCATAAAGAACGGTATCGACGGTATCGTTGTCATAGGCGGCGACGGTTCGTTCAGAGGTGCAGCGGATCTTTCGGCTGCCGGAATCCCGTGCATCGGTCTTCCCGGAACGATAGACAATGATATAGCTATGACAGAATATACGATCGGCTACGATACCGCTATGAACACAGCTATGGAGCTTATCGACAAGCTCAATGACACGGCAAGCTCTCATGACCGCTGCACAGTAGTTGAGGTAATGGGAAGACGTGCCGGCTACATAGCACTCAACACAGGTATTGCGTGCGGAGCTACCGCTATAATAACAACCGAGATGCCGTATGATCTTGGTGAGGTGACAAAGAAGATCGCCGAGTCTAAGAAGGCAGGCAAGAACCACTTCGTTGTTGTTGTATCCGAGGGCATCGGTAACTCCCAGAAGATAGCGGAAGAGATCGAAGAGGCAGTGCATATCGAGTGCCGCGCAACAATTCTCGGCCATGTACAGAGAGGCGGTTCGCCTACTCTCCGTGACAGAGTTGAAGCAAGCAGAATGGGTTACTACGCAGTAGAACTTCTCGAAAAGGGAATAGGCAACAGAGTCGTTGGTCTCCAGCACGGTGACGTTATCGACGTTGATATTCAGGAAGCTCTCAGCATGAAGAAGGAGTTCCCCGCAGATCTCTATAAAATAGCTAACGAGATAGCTATATAAGGAGTCGGGAATGTTCAAAAACATCGGTAAAAAGATCAAAACGCTTGCCGTGGTTCTTTTTATCATTATGCTCATAGGTGTGTTCGTTTTCGGCCTTTTGGTAATGATATACGGCACATCTGCGATTCCCGGAGCCAACAGACGTGATTTGTTTTTTGCGAATAGCGCGTCTGTGCTTGTCGGTATTGTGATATGGTGTTTCGGTTTTTTGCTGAGCTGGATAGGTTCATTCTTCCTTTACGGGTTCGGAGAACTTATCGACAAGACCGCTGAGAATGCAAAATACACCAGACGTATCTCTGATTTCCTTGAATCTCAGAGGATATTGGCTACCGGAAAGCTTTATAATCAGAACAATACCGGAGCGCAGCAGAACATTCAGGAGACAGGTATCGATGTTCCGGTGAAAGAACATCATAATTGTGTATGTCCGAACTGCGGAACAGAAAATGATGATTCGTTCATGTTCTGTACAAGCTGCGGAAACAGATTGAAATGATAGTTAAGTAGATACAGAGTAGAAGACCGTGCGTGAAGTGCGCAGTGTACGGAGAGTTGGCACTGCGACGAAAAGTGGTCACCGCTTGCGGTTCGGTCTTCGCATCTCGCTGTACATAATCGGATAAACGGCTTATCCTTCTTTATGTATGGTTTCTTTCAGTGAAGGAGGCTGTATATGTCTTTTTTTGAAAAATTCGGAAGATCGGCTTTTGAGCTAAAGTCTATACGCTGCATAATAGTTACGGGTATTCTGATAGCTCTTGATATTGTGCTCAAGCTTTTTTCCATTTCTATTTCCAACGATCTCAAGATAACGTTCGCGTATATCGCGCTTGCAACTATCGGTGCTCTTTATGGTCCTACCGTGGCATTCCTTGCGGGTGCAATGACAGATATCATAGGGTTCCTGATGAAGCCGGAAGGCGGATTCAGCCCTCTGTTCACACTTATCGAAGCTGTGGGAGCCATGATATATGGCATTTTCCTCTATGGAATGAAGCCGTTCAATATCAATGAAGCCCTGAAAAACCAGCGCTCCGAGCATTCGATACTTAAGACAGTATTCATTTCCGACGCGGTAGGTCTCGGTGTCGGTGCTGTATTTGGTCTGTTAATGTATTTGATCTCAAACTATTTTACCGGACTTGTTTCAGATGATAAAAATACGCAGAAGATAATTACATCGCTTTCAGATCCGTCACTTATTATCGCGGCGATATTCCTCGGATTTTTCTATGGATTGCTGTTCACGTTCGTTATACGTGTCAACAGATCGCAAACCGGTGAGACAGGAAAATCTGTACGCATTATTCTGTCAAAGGTAGTTGTTACTATTATATGCAACCTTGTCATGACTCCTACGGCTATGATACTTTCGGGATATACTACTCCGGAGTCAACTGCGGCTGCATATCCGCTTCGCCTTGTGAAAAACGCGATACAGTGCCCGGTGGACTGCATTATACTGCTGATAGTAATATTCCCTGTACTTGCGGCATATAAAAAGATATTTCCGAATACCGGAAAGAAAAAGATACTTAAAGAACGGAGAAGTGAAACAGAATGATAAAATTAGGCTTTTTAGGCGCGGGAAATATGGGATCCGCGATCATGAAGGGCATAGCGTCGGCGGGAAAGCTTGACGCAGAGGTATATGCCTATGATAAAGATACTGAAAAGCTCGCTTCCGTACCGGCAAAGCCGTGTTCGAGCGAAGCGGAGCTCGTTTCGCTCTGTAAATATGTTCTTCTCGCTGTGAAACCCCAGGTTCTCGGTGATGTTCTCGATTCGCTCAAGGCGTCGGTAACATCGGATACCGTGTTTATATCCATCTGTGCCGGAATTTCCGAAAAATTCATCAGAAGCCGCACTATCCCCGACGCAAAGGTCGTACTCGTTATGCCGAATACGCCTATGATGCTCGGTATGGGTGCAAGTGCTATGTCAACAGATGACAGGACAACACCCGAAGAGTTCGCTTTTGCAAAAGAAGTCATCGGAAGCTGCGGTATTGTTGAGACCATACCGATAGACAAGATGAAGGAGATCATCTGCATCAACGGAAGTTCTCCCGCATTCATTTATCTTTTTGCCAAAGGCTTTGTTGATTATGCCGAAGCGAACGGCATCGACGGCGGCGCTGCTCTTCGCCTTTTTGCCGAAACGCTCAAGGGCTCCGCGGAAATGCTTACAGGCTCCGGAATGACGGTAGATCAGCTCATAAAACAGGTGTCTTCTCCCGGCGGAACAACTATCGCGGGACTTGACAAACTTTATGAAGGAAAACTTACCGATGATGTCAATGCGGCTTGTGAAGCGTGCACAAGACGTGCTTATGAATTATCGCAATAAATATTTAACGAGTGGATTTTTATTCACTCGTTTTTTGTTGGTCTGTATGCTTTTGTGCAAAATAACGAAAAAATCATAAAATCACTTTTGCTGTTGAAAATTGCTATAAAATATAGTATAATAATATGATAGGGCATATCGGCTGTTTTGCCGCGGAATATACTTGATTGGAGCAGATTATGAAACTTTTACTCAAACACGGACATGTAGTAAGCAGCTTTAACAAACTTGAAGACGATCTTGACATCCTTATCGAAGACAACGTGATCGTGAGAGTCGCAAAAAACATCAGAAATAAGGCCGACAAGGTCATAGACTGCAAAGGGCTCGCGGTTATACCGGGAATTTGCGATATGCACGTTCATTTCCGTGATCCGGGTCAGACGCATAAAGAGGATATAATCACAGGTTCCGAAGCCGCAGCTGCGGGCGGAGTCACCGCTGTCGCTTGTATGCCGAACACAGATCCGGTAGCTGATTGTCCTGAGGTAATTAAATATATCATAGACAAAGCAAAGAACGCTAAGATCAAGGTATATCCCGTTGGATCGATAACGAAGGGTCTTAAAGGCGAGGAGCTCTGTGATTTCAAGGCTCTGAAGAAGGCCGGTGCTGTTGCGGTCTCTGATGACGGAAAGCCGGTAAGGAACGCACACACAATGGGAAAAGCGATGATAGATGCGCATTATGCCGGACTTCGTGTAATATCACACTGTGAAGACCTTGATATAATCAAGGGCGGTATAATAAACGCGGGCATTGTGTCAATGGAACTCGGTGTAAGGGGCATGAGCCGTTCGAGTGAGAATATCATTACGGGAAGAGAGATACAGCTTGCGAACGATCTTGAAGTCCCGATACACATAGCTCACGTTTCGACCAAGGAAGTTGTTGAACTCCTTAGATTCGCGACAAAACGCGGAGTTATGGTTACAAGCGAGACGGCTCCTCACTATTTCACACTTACGGAGGAAAGACTGTTCACCCGTGACGCTGATTACAGGATGAACCCGCCGCTTCGTACAGAGGAAGATGTTAAAGCGATAACCTCGGCAGTTGTTGACGGAACGATAGACTGCATAGTTACCGATCATGCTCCGCACACTGCTGAAGAGAAAGCAGACTTCCTTAAAGCTCCCAACGGTGTTGTGGGACTTGAAACATCACTCGCAGCTACACTGACAAAATTCTATCATACCGGTAAGATGCCGCTTATGAAGATAGTACGTATGATGTGCGAAACACCGCGCGTTATACTCGGCATCGAAGGCGGTATCATCGAAGAAGGAGCTGTCGCGGATATAGCAATAGTTGATCTCAACAAGGAATGGACGGTAGATCCCAAGAAGCTACACTCTAAGTCAAAGAATACCTGCTTCAAGGGAATGATGTTCAAAGGAAAGACAAAATATACGATCGTAAATGGAAATGTTGTTTACGAAGACGATACTGAATAAAATACGGAGGAAACTTATATGTCACTTGACAGACTTTTTGAGGCTGTTGCAGCTAAGCAGAACCCCACAGTTGCGGGACTTGACCCGAAACTCGACTATGTACCGGAATTCATTAAGCGCAAGGCTTTCGACAAGTACGGAGAAACGCTTAAAGGTGCGGCAAAAGCTATACTTGAATACAACAAAGGGCTTATTGATGCGCTCTGCGGTATAGTTCCCGCTGTAAAACCGCAGGCTGCGTACTACGAGATGTACGGCTGGCAGGGAATGAAGACGCTTTACAAAACGCAGGAATATGCAAGAGAAAAGGGAATGTTCGTTATAACCGACGGAAAGCGCAACGACATCGGCTCCACAATGGAAGCGTATGCGGCGGCTCACCTTGGCAAAGTCAAGGTGGGAAGCGAAGAGTTTGAACCGTTCCTCGGCGATGCACTCACAGTAAACGGATATCTCGGTACCGACGGCATAAAGCCGCTCGTTGATATATGCAATACATACGACAAGGGCATCTTCGTGCTCGCAAAAACATCGAACCCCTCATCAGGTGAGCTTCAGGACAAGAAGATAAATGGCGTTCCGGTTTATGAGCAGATGGCGAAAATGTGCACTGTCTGGGGCAAGCAGCTCACAGGAAAGTATGGATACTGCGGTATAGGTATCGTTGCCGGAGCAACTTATCCCGAGCAGATCGCAGAGCTTCGCAGGAAGTTCCCGAAACTGTTCTTCCTTATCCCGGGCTACGGCGCACAGGGCGCTTCCGCACAGGATATTTCGGCTGCGTTCGACAAGAACGGCCTCGGCGGTATCGTGAACAGCTCCCGCGGGATCATGTGCGCTTACAAGAAGGAAGGCTGTGATGAGACGGATTACGCAGGTGCGGCATACAGAGAAGCGGTGCGCATGAGAGACGAGATAATGGGTTATGTCGGAGTGATAAAGCTCCCTAAGCCGAGAGCTCCGAGAAAGAAAGCAGAATAAAAAAACGAATTAGTGTGTAGAAAACCAAGGAGGTCAGAACTGTGCTTACCGGTTACAAGAAAGCATACCTCATACTCGCAGACGGGACAGTTTTTGAGGGCAGGTCGTTTGGTGCGGAAGGTTCGGTCATAGGTGAGATAGTCTTTACCACGGCTATGGTCGGATATCAGGAAACGCTCACCGACCCGAGCTACTGCGGACAGATAGTGACACAGACATTCCCGCTCATCGGCAACTATGGTGTAAACAAAGAGGATTACGAAAGCGGCGGAAGCGTCGTGAGCGGATACATCGTCCGTGAATACTGTGAGGATCCGTCAAATTTCAGATGTGAGGATAATATAGATCATTTCCTGAAGAATTACGGTATTATCGGTCTTTATGACATCGACACACGCCGTCTTACACGAATAATCCGTGAAAGCGGTGTTATGAACGGTATGATTACGAACGATCCCGGATTTGACAAGGAAAAATGTCTTGAAAAGATACGCGCTTATACAGTCGGAAGTGTCGTTCCGAAGGTAAGCGTCAAAGTTCCCGAAGAATACAAGGCTGAAAATGCCAAATACAGGGTAGCACTGATAGATTACGGTTATAAGCACAATATCCGCCGTGAGCTTTTAAAGCGCGGATGTGACGTAAAAGTATTCCCGCACGACGTAAGACCCGATGAGATAAAGGCTTTCAGACCTGACGGGATAATGCTCTCGAACGGACCGGGTGATCCTGCGGACAACATATTCTCCATTGCAACGCTTCGTGCACTTATCCCCGAAAAGATACCGACATTCGGCATCTGTCTCGGTCATCAGCTTCTGGCGCTTGCGAACGGAGCTAAGACAGTAAAGATGAAATACGGCCACCGCGGCGGAAATCAGCCAGTGACCGATCTTGAGCTCGACCGGACATTCATTACATCGCAGAACCACGGCTACGCGGTAGTTGCGGACAGTATTCCCGAAAGCGCCGGAAAGCTCTCACATATAAATGCTAACGACAAGACCTGCGAGGGTGTGCGCTACACCAACGCTCCCGCGTTTACAGTGCAGTTCCATCCCGAAGCCTGCGGCGGACCGCACGATACCGCCTATCTTTTTGATGAATTCATTGAACTCATGGAAAAAGAAAGGAGTGGTAAGTAATGCCGTTAAGAAGTGACATAAAAAAAGTCCTTGTAATAGGTTCGGGTCCTATAGTTATCGGACAGGCTGCCGAGTTCGACTATGCGGGAGCACAGGCTTGCCGTGCCCTTAAACAGGAAGGGCTTGAAGTCGTTCTTGTGAACTCGAACCCTGCTACTATCATGACAGACAAGCACATGGCGGATCATATCTATATCGAGCCGCTCACGCCTGACTGTGTAAAACGCATCATAAAGATCGAGAAACCCGACAGTGTTCTTTCGACTCTCGGTGGACAGACAGGCCTCACGCTCTCGATGCAGCTTGCTGAGTCCGGCTTCCTTGCCGAGAACAACGTAAAGCTTCTCGGTGCTGATCCGGAAACTATACACAAAGCAGAGGACAGACAGGCGTTTAAGGACACTATGGAAGCTATCGGCGAGCCTGTTATTCCCTCAAAGGTAGTCGAGTCGCTCGATGACGCGCTTGATTTCGCTGACAATGTGATAGGCTATCCCGTTATCGTTCGCCCCGCGTTCACTCTCGGAGGTACTGGCGGCGGTATCGCACAGGATCGCGATGAGCTTCACGAGATCGCAACTAACGGACTTCGTCTTTCTCCGATACATCAGATACTTGTCGAGAAGTGTATTTCGGGCTGGAAAGAGATCGAGTTCGAGGTCATACGCGACGCAAAGGGAAATGTAATAACCGTCTGTTCGATGGAGAACTTCGACCCCGTCGGAGTTCATACAGGCGACAGTATAGTTGTCGCTCCGGCTGTTACACTTGCGGACAAAGAGTATCAGATGCTCCGTACCGCGGCTCTGAACATCATTCAGGCGCTTAAAGTTGAAGGCGGCTGCAACTGCCAGTTTGCGCTCAATCCGAATACATTCGAGTATGCCGTTATCGAGGTAAACCCGAGAGTATCGCGTTCCTCGGCACTCGCGTCGAAAGCTACGGGATACCCGATAGCAAAGGTCGCGACACGAATAGCTATCGGTTATTCACTCGATGAAATAGTAAATCAGGTAACCGGCAAAACCTATGCGTGCTTTGAGCCTGCGCTCGATTATATAGTCGTGAAATTCCCGAAATGGCCTTTTGATAAGTTCGTTTACGCCAAGAAAACGCTCGGAACGCAGATGAAGGCGACCGGCGAGATAATGGCTATCGGTACAAGTTTTGAGGCTGCTATGATGAAGGCAGTCCGCTCGATCGAGCTCGGCCTTGACACCATGACAAAGCCGGATTTTGAGAAACTTACCGACGCGGAAGTAGGTCAGAAGCTCTCTGATATTGATACTGACAGATCGTTTTGTGTATTTGAGGCTCTTAAACGCGGTATCGATGTTAATACGATACACGACATAACTAAGATCGACAAGTGGTTCATATGTAAGCTCAGAAACCTTGTTGAACTTGAAAAGTGGCTTGCCGAAGGTGAACTTACGCAGGAAAAGTATGATACGGCGAAGAAATACTGCTACCTCGACAAGTCGATAGAAAAGATCTCCGGTCAGAGCATAGACGCGTGCGGGATCAAGCGCCGTCATGCAGTTTATAAAATGGTAGATACCTGCGCTGCCGAGTTTGCTGCTGAAACACCATATTTCTACAGCACTTACGATGAAGAGAACGAAGCCGAAGAGTTCATCAAAGAACATTCTACGGGAAGAAAAAAAGTCATTGTTTTCGGCTCCGGTCCGATACGCATAGGGCAGGGAATCGAGTTTGATTACTGCTCTGTTCACTGCGTCTGGGCACTGAAGGAAATGGGTTATGAGACTGTTATCTGCAACAATAACCCAGAAACCGTCTCCACCGATTTTGATACGGGCGACAGACTTTACTTCGACCCTCTGACATTCGAGGACGTTGATTCTCTCATAGCCACCGAGAAGCCGGACGGCGTTGTCGTTCAGTTCGGCGGTCAGACTGCAATAAAGCTCACAAAGCATCTCCAGGACATCGGTGCCAATATTCTCGGAACATCCGCTGCAAGTATCGACGCTGCGGAAGACAGAGAGCTTTTCGATGAGCTCCTTGAAAAGTGCGGAATACCGCGTCCGAAGGGACATACCGTATTCACGACCGAGGAAGCGCTTGAATCCGCAAATCAGCTCGGTTATCCCGTTCTGCTTCGTCCGTCGTATGTACTCGGCGGTCAGAATATGATAATCGCCCACTGCGACAGCGATGTTACCGAGTATATGCAGATAATCACGTCTCATAAGCTCGAAAACCCCGTGCTCATAGACAAGTACCTTATGGGAACCGAAGTCGAAGTTGATGCGATCTGCGACGGCACCGACTTCCTTATTCCCGGTATTATGGAACATATCGAGCGAGCAGGCGTTCATTCCGGTGACAGTATCTCGGTATATCCCGCGCAGACGCTTACAGACCGTGTAAAGCGTGTTATCGTAGCATACACCGAGCGTCTTGCAAAAGCGCTGAACGTTATCGGTCTGGTAAATATACAGTATGTTGTTTATAACAACGAAGTTTATGTTATAGAGGTCAACCCGCGTTCATCACGTACCGTTCCGTATATCTCCAAAGTCACGGGTGTACAGATGGTGGATATAGCGACAAAGATAATGATGGGGCATACCCTTAAAGAGCAGGGGCTTCCGACAGGACTTTACCCCGTTGGAGACTACGTTGCGGTGAAAGTCCCGGTATTCAGCTTCGAGAAACTTCACGATGTTGATACCCAGCTCGGACCGGAGATGAAATCGACCGGTGAGTGTCTCGGTATAGCGCACAGCTTCGAGGCTGCGCTCTTCAAGGGACTTATCGCAGCGGGCTTCAAGATGTACGACAAGGGCGGCGTGCTGTTCTCTGTCCGCAATCAGGACAAGCCTGAGATCATCGAGATCGCGAGCCGATTTGAACAGCTCGGATTTGACATATACGCAACGAGCGGTACGGCATCCACGCTTATCCGTAACATGATAGCGACAAACTTCACCTATCGCGTCAGTGAGAAGCAGGAACCGAATATAATCTCGCTTCTTGAAAGCGGAGAAATAAATTATGTCATCTCGACTTCCGAGACGGGTCGTTCTCCCGCCCGCGACAGCGTAAAGATGCGCCGCAAGGCAGTAGAGCGCTCTATAGCGTGCCTTACCTCGGTGGATACCGCGGAAGCTCTCGTTAAGTGCATAGAGATGAAGAAGAGCATCGATGATGTTGAAATGGTCGATATAACAAAGATATGAAAGGATCTGACAGATGAAAGTCGGTGAGATAAAATTCAGACGGCGATATTCTGCAGCGCAGATAGTCGTTGATATAGCATCTGTCGGAGCGCTCGTCTATCTCGGTTATATCATATACGCCTGCGCTCTCGATATAGAACGGCTGAAAAGCCTTAACAGGACGAACGCTGATATGTCAATGTTCGACTGGAGACCGCTGATTATATGGGCTGCGGTCGGTATCCTTATTTTCGCATTATCATTAATCCTGATATTCAGGAACAAGAAAATGCCGAAAAAGCTCTGTGTTACTGAGAATAATGCCGCAAAATACTGCAACATACTCGATACAGGAGTGTCTTGTGTCCGTCTGATACTGATACTGCTCGATGCTGAGATATGCTATCTTCACGGTGCGGCGATAAGAATGACTGGTGAAGGGTTCTCTATGCAGCTTGTGATAATGCCGATCATAATAGTTGGTATAGTCATTCTTACGAAAATGCGGCTCGAAGCTATAAGCGAAACAGAAAAAAACAGGGAACAGAAGCCGCAGAAAAGAGAAATAATCGAGGATTGAGAGGTATGAATAATGTCATACAGATGTTCGGAATATAAGATACTGCGAAAAAAAGCGCTTGCAGAGAACATATACTCGTTTACCGTGCATTGTCCCGAAGTCGCCGAACTTGCGCAGTGCGGTCAGTTCGTTCATATCCTTGCTCCGGGGTTCACACTCCGCAGACCGATCTCGATCTGCGGTATAGACAGAGACGAGGGCACGATACGATTCGTTTTCATTGTTAAAGGACACGGAACAGAAGCTATCGCACGTCTTAACGAGGGCGATATGATCGATATGATAGCTCCGCTCGGAAACGGGTTTTCCGTACAGTCCGCACCGTCGGACAAGCGCGTTATTGTTGTCGGAGGCGGTATAGGAGTCCCGCCTATGCTTGAAACGGCGAAGAATTGCAGGAATGTTACTGCCATTCTCGGTTTCAGAAGCTATGGCAACATAATTCTTGCAGACGAGTTCAAAGCCGCCTGTGACAATGTGATTATATGCACCGATGACGGAAGTGTCGGAGAAAAAGCCATTGTTACTGTACCACTAACCCGTGAGCTTGATAAAGGCGATGTGGGTGCCGTGTTCGCCTGCGGACCGATGAGAATGCTCGGCGCAGTTGCGGAGATCACAAAGCAGTACGGTGTTTTCTGCGAGGTTTCGCTTGAAGAGCGTATGGGCTGCGGCGTGGGAGCCTGTGTAGGCTGCGTCGCGAGAATAAACAGGGACGGGGAAGAGAAGCTCCTTCGTGTATGCAAGGACGGTCCCGTTTTCAATGCCGGGGAGGTGCTGTTTTGAGTAAGGATCTTTCTGTAAAAGTTGCGGGTGTTCTTTTTCCGAACCCCGTTATAGCGGCATCCGGAACTTACGGTTTCGGCGAGGATTATGCGCCGCTTTATCCGCTCAGCAAGCTCGGCGGTATCTCCTGTAAAGGAACAACGATAAACGAGAAAGCAGGAAACCTTCCGCCGCGTATCGCTGAAACGACCGCAGGTATGCTCAATTCTGTGGGGTTACAGAATCCGGGCGTTGACGTATTCATAAAGAAATATCTTCCCGAACTGAAAAAGAACGGGAATGTCATAATCGCAAACCTTGCCGGTGCAACGATCGACGATTACAGAGCAGCGGCAGAAAAGCTCGACGCGACCGATGTTGATATGATAGAGCTCAACATTTCCTGCCCGAACGTAAAGCAGGGCGGAGCAACATGGGGAACGACCTGTGACGGAGCGGCATCGGTAACAAAAGCTGTTCGTGCAGCTACCAAAAAGCCCGTAATGGTAAAGCTTACCCCGAATGTCACCAATGTGACCGAGATAGCAAAGGCTGTTGAAGCAGAAGGTGCGGACTGCATTTCGCTCATAAACACGCTTCTCGGTATGCGCATAGATATAAATACCCGCAGACCCGTGCTTCACAATAACGTTGGCGGATTTTCGGGTCCCGCAGTATTCCCCGTTGCTGTCCGTATGGTATGGCAGGTAGCTTCCGCTGTGAATATCGACGTTGTCGGTATGGGCGGGATCACGACATGGGAGGATGCGGTCGAGATGATGATGGCAGGCGCAAAAGCGGTACAGATGGGTACCGCGATATTCACCGACCCTTACTCACCGCTCAAAGTCATCGACGGTCTTGAAAAGTACATGGAAAAGAACAATATCGATTCTCTTTCAGAGATTGTCGGTACAGTGCAGCCGTGGTGAAAATCGACCTAAGAAAAGATCTCGAGGATATGCGGGCTGCGTATAAGGCAAACCCGATAAAGCACAGAATGTTATCTTTGCTAAGACCTTCATGGCTTACTGAAAGAGACGGGCTTTCCCGGATATTCCGGGAAAAGGACGATATATACAAGAACGGAAATGTATATTACGCCTGTATCGTTCAGGCAAACAACAATCTTTACCGTACTGACAACAGGCTCAACTGTCCCGCAAATCTGCTTTATACACTTGAACCGTCCGGAGAATGCAATATCGGGCTTCTTAAAGAGACAGCGAAAACACTTAACGGTATAAGGAAGTATGAAAAGGGCGATATTCCCGAGCACATGAGAGAGCTTATATCGGTTATGACCGACGACCACGACCGCTCTCAGTTCATATTCACTGCGGGGAAAGGAGACGAAAAGCTCCGTATGATTTATGCCTGTACGCTCATTTTCAGGGATGATCTTCCGCTCGGTGTGCTTAAAAACGATATAATCCCCGTTCTTGCGGCTCCGGAACACTGTACTTCGATACTGACGCTTCCGAAAAAATACTGGAGCGAAGGTTTTATTGAGTTCTGGAACAGCGATGACCGATAATACGGTAACCTGGGCTTGAATTGTTTGCCGTATCGTGGTATAATGTCAGTATTGTTGACTTAAAGAGGCATTACTATGGCTTTTGATTTCAAGAAGGAATACAAGGAATTCTATTTGCCCAAAAACAAGCCGTCGTTAATTGAGGTTCCGGTTATGAATTTTGTCGCGGTGCGCGGCAAGGGTGACCCGAACGATGAGAACGGCGAATATAAGAAGGCTATGAATCTGCTGTACGGCGTTTCTTTCACAGTAAAGATGTCAAAAAAGGGAGATCATCGCATCGACGGTTATTTCGACTATGTCGTGCCGCCGCTCGAAGGACTCTGGCAGCAGGACGGAACGACCGGAATCGACTACGCTCACAAGGAGAAGTTCGAGTGGGTATCTATGATAAGGCTTCCGGATTTTGTCACGAAAACCGAATTTGACTGGGCAGTAAAAGAAGCTTCGGAAAAGAAAAAGGCCGACTTCTCAAAAGCTGAATTTTTCACATACAAAGAGGGCCTTTGCGTACAGTGTATGCATATCGGTCCGTATGACACAGAGCCGGAAACGGTTGCAGAAATGCATAGATATGCGGCGGAAGCGGGATATTCGGTCGATATATCCGAAAAAAGGCGTCATCACGAAATATATCTTAGCGACCCGAGAAAAACGGCTCCGGAAAAGCTTAAGACGGTTATAAGACTTCCTGTAAAGAAACAAGGTATGTGATTTAGTCACGATCCTGATATATTCTGCACAATTATGCATTATGATTTCTGAATTATGAATTGAAAAGGGTGATAGGTTTGTCCGAAAATACAATGACAGTCGCGAAGGCAATGGTCGAATGTCTCAGAGCAGAGGGTGTGAAGCACGTCTTCGGTTACCCGGGCGCGGCTATCTGTCCTTTCTACGATGAGCTTATCTCGTCGGATATAGAACATATCCTTGTCCGCCACGAAGTAAACGCGGGTCATGCTGCAAGCGGCTACGCGCGTGTAACGGGAAAAGCCGGTGTCTGTATAGCCACTTCCGGTCCCGGAGCACTTAACCTTATTACCGCGATCGCTACGGCATATATGGACAGTATTCCGATAGTTGCGATCACGGGACAGGTGAATTCCGACCAGATCGGACGTGATGTATTTCAGGAAGCGGATATTACGGGTTCTGCAGAACCTTTTGTGAAGCACAGCTATATTGTAAAAGATCCGTCCGCAATATGCGATACGATAAAGAAGGCTTTTTATATTGCAGAGACAGGACGACCGGGTCCGGTGCTGATAGACGTTCCTATGGATGTTCAGCTTATGGAGACCGAGTTCCTGTATCCCGAAAAGGTAGAGATACGTTCATATAAGCCTACGACAGAGGGTAACAAGCTTCAGATCAAGCGTGTAGCAGATGCGATACTGAAAGCCGACAGACCTGTTATCTGTGCCGGCGGAGGGATCTTCCTTTCTGACGCAAAGGAAGAGCTTTCTACACTTTCTCACAAATGTGATATTCCTGTTGTAAACACTATGATGGGACTAAGCAATATGGATATGACCGACAGACTTTACTTCGGCATGATAGGTACGCATGGTGTAAAACCCGCCAATCATGCGGTGGCACGTTGTGACCTTCTGATCCTTCTCGGTGCGAGAATGGGAGACAGGGCGGTGGTCGCCCTTAAAAACAACGATGATATGACAATTATCCATATCGACATTGACCCTGCCGAGATAGGAAAGAACGTAAATGTCAATACACCGGTAGTCGGTGACATTAAGAAGATACTCAAGCAGCTTATCGAAACTGTTGCGGAAGAAAAGCATACCGAATGGGTAAACGAGCTCGACGCAATCAGAAAAGAGAAACAGCCTGTTCCGGAAGCAAAGAGCGGAACGGTCTGTCCGAAGCTTTTCGTTGAGGAGCTCAACAAGCATCTTCCAGAGGACAGTATCATTGTCAGTGATGTCGGACAGAATCAGATCTGGACGGCAAACAACATCTGTATTACCAGGGGTCGTTTCATGACAGCCGGCGGCATGGGAACTATGGGTTATTCGCTCCCTGCGGCAATAGGCGCGAAAACGGCTCTTCCGGAACGCACGGTCATAGCTATGTGCGGCGACGGAGCATTACAGATGCAGTTTATGGAGCTTGCTACGGCAATACAGCACGGTATCAACGTAAAGCTTGTCGTGTTTGTGAATACTGATCTCGGTATGGTGCGTGAACTTCAGGAACGTATCTACGGAAGAGAGACCTCGGTCGATCTTACCGGAAGTCCGAGGTTTGATATAATAGCCGAAGCTTATGGTATAAAAGCAGAGAATGTCACAGATATTTCAGGTGCGGAAAAAGCAATAAAGGATATGCTCGGTTCCGATAAGCCGTATCTGCTTCAGGTATTTGTTGACAGGGAAGAGAGGACGATAATATGAAACATACAATATCTGTCCTTGTTGAAAACCATGCGGGCGTTCTCGCAAGAGTAGCCGGACTCTTCGCGCGAAGAGCATACAATATAGACAGCCTTGCAGTCGGTGTCACTGCGGACGAGAATGTATCACGCATCACTATTGTCGCGGACGGTGACGATTATATTCTTGAGCAGATCTTAAAGCAGCTCAACAAGCTTATCGACGTTATAAAGGTCCGTTCGTTCAGCGAGAAAGATCTTCTTACGCGTGAACTTGTGCTCGTAAAGGTAAACTGTACACCGGCACAGCGTTCGGAGCTCATCTCGATCGCAAAGATAACCGAGGCGAAGATCTCGGATATATCAGTGAATACCATTACCCTTGAACTTTCCGATTACAGCAACAAGATCAAAACGTTTGAGGAGCTTTTACGTCCATACGGCATAAGAGAGATCGTTCGCACAGGCACAGTAGCGATACAGCGCGGAAGCGCTTCATTGACAATATAAAGCAAAGGAAGTAATCAGATATGGCAAAACTTTATCACGAATCAGACTGTAACCTCTCCGTACTTGACGGCAAGACCGTCGCAATCATAGGCTACGGCAGTCAGGGCCACGCACACGCTCTTAACTTAAAGGACAGCGGTGTAAAGGTGATCATCGGTCTTTATGAGGGAAGCAAGTCCTGGAAAAAGGCAGAGGAAGCGGGATTTGAAGTATATACCGCATTTGATGCTGCTAAGAAGGCAGATATAATCATGATCCTTATAAATGATGAAAAGCAGGCCGCGCTTTATGAGGAGAGCATCAAGCCTAACCTCACAGCAGGCAAGGTGCTTATGTTCGCTCACGGTTTCAATATCCACTTCGGTCAGATTATCCCGCCCGCAGACGTTGACGTTATCATGATAGCTCCGAAGGGTCCGGGTCACACAGTACGTTCGGAATACACGATCGGAAGAGGTGTTCCTTGCCTTATTGCTGTTCATCAGGACTACTCCGGGCGCGCTACAGACATTGGTCTTGCTTATGCGGCAGGTATCGGTGGAGCAAGAGCAGGTGTTCTTGAAACTACATTCAAGATGGAGACAGAAACAGACCTCTTCGGTGAACAGTGTGTTCTCTGCGGCGGTGTTACGGCTCTTATGAAGGCAGGCTTCGAGACTCTCGTTGAAGCAGGATATGACCCGCAGAATGCATACTTTGAGTGCATCCATGAGATGAAGCTCATAGTTGACCTTATTTACAAGGGCGGCTTCAAGATGATGAGATACTCAATCTCCGATACGGCAGAATTCGGTGATTATGAAGTCGGCAAACGCCTTATTACAGAGGATACAAAGAAGGAAATGAAGAAGGTCCTTTCCGAGATACAGGACGGTACGTTCGCACGCAACTGGATCATGGAAAATAAAATGGGACGTTCGCATTTCAACGCTTGCAGACGTATCCAGGGTGAGCATCAGCTTGAAAAGGTCGGTGCCGAGATCCGTAAGCTTTATTCGTGGAATGAAGACGAAGAAGACAAGTTCTGAGATCGACTGTGCGGCGGGCAATCTTGTCCGCCGCTGTTTTTGGGAGAGCAGAAATGGACAGAGCAAAGCTTCACCGTATATACAGATACACGATAGACTGGCTTTACCCTAATGTGTGTCCGTGCTGCGGAAAATACATAGATCACGACGCTGATTTCTGCACCGAATGCAAAAATGAGATAACGCTGTACAGCGGGAATGACACTGTCTCCGGAGCAGACGGTTTTGCGGCATATTGCGTTTACGATGAGCATATAAAAGGGTCGATACTCGCTTTCAAGAAAGAGCGCTGCGGCAACAGCTACTACGCGTTCGCCTGTGGAATAGCAGAAGCGGTCTCAAAAAGTCCGTTCGCAGGAAATATCGATATTATCGTTCCGATTCCGTCGTCGAAAAAGTCTATGAAAGAACGTGGATATAATCAGACGGAACTTATTGCAAAGGAACTTCGTTTCCTTCTCGGTGTTCCGTCCTGCAATATCCTTGTTAAAACGAAGGATACAAAGGTTCAGAAGCGCCTCGGTATGCGCGAGAGAGCTGAAAACGTCAGCGGTGCGTTCGCGTTGAACGTGAGAACACCGGAATTTCCGGATAAGCGGCTGCTTGTTATTGACGATGTATGCACGACAGGAAGTACGCTTTCGGAAGCAGCGAGAGTGCTGAAAGAAGCCGGAGCAGGGAAGGTGTACACTGCTGCATTCGCAAAGACGGAGTATAAAAACTGAAAGAAGACAGAAAATGGAAAACATCAGAAAAGCACTCGCGTCTGACGCGGGACGTATAGCCGAGATAATAGTTACAAACTACCGCGTGAACTTTTATCCGTTCTTTCATAATGACGAGTTCTACTTCAAGGAGCTCAATGTGCTCGACACAGCTTCGGAGTACGCAGACGGCTCGGAAGAGTTGAATAACACGTTCGTTTACGATGACGGAGTAGTAAAAGGTATCATTCGGATAAAAGGTAAAGAGATAGAAAAGCTATATATTGAGCCGGCATTCCAGAGCAGCGGTATCGGTGCAAAGCTTCTCGGATTTGCAGTTAATACATTTGACGCAAACTTTCTGTGGGCTCTCGAATATAATAAACGCGGTATAGCGTTCTACGAAAGAAACGGTTTTATGCTTAACGGTGAGAAAATGATCGAGGACGAGTGGGTACCGCTTCTTAAAATGACGCGAAAGCCGGAATGATCGCATATATAAAGGGAACCTCTATAGTTTTTAAAAAAAATGAAAATATTTTTCAAAAACCTATTGACAATATAGGATAAGTATGATATAATGCATACATAACCTACTAAACAGATATGGAATGGAGACAATATGAAAAACTTTTTTGAAATGCTTGTAAGAGCAAACTTCCGTTTCGGGCGAATGCGGCGATGTTGATACATAAACCTGTACTTAATATCACGCGAACAGAAACAACATCAACAATTCGGCATTAAGCCGCACTCTGAAAGGAAGTAATCATTATGGCAAACTATAAATTTGAAACATTACAGCTCCACGTTGGACAGGAACAGCCCGACCCCGCATCGGACGCAAGAGCGGTACCGATCTACGCAACGACATCTTATGTATTCCACAACTCCGCTCACGCGGCAGCCCGCTTCGGTCTTGCGGACGCAGGAAACATCTACGGAAGACTTACAAACTCGACGCAGGACGTCCTCGAAAAGAGAATTGCCGCTCTCGAAGGCGGAGTTGCCGCTCTCGCGGTTGCTTCCGGCGCAGCAGCTATCACATATACGATACAGGCCCTCGCGTACGCGGGCGAGCATATCGTAGCACAGAAAACCATTTACGGCGGTTCGTACAATCTTCTTGCACACACTCTCCCGCAGTACGGGATAAAGACGACTTTCGTTGACGCACACAACCTCGCTGAGATAGAGGGCGCTATTCAGCCCAACACAAAGGCGATATATCTTGAGACACTCGGCAACCCGAACAGCGACATACCGGATATCGACGCTGTTGCTGAAATAGCACACAAACACGGTCTCCCGCTCGTTATTGACAACACTTTCGGTACGCCGTTCCTTATAAGACCGATTGAACACGGCGCGGACATCGTTATCCATTCCGCTACTAAATTCATCGGCGGTCATGGTACGACACTCGGCGGTATAATCGTTGATTCCGGCAAGTTCGACTGGAAAGCAAGCGGAAAATACGCTCCTATTGCTGCTCCGAACCCGAGCTACCACGGAGTTTCCTTCGCAGAAGTAGTTGGTCCTGCTGCATTTGTTACATACATCAGAGCTATACTGCTCCGTGACGAAGGCGCCACAATATCTCCGTTTGCTGCGTTCCTGCTCTTACAGGGTACAGAAACTCTGTCTCTGCGTCTTGAACGTCACGCAGAAAATACGAAAAAGGTAGTTGAATACCTCTCGAAGCACCCGCTTGTAGCAAAAGTAAATCACCCGTCGCTTCCCGATCACCCCGATCACGCTCTTTATCAGAAATACTTCCCGAACGGCGGCGGAAGCATATTCACATTCGATATCAAGGGTGGTCAGGCGGAAGCGCACAAGTTTATTGACAATCTTGAGATATTCTCGCTTCTCGCAAACGTTGCTGATGTAAAGTCTCTTGTTATCCACCCGGCTACAACAACACACAGCCAGCTCACAGACGAAGAACTTAAGGATCAGGGTATAAATCAGAGCACTATCCGTCTTTCTATCGGTACAGAGCACATCGACGATATAATCGCAGACCTTGAAAAGGGATTTGCCGCACTTAAATAAACTGCTTAATACTTGCCATTGGGACTCATTTATAAAGATCACCGCTTCCGTAGCATTCGGGGGCGGTGATTTTATATCCTTTTGCTTTTTGGTATTGCAAAATAGTATCATTTGTGATATAATAATACCAATAATGCATTGAACTTGCTTGTTCGAAAGGAAATATAATGGACAAAAACGAAAGATGTGCCGTATGCGGCGACGGATTCAGCGATGATGATGTAAAGATCTACTGTCCCGACTGCGGCGCTCCTATGCATAAGGATTGTTATGAGATAGAGAGCAGATGCCCTGTATGCAGTGACAATATCAGTTTTTCTTCGACGGAAGAGCCGGATGCCGAGCAAAGACGTAATAACAGCCGACGCTTTCCGGAAGGTGACGGATGTGAAATATGCGGGAAACCCTTTTCGGATGACGAGGAGCGTGTTTACTGTCCTGACTGCGGGGCTGCCATGCACAGGGTATGTTATAATCTTACCCACAGATGCCCTTATGAGAACGAACACACGCCGAGACCATACTTTACAGGCAGTATCCGTATGAAACGTCCGAGCCGCCCCACCTGTGACAGATGCGGAAAGGACCTTGATAACGGCGAGGAAAAGGTATATTGTCCCGTGTGCGGAACTCCTGTACACAGGTCTTGCTGGGATGCGGAGCCTGTCTGCCCGAATGAGGATAAGCACAGCGAGGGTTTTGACTGGGAAAAGGAAAATTCTGCATCTGAAGAACCGGAACAGGCAAGACCGGAGAACAATGATCCTTTTGCCGGCATGGCATACGGGAATTTCTCGGATATGATAATGCAGAAGCCGCTTCGTTCCGCGGACGACGGAGAGGAGCTTACCTGCCGCGGGGTTAAACAGAGCGAGCTTGTACACTTTCTCGGTCTGAACAATATAAGCACACCACGCTTCTTTGCCGTATTCATGAATATGGCGAACAGCGGCAAAGTTGTCTCGCTGAATATATCTGCATGGTTCTTTATGCCGCTCTATCATTTCTACCGGAGAATGACCGGACCTGCTGTCATACTGACACTTGCTACGTTTGTGTTTTATTTACCGTCCCTTGTAATTAGATTGGCGTCATTTTATAAAGTCGATATTAGCAATATAGAACCTATTGTATCTATTGCAAATACAATGATGTTCATTTTTATGTTTGTTAAGGTAGTTTTGCTTTTATTCAATGACTATTTCTATATGCGATGGAGTGTAAGTAAGATATTGTCAATGCGTGAGAAGTATAAGGATGCTACAAATGAAGAGTATTATGAAGCTCTTGAGCGCCGTGGAAATCCTAAGTTTTTATATGTCTTTGGCGGATTGAGTATTATGATAGCTCTTGTATATATTATAAATATCATTGTTTCAATATCAGTAACGTTTAATAATTAACTTTGTTTTTTACTGGAAGAGAGGTGAAGTGCGCTGATCTACGAAAAATTAAGGGCTATCTATGCCCGTTACGGTAATAAGGCTGTATATCCGCCGCTCTTCATCATCTTCTTTGTTTATAATCTTATCGGCGGTATCAGTATGTCATATCCCGCCGTTGACCCGAACGAGCTTTCGGTTATCGCTGTTGCCGACTTCTTCGCAGGGAGAAGCTGGACGGGCGTAATGGTATCTGTCGATTACTATTACGGGTTCCTTCAGGGCATGATCTATACGCCTGTCGTCATACTTTTCGACGATCCGTTCGTGCAGTATAAGGTCATGATGATACTGAACGCCGCTATGATAAGCATTGTTCCGATAATTGCTTACTCTCTCTCATACCGTATGAGAACGGGAAAGATATGGAAATGCATCATCACGGCATTTGCGGCAGGTGGATTCTGCTGCTATTACGCACATACCAAATTCGCCTGGACTGAAACGGTGTCTATTGTTTTACCTTGGATACTGATCTGGCTCGTGTTCAGGTCGGGGGATTGTAAGAACAAAGCCACAAGACTTCTTATGTCTCTTATCACAGGTGCGGCATGCGGACTGTGTTTTGCCGCTCACATAAGGCTTGTTGCTGTGGTAGCTGCTTTGATTCTCGCCCTCATCCTTGAACATTTCTTCTTCGGGAAGAAAATAATAAATCCGATGGGATTTGCCGGGTCGTTTATCGTTACAACAGCCAATGTTGTGATGATGTCGTATTATTTGCAGAAAAATCTCTGGTGCGCCGAAGATTCCTCACTTCTGAAAAACACGTTTGCAAACTTTATTACGGAGATAGAGAACAATCTTGCCGGCGACGGACTTACAAGGCTTACGGAAACCTTCTGTTCGCAGATGTACTATTATACGGCGGCAACATGGGGGCTCGGTGCTATTTCGTTCTGTCTTTTTGCTGCTGTACTGTCAGCCTGCATAAAGCATAAGAAGAGAAAAGAACCGCAGACATACGAGTTTGAACTTTCGCTGTTTGCGTTCTTCTCGGTTTTCTCAGTCATCTTCACCATAGGTATCAGCACTCTGTACCGCTTCCCGAGCGACGGATACGGAGTTTATCAGGATACTATGATGTTCGGAAGGTTCATCGACGGCATTATTCCGTTTGCGCTCGTATTTGTTCTTATAATGCTGTTTACCCATTCTATCAGCGTAAATAAGATACTCGGTGCGGCAGCCGTTCTTGGCATCATCTATTTTACTTTCATTGTTACCGCTGTTCCGGTGATACTTGAGTCTAAATCCACCAGGATCGCGCCTGTACTCGGACTTTACCCGTTAAGAGTCGGAGCTGCGAGCCGGGAACTGCTCAATTTCGACAGCCTGCTTCTTACCATGTCCATGACGTTCTGTGTCATGGGTGTGCTTCTTGTTGTCATAAGCTGCACAAAGAAATACCGCTCGATAATCATATCTACACTTATGACTATGATAACCATATATTCGCTGGTATTTATTTCCGTTGTCTATCTGCCTATCTGCGCAGCGGAATCCGTTGAGAAGAACAGGTCGGTTTGTGAACTCTCAGAACACGTATATAATCAGGTGGGTGCGCCGGCGATAACGGCATACAATATCACCCGTCACGAAGCGCTTATGCTGCAATTCCTTAACCGTAACGTTTCTGTCAAAGTAACGTATGACATTGAGTCTGTTCCTGAGAACAGCTTCCTTGCGGTAAGTGTTGACGAGGACGTTTCCGCACTTGAAAACAGCCGCACACCGTTCCTGCTTGTTGCGGAAAGCGGAAATCTCCGTCTTTACGCATACGGCGAGAGAGCATCTGCATATATGGTATCGCAGGATATAGGCGAGGAAGAGCTCGAATCCGAGAAAGAGACGCTTATGCCGGAAAAGACTACAGCGACTTCCGAAAATACGGAGCCGGCTACGACAACGACACCTGCAGCTTCCACGACAACGACCGAACGTACTCCTATCGTTTCGACATACACTGTGCCGTCGGTCATAACTCTCCCGGCTGACAGTCTTGACGATGAAGACAACTGGGCTGTCATAGAATAGGAGTACGTATGGAAACAGAGATATTTGACCTTTTCGGGCTTGATATTTATGTAAGCTCCGACCACCGTTTCGGAACGGACGCACTGCTGCTTGCCGAGTTCTCGAAGCCGTCGTCCAAGGATATAATATGCGACCTGTGCAGCGGCTGCGGCATTATTCCCATGCTTTTCTTCGCTTGGGGAAAAGCTCCTGCGAAGGCGTATGCTGTTGAGATACAGGACGAAGCCGTCTCCCTGATGCGAATGACAGTTGAGAGCAACCGCCTTGATGACAGGCTTTTACCTGTTCAGGCAGACCTCACGAAAGATGATGAGCTATATCGGGTGCCGCAGGGGAAAATGTCGCTCGTTACGGTTAATCCGCCGTATTATAAGGCGGGTTCCGGTGAAGAGCGCCTTTCTCCCGCACAGGCGAACGCGCGTCATGAGCTTCTCTGTGATCTTGAAAGTGTGATCTGTGCAGCTTCAAAGCTGCTTAAATACGGCGGTTATCTGAAAATGTGCCACTTGCCGGAGCGGCTTACAGATATTATGTGTTTTATGCGAAAATACGGGATAGAGCCGAAAGTAATGCGTTTTGCACACCACAAGGACACATCGGCGAAGCCTTATCTTGTACTTGTAAGCGGAAAAAAAGGCGGAAAACCGGGACTTATCGTGGAAAAGCCGGTGACTGTCGAAGAAATGGACAAGCGGCTTTTCGGAAAGTGAGACTGAAAATTACCCGGAATATGTGAGAGGTTTCTGAATTTATGAAGTATCTATACAGACAAAAGATAATAGAAATGCTTCTTCCGAAGAAGAAAGAGGGAATGACTGAGGGTGCTCTTCTGACCGCTCTCAAGACTGCCAAAAAGGACAGAAAACGCGTTATGGGCGTGATGTCTGCGCTTGAAAAGGAAGGCATCATATACCATTCAAAAGGTCACTACATCTTAAAGGGCGCAAGCCGTTATTTTAACGGAACTGTCGTAAAGCTTGCACGGACTCACGGATTTATCAGAAAAGACGATTCCGATGAGGAGTTTTTCGTTCGCGGCCGCGATCTGCTCGGTGCAGTTCCCGGCGACCGTGTCCTTGCGTTTCTTTCCGAATATGCCGATGAGGAACACGAGTCCGATACGGCAAAAGTCGTTCTTGTGACCGAGGAGACCGACGGTGTAATGACAGGCACGATCATCTCCGACAACGGTAAGTTAAGACTTCGGCCGGACGGCTTTTATTCCGAACCGCTTTTCATCGTTCGCTGGAACGGCAACGACATAAAAGAGGGCGACAAGGTACGTTACAGTATTCACGAACGTGCCGAGCATCACAGTGAAATAACTGTCGATATCGTTTCGATATACGGAAGTTCTGAGTTCGCAAAATGCTCCGTTGACGCATATATTGACGAAAAGGGAATAGAGACAGAGTTCTCCGATGAAGCACTTGCGGAAGCAGAAAAGATCGGAAAAGCGGGGGTTGACCCTTCGGAGATCAAGAAACGTGAAGACCTGCGGCCGCTTCCTATCTTTACGATAGACGGCGCGGACACCAAGGATATTGATGACGCAGTAAGCATAGAACCCGCAGAGAACGGATTCAGGCTCGGAGTACATATCGCGGACGTATCACATTATGTCACAAAAGGCACAGCACTTGACAAGACTGCTCACGAACGCGGAACAAGTATTTACATTGCAGACCGTGTTATCCCTATGCTGCCGAAAGAGCTTTCAAATGGCGTCTGCTCGCTCAACCCGAACGAGGACAGGCTTGCGTTTTCTTGCATAATGGAAGTTGCGGCAAGCGGAGAAGTGACGAAATTCCGGTTTGCGAAAACCGTTATCCGTTCACGGGTCAAAGGTGTTTACAGCGAAGTGAACGCCCTGCTTGACGATACGGCTGACGAAGATATCAAGCGAAAGTACGCCGAAGTTTCAGCACAGCTGCCGATGATGCGTCAGCTTACCGAAGTGCTCATAAAGAACCGCGAGGGCAGAGGCGCACCGGATATCGATTCAAAGGAAAGCAAGATAATCTGCAATGAGGACGGCATCTGCGTTGATATATCGGAACGCACCCGCGGCTTTGCCGAGCGCATGATAGAAGAATTTATGCTGTGCGCCAACGGCTGTGCGGCAAAGCTTGCCATGGAGAAGGAATTCCCGTTTGTTTACCGTGTTCATGAAAGCCCGGATACAGACAAGCTCATGAAGCTTTCTGAAATGCTCGTGAACCTCGGATTTGACAATCTCGGCATAAATGAAAAAAGCACTGCCGCTGATCTTGCATCTATACTCGATAAAGTTAAGGATGATCCGAAATCGCCCGTGGTGAACAATCTTGTACTGCGTTCTATGATGAAAGCCAAGTACAGCGAAGAGCCCCTCGGACATTACGGTCTTGTTCTGAAGGAATACAGCCATTTTACATCTCCGATACGCCGTCTTGCCGATTTCTCGATACACCGTATTCTTACGGACGCAATAGCGGGAATGCCGACGGACAAGCTCGTAAAGAAATACGAGAAATTCGCCCATGAACAGGCATACCGCGCAAGCATCACCGAGCTTACGGCTGTCGCTGCGGAACGTGACTGTGACAAGTTCTACATGGCGGAATATATGAAGAACCACATCGGTGAAGAGTTCGACGGGTTTATCTCGGGCGTTACCGGAAACGGATTCTTTGTAGAGCTTCCGAATACCGTCGAGGGCAGGGTAGATACAATGACGCTTCCGACCGGAACGTATGAGCTCTCAAATGACATCGCACTTCTTGAAACTGTAACAAATACTGCGTACACAATAGGAGATGCGGTTCGGGTGAAATGTGTTGCGGCGGATGTCGGCGGCGGAATGATAGATTTTGAATTGCTGGAGCACAAGATATGAATTGTTCGGTAGGCTCATTATACATCTGCGTTAAAGACATGGACAGGGCGATACGTTTTTATGAAGCGCTCTTTGAGCAGTCTGTCACCGAGCGTGACGAGGTTTACAGCGTTTTCGACGTGAACGGATTTCGTTTCGGACTGTTCGCCTATGATAAAATGAACGAGGAACACAGCTTCGGGAGCAACTGCCTTCCGAGTATATCGTTCGGAAGCAGGGAAGTGCTGGAGCACAAGATGTCCGGTATGGAGATATGCTTTCCGCTGACGAAAATTAAAGGCAATTGGGTCGCCGAGATCGTTGACAGCGAGGGAAATCATATAGAGCTTACGGCATCGTGTTAAAAAATTCTCAAAAAGACTTGTTTTTTTTCAGAATTTGTAGTATAATATAAATTGGCATATTTTGAGGGGAGACCCTCGTTGATACAGGAGGAAATTCCAAGGTGGCAAGAAAAACATTGGCTGAAATGGAGCAGAACGCTGCCGCGAGCAAGGCAAGAGATCGCCTTGTTCAGCTTTTCGATGAAGACAGCTTTGTCGAAACAGGCAAATTCGTAGGCTCCGGCGGCGAAACGGCAAGTGTCGTAACAGGCTACGGTCTTATCGACGGTTCTACCGTTTACGCGTTTTCACAGGATATTACGGTCAAGGGCGGCGCGGTAAACAGCACCGCGGCTGCTAAACTTGTGAAACTTTACGATATGGCAGTAAAGAACGGTTCGCCCGTTGTCGGTATTTACGACAGCAAGGGCGGTGATATTGCCGAGGGTGCGGCTATGCTCGACGCATACGCTTACATAGCGGGTGCGGCTGCAAAACTCTCCGGTGTGGTTCCCCAGATCTCAGTTGTTGCCGGACTTTGCGCAGGTACAGCGGCTATGATCGCAGGAATGGCTGATTTTGTTGTTATGACGGAAAAGGCTGAATTCTTCATGACAGCTCCGTTCGTTTCCGAAGACGAGAGCCTGAAGGGTGCCGGAACAGCAGCGAATGCGGCAAAGTCAGGTACAGCAGCTATCGTCGCAAAGGACGAAAAGGCTGCGATCGAGGAAGCAAAGAAGCTTATCCGCATTCTTCCCGCAAACAACCTCGAACTTTCGGGAAATGACTATTACGCAGAAAACGACGCGGATATTACGGCAGGCTTGAAGGCTGACGCAGCGGTAAAGGCGGTTGCCGACAAGAACAGCGTTACAGAGCTTTACAAGGATTTCGGTACTGCGGCATATACGGCTATCGGAAGCATGAGCTGGAAGACAGTCGGATTTGTGGCTACAGACAAGACAGACGATAAACTCTCTGCACAGGACTGCGCTAAGATAGCACGCTTCGTTTCTTTCTGCGATGCGTTCTCAATTCCGGTAGTTACGCTGCTCGACAGCGCGGGTATCGGCGGAACTCAGGCAGCGGAGCTTGCAGGCTCGGTAAGAGATGCCGCTAAGCTCGCACAGGTATATGCAAGCGCTACGACTGCAAAGATCACGCTCGTTACCGACAAGGCTTACGGTTCGGCATACTGCGCAATAGCTCCCGCAAGCGACATAGTCCTCGCTTACGAGAACAGCGTTATCTCGGCTTGTGACCCGAAGGCTGCGGTGATATTCCTCAAGGGCGGCGAGCTCGACGGAACGAATGAAGCATCGCTCATTCAGGAATACAAGGACAACGAAGCAAGCGTATTCACACTTGCGGCTAACGGCAGTGTTGACAGAGTGATCGACCCCGCAGACACACGCACGGCTATCCTTTCTTCACTCGACGCGTTCGAGAGCAAGAGAGTAAATGCTCCGCAGAGAAAGCATATCAACTTTGTATATTGATGACCGAAAGGAAGACATAAATTATGAAAAGATACAGCATTACTGTTAACGGAAACGCATACGATGTTTCTGTCGAAGAGATCGACGCAGGAGCAGAAGCTCCCGTCGCAGCTGCACCTGCGGCACCAAAGGCTGCAAAGCCCGCTGCGCCTAAAGCGGCTCCCGCCGGAGCACAGGGCGGAGTGAAGGTAGAAGCTCCTATGCCCGGTACAGTAGTAGATGTCAAGAGAAAGGTCGGCGACAAGGTTAAGAACGGCGACGACATCGTTATCGTAGAAGCTATGAAAATGGAGAACGCGATACCCGCTCCCTGTGACGGAACTATCGCTTCCATAAACGTATCGAAGGGCGACTCCGTTAATACGGGAACTGTTATCGCCACAATCAACGCATAAGGAAAGGACTTGTTTGAAATGGCTAAAGTCAAGATAACGGAAACGGTTCTCCGTGACGCACACCAGTCTCTTATCGCGACCCGTATGTCCACTCCCGAGATGCTTCCTATTCTTAACGCAATGGACAAGTGCGGATTTTATTCCGTTGAGTGCTGGGGCGGTGCGACATTCGATTCCTGCCTGCGCTTCCTCAACGAAGATCCGTGGGAAAGATTAAGAACACTCCGCCGCGAGATGCCGAATACAAAGCTTCAGATGCTTTTCCGCGGTCAGAATATGTTAGGTTACCGTCACTATGCTGACGACGTTCTCGAATACTTCGTTCAGAAGTCGGTAGCTAACGGCATTGATATAATCCGTATATTCGACGCGCTCAACGATGTCCGCAACCTCCAGACAGCGGTAAAAGCTGCAAAGAAAGAGGGCGCACACGCACAGATCGCGATCTCTTATACTCTCGGTGAGATATTCACGACAGATTATTATGTAAACTATGCAAAGCAGATCGAGGAATGCGGCGCGGATTCCATCTGCATCAAGGATATGGCTGCGCTTCTTACACCTTATCGCACTGAAGAGCTTGTAAAGGCTCTCAAGGCGAATGTGAAGATACCGATACAGCTACACACGCATTATACTTCCGGTCTTGCTTCGATGTGCCTCTTAAAGGGTATCGAAGCCGGTGTTGACGCGATCGATACTGCGATGTCTCCGCTTGCGAACGGAACATCTCACGCTCCGACCGAGTCTATGGTAGCTGCACTTCAGGGAACGCCCTATGACACAGGACTTGACCTCAAGCAGCTCACAGAACTTCGTCCGTACTTTATGGAACTTCGCAAGAAGTACCTTGACAGCGGTCTTCTCGACCCGAAGATGCTCGCTGTCGATGCAAACGCTCTTATCTATCAGGTACCGGGCGGAATGCTTTCGAACCTGCTTTCACAGCTTAAACAGGCTGGAAAGTCCGATAAGTTCGAGGAAGTATTGCAGGAAGTTCCGCGCGTAAGAAAAGACGCGGGTTATCCGCCGCTCGTAACGCCTACATCACAGATCGTCGGCACACAGGCTGTTTTCAACGTAATCATGGGCGAGCGTTACAAGACTGTTACTAAGGAATTCAAGGGTCTTGTTAAGGGCGAATACGGTAAGACTCCGGCAACTATCGACCCCGAGTTCCGCAAGAAGATACTCGGCGACGAGAAACCGATAGACTGCCGTCCCGCAGACCTCATCGAACCCGAGCTCGAAAAGCTCAAGGCTGAGGCTGCAAAGTGGGCACAGCAGGACGAGGATGTTCTGAGCTACGCTATGTTCGGTCAGGTAGCAGAGAAGTTCTTCGAGAAGCGCCGCGACAAGCAGAACGGCATCGACGCTGTTCACGCTGATAAGGCAAACAAGGTAATGCCGGTCTGATCGGCGCTTACGCGCTTGTCCTACGCGGACGGCGGCAGGGCTAACGCCGCCCTGCACCGGCGGCAGCGTACCGCTGCACCGAAAAATCATAATATAAGAAAACCTCCCGAAAGCATCTGTTTTCGGGAGATTTTTTATGATTAACATACTTATTTTAACATACTTATTTTGCACGAAATATAGTATATAAGCGAACCGATTATAATCAGAAATGGAACAGAAATAATACAAATCATTAGAAAAGTATCAGTATCGAAAACAATTTCAGGCGGATCGGTAGCCAAAGGTCTAATAGAAACCAAAAATGTAATCACAACAATGGATAATGCAATGAAAAGAAGAATGATACGAATGATTTTTAATCCAAAAAGTTTTCTTTTCTCTTTTTTATTCATTTATTTAAGCACCTCTTCCTTGATCTTGAAGTGCTCGGGCATACCGTTTCTCATACGGAGTACATTCTCGCCCTGAATGAGCGGGAGAAAGTAGCGAAGCGCGTGCTCGTTGACGTTCGTACCGTCGGGGGTTATCCACTCTTTCGGGAAGAATTTCTCTTTATTCGCGGTCTCGGACGCGGGAACAGAGACGATGTCGATGATGTAGGGAATATCGCTGATGCGCTTGAATACCATTGTTTTGCCTGTTTCACCTGCAAGCGCGGCACGAACTCCGGCTGCGCCGATAGCACACGCTTCGTCAATGTCGGTTTTTGAGCAGATATGCGATGAGCAGCGCTGCATCACATTGAGTTCGATTGAACGTACTTTACAGCCGAATTTTTCGCGGACAAGGTTTTCGAGCTGCTTTCCGACACCGGACAGGTATTTATGACCAAAATTGTCGGTAACTCCAGACCGGCAGCTTTCGTCATCAAGCTCAACGCCTTCAGAAACAGCGATAACAACAGCCTTGTGCTTCGCCTGTTCACGTTTTACATCCTGTATGAAACGTTCGGTGCTGAAATTGCCTTCGGGGAGATATATGAGGTGGGGTGCGTTTACGCCGTTTGCGCGGATAACACAGGTAGATGCGGTCAGCCAGCCGGCGTGGCGACCCATGATCTCGATGATCGTCACCGACTCGACGCTGTAAACAGAGCTGTCGCAGACGATCTCCTGGACAGTGGTCGCGACATACTTTGCAGCGGAACCGAATCCCGGGGTATGGTCGGTAGCGCAGAGGTCGTTGTCGATTGTTTTCGGGATACCGATGATACGGACATCTTCACCGTGTTTTTCAGCATAAGCAGAGAGCTTCATCACCGTATCCATTGAGTCATTTCCGCCTATGTAAAAGAATGCACGGATATTATGCTTGTGAAAGCAGTTCATGATCTGTTCATAGATATCACTGTCTGTGTCCGCATCGGGAAGCTTGTATCTGCAAGAGCCGAGGACGGTGGAAGGTGTCTGTTTGAGAAGTTCCATATCGTCATTTGTGCGGATAAAGTTTTTCAGATCGATGAGATTGTTGTTTATAATGCCTTCGATACCGTTTATCGAGCCGAAGATCGCGTCAATGTCCGGTGTCTTGAGGGCTTCGGCAAAAGCACCGACAAGTGACGCATTTATGGCGCAGGTAGGACCGCCGGACTGGGCAATAGCAATATTCATATCAATACGCTCCTTTGATTTATCTGTATTCATTATACCATATTGTAACGCTTATTTCATTATTTTTCGGGAAATTCTTTGTTTTGTCCAAAATTATTTATCTGTGAACGTTTTCAAATAACAATACTTACAAATCGCCGTGTTTCATATGACGCGGATTTATGAACGGATGTTTTGCTTATATTCCGTTATTTGCCGGTAATTTATAAAAAATTATTATTTACTATTGAAATTTTCTTCGTTTTGGTGTACAATAATAGATATATTGGCATTTTGTGCCCCATTGTATTTTTACAGAAAAAGAAAGGCAAATAATGGATAAAGTTCTTGACATTTTAAGAAATAAATGGGTGAAATTCGGGGTCTCCGTTCTTTCGCTCGGACTTCCCGTATTCGTTGCATATATCGACTGGCTTGCTTTCGCTTATTATCTTGAGCCTGTAAACGAAGTACCGCTGTTCCTGCTTTATGTTCTCGTTAACTTTGTTTTTGCAGGGATCATGTTCTACACAAGACACCAGATCATAACACAGATAGCTGCCTGTATAACGCCGCTGATCGCGTTTCTGCTGCTCATTATTGCGTTCGGTCAGTGGTATCTTATCGCACCGCCGGTTATAATATGTGCTTTCACATTTCTCGCCGCCGGGACGAATGAGACATTCAAAACGATACTCGGTACTATCTACCTGCTTATGTTCGTGGTCGGAACTCTCGTATATCTGACGATGCTGCATTTCAACCTTACCGTTCAGACTTTTTTGCAGATCACCGAATGTGATATAAAGAACCGTTCGGAGGAATACAGCTATTCACCTGATAATTCATACCGTCTTGTTATGTATGTCGATGATGCGGGAAACGAGAGAAGTCTTACATCATTCTATGTTGAGAAGACTGCTGACGACATAAAACTTCCGTATCTGAACTGCTATAAGCATCTTTACAGTCAGAAAGTGCTTGTTACTATGGATCAGTCAAACGTTGTCTATAAATGGCTTACCAAAGACGATCTTTTTATCGACGGAAGAGCGAAGAATATCACGGATATGTTCAGACAGGCAGAGGAACTTCGCAATAAGCCAAAAGATGAAGAAGATGATGATGTTTCGGTCGAAGAGCCGACTTACTATGAGTCTCATGATGTCGGGACCGATGAATACTACGGCACAGAACAGACCACACCTGCTGTTGCAGAGGTCGTTGAGCCGGACGAAGAACAGAACTACGAATAAAATATAATATCACAAGAAAGGAAGGTGGACCTCAGTATGCCTCGTCAGCTTAATATCGCCGGAAAGAACTCAGATGACATTTACACCCTGTTCTATCCGAGCAATCTTATGAATTTCTGCAGATACGATTTTTCGCTGTTTCTTGAGCACTGCACCGATCTGTGCAGACTTGCCGCGAGAACCGGAGAATACAACGTAGATGACGTTTATTCAATAAGGAACTCAATATCGGGCTGTCACAAGTATTATGAGCAGAATATGAGGACTACCTTTGAGAAGATAGTTGTTGACTGTTGGATAGATTATCTTTGCAAACAGAGCGAAGTCAGCGTAAATACCCTGTGGCAGAGCTTTATGAAGTGCCGCAACCCGTTCGAGAAAGCGATTTTCGCACGGCTGTCCGAATACAGATATAATAAGGCGATAAACGAGTGGACGAATCTGCTTAAAATGCAGGAATACGCCCGTACAAAGACGGATTTCGTATTCGGAGTAAAAATAAGCTCACCGCAGCAGGCCGTCTCAAGAGCAAACTATTTCGATCTGTTGTTCAATGTTGCGGCAAATGAACAGGGCTTCCCGATAACTGAAATTGCTTCGGTAGGCGTTTTTTCCGCCGGTCGTCTCCCGAATTCGCCGTTCGTGATGAACTCGGCAGCTAAGGAGATAGCGCGCAATCAGCTAAAGAACATAGAATATAAGGACGGTTACCGGTCCCGTAAAAACCCTGACCTTACCGATAAGATAGCTATGGACGCTTTTACGTCTATAAAAAACTATATTCCGGATAAAAACGACAGTCTCGCGAAAACGATAATCAAATCGCTGTCTTCCGTACCGCAGTATATCTATGTCCCGGGTTCCTTCAAGGCAGTCATTGATCTTGAGATCGACGCTTCGGCGCAAAGCGGCGCATACCTTAAAAGATGCGCTAGATGCGGCGATTATTACATACGCGACGAAGAATATGATTTTGATTACTGCAGCCGTCTTCAGCGTGAAGGAAGCACCTGTCTCGAACTTATGAAGATAGACGATCCTGAGCTTGCGGAAGCAGTTTCCGTCTCCGCGGCAGTCATTGAGACTGCTGAGGAAGACAACGACAAGGACGAGCCAAAGATCGTCTATGTTGACAAAGAGACCGTTACCGCGAAAATGGACGCACTGTACAAGGAAATGGCTGCAAGAGTCAACGTAGATATGACACAGCGCGATTTCTCGATATGGTATCAGAAGGAGCTTCGCCTTAAAGACGATATCCTGCTCGGTGAAGCAGGGGAAAAGCAGCTTAACGAGTTTATCGAGCTTTCACGCGGTGATGAATTTGCGTCTAAAAAGCGCACACCGGTTGTTGAGAAAAAGCCTGTGACCGAATCTGCGGAAGACGATGAACAGGTTGAAATGACCGAAAACGGTAAACAGATAAAGAAATTTGTTTTCGAGAAGGTCGATCGTGAAACAGCTGCGGCTTCTATCTCTCCGTCTCCGACAGCCTCAACTCTTGCTGAATCAGAGAAAGCCGCTATGGAAGCGGTAAGAAAGCTGTTCGCCGCGGACAAGGCAAAGAACCAGCAGCCCCGCCCTTATCCGTATCAGCAGCCGCAGTATCAGAACTATGACCCTGCCGGAAAACAGGCATACAGCTATCCCTCACAGTTCCCTGAAAGCATGCCTGCACAGCCGCCTGTGCAGCAGAACCGTGCTGTTGCGCAGCCTGTCTATCCGAGTGCCGGAGGGTTTACGCAGCAGCCTGTACAGTCAAATCAGAATTATAATAACCGTTATTATCAGCCTGCACCTGCAAGACCGCCTCAGACTTCACGGATAATCAAGAGCGGTTCGCCGCAGGCACAGGAGCTTGCGTCAAAATCGAAACCGGTCGTCATACCGAACGGTGACGAGAACCGCGGTACTTCGTTCCTTTCTAGAGTAAGACAGGATCGGAGCGAACAGCGTAAAATGGCGGTCGAGGGCGGACAGAAACTCAATATCGCTGATACTGAAAGATCGTACGGTAGAAAGATCGACGACCCGATAATGGAGCAGGAAGAGGACGTTAAGGTATTTATACCGCGCCGCAACAGCATATTTGAGTCAAAAGAAACAAATGAGTTTATCGAGCCGTCTCCGTACGAAAAGCTTCGTCAGACGATAGAAAGATATGAACGAAGACGACCGGAGTCTGAGGAAGAAGAGGAACTTGCGGGTCAGATATCGGCTGAGGAGATCGTCGAAGCTCCCGCTCCCGCTCCGGCTGCGGCTCCGGCTCCGGCAAGCGTATTCGCTGCTTATAAAGGATATACCGCAAGCGGTTCGGGTATCACGGACAATGATACCGACGGAAAAGCCGATTTTTCACAGATACTTGAGGGTATTACGCGAGAAGACGGTTTCTCGCGTGATGAAGCTCTTCTCGATTCGGACGGACTTCCCGTATCACACAAGACAAAACACGTCATGAACGCTCTTTTCGGACCGTCAAAAGCAAGTCCGATACTAAAACGGGCACTTCTCGACGACGATGATGACGACATTCAGTAAATAAGGGGATTTTTATATGCCTTCGCTCTCAAAAAGAACAGCGGGTTTCACCGATTCTGTGATCCGCCGTATGACTCGTATTTCAAACAAATTCGGTGCTGTTAATCTGTCACAGGGTTTTCCGGACTTCGATCCGCCTTCGGAAATACTGAGACGGCTTGAACAGGTAGCGCACGAGGATTTCCACCAGTACTCCATAACATGGGGAGCACAGAACTTCCGTGAAGCGCTTGCCCGTAAATACGAGCATTTTTCCGGTCAGAAGATCGACCCGAACGGCGAGATAGTTGTCACCTGCGGAAGCACCGAAGCTATGATGGCGGCAATGATGAGCGTTACAGACCCCGGCGATAAGGTCATAGTCTTTTCTCCGTTCTATGAGAACTACGGTGCGGATACTATACTTTCCGGAGCCGAGCCTATCTACGTCCCGCTTATACCGCCGGATTTCCGGTTTGACGCAGATGTTCTTGAAGCAGCATTCAGACAGCACCCGAAAGCGCTTATACTCTGCAATCCGTCAAATCCCTGCGGAAAAGTGTTTACTTACGACGAACTTAAAACCATAGCCGATCTTGCTGTTAAATATGACACGTTCATCATTACCGATGAGGTTTATGAGCACATCGTGTATGAACCGCACAAGCATACTTACATATCAACGCTTCCCGGGATCAGAGACCGTGTTATCCAGTGCAGCTCGCTTTCTAAAACATATTCGATAACCGGTTGGAGACTTGGCTATATCATAGCTTCTCCGGAAGTCATAGACACAGCGAAGAAAGTTCATGATTTCCTTACCGTCGGAGCTGCCGCCCCGCTTCAGGAAGCTGCTGTCACCGGACTTGGATTCGGCGACGAATACTATAAGGGACTGCGCGCTGAGTACACAGAGAAGCGTGATCTGTTTCTTGACGGACTTGACAGAATAGGCATACCTCATACAGTTCCGGAAGGAGCTTACTATATTCTTCTTGACATTTCGGAGTACGGTTATGAGGACGATCTCGATTTCTGCGAAAAGCTTGCAGAACGTGTTGGTGTAGGTGCTGTACCGGGTTCAAGCTTTTTCAAAGAACCGGAGAACAGATATATCAGACTTCACTTTGCCAAAAAGAACGAGACTCTTAATGAGGCATTAAACAGACTCGAAAATATAAAGAAACTAATGTCAAAATAAAGATACAGCTCAAAATGACAGATGATCTGTGAGGGAAAACAATGCGTATAGTTGCACTTATCGAAAATACAAGCGCGTCAGAAAAGCTTAAGGTCGAGCATGGTATATCATTTTACGTCGAAAATGCAGGAATACGCTATCTTATCGACACCGGCGCTTCGGACAAGATAATGTTCAACGCCAAAAGGCTCGGTATCGACATTTCCACCGTTGCGGCGGTTATGATCTCGCATAACTGCTATACTCATACCGGCGGACTTGATGAAGTTTACAAGAAAAACAAAGATGTAAAAATATACGCAAAAAAGGCCTGTCTCGGCGATTATTACCTTAAACAGTCGCTTATCCGAGTTCATATGAATAAATTCGGGTATCTCCACGAAGAGCACCCTGACAATTTCGTGCTTTATAACAACTTTCAGCAGATTGACACAGGTTTTTTCGCTATGTCCAATGAGCATCCGGACAGCTCGTTTTACTGTGAAGACAAGAACCTTTTTATGAAAGAGGACGGAAAGGTTATACATGACGATTTCGGACATGAATCGTTCTATGTTATCTTTCCGGATAATAACCGTTCCGCAGGTGCGGTTGTCATTGCTCCGTGCGCTCTCTGCGGCATTACGAACGTACTCAGAACTGTAAGAAAACGCTTTCAGAATGTGAACATAATCTCGGTCATCGGCGGATTTCACCTTATGGGGAGCACGACAAAAAAACTGTCATGCTCGGTTGATCACGTCGAGAAGACGGTTAACGAGCTTATGACGATAGAGACCGGAACAATATACACCTGTCACTGCACAGGGCTTACGGGCTACGGGATAATGAAACAGAGCCTTCAGGATCGTTTACAGTATCTCCAGACCGGTGAAGAACTCACGTTCTGATAAAGTCAAGGAGAGATGATAAATGAAACGTTTTATTGCATCGGTTCTGGCTGTTATTACAGCTATCATCTGCTTAACCATCACGGTTTCGGCTGCAGATAAGCCCGCTGCTCCATTAGTATATTATAAGGCTGTGAACCACGACAAAGTTACGCTGAAATGGGACAAGGTGACCGGAGCAGAGAAATATTATATTTATATCAATGACAGCGCAACGGGGAAGAACAAAAAGATCGCGGCAACCACGAAAACAAGCTTTACACTGAAAGGTCTCGACGCTTACACCGAGTATACATACGCGGTCAAGGCTGTCGGAAAAAACGGAAGCAGCAAATCCGGTACAATAACTTTCACGACCCCCGAGCTCTGGTATTACGAAGTCGGAGATGACACGTTCACCGATGATGTGATGCATTATTCGCACAACAGCGTTTATCGTCAGCATTATGACGGAAGCGGCAGGGAGAAGTTCGACGCTTACGCAGTCATAAAAGCAGCGGACGAAAATGAGGAGTTTGCCGGACATCATTATTCATACGGTATTATTGCCGTCGAGCAGCATTTCGGATATGTTTATTTAACAGCACAGTTTTTTGAGATAGACGATGCCGAGGAATTTGACTTTTACCGTATGAAGAACGACGGCACGGAGCCGGTCGCGTTCGGCGGAGTGGTCACCAATTCCGTTATTGCCGATGACTTATTCTTTGCTGCACCCGACAAGATGTATCTTTTCCGTGACAGCCATTTCTCAAACGGTGAATACATAGGTTTAGACAAAGCGAAAGTATCACTTATCGCGAAAAATGAAAAATACAAAAATTTCCGCATAGGATATGTTTTTTCCGCGGATAAAACTTGTTTAAGCAAGCCTGTTACTGACGGCGAATGCATCTACTGGTTTGCGAGTCCGTACAGAAGCTATATCGACAGCGACAAGATAAAATACACCGAAGAAGAGATAACACCGAACACATCGACGGAAGCGTTCCTGTACAAAGCAAAGGTCGGCGGCGAGCCCGAAAGCATCGCAAAGTTCAGGTTCAAAACCACCTACGTCGAGGACAGCATCACACCGGTCGGTATCTACAACGGATATATCTATTATTCGCAGCAGGAGGGCGACACCGGCGACGGACGTAAATACTTTGGCTTCTATAAGATCTCGCTCACGGATAAAAACGCAAAGCCGATAAAGCTTTTCCGGACAAGGTCGGATGAGATCGAAGCGTTCATAAGCGGCGGAATGCTTATAGTCACGGAAAACGAAAGCTACATAAAAAAATCGGATACAAACAGCTGCAACTTCTACACATACGACCTGAAAGCGAAGAAGCCCGCGATAAAGAACATAAAGCATCTGAACGTCTATTCACGTTATGTCAGGGGAAAGACGCTTTTTGAGGATCTTCGGATAATCAACGGAAGAATATTCTTCAAGGCTTACAAAACCAAGACTGACGGTTATTTGCGAACGTCTCCGATATACTACAGCATAAAGCTTGACGGGGGCGGAATGAAGAAAAGCAATAAACCGTTCATCTGACGCTATTATTCAAAAAGGAGAAAAACAACAATGAAACCTATTTTTGACTGCTTTAAAGAGGAATACAAAAAGCCTTTCGGAGCCATCGAACGGGAGACGGAATGCAGATTTACAATTAAATTCCCGGAAGATACCATGATCGAGGAGCCTATGCTCGTTATGTTCCGTCCGGGGTACAAGGAGCGCTTCATAAAGTTAGAAAAAGGGGAAACGACTGACGGTTTCACCGATTACTGCGGTTTATATTCGCCGAACGATCTCGGACTTCATCACTACTATTTTTCACTTCTTATCAACCACAACCGTCACTACATCAAGAAAAACGGCGCGAGCGAGGGTGTTATCGACAACGGCGATCTTTTCCAGCTTACGGTATATGAAAAAGGAATGACCACTCCGGACTGGTTAAAGGGCGGTGTGATGTATCAGATTTTCCCTGACCGCTTCGCAAAGAGTGCCGAATCGCACAACAACGTTCCTTATGATCGTAAGATACACACAGACTGGAACGATATTCCCGACTGGAAGCCGGACAGCCAAGGTCATATCACAAACAACGACTACTTCGGCGGTGACCTTAAGGGAATCGAGGAAAAACTCGATTATATAGCGGGACTCGGCTGCAACATAATCTATTTAAATCCTATCTTTGAAAGCCATGAGAATCACCGCTACTGCACGGCGGACTATTCGAAGATAGACCCGCTTCTCGGTACGGAGGAAGATTTCGTACAGCTCTGCAAAGCCGCGAAAGACAAAGGCATCCGTATTATTCTTGACGGTGTTTTCTCTCATACCGGCGCGGATTCGATCTACTTCAACAAGTTCGGTCGATACGGCGAACATACCGGTGCGTTTCTCGACCCGAACAGCCCGTATCGTGAGTGGTACAGCTTCTCGAACTATCCGAACGTTTATGAATCGTGGTGGGGCATAACAACGCTTCCGAATGTTAATGAAAACAATCCCGCATATACGAAATACATCTGTGGTGAGGGCGGCATTCTCCAGAAATGGATCGACCTCGGAGCATCGGGCTGGCGGCTTGATGTTGCCGACGAACTTCCCGACGAGTTCATCGATAATCTCAACAAGTCCGTGAAGTCGAAGGGCGACGAATACGTCATCTATGGTGAGGTCTGGGAGGACGCGACAAACAAGGAGAGTTACGGTGTCCGCCGCCGCTACCTTATTGGAGGTCAGCTCGACAGCGTAATGAACTATCCGTTCAAGGAAGCGATACTGAATTATGTGAAATTCGGTGATCCACGCACGCTTGTTGACGGCGTAATGACTATTGTTGAGCATTATCCGAAGCCAAGCACCGATATTCTCATGAACTTCCTGACTACCCACGACACTGAACGCGCTATCACCCGTCTTGCCGGCGAGGATGTCGGCTGGAACGGCCGTGAGTGGCAGTCTCAGCATTCGCTCTCCAATGAACAGTACGCTTATGGTATCGTTCTGATGAAATGTGCTATGGTGCTCCAGTTCTTCCTTCCCGGCATCCCGTCGATATACTACGCCGACGAGGCAGGGAAGGAAGGATACAAAGATCCGTTCAACCGTGGAACATATCCGTGGGGCAGGGAGAACGACAATCTTATCGGATTTACGCGTGAGCTCGGAAAAATACGCCGCGGAAATGATGTATTCGCAAAAGGTACGGTAAGGTTCATTGACGTTACTAATGAATACGCAATATTCGAGCGCGAGGACAAGGAGCTCGGAACAAAAGCCGTTATCATAATGAACCGCTCGAAGAACAAACTCACAAGAACGATACAGGAGATCGCGGGAATGCGTTCGTTCAGTGTAGTGCACGGCAGGGAAGATGTCGGAAAAGTATGTGTAGAACCGTTCGGATATGCTGTAGTGATAGTTAAATAAGTATAAGCCCGAAAGTCGCTTTGAACCGGCTTTCGGGCTTGTTTTTACGGTAATTTTTCTATCTCTTCCAGAAGTGCGCCGAGCGCTTCTTCTTCACTTACTGTTTTAAGTATCTCGCCTTTGCGGAAAATAACGGCCTTTCCGTTACCGCCCGCTATTCCGAGATCGGCTTCACGCGCTTCGCCGGGTCCGTTCACAACACAGCCCATTACTGCGATCTTCAAGCTGCGTTCTATGCCCGAGGCAGCCTTTTCGACCTTGTTTGCGAGACCTATCAGGTCTATCTGTGTCCTTCCGCAGGTCGGGCAAGCCACGATATTTACGCCGCCGCCCAAACCGCAGGCTTTCAGTATATCTTTCGCTGCTTTTATCTCTTCCACGGGATCGGCGGTAAGGGAAACACGTATCGTGTCACCGATTCCGTCGCATAGCAGAGAGCCTATACCGATCGCGGATTTTATCACACCCATGTGTGCTGTTCCTGTTTCGGTTACTCCGAGGTGCAGCGGATAGTCCGTCTGTTCGCTCAGAAGTCTGTATGCGTCGATAGTAGTCTTTACGTCCGAAGATTTGATCGAGATCACTATATCGTCGAAATCATACATATTGAGCAGTCTGACGTTTTCAAGCGCGCTCTCGACGAAAGCTTCGGGAACAGGTTTTCCGTACTTTTCGAGAACTTTCTTTTCGAGCGAGCCGGAATTTACTCCTATTCGTATCGGGATATTCCGCTTTTTGCAGGCTTCCGCGACCGCTTTTATGTTTTCGGGAGCTCCGATATTCCCGGGATTTATCCGTATCTTATCTACACCGAGTTCCGCACATTTCAGCGCGATACGATAGTCAAAGTGAATATCTGCCACGACGGGTATATTTACCGCGTTTTTGAGTGCGGGTATGAGTTCAGCATTTCCGATATGCGGCACGGCTGCGCGAATTATCTCACAGCCCGCCTTTTCAAGCTCGACAGCCTGTTTTACGCTGTTCTCAATGTCGTCGGCGCGGATATTGAGCATCGACTGTATGTATATATGTCCGTCACCGAGTGTTAAATCGCCGATTTTTACCTGTTTTTTCATGTTATTCTCCTGTTTCGTAATAGACGACAAGCGTGCCTTTTCTTACCGAAATTTCAGCGTCTTTCCCGATAAACTCATTGCTGACTCCAAGCGCGAAATCATTTTTAAGTGAAACATCGCTGACTTCATAGAACAGACCGCTGATCGTCACTCCCGTACATTCGTCGCTGTGGGCGAACACCGAGACATAACCGCTGTCACGGACGGGAAGCGCCAGTGCACCGTCGGTTACTGCTGTTATGATGTAATTTCTGCCGTAAACAAAGGCTTTTCTTCCGTTCTGCGAGAGTTGCGCGGCAAGCTGGATATTCGCGAGCGTGTGGTCGAGCCGCCCGCCGGTCCCGCCGTAGATGTGAAATACATCACAGCCTTCGTTTATCCCGATCTGCACAGCCTCGAATGTGTCCGTAGTGTCCTTTATGTGCGGAAGAAGCGTGAAATTGCCGCTTTCGGGAGCTTTATCAAGCGAGTCGAGGTCGCCGATCACACGATCCGGAGATATACCGAGCCCGTTCAGTTTGTTAAGTCCGCCGTCCGCGGCTATGACAAGCCTTTCACAATCAGGAAATGTTATTTTATCCGGAAACTCGGTTCCGGCCCCGAAGATCACACAAACTTTATCTGACATTTCAACTCTCCCGGCAAACGCTGATAAATGCGTTATTTCTGAATGTAAAACGGACTTTTCCGTCATTCACGAGGTCGTCCGCACCGAAATTACAGAATCCTTCAACAAAGCCTTTGCCCGTGAATTTCCCGTAGCTTTCCTTAATACACCAGATACGGCACAGCTCTTTTGAAAGCTCATCGGGATCGGTAATAAGAGCTGCTTTTTCATACTCTTTTTCAGTAAGGAATTTTTTCCCCACACGCATTGTGAGGGGTCGTATATCCTGAATGTCAACTCCGACGGGAGAACGCGAAACAGCACATACTTCGCTTGTACCGGAATGGCTGAGATTGAAGAAAATTTCCGGCGTGTCCCTAAGGAAAGGCTTATCCTGCTCTCCGCGGATAAAGGAGGGGACAGCGGTGATGCCGAACTCTTTATTGAGAGCATAGCGAAGCAGCAAAAATGCGTAAGCGGAGCATAGCCCCGCTTTAACATTCTTCATTTTTTTGCAGTAATTATATCGTTCTTCCCCAAGAAGAGCCGAAACGTCATCAAGGCTCCTGTTTTCACGGGAATGGTCGTAGAAATAAACAACCGGAAATGTCATATCAGTATTCTTTCGTCGCAGTATTCACATTCGAGAACATCGCCCGCTTTTCTGAAGCTGTGGGGCAGATATTTCTCGGTATGAGTGATACATCTCGGATTTGTGCAGCAAACGTCCTTTACAATAGTTCCGTTAAGCAGAGGCTTGGATTCGAGCTTATAATCTATCATACAGAGTATCAATGCCATTCTGACGTACATTCCGTAGTTAGCCTGCTTGAAATACATAGCCCTCGGGTCGTCATCGACTTCAATAGCTATCTCGTCAACACGCGGCAGCGGATGCATAACGATAAGCTCTTTCTTGCCGAGCTGCATCTTCTTTTCGTCAAGGCAATAAACGTGCTTCTGCTTTTCGTATTCTTCGGGAGAACCGAAGCGCTCGCGCTGGATACGTGTCATATAAAGGACATCGAGTTTCGGCATCACTTCCTCAAGTGTGCTGTATTCCTCGTATGTCTTGCCGCTAGCGGAAACATAGTCCTTTATGTATGTAGGAACTTTGAGTTCGGGGGTCGAGACGAAGATAAACTTATTGCCTTTGAAGCAGGACAGTGCTTTGAGCAGGGAATGGACAGTCCTGCCGTTTTTAAGGTCGCCGCAGAAGCCGACAGTGAGGTCTTCGAGAGTACCTTTCTCCTCGCGGAGGGTGAGCAGGTCGGTAAGCGTCTGTGTCGGGTGAAGATGTCCGCCGTCACCTGCGTTTATAACGGGGCAGTCTGCTGTGAGCGCCGCAGCCTTTGATGCGCCCTCAAGCGGGTGGCGCATTACAAGTATATCGGAATAGCCGCTGACAATCTTGGTAGTATCTTTAAGATTTTCGCCCTTTGCAACGGACGATGTGGAAGGATTATCGAAACCGATGATTCCGCCGCCGAGACGAAGCATAGCTGTCTGGAAGCTCATCTGTGTACGTGTCGAAGGTTCATAGAAAAGCGTTCCCATTATTTTGCCCCTGCACGCACCGGCATATACCATAGGCGCGCTCATTATCTCGTGAGCAAGAGAGACGATAGTATGCCACTGTTCGGGGGTAAAGTCGTTAAGGTCGATAAGATGCGATATTTTAGCCATTATTAAGCACTTCCTTTTGATTTTTATTATTATAGCACATTTCTGCATTTTTTTCAAGCGGAAACTGCAAAATATTGAATTCCGGAAAGTATAACGTGAATTTAAGTAAAATCACTTTACAGAACAGAAAAATTGTGATATAATTATAAAGATTTATTCATCTATCAGAAGAGGGAACCGTAATGAACAGAATAATCAGAAAAAAGGAGCTTAATCCGACAGTTACATTAATGGAGATCGAAGCTCCGCTTATAGCGAGAAAAGCCGAACCCGGCCAGTTCATAATCGTCCGCTCGCATTCCGACGCAGAAAGGATACCGCTTACTATCGCTGATTTCGACCGCGTAAAAGGTACGGTAACGATAATTTTCCAGATCGTCGGTGCGGGAACAATGCGTCTCAACTCTCTGAATGAGGGTGAATGCGTAGAAAGCTTCGCGGGACCTCTCGGGCGTGCGACACAAACGGATGGAATGAAAAAAGTCGCTGTTGTCGGCGGCGGTGTAGGCTGCGCAATAGCATATCCAGTAGCCAAAAAGCTTTTTGAGCAGGGTACAGAGGTGCATTCCATAGCCGGTTTCAGAAGCAGGGAACTTGTTATCCTTGAGGAAGAGTTCCGTTCACATTCGACAAAGTTTATCGCCATGAGTGATGACGGAAGCTGGGGCGAAAAGGGTTTGGTCACGGACGCTCTCAGGAAGTGTATAGAAAGCGGAGAAAAGTACGATGAAGTAATAACGATAGGTCCGCTTATAATGATGAAATTTGTGTGCGCTCTTACAAAAGAGTTTGACGTAAAGACTGTCGCAAGCATGAATCCTATAATGATCGACGGTACGGGAATGTGCGGGTGCTGCCGCCTTACCGTCGGTGGAAAAACAAGATTTGCGTGTGTTGACGGACCCGAATTTGACGGTCACGAGATAGATTTTGACGAGGCTATTTCAAGAAGCCGTATGTATGCGGAATTCGAGAAACGCGAGAGAGAAGCGACCTGTAATCTTTTCAGAGCTTCGGAAGGGGGCATGGCATAATGGCTGCAATAGAACCGAAAAAGCACGAAATGCCCGTTCAGAAGCCGGAAGTCCGCGCACATAACTTCGATGAGGTCGCGCTAGGTTATTCCGCAGAGATAGCTGCGGCGGAAGCGCAGAGATGCCTTAACTGCAAAAACAAACCGTGTACACAGGGATGTCCCGTAAATATCGATATTCCTGAATTTATTGCGCATATCAAGCAGAATGACATTGAAGGTGCTTACGATGTTATAACGAAAAGCTCGTCCCTGTCTGCTGTCTGCGGAAGAGTCTGTCCCCAGGAAAATCAGTGCGAAAAGGAATGTACACTCAGGGTAAAGCTTGGAATCGATCCTGTCGGAATAGGTCGTCTTGAGCGTTTCGTTGCCGATACACACAGGATGAACAAGACCATAAAGCCGTCAAAACCGGAGCCCAACGGTCACAAGGTTGCAGTTATCGGTTCAGGTCCTTCCGGACTTACCTGTGCGGGCGATCTCGCGAAGAAAGGCTATTCCGTTACGATCTTTGAAGCTCTCCATACCGCCGGCGGCGTTCTTGTCTATGGGATCCCCGAGTTCAGACTTCCGAAAATCATAGTTGCGGACGAAGTGAATACGCTCAAAGATCTCGGAGTCGAGATAATGACAGACGTAATTATCGGCAGAACACTTACAGTTGACGAGCTTTTCGCTCAGGGCTATGAAGCGGTTTTCATAGGTTCCGGCGCAGGACTTCCGATGTTTATGAACATACCCGGCGAATCGCTCTGCGGAGTATATTCGGCGAACGAGTTTCTTACCCGCTCGAACCTTATGAAAGCGTATCTTGATGACTCAAGAACGCCGATAATGAAAGGCGGGAATGTTGCAGTCGTAGGCGGAGGAAATGTCGCTATGGACGCGGCAAGGACAGCACTTCGTCTCGGCGGTGAGAAAGTATATATCATCTACCGCCGTTCTATGCTTGAAATGCCTGCCCGTAATGAAGAGGTAGAGCACGCGAAAGAGGAAGGTATTGATTTCCGGGTTTTATGCAATCCCGTCGAGATACTCGGATATAAGAACGAAAATGACCCACGCGACCCGAAAAACGGCAAAGTACGTGCGATAAAATGTATAAGAACAGAGCTTGGTGAGCCGGATGAACGGGGAAGAAGGTCACCGCGCGATATTCCCGGCTCGGAATTTGAACTTGATGTCGATACCGTGATAATGGCTATAGGAACATCTCCGAACCCGCTTATAAAATCCACGACAGACGGACTTGAAGTAAACAAGCGCGGAGGTATCACCGTAAACGAGTGCGGCCTTACATCTCGCGAGAACGTTTATGCCGGCGGCGATGCCGTTACAGGAGCGGCAACAGTGATCTCGGCTATGGGTGCCGGAAAAACAGCGGCAAAAGCAATACACGAAGCGTTATCCGGTAAATAATATCACAGCAGGCAGCGGCAGGATGTCATTGCCTGCTGTTTTTCTGCTATATATAAGATTTCTCATTTGCATTGACCTGTTTCCGGTGCTAAAAATGCTTGCATTTTAATATAAAATATGATATAATAAATGAAATGTGTATGAATAGGGGTGAAATGTTGTCAGACCTTAAGAATACATTGTTCGGTGAGGAAGAAAAGGCAGAGAGCACGGAAAGTGAACCCTTTGTACCGGATATTAAAGACGATATACCGGAAACCGATACTTATGAACCTGTCATAAAAGACTTACCCGAAGATGAACCCGCGGTGCCTGCTCCCGAGGATATTTTCCGTGAAAGCATGAGCGCGGTCGAACGTATGAAGAAAGAGATTGCGGAAGAGAACGATAATCTCGACAAACGATTCTCTGAACATATCGCTTCAAAGCGGCACACACAGCCTGCCGCCAAAAAACGTCCGACTTATGTCATTGGCGTTCTTTCTGCTGCGGCTTCACTCGTCTTTATGGGAATTGCGCTGCTTATATCGGTGCAGACTTCTCCGATTGGGGCGTATGCGGCAATAAAGCTTGCTCCTGTGATGCTTATATTCCTTGGTGCAGAGATAATTTTTGCGCTGGTACGCAAAAGCTCACTTCGTATAAAGATAGACATTCGCAGCATCATTGTGATCGTGCTTCTTATCGCATTATCATCGGCACTTTCGATAGTTTCTGTCGTTGCTTCTGCCGGAACCGGAGAGCGTATTTATGCGGAGCAGCGAATACAGAATATGCTTGCAAACGAGCTTCGCGACAATATTGCCGAGGACTACATAAGAAGCGTTGACATAGAGACTCAGCTCTTCGGAGAAAACGCGGAGATGTACAATACTCCTTCCGATCTCACGGACGGAGACATCATCAATCTTACCGTGAACTTTTCCGATGCACAGATGACGATACGTGAATTTGCGAAGGACTGCAAGGTCATAATCGATAATCTGCACAAGCTTCCGTACAATTTCGGGACCATAGATTTTGTTGCGGACGACCTTGTGAACAGATACATACTGAATGTTGACTGGCACTATCAGTCCGACTTTGACACCGATAAGCTTACAACACTTGTGAATTACTTCGGAAACGATATTTCTGATGCAGATATACCCGATATTACAGATGATGAATGAGGTATTTATGAAGAACAAAAGAAAGATACAGACTATATTTGCGGCAATCTGTGCTGTATGCTGCATGGCGGCAATGCCGGTAACCGCTTCTGCTGTGAAATGTGACCTTACCTACACAGCCGACTATACGTCTCTCAAAGCGACTGTGAAGAGCGAGGGTAACAAGATATACTACACTCTCGACGGCTCGGAGCCGACAACGGATTCACAGCTTTACAAGAAAAAGCTTGGTTTCCGTGAGCCGAAGACTGTGAAGCTCGCCGAGTATGACTCAAACGGCAATCTCGTCGGAAAGGTCAAGACTATAGAGATCGAGCGCTTGCTCCCGAAGCCGAAGATCACCGTGTTCGACAGGCTTGACGGTACGGCTAAGGTGACAATTACCTGTGAAAATGAAGATGCCGTGATATACTACACTACAAACGGAAAAGACCCCGATGAGAACTCCAATGTGTTTGAAAAAGGTCATGTTCTCAACGTAAAGGGCGGGGAACACGAGGTAAAAGCAATAGCTGTGCTCAAAGGATGGAAAACAAGCTCGGTGGCTTCCGTAAAACCACTTGATCTTGTTTCCGAGGATTCATATTCCGATTATGTACATTCCGCACTTGATGTAACAAACAAGATCAGAGCCGAACACGGACTATATGAGCTTAAGCTCAACAAGGCACTTTGCGACGCTGCGCTTTTAAGAGCCAAAGAACTTTCCACGAATTATGACAACGGACATACAAGACCCAACGGAAAGCGCTGGGTCACGACTCTCGCGGAATTCGGCTATATCCACAGATATGCGTCCGAAAACTACGGAAAGCTCTCCCGCAAGGGTATTGATCCCGAACTCATAATGGAGATGTGGATGATCTCACGCGCACACAGCGACGCTATACTCAATACTGACGGCAAGGATGTCGGATTCGGATTCTATCAGGCCGAGGACGGATTCGTTTACTGGATTCAGCTTTTTGGCGGAACAAGATAATAAGTATTATGTATTTGTCTTTCCACTTTTCCGGAAAACCTTTTAAGGTATTCTGTTTTCTCAGACTTGGAAAGACAAATATTTTTTTGTCAGAATGCTAAACTTTTTCCGATTTCTGACGATATAACAGTAGAAAGCTGTTTTTATGCTGTATTATACTGAAGGGAACCTCTAAAAACCCTTTTGAGAGAAAAAGAACTGCTTGCACCAACTGCTTCGTCAAGTCTCCTCACCTTGCGTGGTCTCCCCGGCAGCGGGGAGGTGTCGAGCTTGCGAGACAGAGGGGCTGACCGACAGACCAGCAAGCATTCGGAGCCTTTCCTTGCATTTGGCGCCAGAGCAGGATGCTCTGACTATGCCGCCAGAAGAGCGCAAGGATGCGCTTTTGAAAGCGGCATAAGAATTATACTCATTTTCTCTATTCAAAGCGGTTTTTAGAGGTACCCTGAATTCAAGGAAGGATTTTAAAAAATGGCATTTGAAGCGCTGTCGGGATTTAAACTTTCTGTAGGCCAGACGAACCAGACTTATGTCATCGGTGATTACTTCGCGGTATTCGATGATGACACCGATCAGCCTGTGGTTTACGAGTGGAGCTCGGTAAAAGGATATTCCGAGTCATCCGATTCTTTTCGCATAGCATTTGAAAGGGAAGAGTACGTACTTCCTAAAAACGCGTTCACCGATAATCTCCAGATCATACATTTCAGGACAATAGTCGAAGGTATGCTTTCGGGAGTCAAGGATGTCGAAATAAAGGTCAAAAACAGGATAGTTCCGCCGAAATACAATTATACCAATGCCGATCTTTCAACAAGCTTATTCACAGGTACAGGTATATATTCCGAAAAAGAGATCAACGCAGGAAGTGTCTCACACATCTACAGCAAGCTTCGCTTCCCGATATGGCTCATCGCGGCGTTAGCTGCTGTCGGTTCATTCTGCGCCTTGTGGGGAATAGGTAAGAATCTTGATGACAACTATATTTTTTATCTTGTCATCTCGTTCTTTATAGGTCTTGGTGTAGGTATAATCATTTACCTCATTATGTGCATTATCGCAAGATACAGATACTCAGGTTTCCTCAAGCATGATGTCTCTACTGTCGAAAATCTTGTGTTCATTGTCGCGCCGGACGGGTTCGGGGCTATCGAACAGTGCATCTACTGCGGCAAGGAGCTTATACCGTGGTCTTTCGCAAAATATTACTATGAGACCAAATATTCGATCTCTATCGTTTGTCGGGATAAATCCGTATGCTGCATCCCGAAGCACCTTTTCCAGAAAAGCTCACAGAACGATCTCGCGGAATTTATTGCTGCGAGAGTTGAACAGGACTGATAAAGGTATCGAAAGGATAATGCAAAACAATGAAAACAGAAGTTTCTATTGAATCGATGAAAGGACCGGCAGGCGAATTTCTGCTTGCAAGTGTTACATCAAGCGACAGCATCATAGGTATATGCGATACATCGGTCAAAAGCGGTATCTGCCGGAAAACGTTCTATGCAGGCAGCGAAAGCCTGATAAATTTACAGTACAAAGAAAAGAACAACGAATCTAACCGAGTTATCTGGCAGACTTCTTCGATAGATAAGGCAAAGACGATTTTAGGATCGCGTCTCACAAAATCATGTGATAACTACTTCAGCGGATCTGCACCTCTCTCAAAAGCGATCATGCCTGTTCTGGAGCTTCTTCCGAACGGACTTTATATCGTTCACATCGGAAAGGTATTTCCGACCGACGGTGCCGGAAACTTTTTCTGGGACGCATTTACCGTTAAGCATGAGATAATGGGATCGGCACCGTTCAATTCGCTTATAGGAAGCAACAAATGCTTCTCTCCGCCGTTCATTGTGCCTACACAGTCGTTCTCGGGCTATACCGAAGCCGCTGTCGGCGCGGCAGCGGAAAAGCTTGTATCCGGAAAGAAACTCGGCGGTATAGCGTTCCACCTTACCGGTATGTTCTCGGCACTGCTTGAAGGGCATATCAACGCTGCTGCCTGTGCCGCAAACAACTATGATTTCAACTGTATCATAATAGAGCCGCTGAACAAAGTAATTTACGGCGAACGCGGAAGTATCGACGAAAATCAGATAGTTGCGCTTTCAAGCCCATTTGTGAATATTTCGTTCGACAATATCTCAAGAAAGATGTTGGAAAACTTCCTTATAAACAGAAGCGTTTCAATTCCGAGAGATTACGATGAGATAAAGTGGAAGGCCGATAAGATGCTGAGCAACGGTGTTCTTTCGAGAAAGATCTCACCGTCGATCGACAAGAACATCGAAGGCTATCCCGACGCAGAAATGATGGCTTCCGCTCTGGCTATAAACGAGCTTACCGACAACGATCTTTCTCTGCTCCTGAGCGGAGCGACCACCGATGAAGAAGGTAATGTCATCATATCCCAGAACTATTATGAAAGCATAACATACGCAGTCAACTATCTTCAGCTAAAGGACAAGAAGCGATTCATAGACTTTGCCGGTGCGATAATAAAAAATCCTGATCTTTCCGCGGCTTACGGTTATGTAGTGAACAGACTCAAATATATCATGGATGCGAAAGTCAATGAGATATTCAAGTATATTTCTGAGACTGAGGACAAGAACTACAACGCACTTAAACAGACAGCCGAAAAGTATGCACAGATGTACGGCGACTATACCGAGGGGAATGTAAAAAGATTCCTTAACAGTAATCCGGCTTCAACATCAGGTGCGTCGTACCTTGGCGGACTCACCGGCGGCCGTTCCGCTGCTGATGCTTTGATTGATTTTGCGGCGGAGAGAAGGGGAACCGCAGTTTCTTCCGCCAGCGCGGGAACAAACATCGGTTCTGCCTCGAATTCGGACTCCGGTACAGAAGGCAATTATTCTTCGCTTGAGTTATCAAAACAGATAAAAAATCAATAAAAAACAGCCTGAGTCATTTAAGCTCAGGCTGTACCTTTTATCGGAGACCGTGAACGACGTTCACAACATCGTCGTATATTGCGAGATCAGTATTGCTGTCGAACGGGGTAGAGCTCTTGTTTATAAGAACGAGGTTATTACCGCGGTAGTAACGGACATAAGATGCTGCCGGATAAACGATCAGCGAAGTTCCGATTATTATGAGTGTCTCACATTCCGATATCTTCTTCACAGCACTATATGTCGCGTTTTCATCGAGAGGCTCTTCATACAGAACGACATCGGGCTTGACTATACCGCCGCAGCTGCACTTCGGGACGAGGCTGCTGTTCTTGATATATTCCATATCATAGAATTTCCCGCAGTCCATACAGTAATTCCTGTGAACACTTCCGTGGAGCTCAACGACATCTGTACTTCCGGCAGCCTGATGAAGTCCGTCGATGTTCTGGGTTATGACGCTTACCTGTTTACCCTGTTTTTCAAGCTCGGCAAAATAAATGTGTGCATCATTGGGCTTTGCATCGGGATATAGCATTTTATCTTTATAGAAGCTGAAAAACAGTTCCGGCTCTTTCATGAATACTGTATGTGATATTATCTGCTCGGGTGTGTAGTAATCGTGAATTTTTTCGTTATAGATCCCGTCCGCAGATCTGAAATCGGGTATTCCGGAAGGACAGCTTATACCTGCTCCGGTGAATACACAGATCTTTTGTGTTGTCTCGATGATTCTTTTAAGCTCGGAAATCTTTTCGTTGTCGCTCATAATATATGCCTCCGTTGTTTTCGGGGAAGGGGAGATTTACCGTTCCGCCAAACAAAATGGACTGCATTTCTGGTGCAGTCCACTGTTTTTATTCAATTTTGATATGACTTTAAGCTTAACTTTCCATTGGAGTAATTACCTTTCATTTTTATTTGAAATGCGCGGTAATCTTCATTTTAACCACATCCGCTCCAATTAAGATATTTATATCAAGCCATTCGGCGTAAGGTCAACTGCTACAGTTGAAGATCATCTATACAGTTGAAGAAGTATTCCGATAACCTTTGGCGCCGACTCAGATCAAAAGCTAAAGTGCTTAACTGTGATCCACTATCCGCATTCAACACATTTGTGACCGTCTCATAACCGGCTGCGGCAGAAGCATCATCGTCTAACCTACTAAAGTCAGCGAACCCGATGCGGTTACCGAAATATTAACTTGTGAATTCTCAACGTCCATGGGACTCGCTTCCTTTCCGGTTGAATTTACATTGCGCATATAACGTTCGGCAATGCATTTTCAGAGTCGCTTAAAGCTTACTGTATAGATCAGCAGCAGGGAAGTTCGATTCAAGCCGATCATCTGAAAACCTTGGGAAAGACAACCATCGTCTGTTGACGATCCTGTTAGCTTTTAAGCTTTTCTACTGCTTTGTCTTTTCCTTGAATATAATATAACATATTTCAAGGAAAAAGTCAATAGGTTTTTGATATGCATATTGCACAATATTTTCAACATTTGTTTATTAAAGTTATAAGAAACGTGAAACACGACAGCAAATTTCCATAAAAAACTATTGACAAAACAGGGTGAATATAGTATAATATTACTGGTATGAAAAATGTGTTTTTTTCAAGGAGGTGCCGCCGATGATACCCGAAGAAGAAGAGCTCGCCCTTATCGAGCTTGAAGGTGAAAAATACGAAGTCATAGACACCGTGAACGTTGACGGACACAGTTATATCGCTCTTATACCTTATGAAGAGAGCGACGATCTGGCAGAAGATGCCGAGTTCACTATCCTTGAGATAATCGACGATCCTGAAGACGAAGAAAACTGCACGTTAAAGACTATTGACGACGAGGAGCTCTACGAGCGTATCGGTGATGCCTTTATCGAACAGTTCGGTATGTATGACGAAGAAGATGCCGGGGACAGCGAATAGTTCCCCGATTATTGCAGATAATATTTTTACTGCCGCGTTCGGATTAGCATGGATATTATGATCCAACACATATTAAAAGGGATTTCTCCACGACAGGGGATTGCAGACCTCCCGTACTGCGGAAGAAGGGAGCGTGAAACTGTCGGGCGATCTTACCCACCCTGCTGAGTGCGGGTTTTCATTTTCCATGTGCGGCGCGGCGGTTAAATAAAGTGCTTTCGGTTTTCCGAAAGCACTTTATTTTTTACAATTCACAATGCAGTTATAGAATTCCAAGGTACCTCATAAGCCCATCGCAGCCCTCTTTAACATCTCTGAACGTCGTATCGAAGTCGCCGGTGTACCACGGGTCTGCTACACTTCTGCTGTCTCCGGCGAAAGACATCAGCTTTCTGACCTTATCAGAGCTTGTTTTTCCGCAGATACGGAGAGTATTCCGGATATTTGCGTCGTCCATACCTATTATAAGATCGTACTTGTCATAGTCCGTGCGTGTCAGCTGCACGGCGGTCTTATGTTCCGGAACTATCCCGAACTCTGCAAGCTTCTTCACAGTTCCGTAATGCGGCGGATTTCCTATCTCTTCGGTACTGGTGGCGCGGGATTCCACAAGATACGCGTCCTCAAGCCCGCGCCGGCGGAGCTGCTCTCTGAACCAGAACTCCGCCATGGGAGAGCGGCAGATATTCCCGTGGCAAACGAAGCATATACTTTTTATCATGATTATCTCCTTACTGCGTCTCTTTATAAAAGTATGCGAGCATTTTCCTGTAAGCTGCTCCAAGAAAGTGCATTCCGTCGGCTTCCGCGTAAAGGCTTGAAAAGTAGCCGTTCTCGTCTTGTAGCTGGCTGCACAGGTCGAGATATGTCGCACCGCAGTTCCCGCACATATCTTTGAGCATACCGTTGTACTTGTTCACCATTTCCATAGTTTCCGGACCTGCCTGTTCATGCGCTTTGGTGACCGGCGGGATCGAAACAACGTAAACGGCGCTGTCGGGGCTCGCTTCTTTCAGCTCACCGACGAGGTGCTCCAGCTCGTCCGCCATGAACGACGGCGACATATACGCAAGCCCGTTGGTCCCGAGCATTATAAATATGTGCGCGGGCTTTTTTTCTGTTGCGCGGCGGACTGCCGAATAGCCGTTTATCCGCGTGATACGGGCACTCTGTGGGTTAAGACCGATCTTTGCGAAGACCTGATCGTTCGGGAAATAGTCGTATAGGTACAGTCCCGTGTATATCGAATCGCCGATGAACAGATCGTTGGCGAAGTGCTTTTTGTCATAGGTATCATTGGTCGGGGCAGGAGCAGTCGTTTCTGCACTTGTTTCGGAAGTACCGGCTGTTGACGCTTCCGAAGCCGAAGTCTCCGATACGGCAGACGTTGTTACGGTGACTGCAGCAGAAGTATCGGCAGTAGTTGCAGCGGTATCTGTTGTTGTTGCAGTTGAGGTATCGGCTGTTGTTGTTTTCGCGGTAGTACGCTTTGTAGTTGCTGAAGCCGCGGTCGTTTCGGGGACGATCGTGATGTATTCAGATGTGGTTTCCGGTTCCTTTGGTGTAGTCGTTGTGGAAACGGAGGTTTCGGATGATGAAGTCACGGTCGCCGCAGGGAGCGTTTCGGGTATCCTTTCTCCGGACAAAAGCAGTATCAGGGCTGTCACAAGCGCTGCACCCGCCACACCTGCGGCTCCGTACAGAAGTTTAATATATAAAGGTAGCTGACCTTTGGGTCTTTTCATGTAGCCTGCCATAACGCACCGCCTTTCCGCAACATACGTTTTACATTATACTACAAAATATGATAATAATCAAGAGTTTTATTGACAATACCCGACAGACGTGATATAATCAAAGTGCTGAAAATTCTGTGTGGAAAGGAAATCAATATGAAAAAGACACTCAAAACGATCATCGCAGCATTCCTTGCCGCCGCTGCTATTGCGTGCAGTTCTGTCCCTGCATTTGCGGATACTCTTAAAACCAATTCAAAAGGTATAACCTATCTTTACTCAGACTCTGGAAAAAACAAAGGTAAATACACCGGTTTCAGTTCGGATAAAAAGACCGGAAAGCGCTATTATTACAAGAACGGTGTTATGCTGCAAAGCTGTTGGTTCACAGTAAACAAGAAAACATATTTTGCGAAAAAAGATCGTTCTCTCGCAACCGGTATTGTTATTATCGACAATGTGACTTGCTACTTTGATGATTCAGGCATAAAGATCTCGGAAAGCCAGTATATTTCAGAATGCCTGACAAAACAATATTACGGAAAGAAACTCACAGACGTAAAAGCAACGATCATGTATAATTACGGCGTGCCGGATTCAAACATCACTTTCTACACAAATAAAGGCGAAAGCCTCAATCACTGGTATAATGCGCCGTCTTGCTATGATATAACATCTATAACAGTTGCTTCCGACAAAACAGTGAAATTATACGGTATAAAAAACAGAAAGATACCTGATACGATAAAAAATATCATTAAAGACGCAACCATAGATGCTGCTAAGGAAAAAATGTCAGAGACCATACAAGATTTTTTCGATTAACAGACTGATCCGGCGGATTTAAAATATTTCGATCATCAAGAATTCCCCGTAAACTGTGCCACGCGGTTTACGGGGATTTTATTGATTTTGCACAAAAGGATTTGTAATATCATTGACTTTTTTGCAATTATGTAGTATAATAAATACAGATTTTTTCCGGTCAACCGGATATTATAATGCAGGAGGGTCAAAAATATGGCAAAATTAAAGGTCGGTATTCTCACAAGCGGCGGTGACTGCCCGGGTCTGAACGCTACGATACGCGGTGCGGCAAAGGGCTGCTATAACCTTTTCGGCGAGGACAAGGTCGAGATAATAGGTATCCACAACGGATTTTACGGGCTTATCCACAACGACTGTGAGAAAATGTCGCCGATAGATTTCGCAGGCATACTTACCCGCGGCGGAACTATCCTCAAAACGAAGCGCACTCCATACAAGATGATGCAGGTCGTTGAAGAAGACAACGTCGATAAGGTCTCCGAGATGAAGAAAACATATAAGGCACAGAAGCTTGACTGCCTGCTTACGCTCGGCGGAAACGGCACTCATAAGACCGCAAATCTGCTTTCCGAAGAGGGTCTCAATGTCATAGGCCTCCCGAAGACTATCGACAACGACATCTGGGGCACGGACGTTACTTTCGGATTCCATACCGCCGTTGATATAGCTACCGACGTTATCGACCGCATACACACTACTGCCGACTCACACAGCAGAGTTATGGTTATCGAGATAATGGGCAATAAGGCGGGCTGGCTCACTCTTTATTCCGGTATTGCAGGCGGTGCCGACATAGTTCTTATCCCCGAGATACCCTATGATATCAACAAGGTCGCCGACGCAGTCAAGAAAAGAGCCGAAGAAGGCAAGAGCTTCTCTATCATTGCAGTCGCAGAAGGTGCAATGGATAAGGAAGAAGCCGAGATGAAGAAGAAGATCCGCATGAAAGCGAGAGCGGAACAGGGCTACAACACCGCTACACTCCGTATAACCAAAGAGATAGAGACTCTTACGGGATTCGAGACCCGCGCCGTAGTTCCCGGACATATGCTTCGCGGCGGAAGCCCCTCGGCGTATGACAGAGTGCTTGCAACAAAGTTCGGTGCAAGAGCAGCAGAGCTCATAAAGCAGAAGAAATTCGGCTACACAGTAGCAAAAGTTGACGGAAAGATCACAGAGAACAAGCTCACAGACGTTGCCATGAAGACAAAATTCGTTCTTCCGGACGACGAGCTTGTTATCACAGGAAAGAACATAGGTATCTCATTCGGCGACTGATGGAGAATGTATGAATAAAATTGATCTTAGCGGAAAATGGAAGCTTGATCTCGATAAATCCTGCGGTGATCCCCTCAGCGGGCTTTATGATAATGAGATTTATCTTCCGGATACTGTTTCCCATGCGCGGAAAAGTCCCCTTAACGACGAACGTGCTTCCGGTTATCTGACCGATCCATATAAATACGAAGGCGCAGCATGGTTTGGCAAAGACTTCAGCGTCCTTGAAGAGTGGCAGGATAAAGAGCTTTTCCTGCGGCTTGAACGGACAAGAATGACCGTACTGTACGTTGACGGTGAGTGCTGCGGAAATTGTGAATCTCTCTGTACACCGCATATTTACAAGCTGCCTGATCTTAAAGCAGGAACCCACCGTTTCGATCTGTGGGTATCGAATGTCGATTATCCCACCAAGGGCGGTCACATGACATCACCGGACACACAGACGAACTGGCTCGGTGTCACAGGCGCGATAGAGCTTATTGTCCGTCCGAAGGTTCATATTGACGAGCTTACCGTTCTTTCAAAAACAGACTGCGGACACGTTGTCTTTTCATGCAATGCTGTCGATATATGTGAAGCGCACATCACCGTTGATAACGGAAGAACCGTCACGATGATGCTGAAAAAAGGGAAGAATACCGTCATTTATACTACGGATGCCGCACTTTCAGAATGGGATGAGTTTTCACCGGCTCTGCACGATCTGCGTGTGGCGGTAAACGGCGAGATGCAGACGGTAAGATTTGGCATAAGGAAGCTCACCACACAAGGAAGAAAGCTTTTGATAAACGGCAGGGAAGTGTTTCTTCGCGGAAAGCACGACGGTATGCTGTTCCCGATGACAGGCTACGCTCCGACAGATGTTGATAGCTGGCTCAAAGTGCTTCGGACAGCAAAAGAATTTGGCATAAATCACTACCGCTTTCACACCTGCTGTCCGCCTGATGCTGCATTTACTGCCGCAGATATCCTCGGTATCTATATGCAGCCCGAGCTTCCTTTCTGGGGAACTGTTGAAGACGAGCTGACAGATGAACAGCGCTACCTTATCGAAGAGGGCTCGCGTATATTGCGGGAATTCGGCAATCATCCGTCGTTCGTGATGATGTCGCTCGGAAACGAGCTCTGGGGAAGCAAGGACGTGCTGAACAGCATACTCGCTCGATATAAGAGCGAAGATGACCGTCATCTTTACACAGACGGCTCGAATAATTTCCAGTTCTTCCCGTGTGTGCTTGAAAACGCCGATTTCCTCAGCGGAGTACGTCTTTCCCGCGACAGGCTCTATCGCGGTTCGTATGCAATGTGTGACGCACCGCAGGGATTCATACAGACAGAAGCGCCGAACACGGTGCATTGCTATGACGGTATAATTGCTCCGGAAACACTTGAAAGTCAGGAAAAAGGCGGAAAGATACAGATACAGTACGGAACCGGAGTAAAAGAAGTTGATGCCGACAGCGCGGACGCGTTTATTCCCGAAGTTCCGGTCATTTCGCACGAAGTCGGGCAATATGAGACATATCCTGACTATAACAGCACCGGGAAATACACCGGTGCGCTCAAAGCGGAGAATATCGCTCTGTACAAGGAAAAAGCCGAGCAGAAAGGTTTCGCTGAATATTCGGACAGATTTTTCAAAGCATCAGGAGCTCTTGCTGTGGACTGCTATAAACGCGAGATAGAAGCGGCTCTGAAATCACGCGAGCTTTCTGGCTTCCAGCTTCTTGACATACAGGATTTTATGGGGCAGGGAACCGCACTCGTCGGTGTTCTCGACGCATTCATGGAGCCGAAAGGAACGGTGACCGCGGAAAAATGGCGGGAGTTCTGCGCTCCGACAGTCATAATGGCGGAATTTGAGAAGTTCGTTTTCTCTTCAGACGAAGATATAATTTTCGGGATAACACTGTTCAATACCGATCCCTCATTCACCGCAGAAAGGGTAAGCTACACAATAGAGTGTGACGGCGGAGTCGAGCTGTACGGCCATATAAAATTCAGAAACGACGGTCGTGTGAGCAGGCTCGGGAAAGTCTCGTTCAGACCTGATTACATCAATGCTCCGGCTGTGTTCCGGCTTTCGCTCGAAGTCGAAAAGACCGGTGTGCGCAATTCTTATGAGTTTTTCGCATACCCCGGTATCAGCATTTCGATAACAAAAGACTGCATATCATACGCAGGGAAAAGCGTAAAGATCGTTCACAATGAGAACGAAGCGCTTGACACACTCGAAAAGGGAATAAAGCCGCTTTATATACCTGACAGCTCCGGTAAGCTCTCGGGAACATACTGTACGGATTTCTGGTGCTACCCGATGTTCCGTTCGATCTCCGAGAGTATGAACAAGCCAGTTCCGATCGGGACAATGGGACTGCTCATAGATAACGCGGACAAACTGCTGTCCGGTTTCCCGTGCGAAGATCACACCACCGCGCAGTGGTACAATATCGTTACACACAGCCATTGCGAGAACCTTGACAGCACGAACATAATACCGACAGTCTGGGTGATCGACAACCCCGACAGAGCGGAAAAACTCGGACTTCTCTATAAGATGCAGACCGGATTCGGCGAGCTTACAGTCTGCACATCGCGGCTTTGGGAGGTCGCAGATGAACCCGAGGTAAAGTGGTTCGCGAAGAGCATAGTTGAGAATATGTAAAATGATAAGACCCGTTGATTTCTGATGTCAACGGGTCGATTTTATTTCAGCTTTGCCGAGACTTTCGGCTTTATAACTTTTATATATGCTTCCTTTATTGTTTTCAGACAGAGATCATAGATGATGAACGCGACATTTCCTGCTGCCCAGAAGACATAGACTGCAAGATCACCGAGAAATTCCATTCCCTCTAACATTTCCTCTGCCGAAAGCAGGAAAACGAGAATCTGATATGCCGCAACTACTGCCGCGTTGAATATCGCGAGCTTCACGAAAAATCGCAGCACCTTGTTCTTTATCTTTTCGAGCAGTATGCACAGGGTAGGGTAGTAGCCGAAGAAGAACGCGAAGAAAAGGTTTGCTTCCGGCTCGGGGATAAGCATAAAGGACAATACAGCTGTTGCAGCATAGCACATATACGCCCATTTAGCGCTCATGTGCTCGCTTATTGTCCAGATCACCATTCCCGCGAATGCCGGTACGACATAGGCGAATGCGGGAATAAGGCTCATGAACATGAATACAGCCGCAAGCGCCGTGACTATTCCGCAGAAAGCAACACTGAAAGCTATTTTAGTACTCTTACTCATTCTTCACCTGCTTATTTTTTATAAAGCTCTATGCTTTTTTCCTTGAGAATACGACCGTCACGAAGTATCTCTATAAGCCGCTCGGTATCGTTGTTCACGATCGCATCACGATATTCTGTAATGTGTTCCAGAATGCAGTTTATCTCACGTAGGAGAGCGTCCTTGTTGCACATGAAAAGCTCTGACCACATGAACTCGTTGAGCTTTGCGACGCGGGTGAGGTCCTGGAAGCTTCCGGCGGAGAATCCGTCGTAGTTGAGCATTACCGGGCTCTTGACATAAGCGTTCGATACAACGTGTGCAAGCTGGGATGTGTATGCGATCACTTCATCGTGCTTCTGTGGTGTGGAAACAACCGCTTTTCCGAAGCCGATGCTTCCTGCAAGCGTCTGGAGGAGATCTACAGCTATCTGGGGGGTATCCTCGGTGGGCGTGATGATGAAGCTCGCGCCTTTGAAGAGGTCATCCTGCGAGTAGTCAAATCCGGAGAACTCACGGCCTGCCATAGGGTGACAGCCGACAAAAATAACGCCCTGTTCGTTGAGTACGGGAGTGCATTCCTTGACTACATATTCCTTGATGCCGCAGGAGTCGATGACGATACCGCCTTTTTTGAAATACTGCGCATTTTCCTTTACGAAGTTGACTATTGCCTGCGGGTAAAGACAAATTATAGTCAGGTTTGCTTCACCGAGTCTTCCGGGAGTTATCTCCTCATCTATCGCTCCGTATTCAAGAGCTTTGGCTATGGCATCTCTGTTTGAATCTATGCCCATAATATGATGGAATGTATTCTTTTTAAGTGCTTTGCAGAAAGAGCCGCCGATAAGACCGAGACCTACAACTGCGATGTTCATTATTATATCCTTCTTTCAAAAATATATCACACTTTAAAGTGAACTTTAATTATTATATCACATTGTTACAAAAAAATCAAGAGATTTACTAAATTTAATCGTTTTTATCGTCATTATCGGATGTATTGTTCTTTATATTCGCCAGCGGGTTCATATTCATCGCGTTTCGTATCTGTTCATTCGCAACGTGAGTATATATCTGCGTCGTATCAAGATTCTCGTGTCCAAGCACTTCTTTAAGCGCTCTTACGTCAACTCCGTTCTGATACATCAGTGTAGCCGCTGTATGCCGCAGCTTATGTACAGAGAAGCCCATACCGCTCAGTCCTGACAGCTTGAGCTTTTCTTCGATAATCTGCTCAACACGACGGTTTGAGATACGGGTGAGACGCTTACTTATAAAAAGCGCCTTTTCACGAGTATCCGGTCTGACTTTTATGTAATTGTCATAAGCCGCTACACAAGCAGGATTGAGATAGATAATTCGCTCTTTGCTGCCTTTTCCGAGAACCCTTACTCGATATACCTGTTGTCCGCCCTCTTTTGTTGAAATGATATCGTTTACATTAATTCCTACCAACTCAGAAAGTCTCATTCCGCAGTTCAGAAAGAACGTTATTATGCAGTAATCGCGGTAGTCGCTCCAATCCTTGAAATCCGAGCAGGTTTTCAGCAATTCGGTAGCTTGCTCGACGGTAAGATGCTTTGGCAGCGCGTTCTTCGGTGACGGTAGCTCCAGATTCTGAGCCGGACTTACATCGAACCACATTTTCTTGATGGTTAGGTATTTGAAAAACTGCCGAAGTGCAACTGCTTTGCGCGCACGGGCTTTGGACTGGTTGTCACGTTCGGACGATACGAATGCAAGAAAAGAAAGAATATCGTTGAGTGTGACTTTTTTTACAAGTGTTTCAGGAACATCAGCGATACTGATACTATCGTAATCGTTCTGATCTGCAAGATCGTTGCTGACTTTGAGGTAACGAAGAAAAAGCTTTATATCGGTATAATAATTTTTTACAGTAAGTTTTGACCGTAGTTTTATTGTTTCAATATAGTTCAGGTATTCCTGGAGATAAGCGGGACAATCATCGAATTTCATATTTTCACACAGACTTTCTATAAAAGGTAGTATGTTTTTTAGATACAGCCAATTGCGTAAAATAAAAAGTTTGACCATTAAGCTGCAAGCTTAGATATTAATGCAGATAACGGTTTCTATCACGCAATTTCAATTGTATCACAATATGCCAGGCATTGTCAAGTTGATCTAAAACAAAGGATAAGAAGCAGCTCGCCGTGTCGAGAGTCTGATCACTGGTAGGGAAGGGAGCCGCCCGCCTTCCTCCTTTATCAGCCAAATACCCCCCGCGTAGGGGGGTGCGCCTACCCCGAAAGCAGTAATAATATATACAAGTATATATTATTACTGCTGTATCTATCCGATTTCGCGCGCGGGGGTACGACGAACGCGAGCTCTGGAAGAAGGAAAAGAGTGTCGGCACGAATTGAACGCGAGCTCTGAATTGAGAATATCAAGAAAATCCCGAGACGGCTGCTGCAGCTTCGGGATTTTTGCAACCCACGTATGGTAATACGTGGGTTCATTGTACAGTGTGAAACACTCTCCCGCCTTTGCTGTTGCGGGTTTGGGGCAGTTTTTTTTAAGTTGGTTTGATTGTTTATTTATTTTGTTCTTTTTCTGATTTCTTTTTCTTTGCTCGGTTCATGAGCTTCTTTTCAAGAAGTTTATAGCCAATACCGAGAACGGCAGCAACTACAAGAATTATTGCTATTATCGGAACAATTCCCCAGAATTGACCTATTATTTGATTTTGTACTTCCGGCGACATCTGATACTCCTTAATTACTCTGTATTATTCCAAATAACCAATCTGTAGTAACTTTGTAAAGCTCTGCAAGCTCTCCAATAGTTTCTATATTAGGTTCAAGTGCTCCGGATTCATATTTGACTATATTGGTTCGTGATATGCTAAGGACATCTGCAACGTATTGTTGTGTATATCCTGCATTTTCACGGGCTCTTTTTAGGTTAGCTGCAAATGTTTCCTTGAACAAGCTGATCACTTCCTTTGTTCTATTATAGCACATTTTATAAAATGTAAAGTTCTTTTTTGGAACATTTGACAGTTCCATTTTAGAACATTCTATGCTATAATGATATTGTTCCATTTTGGAACAATATCAAATAAGGAGGAAAAAAGCATGAAAGTAAATCTTATTGGAGTGCGTGAACTGGATTTCGAGACCGACAAGGGCGATCAGGTGCAAGGAATAAAGCTGTTTATTGCTTATCCTGATGACGGAGTATATGGAAATTGCACCGAAAGCCGCTTTGTAACGGCTGAACGCTTCGACGGCTTCGGTATCAAGTTACAAGATCTTATTGATCATATTGATCAGGTAATAGATATTGAGATCAACCCGAAAAACAAGATCGTCGGTATAACCTTATGACCGACGAGGGAATAACTGTAGTTATTGATAACGGAGAGCTAATAACTATAGGTAATGAATGTGTTGAGACATTACAGGGGATTCGTGACGAGCTGAGCTTTGAGCATGAGTATCTTGAATATCAGGGCGAGTTAATCAGGGTAAATAATTCAATAGCTCTTGCAATTCTCGTTTTCTCCGGTGCTTGTCTCGGTGCTCTCATATTTCGCCACCTGAGAAAGTAGGTGCTTGAATGGAATTTGATATATCTTTCATGCAAGCCGGTTTTATAGGTCTCGGCGGTGGTATGTTGCTTAGCGGTGTATGCTGGCTCATAGGCCTTGCATACTCGCTTTGTATAAATATTATCTCAAAATCCAAATAAGGAGGAAGAATGTCATGGAGAAAATCAAAAATCTTGCGGAACGTCTCGGAATTAAGGCGCGTCAGATCAAGTTCGTTGTCGGTGCTTCGGCTGCTTCGGCAGCTCTTCCGGTTGTTTCGGTAATGGCTTCTGCGGAAGGTGAAACCGGTACAACTACAAGCTTAAGCACTTACGCAGGTCAGATCGGGCAGCAGTTCACCAATACTGCAAATGATGTTATACCGATCATTGTAACTGTTCTCGGTGCCGGTCTTGGTGTTTTCGCTATCTTCGTAGGTATAAAGCTTGCAAAGAAGATGTTCAGCACTGTTGCAAAGTAAGCAATAAAAAGAAAAGCGGAGTCCGTCTCCGCTATCTTTTTACAGGAAAAAAGGTGTGTATATGTGTAACTTGTTCAAATGCGTTTCATTGCATATTTGCGATAGAACCGCTTTATATAAAACTGACTTTGAGAAAAGGATGCTTGCATGTCGTAAATGTAATGTTCATTCAGATTGTGAAGAATGTAAGTATTCATATAGTACGAAAGGTGGTACTTTGATTTGCTCAAATTCTGCGGCTTGGGGGTGTAAGAATGAAGAAGCGATATAATATAATGCTCAATCCGGCGATCGTTGCAAAAGTAGATTATCATGCTGAACAGCTTGATATGACGAGATCGGAACTGATAAACAGGATATTATTTGACGAGTTAAGAGACTTCGGAGATGCTCCTGATCTGTCGGATCCGGAGATAGATGATCAGATCATTATGTCGGAGGTGATTTCATGATCATATTATATACGGGTACGCCTGGAAGCGGAAAGAGTTTTCATGCTACATCACAAGTATGGAATCTCACCGGAAAACACATAAACGTTATAGCAAACTTTATAATCAATTTACCGGAGAAGCGGCAGCCTTACTTTTATTTCATGGATAATAAGCAGATAAAACCGGATAAACTTATTGAATATAGCATGAAACATCATGTTCCGAATAAGGAAGGGCAGACTTGTATTATTATTGATGAAGCTGGTATGATGTTTAATAGTAACTGTCCTAAGAATAAAAAGTGGGAAAAATGGTTGACTTTCTTTTCTCAGCACCGGAAATTCGGTTTTGATGTAATTCTGATAGCTCAGAACGACAGAATGTTAGATCGACAAGTACGAGCTCAGATAGAGTACCAGTACTTGCATAGAAAGTTAAGTAACTTTGGTATTAAGGGATTTTTTATAAAGCTGCTTAAGGGTGGAGCGGGATTTATATGTGTTCATCAGTGGTACACGGTTAAAGAAAAAGTTGGTGTTGATTACTTCCGAATTAGAAAGAAGATAGCAGAATCTTATGATACATTTGGATTATTTAACTATTCTGAAAAAGTAAGTCGTTTCGGTGGTCTGATCTCGGCTGACGATTTCAATAAACTTAGGAAGGAGACCGAAAATGAAGAAAATATTATCGATTCTGCTTGTTCTGACTGTGCTTGTTAATGTTATCGGCTTCGGATTCTTAAATATAAATGCTTCTGCGGAACTTGCTACTGCTGTTGGCGTTGGTATTCTTTCCATTGTTGGCGGTTATGTTATCGGTGGTTTATCGGGTCTTGCGGGTGACGGTATTCGTGATAATTTTAACAAATTCTATCAAATGCATGAAGATGTTATAAATCAAATAAATAATAATGGTATTCAAAACGGAGAATTAATACAAATCGGTTATAGAGGTAATGCAGACGGTTCGTATAATTACTGGTTAGAGCCGGTTGATAGCTTAACTGGACGTGATAGAGCATTTATACAACGGATTTGTGATTCATGTCCTATTAATGATACTATAATTACAGGCGCAATACAAGAATATAACGGTACATCTGATTTAGGCTCTATGGGTTGTACTGTTTCTGCGTCTGTGTATCAAGCTTGGAAAAACAGAGTAACAAACGCTATAATTGAAACTGCTTATGCTGAAAGTGTTATAGAAGGATATGATTTGTTAGGAGAAGAAGCCGCAAACAATTTACCCGATTATGACTTTGACTGGACGGGTCCGGTTATAGGCGGACCGAGTATTCCTATTCCAACAAGTCAAGGATTTAAATCTAATACAATTGGCGGCTTTAGGCTTTTGAATGCATACGTTGTGCCCGATAACCCCAATTATTTCTTTGATACAGAAGAACAAGCACACATTTATGGTGCAACAACATTTACAAGTATGCCTGTTGATAATAATAGTAGGCGCGTATATACTGGATATGCTCCTTTACCTTCTAATTATGGTGACGGACATTATGTTATATATAATGGAGAAATATATTATAAAGCAAATCATAGTCATTCTAATAGTCCCGCACAACGTACGATTTCTGTTTCTGTTCCGAATAATGTTAGTATGTTTGTGTCTGCAAATGGTGTAAATTTATCAGATGCCGGTTGTACATCATTAGCCGGTTTGCGTTATGGCTTGTATTATTGTACCGACCCGAACGCAACTACAAATTATCCTGTTAATGTAACACAAGATGATCTTATTGAGGAAACGGGTGGAGGAGAATTAACTATTCCTGTTCGTGATGATGAAAATATTATAGCGCAATATATAAAAAATATAGGTGACCCTAATTCAATGTTGGAAATAGCTCCGGACGGAACTATAACGGGTGCTGATGGCATTACTATTGAACAGATTCGAGCTTTATTAAATGAATTAGTAGATCAATTAGATAATGATATAGATTTATCAAGCTTGGAAGAATATCTAAAAGCTATAGAAAAGGCTGCTGAAAATGTATTAACAGCTGAACAGCTTAATGTTCTTTTAAATGGTCTTAAATTAAAAATAAAGGACTATTCAGGAGATTTAAGTAAGATACTGTCTGCTATAAACAGTCTTAAAGAATTAGATCAAACACAAGCAGATAAGCTCACAAGCATTGAAGAACAGACAAAGACTATTGCGGAAGCGTTAACTGCTGAACAGGACATTACAGCGGACAAAAAATTTGATATTAATACACCTTCGGTAATTACAGATAAATTCCCGTTTTCACTTCCTTTTGACGTTTATCATGTTTATAATATTCTTTCTGCGGAGCCCGTAGCACCTAAATTTACTTTCCCTTTGAAAATGGACGGTGTTTTTGATTATTCTTTCGAGGTTGATCTATCTGAATACGAATGGATAGCAGTTATAGTGCGGTGGTTATTATTCATTATATTTATAGTAGGTCTGATCATCGTTACCAATAAACTCATCGGAAGGGGTTGATCTTATGAATTGGCTGGGTGATTTCTTCGGTTCTGCTAAGAATTGGCTTACAGATTTTATCAATACTATTCAAGGTTGGGTTATGATGGCTCTTCCTGATTCCCCTTTCAAAAATTTCAATATGCCGCAGGAGATCAGAGAGATTCTTGGCTATATTAATTGGATAGTTCCTTTTTACATGATAGGTAATGTGTTGCTTGCCTGGACGGCAGCTATTACGATCTATTACGCATATCAGCTGATTTTGCGTTGGATTAAATCAATACAATAGCGGGGGAGCCGCACCGTGTGTGCGGCGGGGGACCCCGCTTTGGAGTGTTTTATATATGGAAAATATAATACTTGTGGATTGGTTCGCTATGAGCTACCGACAAAAGGGAATAACTGTACACGATGTTATAAAATCGCTACAATTCAAAGAGCAGTACAAGGATGATATTAAGTTCGTGCAGCTCTCCGGTAGATATATGTACCGTGACCGGCTCAGCTTCGGAAACATACACATATACTATAATAATATCAATCAGGATGAAGATTATCCTATGCTTGAAATGACAGGTCAAGGCTGCCGAGAGTTCGAGACGTTCAGCTCGATCACGTTTGATGATATGTTTGAGCTCGCCAAGGATACAAAGCATTATCACATAACAAGACTTGACGTCGCTTATGATGATCATGATGGAATATTCGATATTAGGCAGATCGAGAAGGACTACCGCGCGCGAAATTGGGTATCAAACAGTACCAAAGGAAGAATAACAGTAGATATAAGCCGAGCTGTTGACGGAATTTCGGTTATGACCGGAACAAAGTCAAGTGATATGTATATGAGAATATACGATAAAGCAATTGAACGTGGTTACAATGACGGGCGGCACTGGGTCAGAGCTGAGCTCGTACTTAAACAAGATCGCGCTGTACAGTTTATAAAGAATGTTGAACCTATCGGAAAGAAATTCCGAGGGGTCATTCATAATTATTTCAGATATGTACAGCCGAACAAAAAAGATAGTAATAAGAGACGTTGGAAAATGCGTGAATATTGGGAAAAATTCCTTGATAATTCGGAAAAAATAAGCGTATTTACGAGAAAAGACATTGATTATAATTTATCTCGTCTGAATCGTTATGTTCTCGGACAAGCCGGAAACAGTATTGATACATATATAAAGTGTGTCGGTCTTGTTCGGTTCCTTGATGATCTGATCAAGAGAGAAAGCCGGCTGAATCCTAAGCAGCGTTATCTGATCGAGCAGTCTAAACTCCTGATCGAACAAGGAAAGCCGGTTGATGATGCTATTATCGAAGAACTTTCCAGGAATTATAAGTCGTGAATGAGCTGCAGGAAAATGATGTCTTTGCAGTCACCAGGGATTCACTTGCATATCCTGACTGTGTTTATTGCTTATGTCGATCGTGTATGTATCTCCGGAAAACGTGCCGAACTTGTTATATCTGTCTGTTCGGAGCTGTAAAAAAGCGCTATTGTCTATGGTATGTGCCTTTCATTTTCCGAAGATCTCCATACCAGGAATGGTTCCGTGAGCTCGAGCTCCTCAGGATCCGGCGCGCCGGTCTAAGAAATATTGATCTATTGGATTTTAAGGGGTAAAAAGAAAACCGGAAGATCATACTTCCGGTTTCATATCCTTTTCCAATAGTTCGACAATGAGAGCGTTCAGGCTTTTTCCTTTGGATTCAGCGTGATTTTTGTAGATTTCGCGTTTTCCTTTTGGAACACGTACTTTGATTTCGTCAAGCTTTGCATGGTATTTTGCGACAGCTTTCTTTTCTGAATCTGATAACATATATTTTCATCACCTCAATTAGTATTATATCAAAAATAACTATATGTGTCACCATATAAAATATACAAATGTGTGCCCATATTTTTGTTTATTATGTCAATTGAAATGTGTGCCCATATATGATATAATATATACAGAGGTTAGGAAAGGAAGGTAAATGAAATGAAACATACAAGGAACGAGATTATAATATATGTACAAATTACATTTGATGAATATCTTGAAAAATTAAAAGCAGCCGAGGAAAGGAAAACAAAAGAAAAGAGGATTTTTATGAACAGAACATTTACAGCAAAGGAAGAAAGCATTGATTTTCGCGGATTAAATTTTCTGTGTGTGTATGGAAATCATATTAACGGTGGTTATGTTGCAATTCTTAATTGGGGTGTTTCTGTCGAACTTTCTAATCGTAAATCTGATATCGGATATAACTGCAGGAAGATTTTAGAAGCGTTTGGACGTTCATTTTATAAATCCTGGCTTCCGCAAGATGAAGAAGCGCAAAAGGATTTTGTTTATGAATTTGCTAAGATTATTACAGATCGGATTGCAAAATAAGGTGTATTAATATGTATGGATATAATGATTATTATGTTGATAGTGAACAAATTTTGGGTGGTCTGAATGCCGTTATATTTTGTGTACAAGATAGAACATAATTGTATTGATACCGATAAGCCTGTAATGTGTTTTCGGAGATTTAAAGATGCAATAAAGTATTGCGATCTACAAGAATCAGACGATAACGAGCTTTTTATTGAAAGATTCAGCGAAAAGCGCGGTTATATTAACGAGGATGTAAGAAGCTGCTATTTTAAGTAATAGCTTATTGCGTAAAATAAAAATTTTACGCAATAAAGGGGAGGGATAATTTTCCTTAAAAACCGACTATCCCAATTATATCACATATACCGAGCTTTTGCAACAATGAAAACATATATAAACCCGTTTGTATAAAACAAGCGGGTTTAAGATAAATATTTTCGCATATGCAATTTAATTGATATGCTTCTCAATGAAATCAAGCACAGTCTTCCAGTATAGTTTCGGATCTTTTTTTTCGGCTTCTGCGTGGTCGGCACCCGGTATCACGAGTTTTTCCTTATCCGGACGGCCACAGGCATTGTAAAGCTTATCCTGCATATAAAACGGGACAAATGTATCAGATGCACCGTGTATGAAAAGTACCGGAACCTGCGTGCGTTTTACTGCGTTGACACAATTGCAGTCGTTCAACAAGCTCCAGCCTTTTTTATATCTTGTAATAAGATCGCATATCCAGAGTATCGGATACGGCGGAAGATGTACCAAGCGCTTCATCTGATATTCATACTCTTCGCGGACGGACGAATAACCGCAGTCCTCAACGACGGCTTTTACAGTATCCGGAAGAGTTTCACCGGCTGTGAGCATTACTGTCGCAGCGCCCATCGAGATACCGTATAATATAATGCTTTTCACTTTGTATTCGCTCATAAGCTTGTTTATCCAGTCTGAAACATCGTATTTCTCCAGATAACCCATGGTTGTATGAGTGTCACCGCTCATTCCGAAGCTTCGCATATCAGGCAGAAAAACACTGTAACCGGCTTCGATTAATCTTCTTGCGTTTCCAGCCATTGCGCGAATATCAGAATCATACCCGTGAACAGCTAATATCCAGTTATCTGAACCGTTATCGAATACTATTCCGTGCAGACAAACACCGTCACGCGCAATCATATATGTGTCTTCATGATTTGTATTTGCTATCCATTCATTATTCTCTTTCGTTACGCCGAGAGCCTTATTTCTGCCGCTCGTCCTGATATATTTTCGTTCAAGATATACCGCCGCAGCAGTACATACTGCGATAAATGCTATAACCGCTGTGATGAGCTTTTTCATTCAGACTCACTTTCTTCCGTAAACAATTCCGGATAACTGAATAAATAATTTATATAATAATAACATTTTATATGATTTTTGTCAAGACGATCAATGCTCATAGATAGGCTTTTTTACAGCGATATTTCCTTTGAGTCTTATCACAGATTTCAGCACAAGACCGTTTTCGGTCTCTTCAAAATTTTTTTCGACTCCGAGCACTTCGTATTTATTCAGAAAATTATGTATGTACATCTCAAGATCACGTTCAAGCGCCCGCCGTACATCATCTGCTTTCCTTGTCACAGTGATCTCGCTGTATTTTCGATATGTGTCTGTTCTTATCTTCGCCGGGAGCTCAAATTCGAAAAGTCTGCACTGTCCGGTAGTCTGTGTGCATATCGTGTTTGCGGTATCTGTAACTCCGCCGTCAAGCGGGATAACAATACCGAACAGCATAAGCTGACGGGTTTCGGTAATATCTCCGGACGGTACTTTTTCAACTGTCGTATAAGACATACCAAACTCTTTTTCTTCGGTGAACTCGGCAATTATCTCGGCATCGGAATGAACGAGTATAAGTGAATCGCCGGAGCTTACAGTTCCGCTGACAATAACGCTTCCTTCAGCTACACCGCTGCCTTTTTCGTACATCAGCTTTCCAGAAGTTACGTTTGTATCAACAATAACTCCGGCGCGTTCCGCTACGATGTTGCACGGGGTCTTATAATCAACATCATGCTTTTCGGACGCGTTGTTTTCGTTCATATATACGTCCGCTCTGCTGCCGTTGACTTCTATGTTTATCCACCTTATGCAGTCAGATGAAAGCATTATGTTTCTTTCCGCGTTAAGAGCGTCGGTGTCATTCGCAAGTACTCCCGCAGTAAATCCGTTCTGTTCGAGGAGACCGAGCATATACTCATCGGTAAGCGTTTCATTTCCGTGTATCTCGATATGCCATACAAAAAGCCTTAGTGTAAGCACGATCGCGGAAGATACAAAGATTCCGGCAATAAGCCCCGGACGTTTTCTTAACCCCGCAAGCCTGAAATATGCTCCTCTTTTGGAAACGACACGCGTTCTGACACCGAAACTACGTGATGCCCGTGCAATAAACCTGTAATTTCCAGCAGAAGTCTCGGCGTAGATCACACCGTCAATATTCCTTATATTTTCAAGCTCCGCTTTCTGTTCTATGAGTTCATTTATAAACTCCTCACAGTATGCGCCTATCAATGAAATTGTTACTTTCCCTTTTATATTCATCTCTATACCTTTCTGCTGTCGTCAAATCCTATCGAATGAAGTGAGCCGGTGATAATGATACCGTGTTCACTGAAACTCTTCATTTTCATATCAAGACCCGTTATCGTGACTGTTCCTCTGGCAAGCTCAAGCTCTATCGTGTTCTCGTCGAAACGAATGATCTTTCTGCATTCCTCGACCTTCATACTGCCGCTGTCGTTTATCTGTATCAGCGAATGACGGACAGCAGAACGCTTCATATCTTCGAATTTCCCTGCCAATCTGTATATATTCATTTTATCACCGCCTTGCTAATATATATGTTACAAGCTATCATTTAATGAATGAGCTGCAATTTCGTGATAATTTTTGTTTTACGCATAAAAGAAAGGCAAGTGATATGAACTGAAAAAGAATTTATCAGCTTTATTGAAATCTTGTGCGGCAGTATCCGCAGCAGCGCTTATGATGATATATCCGGAAGTTACGGCGAATTCTGCTATAAACAGCATCAATGTATGTATTTCTGCAATAATCCCGTCTATGTTCGCTTTTATGGTATTGACCGGATACATCTGTGATTCCGGTCTTTATGCGGTGATATTCCGCCCTGTTCTCTGGCTTATGCGAAGGATAATAAAGGCGGACGACCGTATTATAACCGTATTTCTGATGAGCATGATCGGCGGATATCCTGTAGGAGTAAAGCTTCTAAGAGAAACTATTGCGCAAAACAAAAATTATCCCGCAATTATATCCGGGTGCCGTGACGCGGCGATGTTCTGTTACTGCATCTCACCGACATTTGCGCTTATAATGCTCGGGAACGGCGTATTCGGCAGCGTTGCCGCAGGAGCGGTCATATATATATCCAATGTGCTTTCCTGCTTTATCACCGGTGCGGTCGTATCACGCACCTGTCGGCTCAGAACGGAAATAAAAGCCGGTTCGGGAACGGGAAATCTTATAGGTGCCGTAAATTCTGCATCACGGGCATTATTCGTTGTGTGTACGGTCATAATCGCATTCAACACGGCTCTTGACTGTGTAACGGCTTTTCTCGGTGATATCGGGATAACGCTTCCTCCGGAGCTCAAAGGAGCATTCGAGATCAGCAATCTTCTCAGACTAAAGACACCCGGAGTATCGTTTATACCGATAGCCGCTGCAATAGCATCAATGGGAGGGGTATGTGTTCTTCTTCAATGTGCCGCGATAGTAAAAGACTCATTCCCCGTTAAGCGCTTTTTGGCAGCACGTCTTCCCTGTTCACTTCTAAGCGGTCTTATATCATGGATACTGCTGCAATTCGTCGATATTTCCGTTGAAGTATCGACATACGAACCTGAATTTTCCTACGAATTCAGCGCCAATAAGATTATTGTGCTTGTTCTTATAGCAATGTGCATAATAATTTTGCATAAATCCGACAAAATTTTAAAAAAAGTATAGCTTTTTTTGATTATATATGATATAATATAACAGAAAATAATCAGTGACCAAAAGGAGGTTTTCGCAAATGGCAAAGAAAAAACTATTCGGCAATAACATCAAGCCTGCCTGCAAATACTGTCTGCTCTGCACTCCCGACGACAGCGGCGAGAAATTCTCGTGCTCTAAATTCGGTGATGTAAAGGCTTATGACGCCTGTAAGAAGTTCTCTTATAACCCGCTCATGCGTATCCCGAAGAAGGAAGTTCTTCTTGCTAATTCCGACGTAAACAAGATCGCGTTCTGATACATACGCGTAAAATGCATAAAAATGTCCCCCGAAATTCTTCACGAATTCGGGGGATTTGCTTTTTATTTCAGTACTGCGACAGTGACACCGGCTTCACCCTCGCCGTACTCTCCGAGACGATAACTCTTAACGTTCTTGTGCTGCTTTAAGAACTGATGTACAGCGGAACGGAGCGCTCCCGTGCCTTTGCCGTGAATAATGGTGACAGTTTCGATACCGGCGATAAGGCAGTTGTCTATGAACCTGTCAACTTCCATGATACCTTCGTCTGTCATCATACCGCGTATGTCGAGCTCCATACTGCTCTTTCTTGTCATGTTGGACTGAAGCGACTTGCGCACTCCCCCGCCCTGTTTCTTCTTTTGCTGAACAGGACCGTCGGTTATCAGTTCAAGGTTTTCGAGCTTTGTGCGCGTTTTTATCATACCCGTCTGTACCATACAGTTACCGCCCGCATCGGGAAGCGTTATGACGGTTCCTTTGCTTCCGACGTCCATGAGCCGGACGGTATCTCCGACACGAAGGTCGCGCGGGAGCACATATTTGGTTTTCTTGCGCTCGACAACAGGATTGGCTTTGTCGTAAAGACCGTCGAGAGTGTTGTTGACTTTGGACTGGGATGCCTTCACGCGTTCGGAGAAATCCTTCTTATCCTTCTCCTTTTTCATCTCTTCAAGCTCGTTCATGAGCCTGTCCGCGCCGAAGCGGGTCTGCTCAACGATGCTCATAGCCTTGGTACGTGCTTTTTCAAGCTCGAATTCCTTCTGCTTTTCTAGTTCTTCACGCTCTTTTTCGAGAGCTTCCGCATTATCCCGTGCGTCACGCGCGTCCTTTTCCGCCTGTTCACGTAGCTTATCAAGCTCGAACTGCGTCTTTTCAAGGCTTTCAATGACGTTCTCAAAACGTTTGTTCTCGTCGGTGACAAGCACGCTTGCCTCGTCGATTATCTCGTCACTTACACCGAGACGTTTTGCAATAGCGAACGCGTTTGATTTGCCCGGAACGCCGATTATAAGCTTATATGTGGGCTGAAGCGTATTCACATCGAACTCACAGCTCGCGTTCTCAACTCCGTCCTGCTCGACCGCGTAAAGTTTGACTTCCTGATAATGAGTAGTCGCCATTACTCGGCTGTTCTTTTTGCGCAGATGATCGAGAATTGCGACCGCGAGCGCCGCGCCCTCGATAGGGTCGGTACCGGAGCCAAGCTCGTCAAGAAGCACGAGCGAACGGTCATTTGCCGCCTTTATGATACGGACTATATTCGTCATGTGTGACGAGAACGTGGATAAACTCTGCTCTATGCTCTGTTCGTCGCCAATATCTACGAGTATTTTCGAGAATATTCCGACTACGCTGTTGTCACCCGCAGGTATCATCATACCGCACATCGTCATTAATGTGAGCAGACCCGCGGTTTTAAGCGAGACTGTCTTTCCGCCGGTATTCGGTCCGGTGATGATAAGGCTCGTATATGTTTCGCCGACCTCTATGGTTGTCGGTACGACATTCTCTTTCGGTATGAGCGGATGGCGTGCTTTATTGAGTTTAAGCACAGGTTCCTCGGTTATCTCCGGAGTAACTGCTGCCATTTTCGCCGCAAGGTTCGATTTTGCGAAGTATTCTTCGAGCTTTACAAGGCAGCCTGTGTTGGTGATGAGCTGTTCCGAGAACATTCCTACCTGATCGGACATTTCCGCGATTATTCGTTCAGTCTCGGCGATCTCCTCGCTTTTAAGTATGCGTATCTCGTTGTTTGCATCAACAACGCTCATAGGCTCGATAAAAAGTGTCGAGCCGGAAGCCGATGTATCGTGGACAAGACCGCTTACCTGCGAACGGTACTCGCTTTTTACGGGAACGACATACCGCCCGTCGCGCTGAGTAACGAGGGCTTCCTGTAAGTATTTCTGGGTCGTTTTGCTTTTTATGAGACTGTCGAGCTGTTCCTTTATGCGCATACCCTGACGGACTATAGCCTTTCTGATTCGTGCGAGTTCAGCGCTCGCGCCGTCGGACAGCTCGTTTTCCGACACTATAGAGTTCGATATTCGTGTTTCAAGCGTCTTGTTTCCGGACAGCAGAGCAAAGTACTCATTAAGGCTGTTTTCCGTACCGGAACACTGATCGTACCACTGTATAAGACCGTCCGTTTCACGGAGCACAAGACCTATGTCAAGAAGCTCACGAAGCGAGAGCGATGCACCTTGTGCAGCTCTTTTTGCGCTTGAAGCAACGTCTTTGATGTTATAAAAGCGCGGCGTACCGAATTTGCTCGAAAAAACGAACGCGTCATCGCACTTTTTCAGTTCCTTGCGAACTGTGTCTATATCGAACGAGGGTTCGAGCTTATCGAGCTTTTCCTTTGCCATATCGCTCCAAGCCTCGTTCTTGAGCATTTCAAGTATCTTATCGAGCTCAAGTTTTCTGTATTTTAAATTCATTTTTTCTCCTCTTTATATTTTCCGATGTACCGAATAATAGTATTCAAGACTTCTGAAGCCTCGGTCTATCTGCTTTAACAGGTATTTTTCCGTTATTTCCGAAAGCGTTTTAAGATCATCGCTTTTTACATCTATCTTGTATATCTTATCGACCGGTGAGAAAACGATATGCCGCATTGAATAAAGAAGCGTCGGTGAAAGCGGAATGAGTTCAGCAAGAGGCTTGCCATAGTCCATTATGCATTCGCCGCAGATTATACAGGCATTGTCATTGTCGAAGAACATCTTTTCGTGCTCGTATTTCGCGCATACTCTGCAAGCGCGAAGGTCGGGAGCAAATCCGAGCATAGTCGTAATGTGAAGCTCAAACACGGACTTTATCAGTTCGAGAGAGATACGTTTCTTATCGAGTTCATAAAGCGTCACCGCCATGAACCGCAGAAATCCCCTGTTTTCCTGCTCGGAAGCGGAGGTATCCTTGACAATATCGGCAAAATATACCGCAAGCGACAGATATTCGATGTCCGATGATATGCCGTGAAAGCTGAACTTCGGCTCGGCACTGTTCAGGGTATATTTTACACCGACCTTGTTGAAGCAGAATTTCGAGTACGAAAAAAGAGTAACTGCACCGGCGTTCTTACTCGTGAGCTTTTTTACGCCGTGTGCAGTCGCTTCGATAACTCCGTACTCATCGGTGAGCACATCGATGAAACAGCTGTTTTCACCGATATTGCGCCTTCCGATCACTATTCCGTCAACCGTAACGAGCATTTATGATCCCTTCCGTTATTTATCAAAGCTAAGCCCGAAATCCATTATCGCGTTCTCGTTGTTTCTCCAGTCTTCCTTGACCTTCACCCATAGATCCATATTGACCTTCATACCGAAGTATTCTTCCATTTCCTCGCGTGCAAGTCCGCCTATCTTCTTGAGCATAGTTCCGCCTTTACCGATTATCATGCCTTTGTGAGACTGGCGTTCGCAGATTATGGCGATACGGATATCAACTATGTCAGCGCCTTTCGTGGTCTTGCTGTATTCGAGCGACTCTATCTGCACGGCTATCCCGTGCGGTATCTCGTCGAACAGGTTGTTAAGCAGCTTTTCTCTGATTATCTCCGCAAGCCATACTTTTTCGGGCTGGTCGGTAGGAAGATCGTCGTCAAAGAAATGAGGTGACTCTACCGCGTACTTTTCGACAGTCGGGATTATCAGATCAGTGTTGTCCTTTTTCAGAACGCTTATCGGTATTATCTCGGCAAAATCGTACATCTTCGAGTATTCGTCGATTATACCGAGCAGATCATTCTTGTTCTTTATCAGATCGACCTTGTTTATCAGCAGGATAACATCGCAGTTCTTAGCTTTGAAATCCTGTATAAGCTTCTCTTCATAACCCGCCGGCTTTTTCGTTGCGTCAACGACAAGGAGCGACACCTCAACATCGGCTATGCTGTCATCTATCGCCTTTACCATCTGCTCCGAAAGCTTTGTACGGGGTTTGTGCATACCCGGTGTATCAATGAATACGAACTGGGTCTCACCCTTTGTCAGTACACCGTTTATGCGTGTGCGGGTAGTCTGGGGCTTCGGGCTTACTATCGCTATCTTTTCGCCCACAAGAAGGTTCGTGAGCGAGGATTTTCCGGCGTTCGGGCGTCCCGTTACCGCAACAAATACAGATTTAGTCATCTTTTATCTCATTTCCTTTGCTTGTACGTTTGTTTCCTGTTTTACGCGGTTTTGCGTGTAATATGAACAACACTGCCAGAACAAGAGTTAGGAGCAGTATCGAAGGCTTGATGAAGTCTGATGTGAAGTACTCAAATATCCTGAGAAACGCTGCCGGATCCCAGAACATAAAGATACCGACGGCTATCGCGCCCAATGCCGTGAAAAGTACAGCACCGGCAGCTAAATCCTTTCCGATCATCGCAAAGACGTTATATTGCGGCGAGATCTTGTCGATAACGACCTCCACCGCTGTATTGATGATCTCCATAGCTATGACAGCAGCACAGGTAAGGATAAGTACAGCGTAATCCGTTTTAGTGAATTCATAGAATGTCGAGAAATACATCACATAGGCTGTCATGACAAGATGTACACGGATATGCCGCTCGTGCCGCAGGCAGAACGCGATACCGCGCCCGGCGCAGTAGAAGCTTTTCAGCACTCCCGTTCTCTTTTTCATATCAGCGCCCAAGTCCGAGAGCTTCGAGCACTATCTCCTGCTTTCCGAACATCTCCCGCTCTTCTTCCTCGCTTCTTTCGTGATCGTAGCCAAGAAGATGCAGCATTGAGTGAACGGTCAGAAAAGCGAGCTCGCGCCTGAAGCTGTGACCGTATTCGTCAGCCTGCGCTATCGCCTTTTCTATGGAAATGACAATATCGCCGAGCATCTTGCAGCCTGTTTCGGGATCCACAGTGAACTCCTCGCCTTCGTTTGTCATAGGGAACGACAGAACATCGGTCTCTTTGTCTATATCGCGGTATTCCTTGTTTATCTCACGGATTCCGTCGTTGTCCGTGAATGTCACGGATACTTCAAATTCACCCTTGTATCCTTCCTCATAGAGCGTCTCGCTGCAGCTGTATTTTACTATTGAACGCAGCTCACGCGTGATCGGTATTATCTTTTGCCTGTTCGAGCCGAAAACTCTTATGCTTACCATTTTGATCTCCTCCGTATATCATTATTTTTTCTCGTTGAATTTTTCGTATGCTTTTACAATATCCTGAACGAGCTTATGTCTGACCACATCTTTTTCCGAGAAGCGCGTTATTGCGATATCCTCGATGTTTTTCAGTATTTTCACAGCCTCCACAAGTCCCGAACGTTTGTTGTCCGGAAGGTCGATCTGCGTTATATCACCTGTTATGACCATTTTGCTGTTGAAACCGAGTCGGGTAAGGAACATCTTCATCTGCTCGGGCGTGGTATTCTGTGCTTCGTCGAGGATTATGAAGCTGTCGTCGAGCGTTCTTCCGCGCATATACGCGAGCGGTGCTACTTCGATTATGTTCTTTTCGAGGTTGCGCTGATAGCTCTCGGCACCCATCATATCGAACAAAGCATCATAAAGCGGGCGCAGATACGGATCGACCTTGTTTTGCAGGTCGCCCGGGAGAAATCCGAGCTTTTCGCCCGCCTCGACTGCCGGACGGGTAAGAATGATACGGTTGATCTCATGTGCCTTGAAAGCCTTGACTGCCATAGCGACAGCGAGATAGGTCTTACCTGTACCCGCAGGACCGACACCGAACACTATCGTGTTCTTCTTAATGCAGTCAATATACTTCTTCTGACCGAGAGTTTTGGCTTTAACGGGCTTTCCGGTGAATGTGACACATACAGTATCACCGCCGATACCGGAGACCTGCTCCTCTGCGCCCTCATTCACAAGCCCGATGACGTATCGCACGCTCATATCGCTTATGCTCTCGCCGCGCTCGATAAGGTCGAGAAGCCCCTCAACAGCCTTCCGTGCACTCTGCGCCTTGTCCTCCTGTCCGACGATCTTAACGACACCGTCACGGCTGAAAACAGAGACGCCGTACTCCTTCTGTATTATGCTGATATTCGAGTCGAAATCGCCGAAAAGCGCGTGAAGCTTTTCAAGCTCATCGACCTGAACAGTAAGTTCCGTCATATATTCATTCCTTTCGGATATAATTAATGTGTCCTCAATAACTGCCTTTTGGCAGTTATTGGCTGAAAATCTGCAAAACAGATTTTCAGATGTTGTTTAAATGCGCCTGCGGTGCATTTAAACAACGGACACATTCCTTGATGTCAAGCTCATTTCGTCCTTCGGACGAACAAAAGTGCATGGAAAATCCTAAAATATATAAATTTTCCTTGCACTTTTGCAGCCAATAAATTGCTTCAAGCTGCGCTACGAAGCAATTTATCGGCTGATGAGCAGACATTAATTACACATAATGTATTATATCACAAACTCCGGACAAAATAAAGGGGTTTTTGGAAATTTTTTCATAACTATTGAATTTCGTTATACTTTATGATATAATATATAGTTGATAAATTTCGCATATCTCCGATGTGCAGAAGAAAGGACATTAAAACAATGGCAGACAACATGAAAGGACTTACCCGCACGCATTACTGCGGCGAGGTGGAAGGAATAGGAAACGAAGTTACGGTCGGCGGCTTTACACAGCGCATCCGCGACAAGGGCGGTCTTATATTCATAGACCTTCGCGACAGAACAGGAATAGTTCAGCTCGTATTCGACGATACGACCGATAAGGCTGTGTTTGAAAAGGCTAAAACCGTAAGAAGCGAATATGTGCTTATGGCAAAGGGGCTTCTCCGCAAGCGCGAGAGCGTGAACACCGAGATAAAGACCGGCGATGTGGAGATACTCGTGTCCGACCTTCGTATCCTCTCAAAAGCGCAGACTCCGCCTTTCGAGATAGTCAACGACACCAAGGTCAACGACGAGCTCCGTCTTAAATACAGATACCTCGATCTGCGCCGCAAGAAGCTTCAGGATAACATAATCATGCGCCACAAGATTGCAAAGATCGCCCGCGAATACTTCTACGACAACGGCTTCCTTGAGATCGAGACCCCTATGATGATAAAATCCACTCCCGAAGGCGCGAGAGACTATCTCGTTCCGTCGAGAATACATGAGGGCAAGTTCTATGCGCTTCCTCAGTCGCCTCAGATCTACAAGCAGCTCCTTATGATCTCCGGCTTCGACCGCTATATCCAGCTCGCACGCTGCTTCCGCGACGAGGATCTCCGCGCAGACAGACAGCCCGAGTTTACACAGATCGACCTTGAAATGTCGTTTGTTGATGTCGATGATATTCTGCTTATAGCAGAGGGATTTATAAAGAAGCTCATGAAAGAGACTCTGGACATAGATATTCCCACTCCCCTGCCGCGTCTGAGCTATAACGACGCTATGAACAGATACGGTTCGGACAAGCCCGATACCCGCTTCGGAATGGAGATAACCGATATATCCGACGTTGTTAAGAGCTGTGGTTTCGGCGTGTTCACATCTGCTATCGAAAACGGCGGTTCGGTGCGCGGTATCGTTGCAAAGAACGGCGCTTCCGTACTCACCCGTAAGGAGATAGACAAGCTCACCGAGACAGCAAAGGGTATCGGCGCAAAGGGTCTTGCTTATATCCGCTGGGTAGATGACGCTCCGACCTGCTCGTTCGCTAAATTCATGACCGACGACGAGATGCAGGCGATACTGAAAACTCTCGGCTGTGAGAAGGGCGACGTTGCGCTTATCGTCGCAGACAAGAACAAGGTCACGCTTCCTGTTCTCGGTGCTCTGCGTTTACAGGTCGGCAAACAGCTCGACATTATCCCCGAGGGCTGGAACTACCTCTGGATAACCGAGTTCCCGTTCTTCGAGTACAACGAAGAGACACAGCACTGGGACGCTATGCATCACCCGTTCACAATGCCGCTTGATGAGTGCATCCCGCACCTTGAGGAGAACCCCGAAAAGGTATTCGCAAAGTGCTATGACCTTGTTCTCAACGGCGTTGAGCTGTGCAGCGGCTCTATCCGTATCAACGACCCCGAGCTCCAGCAGAAGATGTTCGAGCTTCTCGGACTTACGGAAGAAGAGATACAGGCAAAGTTCGGATTCCTCGTTGACGCATACAAATTCGCGGCTCCCCCGCACGGCGGTATGGGTATCGGTCTTGACCGTCTTGCAATGCTTATCTGCGGTGCAGACAGCCTGCGTGACGTTCTCGCTTTCCCGAAAGTCAAGGACGCGAGCGAACTTATGAGCGACTGCCCTGCGGTAGTTGACGATAAGCAGCTTGAGGAGCTTCACATAAAGACAGTTTTATCCGAGTGAAAAGTAAAGGGGGACGGCAATGTACGAAACCCGAAGTCCGGTCGATGACAGGTTCGATTTTTCGGCAAAAGGTATCTTTTATTGCTCAAGGTCAACAGAACGTACTATAATTATAGTCCTGATCGTCTCTGCTGTAATTATTGCAGTTCTCTGGTATAATGTCCTGTTCGATCAGCTGAGGTGGTATTTTGATAAAGGCGGTACTGCTGTAGGTGTTGATACTGCCCGTACTATCGGATATGTCTATGTTTTCTCTATGGTTTTTCTTATTGTCGTAATCTGCTGCATAATAAGATTTATACTGTACGGAAACAAATATTACTACAGCGCCGACTCCAAACACTTCAGCTTCCGCTCCGAAAAAGCACATATTCCGAAAACCGACATCTTCTATGATGATGTTATAACGGTCAGGTATGACGAAATGTACCTTTTCGGTATATGGTTCCGTGGATATACCGTAACAGTCACGACCCGCTCACTCGGCGCGATAAGATTCGACTACCTTTTCAATAAAAGCTCCCCGGATAAGACCCCTCGCTGCACTCCATTCAGCATCATAGAGGAACGTGTCGCTATGATCACAGAGAACGAAGCGTTTGGAAGGTGATGATATGCACTCCAATTACACTACATCATACAGTGCTGTTGAAGATCGTTTCAAGTATTCCAAAAAAGGAATTTTCTGGTGCAGGAAAAAGCATCAGAATGCTTATATAGCTGTTTATATAGCTGTTTGCACTTTGATCTTCATTGGGATATGGGCATTGGATATCGTGGTCTCACTTAATCTCGCGAGCATTGTATATTCCATTGTTTTTGACGCACTTAAGCTCGTTTCGCTAATTGCGTATCCGCTGTTTATGATCGGCGGTGTCCGTATCATACTTTCGGGAGACCTGTACAATTATAACGCAAACGAGGAAAAGATTCTTATAACCTGTCCGAAGAAGAACTTCCGCTCCGACATCTATTACGCAAATGTACTGAACGTGGAATACAAGGAGATCAACGGCGCGACCAAAGTAAAAGGCTACAATGTCACCGTTTACTGTAAGGACGGTATAAAGACTTTTGATTTTCTGTTTCCGTCAAAGACAACAATAAGGCATCCCGATATGACTCCTTTCCGTATGATCGAAGAACGTGCGGGACTGCTCGAAAAGCCTGAATTTATGGCAGGACAAAGAATAGATAATGCGGGTTTTATCGGATAAACACACTACAGAAAGGATATTTATGAATATAACGAAAAATCTTATCTTTACAACAGTTTCCCTTATTCTTTCCGCTGCGATGCTCACATCCTGCGGAAACGGCACTGCTGCGCAGACAAAGCCCGATACAACAACAATCGCAGAGGCATCTGAAACGACAGTTCCGGAGCCCCTGCTCATTACCGAAAAAACAGTTTCTCCCGATGAAACGATCGTAAAGCTTATCGGAAGATCGAAGTACGAAAATAACACGCTCTGGCTTGCACACTCGGCAAGCGGTATAGAGTTCACATTCAGAGGAACAAAGGCTTCGATAGATATTGTCGGTGACAGCACGGTATATGGCGACGTGAACTCACAGGCGAGATTTGCCGTTTATATCAACGGTAAACGCACGCTTGATGAAATGGTGGACAAAGAGGAAAAGACATACGATATATTCTCGTCAGAAACGGCGGAGGACGTCACCGTAAAGGTGATAAAGCTTTCGGAAGCCGGAAACTCTGCGTTCGGTATAAAAAACATCACCGTGAACTCGGAAGGCGGCGTTTTACCGACCCCCGAAAAGGACATGAAGATCGAGTTCATAGGCGACTCTATCACCTGTGCTTACGGTGTCGATGACGAAGTAAAAGAACATCACTTCTCAACAACGACAGAAGATGCCACAAAATCGTATGCTTACAAGACAGCGGAAATGCTTGACGCAGACTACAGTATGGAAAGTTTCAGCGGTCACGGCATCATCTCCGGATATACAAGCGGCAAGAAAAACACCTACCAGCTTGTTCCCTCTTTATATGAGCAGTTCGCCAATACTTCGAGCGCGAAGAGTTTCTGTGCGATAGATGATCCTTGGGATTTCACGCGATTTGTACCGGATTATATAGTTATCAATCTCGGAACAAACGATGACAGCTACATAAAGGGCGATCAGGAGAAAAAAGATGAATTCACCGCACAATATGCGGAGTTCCTGAAGATGGTCAGAAAAGACAATCCCGCCGCGCATATCATCTGTTCACTGGGTATTATGGGCGATAGTCTTTATTCCTGCATACAGGATGCCGCAGAGCGGTACTCGTCTGAGACCGGAGACACCAATATCTCAACATTACACTTCACCCCGCAGGATATCGGCAAAAACGGTGTTGCTGCCGACTGGCACCCGTCGGAAAAGACACACGGGATCGCTGCGAATGAGCTTGTCGATCATATAAGACAGCTTATGCAGGAACAATAAACAGACTATATCAGACAGAAATAAAGCAACAGACCGATAGAAAGCGCTGTCGGTCTGTTTTCTTTATATTGTCATATAATACCGCCTTTCCTCATAGTATTGACAGAAAGACTTTTTTCAAAGGAAAGGAACGGTATAAACCATGAACAGGTATTTTCCCGAAGGAGAACTTGATAAATGCCCCGCAAGCATAGCCGAGGCAGAGGAATATACAGAAAAAAACATTATTGCAGAAGCTTTGTGTGTGTTATGCACGAACGAACATGATCTTATCGTTGATTTCGGAAGCTTCAGAGGACGTATTCCGAGATGTGAGGGCGCTGTCGGAATTGACGACGGATCGACCCGTGATATTGCGCTTATTTCACGCGTGAATAAGCCGGTACAGTTCCGTATCACAGGATTTGAAGCGAACGAATGCGGTGATCGCTGCGCCGTACTTTCAAGACGGCTTGCACAGGAGGAATGTATAAAGAATTACATCTCATTGCTGAAATGCGGAGATATTATCCCGGCAAAAGTCACGCACATGGAACAGTTCGGCGCGTTCGTTGATATAGGCTGCGGAATTCCGTCGCTCATACCGATAGACCTTATCTCGGTATCACGCATATCCCACCCTGCCGACAGATTTGTCGTCGGGCAGAATATTCTATGTGCCGTGAAAAGCATAGATGACGGTAAAATAACACTAACGCACAAGGAACTTCTCGGGACATGGCAGGAAAACGCCAATAAATACAGCATCGGAGAGACTGTGACCGGAATAGTCCGTTCTATCGAAAGCTATGGTATTTTTGTAGAGCTTCGCCCTAATCTCGCGGGGCTTGCGGAGCTTCGTCCGGACATAAAGGTCGGGAGCAAGGTGAGCGTTTACATAAAAGCAATGATTCCCGATAAGATGAAGATAAAGCTCATTATTGTTGACACGTTCGATGCGGATAAAAAAGAAAAGCCGTCCGAAATCGAGTATTTCATCACGTCGGGCAGCCTTGAAAGCTGGAAATATTCGACCGAAAGGTCAAACAAGAACATATATACCGAGTTCGTCCGGTGATCACTTTATGCCTTTTATCTTTTTGCGGTACTCATAAGCCGCCTGTTCGAGCTTGTTGTCACCGAATTTGTAATACACCCTGTCCTTTATCTCGTCCGGCAGGTACTGCTGTTCGACATAATGGTTCGGATAATCGTGGGGATAGAGATAGTTCTGTCCCTTTACCGCCGCGCCCTCGCCGTCAAGATGAACATTTTGAAGGTGCCGCGGAAAGTCGCCGGTATTCCCCTTCTCAACATCTGCAAGCGCCTCATTAATCGCCATATACGCGCTGTTGGATTTCGGAGCCGTTGCAAGCAGTACGACAGCATCAGCAAGAGGTATCCGCGCTTCCGGAAAACCAAGCTGTAAAGCGCTGTCAACACAGGCTTTGACTATCGGGATAGCGTTCGGGTATGCAAGCCCGACGTCCTCACAAGCGATAACGAGCAGTCTCCGGCATATAGAAGCCATATCCCCGGCAGCAATCAGCCGGGCAAGGTAATGCAGCGCCGCGTTCTCGTCCGAACCGCGTATAGACTTCTGGAAGGCGGAAAGAATGTCGTAATGCTGATCTCCTGCCCTGTCGTATTTCATCGCGCTTTTCTGGGTGAGCTGCTTTGCGAGGTCAAGGTCGATCTTACCGTTGTTTGCCGCGAGAATACAGAGCTCGACCGTGTTCACGCCTTTTCTTACGTCCCCGCCGCAGCCCATTGCTATATACTCGAAAGCCTCGTCAGAGAAAGTGTAGTCAAGCTCGTTCTGCTCGCAGGCTATTCTGAACGCTCTTTTCAGCGCAGGAAGAATATCTTCTTTTCCGACAGGCTTGAATTCAAACACCGTCGAACGGGAAAGTATAGCGTTATAAACATAGAAATACGGATTTTCGGTAGTGGAGGCAATAAGCGTTATATCACCGTTCTCGATATATTCAAGAAGGCTCTGCTGCTGCTTTTTGTTCAGATACTGTATCTCGTCGAGATAAAGCAGGATACCTTTGTCCCTGCCGAACCCGAAAGTTCCGCGGGAAGCGATTATCTCCTTTATATCCGCAGTAGAGCAGGACGTTCCGTTGAGCTTGTAAAGCTGCATTTCCGTAGAATCGGCGATTATATTGGCGACCGTTGTCTTACCTATACCGGAAGAGCCGTAGAAGATCATATTCGGTATCTCGCCGCGCTCGATTATGTTGCGAAGCGGCTTTCCTTCACCGAGTATATGTTTCTGCCCTACAACATCATCAAGAGTTCCGGGTCTAATGCTGTCTGCTAACGGCATATTATTTCTCCTTATAAAACTGTGCCGCACACCGGAATGTGCGGCACAAAACTTGTTTATATATTGTCTCCGCCCTTAACGCCGTATTTCTTGAGAAGATTCTTGATCTTGCTGTGAGGATCGATGATCTTGCTGATAGAAACGTCGTGATTGAGAGCAGTTATGAAATAAGCTATGTACTTCGATACATCAACTTCGTGGAACCAGGGTTTAGAGAGAAGCTCAGGCGAACGGTATGTAAGGTTTGTACCGAGAACGTGGTCGATTATACCTTCTTTTACCGCCTCATCGAACTTATCAACGCCGTTCGTGAAGATCGGATATGTTGCGTAACCGATGATGCGTCTTGCATTTCTCTTCTTGAGCTCCTTAGCAACGTCAAGCATTGATTCACCGGACGAGATGATGTCGTCTGCGATGAAAATGTCCTTGCCCTCAACGGAGTTACCGAGATACTCGTGCGCAACTATCGGGTTTCTTCCGTTTACTACTTTAGAGTAGTCACGGCGCTTGTAGAACATACCGAGCTGAACGCCCAGAACGGACGCATAGTACATATTGCGGTGCATAGCGCCTTCATCGGGGCTTACTACCGCAAAGGTATCGGGAGTGATGTTAAGGTCGTTTATCGAGCTGAACAGTGTCTTGAGTACCTGATATGTAGGCATTACGTTATCGAAGCCGATGAGCGGGATAGCGTTGCAGACACGTGCGTCATGTGCATCGAAGCAGATGATGTTCTCGACCTGCATAGCAGCGAGTTCCTGAAGAGCGACCGCACAGTCAAGGGACTCACGGTAATTTCTTCTGTGCTGTCTTCCGCCGTAAAGAAGCGGCATTATAACGTTTATTCTGTGAGCCTTACCGCTCATAGCCTGAATTATTCTCTTGAGATCCTGAAAATGATCATCGGGAGACATACAGTTCTCTTTTCCGAAGAGCGGATAAGTACAGCTGTAATTTCCCGTGTCAATGATGATATAAATATCATCACCGCGGATAGATTCCTTTATAAGACCTTTAGCATCACCGGAAGAGAAACGCGGACACGTTGTTTCGATAAGGTAAGAATCTACATCAATATCGCTGTCCTGTGCCCATGTCACAAGGTAGTTGTTGATCTTATCACCGAGCTCCTTGGCACCGTTCATAGCGATTATTCCGATAGGAGCCACGGAATCCTGAGTATTAAGTACGATCTGACTTGCGTTGGTAGTCATATTATAACCTCCATTCGATAGACCGATCATTCATAAAGCGGATATTTCTTGCATATAGCAGTGACCATTTCTCTGATCTTGTCCTTCGAGCTGTCAAAATCCTTCGCAGTAAGGTAGATGCACTCAGCAATCTGCTTCATATCATCTTCCTTAAGACCTCTTGTTGTTACTGCGGGTGTACCGATACGAACTCCGCTCGTGAATGCGGGCTTCTGGGGATCGTTCGGGATAGCGTTCTTGTTTACTGTGATATAAACTTCGTCAAGCTTTGTTTCGAGCTCTTTACCTGTAATGTTGAACGGACGGAGGTCAACGAGCATAAGGTGGTTGTCCGTACCGCCGGAAACGAGGTCGAAGCCCTTTTCGAGAAGCGAGCTTGCGAGAACGGAAGCGTTCTTTACGATCTGCTTTCCGTATTCCTTGAACTCGGGCTTAAGTGCTTCGCCGAAGCATACAGCCTTAGCGGCAATTACGTGCATTAGAGGACCGCCCTGTGTACCGGGGAAAATCGCCTTATTGATCTTCTTTGCGAGCTCCTCGTCATTCGTGAGGATCATACCGCCTCTCGGGCCGCGGAGTGTCTTATGTGTTGTTGTGGTAACTATGTCGGCATACGGAACCGGAGACTGGTGCTCGCCTGCTGCAACAAGGCCTGCGATATGTGCCATATCAACCATGAAGTAAGCGCCTACGCTCTTTGCGATAGCGGAAAGTCTCTCAAAGTCTATCTTTCTGGGATATGCGCTCGCACCTGCTACGATAAGCTTGGGGTTGTTCTCTTTTGCAAGCTTCTCAACTTCGTCGTAATCGAGCATTCCTGTCTCTTCGTTGAGACCGTAAGGAACGAAGTTATAATACTTACCGGAGATATTTACGGGAGAACCGTGTGTAAGATGACCGCCGTGTGCAAGGCTCATACCGAGAACGGTATCACCGGGCTGGAGAAGAGCGAAATAAACGGCAGTATTTGCCTGTGCGCCGGAATGAGGCTGAACGTTTGCAAAATTCGCACCGAAAAGCTTCTTTGCGCGCTCGATAGCGATAGACTCTACCACGTCAACATATTCGCAGCCGCCGTAGTAGCGCTTTCCCGGATAACCTTCGGCATACTTGTTCGTAAGCACGCTTCCCATAGCAGCCATAACAGCGGGAGAAACGATGTTCTCACTCGCGATAAGCTCAAGGTTGCGCTTCTGACGCTTGAGCTCGTCCGACATAGCAGCCGCTAACTCGCTGTCGGACTTTCCAATGTAACCGATTGTGTCGATAAGATCATTGTACATAGAGATTTCCTACTTTCATAAATATAATACCCTTTTAAGGGACAAGACCTTTACATTAATTATACCGAAAAATGACGAAAAAAGCAATCGGTATTTTAACAAAAAATAACAAAAATAATCGCGTATTTCACCATACAATGACTATTTAGGCTATACCGCATAAAGAGCGTGCGGAGATTGCGCAGTCAGATTTTTCGTCAGATTGGCTAAATTTGACGCAGGCTTGCTGACGCAAGTCAAGGAAAATTTGGTCAAGATGACGGAATAATATGCAAGCAAGATGCGTGCGTCTATTTGTGCGGTATTGCCTTTACTTTTTCGAGCCGAAAGCGGGTCGTCTTTCATCATGTATGAACGCTCTTCCTTTGAAGCCTATGCAGTTTCTTCCGCTGTTCTTCGCGATTATAAGCTGGTCGTCCGCTTCGTTCAGGAGCGTGGAATACGTCTCCTTGCTCTTAAGCGGAGCTGCGCCGGACACACCGATAGATACCGTAACAATACCGTCTCCGAAAGGCTGTGCCATAGTCTCGACGCTCTGTCGGAGCTGTTCGGCAAGCTTTACCCCCTCGATCTCGTTCATATTTTCGAGAACAAGAACAAAATCATCTCCGCCGAAACGTGATACAAGGTCGGTGTACTGCTTAGCAACGATCTTTATACAGTTGCACACTCTGTAAAGGCAGCTGTCGCTCGCGTCGTAGCCGTAGATATGGTTGTACGCGCGAAAGTTGTCTATGTCGATGAGCACAACAGAGATAGTCTTATTTCCGCCGGCTTCCGTCATCTCTGTGAACTTCGCGGACAAGCCTGCCTTGTTCAGAAGTCCCGTAAGCGTGTCCTTGCGTGCTATCTGTGTACAGCGTTCTTCCGTCATATCGAGCCTGTACTCGCCTATCCGGATATTCGCGTAGCAGCAGCGGACTATTGCGGCGATCCAGATATACGATACCGCGACTGCGGCTGCGGCGATAAAGAACATAAATTCCTTATTTCCCATAACACCGTAGGTCACAGGATAAATGAACATTACTGCGGAAAAGAACAGGCTTTCATAAATCTTCACAACAGGAACGGAGAACACGGCAGCAATATATATGAGGAAAGAGTACGGAAACAGCTCCGCCTGCTGTTCGGAGACAGAGACAAACAGAACGCCCGTTGTGAAACAAAGCCAGAACACCGTTGTGAACAATTTTAACAGCCTGTGATCCGGAGATCGTGACAGAAGTGTCCTTGTACACAACCAACAGCATACAACCGATGCGATCATGAGTATCACAGCTCCGGTGACGCAGAGAACCGAATTTACACCGAAAACAAGCTCGAAAATACCCGCTAAAAGAGAGAAAAACGAGAATACCGAAACACGCCCCGCGTTCTTGTACACAAGATGATCCTGAAGAGCCCTGTATGCGCCCGGATCTTCTGTTTCCGCATCTCTCTCATATCTCGCGGTAAGTACCGCTTTGATGTTGTCAGCCTTTGTTTTAAGCAAAGTCGATAAACTATTCACTTTTTCGCTCTCCGTTCTTTTTTATTGAAACAACTGTCTGTATGCACGTTATGCATTTAACAGGACACACGGTCTCGCATATCCCGCAGCCCGTACATTTCCCTGTATTTATGTATGCGTGGTTGTTTTCTATAATTATCGCGTCGGACGGGCATTTTTTCCTGCAAAGCCCACAGGCTATGCAGCCGTTTTTGCATATCTGACGGGTTTCCTTTCCGGTATCGAGTGAGCTGCACCGTACCATGTATCGCTGGCTTTCCTTTATCAGCACGATAAGTTTGTTCGGACAGGCTTTCACGCACTTACCGCAGCCGATACAGTCTGTCGGGTCAACAGCCGCTACGCCGTTCCTGACCGTGATACAGCCGTTCTCACATACCCTTATGCAGTCTCCCATTCCGTGACAGCCTGCCCTGCACTTTCCCTTGCCGTTATAGAAGCGCTCTATCGCCGCACAGCTTCCGGAGCCTATGTATGTGAACTTGTCCTCGGTAGCGTCGCAGTTCCCGTTACAGCGTACAAACGCTACGACCCGCTCCATGTCTCCGACTTCAAGCCCCGTTATCGCGCCGATCTTCTTTGCAGTCTGTACGCCGCCCGGTTTGCAGAGGTCAGGCGGAGCTTCCCCCGCCGCTACTGCCGCAGCGTAGCCGTCACAGCCGGAATATCCGCAGCCGCCGCAGTTTGCTCCGGGCAGGGCTTCTGATATTTTCGAGACTGTCTCATCGGTCTTTACATAGAAGACTTTTGAAGCGACGGTAAGAAGAATGCCTATTACTGCACCTATGACGAGAAAAAACAGGATAGGCAATAAATACTGTTCCATTTTATCCTCCGAATATACCGTCAACTATACCGCTGAAACCTACGAATGAAAGCGATGTCAGAGACGCGGCAATAAGCGTGATCGGTGTTCCCTCAAGAGCCTTCGGAACGTCACAGGAGCTTATGCGCTCACGCACACCCGAAAATATCAGCATAACGAGCAGAAATCCTATACCGCCGGAAAAAGCGTTCATCAGGGCTTCAATAAAGCTGTAGCCGCTGTCTATATTGATTATCGTAACGCCGAGCACCGCGCAATTCGTCGTAATAAGCGGCAGATACACACCGAGTGTTTTATACAGCGGCGGTATATGCTTTTTCATCACCATCTCGATCGTCTGAACAAACGCGGCTATGACAAGTATGAAGCATATAGTCTTCAGATACTCGATGTGGAGAGGGACGAGAACATAGTGATATATCGGGTACGTTACCGCGCTCGCTCCCACCATTACCGCAGTAACGGCAAGTCCCATTCCCACAGCGCCGCCGGTGGTTTTTGAAACACCGAGGAAAGGACAGATACCGTAGAATTTGTTGAGTATGAAATTTTCAGTAAGTATTCCCGTAAACAGGATCACCATAAGGTTTCGTACAAGCTCCATTATGTGACCTCCCTGCTCTCGGTCTTATTACAGCTCTCTCTTACGGGACAGGCTGCACAGTCCGGCTTTTTCGGCTTTTTGCGTGTGATAACACCAAGTATCGCGATAACGCAGCCAAGCGTGAAAAATCCGCCGGCAGGAAGAATAAATATCGTCATGGGCTCGATAAAATCCGGAGCGACGTTGAATCCGAATATCTTACCCGTTCCGAGTAGCTCGCGTATAGCGCCCACAACGATGAGTGAGCCGGTAAACCCGAGCCCCATTCCAAGTCCGTCAAGTATCGACGGAAGTACCTTGTTTTTGCAGGCGAACATTTCCGCTCTTCCGAGGATTATGCAGTTCACCGTTATAAGGCTCAGGAATACGCCGAGGGACTCCGCGAGATCGGGCAGGAACGAATCGAGCATGATGCTCACAAACGTAACAAATCCCGCGATTATTACTATAAAGCAAGGCAGGCGTACAGTATCCGGTATCACCTTTTTGAGAAGTGATATAACAAGGTTCGAGCACACAAGCACGAATGTTGTCGCAAGACCCATTCCAAGCCCGTTGGAAGCCATAGTGGTCACCGCGAGAGTCGGGCACATTCCGAGCAGCATCACAAGATTCGGGTTCTCTTTGATAAGCCCTTTCGTGAACTCCTTCATATAGCTCATTCGCTCACCCCCATTGCCGCGTAAACGTTTATTGCGGTATTTACTGCCGCAGCCACGCCTTTCGACGAATAAGTCGCGCCGGTAACAGCTTCGACCTCGTTGTCCGCTGAAGGTGTTTTCTTCACGATAACCGTATCAGACGAAATTCCGCCAAAGCGGGACAGAAACTCCGAGTCATTGACATTTGTGCCAAGTCCCGGTGTCTCGGTTATGGAGACTATCCCGATCCCGCCGACTGTTCCGTCGTCGTTCATTGATATAAGCAGATCAAGTCCGCCCTTGTTATATCCGTCAGCGACTATCTCGAATGCAAGACTTCCGTTGCTTCCCTTTATGAGCTTGCTGACGGAATCGGGCTTTTCTGTCGCGTATCCGGCTTCTTTCCAGTCGGAAACGATCGAGTACTCACCTTCACCCATGAGATCTGTGCATTTCTTCATCATTTTTTCGGTGATGATGCCGGAAGTATCGACGTAAGTAAGATTGTGCGCGACTATAAGCAGCGCAGAGACTGCCGTAGTGACACATGAAAGTACCAGCGCAGGCTTTATGTTCACTTCAGCGCCTCCTTCCTGCTCTTTTCACCGAAAGGCTTCGGACGAACATATCTGTCGATAAGAGGCGTGAGTATGTTCATAACGAGTATCGAGAAAGAAACTCCCTCGGGATAGACTCCGAAGAATCTGATTACCGAAGTGATTATGCCGCACCCGATTGCAAAAATAAGCTTTCCGGTACGGGTCATCGGTGTGGTTGAATAATCCGTCGCCATAAAGAACGCGCCGAGTACAAGACCGCCGGACATAAGCTGCATAAGTACGTCATGTCCTCCGATAAGCGAACATAGCGCGACCGTACCGATAAATGCTACCGGAGTAACAGGGTCTATAATACCGCGTATTATAAGATAAATCCCGCCGAGAATCAGTGCCGCAATACACGTTTCGCCGATACAGCCCGCACGGACACCGAGAAACATATCGAGATACGAAGGCATTACATCGGGAGACGCGAGCGGTGTTGCGGAAGATACTGCGTCAGTGCCGGAAAAGCTTCCGCATATCGGCGCAGACCATGATGTCATAAACTTACCGAACGAAAGCATAAGTACGATCCTCGCGGTTATTGCGGGATTTGCAAAATTCTGACCTATACCGCCGAAGAACTGCTTTACAACGACTATCGCCGCAAAACAGCCTATCGCAGCCATATATACCGGAAGCGACGGCGGGAGATTCAGTCCGAGCAGAACGCCCGTAACGACCGCAGAAAGGTCGGAAACGGTCTGGCGCTTCTTTGTGACAACATTGAACAGAGCCTCAAAAATGACGCAGAACGCCGCACAGAGTACAACAAGAACAAGCGCGCGGAGCCCGAATATCCATGTTCCCGCAATAACAGCGGGCAGAAGGGCTATGAGCACATCAAGCATTATCTTCTGTGTAGTGAGCGCGCATCGTATGTGAGGTGACGGCTCTATAAGAAGCTGGGACATTTATTGGTTTCCTTCCCGTTATTTCTTTTGTTGAAGCTGATCCCGCAGGAACATCTTCGCAAGTTGGTTTCTCTCCGAAAGATTCCGCTTTGCGGGACAGACGTATGAGCAAGCGCCGCAGTTCATACACATATCGACGTTCAGTTTTTTAAGAAGCTCAACATCCTTTTTATCGAACGCACGGTCGAGCTCTGTAGGCATAAGCCCCATCGAACAGGCTCTTATACACCGTCCGCATCGTATGCAGGCGTTATGATGTGATTTTTTCGTATCCGAGAACAAAAGCAGCGCGTTTGTCGTCTTGGTTATAGGCATTTCCTCGTCATAGAACGAGATACCCATCATCGGACCGCCGAAGATCGCTCTGTCAGGCGCTACTCTGACATCGGCAGCCTTTATCATGTCGCATGCACGTGTACCTATCGGGACGATGAGGTTTCGTGGTTTATTCACAATATTACCGTCAATAGTGACCCGTCGCTTTATAAGCGGCACTCCGGTATTCAGGTAATCTGAAATGAACGCCGCAGTCGAGCAGTTAAGCACGACGCAGCCTACCGACGACGGAAGGTCACCTTTTCGCACCACCCTTCCGGTAACGCTGTGTATGATGACTTTTTCCGCGCCTTGCGGGTAAGCGGGACGAAGCGTCATTACGTCAATATCCGGATATTCCGCTGTAAGCCCGGTCAGGTTTCTGATCGCGTCGGGTTTATTGGCTTCAACAGCGATAACCGCGCGCTTTATCCCGAGATATTCCTGTATTTTCCTTGCTCCGTCAACGATCTTTTCTCCTTCCTCAAGCATGGCTCTGTGGTCGGAAGTTATGTATGGTTCGCATTCCGCGCCGTTGATTATGAGCGTATCTATCTCTGTTTCCGCAGGATCATAGCTGAATTTGATATGTGTAGGAAAACCGGCTCCGCCGAGACCGACCGAACCGCTGCGCTTTATTGCAGCTATAAAGTCTTCCCTGCTGTTGATCACAGGCGGTCTGACCTCTTCAGACAGTATCTGATTCGGGACAGTCTCAATAACAAGCGCTTCATGCACGACGCCGAAAACGTTGAGCACTTTGGTCATACCCGTGACTCTTCCGGTAACGCTGGAGTGAATAGGCGCGGAAAAGCCGGCGTCGCTGTCACCTATGAGCTGTCCGGTCTTTACATCGTCACCCACAGAAACGAGCGGCTTGCAGGGCACTCCGCCGTGCTGAGACATTGCTATAACTACCTTTTCGGGCAGCTTTATACTTGACGAACGAACATCGGCGGAAGCTTTAAGATGAGGGACTTTTATCGAATTAAGCCTCATTTTCTTCCCCCTTGTTCTCCGAAAGTTCGTTGACAAGAGCGGTTATCCTGCCCGACGGGCTCTCGAAATATGAGCTGCTTACACTTATCATCTTTCCGCCGGAAGCCGCATCAAGCTTTCCGAGCACTTCGTCCGCAAGCAGTTCGCTCTCGGTGATATTGCTGTTCAGAATTATCACATCAGGCTGGTCTTCTTTGAGCAGAGATTTGTCATAGCCGTATCCGGAAGCCGAAGCAGCTACATTCTCGCCGAAAAGCGAAAGCACCGAGCTTTCAAAAGTATCGCCGCCCGCGATAAATCCGCCCTCGGTAACATATATGAACCGTCCGAGTTCAGTATCGTGGCCTGTAAGAGCATCTTTTATATTGCCGAATACGGAATTTCCGGTCTTTTCGCCGTCAAAAAGTCCCTCAAACACCATTCCGAGGGCACAGTATATCCTTCCGAATTCATCCACAGAACGCGGTGAAGCTATATAAAGCACAGGGATACCGAGATCGGACAGAGCGGACACGTCCTTGCTCGGTATTGATGTGGCAGTTATCAGAAGGTCCGGAGCGGCGCGCTTTATAGCCTCAAGATCCGGGGATGCGGGCTTTCCGTAATCCGCGAGGGAAAGAACGGAGTCGGGATAGCTGCAATAGCTGCCTCTTCCGGTTATCCTGTCGCCGTAGCCAAGCTCGAATATCATTTCGGTGAGGCTGCTTGAAAGACATATAACGCTTTTCGGAGAACTGTTTATGACAGTGTCATTTATCGTGACAGGATATTCCGATATCTTATCGTCACTGTCGTCTATCAGGAGTTCTCCGGTTATACGTGTTACGATACTTTCGGTAACGTCACTCTCGGTAACATCCGGAGTTCCGCTGTCACAGCCGCAAAGCGCGGACATAAACACAGCCGAAAGACTTATCAGAGTTCCTGTGATCCTTTTTTTCATAATAATCTTATCGCCTTTATAAGTTGTTCATTATTCCGAATCAAACGAGTCGATGAACTGACGCGCAGTTCTCGGTGAACGGTTTCCTTTTCTTACAGCGAAACGTTCCGCAAGAGCGAACAGCTCTTCCCTGCCGATGTCTATGCCTTTATCGTCGGCGATCTTTCCGACAATATCAAGGTACGTCGTTTTATCCGGTGACATAAACGTAATGTAAAGCCCGAAACGGTCTGAGAGCGACGCTTTTTCGTCTCTCGCATCGGCGGCATTATGCTCGTCCGCGCGCTCCGAAAGTGTTTCCTTTACTATGTGACGGCGATTGGTAGTCGCGTAGATCACACAGTTCTTCGGAAGTACGTTCACCGAGCCTTCAAGAGCCTGCTTCAGGAAGCTGTACTCCGGATCACCGTCGCTGAATTGCATATCGTCGAGGAAAAGAATAAACTTAAGCGGAAGCCCGCGCAGCTTGTCATATATCCTGTACAGGCTCAATACCGAGTATTTCGGTACAAGAACGATGCGAAGCTCTGAGTATTCATTCACTATCGCCTTTATTGTGCAGGATTTGCCTGTTCCTCTGTCGCCGTAAAGAAGAACATTATTATGCCGCTTTCCGTCGATAAAGCGGAGAGTGTTTTCGATAACGGCGTTTCTCTGTACTTCGTAGTTTTTAAGGTCTGAAAGCTTGATCTTGTCGAAATGCTCGACGCTTTCAAAGCTTTCATTCTCGTAGATGAACGCCTTGTTGTTGGCAAAGAATGAAGAGCCGTAGGACTCGATGTATTTTTCAGCCTGCTCAAAGCTTATTTCAGAATTTCCGTTGTCATACATCGGGAAAACGATGTTCTCCGGGATACCGAAACGGCTTCTTATCCCGGAAGAAAGCTCATAGGCGCTGATCTGTGCTATTTCTGACAATACTGCGAAGTCATGGCGGATATTGTATCTGAGAAGCTCGGAATGTGTACGGAGATATTCGGTGAAAAGAGCGTTCTCGTCTCTTACTGTCAGTGCCGATATGTAGTCGGAAAGCGTTTTACCCTCACAAAGTAACAGCTCACACAGCCGCGAATAAGCGTTCACCGCTTTTTCCTTGTCATCGGAAAAAATATGATAGAAGCACCTTATAGCTTCATCATTCTTGAACTGTGTAGTCACCATTGATGAGATAAGTAACCGTATATCCTTCATTTTTACGTCCGCACCCCCGAAAAGAGAAAATTAACAATATATAGTATATTATAACTCATTCTACACAAAATATCAATACTTTTGTGAGATTTTTAGAAAATTTCTGTATGATCTTCCTTTCGGTTACGAAGTGAATGAAAACATCATATTTCAGTCTTAAGCAACTCCTTCTTTGCAAATTCGTCACGAAGCTTATCTATCGCGCGTTTTTCAATCCGGGAAACGTAGGAACGCGAGATTCCGAGCTTTACGGCGACCTCGCGCTGGGTGAGCGGCTTTGAAGCCTTTCCGCCGACCGTAAGCCCGTATCTTGTGACAATTATTTCCTTTTCGCGTTCATCAAGTACGCTGTTAACAAACCGATAGAGCTTTTGTGTGTCGATCTTCAGATCAACTTCATCATCAACGCAGGTATCGTCACCGAAAATATCGGCCATTGTGATCTCGTTTCCGTTCTTGTCTGTATCTATCGGGTCGTTAAGATAAACTTCCGAGCTGCGGTGCTTGTTTTTTCGGAAATGCATCTTTATCTGGTTCTGTATGCAGGTGCTCGCATAAGTCGAAAAGCTTATGTCTTTCGTCGGGTCAAAGGTTTCCGCCGCGCGTATAAGACCGATAGTTCCGATAGAAACAAGATCTTCGCTGTCGCGCGCATCTCCGTAGTGCTTGTTCACTATGTACGCTACAAGGCGAAGATTATGCTCGATAAGCTTGTTCCGCGCGTTCTTGTCCCCGAGCACAGATCGTGCGGTAAGCTCTTCCTCCTCTTTTTTCGAGAGCCGCCGCGGATAGCTCACACTGTCAAGATGAAGGGCAAAAACAATAAGACTGCGAAGCGCGGACCTGAACAATTCCTCAAACATAGCCGTTATCCTCCGTTTGCTAAAATACTGCCCTACTATTTTATGAACAACGGCTTGAACACTATACAAAATTTTCGACTTTCTATTGAATATTGCGTCAAAATGTGATAAAATCAAATCAAGAAGTACTCACTGCCTGCAAGAGGTATTAATGATATGAAAGAAAACATGGACAGATATAATATCTGGCTGACACAAGTATTCGGCATAGCTTCTCCGAAGATACATAAGGTCACGGAGCATTACGGAGACGCTAAAAAAGCGTATGACGCGATAAACGACGGCGACCACACGCTTCTTACCAAAGAAGAGCAGCAGATGCTCGGCTATGTGACTATGGAAAAGATCGACAGGCTCATAGATTATTGTAATAAACGGAGTATCTCGATATGTTCGATAGGAAGCAAGGAATACCCGAAAATACTTGACGAAATATATGATCCGCCCGTTGTGCTTTATTACCGCGGCGACCTTTCCTGTCTCGATGACCTGAGCCTTACGTTCGTCGGAGCAAGAGAAGCCACAAGCTATATCATAAAGCTCTGCTCGCGCATAAGCCGTGACATCAGCAAACTCGGGATAACACTTGTGAGCGGTATGGCGCACGGTGTCGATGAATGTGTCCACATGAGCTGTGTGAACAGCGGAACAAAGACTGTCGGAGTGCTCGCCTGCGGCATAGAATACGACTATCCGTTCGGCAGCAAGCAGCTCCGGGAAAAGATTATAATGAACGGCGGCGCATATATGACCGAGCTGCTTCCTAACATAGCTCCCTCAAGAGAGTATTTCAATCCGCGCAACCGCATTCTCGCGGGACTGACACGCGGTACTGCGGTATTTCAGGCAGGCGTAGAAAGCGGCTCGCTAATTACCGCATCGTACGCGGTCGAAGAAGGCAGAGATGTTTTCTGTGTACCGCCGCCGGATATATTCGACCCGCGTTATGAGGGCGTTATCGGGTTTCTCGAAGACGGTGCGATACCTATATTCAACCACAACGATATTCTGAAAGAATATGTGGGTCTTTATATATGACAAAAACCTCCCGACCAAGATCGGGAGGTTTTCCATTTATGAATCCAATCGCTTTCCGTGTTACGGTAAACGATGTTGCCGCCGCAACTTACTTGCGGAGACCCGAAGCCTTATAGCTTGTATGGAGATACTCGTGAGCCTTGTGACCGCCGATCTCTCCGAGGTAGTCATAAACTGACTTGATGTCCTCTGTCTCATGAGACTTTCTGATCTTGTTAGCTTCGTCAAGACCGTAGAGAGCCTTTGCACGCTCTGCTCTGATATCAACGAAGTTACGGACATCAGCCTTTACGATGACCTGACCGCCGCCGTTTACACAGCCGCCCGGGCAAGCCATGATCTCGATGAACTGAACATCAACTTCACCGCTCTTTACCTTCTCAAGAAGCTCCTTAGCGTTAGAAAGACCGGAAGCAACAGCTACCTTTACCTTAACGCCGCCAGCCTCATATTCGGCAAACTTAACGCCTTCAACACCGCGGACTTCCTTGAACTCGATCGGGCTGTCGTTCTTTTCGCCGGTAAGCTTCCATACAGCCGTTCTGAGAGCAGCTTCCATAACGCCGCCGGTAGCGCCGAATATAACTGCCGCGCCGGAACCGCTGGACATAGGTACTTCAAACTCTTCATCGGGAAGCTCTGTGAAGCGCAGACCTGCACGATTGATCATCTTTACGAGCTCTCTTGTTGTGATAACTATATCAACATCGGGAACTCCGGCTGCGGACTGATCTTCTCTGCCGCACTCGAACTTCTTCGCTGTACAAGGCATTACGGATACGGAAACGATGTTCTTCGGGTCAATACCGTTCTTTTCAGCCCAGTATGTCTTTATCATAGCACCGGACATCTGCTGCGGTGACTTGCAGGTAGAGAGGTTCGGTAAAAACTCGGGATAGTAAGCTTCGCAGTATCTTATCCAACCGGGCGAGCAGGATGTTATCATCGGGAGAACGCCCTTGTTCTGGATTCTCTGGAGAAGCTCGTTGGACTCTTCCATAATGGTGAGGTCTGCACCGAAATCGGTATCGAAAACATGATCAAAGCCGAGTCTTCTGAGAGAAGCGGCAAGCTTGCCCTGGACATTTGTGCCCATAGGATAGCCGAACGCTTCACCAAGCGAAGCACGTACTGCGGGAGCTGTCTGAACAACAACGATCTTCTCGGGATCATTGATAGCAGCCCATACCTTATCGGTATCGTCCTTTTCGGAGAGAGCGCCTGTCGGGCAGACAGCGATACACTGACCGCAGGATACGCAGGCTGTTTCAGCGAGATCCATTTCAAAAGCACAGCCGATAGATGTCTTGAATCCACGGTTGTTAGGACCGATAACGCCGATACCCTGTGTAACACCGCAGGCTGCCACACATCTGCGGCAGTTTATGCACTTGTTGTTATCACGGTACATATGAGCAGCGCTTGTATCGATCTCATAGTGATTTCTCTCACCCTCGAAGAGAAGCTCATCGTCAACGCCGAGTTCGCGGCAGAGAGCCTGAAGCTCGCACTGACCGCTTCTTGCGCACGAAAGGCACTTTCTGTCGTGGTTGGAGAGGAGAAGCTGAAGTGTCATTCTTCTGCTTTCAAGAACAGCGGGAGAATGAGTAAGGATATTCTTGCCCTCGTCGAACTTGGAGATCGGGTAAACGCAAGCTGCTACAAGACTTCTTGCGCCGGTCATCTCAACAACACATATACGGCACGCGCCGATCTCATTTATATCTTTGAGCCAGCAAAGCGTAGGAATTCGTACACCGTTATCACGACAGGCTTTCAGTATGGTAGTACCCTCTTCAACGGAAACATCTACGCCGTTAATTTTAATATTAACCATTATATTACTGTTCCTTTCCTGAATTATTCTTTAATGATAGCACCGAAGTTGCAGTTCGACATACAAGCGCCGCACTTTATGCACTTCGTCTGATCGATAACGTGTGCTTCCTTGACCTTGCCTGTGATAGCATTGACAGGGCAGTTTCTCGCGCACTTTGTACAGCCCTTGCACTTGTCTGCGACGATCTTGTAGCTGAGAAGCTTCGAGCAGACACCTGCGGGACACTTCTTGTCCTTGATATGTGCTATATACTCGTCCTTGAAGTAACGGAGAGTTGAAAGAACAGGGTTAGGAGCAGTCTGACCGAGACCGCAGAGAGAATTGTTCTTGATGTAGTAGCAGAGCTTCTCCATCTTATCAAGGTCTTCCATTGTTCCTTCGCCGCTCGTGATTTTGCCGAGCATCTCATAAAGACGCTTTGTACCGATACGGCACGGTGTACATTTACCGCAGGACTCGTCAACAGTGAATTCGAGGAAGAACTTGGCAATATCAACCATACAGTTGTCCTCGTCCATAACGATAAGTCCGCCGGAACCCATCATAGAACCGATAGCGATGAGGTTATCATAATCGATCGGAACATCGAGGTGCTCTGCGGGAATGCATCCGCCGGAAGGACCGCCGGTCTGTGCAGCCTTGAACTTCTTGCCGTTCGGGATACCGCCGCCGATCTCAAATACGATCTCACGGAGCGTTGTACCCATAGGTATCTCAACAAGTCCGGTATTGTGGATCTTTCCGCCGAGAGCGAATACCTTTGTACCCTTGGACTTTTCGGTTCCCATTGAAGCGAACCAATCAGCGCCCTTGAGTATGATCTGCGGGATATTTGCATATGTCTCAACGTTGTTAAGTACGGTAGGCTTCTGGAAAAGACCCTTTTCTGCCGGGAACGGAGGACGGGGTCTCGGCTCACCGCGCTTACCTTCGATAGAAGTCATGAGCGCTGTTTCCTCACCACAGACGAATGCGCCGGCACCAAGACGGATATCGAGGTTGAAGTCAAATCCGGAACCGAAGAGGTTCTTACCGAGCATTCCGCGCTCTCTTGCCTGATCTATAGCTACCTGGAGTCTGTGAACTGCGATAGGATACTCCGCACGAACGTAAACGTAACCCTGTGTAGCACCGATAGCATAGCCGGCAATTGACATAGCCTCGATTATAGCGTGGGGGTCGCCCTCAAGAACGGAACGGTCCATGAATGCACCCGGGTCACCTTCGTCGGCGTTGCAGCATACATACTTCTGATCAGCGTCCTTGACGAGGTCGCGGGCAAGCTGCCACTTTCTTCCTGTGGGGAAGCCGGCACCGCCGCGTCCGCGGAGACCGGACTTGAGAACAACGTCTATAACGTCCTGAGGAGACATTTCCTTGAGGACTTTCTGAATAGCCTTATAGCCGTCTTTCTCGATATAATCGTCGATATTTTCGGGGTTTATGACACCGCAGTTACGGAGAGCAACACGGTGCTGCTTTTTATAGAAGTTCGTCTGGTCGTATGCGATGATACCGTCGGGAGTCTTTGTTTCTTCATAAACATACTCCTCAACGATACGGTCATTGACAAGATGCTCCTCGACGATCTTGTCTATACGATCCTCACTCATCATAGAATAAAATGTTCCCTCGGGATATACTATCATAATCGGTCCGAGAGCGCAAAGACCGAAACATCCGGTCCTTACTACCTTAACATGATCCGCGATACCCTTGCTCTTTATAGCCTCTTCAAGCTTGTCGGCAATCTTCATGCTTCCGGAAGAAGTACAGCCTGTACCGCCGCAAATCAAAACCTTACGATCCATATTTGAATTTTCCTTTCAATTTATTGACAGTAATTTTTCTGCGATCAATCCGCATATTTATCAAGAATGCCCTTGAGCTGATCGTTTGTCAGCTTTCCGTAAACATCATCGTTGACGGTCATTACAGGCGCAAGTCCGCACGCACCTATGCAGCGGCACGCATCGAGCGAGAACTTACCGTCGGGGGTGCACTGACCCTCTTCGATACCGAGTATCTCCTTGAGCTTGTTGAAAACATCGCCGGAGCCCTTGACATAGCAGGCTGTACCGAGACATACGGATATTCTGTACTTTCCTTTCGGGTAGAGCGAAAACTGAGCATAGAACGTGGAAACACCGTAGATCTTTTCAAGCGGGATACCTGTTTCCTCGGAGATTATGCTCTGTACTTCGATAGGAAGATAGCCGTAGATCTCCTGTGCTTTCTGAAGGATAGGCATGAGCGCGCCAGCCTGTCCCTTGTGCTCTTTGATCATACTGCGAAGCGCCTTTTCCTGCTCGGCAGTACCATTAAAAGCAACCTTTACTTTTTGTGTGGAACTCATTTATAGAACCTCCTTTTATTGGATCGCCGCACAGCGTCCTCGCATTATGTGAAAAATATAACACATATATACAAATATGATTATAGCACAAATGATTCAAAAAAGCTACTGATTTTATTTTACAATTTTTCACACCGTTTTTGTTCATTTTTGACAAATACCACCAATTAGCAGCCGCTAACTTTTATGCAGTTTAAACACGTTGCATTAAAGCATTATCGAATTACAGCGAATGCAACATACGTTGATCAATGCATTTCAGTTATATTGGCATTATTGAAAATCTGATATTTGATGTTTTTTCTAAAAATTTTCAAAAAACTGATGACAAACTCGGTAAATTGTGCTATAATATATTTTATTAAATCATACCAAATCAGAAACGGAGTGTGACAACTATGGAATGGTATCAGAGATCGTCATTCTACCACATCTACCCTTTGGGATACTGTGGAGCACTTGAACCCAACGACTTTAAAAGTGAACCGCAAAGCCGTATCCTCAGCGTTATCGACAACATACCGCATATAAAGGAGCTTGGCTGCAACGCGGTATATTTCGGACCTGTGTTTGAGTCCGCCTATCACGGATACGACACAGCGGATTACACAAAAATCGACCGCCGCCTCGGAACAAACGAAGATTTTAAGAAAGTCTGCGACGCGCTTCATGAAAACGGTATAAAAGTCGTTCTCGACGGTGTATTCAATCATGTCGGACGTGAATTCTGGGCATTCAAAGATGTCCGTGAGAAGCGCTGGGAAAGCCAATATAAGGATTGGTTCCACCTCCACGACGGAAGAAGCCCCTTCGGTGACAACTTCAGCTATGACGGCTGGGAAGGTCACTTTGAACTCGTAAAACTCAACCTTTATAATGGTGATGTGAAGCAGTACATAAAAGACTGCATTACCGGATGGTTCAAGGAATTCGGTATCGACGGCCTGCGGCTTGACGTAGCTTACTGTCTCGACCTGAACTTCCTGAAAGAGCTCCACGGTCACTGCAAGTGGCTTAAAAACGACTTCTGGCTCATGGGCGAAACTCTTCACGGAGACTATAACCGCTGGATGAACCCCGAAATGTGTGACAGCGTTACTAACTACGAGTGCTATAAGGGTCTGTATTCAAGCTTCAACGACATGAATATGTTCGAGATAGCGCATTCTCTCAACCGTCAGTTCGGCAAGGAGAGCTGGTGTCTTTACCGCGGAAAGAGCCTCTACTCTTTCGTTGACAACCACGATGTAAGCCGTATAGCTACTATGCTTAAAAACAAGGATCATCTCGACCCGATCTACACCCTTCTCTACACTATGCCCGGTATCCCCGGACTTTATTACGGAAGTGAATATGGCTGGGAAGCAGACAAGAAAAACGGCGATGAGAGTCTTCGTGTAAAGTTTGTAAAGGAAGACGATACCGAGCTTACAAAGCACATCGCTAAACTCTCAAAGTTCCGCGCCGAAAGCGAAGTTCTCGCAGGCGGCGATTACAAACAGCTTGAACTGCACAATCACGATTATGCGTTCATGCGCGAATATAACGGTGAACAGGTCATAGCTATGATAAATGCCGGCGAAGAGCACACATTCAACGTCAATGTTGCGGGTGAATTTGAGGACATTCTTTCCGGTGAAAAATTCGACATTTCCGGCGGTGTTCCCGTTCCCGCCCATTCGTCCCGTGTATTCAGAAAAGCATGAACGTACATAAATATTCAAAATATGCACTTTTATGGAGGATATAGAATTATGCCGCACATTGGTATCAAAATGCTCGCTGGAAGAAGCGAGGAACAGAAGAAAAAGGCTGCCGAAGCAGTAAAGAACGCCCTTGCCGAGTCTCTCGGAATGAGCGACCATTACATCACCTGCACTATCGAGGATTTCTCGGCGGAAGAATGGCAGGAAGTCTTCAAGAACGAGGTAACCGATAAGCCCGACAAGGTATATGTAAAACCAAAATATGATCCGAAATCCCTGCTCTGATCTTTAAATCGGCAAAATTAATGTACCCCGGATTGGCATTATGCTGTTATCCGGGGTACATTTTTATTACATTATTCACAAAATTGACAAAAAGCTCTTGAACGGCCTGAGATTTTATGCTATACTATATAAAATTACTTGGATTTTTATTCCTTAGCGGAGGGAAAAATATATGAAACTACACAAAAGACTCGGCTTTCAGATAATACTGCTTTCTGTCGTTGCACTTGCGATTACAGTCGCGATAGTTATTACCACTTCCCTGTTAATGTTCATGAACTACAATGATACTGTTCTTGTCGAGCGTTCCAACGTCGGAATGCAGGTGCTTGAAAACACCTTGAAAGAAAAGGTGGACTCACTTAAAAACACGTTCACCACATGGTCGGAACAGTCAAGCTTCGTTAGCGCCATGACATTCAACGATCTCAGTTACTTCGAGAAGACGTGGAAGGATCTTTCTTCGTCTGACGGTGATTTCTGTGCCATAGCGAACCCGCGCGGCGGTATGATGTATCAGAGCCCGAACTATCCGTTCACATCGCTCGACCTTGCGGGTGTTGCAAAAGGCAACGTTAATATTCACGGTCTTATCATACAGGACGATGTTCTTTGCGCGATATATTGCGGTCAGGTTTCCGCAAACGGCGTTTCAAGCGGTCTTGTGGTCGGTTTCAGGCTTGATTCCCCGGAATGGATGGATCAGCTGAAAAAGATGATCGACTGTGATACTACAATATTCAAAGGCAACACGAGATATTCGACAACAATTGTCGATCCAGCGACCAATCAGCGTGTTATAGGCACGACTATGGCAAGCAATATCGAGAACACAGTGCTGAACTCGAAGTCAAACTATGAGGGCAAAGCTACGATCGTCGGCAAGCCGTACTATGTTTCTTACTCGCCTATGTACGACTATCAGAACAAAGTTATCGGTTCCTATTTTGCCGGCAATAACGCAAGTTCGGCAAATGACCAGTTCACAACCGTTATAGTCATAACGATTGTCATTGCTTTTGTCGCTATAATCGCGACCGGTCTTATCGTACTTATCTTTACCCGTAAGAAAGTCATCGCCCCCGTCAATATGGTAACAAAACTTGCGGAGGAAATGGAGAACGGAAAATTAAGCACCACCGATGTTGATTACAGATTCTCCGATAACGAGATAGGTGTATTCGCAGAAAAACTTCGCCATGCAAAATCCGCTCTCAGCGGCTGTATCGCTGATATTTCCGATATTATGCAGAAGATGTCACAGGGTGATTTCACAGAAGAACCGAACGTTACATATCCCGGTGATTTTGAGGAGATCAAGAGAAGTATTCTCCAGATAGAAAAAGAACTCGGCGCAACGCTCAGCAAGATGAATATGTCATCCGACGAAGTTCTTTCCGGATCGAACCAGATGGCAGAAGGCTCACAGTCTCTCGCAGACGGAACAACGAAGCAGGCTGCTGCCATAGAACAGATCTCCGCTACGATAGCCGATGTTTCGTCGAAAGTCGCAGATACAGCCAGAAATGCAGCTAAAGCCGGCGAGATCTCCAGACAGACCGCTGCGGAAGTCGATATTCAGGACACTTCTATCTCCAATATGGTGAACGCTATGAACGAGATAAGCGATACATCAAAGGAGATAGAGAAGATCATCAAAGCTATCGAAGATATTTCCTTCCAGACCAACATACTCGCGCTCAATGCCGCTGTTGAAGCTGCCCGCGCGGGCGATGCGGGAAAAGGCTTCGCTGTTGTTGCGGATGAAGTACGAAACCTCGCGAACAAGTCCGCCGAAGCTGCAAAGAGCACGACCGACCTTATCACAGCGTCTATCGAAGCTGTTGACAAGGGATCGCGGATCGCTGCCGAGACTGCCGAGTCTATGAAGAAGGTCAAGGAAAAGACTGCCGAAACAGGTGAGCTCATCGTCCTTATCGCAGACGCGAGCGCGGAGCAGACCGAAGCTATAGGCGAGATCACATCGGGTATAGAGCAGATCTCTCAGGTCGTTCAGATGAACTCGGCGACCGCAGAAGAGACCGCAGCTTCCTGTGAAGAGCTGAACGGTCAGTCAAGACTCCTGAAAGATCAGGTATCACGGTTCAGAGTAAACGAATAACAAACATCAAAAAAACTCTCCGGAATTTCCGGAGAGTTTTTGTTTTATCAGCCGTCAGCGAACGTTCTTCCTTCTTTGGTCAGCCTGAATCTGATGCTTTCGGTCTTTAGTCCGCCCTGTGCAAAATAAAGACGTATAGTCGTAAAGCGTGAATAGAACTGAGTATCTATCTTCCTTGTCACAAGCTTTCCATCTGTACCGCCGAAAGTGAAGCTTCCCCACGGTATGCCGGTCACTATCATAGCTACGGGTATCTGTGCCAGCTCGCCGCTGTCGGAGCTCGCGGTCATGACAGCCTCATATTCGCCGAACCGCTTTACCTCAAGCACGAATACGAAATTTGAGCCTTTTGCCGCAGCAAATTTATCGAGCGGTACAGTCACCTCTCCGTCAAGTTCGAAGACCTCCACTTCCCTGCCGGCTTCATCCATTTCTTCCGCGGGACGGTTTATTATCTCTATCTCCTCGGCACAGCCAAGAAGCCGTTCCATTGCACGGGTGTTCATCGCGAAAGCGCAGATATTCTTTGCGTTACGCTGGAGCTCGCCGCGTGTAAGTCCGCCCGATGCAAGCATTTTTATAACATTGTCATCGTGGTGAGTGCTGTCGGCGCAGACCATATACATATCGTTCTGAGCCCTCGCCATTGCAGCAAAATCCTTCTTATCGGGCTTTTCGCCGCGGCGGTTGATATTCGCCCACCAGTCTGTCATCGTAACGCCGTCGTAGCACCAGTCATCACGCAGAAGCATTGTGTTGAGCTCGTAGTTGCCGGCTGTCCATACTCCGTTGAGAGAGCCGTAGGTCGTCATTATTGTTTTTGCTCCGCCCTTCTTTACCGCAGTCTCAAAGCCTTTCAGATATATCTCGCGAAGGGCTCTTTCGGAAACTATCGAATCAAGGAAATGACGGTTGAGCTCTTGATTGTTGCAGCAGAAATGCTTTATCGTTCCGGTGACTCCTGCTGTCTGCAAACCTTTAAGCTCCGCTGCTGCCATTTCTCCGCACAACATCGGGTCTTCCGAGAAATACTCGAAATTGCGGCCGTTAAGCGGGTGACGGTGGATATTCATTCCGGGTCCGAGCAGACAATCGACTTTATTGTACGCTATTTCAAGTCCCGCAAGTGAGAACAGTTCAAAAGCAAGCTCTTTGTTGAACGTAGAAGCGATAAGCGTTCCGTTAGGAAGGCTGAACGCCTTTGTTCCGCAGTCAAGTCTCATTCCCGACGGTCCGTCCGACGTACAGCAGCTCGGGATACCATAGCCGACAAGTGTATCAGAAACTCCGGCAAAAGCTGATGTAGTGCCGGGTGTTACTCTCGGACTGCTCATTCCCTCGCCTCGTATGATGCAGGCAAGATCGTCGTCGGATAGCTGGGCGACGAACTCGTCCATTGTATTCTTTCCGTTCTTCACATCGATAAGTTTGATCCCCTTATCACCGGTCTGCGGGATTTCTGCGGGCATTCTTTCCGCAATGATCTTATCCGCGTCGATACCGTTAAGCGGTGTCGCTTCGCTTCCTTCGGAAAAGCCGTCAGCCGATACTGTCGGAAGTATCCTGTCGAATGCGGTATGCGGCGCGAGAAGCTGTTTGTGCTCCGAAACAACGATAGTTTCATCAAGTGTGAATGAGAAGCATTTCTTAGCAGAGCGAACGTCGCTTCCCATATAAATATTGTACTCACCCGCTTCAAGGACGAAACAGTCCTTATGACCGGACTTTCCCGAATCATCAAATGAAGCGAGACTGCTTATATCGAGTTTGAAATTTACGATCCATGAAGCACTCGGAGATATGCTTCCCGTCTTTTCAAAACCGCAGAGAGAACGAGCAGGTTTTCCGAGTCTGCCCTGAGGTGCTTCGCAGTAGAGCTGGACAACTTCCTTACCGCTGCTGACCGCACCGGTGTTTTTGACATTCACCGAGATCTCAACGGTATTGCCGTATTTTTCAGCCTTATCGCAATTAAGTTCAAAATCTGTGTACGACAGACCAAATCCGAACGGATAGCGTACCTTGTCTTTCGCAAACGTCTCAAAATACCGGTAGCCGACATAAATATCCTCAGCATAGACGCATTTGTCAGGATCTCCGAAATTCCGGTCCGAAGCGTGATCGGACACTTTATATGCTATCGTGTCCGGAAGTTTTCCGCTCGGCGAGACTTCACCGAGAAGCACACGCGCCGTGCCCGTTCCGCCGACCATACCGCCCTGCCAGACGATCATGAGCGCGTCGGGAGCGGAGCTTTCATCATCGAGGAAGGACAGATCAATGATACCGCCGATATTCAGCAGAACTATCATTCTTCCGAAATGCTTTCTGACCGTGCGGATCATATCGAGCTCAGTGTCGGTGAGGTAATACGAACCCTTTTCAAGCTTGTTGTCCTGTTCCTCGCCTGCTGTTCTTCCGATAACAACTATCGCAGCAGCGTTCTTTCCGGCTGCATTGGCGGCTGTCGCATCGTCAAGAGGCATCTCCTTCTGCGACCACGGTTCCGCGCCCCAGCCTACTCCGTTGTCGTACGGGTTTTCATCGTCCCACTTTTTATAAATCCCGAGAAGCTCTTCATCGACAGATGCTCCGGCATCTATAAGTCCGTCAGTGATACCCACGACCTTAGATACATTTACCATTCCGCCTGAACCCGTACCGCTCTTATAATAATGGAGTTGGATCCTGCCGAAAACGGCAATACTTTCGTCCTTTCCGAGAGGGAGAGCGTTACCTTCGTTCTTAAGCAGGACAACGCCTTCCGAGACTGTGTTCACTGCTGCTTCGGTGTACCTGTTCCAATCAAGGATCTTTGACATTTCATTTTACCTCCGTTAATTACAAAAAATGAGTTTTAATAACGATATTATTCTTAAAGTTTTATATTGCGCGATATTAACTTATAATCAAAAAAATTCATTGTGTATTCTCACAAATTTGATAAAAAACCGCAGAAGCGAACATCTCAGGGAACACCCCTTTTTAACGTTTCCGACATTTTCCGCGCAGGAAAAATCTGATATCGCAGATGCACGGATGCACCCGTATAAATGAACAGCGAACGTCCGGTTTAGTTAGTAACGCAAAGCAGGACAGAATGCCTTTTTACGGCTTCCGAAAAACGCTGTAAAATATTGCCATTTCAAAAATTATATGCTACAATATGGTCACATTAAAAAAAAGGAGGTCAACTGATATGACTACAAATCAAATTAAAATACTTATAGGCGACGACTCGTCGGAATATGGACTGACATGGGCGAGCCTGCTCAAAAAGGAAGGAATGTTCACAGCGGCAAGGCACAAAAACGGAAGGGTCATACTTGAATCCGTCAAGAACGATATGCCGGATTTTCTTATAATAGAAGCCAAGATGCCTGAACTCGACGCGGCTGCGCTCCTTGATGAGATAAGGGCTGCGAAAGGTATTGTACCGATCACGATAGTTGTGTCGAACATCAATACCCCGGAGCTTGAAAAAGAAGTAATGGAAGCCGGCGCAAGCTACTTTATGGTAAAACCGTTCGCTCCGGAAATAATGGTAAACAAGATAAACTCTCTGAAAAAGTACAAGAATCTGACTTCCAACGCATCTGTCAAGGATATGGCTAACATCGAGTACGTCGTTACGGATATGATACACCGTATAGGCATTCCCGCACACATAAAAGGTTATCATTATCTGCGTACCGCTATTATCCTTTCGATCAATGACGACGAAATGATAAACAGCGTCACGAAGCTCCTCTACCCCACCGTTGCCCAGCGATACGGAACGACTTCGTCGAGAGTTGAGCGCGCTATACGACACGCAATTGAGATAGCGTGGGACAGAGGTGATGTAGATGTCCTCAACGGTCTTTTCGGCTATACTATACATACTTCACGCGGGAAGCCCACAAACTCGGAGTTCATAGCTCTTATCGCGGACAAGCTTCGCCTTCAGTACTTCCCGAGACTTTCTATCTGATTTAAAACTGCGCCGGCAAGGAGGTGTCGGCGCGCATCTTATGTATTCAGCCTGTTATCGGCTGCGAAACACTTATCTTCAGAGAGTTCAGTATATTTTCCGGCGTTTCAGGCGCAGCGAGATAACCGCCCTGAAGAACATCGGCTCCGGCACGTTTCGCAGCTTCAAGCTGGCTCATATATTCTATGTTCTTGACGGAAGTAGTTATGTTTCTGCTCTTCGCGAGCGAGAAAGTCGTGCTCAGCAGAACGTCGTCGAATTCGCCGCCGGAATTGGTAACAAAGCTTGAGCTTACTTTTATCATATCGACATACGAATTTTTCAGGATATGAAGCGGCAGATATTCATTGCCGAAACTGTCTATACAGATAAACATACCGAGACGCTTGAACTTTCCGAGCGTCGAAGCGGTATCGTTATACGACAGGATATGTGCTGCTTCGGGAACTTCCGCAATTATCTCGCTTCCGTTAAGACCGGCGCGTTCAAACTCTGCCCTGAAACGTTCCGGAAGAGCTCCGGTCTGCATCTCGTGAGTAGTAAGATTAACGCTTACTTTTATATCCTTTCCGGTAGCTTCCCGAATCTGTTTGCAGAATTTGCAGGCACGCGGGAGCACCCAGAGGTCAATGGACGTATCGAGACCGACCTTTTCCATCATACGCATAAATACTCTCGGCGAGATGCTTCCCATTTTCTCGCTCTTCCAGCGAAGAAGCGTCTCGTAATGATCTATCTCTCCCGATGAATTGAACGAGGGCTGGAAAGTGACCTCGAAGTTACGCATATTATCCGCGATACAGCGCCGAAGCTCGCTTTCGAGATTGAACGCTTCGCCCTTAGCGTCAAGGAACTCACGGTTATAGAACGCGAACGTGTTCTTGCCGTATTCGTTGGCGCGGTAAAGAGAAAGCGTCGCAGCGCGGTAAAGATCTTCGCCGGAACCTGTCGAGCTGTTGAACACGGCTATGCCGACAGCAGCCTCTGCGTACTGCTCAATACCGTCTATTATGAACGGCTCACGTATTCTCAGAAGTATCTTCTTGGTGATCTCCTGCGCCACTTCCGCGGTACAGTCACGCGCTATCACCATCATGATACTTCCGGAATAACGATATACCCCGTCACCGCCTATATCGGGCGATGAAAGGAAATCCGCGATCTGGCGCAGAAGTTTGTCGGTATAATTCTGACCGAATACTTCGTTCAGGAACCGTGTATTGATTATCTGAACAGCCAAAGCCGCTCCGGAGCTGTGAGTCCTTATCATCTCCGCCGTATCGATATCGAGCCTTGAACGGTTCTTGATGCCGAGCATAGAATCAAAGAACGCAAGATCATAGAGCTGTTTGTTCTTTTCTTCGATCTGTTTTTCCGACTCGCATCTGAATATCACGGTCGATAACACCTGAGAGATGCTTCTTATCATTTTGCGGTCGTTATAGTTCCAGCGATATTCTTTCCCTCTCACAAGGTACATTATGATGCCGTTGGCACCGTTGTTGTCGTTCATGGCGGAGACAGCAAAAGCTGTAATTCCCACGCTTTTCAGACGTTCTTCGTTATCACCGGAAAAATAGTTCTCGGTATCGCCCATTTCTCTGACAATAAGCGAATAGTTATCGGTTATGAAGTCGTATGTTTCGTCATTGGCGCCGCTGCGGTCAAAGCGGCAGAATTCACGTCGTTCACCGTCTGTCCCGTAGCCGAAAGCGATGATACCGTCAATATGCAGATAATCGCCTGCCATATCAAGAACTTTCACAAGCGCGTCACTCGCCTTTGATTCCTGCATAATAACGGACTGCATGCTGTTTATGAGCATCTGCTGTTCAACATTTGCACCGAGCTGTTTATTGACTGCGTTGGAGTTTTCGGCTTCGTTGTAAAGCGCAACGATAGAATGCGCAATACTTGAAAGGCATTCCGCCATACCTTTGAGATATGGTTCGGCGTTTTTTACCGACCCGGCGTTATGAGAGCCTATATACCAGTATGCACCGGTGCGGAAGCTGAAACGCACGGGCTCTTTGGCGGAATAAGGATAGTCGGTCTTTTCTGTGTATGATGGTGCGGATATAACATCGCCGTTCTCGTCGAGAATAGCTGTGTAAAGATCAGGGTCGGATGTAAACGGGTTCTGTATGCGTTTAAGATAGTCTTTTCCGCAGATCTCAAGAAGAGATGCGGTATTGTTGTTGAGTGCCGAGATCTTGTTGCTCTGCTTTCGCTCAAACTCGCTTATAACGCTGTCATTCGGAATGCAGTCGATATATTCGTAAACATCGAGCAGTATGCCGCTGAATCTGTCCTGAGAACTTTTGCTGCAGCACATATATGCCCAGTGAAGCTCACCGTCGTGTTCCATACGGAAGTGAGTGAATAAGCGGGATTTCGAGCTGTTCGCAAATTCGTTTATCGTATCCATGAGCGGCGGGAAGTCGTCCATATAAACGAAGTCGGAGAACGGGAGCGGCTTTCCGAAACTTTCTCCGTCATATTCGCCGGTGATCGTCATAGTAACACTTCCGGAGGTACGAACGATTATATCTAAACAATTGTATTTTTTCAGCACAGAAAAAAGGTCGAACATCATATCACCTTCTGTATTGGTAGGTTATAAAAAAGGCAGAATTATAGCCCCAAATATTCATCTATATAAATATAACACATTTTTTCAACAAAATCAATAGTGTTTTGTAAAATTTAGCCATTTGCATAAATTTTTGCCTTCCGACTTATCAAAAAACCGAAAAAAACTGTTGACAAAACCGATAAAATGTGATACTATTGCTTTAATGACTGTGACGAAGATCGTCGGTATGAATGTTTTCAGAAAGTCGTCGGGTGATGCGAGACGACAGCGGACATACCAAAGGCTGCTCCCTTCCGAGTCGGAAATGCGAACGACATATCAAGTAGTGTTTCCCGTTACTGCTGCGTTAATGCATAAGGCTTGATAGAGCCTGAGGTGGCGCATAACTGCGCAATTTGAGTGGTACCGCGGGTATATGTATATTCCCGTCTCAAAGCAAACCTTTGGGACGGTTTTTGTTATTTACGGCCGTCCGAAACCCTATTAATCCATTTTTTACAGGAGGAACAAACAAATGAAACTCAGCTTCTCAACACTCGCCTGCCATGACTTTGAATGGTCTGACATCTACTCTATGGCAAAGGACTTAGGATTCGACGGTATCGAGATTCGCGGCCTCGGAGACGATATTTTCTCCGTAAAGGCAAAGCCTTTTACAGAAAAACAGCTCCCCGCAACTATAAGCAAGCTCAGCAGCCTCGGTCTTGAGATCTCCTGCTTCTCGTCCGGCGCAGCGCTTCGATTCAAGGAAAAGTCCGCCGAAAACAAGGCGGAGATCGTTGAATATATGAAGCTTGCAAGCAAAATGGGAACATCTTTCATACGCGTTCTTGCCGATGACGGAGTTGCACCCTCGGGACTTACAGATGACGATTTCATCATATCCGAGCTCAAGGAGCTCGCACCGCAGGCTGAGCAGTACAACGTTACCCTTCTTGTTGAGACAAACGGCGATTACTGCGACACAAAACGTCTGTGCAAGGTGCTTGAAGCCGTTGGAAGCCGTAAGATCGCAGCTCTCTGGGATACACACCACCCCTACAGATTCGGCGGTGAAAAGCCTTCCGAGACAGTAGCAAACCTCGGCGAGCTCATCAAGTACACTCACATAAAGGACAGCACGTTCAATAACGGCAAGCTCGAATACAAACTCATGGGCGAGGGCGATATGCCTATAAAGGACATTCTCTCCGCACTCGACAGCATAAACTACAACGGATATGTTACCCTCGAATGGGTAAAGCGCTGGTCAAACGAACTCTGCGATGCAGGTATCGTTGTTCCTCATTTCGCTAACTTCATGGCGCCTTACCACGTTCACCACAAGCACCCGCTCCAGGACGACAACAGAAAAGCCGGAAAATACATCTGGCCTAAGGAGAAGCTTATCAACTATACCTTCCCCGATGTTCTCGACCGCGTATGCGAGGAATTCCCGAACCAGTACGCTTTCCGTTACACCGAGCTTGACTACACAAGAACTTACCCCGAATTCCGCGACGACGTTGACAACTTTGCACGTGCACTCGTTGCTATGGGTGTGAAGAAGGGCGACCATGTTGCTATCTGGGCGACCAACGTTCCTTCATGGTACATCACTTTCTGGGCAACGACCAAGATCGGTGCAGTGCTCGTTACAGTAAACACCGCATATAAGATACACGAGACAGAGTACCTGCTCCGTCAGTCCGATACCCACACTCTCGTCATGATCGACAGCTACAAGGACAGCAACTACAAGGAGATAATCCGCGAGATATGCCCAGAGCTTGACACCTGTGAAAAGGGTAAGCTCAATTCAAAGCGTCTGCCCGTTCTTCGCAACATAATCACCGACGGATTCGAGATGCCCGGCTGCTATACATGGGAAGAAGCTAACGCTAAGGCAGCCGAGGTTCCGTACAGCGAAGTGGAAAAACTCCGCCGCACGATAAACAAGGACGATGTTGCAAATATGCAGTACACTTCCGGAACCACCGGTTTCCCGAAGGGCGTAATGCTCACACACTACAATGTCGTCAACAACGGTAAGGCTATCGGCGACTGCATGGACTTATCCACAGCGGACAGAATGATGATACAGGTGCCGATGTTCCACTGCTTCGGAATGGTGCTCGCTATGACAGCTTCCGTAACTCACGGTGTCACCATGTCGCCTATCCCCGCCTTCTCTCCGAGAAAGGGTCTGAACTGCATCAACAAGGAAAAGATAACCTGCTTCCACGGCGTTCCGACAATGTTCATAGCTATGCTCGGACACGAGAACTTCCCGACCACCGATTTCTCTTATATGAGAACGGGTATCATGGCGGGTTCTCCCTGCCCTATCAAGACTATGCAGGAAGTCATCGAGAAAATGCACATGAGCGAGATTTGCATTACCTACGGTCAGACAGAAGCATCTCCCGCAACTACCATGTCCAAGACGACCGACAGCATCGAACAGCGTGTTAATACAGTCGGAGGACCGATATTCGGTGTTGAATGCAAGATCGTCGATCCCGAAACGAACGAAGACCTTCCGGACGATACCGACGGTGAGTTCGTAGCCCGCGGATACAACATAATGAAGGGTTATTACAAGATGCCCGAAGCTACCGCAGCGGCGATAGATTCCGAAGGCTGGCTCCACACCGGTGACCTTGCGAGAAGACGCTCGTCAGACGGATACTACAAGATCACAGGACGCATCAAGGATATGATAATCCGCGGCGGCGAGAACATATATCCTAAGGAGATCGAGGACTTCCTCTATACTCACCCGAAAGTAAAGGATGTTCAGGTCATAGGCGTTCCGGACAAGGATTACGGCGAAGAGATCATGGCGTGCATCATTCTCAACGACGGTGAGACATCGAGCGAGGAAGAGATCAAGCAGTTCGTCCTCGACCACATGGCAAAGCACAAAGTACCGCGCTATGTCGATTTCGTCAACGAGTTCCCGATGAACGCAGCCGGAAAGATATTAAAGTACAAGATGCGTGAAGCTGCAGTCGAAAAGCTTAACCTTCACAACGCAAACAAGATAGTTACGGCATAAAAATTACAGAAAGCGTGTTTCCCCGCCTTCCGGAAGTTTTCCGTTTCGGCGGGGAAACATTTTCATTGACAACATTGCTGTGATGTGATATAATATCACTATGCGGGTATGGCGGAATTGGCAGACGCGCCGGATTTAGGTTCCGGTGGGCTTCCCGTGCAGGTTCAACTCCTGTTACCCGCACCAGCCGCGGACGCGCGGCGGCGAAACCGTCTCGGACGTAGTTCGGGACGGTATTTTTCTGCCTCGCAGCCGTCAGTTTCAGAAAATCCAAACGTTTACCCTAACCAGCCGCGGACTGCGCGATGCAGTGACAGTTGTTGCCAAGGGCGCGCAAATATAGCAACAACGAAAACGCAGCGGCGGCGAAACCGTCTCGGACGTAATTCGGGACGGTATTTTTCTGCCCAAAATCATCATATTTCCCGATAAAAATAACCCCCGATCTCTCGGGGGTTGTTTTTCAGTCTATCGGATGATGAGGGTGTCCTTTTACGAACTCAAGCGCGTTAATGCAGGCAACACGCACATCTATCGAACGCTGCTGTGCCATCGCGTTACTTATTTTTGAAAAAAGAGCGCCTTTTTCAGAGCTTACATATTTAGGCGGGAGAGCGTTCAGTGCAAGACACTTCATATCATTCATACAATGCTCGCAGGTGCAGCACTCCGGGTCTTCTTTAAGGAGCTCAGATAAAGCCACTTCCACGATATTTTCCATTGAATTAACTACTGCCATAGTATGTTCCTTTCTGCATTTATCGGAATTCTGTACGTTGCAGAATTTCCTCAATGACAATTCATCTTGATTATTATACAATATATCTCAACATTTGTCAACAAAAATCGTCGAATTAATGCAAATTTAACTGAATTTTTACATTTTTGCGTACTTACGGCACATCTTTTCAGACGATTTATATTCTGAAATATCATTTTTTTAATTTCTCTATTGCAATTGACAGAGAAATTTGATATAATATAATAAATATGTATATCATCAGGTATAATGTGAGGAACACAAAATGGACAAGATAACAAATGCAAAACGTGTTGTGATAAAAGTCGGAACTTCGACGCTCTGCTACAAGACAGGCAACCTCAATATCCGCCGCGTCAGAAAGCTCATCGAAGTCATGTCCGACCTTAAAAACGAAGGCAGGGACATTATCTTCGTTACCTCTGGCGCTGTCGGTATAGGCGTAGGACGCGCAGGGCTTACCGCACGACCAAAGGACATACCGACCAAGCAGGCGTGTGCGGCTATTGGTCAGTGTGAGCTTATGAACATCTACGACCGTGAGTTCTCGAAATTCAACCACACCGTAGCCCAGCTTCTTGTGACACGTGATGTCATAAGCAACAAGACCCGTCATGAGAACGCTTTCAATACCCTTCACCGCCTTCTCGAAATGAACATAGTACCGATAATCAATGCAAACGATACCGTTTCTATCGAACAGCTCGACTTCGACGAGAACGACACGCTCTCCGCTGTAATGGCACAGTTGTGTGAAGCTGATCTGCTCGTTATCCTCACAGACGTTGACGGACTTTATGACCGCAACCCTTCCGATCCAGACGCAAAGCATATCCCGCTTGTAACAAAGCTTACAGATGAAATGATAAGTTCTGCGAAACAGAAAGGAAGCGAGCTCGCAAGCGGCGGTATGATAACCAAGCTTGAAGCAGCCTCCATAGCCGGCGAAAACGGAATACCTACCGTAATCATAAACGGCGATGACCCGGAAAAGCTTTACGGTATCTTTGACGGTACCGCAAAATATACATTGTTTGATCTTGCATAACAGCAGAAAGGATACATAAAAAATGAGCTATATAGAAGAACTCGGAACCGCCGCAAAAAAGGCGGAGACCCTTATGACATCCGTATCGACAAAGCAGAAGAACGACGCTCTTAAAGCGATAGCGGACAGTCTTATTCAGAACAAGGAAGATATTATCAAGGAAAACAAGCGCGATATTGAGAACGCAAAAGCAAACGGAATGACCGAAGCGCTTATCGACCGTCTCACGCTTACCGAAGCACGCATTGAAGGCATGAGCGAGGGCGTAAGACAGGTTATGGAGCTTAAAGACCCGATAAATGAGATCATCGGCGGCGAGGAGCTCCCGAACGGTCTTAAGGTCGAGAAGATCCGCGTTCCTCTCGGCGTTATCGGCATCATCTTTGAGTCCCGCCCGAACGTTACCGTTGATGCGGCAGCACTCTGTCTCAAATCCGGAAATGTATGCATCTTGCGCGGCGGAAGCGATGCAATCTACTCAAACAAATGCCTTGTGAACATTATGCGCGCTGCTCTCTCCGGAGCGGGCATTCCCGAGGACGCTGTCCAGCTTGTTGTAGATACTTCCCGCGCAGTCGCAGGCGAACTAATGAAAGCCGACAAGTACATCGACGTACTCATTCCGCGCGGCGGCGGCGGACTTATCCGCTCGGTAAGACAGAATGCGACTATACCTGTCATCCAGACCGGCGAAGGAAACTGCCACGTTTACGTTGACAGATTCGCTGACATAGATATGGCTGTGAACATCACCGATAACGCCAAGACCCAGCGTCCGAGCGTATGCAACGCTATCGAGACCGTGCTTGTCCATAAGGACGTAGCGGAACAGTTCTATACCGCGCTCAATGCAAAATGGAACGGCAAAGTGAAGATATATGGAGACGAGACCTGCGCGAAGTTTATGCAGACCGAACGTGCGGCTACCGAAGAAGACTACGCTACCGAGTTCAACGACTATGTTCTTTCCGTTAAAACCGTATCGAGCCTTGACGAAGCTATCGAGCACATCAACAAATACGGCACGAAACACAGCGAGTGCATAGTGACAATAAATATGAACAACGCTCTGAAGTTCCAGAAATGTATTGATGCCGCTGCGGTTTATGTAAACGCGAGCACGCGCTTCACCGACGGATTTGAGTTCGGTCTCGGAGCAGAGATCGGAATATCCACACAAAAGCTCCACGCAAGAGGACCTATGGGTCTTAAGGAGCTTACCACATACAAATACCTGATCACCGGCTGCGGACAGATCAGATAAGAGGAGATAAGATGTCTGCAAAGAAAAAGAAAAAGAACCGTCAGCCACAGTCGGCTCAGAAAAACAGTACCACCGAAAAACTCAATCAACAGCTGAACGCCGAGGACGACAGCCAGACTTCGACAGACAGCGAAACCATACTTGCGGAATATGAACGAAAGGCTCTTGAAGCGGAACAGCGTATGGCGGAAAGGCTCCGCGCGGCTGAGCAGGAACGCACGGAAAAGGAGCTTAAAGCCTCTACCCCGCTGAACAGACAGCCGGTTCCCGTAAGTACACCGGAACCTTCGGTAAAGGAAGCAGATGAGTCTCCTGAGGAAAAGCCCGCAGATACCGAGTCTGACGTAAAGCAGTTTGTTCCCCATTCAAACACACATCAGCAGCACGAGCCGGAAAGCTTTTCCGAAAGCTTCAGCGCGGCTATTTCAGAGGACTACGCCGAGATCGACGAAAGCACTCCGGATACAGCGGAAAACGAAGAGGAAAAGGAACCGGCAAAAGCAAACAAGTTCTATCTTGTTTTCGCAGTGTTCATAATAATTATGTCCGTTATAGGCATCATGTCCACTGTGAACTTTACAGCGAATGTTATCGCCGACATAGCGAACAGGACAGATCTCAAGAACGAGATCGCGCTATTCCTCTACCCTGTTGTCTGCGTTGACCCGCCGGACTGCGACACAGTCGAAGAGCTTCCCTCTACGATCATAATCGAATCCGCTATCTGGCGTATCATACTTACCGGCGACAACTCGAATTACGAAAAGCTGTACAATACCTACATGTACGTTCCCGCGTCAGATGTGGAATACTCGGTTCGTGCGATATTCGGAAACTCGGTGAAGATCGAGCATCAGACCGTAGGAACAATGGACATAACATTCACATACATTGAGGATATGAACTCTTATCAGGTGCCGATAAATCCGCACTATACAGCTTATTCACCGAGGATAAAGGACGTGTCGAATATCGGCGAACTATATACCGTTACGGTGGAGTACATCCCGCCTTCCGCTCTTGCGGTCGAGGGTATCGAATTCGAGGTACAGCCGCAAAAAACCATGGTATATACGCTTTCAAAGAGCAAGACATGGACCACCCTTCATTCCATAAAGAATATTACAAGACTGGACAACTCCTATGCATACTAAATACGACCTGAGCCGCATAAAAGCGGTGATATTCGATCTCGACGGCACGCTTCTCGACACCGAAAAGCTTCTTTTCAGATATTGGCGCGAGGCTGCCGCAAGATACGGATATGATATGTCGCCCGAACAGGCGCTCACGCTCCGAAGCCTTACTCACCGCCTTGTTCAGCCGCTCTTCACCGAATGGTTCGGCGAGGGATGCGATTACCGCGAGCTTCGGGCTATGAGGCTTAAACTCATGCAGGAACACATCGACAAATACGGTGTCGAAAAGAAGAAGGGCGCGTCGGAACTTCTCGGTTTTCTCGGAAATAACGGATATATGCGTGCTGTTGCGACAGCGACAGACGAGGAACGCGCCGGAAAGCTTCTCAGGTCAGTCGGACTTGACGGCTGCTTCGACAGGATCATCTGCGCAACTATGGTCGAATGGGGTAAGCCTAAGCCCGATATTTACCTCTTCGCGGCAGAACAGCTCGGACTGTCACCCGACGAATGCATTGCGGTCGAAGATTCACCTAACGGCATCATCTCTGCACATGATGCGGGCTGCTTCACGATCATGGTTCCCGATCTCACGGAACCGGACGAGGAGCTTAAAAAGAATATCTCGGCAGTATGCGGCGATCTTTCAGAGATCGCGGAACTGCTGAAAAATAAATGAAAGGAGTCATTAATTATGAAATTTCTGACACTGGGAGAGCTTAACGGCTCCGTAAAAAACGATCTTAAAGGATTTATCGAAAAGGCGGAGCAAAACTACAGAAACGAGATCAAGAACGTTGCGGATCATATACTTGACAGCAATCATCAGCTCCCGATAATACTTATCTCCGGACCTTCGGGATCTGCCAAGACCACGACCGCACTTCGTCTCGCAACAATGCTTGAAAACGCGGGAAAAACTGTTCACCCTGTATCCATGGACAACTATTTCAGACCGTTAGGCGACCCGGAAAACGAGGTCGATGAGGACGGACGCGTAGATCTCGAGAGCCCGAAACGCCTTGATATGGACCTTCTCAACGATCACCTCGATAAGTTCTGGAAGTGCGAAGAAGTTGAGATGCCCACTTTCGATTTTGCCACCCAGACGCGTCAGAAGGGCAAAACATTAAAGCGCAAGGAAGGCGAATTCGTGATCCTTGAAGGCATACACGCCCTTAACCCCGAGATCACCGGAAATATCGGAAGCCACGCAACCACTGTTTATGTCAGCGTAAGAACGCGTCTCAAAAACGATGAAAGCAACCTTCTTCACCCGTCAAAGGTAAGACTTATGAGACGTATCGTGCGCGACAAGCTTTTCAGAGGCCGCGGTATCTCCGAGACGCTCGAATTCTTCAAATGGGTGCAGCGCGGTGAGCAGAGGTTCATAATGCCGCACAAGGACAAGGCTATGTTCGACATAGACACATTCATAGCCTACGAGCCCGCAGTATATAAGCCGATCATACTTGACGAGCTTCTTGCGGTACGCGACTCCTACCCCGATTACGACCAGTTCAGGGATCTTGAAGAGTTCCTCACCGAGATAGACGGAATGTCCACCGATGAAGTTCCTGTGAACTCTCTTGTAAGAGAATTTGTCGGCGGAAGTCATTATGATTACTGATTGTTTTGTGCATTTTTAATAAAAATCAACATATAAATATATCCTAAATATTAAAATTTCTATTATACTATTGATTTTATCAGTATTATGATGTATAATGAACATAAGTACTATGGGTATATCATAGGTTCATTACGGAAAGGCAGAAGTGTATGGAAACGAATATATTGCTTGAAAGCGGAACCAACGAGCTTGAACTGCTCGAATTTTTCGTAGGAGACGAAGACTACGGTATCAATATCGCGAAAGTCGAAGAGATAATGACTTACCGCGAAGTAACACCTATGCCGGCTGCGCCCGATGAGATCGAGGGTCTTTTTATGCCCCGTGATAAGATAATCACCGTCGTTGATCTGCATAAGGTGCTCGGAAAAAAGCTCCCGGAAGGCAACGAAGGTCTGCTTATCCTTTGTGAGTTCAACGGACTTGATATTGCATTCCATGTTACAAGCGTCAAGGGCATTCAGCGTATAAGCTGGAGCAGCATCGAAAAGCCGCCCACAGTTGCAAACAACTCTCAGGCGGGTATAGCTACCGGTATTGCCAAGATCGAAGGACGCATCATTGTTATCCTGGACTTCGAAAAGATCATATCCGACCTTAACTGCTCGGCTTCTCTTGATATGTCCGGCATGGATCGCGTTGAATCCACCCGTGATACAAGATTCGATACCAAGATAGTTATCGCAGAGGACTCTCCGTTCTTGAATCAGCTCGTCGTGAACGCTATCACAGATGCAGGATTCCACAATATAGCTTCGTTCAATAACGGACTTGAGGCGTGGAATTATATCTCCTCTTTCTCCGGAAGAGAGAATATACGCGATTACATAGGTCTTGTCGTAAGCGATATTGAGATGCCGCAGATGGACGGTCACAGACTTACCAAGCTTATAAAAACAAACGAGAGCTTAAAACAGATACCCGTATTCCTCTTCTCATCGTTAATTGACGAAACCATGAAGCGTAAGGGTTTAAGCGTCGGCGCAGATGAACAGTTCTCAAAACCGCAGATAGCTTCACTTATTCAGGCAATAATACGAAGAGTTTCATAAAGCTTACGTTCCTCTCCCGCATATCGGGAGGGGATTTTTGTTGTTCATTCTGCTCCGCTCTCAGGAACACGATATTCCTTTATATTTATTTTTCATCAAACATATAGTGTCGTTTTTCCAAAGAATATATTACCGAGCATTTTTCTTTTATAGTATGATAGAGCTGAATTTTTAATTTTTCCATTAAATATTGCAAAAATAGTTGCAAAATGAAAAATAATATGATATAATTATTCTGTATTATTGTGCAATATTTTATAAAAGCAGGTATTGATATAATGGACGAAAACTATATCGTTCCGGAAAGCTACGATCCCGCAGTAGATGTGTGGACGGCACTTTCGGAAACGAAAAAGCCTATAATTATGTACGGAATGGGCGACGGCGCAGATAAGATACTCTCCGTTATGGAAAAATACGGCATTGAACCGGCGGATTTCATGGCAAGTGATGAATTCGTCCGCGGTCACAGTTTCAGAGGACACCGTGTAAAAAAGCTTTCAGAGATAGAGGAGCTTTACAATGACTTCATTGTTGTGATATGCTTCGGAAGCGCTCTCCCGGATGTTATGGAGCGCATCGACCGTATCAGGGAAAAATACGAAACATACGCACCCGATGTCCCTGTTGTCGGTGACGGGCTGTTCGACGGCGATTATATTTCCGATCATGAGTTTGAGATAATGCAGCTCAAATCTTATCTTGCCGACGACGCATCGAGAGAATGTCTCGATGTGCTCATGAAATACCGCATAACAGGCGACATTGGAACGCTTCGCAAATGTGAGAGTCCTTTGCAAGAAATGATAGGAATGCTGAATATCGGTCCGGACGAAACCTATGTCGATCTCGGAGCGTACAACGGCGATACGGTCGAAGCTTTCCTGAAGCTTACCGGAAAGCGTTTCAGGCATATTTACGCGCTCGAACCGGACAGACGGAACTTCTCAAAACTAAGAAGACGGCTTTACTACATAAGCTCTGCCCTGCTTACCGCAAAAAACGCCGCGGCATGGAGCAGCGATACAAAGCTTATATTCAACAATAAGGCAGGCAGAGGTTCTGCACTCATAACCGACCCGGAAAAATCTGACGGCCGCGGGTATGAGATAGACGCGTTAAGCGTTGACAGCCTTCTTGACGGAAAACCCGCGACTCTGATCAAATATGATGTCGAAGGAAGTGAGCACGAGGCTCTTTTAGGCTCGGAAGAAACGATAAGGAAATATAAGCCCAGACTTATCGTTTCGCTCTATCACAGAGTTGAAGATCTTGTCGAGCTTCCGCTTCTTATCCACGAACTCAATCCCGGTTACCGTATGTTCCTGCGGCATCACCCATACATTCCGGCGTGGGATACTAATTTATACTGCATCTGATGCATTGAAAAAGGATATTTCAGACAAATGAAAAAAGCAGTCATAGTAATGCTTATGCTGCTCGTTCTCGGTATCGTCGGTTATTTCGTTTACAACGAGATCTCCGTTAAGGAAATAACCTACGTTTCCGACCTTGAGCACAATGTAGGCGACGGAAGATATTCCGTCAAGCGTCTTTACAGCTCGGATATAGATATTGACGCTTTCAACGAAAAAGTCGAAAAGCTCGTTATGGTCGAGTTCTCTGAGGAAGATGTCCTCGCAGCCGCTCTTGAAGCAGGCACTCCCGAGTTTTACCCGGCTTTCCGTATCCATACATACCGTCCGTCACTAAAGGAAGACATCATTTATATGGATATTTTCGCGGAACAGCAGGTAGCTCCCGGTCAGAAGAATACAGATTACAGTATGGATAAGCTGAAACTTGAAGTCCTCACCACCGGCATTTCTATCACCGAAGCCGAGGCGGTCGGCATAGACAGCCTTAACCGCTCTGTAAACGAGGCTATCCTCAAGAATGACGACGGAACCGGAATGATGGTAGAGCTAAACGACTACGGTACGGCAAAGCTGACACTTGACGGTATAACGGGAAGCGTAGCTCTCCAGTTCTCATACGATATAAAAAAGAACACGCTCCTTCCCCGCACAGCCCTGACGGGATGTATGGTAATGATAAGGATAAATATCATAACCAACGCCGAGGGAGAGACGGAAATAACCTACAAGCTTGATCCTATCTCGACACTTGATGAATATATTGAACAGGAATAATTCCAAAAATGTCTGCTCAATCGGTAAATTCTACAAAAGTTATTTCATTTTTTGCAGGAATCAAAAAAACAACTTGCAATTTCCGATAATTTGTGTATAATATATAGTTGAAAATATACTACTTTTTATCGGAGGATCAAAATGTATAAGGATCTGGCTATGGAACAGCTTAAACAACTTCTGGAAGAGCTCCGGAAGGAACATGATGAGTTTAAGGCTCAGGGACTCAAACTCAATATGGCGAGAGGAAAGCCTGCTCCCGTACAGCTTAAACTTTCGGAAGCTATGCTGAAGGACGACCTTGGTGACTGTCTTGCTGCCGACGGCACAGACTGCCGCAACTATGGCATACTTGATGGTATTCCGGAAGCAAAAGAGCTTCTTCGCCCTATGCTCGGCGTGGGAATGGACGAGATCATTGTCGGCGGAAACTCAAGTCTTCAGCTTATGTATGATACCATAATGATGTCGCTGCATTTCGGTGTTGTCGGCGGGAAAAAGCCTTGGGGCAAGTATGACAAAGTGAAGTTCCTCTGCCCTGCCCCCGGATATGACAGACATTTCGCTATATGCCAGAGCCTCGGCATCGAGATGATTACAGTTCCTTACCGCAACGACGGACCCGACATGGATATGGTCGAAAAGCTCGTTTCGGAAGATGAAGAAATAAAGGGTATCTGGTGCGTTCCTATGTACTCGAACCCGACAGGTATTACATATTCCGATGAGGTCGTAAAGCGTTTTGCGGCTCTTAAACCGAAAGCAGATGATTTCCGCATCTACTGGGACAACGCTTACTGCATCCATCATCTTTCCGATGACCACGACAATCTGCTCAACATACTTGATGAGTGCAAGAAGAACGGAAACGAGAATATGGTGATGATGTTCGCGTCAACATCAAAAGTTTCCTTCCCCGGTGCCGGTATCGCCTGCATAGGCGCAAGCAAGGCAAACATAGATTACATCAAGAGCAAGATGACATATCAGACTATCGGCTTCGATAAGCTCAATCAGCTCCGTCATGTTCGTTTCTTCAAGAATTTCGACGGTATGGTAAAGCACATGGAGCTTCACAAGGCGATAATCGCACCTAAGTTCGAGATAGTTCTCGACAAGCTCGAAAAGGAGATCGCTCCCCACGCTATCGGCGGCTGGCACAGACCTAAGGGCGGATACTTCATCTCGTTCACAGGCTTCGACGGAACAGCAAAAAGAATTGTCGAACTTTGTAAAGATGCTGGTGTTGTCCTTACCGGCGCGGGTGCTACCTACCCCTATGGAAATGATCCATTCGACAATAATATCCGCATTGCACCGACGTATCCGACCGAGGAAGAGCTTTCAAAGGCTATGGATATTTTCTGCAACAGCGTAAAATATGCAACTGTAGAAAAAATGCTTGCATTATAAGCGAAAATGTGTTATAATAATTGCGGCGGTACTGATGTACTGCCGCAAATTTGCGTCTGTAGCTCATTTGGATAGAGCAGCAGCCTCCGACGCTGCGTGCGGTGGGTTCGAATCCCGTCAGGCGCACCACGGCTTTTGCCGTTTTTACGCCTGTTACTTTTCAGTAACGGGCGATTTTTGCTCCGCCGTCCGGAGCTCTTACATACTTTTGTAATGCGATCGCCGGAATTACCGTACCGCCGCACACTTTTTGCGGACGTATTTCCGGTATCGGAGATCGCTAAAAAGCTGGTGAACCGGAATGAGATCTAAGGAAAAGGAATACAGGAAATATCAGATATATATTCTCTCGGGTACGATTCTGTCAATATTGATCATCGCAGTGTTCGCTTACATTGTTTCACGAATCACAGCACAGGCGGCATATGACGCGGCTCTTGAAGTCAAGCGGACAATGCTGAAGGAAAACGTCGAAAATACTATATCATACATAGATACCTGTGCGAACAGATTTCTGACCGAAAATCCGGGTGCATCACCGGAGGAAACAGAAGCCGCTATGACAAAGATAGCCCATGAGAAAATATACTCCGAGGTGCATATCGACGGCACATATATGTGGGTACAGAAGGTTCTCGATTACAACGGCGGCGACAACTATGCAATACGCCTTATCCACCCGAATCTCAGCGACACAGAGGGTTGTTATCTGTCCACCGAAACACCTAACCCCGCCGGTATCAAAGCGTATGAAGAGGAGCTGAACGGTGTACGTGAGAACGGCTCGGTCTATCTGATTTACGATTTCAAGAAGCTTAATTCCGACGACGTAACCACAAAGATCACTTATTCAAGCCTGTACAAGCGTTTTGACTGGATCGTCTGCATGGGCGTCAACATGGACGATATGGAGCATTATCAGGACGGAGCAATGAGACGGCTGATACTGCCGCAGACGCTTATAATCACATTCAGCTCTCTTGTATGGCTGATAATGCTTTTTGCTATGTTCCGTGCTTACAGTTCGACAAAAGGACGTGTCTATGAAGACCAGAAACGAGAACTTAGCGACAAGCTTTATTGGGACGCGGTAAGCGGAGCAAACTCAAGAATACGCGGGCAGACACTGCTTGAGGAGTATTTCGAGCATTCAAAGGAAAATAATCTCAATACGCTCGTTCTCATGCTCGATGTGGATTATTTCAAGCAATTCAATGACACTTACGGACACGCAGTCGGCGACAAGGTACTCAGTCACTTTGTTGACGCTATAAAAATGAATATCAGCGATGACGATGCTGTCATAAGATGGGGCGGCGACGAATTTGTTGCGGTGTTCAGGAATATACCGCACGATAAGCAGCCGCAGCTCGGAGACAATATCCTTGATACGATAAGAAATATAGATCTTCCGGAACTCGACGGAAAACAGATCACCGCTTCAATGGGCTTCGCCTACATCAGCAAGCACGACAGAAGCATAGAGGACACACTTACCAGAGCCGATGAAGCAGTATATGAGGCTAAGAAAGCCGGAAGGAACAACTGGAAGATAAAGGGAACCTCTAAAAACCCAATTTGAGAGAAAAAGAGCTATCCACTTTATGCCGCTTTGTATGCGCGCGTCCTGCGCGCTTTTGGCGGCAATACCACGGCTTCCTGCCGTGACCGTCTGCTGCGTCAAACCTCCTAACCGGGCGTGGTCTCCCCGGCAGCGGGGAGGTGTCGAGCTTGCGAGACAGAGGGGCTGACCGACAGACCAGCCCGGCTGCGTCGGCTTTCCTTGTATCCGACGCAGCTATCTCATTTTCTCTTTTCAAAGCGGTTTTTAGAGGTACCCTAAAGTGATCCGCATTTTCACAGAATATCAGATCGTTCAGAAATAACGAGCGTACATAAAAATCCCGCCTTTTGCCTTTCGGCAATAAGCGGGATCTTTCTTTTCACTTTATCCACCATTCCGGCGTTATATCTCCGAGCTTCACTACCCTGCCCGTTTCGTAGTCAGCCATTATCTCTATGTCCTTGTACTTTCCGGGCATGAGCTGGACCATAAACTCGCGGCAGGCACCGCAGGGCGCTCCGGTCTTTCCGTCAGGAAGTATCGCGAGTACTTTAGTTATCTCATACTCGCCGTTCGTTATCATATTGAACATCGCGTTTCTTTCGGCGCAGATACCGAGTGTCGAGCAGGTGTCGATACACACACCGGTATATATCTTCCCGGATGAGGAAAGAACCGCAGCAGCAACTTCCCCGCCGCTGATATAATCAGAGATCTGTTTCGGTGCAAGCTTTGATCTTGCGGCTTCATAAAGCTCTTTCCATATAGTTTCCATTATTTATCTTTTTCCTTTTTTGTCATATTCGCGGTTATTGCGTGGGTAAGCGTCTTGCTCGTCTTTATCGTAAGACGTTTCGCGGACGCGGTTATGCTTCGTACCTTCTGTATCGAGTCGGTGATGTTGGATACGGAAGAATAAAGAATTTCCTGTGTCTTTGTCTCTCTGCACTGGGTAATTCCCTGCTTGTAATTCTGAAGTACGATATTATACCGGTTGAAGGCGTTCTTGACCGCATCCTCCCACGAAAGATAAACATCGTTCATAGCGTGCTCGCCCATATCTTTAAGCGCGTCAAGGTGCGAAGTGGCATAAGCAAGCTCCTTCGCAGCCGATTCGGCATTGTTTTCGATAAGTATCGCGTTCTTGTAGTGGGTGAAATCCTCGGACGCACAGCTTCCCTTCACAAGCATACTCGGAAGTCCGCAGGCTGCCGCTTCGCGCACGACGATACCGTTCGTATCGTATTCCGACGGGAAAACGAACAGATCCGCGGCTGTGTAATAGACCCGAAGCTCATTCCGGTCATTTATCGCACCGACGAAAATGATCCTGTCGGAAAGACCGAGCTTCTCAGCTTCAGCCTTTATCTCTTCGGCATCTCCTCCGTCACCGACAACCAGCATTCTGTAATCTATCCCGTGCTCATCAAGGTATTTGAGCGCTCCGAGTATGACTTTGAAGCCCTTGTACCAGAACAGACGACCGACGAACAGGAAAAGCGGCATATCCGGCTGAATGCCGTATTCTGCGCGAAGGGCTTCTGCCGCTTCATCTGACGCTCTGCCTTTAGGAAAATCGACCCCGTTCGGCATTATGACATAATCGCCTTCATAGCCGATACTGCGCAGATTTTCGCCGGCACCGCGGCTTACTGTCCATACCTCGTCACATACCGAGATATTCTGCACAACGAACTTGGTTATCTGCTTTTCAAGAAGCGGATTATCAATGACACGCCTTATATCCTCGTTGAACTTCGTGTGATACGTCATTATGAGCGGCGCACCGGTTTTAGCCTTTAAGTTGCGCGCAAAAACGGTCGAAGCGAACGGGCAATGGCTGTGTATAACATCGAACATACTGTTCTTCATGGCTTCGAGCTTAGAGGCACTGAACGGATATCCCGCGCGGTAGCCTATCTGCTTTTCGGTAGCAAGGCTCGAATAACGGACGACAGGGAAATCATAGTTATCCTCTGCGCCCGGGTAAGAAGGACAAACGACCGTAGCATTTCCGAGCTCGTGCTGAATTATATTGGCATAGTTTATGACAGCCGTAGCTACGCCGTCTATCAGAGGCGGGAACGAGTCGTTCAGAAGACATACATTAAGCTTTTCGTTCATTTTTTGCTCTCCGTAACAATACTGATATTTTTATATACATTATATTATACTATATATAGTCAGAAAAATCAAGACAAACTACCACATTTTCACAAAAGAAATCATGAACGTTCTTTCTGTGATTCGTCAAAAAGCGACTCCATATCCTCCGGAAGCGGTGACGAAAGGCTTATCTCCGCTCCTGTCACAGGCTGGCGCAGAAAAAGCTTTCCACAGTGAAGCGCATGGCGTTTCAGCACAGATGTATCTCCGCCGTAAAGCTCGTCTCCGATAAGCGGAAAGCCCATGTACGCAAAATGCACGCGTATCTGGTGCGTTCTTCCGGTAACGAGCGATATTTCGCTTAAGCAGTATTTTCCGGTGCTTCTTATCACGCGGTACTTAGTATGTGCATATTCACCGTCCTCACGAACGGTGCGGCGCATATAGTCATCCTTTTCCCTGGCAACAGGCGCTATGATCTCACCCTCGGTCCCGCAGGAATCGGCGAAACCACGGTCTGTTACAGCGTAATATACCTTTTCGGGACGCTTATCTCCGGTGGTCATAAGTACACACGCAGCGATCTTGTTTTTGGCTATCGTGACAAGCCCTGACGTGTCTTTATCGAGCCGTCCAACAGAATGAAAGTAAGAATCGGGATAAAGCGCGGCAAACAGATTCGCGAGCGTGTCCTTTCCGTGCCATATCGAAGTATGGACAGGCATATTAGCAGGCTTGTCGAATACGACAATATCATCATCATCATATACAACGTCGGCTTTCAGGTCAGGATTCGGAAAAGTCTCCGACCTGTCGTCGAATGCGACACTTACAACATCACCCGTTTTTACAGTATCAACTGTCCGGATATGCGACCCGTTGCACTTGAGTCTGTCACCCTGCTTGAGGCGGGTCAGCACCGCACGGCTGAATCCTCTCCCGCGGAGAAACGCCCCGACCTGCATACCGTCGTGACGTTCATCAATCTCATACGTTATCTCTCTCATTATCCGTTCTCTCCCGCGGACACTCAAACCAGAACGTCGTGCCGCTTCCCTCTTCGCTCTCAACGCCGTATCTGAAACCGTGGCATTCAAACACGCTCTTTACAATGGAAAGGCCGAGACCTGTACCTTTGACAGCGCGTTTATAGTTCTCCGAGCGGTTCACTTTATAGTATCTGTCCCAGATATACGGGAGCTGATCCGCGGAGATACCGACGCCCTTGTCTGATACCTCGAATCGGACATTGCTGAGTCCGACGCCGTAAAGATTTACAGTTACCGTATCTACGCCCGAATAGTTTATTGCATTGATTATAAGGTTATATACCGCCTGCCCGAGCTGTTTCGAGTCCGCGTTTATATGGATATTCTCGTCGCAGTTCAGCTCAATCTTCGTTTCGTCGAGCATTGAGAAGCGCGAAACAATATCACGCAGCAGCGAGCTGAAATTGATAACTTTCCTGTCAAGCTCAACATTTCCGCTCTGGAGCTTTGAAAGGTTGAGAATGTCGTTTACGAGCAGTGTAAGCCTGTCCGTTTCATCTATTATTACGCCGAGATGCTTTTCACGCTTCTCCGGATTGTTTCCCGAAAGATCGCGTATCATCTCAGCGTAAGCTTTTATCATGGTAAGCGGCGTGCGCAGATCGTGGGAAATGTTCGCGAGAAGGTCTTTTCTCAGCTTTTCTGTCTTTGAGATCTCGGCGGACGCTTTATTAAGGTTGTCTGTAAGCACAACTATCTCGCTGTAATCGCGGGACGACGGCTTTACATCGAAATCACCGGTGATGAGCTTATCGGCGGATTTTGAAATGCTTATTATCGGCTTTGATATGCTCGACGATATTATTACTGCAACTATGAGCGAACCAAAGATTATAACGAGAGACGACATAAGGAAGATGTTTGCAAGGATCTGCGTCGTTGTTCCCGTCGGCTCAAGAAAAGCATAGATAAAGATATAGCCCGACGGGTCCTGCGCAGTTCCGACATAGGTCGCGAGAAGGAACGATTCCTTTGTATCGTCGTCCACCTGAAAGAATACCATACCGCTTTTCGACGCTTTTAGTTCATCGACCATCTCGTCGCTTACACGACGGTCTATCGAAACCGACGAACCTGTCGTATCACGGGAATAGGTAAACGGAAGTCCGCCTATTGACGATGTGGGAAAATGGATCAGTATTCCGAGCTGCTTTCTTTTCGCGTTTTCGTCTATAACGGTATTGAGCTCGTCGGTGTTCCATGCATTCTTTATCTCTATGGCAGTCGATATGCATTCCTGTGTCTTTATGAAACGATATATCGCAGGCATAAGCACGACCTGCGATATGAACAGAAATGCAAGTATCGCCACAGTAAACAGGAGGAAGGTTCTCCATATCCTGAATCTGATACTGCGGCGAAAGAGATCTATCTTTGATTTTTCTTCTGATTTTGTCATACCTCAAATTTGTAACCCATTCCTCTTAAAGTAACAATGAATTTACGGTACTCACCCAGATTGTTGCGGAGCATCTTTATGTGCGTATCTATCGTTCTGTCGTCTCCGAAGAAATCATATCCCCAGACCTCGGACAGAAGCTTGTCTCTCGTGAGTGCGATATTCTTGTTTCGTACGAGATAGAAAAGCAGATCATACTCCTTTGGAGTAAGGTTAGCCTTTTCGCCGTCTATCGAAACACTTCTCGATGTGAAGTTTATCTCAAGACCCTCGAAGCGCACTATCTCCGAAGCTGCTGCTGCGGGCTGATTACGCTTGATTATGGCGTTGACTCTCGCAAGTACCTCTTTCGGCGAGAACGGCTTTACGACGTAATCGTCAGCACCTATCTCAAAGCCGAAGAGCTTGTCGTACTCTTCACCCCTTGCCGAAAGCATAAGCACGGGAGTATTCTTTGTCTTGCGTATCTCCTTGCAGGCGGAAAAACCGTCGAGCTTAGGCATCATAACATCGAGGATTATAATATCAAAATCTTCGTTTTTCGCCATTTCAACGACCTGCATACCGTCAACGGCTTCCTTTACCTCATGACCTTCAAATTCCGCGTATTCGCGGATAACTTCTCTGATATTCTTTTCATCGTCCGCAACAAGTATTTTGTACATATTATCCTCCGTTTGAAAATAATGTAAAATATTATAATGTTTAAAAAAAATGTTCAGTAAAGAACCGATGTTCTTATACTGAACGGGTTTTCCCTACGCGGGAAAAGATTAAATCAAATAATAACAATGAAATGTTGGGAGAGGAAATTATGATTAACTCACCATTAATCATAGTCAAGGGTGACCCCTTAACTGTTTTACAGTATAACCCGTTTATGTGATAATTATGTGATAAATTGAAAAAAAAGAGATAAATTCAACAATATATTTTATTAATCTAAGTTCATTTCCTCTGCAAGAGGTCGGAGCATAGCGTCCGCGAGCACCTCGGAGATAGGATATTCCGGCTCTGTTACGGGACATCTGAACTGAACAGCGCCCTCGGCGTGCATTATTTCTTCGGCAGTAAGTCCGGTATATCCGGTCAATATCTCGTAAGGGTCGTCTTCGGGAGTATCGGTAAGATCATAGGACTTAACCCTGCAATTGAAGTTGGAAAGGCTTGCGGGTGCGGAAGCTTTTACCGACAGACCGTTCTCGCCGAGCATGATCTCTGCACTTCCGCCGAGATACTCGAAAGCACATTTAATATCTCTTATCTCATAGTCGATGTCTTTTAAGCTGAAACCCTCGGAACCGTGTTCACAGAAAGTACGGATATGAAGTCCTGTGTCCCTGTTTCCTTTAATAATTATCCTGCCGTCCCCGTCTTTCGGGATACATTTGTACATCATACGCACAATACCCAGCAAAGCCGCTTCAAACACAGAATAATTGATCTTAGCCACCGAACATTCTATATCCGCGTCAAATGTTATATTTCTCGAAAGTATCTTATTGTACTTCTTAATATTTCCGAATGTTTCGGCTACCTTTTCACGGATACTGACATATTCGCACATACGGTCCGCATCGTATATCCTTGCGATACCGTCTGCATCATACTTTACACTTTCCGCAAAACGAAGCTGATCTTCTATCATCTTCAGTACATCATCGGGAACAGAGCACTTACCGGCGGCTTCAAGTATATCCGGACAGCCGGCGATCATCTTCTCCGCACAGCTCCGGATATTAAAAATCCGCATATACATCTCTGAATAAGCGAACCGGACGAACCTGTCCTCCGGATATGCTATGCAAAGGTATCTGCGGTCAGCGATAGGAATAAAAACGGCTTTGAACCGTACACCGTTATATGTAAGCTTATTCTCGAAGGGATCACGTTTATCGGCAGCGTCCCTGTACGCATTCATAAATATATCAGACGAAGCTATTTTTCTGAACAGACGCTTTTCGTTGCTCCATGCGACTTTCGTATCAGAATCAAATATAGCACTGAAGCCAATACGACCGAATTTATCCGTCAGTCTGTTCATTGTTTGATAAGCCTCTTTTTATTGCCCGAACCATCAATAATATATGTATTCTCAAACTGAGCCATATAGCCGTTTCTCATAAACCGGCGATACTCGTTCCGAAGCTCGGTCTGTTCCTGCTTTTCTTCTTCGGAAAGCTGTTCTGTTCTTGATTTTCTCGCAAGGAAATTGATCCTTTCGATCTTTGCTTTATCCATTTAGCCGTCCTTTCGTTCTCTGTTCTTGTTGTATTATATGGTGAACGTCAGTTCCGCGACTGTGCCGATTTGAAATAAAGCTCTGTAAGGCACGAGAAAAGAGCCTGCTTGTCCTCGCTGCTTATGCTGCTGCTCTCGAATATCTGTTTGCCTTTTTCAAGGTAATCAGCAGCCTCGCGTATTGATGACGAATCAGACTTGGAATTGAAAACAAATCTCTCTTTGCTGTCAAGGATAAGATTTTTTGTATCATCGGTAATGAACTCCGGAGTGATCTGGAGCTGTTCACATATCTTTTCAAGGACTTCCTTCTTGGGCTTTCTTGAACCGTTGAGATAATTCGCAAGTCCTCTGTATGTAATACCGACGCTCTCCGCAAACTCTGTCTTGCTCATATTGCGGCGCTCGATAAGGATCTCAAGTTTCTCTCCTAAAAGCATTGTAATATCCTTTCCGAATACATTTTACGACAAAACGTGAACAGGTCGCCGGATGCGATTTGTTCATATAATTCCGTTCATATCTCTATTATACATAAGAACACTTATTTTGTCAAGCACATATGAACAAAATTTTCCGTTTTTACCTGTTTTTTCGGCAATTCTGCTACAAAACGTTTATGGACATTTGACAATAATATGAACAATTGATTTATTTTCGATTTATACACTCATTATTCATTTTATACAGTATAATATACATAAATGCGCATAAAAAAGCTTGACATTATGAATATTTGGTGTATAATAGAATGTATAAAACAATTCTTTCCGATCGTTCTGAAAAGCTTATCAGGATCAGCGGTCGGAACATATTCAGAAGGAGAATACAAAAATGGCTAATGACATCAAAAAAATCGTACTTGCATATTCCGGCGGACTTGATACATCTATCATAATCCCGTGGCTCAAGGAAAACTATGAGGGCTGTGAAGTCATCTGCGTTGCAGGAAATGTCGGTCAGGACTCCGAGATCGTTGGTCTTGAAGAGCGCGCGAAGAAGACAGGTGCTTCCAAACTCTACATAGAAGATATACAGGACGAATTCGTCAACGACTTCATATTCCCGACATTAAAGGCTGGTGCAAAATACGAAGGCTATCTTCTCGGTACTTCATTCGCACGTCCCCCTATCGCGAAGAGACTCGTTGAGATCGCAAAGAAAGAGAATGCCGACGCTATCTGCCACGGCTGCACCGGAAAGGGCAACGATCAGGTACGTTTCGAGCTCACTATAAAGGCTCTCGCCCCCAACCTCAAGATAATCGCTCCGTGGAGAATATGGGACATCAAGTCCAGAGATCAGGAGATCGACTATGCCGAGGCTCACAACGTTCCGATAAAGATCACAAGAGAGACAAACTACTCAAAGGATATGAACCTCTGGCATCTCTCTCACGAAGGTCTCGACCTCGAAGATCCCGCAAATGAGCCTCAGTACAACAAGCCCGGCTTCCTTGAGCTCGGTGTTTCGCCCGAACAGGCTCCCGACAAGCCCACTTACGTTACCATCTCGTTTGAAAAGGGCATCCCGGTTGCTCTCGACGGTGAGAAAATGGACGGCGTAACACTCATCAAGAAGCTCAACAAGCTCGGCGGCGAAAACGGTATCGGTCTTTTCGATGTTGTTGAGAACAGACTCGTCGGAATGAAGTCGAGAGGCGTTTATGAGACTCCCGGCGGTACGATCCTTTACCACGCGCATGAAGTTCTCGAAACTATCTGCCTTGACAAGGAAACACAGCACTATAAGGCAGGACTTGCACAGAAGTACGCAGACCTCGTTTACAACGGACAGTGGTTCACTCCTTTAAGAGAAGCTATGGACGCTTTCGTTGACAAGACACAGGAGACCTGCACAGGCGAAGTAAAGCTCAAGCTCTATAAGGGCAACATCATCAACGCCGGCGTTACTTCACCCTATACTCTTTACAGCGAAGATTTCGCTTCGTTCGGTGAGGACGATGTTTATGATCAGAAGGACAGCGCAGGCTTCATAAACCTGTTCGGTCTGCCGATAAAGGTGAAGGCACTCCTCGACGAAAACAGGAACAAATAACCTCTTGCATTTATTTCAAGAACATGAACAGCTACGATATATGCGGGCTCAGACCCGCATATATCGGTTGTTTCTTTTAACGAGGTAAAAACTGTGAGTGATATGAACAAAAAAGTAAAAAAAGAAAAAGCCGTAGCAGCAGTCGTTATATTTCTTATAATTATAGCTACCGTTCTTGTTTTTATTTTCTGGCCGCCGGTCGCCTGCTACAACAAGCAGTTCTATGTTTGTGCTACCACAAAGGAACTTGATCTTCACGGTTTTTCTTTTGACTGGCCGATGTATTACCTTCAGTTTTTCAAGAAGCTTCAGAAGCTCAATCTGTATGAGCCGGTACAGGATGATCTGAAATATATCCCGGAAACAAGGACGCTTAAAGATATAACCCTGAGTTTCGCGGAGATAAAAGATGCCTCATCGGTAAAAGCTTTCGACTGTACCGAAAATCTCCATTTTTACGGCTCGAAGGTGTATTTTGACGGGTTCGGATCAAGAGATGTAAAAAATCTTTCATTCGTGTCATGCGGTATTTTCGATCTCGGAAAACACGGACATTTTTCAAGTCTCGAAGAGCTCACTTTCAGCAATTGCTTTTTTGACAAAGAGGATTTTTCATACACTCTCACTTATGACAATAAAGGTCAGGTCGTAAAGGATAGCAGTGCCTTTTCCGGACTTGCGGGCGTAAAAAAGCTTTACTTTGACAATATCGTTTTTGAAGACGTAAGCGGATTTATCGGTATGGCCAACCTTCAGGAGATCGTTGCAGGCGAGGGAGTGTTCTCTCCCGAGAACACAGAAAAGCTTACTACGGCAGGCATCAAGGTATCGGCTAAAACTTAAACTAAAGAAAAGGATAATTATTATGGACAAAATGTGGGCAGGACGTTTTTCAAAAGAGACAGACAGCGGAGTTAATGCTTTCAACTCTTCTATCTCGTTTGACGGACGTATGTACAGAAACGACATCGCGGGCAGCATCGCACACGCGACAATGCTCGGCGAAGCAGGAATAATCTCAAAAGAGGACAGCGAAGCTATTATTGCGGGCTTACAGTCCATCCTAGCCGATATTGAAGTCGGAAAGCTCGAACTCGATATGAACGCAGAGGATATCCATATGTTCATCGAAGCCGAGCTTACCAAGCGGCTCGGAAGTATCGGAAAGCGCCTGCACACATCACGTTCCCGCAACGATCAGGTCGCGGTAGATATACGCCTTTATCTGCGTGACGAGATAAAGGAGATCAGGGGGCTGCTTGAAAAGCTTATCACAACGATATGTGATACTGCCGAAAAGCACACCGACACTATAATGCCGGGCTACACGCATTTACAGCGCGCACAGCCTATCACCTTCGGTCATCACCTTATGGCGTATGCACAGATGCTTTTACGCGATATCGGACGTCTCGACGACACAGCAAAGCGCATGAACGTCAACCCTCTCGGAAGCGGAGCTCTCGCTGGGACCACCTACCCTATCGACCGTTTTCTCACTACAAAGCTGCTCGGTTTCACCGAACCTATGGTGAATTCGCTTGACGGAGTTTCGGACAGGGACTTCTGCATTGAGCTCGCAAGCGCAATATCTACTATAATGATGCATCTTTCCCGCTTTTCCGAGGAAATAATAATGTGGTGCAGCTGGGAGTTCAAGTTCATCGAGCTTGACGATGCGTTCGCTACCGGTTCAAGCATAATGCCGCAGAAAAAGAACCCTGATGTCGCGGAACTCGTACGCGGTAAAGCTGCTCGTGTTTTCGGCGACAATATGACGCTCCTCGCTATGATGAAAGGTCTTCCCCTCGCCTACAACAAGGATATGCAGGAGGACAAGGAAGCGATATTCGATGCAGTCGATAACGTAAAGCTCTGCATCTCGACATTCACCCCTATGCTCGCGACCATGACCGTACTCAAGGACAATATGAGAAAAGCAGCGGCTAAGGGATTCATCAACGCTACTGACTGTGCGGACTATCTCGTGAAGAAAGGTATGCCGTTCCGCGACGCTTATAAAATCACAGGCGGTCTCGTTGCGGAGTGCATCGCGAAGAACACGACGCTTGAAGAGCTCCCGATAGAGTGCTACAAGGAAAAGAGCGGGCTGTTCGACAACGACCTTTATGAAGCGATAAGCCTTGAGCACTGTGTAAAATGCCGTACTTCATACGGCGGACCCGCTCCGGAGAGCGTAAAGAAGCAGATAGGATATGTGCGTGAAAGATTATGATAACATTTGACAAGACGATCTCCCTCGAAGAATACAACTATCTGCGCAGCCTCGTTGACTGGTATCAGGTCTCCGAGCGCCAGTTCATCAAAAGCATACCGAAATCCATATTCATCACCGTAGGCCGCGACAGTGAGACAGGTAAAGCTGTATCAATGGCGCGCGCGGTAGGTGACGGCGGGTATCACCTGCTCGTCGTTGATGTCATCGTCCACCCCGACTATCAGCGCCAGGGCATCGGAAAGCAGATGATAACTCAGCTTATGGACTTCGTACATACGGAATATATCGAGGACGGCGAAACGACAATGGTGTCGCTCCTTTCCGCAAAGGACAAGGAGCCGTTCTATGAGAAATTCGGCTTTTTCCGCCGCCCGAACGACGAGCGCGGTGCGGGAATGAGCCAGTTCTACACACAGGTAAAGAAATGAAAAAAGAAGTTAAGATCCCGATGATCATAGGGATAGTTTTATACGGCATTGCTCTGATAATAGATCTTATAGGTGTATTTGCTCAGAAAGCCGTGTTTGACTTTATGGGGGCTTCAGGTATTCATCTCGACAGTCTCTTTTTCCCATTCACGACTGTCTGCCAGATCATTGTAATGGCAATGTTCATATCGTTCTTTCTGGTAATGCTCTTTTACAAGGGTCATGCGCGGCGAGTTGCGGGTATTGTTATGATAGTTGTTTACTGCGTCGTAAACATAGTTATGCCGTTCATCGATATACAGGTTACCCGTATGACTGCGATTTTTCAGGGCGAGAACGGACTCGCAGCTATGGCAAGTCTCAAGAATTTTATCGGGACATTCACTTCGCCGTTTGTAACAGTTTCGACTGTGCTCTTATTCGTTGCAATAGGACGATACGGTATCATCAACAAAGAAAACAATGCAGAAATGCTTGAATATAATGACAGAGAAAGGGCAAATGAAAATGACTAAGGTATTTATCGACGGACAGGAAGGCACGACCGGTCTTAAGATCGTTGAGCGCCTTGTAAACAGAACAGACATAGAGCTGCTTCGTATAGACGAAGCAAAGCGCAAGGACACCGAGGAACGACGCAGGTTTATCAATGCTTCTGATTTCACTATCCTCTGCCTGCCCGACAACGCGGCGATCGAAGCGGTATCTCTCGTCGAGAACGACCACACCCGTATCATCGACGCTTCCACGGCTCACCGCATACACCCCGACTGGGCATACGGTTTTCCCGAGCTTTCACCGGAATTCCGTGAGAAGATACGCACCTCCAAGCGTGTCGCAGTCCCGGGCTGCTACGCGAGCGGATTCAACTCAATGGTATATCCGCTTATAAAGAGCGGGATACTTCCGAAGGACTATCCCGTTTCAGTTCATGCCGTCTCCGGCTACAGCGGCGCAGGCAAGCGCGGCATAGCGCAGTACGAGGACCCGAACCGCGCAAAGGAATTCGATTCTCCGCGCCAGTACGCATTGACTCAGCAGCACAAGCACCTTCCCGAAATGCGCGTTATTTCCGGTCTCGACCACGAGCCGACATTCAACCCGTATGTATGCGACTACTACGCAGGAATGACCGTTTCCCTGCCCCTCCATACAAGAATGCTTTCAAAGCAGGTAACACCCTCCGACGTCCGCGATATGTTTGCAGAGCACTATAAGGGCTGCAATTTCGTGAAGGTCGCCGAGCTTGACGGAAAAGATGTGCTCCCCGACGGATTTATCGGCGCGAACACTCTTGAAGGCACAAACAATATGCAGATAATCGTAAGCGGAAACGAGATGAGACTTCTCGTCGTTTCCCGCCTTGACAATCTCGGCAAGGGCGCGAGCGGTGCGGCAGTCCAGTGCCTTAACATAATGATGGGCATTGACGAAACAACAGGACTTGTATAATACAACATTATTGAACGGACTAATTTACAGACAGGTTTAAAGGAGACTTTATTATGAGTGATGTAAAAATAGCTGAAAAGCTTCAGAAACTTATCGACGAGCTTGGAATAGGGCTTGTAAGCACAGACATAAATAATTTCGTTGACGGCGGCGTGTGCGCGTCGAAGGGCTGGAAAGCCAACGGCGTACACTGCGGACTTGCACATAAGGCACTAACCGATACCGAAGAAAAATCACAGGCGGCAAACAACGCTCTTCCGACCAACAAGAAGAACGACCTCGCGATGATAATGTCCGACAAACGCGCGGCGGCTGCGGCAGTTTACACGACCAACAAGGTCAAGGGCGCACCTCTCACAGTAACAAAGGAAAACCTCACTGACGGCTATGCGCAGGGCGTTATCGTGAACTCGGTAAACGCGAACACCTGCAACGCGGACGGTATCGAGAAAGCAAAGAAAATGGGCGAACTCGCTGCAAAAGCAATGGGCATCTCCCCTTCCGATATGGTAATAGCTTCTACCGGTGTCATAGGTCAGGTATTACCGATAGAGCCGATTGAAAAAGGCATTCCGGGACTGTATGCGGGACTTTCGTACACGGGAAATGATGAAGCGGTAAAGGCGATAATGACCACCGACACCAAGCCGAAAGAGATCGCAGTCGAGTTTGAAATCGGCGGAAAGACCTGTCACATCGGCGGTATGCTCAAAGGCAGCGGTATGATACACCCGAATATGGCTACAACACTCACGTTTATCACAAGTGATGTGGCGATAACGCCGGAAATGGTGAAGAAAGCGCTCTGCGAGAACGTTCAGATAACTCTCAACTGCGTTAGTGTTGACGGCGATATGTCAACCAACGATATGTGCGTTGTTATGGCAAACGGAATGGCAGAGAACGCGGAGATCACCGAAGAGAACGACGATTATGGCATTTTCTGCGAAGCACTCTGGACAGTCATGGTGAACCTTGCGAGAATGATGGCTCGCGACGGCGAAGGTGCAACAAAGCTCATCGAATGCAACGTCAAGGGCGCGGAAAGCTTCGAGACAGCAAAGATCGCGGCGAAGTCGGTCATCATGTCTAGCCTGTTCAAGGCGGCTATGTTCGGCGAGGACGCGAACTGCGGACGTATAATGTGCGCTCTCGGCTACGCGAACGCAGACTATGACGTTAACAAGATAGACATTGACATAGCATCCACAGGCGGATATCTTAACGTCTGCAAGCAGGGTTCTCTGCTCGACTTCGACGAAGCCCTCGCGAAGAAGATACTTGTCGAGACTGATATCACGATAATAATTGACCTCAATCAGGGCGATAACGGCGCAATGGCCTGGGGCTGCGACCTTACTTATGATTACGTTAAGATAAACGGCGACTACAGAAGCTAAATTATATAAAGGACGGACAAAAGAAATGGAAAACATCTCAAACGAAATTCGCGCGGGCATTTTAAGCGACGCCCTTCCCTACATCCAGAAATACAACAACAAGGTCGTTGTCATCAAGTACGGCGGAAACGCAATGACGAATGACGAGCTCAAGGACGCGGTAATGTCGGATATCGTGCTTCTGAGCACTATCGGTGTCAAGATCGTACTCGTGCACGGCGGCGGTCCCGAGATAAACGCTATGTTGAAGCGCGTAGGAAAAGAAAGCAAGTTCGTGAACGGACTCCGATACACAGACGAGGAGACCGTCGAGATAGTGCAGATGGTACTCTGCGGAAAGCTCAACAAGGATCTCGTGAACAAGCTTTATCAGCACAACGGAAAGGCTCTCGGTCTCTGCGGTCTCGATAACCGACTTATTGAAGCGAAACAGCTCAACCCCGACCTCGGACTTGTCGGCGAGATCACCAACATCGACACGACCGTGATACACGATGCGCTTGACCACGGATATATCCCCGTTATATCTACTGTTGCGGGAGGCAAGGACGGCAACGTCTATAACATCAATGCCGATACTGCCGCAGCACGCATAGCAGCGGAGATGCACGCGGAAAACCTCGTGCTCATGACCGACATAGTAGGACTTCTGAGGGACAAGGACGATGAGAGCACGCTTATCCCGCAGGTAGGATTAAGCGAAGTTCCCTACCTGAAAAATCAGGGCATCATCTCCGGCGGTATGATACCGAAGATAGACTGCTGTGTAGAAGCGGTACGACGCGGCGTAAAGCAGTCAATAATCATAGACGGACGCATACCGCACTCGATACTTATAGAGCTTCTGACAAGCAAGGGCATCGGTACGATGATAAAGTGATGTTTGTGGGGCTTCGCCCCACACCCCATTTAACTACATAATGACAGTGCTTCGCCCTGTAACCCGACCAAGGGCTTACGCCGCCCTTGGAACCCGCGGTCGCAGGCGCGACACGCAATGCGCTTCGCGCATTTTGTAAGGAGAATATGATGAATACGATAGATAAATTCAATGAACATGTTATGGGGACATACGGACGGTATTCCCTCGTTATGGACAGCGGAAGCGGCGAGACCGCAACCGACGATAACGGAAAAAAATACATAGACTTCGGAAGCGGCATCGGCACAAATTCACTCGGATACTGCAACGACGACTGGGCAGATGCGGTATGTGAGCAGGTAAGAAAGATTCAGCACACATCCAACTACTACTATACGAAAGTTCAGGCTGACTTCGCCGAAAAGCTCACCGAGGCAGCGGGAATGGAGAAGGTTTTCTTCGGAAATTCCGGTGCGGAAGCAAATGAATGCGCGATAAAGATTGCAAGAAAGTACAGCTTCGACAAGTACGGCAAGGGCAGACACAACATCATCACCCTTGTGAACTCGTTCCACGGCAGGACGATAACGACGCTTTCCGCAACGGGTCAGGATGTTTTCCACAACTACTTCTTCCCTTTCACCGAAGGTTTCATCTTCGTAAAGGCGAACGACATTGACGACCTCAGAGCAAAGCTTGATGACACGGTTTGCGCGGTCATGTTCGAGCACATACAGGGCGAGGGCGGAGTCAACGCTCTCGATCAGGCTTTCGTTGACGCTATTTACGAGCTTACAGCTGCAAAAGATGTTCTCACGATTGCTGATGAAGTCCAGACCGGTATCGGACGGACCGGAAAATTCCTCGCGGGGGACAACTTCGGTCACAAGCCTGATATAGTTACTCTCGCAAAGGGCATAGCGGGCGGACTTCCTATGGGAGCCTGTCTCACCGGAAAGAAATGCGCGGGTGTGCTCACATCGGGCACTCACGGCTCGACCTTCGGCGGCAATCCGGTATGCTGCGCGGGCGGTCTCGAAGTCCTCAGAAAAGCAGCCGATCCGGCTTTCCTTGCTGAAGTAACGAAGAAGGGCGAGTACTTCCGCAAAAAGCTTTCGGAGATACCCGAAGTAAGCGGAGTAAGCGGGATAGGACTTATGATAGGTATTTCGCTTAAGACAAAGGACGCGAAGGAAGTCGCAAAATCGGCGCTTGACAACGGACTTCTGGTACTTACGGCTAAGGACAAGGTAAGACTTCTTCCGCCGCTCACGATAACTTATGACGAGATAGACGCGGGAATGAAGATACTCGCGGACATATTGAAATAAAGAAAGGAAATTACGAAATGAAACACTTACTGAAAATGCTCGACCTGAGCACGGAAGAAATAACAGAGATACTCAATCTTGCCGACCAGCTCAAGTATGAGCTTAAAAACGGCATTCCGCATAAACACCTTGAGGGCAAGACACTCGGCATGATATTCCAGAAGTCCTCGACAAGAACGAGAGTTTCATTCGAGACCGGTATGTACCAGCTCGGCGGTCACCCGCTCTTCCTCTCGTCGAAGGATCTTCAGATAGGCAGAGGCGAACCTGTACAGGACACAGCAAGGGTTCTTTCGAGATACCTCGACGGAATAATGATAAGAACCTTCGATCAGAAGGAAGTCGAGGATCTCGTCAAGTACGGCTCGATACCGGTAATCAACGGACTTACCGACTTTGCTCACCCGTGTCAGGTACTCGCCGACCTTATGACCATAAGGGAGTACAAGAACAAGCTCGACGGACTCAAATTCTGTTTCATCGGGGACGGCAACAATATGGCAAATTCGCTTACCGTAGGCTGCCTGAAAATGGGCATGAGCGTTTCACTTGCCTGCCCCGAGGGTTATTATCCTCCGGCAGAGATACTTGACTTCGCAAAGACATACGGCGACAAGTTCGAGCTTATAAACGACCCTGTAAAGGCAGCAGAAAATGCTGATGTCATCTACACCGACGTATGGGCATCCATGGGTCAGGAAGGTGAAGCCGAGAAGAGAAAGCTCGCATTCAAGGGCTATCAGGTCAACGACGCGGTAATGGCTTCCGCAAAGCCCGACGCTATCGTACAGCACTGTCTCCCTGCTCACAGAGAGGAAGAGATCACAGAGAAGGTATTTGAAGCTCACGCAGCGGAGATATTTGACGAAGCAGAGAACAGACTTCACGCACAGAAGGCAGTTATGGTACTTCTTATGAAATAATCCTACTTCCGGAGGGAAAAATGAAAAAGATCGCAGCACTGGTTCTTACACTTATAACGGCGTTCGTGATGAGTACGGGAGCTTTCGCGCTTACGACAAAGTCCGTTATCCCGACCGCCACACTCAACAAAATTCTCACAGACTACCGAAGCGCACTCAAATCGGGGGAAAGCTATGTTTCACTGTCGAAGTACGGAATATCCGGTTCAGCGGCAGAAAACGAGCTATACGATTTCTTTTACCGCGCGAACGGTGAACTCGGAAGCATAGACTACGGCAAATACGGCGACAGCTATGTCACAACCACGATAGACTCGTCATCCGGCTCGATAAGCGGAGTTACGATAAAATACTGGGACAGGTATCTGAAGGACGACGGTACCTGCGATATGGATCGTGTAAATGCGGATCAGAAGACCGTGACAGAAAGGTTCACCGCCGCTAAGGATATTGCGAAAAGAAAAATGTCGGACGTTGAAAAAGCGCTCGCACTGTATGATTATATCATCTCGATAGCGGACTATCCTATTACCGATGAATTCTCCGACTCGGGCGAGGAGATCTATCCCGACGACGTTTACACGATCGTGGGGCTGCTCTGCGACGGAAAAGCGGTGTGCGCAGCTTACGCAAAGCTCTACGCTATTCTCCTCAACGATGCCGGAGTTCCCGCAATAACTGTTGACAGCGATACCATAAATCATGAATGGGTAATGGTAAAGGTTGACGGAGAATGGTATCACTGTGACCCGACATGGGACGACTATACTTTTGAGGACGGCTGTACCTGCCTTTGGGATCTCAACGACGACTACTGGGACAGAGGCTGTGCCGGACACTATTACTTCCTTAAAAGCGACGAAGAGATAAAGGAAAATGATCACCCTGACTGGGACATATCATACTCCGTTAATCCGGACAATATGACCGAACCGCCGGTATCAGGCAAGTCCGGTGCATTCGACGACCAGTTCTTCTCGCCGAACAATGAGAATTTCGCATGCTGTACACTTATGAACTATATCAACGGAAGCTGGTATTTCATAGATCTCAAGTCTGTGTCTATAGTCAACATTATATACGGCATGGAGCCGCAATACATCGAAATGCCGAAGGACTTTGTCCCGAAATACAGCTATGGATACGGAAATGATCTGTATATCTGCACAAACTCGTCTGTGCTCCGCTATGACACAATGAGCGGAAAATTCAGCAGAATAATGATGCTGACAGATGAAGAGCGCCAGACCGATTCATTCAGCGAAATGAGCATCATTAACAACGAGATGTCGCTCACCAGAGCTAAATATACGTTTGATGAAGACGGTGAATACAAGGACGCGACTTTCCAAACTACGGTATATCCTATGTCGGAAGTCGAAAGAATGAGCGATATCCCCTTTGATAAAGGCGAGGGCTTTGATGACGACGGTTCGACTGTCGGAAAAGAAACCGAATTAAAAGAGCCGGCAGCTCTTACAAGACCCGGCAGTGATCCGAACAAGAAAAGCAGCTTAAGCGATGAGGATAAGGCCGCAATGGAAGAAGCGCAGGTCATGGGAAAACGTGTCGGTGCTTATCTTTATCTCGGTATAGCGGGCGTTTTCATCATAATAGCGGTTGCCGCGATAATCCTCACAATAAAGTACATCAAGAAGAAATAGTCGGGAAAACTAATATTACAGGAGGCAGATCATGCGCGAAGGAAAAGACATCTCCATAGTTATGAGCGAATCCGAGGAGGAAACACGAGTTCCGCTTATATTTCAGGTAGTTGTGGAGTTGGTGATCGGTATTTTCCTGATAATATACCGCGATATGACGACAAATGTCCTGTTTATCGTTATAGGCGCTATGATGGTATGCTACGGGGTATTCGACCTTATCGCCTTTGTTACGAACAACCGGAATTACAGCTTCCGGCGCGGGCTTACCTCCGGAGTTCTTATAACTATAATAGGCGTCGCTTTCATAGTACAGGCAGAGGGACTTAAAAATCTGCTTTCGATAATCATCGGAGCTCTCATACTTATAGAAAGCATAGTGAACTGCCGACGTGCGCTGATCCTGAAGAACTTCGGCTACGGGAACTGGTTTGTTCTTCTTTTCGCTTCATGTGCGCTCATTGCTTTCGGTATTCTTATATGCATTTATCCCGGTATGTTCGGCGAAGTTCTCTCCCTCATACTTGGTGTCATAATGATATTTGAAGCCTTGCTCGATGCCTACGCTATCATCTTTATGTCCTATCTCCGCGGAAAATGGCGGAAGAAAGGATATGAGAGCAGCAAAAGCAATGAAACAGCTATCGTGGAAGTCAATTCCCAGATCACCAAAAAGTAACGATATTTCAGAACTTATTTTCACCGATTTCATACAGTTTTCACAAAGCCGTGCTATTATGGTTACAATGAAAGGAACGGTGATAATCAATGAATTCGATAAGACGCTTCAAGAACCTTATGAGCATACTGATGTTATACGCTTCAAACCTCATTGTTCATGACAGGATCGACGTACCGAAGAAATTTGTTATTGCCGATACCAATAAGCGAATTACCGGAAAAGCGTTTCTGAAACTCACAACAAATGAGAAATAATGATACCCCGAATGACGTAAGCATTCGGGGTATTTTTCATATTGCCGCTTTCACAGTATGATACAGATAAGTCCGCCGCAGCCCTCATTGATGATGCGCTCTATCGTCTCGCGGAGCTTTCCGCGTGCGTCCGCAGGCATACGGAACAGCTTGTTGCGAAGTCCCTCGTTCACAAGCTCGTGGAGCGACTTGCCGAAGATGTTGCTTTCCCAGAGTTTTATCGGGTCCTCCTCGAACTCGTTGAGCAGGTAGCGTATAAGCTCCTCACTCTGACGCTCGGAACCGACTATCGGCGAGACTTCCGTCTCTATGTCCGCCGACATCATGTGTATCGACGGAGCGTGGGCACGCAGACGCACTCCGTACTTTCCGCCCTGCTTCACGATCTCCGGCTCCTCAAGGCTGAGCTCCTCTATATCGGGCATAACTATCCCGTAACCGGTAGCCTGCACCTCGTCGAGCGCGTTCTTCACCTTTTCATAGCGCTTCTTTATTGCGGCGAGCTCGATCATGCACGGCATAAGGTCACCCTCGTCATTCAGCTCAAGTCCCGTCGTTTCGCCGAGTATCTTATAGAACAGGTCGGGACGCAGTGTTATATTGATGTATCCCGCGCCTTTTCCGAGATCGATCTCTTCTATCGAGCAGTCCTCTATGTTATCCTCGCCGTTCATGCAGCCTGTTATCTTCTTTATCTCACCGACGGAACCTATCTCCGCCGCCGCGTTCTTTATCGCCGTGAAAAGTTCGCGTTTGAGCGGGTGATCCTTTTCGAGTGCGTTCACCCACTTCGGCATTTTTATGCATATCTCTTTTACCGGGAACTGGAGCAGAACTTCGGTAAGTATTTCCTTTACCTCCTTCTCCCCTATCTCCGTACAGTTGAGCGGTATAACCGGCTTTCCATACTCATCCGAGAGCTTTTCCGCGAGCGCTTTGCTTTCGGCGCTCTCCGGATCCTTGCAGTTAAGGATCACCGCGAACGGCTTGTTGATATTATTAAGCTCGTCGATAACACGCTTTTCGGCTTCCTCGTATTCTTCCCGCGGTATGTCGGTGATACTTCCGTCGGTGGTAATTACAAGTCCTATGGTGCTATGTTCGTTTATTACCTTCTGGGTGCCGACCTCGGCAGCCATATTGAACGGTATCTCGGTATCGAACCACGGGGTCATGACCATTCGCGGCTGTTCGTTTTCTATATATCCTATAGCACTCGGGACGATATAGCCTACGCAGTCGATCAGACGCACGTTCATATATGTGTTTTCGTCGAGACGGACGGAGACAGACTCCTCCGGCACAAATTTGGGCTCGGTCGTCATGATCGTCCTGCCCGCTGCCGACTGCGGCAATTCATCGACCGCACGCTCACGGCGGAAACTGCTTTCTATATTCGGGATAACGATAGTCTGCATGAATTTGCTGATAAACGTTGATTTTCCCGAACGAACGGGTCCGACGATACCTATGTAGATATTTCCGTCCGTTCTCTCGGAAATATCGTGGTATATTGATCTGTTCATTGTATCTTCCTTTCGCAGATATTATTTTCAGACTATCGGGATAAGTATCATTCCCGATACCTCCGCCGATTCGCCGTCAAGATCGTTCTCCGCGATCATAGCGGCTGCCGATGTGTTGTAGTGCTTGGATATATCCCATACCTTCTCACCCTCGTCGGCAAAATAAAGCCGGAGTGCATATTCGGTGTCCTTCTGTCTGGGCTTATCCTCGTTTATCGTGATCTCGTTTATCACATTTATAGTCTCTGTGCGCCCGGACGTACCGATCACATTTACCTGAGCGCGGATCTCGGCGGTATTGTCACCGGTGATGCCGAAGCTTATTCCTGAGACATGAGTTCCCGGAAGTATCGTAAAGCTCTCATCCTGTGGAACATCTATACCGACATCGAGAGTTTCGTTCTTTTCACAGGCGATCGGTACACCTTCGGAATTCCGTCCGGTCATACGGAAAAGGAGCCGGATATTAAGCTTTGTCCTGCCGTTTTCCGAGGCACCGGAAGTTATACCGAGTATCGTGCAGTCCGCATCGTATATCTCGTCTATATTTCCGTCGTTGTATTCGATGTCTGTCCTTGCGCTGTACTGCGCAGTAACAGGCTTCGGCGCGCTTTCAAGCTTCACCGGAGTTACAGTGAACGAGGAATCGTAATCCGTTGAGTAAAGGTCTTTTACCGCCTTTATCTGCGATTCTTTGTATGCGCACACTCTGCATTCTATTGTCATATCGCAGCCGAATGTACGGCTCTCACCGTCATCACCCTGCTTTATATCGAGAGACATATCCATGATATCGAGCTCCGACAGGACAATATGCTGTTCCGTAACACCGTTCAGATCGACTATGCGGCTAAGCGGCACCGACGCTTCCATTGACTCAACGGACGACTCTCCCGAGCTGTTTTTTATGATATACAGCGCTTTGATGCCTGCTTCACCCTTTACAACTACCTTGTCAGCGATCACTTTGGTATCGGTAACGACAGCGGTCGCGGAGGACGAGATAACCGCGGATATTCCGCCGCCGGCTCCGGTCTCTATATCTTCGCGGACTATGTACTGTGAACCGCCGCAGAGCCGCTCATCACATACCGAAACTGTATCCGTCAGCACTTCTGTACCCATTCCCTCTGCGCCGCAAAGTATCTCGCTGTCATAAACGCCCCTGACCTTTATGCGAAGGCTTACGGCTCCGCGGATGTCAATGCGCCTCCCGCTTACCGCCCTCGCTGTACAGTATTCAACAGACGGGAATATATATACCACCGGGTCTCTTATCTCCCGCGCAAGGTCAACGGTCTTTGAGTATGTGTACCGCTGATCGACAACATTGATACCGCTGCCTTCCTCACCGATATAAAGCACCTTTACATATACCACTCCGTCAATGAAGAGCTTGCTTCCGGAAACGCTGTATGACACTATCCTCGGCGTGAGTGTGCTTTTTATGAGCTTGAACACGTCCGGACAGTAATCCGGCAGAACATGCTCGATCTCAATACCCTGCTCTGTCTGACCGTCATACACGGTCTCGGTGAGCAGCACCGGTTCTTTATCAAGTTTAAGTTCCATAGTTTACCTCCGTATTTTATTGAGCATGATGCGAACCTGTATGAACATGCCCTGTCAGAAAAAATATATTCGTGATATGTACTTGTTATGACAAGCAGGACCAAAATTATGCCGCATCAGTTTCTTTCAGAGATTCACCTGACTAAGCGTTAAAATTCTCTGAACATTTTTAACGGCAATATGAGAAAAGCGAATGCTTATTGTTATTTAATCTAAACAACATTATTTATTTTGCACAATTGTTTTAACTTATTTTTAACAATTTTGTCGTTTCGACCAGTGATGTATTGACAAAACGCAAAAAATGAGTATAATAGAATATGGGGAGATATATTTTATAATCTCACAAGGAGGTGAGCATTATGCTGAACTTTTTTCTGAAACAGCTAAGGAAGAAAAAGAAGAGAAAAGGATTTACTCTTGTCGAGCTTATCATTATCGTAGCTATTATCGGCGTGCTTGCGGCAATTATAGTACCCACGGTGACGGATTATCTGCGTCGCTCAAAAGTGGCTACAGCCAATGCCACCGCTGCCGAGATCAAAAATCACATACAGTATTTCCTTATGGAAGTATCTATAACCGGTAAAGGGATGAAACACGGTCAGGACATCAATGCTCAATTCATGTTCATGGTCAACAACGGGAAATGGATGGTAAAGACCGAATGTAAGGTAAACGGAAAGAACGATCCCAACGGAAGCCTTACCTTCAACGATCATGAAAACTGGTGGAAGAACAACGCTAACGGATATCTGACCGATATGAACACGAGACAGGATCCTAACCACCAGCTCGCAATGTGCAGAGCGGTTGCAGACTGCTGCCCCGGTTTACAGAATGGTTTTATAATGGCATTCTTCACCGACGGTCAGTGCAGAGGTGTTGTGTATTACCCCGATGTTTGCTTCAAGTGGCCGGGAAATTACAGCGGAATACCCGCCGAATACACAAAGGGACTCGGCGTACAGAAACGCCCCCTTATCGTTCACGGACGTACAGACCCAAGACCGAGTCTTAAGGAATTCTCACCGTGGGCCGGTGTATGGCCGAAGACCGCGGACGAAGAATTCTGGTCAGGAATGGCGGGAATTGACAAAGAGGGTTATGTTGTCGGCACCGCTCCTGTTATTGAATTGGGACCTTGTAACCATTATTGATGAAAATTTTGCGACTGTCGCTTATCCGCGGCAGTCTTTTTTTGAGTAAATTCAAAAATAATCTTGAAATTATCACGAATTTGTAGTATAATAGTACTATTATTTTTATCAATATGTTGTGTTTCCTCAAAGAAAGGAGCCTTAAAATGACTATAACAGCAAAAACAGGTTTTGACAACGATATGTATCTTAAGACCCAGTCCGAACATATCCGTGAACGCATCTCGCATTTCGGAGACAAGCTTTACCTCGAATTCGGCGGAAAGCTTTTTGACGACTATCACGCATCGAGAGTGCTTCCAGGATTCCAGCCGGACAGTAAGCTCAAAATGCTGCTTCAGCTGAAGAATGACGCGGAGATCGTTATTGTAATAAACTCTTCCGATATAGAAAAGAACAAAGTCAGAGGCGACCTCGGTATTACATACGATGTTGATGTTATCCGTCTTATCGGCGTTTTCAGAAAGTTCGGTATGCTCGTCAGCAGCATAGTCCTCACACAGTATGAAGGTCAGGCATCTGCCGACGCATTCGCAGAAAGACTTGCGTCTATGGGTGTCAGGGTATATCACCACTATCGCATTAACGGCTACCCTTCAAACATACAGCTCATAATGAGTGACGAAGGCTACGGAAAGAACGACTTTATCGAAACTACACGCCACCTCGTTGTTGTTACGGCTCCCGGCCCCGGAAGCGGAAAAATGGCGACCTGCCTTTCCCAGCTCTATCATGAGCACAAGCGCGGCAGAAACGCAGGCTATGCGAAGTTCGAGACATTCCCGATATGGAACCTCCCGCTCAAGCACCCCGTAAATCTCGCTTATGAAGCTGCGACAGCCGACCTGAACGATGTCAATATGATAGACCCGTTCCACCTCGAAGCCTATGGCAAGACCACCGTGAACTATAACCGCGATGTCGAGATATTCCCTGTTCTCAACAATATGTTCGAGAGCATCTTCGGCACCTCGCCGTATAAATCGCCGACGGATATGGGCGTAAATATGGCGGGAAACTGTATCGTTGACGACGATGTGGTAAGTCAGGCGGCAAAAGACGAGATCATCAGACGTTACTATATAGGACTCTGTGATAAGCGTAAGGGGCTCATTTCGGAGGACGAACTTATCAAACTCGAACTCCTTATGAAACAGGCGGGCGTTACCACCGCAGACAGAGCCGTTGTAGCTCCGGCGCTCGCTAAAGAACAGGCTACCGGAAATCCCGCGGCGGCTATGGAGCTTCCTGACGGGACCATACTCACCGGAAAGACATCGAACCTTCTCGGTGCTTCCTCTGCCCTGCTTCTCAACGCGCTCAAATACTTCGGTGAGATTGATGACGAGAAGCTGCTTATGTCCCCGCAGGTCATTGAGCCTATACAGGATCTTAAAGTCAACCATTTCGGCAACGCAAACCCCCGCCTGCATACAGACGAGACGCTCCTTGCCCTTTCTATATGCGCCACCACGAACGATGATGCCAAGAAGGCTATGGATCAGCTCTCGAAACTTCGCGGCTGTGAGGTGCATTCCACCGTTATCCTGTCCGCAGTTGACGAGCGTACATTCAAGCGTCTCGGTGTGAACCTCACCTGTGAGCCTAAATACGGCACACCCGAAAGCCGCGCGGAAGAGAACTGATATGCGTGTAATTTCGTTATGCAGTTCGAGCAAAGCCAACTGCACTTATATCGAAAGCGGCGGAAAAGGATTTATCGTCGATGTCGGCTGTACATATAAAGCTCTCTGCGACGGGCTCAGGCTTGCAGGGCGTGATGTTTCCGACATAAACGCTGTTTTCATCACCCATGAACATTCCGATCATATCGGCGGACTTCTTACTCTCTCAAAAAAGCTGAATGTTCCGATCTACGCTTCCGAGGGTACGATGAGCATGATAATCGAAAAAGGCAAGGTAAGCGCAGGTACAAAGCTGTTCACTGTCGATGAACTCGGGAACGCGCCGGTCAACGTGAAAGTCACCGCTTTCCATACCCCGCACGACAGCGCAGAGAGCGTCTGCTACACCTTTCACGACGGCGAGAACAAGATCGCGGTCTGCACAGACCTCGGACACGTCACTCCCGAAGTGCGTGATAATCTGATCGGCTCGCGGTTCGTTCTTCTTGAAGCTAACTATGACCCCGAGATGATGACAAGGAATATGGAATACCCTTACGTACTCAAACAGCGCATTCGCTCTGACCGCGGACATCTTGCCAACGGAGACTGCGCAGCGTTCGCGCGTGAGCTTGTCGCAAGCGGCACTGTGTCACTTCTGCTCGGTCATCTCAGCCAGAACAACAATACTCCCGAAATAGCTCTGAATACAGTCGAGAGTGCTCTTGCGGCTTTCGGTGCGGTGCGCGGCAGAGACTACGTTCTCGACGCGGCTGCGGTTGTCGGAACAGGAAAGGCTATCGCAGTTTAAAAGGCAGGGCTTATGAATTCAACGAACACATAACGGATTGAACAATGAGCTTTATCTACTCAGACGATAACAAGCGCTATCACACGCTTTATTACCACAACAAGCATACTTACGGCCGCCGCGCGGTAAAAGCCGTTATCGACGCAGGGTTCACCTGCCCGAATATCGACGGCACTAAAGGACACGGCGGCTGTTATTTTTGCAGCGGCGGGAGCGGCTACTTCACCGCCGGACCGGAGATACCGATAGCGGAACAGGTTAAGCGGGAGAAAGAACGGATATACCGCAAATACCCCGACGCACTCATTATAGCGTACTTCCAGGCACACACCAACACATACGCGGATATAAAAACGCTTGAAGCGCGGTACCGTGAGGCTGTTTCGGCAGGAATAGACGGTATCTCTATCGCGACGCGCACGGACTGCATTGACAACGAAACAGCCGCTCTTATACAGTCCCTCGGCGTTCCGGCAACAGCAGAGCTCGGATTACAGTCGATACATGACTGCACAAAGCAGGCTATGAACTGCATACATGACACAGCTTCCTTCACAGCGGCAATGGATATACTGAAAAAGCACGGGATACGCACCTGTGTTCATATCATAGACGGACTTCCCGGCGAGACGCAGGAAATGATGCTTGAAACGGCAAAAGCTGTCGGTGAACAGCGCCCCGATGCGGTAAAAATACAGCTTATGCACGTCATAAAGGGAACTGTTCTCGCGGAAATGTACGCCCGCGGCGATTACATTCCCATGACTAAAGAAGAGTATATTGACACGGTCGTGCAGCAGCTCGGTTATATCCCGCCCGAAACGGTGATAGAGCGCATCACGGGCGACGGCGACAAACGAACGCTCATAGCTCCGATGTGGAGCGTCGATAAGCTCTCCGTCCTCGGCGGGATAGACAAACGCATGGCAGACCTCGACACTTATCAGGGCGAATATATATAGAAATGTATTTTAATTGTGCGCGTTTGTCCGAATCGTGACGAGACTTTACAGAAAGCAAACAGACCGATTTATTATCGGTCTGTTTGGTTATATACAATTGTGAATTCAAGCAATGATTCCTCCGCCGAGGACGATGTCGCCGTCGTAGAATACAACGCGCTGTCCCGGAGTAACGGCACGCTGCGGAGCATCGAATTCGACGCGGACGGTGCCGTTATCAAGCGGGTAAACTGTACACGGCTGTTCGGTCATGCGATAACGGGTCTTGGCTTTGCACGGGAATGGTTTATCGGGCTTCTCAAAAGCTATCCAGTTCAGGTCGGATGCGGTCAGCGTACTGTTCATGAGCTCATCACCGTCACCGACAAGCAGGGTGTTGTGCGCCATATCCTTGCCGATAACGTACATTGGCTTGCCGAAAGCTATACCCAATCCTTTGCGCTGACCGATAGTATAGTTTATAAGCCCGTCGTGCCTTCCCCAGACCTTTCCGGCGGTATCGGCAACGTCGCCCCCGGGGTAGGTCTTCCCTGTTGTGCGGCGGATAAACGCGCCGTAATCGCCGTCAGGGACGAAACAGATATCCTGACTGTCGGATTTGTGGGCATTAACAAGCCCGTTTTGCTCCGCAAAAGCGCGGACTTCGGACTTTTTCATGCTTCCGAGCGGAAAAAGCGTATGCGCGAGCTGCTCCTGCGTGAGGTCGTACAGGACGTATGACTGATCCTTGTCGTTCGCGCCCTCATCGGAAACCGCCTTCTTCAGCAGCCAGCGTCCCCTGCCCTCATCGTATTCTATGCGGGCGTAGTGCCCCGTTGAGATATAGTCACAGCCAAGAGCCAAAGCGCGTTCGAGCAATGCCTCGAATTTTATGTACCGGTTGCAGTCTATACACGGGTTCGGAGTAAGTCCGCGCTCATAGAACGAGATGAAGTTGTCTATGACTTTTTCGCGGAAAATGTCTTTCATATTATAAACATAGTGCATTACGTCGAACCGTGAAGCGACCTCACGCGCATCATCTATGTCACGAAGCGAACAGCAGGTCTTCTGACCGGCATTATCGAGCTCGCCGTCGTGGAGCTTGAGCGTCACACCTATGACCTCATACTGACCTTTAAGCATCACCATTGCCGCAGAGCTGTCAACGCCGCCGCTCATGGCTACCATTACTTTCTTCATTGCTTATCCTCATTCTTCTTTATCTGTTCATCGAGCACCTGTGGGAATGTCTTCGGGTCGGGCGGCGCAGGTAACTGCTCGGGAGGCTTTTTGTCGTTCATGTGTTTCTTATGGTAGCGGTCTATCAGTACGAGTACGCCGTAAATAAGAGCCATTGTTCCGATAACGAGAAGTGCCGACATAAGGACACCGCCGAATCCTTCGCCCGCCGGAGTATCACCAAGAGACATAATACTGAAGGTCATAGCTTTCACCTTTCCGGAATGTATCATTAATCTTCATATAATATTTTACTATTTTATTCGTCTATTGTCAATTAAAAGTTGATTTTTTCTTCGTGATGTGGTATAATAAATTATTGATGTTCAGACAATGGGGGCAGACCGTATGAAGATAACCGTCGTTTCCGATACTCACGGCGACTTTGAAACGCTTTATCAGATAGTCACCCGCAATACCGACAGCGATCTGTTCATACACCTCGGAGACGGAGAACGCGAGTTCTATGATGTCCGTTCTGCCTTTTACGACAAGGCGTTCATATTCATCAAAGGAAATAACGACTGGGAGGACTATCCCCAGTGTCTCGTTACCGAACTCGGCGGGAAGAAGTTTTATCTCTGCCACGGCCACAGGTTCGACAGAATGCGGCTCAAAGAGTATCTTTCGGCTACCGCAGTCACAAACGGCTGCGATACGGCACTTTTCGGACATACGCACGTTCCTGTGAACGAATACGTGAACGGGGTGCTGCTGTTCAACCCCGGAAGCGCTGTTCTGCCGCGCGGCGGGAACGCTCCGACATACGGGATAATCACCGTCAGTGATGACGGCATCACAAAAGCTGTACACAAAGAAATAAAAGTGTGAACAAGAAAGGGGCTTAAATGAGCGCTCTCAACAACAGACGAAGCATAGCGGAAGATGTTTATTTCACATCAGTGACCGATAAAAAATTCAAGGTCAATAAGGTAAATGTAATATTTATATCAAAACTTTCGGAGAATGCGGCGGTAAATGCCGTTATTCCGAGGATAATCTCAAAATGCAATGAAAAGTTCGATACTATGGCGAAACTCAACCGAAGACTCGCCGAACTTTACGAGACGAGCATAAACTGGTCGGTCAGAGCCGATGCGGACTATCAGTTCTGCGAGCTGTCCGCATCAGTTCTCGCGGACAAATTTGCTCTTGACGGCGAACAGATACTCAAAGAAGCTACGAAAATACTGATAGACTGCATTTTTCACCCGTATCTTGAAAACGGCGCATTTCCCGCACAGAGCCTTGAGCTTGAAAAGCAGAATCAGATCGACGACAACGATGCCGAGATCAACGATATGACCCATTACGCTTACCTCAAAGGATACGAGGAAGCTTTTCGCGGCGAGCCTGCCGAGATACGCTGGGGCGGTACGAACGAACAGGTCTCCGCGATCACATCGGAAGACGCTATGAACGCGTACAGACGCATTATAAGCGAGATGCGCACTGAGATCATCTGCGTCGGTGAGAGCGACTTCGACGGTATCGCCGAAATGTTTGCCGAAGCGTTCTCCGGCATAGAGCGCAGACCTATGGGTCTTCCGAAGGCTTCGGTCAGCACACCGAAAAAAGAAGTCTCACGGACAATAGAAAATCTTGACATAGAGCAGAGCAAGCTCGTCATGTTCTTCAAGACTCCTATCCGTGATAAATACAAACTTCTTGTCATGCAGATGCTTTACGGCGGAACGGAAACATCGAAACTGTTTCTGAACGTCCGTGAAAATATGTCACTCTGCTACTTCTGCTTCTCGCGTCTCGGATTTGCGAAAGGTTTTGTAAGCACGGAATGCGGCGTTGACCGAAAAAACCTTGAACAGACAGAAAAAGAATGCCTGAATCAGCTTTCAGACATAGTAAAGGGCGATTTCACCGACGATGACATCATGCACACGAAGCTCGACATCACGAACAATCTTCTGACTGTCCGTGATACTGTCGGCGGCATAGCATCACATACGCTTTTATGCATTCTCTTCCCGGAAAACGCGTTTTCGATAGAAGAAGCCGTAGAAGAAGTCAATTCTGTGACCCGTGAGGATATTATCGAAGCAGCGGGGTCGCTCACTCTCGATACAGTTTTTGTTCTCAGCTCAAAGGGAGGTGCGGAAAATGAATAAAGAGATCATCACAAGCGCACGTCTCGGTGAGAGCTATACACGGATAAAGCATGACAGCGGTCTTACGATATGCCTTTACCCCATGAAAGGTTACAGCTCCGCTTTCGCGATCTTCGGAACGCGCTACGGCTCGGTAGATACGACGTTCAAAACCAATGACGACGCAGATTTCGTGACCGTTCCGGAGGGTATCGCCCACTATCTCGAACACAAGCTCTTCGAGGGCGAGGAATGCAACGTCTTTGAGAGATTTGCCGAGACGGGTGCATACTCAAACGCATCTACGTCATTCGACACGACCGCTTACCATTTTTCCTGTGCCGACCACTTCGGAGAAAATCTGCGGATACTGCTCGATTTCGTTCAGGAACCTTATTTCACCGACGAGAACATTCAGAAAGAGCAAGGCATCATAGCGCAGGAGATCAAGATGTATCTCGACGATCCGGGCTGGAGGGTGTTCTTCAACGGGCTCGGCGCTGTGTATCACAACAACCCCGTAAGAATAGACATCGCGGGAACAGTGGAAAGCATCGCGCAGATCAACAAGGACCTTCTCTACCGCTGCTACAACACATTCTACAATCTCAACAATATGACGCTTACGATCGCGGGCAATTTCGACCCCGACGAAGCACTTAAGATATGCGACGAAAGGCTCAGGCCCTCAAAGGATATGGGGCTTAAAACGATCGTCCCCGACGAGCCTCCGCAGATAAAAGAAAAGCGCGTTTCGGAAAAGCTTTACTGCGCGATACCGCTGTTCCAGCTCGGATTCAAGATGCCTTCATTCTCAAGGTGTGATACCGTAAAGAACTTTTTTATTTACAGCATAATGCTTGATTCTGCGCTCGGAAGTTTTTCACCTTTCTACAGCCGCTTATATGACAGCGGTCTCATAAACGACACATTCTCGGCGGGTGTGTTCAAGGGACGCGGATTTTTCCTGCCGATAGTAAGCGGTGATTCACGCGATCCGGACAAGACTGCCGAAGAAGTGATAAAAGAGCTTAATCGTCTCAAAAATGACGGTATTCCGAAAGCCGATTTCGAGACAGACAAAAAAGCTTTTTACGGCTCTGTCGTCGGCGGTATATTCAACAATGTCGGCGCTGTCGCGAGATCGCTTATGAACGCGGACTTCAACGGCATTAACATTTACGACAACCTTGAAATCGCTGCGGACGTGACATACGACGACGTTATGCAAGCGCTTACAGACCTTGACACGGAAAACAGCAGCCTGTCGGTGATCGAACCGCTCGAACGCTGATAAAGACAAAAGAAAGGACATAAAAAAATGGATGACATCTATTTCAGACGTGTGGAATTTCCGAATCTGTTCTCCGGAGAGATAAGTCTGAACCGCGTCGCTCTTGATATCTTCGGATTCAAGATATTCTGGTACGCGGTCATAATCGCGGCAGGTCTCATACTCGCCGTGGTTTACTGTACAAAGCGCGGCAAGAAAGTCGGGCTCACGAGTGACGACGTTTTCGACGTAGCGCTTTTCGGCGGTCTCTTCGGTTTTCTCGGCGCAAGGATATTCTACGTCATTTTCTGGAACATAAACCCCGAGAATACGTTCAAATACGACTTCATAACGACGTTCACGACGATACACGACGGAGGACTCGCGATCTACGGCGGTATCATAATGGGCACGATAGCGGGTGTACTCACCTGTAAGATACGCAATGCTCCCGTACTTCCGATATGCGATATGGGCGGCTGCGGATTTCTTATCGGACAGGCGATAGGACGCTGGGGCAACTTCGTCAATCAGGAAGCCTACGGTGCTCCGACGGCAGGAAACCTTCCGTGGGGAATGACCGGAAACATAATCAAGATCGACCCGATCGTTCAGGAGGCGCAGGCTTCCCTTCCCGCCGGCGAATACGCGCTTGTTCACCCGTGCTTCCTCTATGAGAGCCTTTGGTGCTTCCTCGGACTTCTGTTCATTCACTTCGTTATATCGAGATTACAGACGTTCGACGGCGAACAGTTCATCTGGTACATCATCTGGTACGGCTCCGGCAGAGGCTTTATCGAAGGTCTCCGCACAGACAGCCTTTATGTCGGCGGAACAGGCATACGCGTTTCCCAGCTTATCGGTTTTGCAACAGCATTATTCTGCGTGATACTTCTCGTTTACTTCAAGATAAAAGTCAAGAATATGAAGGATTACAAGCGCTGGAAAGACACAGACGCCTGCAAAAAGCGTATGGACAGGTTCTATGCGGATATAAAGAACAGCAACGAGACAGACAAGGCGCTTAAAGCGTTCAGACGCGTCGAAAAGGAACAGGCTCAGACAGCAGCGGCACCAAGTATTTTCGATGATGACAATAAGAATTCATAATTCATAATATTATTTCAGCTGACAAAACAACATGGAGGAAATCAAAATGGCAAAGCTTATTGACGGAAAAGCAGTATCACAGAAAGTCAAGGACGAAGTGCGTGCGGAGATAGAACGCGACGGTCTCAAGGTCGGACTTGCGGTAGTCATAGTCGGAAATAATCAGGCGAGCCGCGTTTATGTCAACAATAAGAAAAAAGCCTGCGAAGTATGCGGCATACAGTCGTTCGAGTACGCTCTCCCCGAAGAGACACCCGAATCCGAGCTGCTTGATCTCGTTGACACGCTCAACAAGGACCCGAACGTGAACGGTATCCTCGTACAGCTCCCTCTCCCGAAGCACATAGACGAAGAAAAGATAATCGCACGCATCTCCCCCGAAAAGGACGTTGATGCGTTCCACGCGGTAAATGTCGGGAAAATAATGATCGGCAACTACTCTTTCCTGCCCTGCACACCGGCGGGCGTTATGGAGCTTATCCACAGCACCGGCACGGACGTGAGCGGCAAGGAATGCGTTGTTATCGGACGCTCCAATATCGTCGGAAAGCCTATGGCTATGCTGCTTCTGCATGAGAACGCAACGGTAACGATATGCCACTCCCGCACGAAAGACCTCGCGGCGGTTTGCAGGCGCGCAGACATTCTCGTAAGCGCAGTCGGCAAGGCAGATTTCGTTACGGCTGACATGGTAAAGGAAGGCGCGATAGTTATTGATGTCGGAATGAACCGGAACGCAGAGAACAAGCTCTGCGGCGATGTCAAATTCGATGAAGTCGAGCCGAAAGCGTCGTACATCACACCTGTTCCGGGCGGTGTAGGACCCATGACAATAGCCATGCTCATGAAGAACACGCTTATGGCCAAGCGCTTACAGAGCAAATGAAAAAAGGCAATCCGCCGATAATAAACGGCTTTCTGCTCGGCGCGGTAACGATATACCTGATATGGTATTTCTCGGCGAACGGAATGTGGAACCCCGCGACCGTCATAGTTACACTTGTGCTCGCGCTTCTTACTGCGGGTCAGTTCATCATCTGGTATATGTTCTTCAGAAATCCGAAAAAGAAGAAATAATATCAACAGTCCCCCGTCATAAAGTAGGGCGCGATAAAGAAGTATTATCATAGACTTCCGATGCTTGGTGTCGGAAGTCTCTTTGCGTTTGATTTGACAGAGCTTAAACAGTGTGCTATAATTGTTATTAAGATAAATCGGAATTTAAGGGAGTGAAAAAATGTTGTCAAAACCTCGTTATGGTTGGTCTGAAGTTACATTAGGTGACTTCAAAACAAGTGCAAGTAATTTAGATGATGTACCGTTTGATTGGCTTAGAGCTTGTAAAAATGGTCTTGAATATGGGTTACCAATATCGCTTTATATTGAAGAGGAAGGGAGCAACAGCATAATAGTTACATACTATTACAGTACACATATAATAATTGAAGATGAAGAATTAAACCGAAGTCTCAAAACCATAGAAGATCTTGATTTTATGGATATTACATATATGTTATTGAATGACTTCAGAGATAATTTTGAAGACTGGGTAAAATGGTTCGTTTATGAAGATTCCGAAACAGATTTTGAGCGTAGAAGAAAAGAATTGAAGCAGCTTATAGATGAAGCCGATCATTATTTATACATTAGGGCAAATAAACATAACAAACCCTATGCTAAATTCTGATTTATCTTAGCAAAGAATAAACATAATGCCCCCGAGCGCCTTTCAACGCTCGGGGGCAAAACTTCTTTCCCACGTTCCGCCTTAGACGGGGGACTGTCGCTTATTCTTTTCAGATCAATAGTTTTCTTTTCTTACCTCGAAGAAGCTCTGCGGGTGATTGCATACGGGACATACCTGCGGAGCCTTCTTGCCGATAACAAGGTGACCGCAGTTGCGGCATTCCCACATCGTCTCTTCGCTCTTTTCAAATACTTTCTGCATCTCGATGTTGTTGAGGAGAGCACGGTATCTTTCTTCGTGATGCTTTTCGATAGCTCCGACCATTTTGAACTGTGCGGCGAGCTTTGTGAAGCCTTCTTCCTCGGCTTCCTTCGCAAATCTTTCGTACATATCGGACCACTCGTAGTTCTCGCCGTCTGCCGCAGCGGCAAGGTTCTTTGCTGTATCGCCAAGCTCACCCAACGCCTTGAACCAGAGCTTTGCGTGCTCTTTCTCGTTATTTGCGGTAGCCTCGAAGATAGCGGCTATCTGCTCATAACCCTCTTTCTTCGCCACGGAAGCGAAGTAGGTGTACTTGTTGCGAGCCTGAGATTCTCCGGCAAAAGCGGTAAGAAGATTCTGTTCGGTCTTTGAGCCTTTTAATTCCATAATTATGTACCTCCGTTTATGTTGTGTGCATTTCTGCTGATTTATTATAACATTTTTTGTATGTCTCTGTCAATAAGAAACAAACATTTTAGCGGTTTTCTTTTTGTACATAAAACGAAAAAACAGCTCCCCCGAAAGGAAGGAGCTGTTTTGTTTCATTTTAGAAACCAAGAGCTGCGTTTACTTCGTCGATATTTGTATTTACGACATTTGCGTACTCTTCACGAGCCTGCTCAAAGGACGGAACGGACATATCGTCGATAGGCTTCTTTACGATGTGATCCATAGGCTCGTCGCCTGTGGTTCCGTGGATACCGTCTGTACCTACACCGTAGCTGAAGTCAAATACAGGAGTAAGGGTGGTATTTGCCGGATCTTCAAAGTTGTTCCAGAGAAGATCGTAAGCTTCTTCTGTCCACTTGTAGTTCTCGAAATCCTGCGCCTTGCCTGCTGCCTTTACGGCCTCATCGGACTTAGCGAGCATAAGGCACTTGTTCCAAGCCTTGTATGTATCGTAGTTAGTGGAACCGGAGCAGAGTGCATAGCCGAATACGTCGTAATCGCAGGGGTGACCGTCAGCGTTCGGGTTCTTGGGTGTAGGAACGAAGAATACATCGTCTATCTCAACTCTTCCGCGCTTAGCGTAGTTATAGAGGTCGCCTCTCCAGAACCAGTCGCCGTTCGTTAAGAACAGAGTATCGCCGGCGAGCCATGCCTTGTCGTTTACCGACCAGCCGTTCTCTACGAGCGGGTAACGGTAGTTCTGCTCACAGAGTGTTCTGATGACACCAGCTGCACGCTCTATATCGGGGTTGTAAAGGTTATTGACGATCTTGCCGCTGTCGTCCATTCCGATAAGCGGGATTCCGGAAGAACCGAAGAAGCCCTGTGTTATGTACCAGCCGTCAACGAGATACTTCTTCTCGCCAGTCTGCTGGAACTGCTTACCGTAATCGAGAACGTGATCCCAGTCCCACTCGCCTGCAAGGAAGAGCTCGTAAGGATCCTGGAGACCTGCTTCTTCGATGACGCTCTTGCGGTAGTACCAGAGGTCTTCCACACGAAGCTGGTTTACGGGGCAGTACATCTTTCCGCCGTAGGTTATCTTCTGGCTGATCTCACGATAGCCGTCCCACTCGGGGCCGCTCATATCGATGATGTCATCGATAGGCTGGAACATCTTTCTGTAAGCTGTGAACGGGAAGCAAAGCGTCGTGAACTCGTACATATCGGGGGAATCGCCCGAAGCAACGAGCTGTGCGAGCTTGTCATAGCCTGTACCGTAAGCGTAGCTGTTCCATACTATTATCGAATCCTTGTAATCGCCGTAGGAAACATCGCCTTCCTCGGGGACACCGTAGTTCTGTCTGAATATCTCGTATTCCGGTGTATTCTCCTCATTATACCACGAGGAAAGGAATATGAGCTTTTTCTGCGGGTGAATATCTTCTTCTACAGTAACGGAAGAAGCCGCGTCCTGAACGCCTTCGTTCTGACCGAAAGTCTCGGCTGTGGTAAGCTCAACAGTCGTGGTTGTAGCTGCAGTTGTAGAAGCTGCATCACCAGACGCTTCCGTGCCGGCAGGTCTTCCGCCGCCTCCGCCGCAGGATGCTGCGCCAATTACAGTAGTTAACGCAAGTGCGCCGGCGATCAGTTTTCCGTATTTCTTCATAAATGCTCCTCCTTAACGCGGTCACAAGTCCGCATTAAATGCGGACTTGTACATAATATAATATCACAATTCAATTATACTCGGATTTATGCATAAAAACAATTGACAAATTCCATAAATGATATTATAATTATTTATAACATTTCACTTTACAGCATGTTAATTTACTTAAACGAAATCCGTTATTAACTTAACAATCGCTCAAAAAGGTGTAAAATGCGTCTTTTCCGGACAAAAACGGAGCAGACAATATCAAAAATCCCAAGGAGACTGGAAATGAAATACAGAAATCCCGTTATCAAAGGCTTTTATCCGGATCCGTCGGTATGCTTCGCAAACGGAAAGTATTACCTTGCGTCAAGCTCGTTCAACTACTTCCCCGCAGGTCCGCTTTTCGAGAGCGACGACCTTGTGAACTGGACACCGATAGGCTTCGCTTTCACGCGTCCCGAGCAGATAAAGCTCGCAGGAACGAATACGAACGGCGGTATGTTCGCGCCGACACTTCGATTCAACAACGGACGTTTCTATCTCGTGACCACCAACAACACCACACATCAGAATTTCTATGTGTGGACGGACGACATCTACGGAGAATGGTCAGACCCGATAGTCGTCGATCAGGACGGTATCGACCCTTCCCTTCTCTTTGACGACGGACGTGTGTATTTCATGAGCAACGGCACGGACGACAGCGGCATAGGCGGTATAGTGCAGTGTGAGATAGATATAGCGACCGGACGCAAGCTCTCCGAGAGCAGATGTATCTGGCGCGGTTCGGGCGGAAGATTCCTCGAAGGTCCGCACTTATATAAGATAAACGGATACTACTATCTTATGGCGGCAGAAGGCGGCACGGAATACGGTCACATGATAACCTATGCGCGTTCCGAGAACGTCTGGGGACCTTTCACCGGCTATCTCGACAACCCCGTGCTTACCAACCGCAACAAGGCTCCGTATGTAATACAGGGTATCGGTCACGGCGACCTGATACAGGACAAGAACGGCGGCTGGCACATACTCTGTCTCGGTTTCAGGCAGATACACCCGTGGATGACCTATCACCACCTCGGGCGCGAGGTATTCCTTATCCCGGTTCGCTTCGGCGCGGACGGCTGGTTCACGGCGGGACATGACGGCACCTGCGACGAATACTACGATATTGAAGGCGACTTTGAACAGCATGAAAAGAGTGTATTCACCTTCGAGAACACGCTCTGGAATATCGACTGGCAGTACCTCAGGACTCCAGACCCCGACAACTACATTTTCGGCAAGGATTCGATAACGCTCAAAGGCACGGATACAACGCTCGACACTATGGAATCACCGACATTTATCTGTATGCACCAGCGCGACTTCAACTTCAATATGAAAGTACGTGTTCTCGCAGACGGCGGTGAAGCGGGCATATCGCTCTACTACTGCGAGAGCGAGCATTACGATATAGCGGTGCGTCAGACAGAAAACGGATTTGAAGCGGTGCTCCGTCTGAATATAGGCGGTCTGAAGCACGAACAGACCAAGGCTTATCTCGGCGGCGGAGCTGTCAACATTTCCATAGCGGCGGACAACTGCGGCTATGTGTTCATGGTGAACGGATTCATGATAGGAAGCGCAGAGTCCAAGTATCTTTCGAGCGAGGTCTGCGGCGGATTTACCGGAACAGTCATAGGTCTTTATGCGATAGGTAACAATACCGCCGAATTCACCGATCTTGAAATAAAGTATGAATAATAATCTATTCAGGAGGGACAAATATGCTGTATTACACAAAGACCGCCCCTATGGGCTGGAACAGCTGGGACTGCTGGGGTGCGGCGGTAAACGAGGACACCGTCCGTAAGAATGCCGAATTCATCGCGCAGAATTTAAAGCAGTACGGCTATGAGTATGTCGTCGTTGATATTCAGTGGAGCGCACCGGGCGCAAAGAACCACGAATATGAACCTTACTGCGAACTCGCCATGGACGAGTATTCCCGCCTTATACCCGCAGAGAACAGATTTCCGTCATCGGCGGGCGGAAAGGGATTTGAGCCGCTTGCGGAGTATATCCACTCCCTCGGTCTGAAATTCGGTATCCACATAATGCGCGGCATACCGAGACAGGCTGTACAGCGCAACACACCGATCTACGGCTCCGACAGAACGGCAAGAGACATCGTAAAAACCGACAGCATCTGTGCGTGGAACACCGATATGTACGGCATCGACCCGACAAAAGACGGCGCTAAAGCTTACTATGACAGCATCATTCGTCTCTACGCGAAGTGGGGCGTAGATTTCATAAAATGCGATGATATCGCAAGAGAGTTCCCTCAGTGCGAGGACGAACTCAAGCTCATAAGCAGAGCCGTTGATAATTGTCCGATAGAAATGGTGCTCAGCTTATCGCCCGGACCCGCGCCGCTCGAAAAAGCAGAGCTCTTCAAACAGACCGCAAATATGTGGCGCATAACCGATGATTTCTGGGATAAGTGGGAACTTCTCTACGCAATGTTCGAGCGCGCGGAAAAGTGGAGCATACACACCGGCGCGGGACGCTGGCCGGACGCGGATATGCTTCCTGTCGGTGCTATCCGTCAGGACTATGATCCGAACGGTTTCACAAACTTCACGCAGGATGAACAGATAACTATGATGACGCTCTGGAGCATTTTCCGCTCTCCCCTGTTCATAGGCGGCGATCTCACGAAATGCGATGAGTTCACAAAGAAGTTACTCACGAACACAGAGATACTCAAAATGCACAGCAACGCCAGAAACGCGCATCAGGTATGGCGTCGGAACATCGACGGAAACGAATTTATCCTGTGGAAAGCGGGCTGTTCCGAAGGCGGAGAGTATGCAGCCATATTCAACTGCGGCGGAACAGAGAGCAAGATCGGTATAGAACTCAGAGACCTCGAACTTCCGGAAGGAAGTATCTGCTGTGAACTCTGGAGCGGGCTTAAAGCTCCGATCAAGGATAAGATAAACGTCCGCGTAGCTCCACACGGCGCTAAGGCATTCAGACTTTCATAAGGGTACCTCTAAAATGGATTTTTAGAGATTCCCATAAATAACCGGAGATGATATGATGAAAAAAATCGCAAAAACGGGTATATTAAAGATATTCGCGCTTACACTCGTATCGGTGATGCTGTTCTGCTCCTGCGGAAAGATCGCTGATTCCGCTTCAAAGCTTATCGACGCGGTGGCAACCTCTGTCGGCAATGAGATAGGAAGCGCGATCAACGACGGTCTGAGCGAGATCAAGAGCGGTATGTCCGAAGCCGCAAGTGCTGCCGACAGCGCAAGAGATCAGATATCCGAACAGGTCAGCAGCGTAAGGGATATGGTCGGTGACAAGATCACGTCGGCAATAGATGAAGCAGCCAATGCTATGACCACAGTCACCACAGTCGATGTGAGCTCCATGTCGGAAAGCCTTGACGCCCTCGCGAACGAGATAAGCGAAAAGATCGAAGCGGGAATAAGCGAAGGGGCTGAATTGATCAGCTCCCTTAACGCGAACACCGCACCGGAAACGTCGATAAGCTCCGACGATACAACGACTGTTCCCGAAACGAAGCAGTACACTTTCCGCAACAAGCAGCGCTATGACGAGCACTACGAAAAGCACGGCGCGGAATTCGGAGACATAACGAAAGAGCAGTATCTTGAACTTGCGAACGAGCTTATAAACTCATCTTCCGACCGCGTACTGCACAAGTATTCGGAGGACGGCGACTATATGTACTTCGACCAGGATACGGGACATTTCCTCGTTCTCTCGGAGGACGGCTATATACGGACATTCTTTATCCCGAGTGCGGGAATAAAGTACTGGAACAGGCAGTGACGGAGGTGCGGATATGAAGAAATGTGCCTGCTGCGGCAAGAAAACGATAGAGGAAGAGTACGACATCTGCCGTGTCTGCGGCTGGGAATGCGACCATGTACAGGAGCGCTTCATAGGAATGCGCGGCGGAGCCAACAAGCTTTGCCTTGCAGAAGCAAGAGAGATGTACAGAGAAACGGGACGTTCTGACGGCGAACAGAATAAAGGGAACCTCTAAAAACCCATTTTGAGAGAAAAAGAGCTATCCGCATCATCTACTGCGTCAAGCCTCCTAACCGGGCGACAGCCTGCCTTCGTCGCCTTTCCTTGTATCTGACGCGCCTATCTCATTTTCTCTTTTCAAAGTGGTTTTTAGAGGTACCCTAAATAACAAAGAAAACTCGGGAGCTTCCGGCTCCCGAGCTTTTTTACTGTAATATCACCGGCTTTGCGGTGTAATCGAGACCGCAGACCCGCTTTTTGTCGAATGCAAGGGCGTAAAGGTCGCCTGCACGCTCTTCGAGGGACGCGAAACGCTTCGCTTTCTGCCCGGAATCGGCAAGTGCACGGAGCGAAGTATCGACAGGAAGCTCACACTGCGCCGCGGCAAGTATCTCCCTTCCCTTTCCGTTCATACCGAGAATGTGAACGTACGGCGGCGGGGTTTTAAGGTCAAGCTTGCGTATGCCGATGAACTCCGCCATTACTATACGGCGTATGCGCGACATCGTATAGCGCTTTGTCTTGATGAGCATATACAGCTCCGCCAGACTTGTCGAAACGCGCGCAGCCTTGTATATCCTGTTTTCAAGACCCATGAGCACGTTCGGCGCTTTTTCGAGCTCTTCCTTTGACATCGTTCTTATCTTCGCGAGTATCGCTGTTTCAAGATTCGTAAGCTTCGCCATATTGCTTTCATACCCGTCGGGGAACGACGGAACGAATGCGCTCATATCCTCGCCGGCGAGCAGCGATTTACGGATATGACCCGCAGACGCGAAGTATCCATTTGTCTTCCCGCTGTCGTGGTCGGTACCGACACGCTTTATCGTAACCGGCTTTATGGTCGAGCCGAGCTCACCGAGCGCTTTGAGATACTCTACCGCGAGTGTGTTGTTCGGCGCGGTAAGAGCATCTATTATATCTTCCTCGTAATACTTGTCTATCGTCTTTTGCAGAGCGACCGGATAGCTGTCGCCGCTTCTCATGTACCTGAAGAAATCCTCGTTCTGCTGCGCGTACATAACGGCTCCGGCAGTCTCTTCAAGCAGCGACACATCACCGCACTCGCTTCCGAAGCTTATCATCTCAATACAGCCGAGGTCTTTCATAAGCGACACGGCACCGAACGCGAACTGCTCCGCGCTTCCGAGAGCGAAAGGCACGGGGAGCTCTATAACAAGGTCGGCTCCGTTTTTGAGTGCAGTCTCCGCTCTCTTATACTTGTCGAATATCGCAGGGTCGCCGCGCTGCGTGAAATTTCCGCTCATAACGACAGCGATGTGTGTTGCGCCGTAGAGCTCCTTTGTCTTTTCGATATGGTATTTGTGCCCGTTGTGGAACGGATTGTACTCCGCAACTATACCGCAGACTTTCATAAAACCACCCCTTTTCAATTCATAATTATATATTAAATTATTCGTTAATTAAGGCTCGGTGCCTGACGGTAAGCTCGGTCATAGAGAACGTCCTGCGCGGAAACGGGAGTGTTCTTACCCGGGAAGCAGCGGACGTAGCTGCCGTCGGGCTGCATGATACGAGCCTGTACATTGTCGGACTGAAGGAGCTCAAAAATATCATCAAGCTGCTTCTTTATGCTGTCCGAGTAAACAGGAAGCGCAACTTCAACGCGGCGCAGGGTGTTCCGCGTCATCCAGTCGGCGCTGGAGATGTAATACACCGCGTCTTTACCGTCGCCGAAGATGTAGATGCGGGAATGTTCGAGATAGCGTCCGACGATGCTGCGGACGGTGATGTTATCGGAAAAGCCCTCAACTCCGGGACGCAGACAGCATATACCGCGAATCACCATTTCTGTCTTTACGCCTGCACGGCTCGCTTCTATGAGCTTATCCATGAGCACCTTGTCGGTAAGGCTGTTGAGCTTCAGACGGATATGACCGTTGCCGCCGTTGTTCTGCTTCGTGATCTCGCCGTCGATAAGGTCGATGAGCTTGTTCTGGAGGCAGTGAGGTGCGACCATAAGGTGCTGGACATGATCGACGGTCTCGCCGAGAGTAAGCGCCTGAAATACCGCGGACGCTTCGTGACCGATATTCGGGTCGGCGGTCATTATTGACAGGTCGGTATAGAAGCGGCTCGTCTTTTCGTTATAATTTCCCGTACCGATCTGTGTGATGTACTTTATCTCGTCGTTCTTCTTGCGCAGGATAAGACAAAGCTTACTGTGCACCTTTATCCCGTCAAGACCGTAGATAACGTGGCAGCCCGCACGTTCGAGACGGCGGCTCCACTCGATATTGTTCTCTTCATCAAAGCGTGCCTTGAGCTCGACAAGAACATCGACCTGCTTGCCGTTTTCGGCAGCTTCAACAAGGCTTTCAACGACTTTACTGTCGCTCGCAAGGCGGTAAAGCGTCATCTTTATCGAGATGACACTCGGGTCGTGAGCGGCTTCGTTGAGCATCATCAGGAACGGACGTATGCTCTGGTAGGGGTAGTGGAGCATCTTATCGCCCTCCTCGATCTGGTCGAGGATAGAACGCGACTCGTCGAAATCCGGAGATTTCATCGGGTGGCGCGGAGCGTAGAAAAGCTCGGCGCGGCTCCGGAGCTGGTCGCAGATACCGGAGAAGAACGATACGTCAAGCGGCGTGTCATAGAGGAAGACCATGCTGCTGTCGAGCTTTATCTGGTCGCAGAGCTTCCTGACGGTCTCGTGCTCTATATCGCCCATGACTTCTATACGGACGGGACAAAGCTTCTTGCGGAGCTTTATCACCTCTGCCATGTGGTCGCGGTAGTTGAGATCTTCGTCGTAGATGCTGTCAGCGTCTATATCCGCGTTTCTCGTGATCCGTCCGAGAGCGGAATATTTCACCTTATAGCCGCTGAAAACAAGCGGAAGATAATGCAGTATAAGTTCCTCGGCAAGCAGGAAACAGCCCTTTCTCTCCGGTATCGGGATAAGCCGCGGAAATGCCGGACTTGTGCACGGAACTATGCCTATCTTTGTCTTGTCCTTTTCTTTGTCTTTATCGTTCTTGCCGCCTTTCGGGGTAAGTGAAGCGACGGCGTATATCTCTTTGTTCTGAAGGAACGGGAACGACTGCTTCTTACCAACGACGAATGTGGAAAGAAGCGGCATATACTCATTCTTGAAAAGGGTACGCAGGTATTTCTCGGATTTCTCGCTTATGTTCGAGAAGTCGATGAGTGTTATACCCTGCTCTTCAAGCTTCGCCACAAGCACACGGTAAGCAGCGTCGCGGCGGCGGTTGAGCACACGGACTCTGTCAGCGGCAGCGGCTATCTGTTCACCGGGAGTCATCTTTGTCTTGTTCTCGCGGCTCTCGCTGTCGAGAAGCATCTGGTCATGAAGACTTCCTATACGCACCATAAAGAACTCGTCGAGATTGCTCTGGAAGATAGAAAGGAACGACAAACGCTCACAAAGCGGGAGGCGCTCGTCCTCGGCTTCTTCAAGGACTCTTTCATTGAACCGCAGCCACGAGATCTCACGGTTTTCAAAACACAAATTTTCCATATATGTACCTCCCGTAAATAAAAAGCTTTATATATTAATTTTATACTGTATTTCACCTTTTGTCAAGTCATATATTGAAAAAACAGCCGGGTCAATTATGCATCCTGCACAAATATTGCCAATAAAAGCAAACCTATATTGACTTTTTGAAAAAAATATAGTATAATATCATAGGTTAATATGGTTAATTAGGTCGTTTGTGCAGCTTAATTTACTTAATTCCGGATATTTTACTTAATTTTCGTGATATTAGCTAACGCCCTTTATACAGAAAGAAATAAAGAAAGGAGGGTTCGTTCGTGGTACAGTCATGGATGCCGACATTTGATCTTTGTGCTTTTGTCGTTCTTTCGTTCATTCTCGTCGCAAGCATTTTCAGACGCATGACACGCGGAAGGGTAAACAGATATTTCCTGTATATCACCGCATCATGCATCTTCGCAAGCTTCTTCGACGTTCTCTCTATCTACGTTGATTTAATGGCAAAGCCGGGTTTTGAGGCTTTCGGTTTTGCTGCTCACGGGCTATACCTTTTCTTCCACAATCTCTTCTCACCGCTCTACCTTATGTATATAATCGCACTTACCGATACTTACCACTTTTTCGGCAAAGGAAAGATGCCGGTATATTTCTTTGTTACACCGACCATTGCTTTCTCCGGCGCACTTCTTATGAACTGCTTCAACGGTTTGATATATCACTATGAGAACGGCGTATATACACGCGGTCCGCTCATGGGAGTGACTTACCTCGTGGCGTTCACGTTCGGCGCAGCTTGCATAGCTTATCTGCTGCTTTTCCATCATCTCTTCACAAAGACCAAGCTTTTCGCACTTCTGAGCACATTCCCGCTTTTCGTCGGCGCGATAATTCTTCAGTACATCGACCGCACATTGCGTGTCGAGATGTTCTCAATGGCTATCGGACTTCTTTTCATAGCTATGTTTATCCAGCGTCCCGAAGCCCTGATAGACTATAACACCGGTATATACAAGTTCAACGCTTACGCGACCGATATGAAGCGCAACTTCTCAAACAAAAAGCCGGTCGAGATAATCCTCGTCAACATAGCAAACTTTCTCCAGATACAGGAAATACTCAGCTACGATGCCACCAACGATATGCTCAAGCTCGTGGCCGACCGTATCGAAGCCCTTGTAAAACAGGCAAAAACGAATGCGGACCTTTACTATCTCGATAAGGGACGCTTCCGTATCGTACTGAACGGCGAAGATACCGAAAAGACGGAATACACGGCAGAGACACTCAATGCCGCGCTTAAGCCGAAGCTTCCTCTCAACGGCATGGAGCTCAACATTATCGCTTACGTCTGCATCGTAAAGTGCCCCGAAGAGATCTCTGACTTCAATACTCTGAACGAGTTCGGTAAAGACCTCTCGACTAAATTCCCGTTCACCGGAAAAGTGCTTCACGCAGGTGTGCTTCTTGACAGGAGCAGATACGACCTTATGGGCGAGCTCGATAAGATAATCTCAGACGCGGTGCTCAACCACAAGTTCGAGGTCTTCTATCAGCCGATATATAACGTTTCGGAACATAAATTCAAGTCCGCAGAGGCACTTGTCCGCCTTTACAATGAGAAATACGGCTTTATCTCCCCCGAGCTTTTCATACCGATAACCGAAAAGACCGGTACTATCCACGAGATAGGTATGTTCGTATTTGAAGAGGTCTGCAAATTCATCGCGAGCGACGATTTCAAGCGTCTCGGGCTTGAATACATCGAAGTGAACCTCTCTATCGTTCAGTGTATGCAGGGCGGTCTCGCCGGAGACCTTATCCAGGTCATGAAGAAATACGGCGTTAATTCCGACCAGATAAACCTTGAGATCACTGAGTCCGCCGACTCACACACCCAGAACATAATCGCAGAGAACCTTACATCGCTTCTCAACGCAGGTATTTCGTTCTCGCTCGATGATTTCGGAACAGGTTACTCGAATATGCAGAGAATGGCTTCTCTGCCGCTCAAGATAGTCAAGCTTGATAAGACGTTCGCGAACTTCGATACAAATCCGCGCCTTATGATAGTTCTCCAGAACACGGTCAAGATGATAAAGGACATGGATATGGAGATCGTTGTTGAGGGCGTTGAGACACAGGAGCTTGTTGACAGATTCACGAACCTCGAATGTGAGTATATCCAGGGTTACTTCTACTCGCGTCCCGTACCGAAGGATCAGTTCATTCAGTTCATAGAACAGCACGAATCCGACTCTAAAAAAGGCGTTTATGCCACGGCTTGAAACCTACAACCCCCGTGAAAGCAGATCACAATGTTTTCACGGGTTTTTTGTATCCTTTCCGTAACAAAAGAGTTGTAATATGCGACAATTATACACAAAATTTATTGTCATAATAAACAAAAATGATTTTTACGCTTGCAATATATATTTTAATATGTTATATTTAACGTAGGTAATTGTAATATATTACCGTGATTTGTGTTTTGAAAAGGCAACATCTGACCACCTGCCGCCGCTTCGGAGGAACAGAAAGGCGGATCGTACAGATAAGCGGAAACCGATCACTTCTGCCCTGTACCTATATCTTACCCGAATGCTCCAAAGAGCTGCGACAGGCTCGGAGGCTGCCGAAATCAAAGGGGGGATATGAATGACACTGGATGCACTGAAATTCAACAACAGCATTTCAAACTACAGGAATGCAGCCAATTCATATCTCAAAATGTCGGAAGACGCACAAAAACTCGGTCTCAAGGAAGAACAGACCATACAGAAAAATGAAAGCCGTTATGATCTTGACGGAACACTCAAGGAAGAGCATTTGCCCATCGGTTCTTTGGAAAAAGCAAAGAAAAAAGAGGAAGAAGCTGAAAAGCTCGGTATTGACATAAAAAAGAATGACAAGACCGGTAAGACTGAAAAAGCTGAAAAAACCGATAAAACCGAAGGAAATATTCTCGATAAAGACGTTCGCGACAAGGAAAAGGATGAAGAAAAAGACCTTTTCGGTAACAAAAAGAAGGACGGCTTTGAAAAGGATCCTCCGAACTGTGAGTGTGAGACCTGCCGTAAAAGGCGGTATCAGGATGATTCGGAAGATTCTGCGGTCTCGTTCCAGATGCCGACCAATATGTCTCCTACCGCTGCTAAAAGCAAAGTAAGGATGCATGAGCTCGAACACGTTCGCAGAGAAAGTGCCAAAGCTAAACAGGAGGGAAAACAAGTTGTTTCCCAGACGGTGCAGATCAAAACCGACACCTGTGACGAATGCGGGCGCATCTATGTTTCGGGCGGTCTGACAAGGACTGTTACGCGCGCTGACATGAGAGATTTCCACAGAATGTTTATGCTTGGCTTCGACGGTACCGACGAAGCAGGAAAAGTCATAAGCTGACGAGGAAGATTATAACGGCGGTATCTCATAACCGCCGTTTTATCTTTATTCAGGAGTTTATATGAAATTATTCAGAAAAAATATCTCATCACACGGACAAAAGCTTTACGGTCCGCCGGAAATGCTTAAAGATGCTGAGAATAGTGATAACAAAGAGATAAAACCAAAGAAATCTTTCTTCTCCGCAAAAAGAAACAGAGCAAAATGCATCTACGGTCCGCCGGAGATGATTGAAGCGCGCAGACGCGGAGAGAAATATCCGCCTCGGAAAAACAATCCCGCGGAGGGTGTTTACGGCCCTCCGGAATGGTTCGAGAACACACGGACGAAGAACAATGTCGCCGAAGATGTTTACGGGCCGCCGGAAATGCTGGGGGCTATCGGCTATGAGCCGGAAGAGCCCGATGTCACCGAAGAACCGGATGAAGACAACTTTGCCGAAAAATGATTTTTCCGTAACCTTTTTCATCTCCGCACGGTGTTATTTATGAAGCACCTGTGCCCTTCCCCGCTTCAGCCGCGGTGCGAATATAGAATGGAGATGAAGTCATGAAAAAACGTACTGTAATTGGAGCGGCGGCTCTGCTCACCGCTGTTGCGGCCGTCGGTTCATGCGACCTGTTCAACGATCCGGCAAGCTCGACTGTTCCCGCGCTTTACGGTCCGCCGGAGTATTTTGAGTCCGGTACGGTCTCGGATGAGACAACAACGACTGCGTCTGACAGCGGGAAAAACTTTGTACCTACGCTCTACGGTCCGCCGGAGTATTTTAACAATGAGGAAGATGATACGGCGGAGAATGAGATAAATACCGACAATACCGCAATGACGACTGCGGCTCCGCTTTACGGTCCGCCGGAGCTTTTTGAAAGCATTGAAGCGGAAAATGAAGTCAAAGCCGCCGACAGCAAGGAGACGAAAGAATGAAGAAACGTATCATCACAGGCGCTGCCGCCGCACTTACCGCCGCCGTTTCATTGGGCGCCTGCGGAATGTACGGTCCGCCGCAGCAGCAGAACGTTTACGGTCCGCCGGAATACTACGAGTCAGAGACCGAAACGGAAATGACCACGACCGAACTCACTTCATCCGATACTTACGACCCCGTTGACAGCGAGATCGAATGCGTTTACGGGCCGCCCGAATGGTTCGGTATCGAGGAAACGACTTTCGAGGACACTACCGCTCCCGCTTCCGAAACGTCTGTGGCGGAGACTACGACCGAAGAAGTCACAACTACGACTACGGCAGCGGTAACTTCTCCCCCGCTCGCGATCACTGCCGGAAGGACAAAGAAGTCCGCCGAAGAGACCACAACCGCAGAAACAACCGTAAAAACCAAGAAAACCACGACCACCACTGCCACTTTCGACCCGGAGGAAAACGAGCCCGAAGATGTTTACGGCCCGCCGGAATGGTTCGGCGACGCAGACTTTGACCGGTATGACGACGATGACGATTTTGATCCCGAGGAGAACGATCCGGTAGATGTTTACGGTCCGCCGGAATGGTTTGAATAAAAGCGCAAGGAAGATACGCTATGACTAACAGAGTACTCAAGACAAAACACATGACCGAGCTTTCGGAATACAGAAAAAAGCTGCTCAAAGAACCGAAACTCCGCCACCTTTTCTTTGAGCTCACGATGAACTGCAACGAACACTGCAAACACTGTGGAAGCAGCTGCGGCGACGGGAACGCTCCCGACATCATTTCGACCGAAGAATACTACCGCATTCTCGACCAGATAAAAGAAGATTTCGGCACCAAAGGCTTCATGCTGTGCATCACCGGCGGCGAACCGCTTCTCCGCAGGGATTTCTTCGAGATAATGGGCTATGCATATAAGCTCGGGTTCAACTGGGGAATGACGACCAACGGCACGCTCATCGACAAGGAGACTGCGCATAAACTCTACGAAGCGGGAATGAAGACCGTGTCTATCAGCATCGACGGTCTCGAAGCCACCCATAATGAGTTCCGCCGCACAAAAGACGGTTACAGACGCGCTATGACAGGTTTGCAGAACCTTATCGACGAGGGCGGCTTCAAGCACATTCAGGTCACAACAGTTGTCACCCACGAAAGCATAAACGAGCTTGACGAACTGTTCGGTATTTTCGACAAGATCGATATTGATTCGTGGCGTGTGATAAATCTCGAACCTATCGGTCGTGCGAAGCAATACCCCGAGCTTCTGCTCACGCCCGACGACTACAGGCGACTGTTCGCGTTCATCAAAGACAAACGCGATGCGGGCTACCCTCTCTGCTACGGCTGTTCGCACTTTCTCGGAACAAATCTCGAAGCCGAGCTGCGCGACTGGTACTTTATCTGCAACGCCGGTCTTTATACTGCAAGCATCATGGCGAACGGCGATATAGCGGCGTGTCTTGACATAGAGCGCAGACCCGAGCTTATTTACGGCAATATCCGCAAAGACCGGTTCAAAGACGTTTGGGAAAACGGATTTACTCACTACCGCGACCCGAAGTTCAGAAGCTGCGAGATGTGCGATAAATGTGACGACAGGGCGTTCTGCAACGGCGACTCATTCCACACATGGAATTTTGACGAGCACCGACCGGAGCTTTGTATGAAAGAAATACTGAAATTCTGATGAAACAGTCCGGCTTATATAGCCGGACCGTTTAGTATCTTTCTCATTTCTGAATAAAATTTTCAAAAAAGACTTGACTTATTCAGAAAAATGTGTTAAAATAGATAAGCAATCGGGTCACGGCTCGATAAATGAACTTTGGAGTGGTGTCCGAGTGGTTTATGGAGCTGGTCTTGAAAACCAGTGATCCCGCAAGGGACCGTGGGTTCGAATCCCACCCTCTCCGCCAACGGTTTTCACCGTTATTATTTACAGAGAAAACAGAATATTAAAGGAATCGGCACTTGCAGAAATACCCAAGTGGTGAAGGGGCTCCCCTGCTAAGGGAGTAGGTCGGGAAACCGGCGCGAGGGTTCAAATCCCTCTTTCTGCGCCAGCCGCGGACGCGCGGCAGCGATCCCGTCTCGGATTTACCTGAGGCGGGATATTTTTCTGCCACGCTGTCCGAAGTGCAGATATACTTTCTGTAACGCAATCACAGCAAAAAGACACTGATAATATCAGTGTCTTTTTGTTTATCTATGAAAATATCAACGACCCCGACTGTATTGCTTTTTCCGCGCAGATATGCTATACTGTATAGAAATGGAGGGCGGTAAAATGCACGAAAAACGTATATGCAGAAAATGCCTGCTTGAAGAGATCGGCGAGACCGAGCTTATAAAGTCGCTCGAAGAGCTTAAAGCGGCTATGCCCGAAGAGGACAGAGCCGACAGCGCCGAGTATGCCCGCCGCCTTGCGATATGCAGGGAGTGTGAAGCGCTAAACGACGGAACGTGCGCTAAATGCGGGTGCTACGTCGAGTTCCGGGCGCTCAAAAAGAGAATGTACTGCCCGCACGAGGAGAGAAAATGGTGAAGACAAGAATAACAAAGATAATCGCTTTCGTTCTGCTCGGAATATCACAGATACCGTGGCTTTATACGCTCGGACTGAGCATATACAACAGCATTTCCGGCGTTGCATTACCCGACCGAGAAGCTGTTTACGGTTTCGGCGCGTTTTTCGGGACATGGGCAGCCTGCTTTTACAGCGCTTTTCCCGTATATATCGGCGCGGTCGGACTTACCGCGGCTTCGGTAGTAGTGGCTATAATAGCTATAAGCAAGGACAAAAAGCAAAGGGAGAAGAACAATGCCAGAGAAGAATAAAGCAGTAAAGATCATAGCTTTCGTGATACTCGCCGTTTCCTTGCTCCCGTGGGCGTTCACGCTCTGCGTAAGTATAATCAGCTTCTTCGCCGGTACCGAGGTCGGTCTGTTTGAAGCCACAAAAATGGTATATGGAGCCGACGCGTTCATGTACACATGGGTGATGTACTGGTTTGTTTTCACGCCCGTATATGTAATAACAGCAATCACCGCGATCATAAGCACAACAGTTCTGATTGTTATAAAGAAAAAAGGCGCTTCGTCAGGCGATGACACGCCGAAAGTCATCATGACCTGCGGGAAGATATGCAGCGGAAAGAGCACCTATGCACGGAAACTGCGCGATGAAAACAAAGCCGTTATCCTCTCCGTAGATGAGATAACCCTTGCGCTGTTCGGGCAGGATGCCGGCGAAAAGCACAGTGAATACGTTGCAAAGCTCGAAGAATATCTGTTCGGCAAATCCGCCGAGATAGCTGAGACCGGCACGAACGTGGTGCTCGACTGGGGATTCTGGCTGAAGAGCGAGCGCGACTACGCCCGAAGCTTCTACAAAAAGCACGGGATACCCTGCGAACTGCACTACATAAGCATTTCCGAAGAGGAATGGGACAGGCGGATCGAAAAGCGGAATGCCGATGTAGCCGCCGGTCGGACAAGCGCTTATTATGTTGACGACGGGCTTAAAGCAAAGTTCAGGGAGATGTTCGAGCCTCCCGAAGAAAACGAGTGTGACGTAGTGATAAAAGCTTGACGATAAAAGCAAAATATGATATAATATTTTCAGCAAAATAACCGAAAGGATGTAATAAAAAATGGCAAGTGAAATTCGTGACGAAAACCTCTGGGAAAGCGGCAAGAGAAAGATAGACTGGGTAGAGCGCAATATGCCCCTGCTCCGCAGCTACAAAACAGAGTTTGAGCAGACCAAACCCTTTGCGGGTCTGAAAATAGCTCTCTCGGTGCATCTTGAAGCAAAGACAGCCTACCTGTGCAAGACTCTTGCGGCAGGCGGCGCGGAAATGTACATCACCGGAAGCAACCCGCTCTCGACACAGGACGACGTTGCTGCGGCACTCGTTCATGAGGGTCTTAACGTATTCGCGTGGCATGACTGCACAGCAGAAGAATATGAGCACCACATCTCGAAAGTAATAGACGCGGGTCCGAACATCATCATCGACGACGGCGGCGACCTCGTTCATTATATCCACAGCAAGCGCACAGACCTTATCCCGAACGTTATCGGCGGCTGTGAGGAAACTACTACCGGTATCATCCGCCTTAAATCCATGGACAAGGCGGGCGAGCTAAAGTTCCCGATGATGCTCGTAAATGACGCGGACTGCAAGCACCTCTTCGATAACCGCTACGGCACAGGTCAGTCGGTATGGGACGGCATAAACCGCACCACAAACCTTATCGTCGCAGGAAAGAACGTTGTTGTCGCAGGCTACGGCTGGTGCGGCAAGGGCGTTGCTATGCGCGCAAAGGGGCTCGGAGCGAAAGTCATCGTAACCGAGGTTGACCCGATAAAGGCTATGGAAGCGGTAATGGACGGCTTTACTATAATGCCGATGAACAAGGCGGCGGAGATAGGCGATTTCTTCGTTACCGTTACCGGATGCAGCGGCGTTATCACAGAGAATGATTTCATGAAGATGCACGACGGCGCTATCTGCTGCAACGCGGGCCACTTCGATGTCGAAGTCGATGTTGCGTGCCTGCGTAAGATAGCTGTTGAGAGCCACCTCGCGCGCAACAACATCATGGCGTACAAGCTCCCGAACGGCAACACCATAAACATCATCGCCGAGGGCAGACTTGTGAACCTTGCTGCCGGCGACGGTCACCCCGCCGAGATAATGGACATGAGCTTCGCCATTCAGGCGCAGTCCGCTCTGTACCTCGTTAAGAACAAGGACAAGCTCACACAGAAGATAATCAACGTTCCGAAGGAAGTTGACAGGGCTGTCGCGGAACGCAAGATAAAATTCTGGGGATTTGAGATAGACAAGCTCACACCCGAGCAGGAAAAGTACCTTAACAGCTGGGACGTATAAAATATGCATAATGCCGGATAATTGTCTGCCCTGCCCTTCGGGCGGGGCAGTATGATATTAGACAGGAGGTTTTACATGACCGCACTTATAATGAACTGCAGCCCCGTCAGAACGGGCGCGACTGCGGAAATATCCGGCATAATAGCAGACCGGCTTTCGTCAAGATACGAAGTGAAAAGCGTATGTATCGACGATTACAGCTTCGCGTTCTGCAAGGGCTGCCGGACTTGTCACAAAACCGCAGAATGTGTTATGCACGATGACATTGACAGGATAATGGACGAGTTCGGAAAAGCCGACATCATTATCTGCGTTGCGCCGTCGTACTGGGCGGACATTCCCGGTCAGTTCAAGGCGTTCATAGACAGATGCACCCCGTGGTGCAACACCCACGAACCCCATGCAGCGATAAGCACAGGCAAAAAGGGATACGCTGTGGCACTCCGCACCGGTCCGTCAATGAGAGAATGCGAGAGGATAATCGGAAGCATCGAACATTTTTACGGTCATCTTGAGATAGAATGTGCGGGACACCTCGGTTTGTGCTCTATAGAATACAAAGAAAATGTAGCACCGAGGAAAGACGAAATAATAAAATTCTGTGAAAACATCTGACATTACCGGAGAGAGTGCAGAACAAAGGAACATAATGATATGACAGACGCGGCTAACTCTATTTTTCAACAGACGGTAATAATGTTCATTATCGTCATCATCGGCGCGCTTTGCTATAAATTCAGGCTTATCAACGACGAAGGAAAAAAACAGCTCTCAAACCTTGTGCTTTACGTCGTCAACCCTCTGCTTATATTCATGTCGTACCAGACAGAAATGCGCGAAGACCTTCTTATGGGGCTTCTCTGGACGACGATAATGGCGGCGCTGACTTATACCGCGTTCATTCTTGCGTCAAAGATAATTATCCGCGACAAGGAGAAACGTGAAGCCGCCGTCGAGCGCTTCTCAATGATATACTCAAATTTCGGATTTATGGGAACTCCGCTTATCTTCGGCGTTTTCGGCAACGACGGCGTATTTATGATGAACGGCTTCGTTACCGTATCGAACCTTTTTATCTGGACACACGGCATTTCGATGATGTCCGGCGGAAACCATGATGGCAAAAAAGGCGGAATGCCGATCGTAAAGGCTCTGACGACTCCGGCGGTGATAGCTGTCGCAGCGGGACTTATATGTCTGTTCACGGGAATAAGGATCCCTGAACCGGTAAGCACCGCTCTCGACCACGTTGCGGAGATGACAACACCGCTCGCTATGATAGTCGCGGGAGCCTCGATAATGAGCGCGGGCATCATAAAGAGCATAAAAAACCCGAAAATATACCTTATCACGGCAATAAGGCTAATTGCTTTTCCGGTACTCGGATTCATACTTATAGCATTTCTGCCCTGCGCGGATATGCCGAAGATGATAACCCTTATCGAATTCTCCTGCCCTGTCGCAACTATCGGGACTATGTTCGCAATAAAATACGACCGTGATCCGGAATACGCTTCGCAGATATTCGCGGTATCGACACTGGTTTCCGCAGCTACGCTTCCGCTTATAGTTAAGCTCGGAACAATGGCACTGGAGGTGCTCCACACAATATGAAACGATACGATATTGCCGTCATAGGCGGCGGAGCCTCGGGTCTTGCCGCGGCGATAAGCGCCAAGAGAACAGACAGAAATCTTTCCGTAGCAGTCATTGAGCGTCTTCCGAAGGTCGGGAAAAAGATACTCGCGACAGGAAACGGGCGCTGCAACCTTTCAAACAACTATGTTTCCACCGAGACTTACACCGGGACCTGCCGGACACTTCTGTCGTCAACGCAGAATTTCTCCGTTCCCGAATTCTTCTATTCACTCGGCGTTATATGTGAAGCCGACAGCACCGGACGCATTTATCCGCGCTGCCATTCAGCGGCATCCGTGCTCGACGCTCTCCGGCTCGAATGTACGAAGCTCGGCGTTGAGGTCATTTGCGATACCGAGGTATGCAGTATCGACAGGAAGAATATTTCCGGTCATCTGACGCTTTTCGTAAAGGGTTCCGACGAAGGGATATCCGCAAAGAAAATGATACTCGCAGGGGGCGGAATGTCACAGTCCGCTCTCGGAAGCAACGGCAGCATTCTCGATATATGCCGCGGTCTCGCGATAGAAACGAAACCGCTCTTCCCTGTTCTCGTCCCGCTCAGGACAGACCCGAAGCTCGTGAAGCCGCTCAAAGGTCAGCGCGCGGACGCAAACGCCATGTTCTTCACCCACGGAAAATGTGTTCAGCACGAGCGCGGCGAAGTGCAGTTCACCGACGGACTTGTTTCGGGAATATGCGTGTTCGATCTCTCGTATCTGTACAACCTTTACAGCAGTGAGAGCGAGATACGTCTTGATCTGCTTCCGGATATAAGCGGAACAGCAGTCGCCGAGCTGCTGAGATCAATAAAAACTATGCGTGCCGAAACTTCTTCCGAGGATTTTCTTAGCGGTATATTCACACGGACTCTTGGTGCGTACATCATAAAGCGTGCTCTGAAATCTCCGCCGGAAAAAACGGCAGACATAGACGAAAGTATGATAACGAAGATCGCGTCAACAATAAAGATGCTTGCGTTCCCGATACTGGGGACGGCGGGATTCGAGCGCTCTCAGCTAACAGGAGGCGGTATCGCTGCGGAAGAGCTGTACGATACATTTGAGCTGAAAAAGATCAAGGGGCTGTACGCCTGCGGCGAGCTTCTCGACATATACGGGCGCTGCGGCGGATTCAACCTCGATTTCGCATTCTCGTCAGGCGCGATAGCGGGCAGGAACGCTGCTCTTGACACGAAGCACCACTGAGATCTCTGAAAAACAAAGGTATTTCGGTAAAAATGATAAGGATAAATGATATTTATATGCCGCTCGGCTTCACGGACGAAATGCTCGCGGAGAGGGCGGCAAAAACAATAGGCGCAAGACCCGCAGATATATCCGGAGTACGTCTTGCGAAAAAGTCCGTTGACGCACGCAAAAAGAATGATGTGCACTTCACGGTCTCGATCGAGCTAAACATACCGAATGAAGCGGCGGTGCTGAAAAAATTCCCGCCGAACAAGGTGTACAGAGCCGATGATATGCCCTACCCCGTCCCGAAGCTTAAACCGCTCGCTCACCGACCGGTGGTAGTCGGCTTCGGACCGGCGGGGATGTTCGCGGCGCTCCGGCTCGCGCAGAGCGGTCTGAGACCTGTTGTTCTTGAGCGTGGCAGTGACGTTGACACACGCACGGCGGCGGTCGATAACTTCCGGAGAAACGGCGTCCTCTCCGTGCATACAAACGTGCAGTTCGGAGAAGGCGGCGCGGGAACATTCTCCGACGGTAAGCTTACGACCGGCATACGCGACCCGCGGATAAGACACATCTTCCGTGAGCTCGTGCGATTCGGTGCACCGGAGGAGATACTGTACAGCGCGAAACCGCATATCGGCACGGATATACTGCGAAATGTCGTAAAAGCACTGCGAAACGAGGTAACTGCGCTCGGCGGAGAAGTCATTTTCGATGCCAGACTGATACGGATCCAGCAAAAGGACGGGCGCGTTACAGGCGCAGTATATGAGAAGGACGGCGCGGAGAACGAACTTGCTGCTGACAGCATCATTCTTGCTGTCGGACACAGCGCCCGCGATACGTTCGAGTACCTGCGCGGTACCGGAACCGCTATGGAACGCAAGATATTCGCAATGGGCGTGCGGATCGAGCACTTACAGAGCGACGTCAACGCCTGCCTTTACGGGAGCTTCGCCGGGCACCCTGCCCTGCCGCCCGCGGAATACAAATACGCGGTACATCTCCCCGGGGGGAGAAGCTTATACACGTTCTGTATGTGTCCCGGCGGGCATATCATGGCAGCGGCTTCGGAAGCGGAGACTGTCGTTACCAACGGCATGAGCTTTCACGCGAGAAACGCGGACAACGCCAATTCCGCACTGCTCGTGAACGTTACGCCCGATGACCTGAACGGCACCGACCCGCTCGAAGGGATAAAGCTCCAGCGCAGCATCGAACACGCTGCATTCGCCGCGGGCGGCTCGGACTACTCGGCTCCGGTGACACTTGCGGAGGACCTGCTGCATTCACGGCTTTCAGAGCGTATCGGTAAAGTAAAGCCGAGCTTTCTGCCCTCGGTAAAATTCGCGAGAGTCGGCGAGCTTTTCCCAGCGTTCATCACGGAAACGCTCGTGAACGGATTGCCGCTTCTTGCGAAAAAAGCGGCGTTCTTCGCGGAACCGGAAGCTGTGATAACAGCGCCGGAGACAAGGAGCTCGTCACCGGTCAGGATAATTCGCGGTGAAAGGCTTGAATCGGTGACACTCAAAGGACTGTACCCGTGCGGAGAAGGCGCGGGCTATGCGGGCGGGATAGTTTCCGCCGCGGTTGACGGACTTAAATGCGCGGAGGCGGTGAGCGAAAATGGCTGAAATTTCATGTGATACCTGTGCGAACAACGTATATGACGACGAGTACGGCGGCTATGTCTGCGCGGTGAATATGGACGAGGACGAATACTGTCGGCTTATGTCCGAGGGAAGGAACTCTTGTCCGTATTACACGAAGTACGACGACTATTTTCTCGCAAGGAAGCAATAAATACGCACAATAAAAATGCATTACCCCCTGCTCTCGTCGTGGGTAATGCATTTTTTCTGTACAGGGTACCTCTAAAAACCGCTTTGAATAGAGAAAATGAGTATAATTATTATGCCGCTTTCAAAAGCGCATCCTTGCGCTCTTCTGGCGGCATAGTCAGAGCATCCTGCTCTGGCACCAAATGCAAGGAAAGGCTCCGAAAGCTTGCTGGTCTGTCGGTCAGCCCCTCTGTCTCGCAAGCTCGACACCTCCCCGCTGCCGGGGAGACCACGCAAGGTGAGGAGACTTGACGAAGCAGTTGGTGCAAGCAGTTCTTTTTCTATCAAATGGGTTTTTAGAGGTTCCCTACAGTATTGTATTTTCACCGACTCTGCCGGACTGCATTTTGGCGCACCGACCCG
>CAMVNQ010000001.1 GCA_947168885.1 uncultured Clostridia bacterium | reverse complement strand
TTTTTGGTTTTGGAGCTGATCAGGCTCCGCTTCCGAAAAGTACTTTTCGTGGGTTAGTTGCGGTATGGCAGTAAAAGGTTGCCACTCAAATCATTTTTCTCTCTGTAATCCTATTGTAGCACATTCCAAGCCGAAAGTCAGTACCAAATGAGTCCCAATTTAGTCCCAATTTAGTCCCACATAGTCCCAAAAAAGTCCCATTTTAGTCCCATCCTCTCATCACTGACATAAAAGTACCGGAGAAAAATAAAAATGGCCGAACAAAGAACATCCAAGACTATGTGTTCATCTCAGATATTCAGTGTTCGGCCATTTGGTGACTCGTTGGGCAGGTCGTAATGCCTGTCACGGACCCGTTGCTCGCGCCGCTGATGAGTTATTAAATTTTAGGATTAGACTCAGTCGCTCTTCTTCACGACCTTCGTTCTATCAATTTCCGGCGGCGGATTCTTCACATATTCGGCTATGTCAATATCCGATATTTTTCCGCAGCTTATGCATTTGATAGAGATTATTCCGTGAGGATCAGTCTCAGGTCTGACATCGAAAAGCCGGAAGTTACATCTCTGACATTTGACAGATAACGGCCTCATCGACTTGACCTCCGCGACTGTGGGATTAAAAACGCGAACGGCTTGTTCGTGCTTATAGCTTATAATACACTATAATTTCAGATTTGTCAAGAGGTTTTGAAAGAAATATTTAAAAACTGGTCGATTTATGGGACAGATAAACACGAACACATTGACAAAGACTATTTTTTTCCTCTTATACTATCGTTGCATTCATTATTAAGCGTATCCGAATAGACTTCGTACTGCTTCTTGGCGCTCTCAAAGGCTTTCCGTAGCTCCGATAACCGTGCGTCTTGTACGGCTTTTGTCTTTTTAAGCCGGACGAGGTCGGCGCGGTCATGAATAACGTTGTTCAAAACGGTTTGCCTGCACAGGTTTAGCATAACTTCTTCCGCTTGTGAATAGGCTTTGCGCTTGACGGTGCTTATGAGCGGTTCGCGGAACTCGGACGTGCGGTCGGAGCCGCGGAAAGCTCGGACAGCGACGAGGCGGCTTCCGGGAAATTCCTTGCGAAGCTCGGCGAGATCTGTAAGATCTGCGAAGTCCCGACACTCGCCGAGTACGGCATCGACAAGGAGAAGTTCCTCGCTGCTGCGGATAAAATGGCTGATGACGCTATCGCGAGCGGAAGCCCCGCAAATACGGTCAGGGCGATGACCAAAGAAGATATTCTCAGAATTTATTCTTCTCTCTGGGATTGACAACAAACTCTCAATAGTTTTCTTCCTCATAATAAGGCGACATACTTGTTATATGCCGCCTTATTTGAATTATAGAATTGTAAATAATGCATAATAATTGTATTTATAAGGCGTAATCAGCCATAAATATCACGATTTTGCAAGTGCTGAAGCACAAAATTTCATATTTTCTTGACATCATTTATTATTTCTGATATAATATCAGTATGGTTCAAGGCAAAGGCGCTGCTCTGTTTGAGCGGCGCCTTTCGCTATTTTGTGAAATAAACAGTAAGGAGTGACCCCTTATGTACAAAGGAGACACGCTGTACAGGTGCAGCGAAGAAAGAATAACGGCATTACTTTCTGAACTGAAAAAGCACAAGGACAGCAGAAAATATATTATAACACGGCTTGAATCGCTCGGTTGTACTGCACAGACCGATGATCTCGGAAATATATATGTTACCCTTCCCGGTAGTGCACCGGACAGCAAGAGTATAGTCCTGTCCTGCTCCGACAGCGCAGATACTGCGGGCTTGTGCACGGCTGTGGAACTTATCGAGACCGTCAATGCGGAGGAGATACAGAACATCCACGCGATCACGGTGCTGCTGTGGAATGACGAGCCGGTGGAAAACGAGTGGGAGCTTATCCCCGCAATGGGTACACTCTGCCTTGACTATCTTCCCGAGGAAATACGCGGAGATTACAAGGATATAAAACCAAAAAAGTTCACGAAAGGAAGCAGCCGCAATCGTCTTAATACCCACGATCACCGCTTTATGTTTGAAATACATACGGCAGCAGTGCCCGACGGGATAGGTATTGCGGATACCGTTTCCGCATCAGTCGGACGGTCCGAGTTCAGATTCAACGCCAAACTTACAAAGCTCACAGAGGACAGCGCGGCAGCCTGCGGTGTAAAAACGGAGAAGATGCACTATGAGCCGGAACGTGACGCATGGATATCCGCGAATATGCTGCCGACTGCGGTGATACTCGTGAGCCCGGACGGCGCGAAAGAATATACGGAAGCCGCAACCGTACTGCTGAACGCAGTATTGCAGGCAGACAAGATGTAAAGAAAGGCAAGTTTTATGAACGAAAACGTATTGCGCGGATCGGCTGATTTCACCGAAGCGATAGGAAACGCAAAAGAGATAAACGAGCTTCTCCGCCGGTACGGAGTAAAGTTCGGAATATACAAGAACGGCGTTTTCAAGGAACAGTTCTTTCCGTTTGACCCGATACCGAGGGTGATCGGCGCGGAACAGTTCGCTGCTATCGAAAAAGGACTCATACAGCGGGTTGATGCGCTTAACCAGTTTCTGTACGACATATATCACGATAAAAAGATCGTAAAGGACGGTAAGATCCCCGAAGATTTCATCTACATTTCATCGGGATATCTTGCTCAGTGCGAGGGAATAACGCCCAGAAACAAGATATACAGCCACATTTCCGGCATCGACCTTGTTCAGGGCAAGGACGGCGAGTGGTACATTCTCGAAGACAATCTCCGCATACCCTCGGGTGCTTCATATCCGCTGATAGCGCGTGAGCTCACAAGGATAGCAAGCCCCGAAGCCTTCCGCAGCAACAACATCGTTGACAACCGGAACTACCCCGATCTGCTGCGCGAGACCATGGACTATGTAAACTGCGGCGGGGTGCGTGCCATACTTACCCCGGGAAGATACAATGCCGCTTATTTCGAGCATTCTTATCTTGCGGAGAACACCGATTCTCTGCTTGTCCGCAGCGACGAGCTTTTCGTCGAGAACAATATGCTGTGGCATAAGACCTATTCCGGGCAGAAAACCCGTATAGGTGTGCTGTACAGACGCATTTCCGACGAATATCTTGATCCGCTGACATTCCTGCCGGAATCGCTGATAGGCATACCGAATCTCATGGAAGCCTATCGCTCGGGAAACGTGGGAATAATAAACGCTCCCGGCAACGGTGTGGCAGACGACAAAGGAATTTACTATTTCGTGCCGAAGATGATAGAATATTATCTCGGCGAGGATCCGATCCTCAGAAACGCTCCGACATATCTGCCATTTTATAAGGCAGACATGAGCTATGTTCTTGACAACCTTGACAGACTCGTTATCAAGGATGTTGCCGAGGCAGGCGGTTACGGCGTGGTATTCGGCAGTGATCTTGACAGCGAGAAACTTGCCGGCCTGAAAGATATGATACTGTCGCAGCCGAGAAGATTTATCGCGCAGGATGTCATAGATTTCGTTGATCTGCCGATACTCGATAACGGCGAAACAGTCATGAGAAAAGCCGACCTGAGAGCGTTTGTGCTTTCGGGAAAAACAACAAGAGTCTGGGCGTCGGGACTTACGAGATTCTCGCGGAATCCCGATTCATTCGTAGTCAATTCATCACAGGGAGGAGGCTTTAAGGATACATGGGTACGATCTCAATAGAACACGGCAACAATCTTTACTGGCTCGGAAGATACACAGAACGTGTTTTCACGACCCTGAAAGCGCTGCAGGAAACTTATGATAAAATGCTGGACGGCGGGATAGGGTATCAGGAGTATCTCGGGTACTTTGATCTGCCGGATATCTATAACGATAGCAAGAGCTTTTTCAGAAGTTTTCTGTTCGACAAGGACAACTTCAGTTCCGTGGCATACAGCCTTGAACGCGCTTACGACAACGGGATAGTTCTGCGCGAGGATATTTCGAGCGGGGCATTCTCGTTTTTGCAGATAGCGAAGGACACGCTCAAAGGTGCGAAGGGCTCGGAAAACACGCGGTTCGCGCTGCTGCCGCTGGAAGATGTGCTGTACGGCTTCTGGGGCTGTATAGCGGATAACATCTACGATGAGGAAACCAAAAATATCATATACTGCGGAAAATCAACAGAACGGCTCGACCTCTATCTGCGTATGAAATATCCGTATGAGGAGGTACATAAGGAATTCGAGCGGCTCTGCATACGCCTCGGGCGCGTACCGAAGAACACTCCGTACCGCTATAACACAAGGTTCCTTTCCGACCTTGTAGAGATAATCGGCGAGGAAAACGAGTATGACCTTAAATCGGGCGCGGCGGTAGCAAGCCTCGAAAGGCTGTTTGAATCAGCATAAACGGAGACTTTATGAAGAAGATAAACTTTTATTTTTCCACAAAGCTCACATTCGACGACTATGTGCATGAGCATTCGTTCGCTCTTCGGGTTATACCGCCCGAGACACCGACTCAGCACATTGTCAGCTGTGAACTGAGCATATCCCCGATAACCGCTGTCGATCACAACACCGACGCATTCGGCAATAACGTGACGGCAGGCTACATAAAAGGCGACCACCGCTTTCTCGATTTCGAGATAAAGGGTACCGCCGAGACCGACTGTACAAGACACAGAACGGATTATATGCCATGCTATCTGTACCAGTCGGCATTCACAAAGCCGTCGGCAGCGCTTGCCTCGTTTCTGGAAACACTTTCCGATGATCTTTCGGAGGCGTCGGTGTCGGAGCGCGTACAGACTATCTCGTCGAAGCTGTCCGATGTGTTCAGATATCAGAAGGACGTGACAACATCCCACACGACCGCCGCAGAAGCGTTCGAGACGAGCGCCGGAGTATGTCAGGACTTTTCGCATATAATGCTGTCGCTGCTCAGGCTGAACCATATTCCATGCCGCTATATAGCGGGGCTCGCGTTCTGTGACGGCGAGACCCACTCATGGATAGAATACTTCGAGGACGGCGTATGGAAGAGCTTTGATCCCGCAAACGACCGTCCTGTGAACGAGGACTATCTTGTACTTTCGCAAGGCCGCGATTTCGCTGACTGCGCGATAGACCGTGGTGTGATGTTCGGCAGCTACACGAGACAGCTTACACTTGTACGCTCGGTAATGCAGCAAGGCTATTAGTATATAGGAAAACTGGTGATAAAAATGGTTCAGACAGTCGCAAAAGCCGCTCTCGGGGTAAACGAGCATCTGATAATCCAGAAGAGGCGTATAACCCACGGCAGCGGTTCAAAGCGAATAAGCATAGTAACGGGGACCCACGGCGACGAGCTTGAGGGGCAGTATCTCGCTTACCGTCTCGGCAGATTTCTTAACGACAATCTTGACAAGGTCAACGGAACTGTCGATATATACCCCGCGCTCAACCCTATGGGTATCGACTCCATAAGCCGCGGGATACCGATGTTTGATCTCGATATGAACCGCGTGTTTCCCGGGTCGAAGGACGGTACAATGGCGGAGGTGCTTTGCGCTTCGATCGTTGAAGACCTGCTCGGCTCCGATGTCTGCATTGATGTTCATTCGAGCAACATTTTTCTTCGTGAGATACCGCAGATACGCATAAGCGTACCGACTGCGGAGACTCTTGTTCCGTACGCAAAGCTGATGAATGTCGATCTGATCTGGGTGCATGAATCCGCGACTGTGCTTGAATCCACACTCGCGCATACGCTCAACACGCGCGGCGTAAAGACGCTGGTTGTGGAAATGGGCGTGGGAATGAGGATAACACAGGAATACGGCGAACAACTGTTTATCGGCGTGCTGAATCTGATGAAGGAGCTCGGGATATGGACAGGCGAGGTTTCCGCGGTAAGAGAGCCTGTCGTGTCTATAGGCAGAGAGGTCGGTTTTGTCAATTCCGACGCTGCGGGAGTTTTCGTGCCGCGAATACATTTCGGCGACACCGTGCATGAGGGCGAATGTATCGGCGAGGTGCTTGATCCGCTTAACGGTACTGTCGCGGAGTATATCAGCGCGATCAGCGACGGGCTTGTGTTTACCCTGCGCGAATATCCGATAGTTTACGGCGGCTCGCTGCTTGCGAGAATACTGAAACCCGAAAAAGAGGTGACTGCCGTATGAGAAAGGAAATTTTGTATTCACTTCGCTCGCCGTATCGTGAGCAGCTCGACATTATAGGCTACAAGTTCGGAAGCGGAAAGAAACTCGCAGCAATTGTAGGCGCTCTGCGCGGCAACGAGATACAACAGATGTATGTTTGCAGCCGCATGATCGCGGAGCTGAAAACGCTTGAGGAAAAGCACTGCATAACAGACGGCATCGAGATCATGGTCGTGCCGTGCGTGAACTGCTACTCAATGAATATCGGCAAGCGGTTCTGGGCTATGGACAACACGGATATAAACAGAATGTTCCCGGGGTATGATCAGGGCGAGACCACTCAGCGTATTGCAGACGGCATATTCCGTAATTTACAGGGCTACGAGTATGGTATGCAGCTCGCGAGCTTCTATCAGCAGGGCAATTTCCTGCCGCACGTCAAAATGATGGACACCGGCTTCACCGACCCTAAGCTGATGCAGAAATTCGGTTTACAGTTCGGCATAATCAGAGTTCCGCGCCCTTACGATACCACCACGCTCAATTACAACTGGCAGGTATGGGAAACGAAGGCATTTTCTGTCTATACCAACTCGACCGACACGATAGATGAGGAGTCCGCGGATGAGGCTGTCTGTGCTATGCTTCGTTTTCTGGGCAGCGTGGGTGCGCTGATCGTCAATGTGCGTCCGGGCTACAACACACTGATAGTGCATGAAGCAAACACGTTCAATGTGCAGTCGGAATCCGCCGGGATATACATAGGCGCAGTGAAAATAGGAAAGACTGTGGCTGTGGGCGACCTGCTCGGCAAGGTGACCGACCCGTTTGAGGGTACGGTTAAGGCGGAGGTGCGCTCTCCCGTTCCCGGGATAGTTTATTTCGAGTACAAAAGTCCTCTCATCAGCGAGAAGACTGTCTGCTGCAAGATAATCAGATAAAATGGTAACATTGAAGAAGCTGCCGCCGATAGGCGCGAGGATAATCAAATCGGCGCTTGCGGTAATGCTGTGCATGGCCGTATATTTCATCCGTACTCTGCTTCCGGTAGCGAACGGGATACCGTTCTACAGCGCACTTGCCGCGCTCTGGTGTATGCAGCCGTATGCCGACAAGACCAAAAACAATGCGTGGCAGCGTTTATCCGGAACGATAATAGGCGCCGTGTTCGGACTTGTGTTTCTCATAGCCGTAAAGTGCCTTGATCTGCGGGAGCCGACACTCGTATATCTGTCCGCAAGCGTCCTGATCGTTCCGGTGATCTATTCCACGGTCGTTCTTGATAAACGCACCGCGTCATTCTTTTCCTGTGTGGTATTCCTGAGCATCGCGCTGACCCACTCCTTTGACGAGGATCCGTATATCTTCGTTTTCAACAGAGTGATAGATACATTCATCGGCATACTGATCGGCGTTGCTGTGAACGACTTCCGACTGCCGGTAAGGTACCACGACAGCGAAACGCTTTACATAAGCGGTATAGACGATGTTCTTGTTTCATCGGACTCTCACACGGCATCGTTCAGCAAGGTGGAACTGAACAGGCTGATAAAAAACGGTATAAAGTTCACAATATCGACAGTCCGCACGCCGGCAGAGCTTATCTCCATAATGAAAGGAGTCGAGCTTGAACTGCCGGTCATTGTTATGGACGGCGCCGCAATTTACGATATAAAGGAGAAGCAATACATAGAAACGGTCTTTCTGCCGCAGGAAATCTGCGCCAAAGCCGAAAGGATAATAGCCGAAAGCGGTCTGCACTGCTTTGTGAACACGATGTATGACTCGACTCTGCTGATCTTTTACGGCGAACTAAAAAACTCCGCGGAAAAAGACCTTTTTGAAACTCACAGACATTCGCCGTTCAGAAACTACATCAGGTCGTCATACCGACACAATGACGGCTCGGAGAAAGTCCTGTACCTGACTGTGCTGGCAGAGGACGCTGATATTTCCGGACTCGAAGAAAGACTGCGGGAAAAACTTGGCGATACGGTCAAGATAACGGTCTCACCGTCGGAATACAGAGGGTTTTCGTATCTCAAAGTATTCTCGGATAAGGCTTCAAAGCAGGAAATGATCAAAAAGCTGAAAGAGTATGTCGGTGCGGATAAAACTGTCACTTTCGGAAGCATTGAGGGCGAATATGATGTATATGTCGGCGACGGCGGCGGTAACGCTACCGTGAAACGGTTGAAAAGAATACACAGAAGCGAGTTTCTGAACAGATAAACAAACGAGGTGGAAAAATGGATACTATAAAAAAGCCTTTGATAGGAGTTACGCCGCTTGTTGATATACAGCGGGAGAGCCTCTGGATGCTGCCCGGTTATCTGGACGGACTATTACAGGCGGGAGCTATACCGATCGTGCTTCCGCTTACAAGCGACCGTGAGATACTGACGCAGCTCACCGGGCATCTTGACGGATTCCTTTTTACCGGTGGCCAGGACGTTTCTCCCGAGATATACAAAGGTATAAAGCTGAATATCTGCGGTGAGTGCTGTCCCGAGCGCGACAGCATGGAAACCGAACTGCTGAATATCGCAATGGACACCGACAGACCTGTTCTCGGCATTTGCAGAGGAATACAGTTTATAAATGCGGCACTTGGCGGGACACTTTATCAGGATATTCCGACCCAGCTCCCTTCCACGATCGAGCATCATCAGAAGCCACCGTATGACCGTCCATCGCATGAGGTCAGGATAATAAACGGGACTCCGCTTTATGACCTGTTCAGAAGAGAACATATAAATGTCAACAGCTATCACCATTCGGGAGTATGTGAGCTCTCCCCGCGCCTTAAATGTATGGCGCTATCGGAGGACGGACTGGCCGAAGCAGTGTACTGTCCTGAGCAGACGTTCCTCTGGGCCGTACAGTGGCATCCGGAATTCTCGTATAAAGTAAGCGAGGAGAGCAGAGAAATTTTTTCTGCTTTTGTGAGAGCTTGCAGATAATATAATAAGGTATATAAAAAAGAACAGTATCATTTTTGTGATACTGTTCTTTATTTACCCGCTGGTTGCCTGAACCATAGTGTTTGTGAAAACTTCTATAGTGGTATTACCCAATCCGGAAGCCGGTTTAGTTATTATTCACGCTGTATATCAAAAATATCTAATATCAGAGTTGCGCCGAGCCTGAATCCTCGCTCGAAGTCCGCTTCACATTCTAACTGTGTTTCAATGTGTAGAGCGTCGGTGTAGGTATCTAACAGTTCCTTACACGTCGGAAACTGTTTAAGAAGCTGTTCCTCAGTGTCACAGATGGTCTTTCTGTTCTCAATGCAACGCTCGGTCTGAGGGGCAGGCTTCTCGCAAGGGCAGATTTCGCCATAGTAAAGCTGTTCTATTATACTTTTCATTTGATTATCCTCCGTTGTGATTTGTTATGTCACAGCCAATATCCGAAAAGACGATAGAAATGTGCTTTACCAATCTAACTTGTCTGCCACTTATTTGCCACTTATTTATGTTAAAAAAGACTTAAATTAACTAAAAAAATATATGATGAAACGTCGGAAACCGCATTATAAAAGGAAAAACGAGAGATTGCCAAAAATGACAAAATGCTTGGGGGTCAATTCAATTCCCGTACGGGTCACCAGCAAAGGTTCCCACAAATGGCTTTATAAAGCCATTTGTGGGACTTTGTTTTATGCCTGAAAAACGTGTTGTTCTTTGCTTGTTCTTTATTTTTGAAAACCCTGTTTATGCGCTGTTTTTTTCGTCATTTTTCCTTCTGAAATCAAGTGCATTGGTCACTGCTTCGGACACTTTAGCCTGTGCCTCCTGCAGCATATGGCAGTAGACATTGCTCGTCGTGGAAACGGCAGAGTGACCTAATGCTCCCGATACCGTCACTATATCCACACCCTGATTGACAAGAAGTGATGCGAACAAATGACGATATGAATGTAAGCCGTAAAAAGGGAGATCGTGTTTTTCACAGAATTCTCCGAGCCAGAAATATGGCGTATTATTGTGCATCGGCCTACCATCCCATTTTACAAACAGGCGATCTGTCTCATGCCACTTATCACCAAGACGCAAGGCCTCAGCATCCTGCTCATCCTTGAACTCCCTGAGCATGTCCATTATTTCTTTCGGAAACTTAAGAGTGCGCTGCGACCTGCGTGTTTTCGTAGTGTCAGTATATATACCGTCCTTTCCCGTGTAGTTGGATGTACGACGAACACTTATAATACTGTTCTCAAAATCAACATCCTTCCACTCCAGGCCAAGCATCTCACCTCTGCGAAAACCACTGTAAATCAAGAGATTAAAGAAAACCCTGTACTTCAGCGGTTCTTTATCGAGCAGGTCAAGGAAGCGTTCAACTTCTTCGCGGGTATAGATTTTCTTCTCTTTGGGCGGATCCTTAGGTACCATAACCTTTGAACAGGGATTTTCGGGTGCGACGCCAACTCTGACTGCATATGTGAACACATCGGAGATAAGACTTAAATAATGACGGATAGTCTTGGGAGCAAGCGGCTGCCCGGTACGTTCGTTCGCGCCGTCTTTAGAAAGCGTATTAACGAACACCTGTATCTGCCGAGGGGTGATCTTATCCATGCGCAAATGTCCGATAGCTGCATATGTTCTTCCACGCAACTGTAACAACCTCACATATGTTGTATGGCGCAGATTAGGTTTTGCGTACTCTTCAAACCATTCTTCAGCAAATTCTTCAAACTTTATTGCCCTGCCTTGATAGCCCTTAAGACATTTTTCTTCAAACATGACCGCCTGACGGTTAAGTTCTTTTTCGATCTGTCTGGGTGTCATATTAGGCTCAGGCTTCCATGTTGTTGACTGGATAACCTGCTTGCCCTTGCTGTCATATCCGCAGCTTACTCTTATTAAGTAGCTGTTACTTCTTTTCTGAATAGTTGCCATAATCATATCCTCCTGCTACATTATGGCATATCTCTATTGTCTATTATATCACTTTATTAATTTAAAGTCAAGACGTTTTTAGAGATACGCCATATCATTTCATTGTTTTCTTTATGCGGTTTTAATGTCTTCCGGTATTTCCCCGAACACCGCCTTGTAGAGCGCCTGCTCGTCAATTAGATACTTCTTTCCCGCCATAAAACATGGGAGCTGGCCGGATTTGCACATCTGACGGATGCGGTACTCGGTGAGACCCTCGATAAGTTTCGCTGCTTCCTTGATTGTAAGAATTCTTCTCATGTTGTTTCCTCCTTGATCATTTCATTGTCATGTTTAGTTTATATATCTTTCTGTATGCTGGTGTTGCCCGTGACCGGGCATAGCAAAGCTACGGCGGCACACCTCCGTATATGTAGATCATAAACGTTCACCACCTCTTATCTTCGCTTCATTCCGCGGGACTTGTTCTGTTCCGGCGGTTTTTGTGTAGGCTCGTCCTGCTTTGGCGTCTCATGTACAGGCGGCTTCGGCTCGGGCTCAACAGGTTTCGGTGTGTTCTGCACAGGCGGCTTCGGCGTAGGTGCAACCGGCTTTGGTGTATCCTGTATTGGCTGCTTCGGCGGAGGCGCTGCCGGTTTGGGCGTATCCTGCACGGGCGGTTTCTGCTCGGGTTCTGTCGGCTTTTCTTTTTCGTCTTCCTTGACTTCCGGTTCCTCAATAACCTTATTGCGCGAATAAAGTCTCTCAACGTAGTCACCTTTTCTACGATCATCTATATCGAGGAAGGTATCGACTATTTCATGCAGAGCTGTAATAAGATTGTTCTTATTTTCGAGGTCAAACCGTAGTGATGCAACTTCCCGATCCAGCTTTTCCTTTTCGGATTTAAGTATCCAGGCATTTGACGGGAATTCGTAACCGTGACGGGCTAGCGTCATAGTAGCCATTTTCAGCTTTAGCTTTTCTCCGATAGACGCGTCACGCTTACCGTTAAGCTCGCACCAGATTTCATACTGATTCAGCAGATCGGTCACACGACGCTGTTCTTTTAAGATGTCATTAAGCTCGGAGGTCAGCTTATCGCGCTCCTTTGTCACCGTCTTTATTTTTGTATTTACCGCATGAATGGAATATAGACTAAAGCGATTGATAATTATAAGCTGCGCACTCAGTTGGAATACATCACGATCGTTATGCGGCAGATATGGCAGAGTTTCATCATGCTTCTTTCCTTTCATTTTCCTCTCAACTATCAATTTAGCAGCGCGGGATATTGCATCGCAGTAACGTATCTCAAGCTCGTGTCCCTTGTTGTAAGCGTCCTCATGGGAAGCTTTGCCAAGATCATCTCTGAACTCAATACGCGATTCGATAGCAGATATGGTATACGCTGCGCCGAGCGTTCTCAGATGGGTAAAATACTTCTGACCCGGCGCTCTTATGGATTCTTCTGGTTTACAGCGAAATTCATATCCCTTTTCTTCAAGAGTTGCGCGGAGGTGATCGTAATTCCTGCAGCACAGCACCAGCGTGTCGATCTCGCGTCGTATTTTTTCCTTGAACGATGTACCCTTGCGGTGCGCGTCCCATTCCTTGTAGCTCATGCCTTGGTGCCTGTTGTTCATGATCGGCTGAATGCCAAAAGCAAGGCATACCCGGTCGGAGTGTTCTCGTATCCTCGCAAGCGTCTTTTTATTACTGTTGTACTTGTAACCGTCGATTCCGTAGACATTAATGATCACATGGTTATGTATATGAGCTTTATCCACATGGGTCGCTATAACTGCCTGGACATTGTCTCCGAATGATTTTCGTATCCATGCTTTTCCCATGCGGTGTGCGAGTTCCGGTGTTACATTATCGTCGGGCGAAAACGACTGGACATAGTGAAGCAGCTTCACGCGAGCCTTGCCTTTTTCGGGGATAGACTCCTCAAACTTATGATGCGTGAAGTTCTCATATATAAATTTCATGTTCTGGTATGCGTCTTCGGCATTGGTGAGGCAGTTGTGCGAATCGCAATAAAACAGTCCCTCGGTTTTATCGGGGTCAAGGATATATTGCAGACGCTGCTTCATCCCAGTGTGGATAGCTTTGCACTTAACATACGGCATAGGCTTTCGGTTTCCTCCTTTATTTTTTCGTAGTCGGCGGCATATATGCTGTTGATCTCGTTGGCTTTTTTGGTGAGCTGGTTGATATTGTTTCCTATTTTCTTGAGTTCATTTATGATCAGCCCCCATTCTCCCGTCGCTTTGGTGACCGTGACTTTATCGGTGAGGCTCGACTGTCTTATGTACTCGGACGTAGTGATGTTAAACCGGGCAGCCCACTTTTTTATCAGCTCCCATTCATCAAGTTCATAAATGACCTCTTTGCGTTTTATCTCTTTGTATTTTCTCATTTTTATCCGCTCCCTTCATTTTTTCGGTTTCAGGCAGTGCCTGACGCTGCGCGTGGGTTGTGCAGTTCCGGTCACGGAACTGCTGTCGATTTTTGTGGGGGCTCCCACAAAAATTCAGAAAGTAACCGGATACTTTCTATGCTTGCAAGCATTACTTTTTTAAGTCGGTAACCGGATACCGACTTTTTCTGAATATTTGCGGTCTCACGGCCGCCGACTTCATTTCACATTGGATTCATCTCCTTGCGTTGAAAAAATAGTCCCTTCATAAGTACCTACAAAAATCGCCGAAAATCGGACATGTTTTACGGCGAATTTTGAAAATTCTCTGTTATCAACAAAGAAATGGGGGTTGGACTTGTATATTTTGCAGATGCGGGCAACGGATTTTTGGATAACCGTCCCGGATCATCGGTCGCGTAGGTCTTGAGAATTTACCCTCTCATATATCTAGGGGACGAAACAGCGGTTTTGTCCCGCGTTTTAAACAAATTTGTATAGTTGACTATGCAGCGCCGCCGAATTTGATATGCATTTGTACAATATGCAGATGACGGGCAATGGAATTTCGATCATGCGGCTCGGATTTCATACCCTACAGGAGCCGATAATTTACCCCTTCACTTATATAAGGGTTTGAAAGGCACTTTCTATCTACGTTTTTGACGGATTTGTATGATTGCCCACAAGAAAATCCATAAGTGCGGGACAGATTGTGCAACATGGAGATGATAAGAGACGGACTTTTGATGCTGAGATTTTGTGTTCAGGATCATAGCCCTTCATAATAAGGGAACGAAAATGTCGAAAACGATAGGCAAAAAGACACCGGTTTTCAAACATTTCTGAACATTTCGCACAGCTGCATAGTGCAAGGCTTTTGTGAGAGGTAGTGATTGGTGATTTTTATACCGGTCGCGATGATTTTGAGATACGAAATCGTGTTCCGAAATAATATCTCTCATAATAAAGGACATTTTTTCGCCAAATGTAAAGGTTAACCCCGCCGCATTTCTGATCTTTTCAGATATTTCGTAGGAATATACAATCCAAGGCTTTGGGGAGATGCGGCGACTGGTGATATTTATACCGGTCTCGATGTTTCTGAGAGACGAAAACACGTGCTCAAAAAATATCCTCTCATATATAAGGATAAAAAAGTGCGATTTTTATAGGGTGTTAGCAATAGCTTATCGCAACTTTTTTGAAAATTCGTAAAAGATGCTGGGTTAAGGACTTTCGGCAGATGATTTTTTGTGTATTATTTTGCCGTTTTCAGAGTGCTTGGAATACGTATTCCGACATCCCAATTTTAAATATCCTCTCATCTATATGAAGATTTCAAAGCCGAATTTGCAGTAGTTTCACAAAACTTTCATTTAAAATCGGCGTTATGACCAATGATGAGATCTTTTTTTATTCTTGCATGTTGAGCCGCGGAATTATAAGTCCCTCTATTATAAAGGAAAATAATCGGCGATTTTTGCGGTAGGTTCACACAACTTTCATTTTTAATCTCCGTTATGACCAAACGAAGGGGTCATAACTTGTGCAGATGTTACATGAGATTGCTCAAAAATATATCCTTCTTCATTAGGGGGGAAATTTTCGGCTCGTTTTTGGGGGCAATTCCGACCTGTCGGAATAAAATCTGCGAAATGCACAAGAGGAGGCCCCCGATATTGTGCAAAAAGTCCCTGACAGGAAAACTGTCAGGGACTTTCGGTTTTAGTATTGCATTTTTATCGGAATTGTGGTACAATATCCTTGCGACATAATTTAACAGATCTCTAATTATTAGGGCGCACCTTTATACCATGGTAAAGGTGCGGCTCAAGTTTCTATTGCCTTAATGGTTAGAGATTAAATTGTGTCGCAGCAATGAGTCCGCATTTTTGCAGGTGCGCGGCTCAGGCTGCGCACTTTTTTGATTATAAGGGGTAACAAGAAATGAAGAAGGAAGCTGTTTGCGCCGTTGTGTCGGTTCCGGTCGAAAAACTGCCATACAAGTTCAATGAAGCCGAGGAGAGCGTGATCATGCTCAAAGCAAAACTTTCGGCATTGCTGCAAAAGGCTGCCGCCGATGTGACGCTTACAGTTATGACTAACGGCGAGTTTGGTGTCCCGCTGTGGTGTCTGGAAATGGCAGAGGCTTCAAAGGGGCTCGGTCATTCTATCAGAACTGCGATAGTTGTGCCTTGCGATGAGCAGGACACGGGCTGGGCTGAGGACTGGCGCGACAGGTACTATAAAGTTATCGAGAACGCCGACAGCGCGCCGGCTCTGCCCCTCGAATATACCGACATCTGTGAGACCGTTGAGGATCGCTACGATATGGCCGACCGGTACATGATCGACAACTGCGACTTTATTGTCGCCGTGACCGTGGGTGATGAAGAACCCGATGCGATAGAGTATGCCAAGGGTAAGGAAAAACAGATTGTGTATTTTGATGCCGAGACGTTGGAAGTCAGCCAATAAGTTATAATCCTCGAAAGGCAAAGTCAGTTATGCTTTTCGAGGTTTTGTTTTCTACTGAATTATTAATCATAAATGTTACCTTGACAATTTTTCTCATATGGTATATAATATTATTGATACTTCCAACATTTTGGAACTTAGCTTTGTGAGGTAGATCATGCGTTTTCCTGAGAAGATGAAGAAACTGCGGCTCGATAACAGAATGACACGGGCGCAGCTATCAAAGATATTAGGTGTCAGCACTAAGAGCATACAGATGTACGAGGAAGGTGTGAACCGCCCACGCGAGAAAAGAATGCAGCTTCTCGCCGATGCGCTGAACACAACTGTTGATTTCCTTGAAGATGACAGTCTAGACAAGCCTGTGAATCACACTCTTGATGAACAGTATGTCGAAGAGATCAGGCAGAAGTATGGTGATCATGTTGCCGAGAGCATGGAAAAACTGTATTACTCGTTCTCAGTGTTCTTTTCCGGGGACAGTATTCCTAATTATGAGAAAGATCGTTTGCTCAAGATGCTTAATAAATTGTATATTACATCTAGCGAGGAATATAAATCGGTTAATGAGGCAGGGTGAAGAATCATGCACTATATAATAACGTTCTATATTTTTAAATTATGAATCATATGAAAAAAACTATGTAGAAAGAAGGACATGACTTTGTTTAATATTGGTGATAAAGTTTGTTTAATTATTGATAATAGTGTCATAGGTGTTGTAATGTCAGTTATGCCTTCTGCTGAAACCATAACACGTTATCAGGTATTCCATGATGCTTCCAATGTTGCTGTATACTTCGAGAATCAGTTACAGCTTGTTAACATTTCTCACGAAACTCAGAAGCTTTCTCTAAAAGATTTTTTAGGATTATATGCTATTCGAAAGATGAAAATTAACTCCTCGTCTACTATGTTTGCATTGAATGCAGGTAATATAAAATTTATTCCATTTCAGTTTAGACCTTTAGCCAAAATATTAAATGCTGAATCGCCTAGAATACTTATTGCCGATGAAGTTGGCGTAGGTAAGACTATAGAGACAGGGATAATACTGAAAGAATTTGAAAAACGTGATAGTGTTAAAAGTGCTATTATCATTTGTCCTAAGGATCTGACATTTAAGTGGCGAAAAGAAATGAAGGCGCGTTTTGACGAAGCTTTTGAAGTTTTGACATCTGACAGATTAAATTATTGTTTGAATGAGTTAGAGATGGAAGGAGCATGGCCTTATGAATGTAGGAAGTGTATAATAGGGCTAGAGTTGTTACGTCGAGAAGAAAACATCACACGGCTAGAGTTTATGGAAGATTTAGCTAGTTTCGATATGCTGATTGTTGATGAAGCTCATCATGTTATTAACCGAAACAGCAGGTCGCATCAAATAGTTGAATACTTCTGTGAATGCTGCGATGTTGCTGTCTTCTTAAGTGCTACGCCTTTACAGTTAGGTTCTCAAGATTTGTTCTCTTTGTTAAATCTTCTATTACCAGACGAGTTCATGGATGAATCTGTTTTTTCTGAGATGGCAGAGCCAAATAGGTTTATCAATGCCGCAATACATCAAGTAAGGAATATTACTATTGATGATTGGCAGATTCAGGCTGCAAAAGAATTGAAACATATCTGTGTAAACGAATGGGCAAGAAAAACATTCTCAAGCAATACACTTATATCATATTGGATTAATCGGCTAGAAAAGTTATCTGAACCTTTCAGCAATGAAGAACGAATTTCTTGCTTACGTGATTTGGAATCTTTACACACGTTTTCGCATGTGATTAACAGAACCAAAAGAAAAGATATCGGTGAATTTACAATTCGTGAACCAATTACGGTTCTAACGGTGTATAACAACGAAGAGCAAGAGTTTTATAATGCAGTAAAGGACTTTAAACATATTTCACTTTGCAAGAGTTATGGAGAACGTACAGCAAAACTTATTATGTCAACTATTGAGCGACAAATTACCAGCTCGCTTCCTGCTTTTGTCTTGTTGTTAGATCAGTTTATTGAACGAGGCTTGTTGTCATTCTCCGAAGTAAGCGATGAATGGGAATATGATTTTGAATTATCTGATATAAATCTGGACAACGTCGATTTCCTTGAATGGGCTAATCACTTAAAAGAACTTGCTATTAATCTACCTGAAACAGATTCCAAGGCCAATCAATTATTATCTATTATTGACGAAACTGTACATAACACAGATTCTGCCAAATTATTAGTTTTCTCTTTTTTTAAACATACATTATATTATTTGCAAAATATCGTATCCAAAGCCGGCGTTAGAGTCGATGTAATTACAGGAGATACGCCTACAGAAAAAAGAAATGAATTGCGTCAGCGGTTTCGTCTACCAAAGGAAAACTCTGATGCAATTGATGTGTTGTTGTGTTCGGAGGTCGGTTGCGAAGGCCTTGACTACGAATTCTGTAACCGTATGGTGAATTATGATATTCCGTGGAATCCGATGAAAATAGAACAACGTATAGGCCGAATTGATCGTTTCGGGCAAAAAAGTCCTAAAGTACAAATTTATAACTTTATAACAGAAGGAACCGTTGAAGAAAAGATTTTTTATCGTTGCTTTGAGAGATTAGGTATTTTTAATTCAACAATTGGTGATTTAGAGGGCGTTTTAGGTGATGTTGCTACCGAATTAAGTGATACTGCTTTTGATACAACTCTTTCGGAAAATCAACAGCAAATTCGTACGCAACAATTAATTGATAACGTAATTCGTTTAGCTGATGAACAAAGAGAATTTGAAAATGCTTCACGAGAATTGTTTTTAATGGATATTGAAGTAAACGAGAACTCAGTAACAAATGAGCGTAATTCTCAAATTCAATGGCAAAAGCATCTGGTTCGTCATTATCTATGTAATACTTATCCTAATATCGTTTGCAATGAATTATCACCAGTACTTTTACGCCTTCGTATTTTCAAGTCAGAGAAGCAGTCCATCCTATCAAAGCTTTCTCAAATGAGACGCCTTCGCAAAATTGATAGAAATAGTTTACAACTTGCTGAACTAGAGAAATATTTACAATCCGATAATCAAACCGTTGTATTGAATTTCGACAACACTGATACAGACTGCCAGGATAATGTTATTGCTGTTACCACAACACACCCACTTATCATCATGGCATTGGAAGATGCAGATATTATCAATGAATTCCATACTTCATGTGTAATATCAAAGAACAGCATTCTCGAAAAAGGAAAGTATATTTATGCTTGTTATGAATGGAAAGAATGTGGATACCGTCAATCTAATGACATTCATGTACTACTATACGACTGTACGCGAAAACAGCCTATCTCTCTTGCGCTTTCGGAATTTGAAAACATACTGCTTTCTGCCGACGAAGCCTCCTCTATATCTGATCCAGATTTAACACAGTTGGATGAACATGTTTATAATAATCAACAAACGGCAAATGAACGATTACAACAGATTAATAAAGATATTATTATTCGAAAGCAGTCTACACTTAGCAAATATTATACAAAACAGATAGAGAATGCACAATATAACCTTAAGCAAGCGAAAAATGAACGAATTCGTACTATGTACAATGCTCGCATTAACAAACTTGAAGCTGCATGGAAGGAAAAAGAAAAAGCACTTAACAATCGTTTGCAATCCGATATACTTGTCAAACAATTTGCATATGGAACAATTGAGGTAGTATAAATGAATAATAAAACACTTGAGCAACTTATACGAGACAGAAAAGAACTAATTGAAGCTCACAGGAAGAATAATTTTACTGAAGGTATTCATGCTCTTCTCACAGATCTATATCCAGATGCCGCTCATTTTATTTATGAACTTTTGCAGAATGCTGAAGATATGAATGCGACGGTAGTACATTTTACACTAAACAAGAACAGCATTGAATTTGAACACAATGGGACAAAGCGTGATTTCAATATTAAAGATATTGACGCTATAACTAGTATTGGACACAACAGTCAGAAAAAAGATGATCCTACTAGCATCGGTAAGTTCGGAGTCGGATTCAAAGCTGTATTTGCGTATACTGCTACTCCTATTATTCATTCTGGCAAATACCATTTTAAGATCGTTGACTATTTTGTGCCTGATAATAGCGGAATAGAAAAAGTAAATACTATTGACAAAGATGGTATTGCGTGGACAAAGTTTTCATTTCCTTTTAACAATCCTAAAAAGCCAACTGAAATTGCTTATAATGAATGCTTGAACGGGTTAAGGGAACTGAATTCAACAACAATTCTATTCCTGCAAAACATCAAGAAAATAGAATATGTCATTCGTTCTGAAAATTTTGGCTATGTTGAACTAGCTGATGACGGTAATCATCGTTTTACTGTAACACTAAAAAAAGCAAATGGGTCGATGGAAGAAAAAACTCGCTGGTTACGGTTTGATCGCATGGTAAAAATTATTGATGATCAAGGAAACCCCAAAAATATGTCAATAGCGGTCGCGTTCGCATTGGGATATGATGAAGGACTAAAAAAAGATGTAATACTTCCTGTAAAAGGAGGAGGGCGCACATTTATTTATTTCCCCGCCGAAAAAGAATACTCCGGCCTTAGGTTTCATATAAATGCACCTTTTGCGTCGACAGTCGCAAGAGATAGTGTTCGAAATTGTAATGAAAACAACAAGTTAATTCGTGACATATCAAAATTGATTGTAGAAAGCCTTCCGATAATTAAGGCGCAAGGATTAATGAATCATTCTTTTTTTTCAACGCTACCAAATGAGAAAGATAGTTTAAATGATTTTTATAAATGTATATTTGACGACATTTTTGTGACTTTTCAAAACAATGCCTATCTTCCTACTCAAAGTGGTGACTATACCTCTGCTAAAAAAGCTTTAATCGGTTCATCAACAATATCTAATGTAATAAAAGATGATGATGTTAGCACACTCTTCAACATTTATAAAAAATGGATAAAGAATGCTCCTCTAAGAAATTCATATGCAGATAATTTTATTCAAAGTTTAGGGATCCAAACATTTACATTCGAAGATTTCGCAACTATATTTAATTCTAATATAAGAGAGAAAACAGAACTTCTATTGGCAGGTCGTGAGAATGATTGGCTAAAACTATTCTATGCGCTTTGTGCAGATACTTGTGATAATCTCCATTCTTATTATGAACGCAATAGTTTTATCCAAAACATGAAGCAATCTTTGGCAATTAAAAGCACGAAGGGATCAATGCACTATAGCTCTGATATTTATTTTCTTCCTGTAAATGCTAAACTTATTACCAATACAACACCGATAGTTGAACAGTCATTTGTGTTGGAGTCTTCTCGTTCAGATAGATATAATGAAAAAATTAGAGAATTTTTTCAAAACAGACTAGAAATACAAGAGTACGGACCCAAAGTTGAGGTAGAAAAGCTACTTCGTACCTACGAAGATGGTATAACAGTTAATGATAAATATTTCAGTGATTTGATTACGTTTGCTAAATATAGACAAGATCATGAAGATATTGACTTCTCAGGTTGCAATATTTTCCTCTATCAGAGTTCAGAAGACGATGATAATCAATATATCGCATGCGCATCAGAGTTGTTTTTGGGGAAACCGTATGAAAACAATAATGTAGAGATCCTCGCTACAACCTACAATAAACATTGCTTGTGGAGCGGATATGCCGAACATTATAGTGAGGAATCGTTAAAGGTTTTTAAATCCTTTGTGTCTAAGATTGGAATGTCAAAAGGATTGACAATAGTAGAGCATAATGTAAAAAATCATCCTAACTTTTGGTATGATTTACATTCGAATGCCAGAGAGACAGATTATGCTCATGGCTCAGATTATACAATTCAAGGTTTGGAATTACTACTAAAAAAACAATCTATAGATATCAGTAAGCACATTTGGAAAACGCTCGAACAATACGGTAAAAACTCATGGAATAGTTATGCCACTGCAAGATTCTCGCCAAATAATTCTGCTCCAACCCGATTTTGTGATTCAACGTTAATCTATTATTTAAAAAAATATGCATGGATACCAAATAAACAAGGAAAGCTATTTAAACCAGAAGATATTACATTATCAGAATTAAATATCGATTTTGCCTATGATTCAAGAAATAGTCTATTGTCGGCATTAAAAATAGGTAGCACAGCTGAAAAAAACCTTAAAGCTGAAGAAAAATGGGAGCAAGAAGCAAAAAGGGCGGGTAAGCATATTCTTTCCGATGAAGAATATTGTGAATACCAAAAACTGAAAGCACAAAAAGAGAAAGTGAACAATACCGTTCCGCTATCTGCAAAGGAATTGCTTAGTAAGCAGCAAAGAACATCTGTACCTAGTGTAAACGCCGACGATAGTTTTGCAACTGATGGTGCTGTCAACAACGTCTCTCGTAGAGAAAAAAATATAGAGGATACTTTTCGTAACGCAAAACAGATGAAACCTGCTCAGAGGAAACTGTTCGGACGTATCATTGAATCTACCAAAGAAGAGAAAAATATACTTAGGAATTGGTATCAAGGGATATGTCAGATGTGTAATACTGTTATTATTGGTTATAATCAAAAACCACATTTCATTGCTAAAAATATTATCTCTACACAACATTTATCGGCTGCTATCCGTCAGACAACACATATTGCATGGAACTCATTATGTCTTTGTCCGAATTGCTCTGCAAAATATAATGTATGTTCTCGTGATCTGAGTGGACTTTTTGAACAAATTATGCTAACCGAGATTATTGAGGGTGATATCGAAAAGATTGTACTTACCATTGAATTGGACGGAAAGCAACAAGAAATCCATTATATTCCTAAACACTTTCTCGCATTAAAAACAGTAATGAAACTAATCGAGGATGAAGCCAAATAATTACAGGATATTTTATTAATCTGAGGGTAGATATGAGCGATCGCTACGGTTTCGATTTCAATAACGATGGCAAGGTCAGCTTTGAAGAAAGTCAGCTTACATACCATATTGAGCGTGAAACGGCAAGAAAAAACTCCGGCAACTATTCTCCCCGTCGCAATCAAACAAGCAAAGGTACCTCCTATGACAAGAATATCAATAATAAATCAAAAGGTGGTAATTGGATCATTTATCTTATACTCGGAGCCTCGGCACTCGGCTGGATTCTCTTTTTTGTTGAGAAAGCTATGGGTATCCGATAATTATTTAACATTTGGTATAGCGCTTATATACACAGAGTACAGCTCGCCGTTTTTGACGAGCTTTATTTTTGTGCAAATAAACAAATATCGATTTAAAATTTGTGCAAAATAGAGATTTTCGAAAAATTTTTTCTGAGTGCAGAATGATGTTTTCCTAGCAAATCCTTTTCACAAGCGGGCTTGCTGGCATTTTGACAGTCGATACGGTGGCTGCAATATGGTTGTCTATACCGTTATATAGCAGTATTTATTTTCCACTCATTCCCTTAGTTTTGCGGGGCAGCTGTTGCAGGTGTATTCAGTGGGGCGGCTGCGGACATTAAGTGAGGCAGACAGCTCGTGATGGTTGCAGGTGTTTCGATATACATTGCGATCATGCATCACTTTTACAGTATGTTTCGTGACGGCTTATTGGTTTGACCTTACGGCGTTTCTTCTGAGCTCTTGTGGGCGCACTTTTTGCGTATATATTACACGGGGTTGACTTGTGTTTCCTTATATGTACGGTTGACCCATACAGGGATGGTTGCGCCGTTACCATTATATAGCATAGTGTTCATGCACCATGTTTACAGTATGTGTGATTATTACTTGGGCACACTTGACGCATACTTTCATTGGTTGACCCGTGTTACCTATGGGTTGACCCGTTCACGGTTGACCCTATTTACCTATGTGTTGACCGCTACACGGTTGACCCTGCATGAGTTGACTCTGTTACAATATATGAGTGGTTGACCCTATTTCGCTTATATATAACGGTATGTACACGTGTGGGCACACTTTTTGCGTATATATCAGAAATGGTTGCCTCGTTACCGTTATATAGTGTGTGGATCACGTTTGCAGTATGTATGTATGTGATTACTTGGGTGGCGCACTTGACGCATATATACTGGATGTGGTTGCGGGTGTTCCGATATACATTGTTCAGTGATGGTTTCTTGTCCACCCGTTACGTTCTTTTTGAGAGGAGTTGTTGGCAGTGGGTTTCTTGTCCACCCATTCCCTATATTATGTGAGTTTTTGCGGCTCGACCGTTTCTTTCGGTCGGGTCGTTGCTTATCTTTCGGGGCTTTTTTTGCACTCGGTTCCTTCTTATTACCACTATTTTGCTGATTAGATGGGAATTCGTACAGTTTGATTTATTTAGCCTTCGGGCTTTTATTATTTTTACAAGGAGGACATTTATATGAGATTTGATGGTTGGTATGATGACAACTGGAGATGTACAGAGGACAGATCATATTTTTTATCTGAGTATGACTATCCATTGAGTGACCGAAAATGGGAGCTTGAACACGGCATGCCAATATCAATGAAAAAATACTACATAAACGATCAGAAAGGACAGGTACAATTATGAATACTTCTACAGTTACTATCACATTTAACGGGAGATACATCCACAGTTCCGATATGCCCTACTCTGCATTCGATCGAGGATTCAGCGGCAATAAATACAACCGTCGCTGTATCGACGGCACTGTGACCGGCTGCGGAAAATGCGTTGGATACTGTACCTTTTATGAGCACAAAGGCTTTCTTACCAAAGAACTGCGAAATAAACACGATTGCCTGAGAAAAGGTTGTCGGTATTATGTAGCCCGGGTAAAAACGCCCGATTACATACGCTGAGGAGGTGGTGAATGATATGGATGTAGGACAGGTTATCTAGTTTAGGGATAATTATTTCTATTCAGGAGGTGCAAAATGAAAGACGAACATTCGAGAGATGAGGTTCGGCGTATTCTTAATACTACGCCGGAGGAGGCTGCCGCAAATGCTCTTTTCCGCGAGATGCTCAATTATCTGGGCAGCTTGACAGATGAGGAGAAAGAGCAGATGAAGCTTCGTCACGAACAGGAACTTGATGAGATGTGTCGCAACACCGCTTTCATGCTCGACCAGCGTGCGGTGGCGGAGATGAAACGGACTGTACAGTTCTTCAAGGATCAAGGCGCGGAAGTTGACTACAAGCCGGTTCGCAGAATATTGATGACCGAGCGTGGCCGTATTCCGATACTTGACGCGGATATTCATATCATCGCGGATTCCCCGTTTACGTTCTCCGGGGACGAGATCGGGATTTTCCTCAACATTCTTGATCACTGCGGTCGTACCTTTGATGCAAAATACGACGCTGATGTGATTGAAATCGCGCTTTCGTGGACTATAGGCAAATATGTGAAACTGAGGTGAGCTTATGAGAGACAGCAAATTCTTTGAATCCATCGGCAGGGGACATCCCTATGAAGAAGAGAAATGGTACTGCCTTGTCGATAATAAAATGAAACTTGCAATGCAGATCATGACCGAACTTATCCTGATAGCGGAGAGCGACTTTTACGGGTGTGATCTCAGAGTTGACGGAACAGATGCGATCATGTCGATTCAGCTAGGTTCGTTCTATGTAGATATGCTTGACGCTCCCGAGCGGGTCATTTCTCTGCTCCGACAGGCGGATGAGCTCACATTCGTCCCGGGCGACAGCCACATGACTATACAGGTCCGGATCAATGGGTTGTTTGAGCTCAGAGAGGATGATGAGTTATTTTGATAAGTGTCCCATAAATGGTACAGTTGTATGCGGAATCCTTGAAAAACAGTAAATCTTGTGATAAGATTAATATGAAAGGATAGAAACTAACGTGTTGAGAAAATCTTATTGTAAAGTTTATGTAAATACGTGCAGTTGAGCAACAAATGAACAACTGATATGGTATAATATGTATAAAGATAAGGAAAGAGGGTGCTGATATGAGTGATAACTTTGGTTTTGACTTCAACAATGACGGTAAAGTCAGCTTTGAGGAAAGTTACTTGACTTACCACATCGAACGCGAGACTATCAGTAACAACAAATACTCGTCTTCTGCCGACACAAGATCCAATAGTTTACATACTGGCACAGGAGTACCGCATTCGGGCGGCAGTACGCCACACTATACCTCTAACGCAGTTACAAATGTCAAAATAAATAAACCCCAAGAAGATGATAACGACTTTTTTAAAGAATTAAAAAAAATTGGCATTGTTGTATTATTGATTATCATTGGAATAGTTGCAATTGTTCTTATCTGTCAGCGCATTGAAAAACAAATAGCTTACGATAAAGTTATTGACCGGATAGAGCGTGGAGAATATTTTTACGCAGTATGCGACTTAAACAATCTCAGTTTTACAGATCTTAACAAGGTATACTATAAAGATCTTGATTTGCTCAAGAACTACTGCCAGGGGATGGATTGTTATTCCAGAGAAGACTATATTATGGCAACTGAATACTTACTGAAATGTTATGGAGCCAAATGGACTCACGACGAACTTCGATCTCCCAACGATGTATTACTGGAAATTGAGCCTCTTAAAAATGAACAAATTGCAGAGAATCATCGTCGATATGAAGAAGAGGAACGGATACGTCAGGAAAACTGGAATAAAAACGGAGCGCCTTGCGTAGGAATGAAGGAATCTGAGATCACTAAAACCTCTATCGGACGCTATTCCAAGACCGGTGGCAACTATGAAGGCTCAAAAAAGTGCAATCTATACTACTGGTTCAACAGCAAGGGTGAACAGATTTATTCAGTAAGATGCTGCGAAGGTAAAGTAATACAGGTATGGGACGACCGAGATGATCCCCGCTCGTTCAAAGTAAAGAGCACTAAATCGTATTACAATTCATCAAGCAAATCGTCAAGTAATGATGATGATTATAATGTCAAGGACTACTATAGTGCCGAAGACTTCTATGATGACCACTACGATGATTTCTTCGACTACTATGATGCGGAGGATTATTATGAAGAGCATGGAGGGTTCTGAAAAAACACATATTTTTTGAAAATGCATTTAGTTTGATAACATTTGAAAGACTGATATGCTATAATAACATCAGAAAACAGGAAAAAAGGCTGAAAACAGCCGTACTGCAATGACAGGAGGAATTGACTATGTGTAACGGACCTAAGCGTTTTGGTATTGATTTCAACAACGACGGCGATGTTTCCTTCGAGGAAAGCTATCTCACCTATCGCATCAGCGAGGACATCATCAATAGTAACAATGATGACAATGATGATGACGACGACTTTGGCAGCGGATATGATAGTTCCGACGACTTCGGCGGCGACGACTATTGATTTTAAGGAGGTTTTGACTATGTGCGCAAGTTTTGGATTTGATTTTGACAACGACGGTATCACGAGCTGGGAGGACGACTACTTCGGGCAGAAAATAACCGACGATCCTATCGAGAAGAAGGATAATGTCGTGTATGACGCTTGTTTCGATGATGTTTACCTTCCCGAGGCGGTATGAGTTTTACAGGAGGACAATGTAATGGCAAGAAAAATAATATATGTTGAACCGATAGACTATTTCCCGAAGGAAATAAGAGATAAATACTTCAACAATCCGGAAAATAAGAAAAAGACTTCAAATGAGTCTGAAAACGAGAAAAAGACTACGGAAAAGCCTGCTTCCAAGAAAAAGACGAAATGAGGTGACCGGTATGTTCCTGCTTTCATTATTAGGACTCGGCGCGATATGTGCCGCTGAAAAAGTATATGATACCCACAACTGCAATACCTATCAGTGGAAAGGTGACTACAAGGGCTGGGCAAGAGAGCAACACAAGCGCCAGATTCAGTGGATCAGAGAGAATCAGGGCGAAGAAGCTTTACAGAAATGGCTTAAACAGCACGGACTGGATTGATGAGGTACCAAATATGAGCCCTATCTGCAGGATAACTGCGGATAGGGCAAATCTTGTATTATTTTCTTGTTTTTGCTTGCATTTTTTACAATTATGTGGTATAATTGAAAATGTTGAATTGTGCAGTTTTCACAATCAGTTTAATTGGATAACTAATAATGTATTCCAAATAGTTAGGCTATAGGTCGGATTTTGATCTTTCTGGAGGATTTATATATGCCTGTATATAACAAATTAGTGCGTGATAAGATACCGGAGATAATCGAAAATGCTGGGAAGATACCGCATACCCGCATTCTTGACAACGACGAATGCTTAACGGAGCTTGACCGGAAGCTCGATGAGGAATGTGCGGAGTTTCACAAGGATAAGAATGTCGAGGAACTAGCTGATATTATGGAAGTCGTGTATGCACTTTCCGAAGCTATTGGAAGTTCTCCGGAAGAACTGGAATGTGTCCGCAAAGATAAAGCCAAAAAACGCGGCGGATTTGAGAAAAAGATATTTCTTGAAAGGGTCGATGACTAATGACAGAATACAAGTCTGCTTCGGGTAGTACCGCGGAAGATCTGTTTATTGATTTGTTTGCCGATACATTCGGTGCGGAGAAAGCCGGCTATCTTTATTCGCAGTATCATTTCTATGACATTTATCAGAATGACAGGTTCGCTGATTTCTTTCTTGAAAGTGGTGCCCGGAAGATTGCTATAGAGATCGACGATGAAGCGTCACATAACAAAAGTCACATTTCGGCAAACAAATTCTATGATGATCTGCTGAAACAGAATAGTATGGTGCACTTGGGGTGGGACGTGTTCCGCTGGGCTGTCCGTCAGATGCAGATACAGCCCGATACTGTCAAGGATGAGCTTCGTGTATTTATTGGGACAAGCCCGACATTCCGCGAAGCCGAGAACTATCTTCCCGAACAGCGCGGCAAATCATTTGACAAATTCGATCTTAAGCTGAAGGAACATCAGCAGCAGGCACTTGACGCTCTTGAACAGATGCGAATGAACCGCGAAACTATTGCTCTTATCTGTCATGCTACAGGAACGGGAAAAACAGTTACAGCTGTACTCGACGCAAAACGATATGGTAAAAGAACGCTGTTTCTTGCACACACCCATGAGCTTGTCGAACAGGCAACACAGACTTTCCGTGATCTTTGGCGAACTGTTACTGTCGGAAAATATGTGGAGTCCATAAAACAGCCGAATGCTTACGTTGTTTGCGGCAGTATCCAGAGTGTTGCACTTAATCTCGAACGTTTCAAAGAAGATGATTTCGCATATATAATCATAGACGAGGCACATCATGCCGCTGCCGACAGCTATCAGAAGGTATTGTCATATTTCAAGCCGGAGTTTACGCTCGGTCTTACTGCGACGCCGGACAGACCTGACGATAAAAGTATTCTGGATACTTTCAAGCATACTGCTCACAAGCTCGATATTCAGACTGCGGTTGAGATCGGTGAGCTTGTTCCGGTGCGCTGTATAAGAATACATACAAATATTGATCTTACGAAAGTGCGCTTTAACAGCGTTCAGTACAACATCCGCGATCTTGAAAGCAAGATATTTGTTCCGGAACGTAACGAGCTTATTGCCAACACTTTTATGGAATATTGCAGTACAAAACGCACCGTTATTTTCTGTGCAAGCGTAAAACATGCAGAACAGATCGCACAGATGATACGCGAACGCGGGGCAGAAGCTGCTGCGGTTTCCGGTAGTATGAAGTCTGCTGAACGTAAGGAGATACTTGCAAAATTCAAGAAATCAGAAATAAAGGCATTGTGTGCCTGCGATTTGCTGAACGAGGGTTGGGACTGCCCTGAAACAGAAGTTTTATTCATGGCAAGACCAACTATGTCAAAGATACTCTATACTCAGCAGCTCGGAAGAGGTATGCGTCTTTGTGACAACAAAGAATGTCTGATAGTTTTTGATTTTGTGGATAATGCAAGTCAGTACAATATGCCGTTCTCAATGCACAGGCTGTTCAAACTGAAAGAATATAAACCGGGCAAGCTCGTCCTCGGAAAGAAGGAACAATGTGCGGCTGATGACACCCTTTATGCAAAGGGAGAGAAGCCCGATGCCCTGCTTGACTTCCCCGTTGATGCAACGGATTACGAAGCTGTTGATGTATTTAACTGGCAGGAAGAAGCTGAGGGCATGATTTCGCAGATGGAATTTGTCCGCCGCGTAGATGTGCAGTCGGAAACTGTCGAAAGATATATACGTGAAGAAAAGATAAAACCGCAGCTTGTTGTACAATTTAGCGAATATAAGCGTTTTAATTATTTTACTGAAGAAGCACTTGAAGCCGCTGCTGAACAGTTTGGCTGGAAACTGATAAACGACGATAACCGCAAAGATCTTTTTATGGATATGGTGCGGCAGATGGACATGAGCTATTCTTACAAGCCTGTGCTGATAAAAGCGGTTCTCGAATATGCTGACAAAAGCGGCAGAGTAAAGCTCGATGATATTACTGCATATTTCAAGGCGTATTATGAGGACAGACGTGATAAAGGTCTTGTTGTCGAGAAATCAAACAGTCTTTTTGCTAAAGGCGGCTACACCGATAAGGAGGCCCAGCGCAATATTCTTTCAAATCCGTTCAAGCGTTTTGAAGATATGCAGATGCTGCGGCATACCAAAACTCTCGGTATAGTCGAGGTCGAGCCTACTGTGTGGAAGAATCTGACTGATGACGAAAAGAATGAAATCAGGAAAATATGCGATAAAAAACTGGATAGTTATTTCAGCAGAATAATTAAATAAATAATCATTTAAATGGAGATGTTAATATGAACAAAGTTCATCCTATGGAAGAAACAATAGTAATTCCTGAACTTAAAGAAGGTGATAAGTTGTTTCATTATACCTCAGCTTCAGGATTAAAAGGAATCTGTGATGAAGGATTTTGGGTTACAGAACACGGTTTTTTAAATGATTCAATGGAGTACAAGGTTGCAACTGAAGTGTTCTACGAAGTGCTTGATAAGCATATGAAAAATAAAAAACAATGTGAAAATATTAAAAATATAGTAAAAAATGAGATTGAAAGAATTCAAACACCTGGTCTTTCTGTTAATGATACTATAGCTTATGGAGGAGATTATGTTATTTCTTTCTGTAAGGATTACGACAGTGCACTAATGTGGAGTTCATATTCAAATTATACCGGTTATTGTATACAATTTGACTTCAAAAAGCTGCTGAATATGTTTTCTGATACATTTAAACATTCTGTTTTACACGGTGAGGTAATCTATAATCATGAAACCCAGGTCAAACTTATTGAAGAAACGATAAAAAGTAGTTATTTTGATTGGCCATCTGGGTTTGATTACCTCAACACATGGGAAGATTTTGATAAGTTGACTGAAGAAAATATAGAAGATTTTTATTATTTTTTGGCTGCAGAAATAAGTGCATATAATATGTTCTTTAAACTTCCTTGTTTTGAAGGCGAACATGAATATAGATTTGTTTTTATGGTTGGTCATGACGGGGGAAGATACAAACCGGAGCAATTATGGAAACAGTATTTTAGAATTAAGAATGAAGTATTTATTCCATACATTAAGGTTCCATTAAAGTCGTTGGATGCAATTGAAAAAGTGTTGGTTGGGTCAAAAAACAAAAGTGATATTTCTATTAAAGGTGTGGAATATTTGTTTAGATATTTAAAGCATGATATATCTGTTGAAAAATCTCCATTCCCGTTAAGATACTAAATATACATATTTCTATTAATCATCATAAATAAATAGAACCTGAATTTTAAGTAGCTCTAATTCTTATATATCTACTCAAAAAAGGGTATAATAATTGATAATTATAATCAAGAATAATTAATTCTAAATAGAAAGAGTGATGTTCAGTGCTCAACCCCGGACTATACGAGCAAGTAATAAATAAAGATCTCTCAAACGAAATTGACGCGACCGAACAGCTTATAGAAAAACGTTCTATTGACAAGGCCGAGGCTTCGAAGGTGCTTTCCGGATATCTTGCCGAAGTTATCGAGAAGGGCCTTTCACAACTCGCGGGTGATGATACCGAGAGCCAGCTTAGGCTTGCCAATAAGATAGTCTCGGCAGTTACCGAGCTGACCGGTGATGACGAGTTTGACGGACTTAGTGTGGACAAGCGTTCGGAACAGCTTCTTGCAGTCGCAAATATGCAGAACAATCCTGATGCAATAAAGGGACAGATACGCATGCTACGTCCGGAGACATCTCTGGCAGCAAGTTCGCTTTTTACAGGTGCTGTTCACGAGCCCCAGATGATGACCGAACTAAAAAAAGAGATCGTTTCAGCAAACAAGATTGATATGCTCGTTTCATTTATTAAGTGGAGTGGCCTTGTTCTCATACTCGATGAACTTTCGGAATTCACTTCACACGGCGGTCATCTTCGCGTTATCACGACTTCGTATATGGGTGCAACCGATGTAAAGGCAGTAGAAGAACTTAGCAAACTCCCGAATACCGAGATAAAAGTATCGTATGATACCGAGCGCACAAGGCTGCACGCAAAATCCTATGTTTTCTATCGTGATACAGGCTTTACAACCGCTTATGTCGGTTCGTCAAACATGTCGAATGCTGCGATGACGAGTGGGCTTGAGTGGAATCTTAAAATCACTTATCACGATCAACCACATACTATTCGCAAGATACAGGCAACATTTGAAAACTACTGGAACAGCACAGACTTCTCACTTTATTCATCGTCTGACAGAGAGCATTTATTGCAGGCTCTTAAAGCCGAAAAATATCATGGCGAAATGGACGATTACAGCTTCGACATTCGCCCGTTTTCATATCAACAGGAAATACTCGATAAGCTTACTGCTGAACGCAAAATAAGAGGACATTACAAAAATCTTGTTGTTGCCGCGACTGGCACCGGTAAGACTGTTATTTCTGCGTTTGATTATAAGCGTTTCAAGCAAGAGAACGGGCGTGCGAGACTGTTATTTGTAGCTCACCGTAAGGAGATATTGCGTCAAAGTATTCGTTGCTTCCGTGGGGTGCTTCACGATGCAAATTTCGGAGAACTTTTCTATGGCGGCATAGTTCCCGAAAGCCTTGAAAACCTTTTTATTTCAATTGATACATTCAATTCGCAGGACTTTGCGAAAAAGACATCCCCCGATTATTATGATTTTATTATAGTGGACGAGTTTCATCATGCTGCGGCTCCTACATATCAGCAACTTCTCGAATATTACAAACCGAAAATACTGCTCGGACTTACAGCAACCCCGGAACGTATGGACGGTAAGAACATTCTTTCTTATTTTGATGATCGTGTTGCAGCTGAGATACGTCTACCGGAAGCAATAGACAGAAAACTGCTTTGTCCGTTCCACTATTTCGGTGTTTCAGATGATGTCGATCTCCAGAGCGTTAAGTGGTCACGAGGCGGATATGACCGTACTGCCCTTTCTAACATATATACCGGAAACGACGTTCGATTGGTGCTTATATTAAAAGAGCTCAACAAATATGTCGCAGACATGGATAAGGTCAAGGGACTCGGATTCTGTGTATCCAAAGAACATGCCGCATACATGTCATTGCGATTTAACCAGCACGAAATACCGTCTATAGCATTAACTGCGGACAGCTCAAAGACCGAACGTGATACAGCACAGTCGCGTCTTGCAAAGGGCGAAATCAAGTTCATTTTCACGGTCGATCTTTATAACGAGGGTGTAGATATTCCCGAGATAAACACGGTAATGTTCCTGCGTCCTACTGAGAGCTTGACTGTATTTTTGCAGCAGCTCGGTCGTGGCCTACGTCTTAGCGAAGGCAAGGACTGTCTTACTGTCCTCGATTTCATCGGACAGGCTCATGCCAAATACAACTTTGAATCAAAATTTGCGGCATTGCTCGGAAATACTGAGCGAAGTGTTAAGGACGAGATTGAAAACGGATTTCCGCTTCTCCCGAAGGGTTGTTACATAAAGCTCGAAAAGATGGCACAGCGGTATATTCTTGACAATATCCGTCAGGCTGTCGGAAACAAGAGCGCGATCGTAAGACGCCTTTCGACATTCACCGAGGATAGCGGGAAAGCGCTTACGCTTGCGAATTTTCTTGATTACTATAACCTTGATATTAGCGCGGTATATGGAACAAAATCCAGCTTTGAAAGGCTTTGCGTACAGGCTGGTATTAAACCGGACTTCTCTGAAAGCATAGAAGAGACAGTTACAAAGGCTCTGCCCAGGCTATCGTATATTGACTCACATCGTCTGATTGAGCTTGTGATCGACTACCTTCCAAAGATAAACGAATACAGTATCAGCGATTTTGACGGTGTTCAGCAAAGAATGTGGCAGATGCTACAATTTACAATTTGGCAGAAATCGTATGAGGAATGTGGATTTAATGATTTGCTCGAAGGCTTCCGTCAAATTGCAGATTCACCTGTTATGCTCAAAGAAATAACTGAGCTGTTGTATTACAATTATGACCGAATAGACTTCATTGACGAGCCTGTTCAGGTTGACTATGACTGTCCGCTTGATCTGCATTGTAGTTATACACAAAAGCAAATTTTTACTGCTTTAGATGATTTGTCATCTGCCAATTATCAGGCTGGTGTAAAATACTTTGATAAAAAGAAAACAGATGTGCTTCTTGTTACATTAAATAAATCTGATAAAGAATATTCTCCCACTACAATGTACAATGATTATTCTATAAATGATATTTTGTTTCATTGGCAAAGTCAAAACAAGACATCTCCAGAGAGCAGTACAGGTCAACGATATATTCATCATAGAGAAATGGGTACAAATGTTATGATATTTGTTCGCGAATACAAAACGACAAAACTCGGTGCTGCTCCGTACACATTTCTTGGACTTGCCGATTATGTTAAATCGGAAGGAGCTAAACCTATGAACGTTGTCTGGAAGCTCAGAAAGCCTATTCCAGCGAAATATCTTAAGAAAACAAATCAGTTGGTGGTTGGATAATGATACAAGTAACCGCTGCCGTAATAAGAGACGGCGAAAAAGTGATGATATGCAAGCGCCCGCAAGGCAAACGATTCGGCGGACAATGGGAATTCCCCGGCGGAAAAGTCGAGCCGGGCGAATCTCTGTTTGACTGCATTGTTCGTGAATGTCAGGAAGAACTTTCAATACTTATCGAACCCCAAAAAGAGATCGTTGCTATTGAAATAGGCGATTATACTCTGCACTTCATCGAATCTGTCATTGTATCCCGAACGATCACTTTGAACGAGCATGAAGCTGTAGAGTGGATAAGTAAGGACGATATAGAACGCTTTGAGTTCTGCTCGGCAGATAAGAGGGCACTTGAGTATATTTGGGTGAAATGAATGGGAATAAATGTTTTTGATCGTATCCCAGAAAGATTCTTTAATTTGTTAGCCGGAAATAGTAATTATCGTATTAACGCTGATTGCTTGTTGGAAATATACAGAATCTTTGAAAATGAAATTTCATATAAAATAAGTCGTGACATAGTTCGTGACACAATAGCGTCAATTCTTATGACTTATAATCTCGAACAGGAAGAAAATAATGATGTTTCTCCTAACGATCGAGCTGGCGCTGTTATAAGAAATTTCTATGAAGCTGGTTGGCTCAGTGAAGAAACTGATGATGTAACTTATGAAAAACAAGTCGTAATGACAGAAGCTGGTATTGCACTTGCTGAATTTTTAATTCAGCTTTCAACTCCTTCTAAAGAAGAGTATTCATCTTATGTGTTTAATATCTATAATCGTCTGAGAAATCGAGATCAATGGGCTGGCAATCCTTACACATTTGCATTAAAACCCATATACAATGATGCAAAAAAACTTGCTAATTCTTTAAAAAAACTATCTACATCTATCAGATCAATTATTGAGGAGATAGTTGAAGAAGAAACTCTTGAAGAATTAACTAACAATTTAATGTCATATTGCGAAGGATCATTTATTAAAGAGTACTCACGTTTAATAAAAGAACAAAATATACATATTTATCGTCCTGCTATTCTGAAAGAACTCGAGATGATGCGTAGAGACAAGGATTTGTATGAGCTTATAGTGATTGACTGCTTTGACAACGAGGGATTGGATGATGAAATTTCCGCAGAGCAGCGCGTAATTGGCTTGTTTGAAGCGACAGTAAAATTCCTTAGTAATGATTATAATAAAATTTTAAATGATATTCAAAAAAAGATAAATATTTACTTGAATCTTGCTGTCGGTCGAGCACGTTTTCTGCTTAGCCACGATGATAACACGCGCGGTAATGTTCAACAAGTGCTTAAACTTATGATAAATTCGTTAGGCAGTGAGGACGAATATATATACGGTGATTTATATGATCTCTATACACAGGAATTTATTGATCCTGCGTCTCTGAGATTTCCTGGCAAACAGAAAATAATAAAGGATGCTACGGTTACTGAAGTGCCAGATATGACACAAGATGATATAAACAGAGCTGCAGCACAGCAAAGAAAAGAAGTCAACAATCCTTTTTCAAAAGAAAAAATGAAAGAGTATGTCCTGTCTGTTATGGGTGACAAAACCGAGATCTCTGCAGACAGCTTCCCAGCAGAACGAAAAGCGGATATACTCGCTATTATTTCCTCGGCTGCATATTCTCGCCAAAATGGATTTGATCTAACAACAAATGATGATTATATAGAGAGTAACGGTTTTATTATACGTAACTTTACGATCTCCAAAAACGGAGGAAAAAAATGAGCAGACTGATACAACTTGACGATTTCACTTCCACAGAAGTAGCTTCTTTTCAAAAGATATGTCGAAAACTATTAAAAATGACATTTATAGTTAGAGAAAAGAATGATGAACATAGAAAAGATTTCAATTTTGTTAAAAAGAATCTGTCTGTTTTTAGCGAATATTTCAGAATTATTGGATATGATGTAATGTGTGACCCGGAGTCTGGAGTAGCGCAGCTTGTAAATCTTGCTTCTGCAGGCGAGGATGGTAGTATCCAGTCAAACAGAAAACGTCTAAAGTTGTCTGAAAGCATAGTTCTTGCCGCCTTATGGCTCAAGTATGAAGAATCTATGGTGAATGGAAGCCTTACAAAGGCGATAATAATAAGCAAATCGGATCTTGACTACCAGCTTGAAAAAGTTGGTGCAAAAAATAAAATAGACAAAACCGCTATGAAGGAAATACTAAAATTATTTGAGGCGTACAATCTCATAGAGGTTATAGGTGAAATTGGCGAACCAGACTGTAAAATACGAATGTATACTTCTATGCAATTCAGCCTTTCAGAATCTAATTTCCGAGAGCTTGCTGAAGCAACTGCACAGCGCATGAGAGAAAAAGAACGTAATGCGACGCAAGATGGTTATACCATAGGTGAGGATGGTGAAGAAGATGAATCAATTTGAATTTCTCAGAAAGCCACTTACAAAGATACTTCTTGTGAATTGGTCTAGATTCGGCGCTGTAGAAATGAAAATCAATAACTCTACATTGTTCACAGGTGTAAACGGAAGTGGAAAATCCACGGTGCTCGATGCATTAACGTATGTCATCTCTGGAAACAACAAATTCAATACAGCCGCTAATGACAGAGACAGAAACGTTCTTTCTTATGTCAGAGGAGACACTAAAAGTAAGGGAAAATCTCAATATCTAAGAACAGGAAGTATTATCAGTTATATTGCCATGGAGTTTTACTCGCCAAACGATGGATTTAATATTACTGTTGGTGTATGTATAGAATCAGCCGACGAAAGAAGCTATGTATCAAATTGGTTTCTTATAAAGGATGCTGGAATATCAGATATTGATTTTTATAAGAAAACAGGAAATCAACTGATTGTGACACCTAAAAACGAGCTAAAAGCAAATGGTATCAGATTGAAACCTGTTGATTTCATGAAGAAAGAAAAAGGCGTTGCTCAAATACAACGTGCGCTTGGTATTCGTTGTGATAATTCAGATGATTACCGCAGAAAACTAATGAAAATGATGTGCTTCCAGCCGGAAAACAACATTGACAAATTTATTCGTGACAGTGTACTGCCTGAAGTAGAAATCACAACTCTTTCGGAACTTCGCGAATTAAAAGCTCAATTTGAAAAAATTTGTGAAACATACGATGGTATATTGAAAAGGCAGGAAAAACTCGAAGAAATAGAACGATTGACACAAATATATGAGACTAAGTCTAATTTCTATGATCTTAAATGTGCAGAGATGTTCTGGCAGAATTATATTATAAGTCAAAGAAAAAGCCTCAATAATCAACAGAATATTACGAAGAACAAAGAAACATTAAACCGCTTAATTGGAGAATGTGACAGGGCTAATATCGAATATGAAGAAGCTCAGAAGAGATATACAGAGGCACAGTATGTTTACCGTAAAAGTGATTTTTTTGCTATAGCAGATAATATCGAAAAACAAATATCCGAAACAGAAGCAAAGATAAAAGAAACTGGTAAAGAAATTGCTAGAATATCCGAATTGAAGGATAATATTTTAGGTGCATTATCTTATTTAGAAATCGATCGTAGAATTAAAGAAACAATAGAGTCGCTTGATCAAGTAAGAACATCTTCAGATGACAAATACTATATTGTTAAAATGATTAAAGATAAGCTAAAAGGAAAAACTGATGAATTAAAGAAGAAACAATGGGAAACAGAAAACGATATTATATCAGTACAAAATAATCTTTCAGACCTAGGAATTCAGATAAAGCTTCGCGAAAGTGAACAAAGAAGCTATCCTGGTTATGTTACTTCTGCCCGCGATTCTATAAATGCTGAACTCGAAAGAATGGGTATTGATGCAAGGGTTCGTATTTTTGCTGATCTAGTTGAAGATGTTTCGGATCCTGAATGGAGAGACGCAATAGAAACATATCTTAGTAATAAGAAATTCGATCTGATAATTGATGGAAAATATGTAGGAATGGCATTAGATATATTTCATCGTCTAAAGTTGAAAAAACCAAATCTTGTTTTGACAGATAAGATTGAGGATTTCAAAGTCGATGGCAATTCTGCTGCTGAGCTCTTAAAAATTCCAAACATATATGCTAGAAAATACGCTAATTATTTATTAGGAAAGATTTATCTTTGCAATAACCTTAGCGAATTGCATGACCATCCGCTGGGAGGATTAATGAAAGACGGTACACTTGCAAAAGGATATACAGTAAGAAACATGTCTTTTGATAAAGTGCAGTATTTTCTTGGTCAGGAAGCTATTAGATTACAACTTGAAAGAGATATAGCAGAACGTGAGGAAAATCAAAAAACACTTAACGAATTAGTTGATCTTGTAGATAATTTGTCACAAAATATAGCATTACTTGAAGCCACTCATATAGATGCAGATGTTCGTTTTGAAGCAATAAAAGAACTCCCTGAATTAAAAGAAAAGATTGCTGACTTACGTGCAAGACTTGATGAACAAAATAATAATCCTACGTTTACTGCACTTAAAAGTCAAGTAGATACAGCTGAAAAGGAACTTAAAAACGCTGAGAAAAATAAAATCAAACTGTTCTCGGATCAACAAAAATGTATATCTACTATATCAGAACTTGAACAAATGACCGACGAACTCGTACAGGCTGAAAAGAATGCTAAGGATATTTTTGATAAATATATAATAATGCATATGGACCTTCGAAAAAAAGCTGTCGAGGAATATGAACGTCAAAGTAAAGGCTCGCTCTCAGGTGAAGCAATTTCACAACGTACTATTGATGACAACAAGCGCGAAATGGATAAGGCTGCTAATGAGATGGAAAATGAACAGATTAAGTATTGCATGATGGCAGATCTCAATCCAGATGAACGTGGTGTATCATATATTGGCAAGTTTCGCAAAGAACGGGATAAAGTTATCAATATTGATGCAGAAACCGTAAAACAGTCTCTTGATGAACATCGAGAAAAACTTGAGAATGCATTCATTACACAATTTGTATCTGCAATTTGTGAAGCCATTGATAATGCAGACACAGAAATTTCAGCAATAAACAAAGAACTATCCTCATTACCATTCGGGCAGGATGTCTATTCATTTACCAAAAAGCCCAGAAAGGATAAAGATACATTTTTCAGAATTAAAAAGAAGCTTTACGACAATCAATTAAATGTAGAAAATGCTTATGCTCAGAATTATGAAGATGAGGAACTTAGAAATGATATTCGAGAACTGATGGATGAAATATTGCGTGATGTTGGTGATGAAGACTATGCCGATTATCGCACATACTGTGTATATGATATGAATATCGAAAACACGCTCGAGAATATTGAAGCCGATCTATCCGAGAAGCAGGGTTCCGCAAGTAACGGTGAAAAGCAAACTCCTTATTTCATAATTCTTGCAGCGAGTCTTATGCAGTGTTATCCTAAAAAAAGCTCATGCGCAAGGCTGGCATTTATTGATGAGGCATTTGCTGCGCTAAGTCAGGAACGAATAGAGCAAATGGTTAGATATTTTGAGCAAAACGGATTTCAAGTAATGTATGCTGCACCGCCGGAGAAAATAAACAGTATAGGCAGTTACATTGATACTACCATAAGCCTTGTTGAAACAGGTAGATACACAAATGCTGTGGAGGGACTTATCAGTGAATTCACTAACAGTTGAACAAGAGCAACTGCTCAAAATATTACTGTCAAAATATGAACAAAGTAAAACGTGTTCGGGTGATAATAAGGTGACTCAGCACTTCAAATGTAAGCCAATTGAGGTGTATGCCGATTATAATTCTGATTATCTTGATGTTGATTTGAAGACAAAATATGACATTGAGATTAGCGAACTTGAAAAAAGTGGCTACATAACAATAGAAAAAAAGAACGGCGATATAGTATCTATTGTTATGAAAAATGAGATGTACAATGAATACTGCAGAATTCTTGGAATGACAAGCAGGACGGATAGTCTTTCTTTACAGAGATCAGTGTTTGAAAAATACATAAGCCATGACTGCTTAATAGAAAAGATTTGTATTGATCAGTTAAAACGTTTAGGTATGAACAAAGACAATTCTATTTCAAAAGACATTTCTGAACTACAAAAAATACTTGATTGTATTATTTTTATTGTCGATAATAAAAATGAAATACTTGAACGTGAACTTTCAATAGCTGTTTTTTCTGATAGTAAAGTATTTGAAAACAAGTACAAATCAAAAGTATGTAACCTATTGCTAAAATACGGAAACACGCCCGATGATTTACTGTATGGGGACGACAAAAAAGAATCGTATGACATGTTGTTGTCAAATCATAATATAGTAAAAAACCCAACCTATATTTATTTTAAAGGAAACGGAGTCATTTCATTTAGAAACGGATATAGTATTACTTTAGTACCAGAAATCCCTGTTGCATTGAATTCACAAACAATTACAGATTTAAGTAATATTTCTATATTAGATAGTAATATTATGTCAGTTGAAAACCTTACCAGTTATAATAGATTAAAGGGGAAAGATACTTTTTTAATATATCTTAGCGGGTATAGTAATAAAGCAAAAAACAACTTATTACAGCTTATTCACTCCTTTAACAAAAATAAAAACTGGTATCATTTTGGAGATATTGATCCTGACGGGTTCCATATACTAGAGAATCTCCGCCGTCAAACAGGTATAGATTTTCAACCATACAGAATGGGAATACCCGACTTAATAGAATTCAATGATTACACAAAATGCCTTGAATCAAACGATATAAATAAAGCTAAATCTCTAAAGGATAGCAGATATTCTGATGTTATAAATTATATGATAGACAATAATTGTAAATTAGAACAAGAAATTATAAGCTGGAAAAGTAATGACGTTTCCCAGCTTTCAGGTCTAAAGTCTCCGACAAATACACAGATAATCACTCTTGAAGCAAGTGATGTGGAATAGCAAGCTGTTGATCCGCATGACAAATATGCTGGCTATTACTATAAACAATTATTTACATGGTGTACTATGCGCGAAATAGAAAATGACTGTTTTTATGATTTTGTAAAGCAATATGATCCGGACAGCGAATGTCATTGTGTTGGCGAAGTGGACTATCATATCTTAACAGATAATAAGCCTTGTGAAGGTGTTCAATCTCACAGAGATGCCTTGATTGCTGTCTTTGATCATCTTCATCCGGTGACTTTTGATATAAATAAGGCACAGTCAAAACCACTGGATCAGAGCGAGTTTTTCTACTGCCCGAATATCGTAAAGATCGATCATTATGGCAACGTTACTTATGATGCCGAATGGAAACCGAATGACGAAAACTTTGGCACGACTGTTCCATATTGGTACGCGCTTATGGAGCCGATACACGGCGGAAGAAACAGCCCGGAGGACTTCAAAAAAGTGAATGAGGTTCTGTTCCCAAACGGTACGGATAATCTCGATATATATGAATGGACGACTGACTGGTCAGATTATTTTGATGACGGGCATGAATGGTACGGCGCTTGCTGCTGGAGCATCTATGACAAAAGCATGGACAGATATGTCGTAATGCTCGTATCGGCAACAGATTAAGAGCCGATATAACAAATCTTAATTCAGGAGATTATCCTATGGTACTTTTAGTTGTTGACACACAAAAAGCGATCGTAAATAACAAGCTATATAATTATGATCTGTTTGTTTCCAATGTTAAACAGATTATTGATACTGCCCGTAAAAATAACATTGAAGTCATATATGTAAGGCATGATGACGGCCCTGGCTGCGAACTCACAAAAGGTAATGACGGGTTTGAAATATATGACGAATTCAAGCCTGCCGACAATGAGGCTATTTTTGATAAATGTGTTAACAGTGCTTTCAAAAATTCCGGTCTGCTTGAATATTTAAAGAAGAAAAATGAAAACACCATTGTTATCATAGGGCTTCAGACAGAGTATTGCATTGACGCAAATATCAAAGCCGGATTTGAACACGGCTTTAAAATGATAGTTCCCGAAAACACTAATAGTACATTTGATAATCGATTTATGTCATCCGAAACGACCTATAAATATTATAATGAATTTATCTGGAACAAAAGATATGCAGAGTGCATTTCTTTTGATAAAGCGATTGGATTGATTATGTACGGTAAAATGTAACACTATCCCGACTTGCAATCTTAAAACGGAGAAAGCAAACAGAGGTAGCAGATGAGCAATGAATTTGACTGCCACTATGGCGAAAAAGAGTTTAAAACAGTAGATGCCGGAATAGAAGCGATAGAAGCAGTCCTGACGGGTGATGATATCCACGCAAAAGAAAGATTGTTATACTATCTCGATTGGTATATGGATCCCTACTACAAAAAGGATCTTTCGTCTTTGTATGAACCTCTGAAAGAGCTTTTGCAGAGGGTCGTCGTTTACGACAGCGATACAGGTGTTGCCGAGGAAGCGCTTCATTTGCTTGAAGCCTATACCGAAGGTCCGTACGCAATTCTTAAAGAAAACGCAGATAATGTCGCAGAAGAATTCAGACCTACTGTTTTATACTTGCTGAATGAAGATAATTGGTAATATTTATTTGAATTTATTATATGGAGGAAATATTTTGTGAAAACAATTCTAATTCGGCCATTGACATCTGAATTGAACGCTGATTATCTTGACTTTTTCGATCGTCGCGCGTTTACAGATGATAATCCAAACGGACCGTGTTATTGTACTTCTCCCAATCAGGATGAAGAGCAGATAAAAAAGATGGTAAGTGAGTTCAAATCATTCGGTGTGAAAGAGACACTGCGCAAGTATGCAACAGGAATGCTTGAACGGAATATAATCCACGGATATCTGGCTTATTACAAAGAACAATCGATCGGATGGTGCAATGCGGCAGATATTGATAGCTATGCCGGGTTTGTTCCGGAATTTGCGAGGAACATCACTTGTGGAAAAACGATGTCGATTGTTTGTTTTGAGATCGCTCCGGAATACCGGGGAATGGGTATTGCATCTGCATTCATTGACAGAGTCTGCACAGATGCCAAATCAAAGGGATATGCTGCTGTTGAGGGATATGCTAAACTTTCTGACCAACGAAATGATTTTGATTTCCAGGGTCCTTATCGCCTTTATCAAAAAGCGGGATTTATAGAAGTAGCGAGGGAAAAAGAACAAGTTGTTATGCGAAAAGTGTTGTAACAGCAGAGCGACAAATTCAAATTTTACAATCGGCTATTAGAAATTATTGGGTGGGAGAAAAAATGAAAGATATAGTAGTAGAAACCGAGCGTTTGAGGATCCATGTTTCCTCTAAAGAGGAAATGGAACAATTCATAAAATCACAAACTGTTGATGTTCTTAAGCTCGCTTATACAGAAATGCTGAATGGTTGCTTAAACAACCCGGATCAATGGGAATGGTATGCGATCTGGATGATCGAGCTGAAAGGCGGTACACATATCGGAGAATTGTGTTTTAAAGGACTTGATCCGAACGGTATTGTTGAGATCGGATACGGAATTTCCGAACAATACCGGAACAATGGTTATGCTGCCGAAGCAGTAAAAGCAGTTTCTGAGTGGGCTTTGGCACAGCCGGGAGTCAATGCAGTGGAATCGGAGACAGATCCGGATAACAAAGCTTCTCAGAGAGTGCTCGAAAAGTGTGGTTTCGTAAGAAACGGGAAGTTCGGCGAGGAAGGTCCGAGATTCACGCTATATAGATCAAAAAATAGCGACGCGAGGTCGTAACTTATCTCACATTAATGGGTGGAATTCATAAAAATTGATAAAGGTTCAACAATAGGCGTTTTCAGTCCGTCGTGGATCATCACAAATGAAGCGCCCGAGGCGGCTTCCCGCGCAGAGGAATACATCCGCTCCTGTAGGTTCAATGTAAAGCATGGGAAGCTATGGGGCAAGGCGGACGCCTACCGTTCCGGCTCTCCAGAAGAAAGAGCAGATGAATTCAACACTCTGCTCCGCGATCCCGAAGTCGATATACTTATGGCAAGCGTTGGCGGTCAGGTGACAAACGGAATGCTCCCGTACATTGATTATGAATACTATGCGGAAAACCCGAAACCTGTCATCGGTATGTCGGACGTGACTGCGCTGCTTTTGGCGCTTTATGCAAAAACAGGCGTGACCACATATTACGGCTCAAACTTTGTGACAAGCTATGCAAGGCTAAGTCCGTATCGGGATACAGCTTTGAAAAGCCTTTGCGAAGTGCTGAACTTTGAAGATAGCTATGAATATGTTTTCCCCGAATCCTACTCCGATGACGTTATAGACTGGACGCAGGAATTAACTGAAGAAAAGCATATCCCAAATGAGATAATTACTCTCAGAGGTGGAAAGGTAACAGGCAGACTTATCGGTGGAAATCTATATACCATAAGCAATATATGGGGTACTCCGTTCATGCCGGAAATACGCAAGGGCGATATTCTTTTCATCGAAGATACAGAGGAATGGGCTTGCAGTGTGGAACGTACTTTGGCGCAGCTGAAAATAAGCGGAGTGTTCGACATTATCAGTGGACTTGTCATTGGAAAATGCCGACAGTTCGAGCATTACGGGACAGAGAAAAAGTATCACGAATTTATATATGATTACCTTGACAGACCGGACTATCCTGTGCTTGCCGAATGTGATTTCAGTCATTGTGCGCCAATGCTGACGATTCCTATCGGTATCACAGCAGAGCTTGATGCAGATTCACAGACGATAAGATTAGTAAAAAGACTAGGAGAGTGACTATATGGACGATAAAGGAAATATTGTTATATATCAGACCGAAGACGGAAACACCAAAATTGACGTTCGCTTTGAAGATGAGACCGTGTGGCTCACACTGGATCAGCTGTCATCACTCTTTCAAAGAGACAAATCAACCATATCAAGACATATAAAGAATGTTTTTAATGAAGGCGAATTGGAACGGGACTCAGTTGTTGCAAAAATTGCAACAACTGCCGCAGACGGCAAAACCTACCAGGTTGATTATTATAATCTTGATGTAATTATATCTGTAGGATACCGTGTAAAATCACTTATAGCGACTCAATTCCGCCGCTGGGCGACCGAACGGCTCAAAGAGTATATGATCAAAGGCTTTACAATGGATGACGAGCGGCTGAAAAACCTCGGCGGCGGCAACTATTGGAAAGAGCTTCTTGACAGGATCAGAGATATCCGGTCTTCCGAAAAAGTGATGTATCGTCAGGTACTCGACCTATATGCCACAAGCGTTGATTACGATCCAAAGAGCAGCGAGTCTGTTGCTTTCTTTAAAATGGTGCAAAACAAGCTGCACTATGCAGCTCACGGGCATACCGCTGCAGAAGTCATTTACGAACGTGCGGACGCCGAAAAGCCTTTTATGGGGCTCACGGCCTTTTCCGGAGACTTCCCAACGCTTAAAGATGTAAAAATTGCCAAAAATTATCTGACAGAAGACGAACTGAAAATACTGAATAATATCGTTTCCGGGTATTTCGACTTTGCGGAAGTCCAGGCTATGCGCCATAATCCTATGTACATGAGCGACTATGTTGAGCACCTTGACAATCTGTTGAAAACGACAGGCGAAAAAGTATTAGAAGGCGCTGGAGCAGTCAGCCACACCCAAGCAATAGAGAAGGCAAAAGCAGAATACCGGAAGTTCCAGGTACAGAACCTTTCACCCGTAGAAGAGGAATATCTGAATACTATAAAATCAATTGAAAAGGAAGCTAAAAAGAATTCAAAAAATAATAAATCTTAGAACATTGATAATTATACGTTGGAGGAATTTTGGCTGTGAAACGTATATCTAAGGAGCAAAAATGGAACGTGAAGAATTCAGGAGCAATCCGTTCAGAGGAATACCGACAGGGCTTATAAGCGGGTTTATGTATGGCTGTATAACACTGCTTATAGCGCTGGCTCTGGGAATGGAAGAAAAATTGTTTATTCCGCTACTGGCGGCGGCCGTTATACTTGGCGGTATCATCGGTTTCATAAGCGGTATCGGAAAAAGCCTGCAAGTCGATGAGAACGGCATATATCTTAAGAACAAAGAGTATCTCTTTTCTGAAAACGAAATGTATATGCATGTGCATACGCATTATTACTTAGTTATCCCTGTAACAGAAAGGTGGATAGATATCGCCGGCAAGGACGGCAGGCATAAAGTAAAGTGCTCTTTTCTCGGCAGTCAGAATGCAGGCAGACTGTCAGCGATCATAGAGACTGGCATGAGAAAGAAGCACCGCACTATATACGACGGCTTTGAACCGGATGATGCAAGTGTGAGGTATTTCACCATACCTGCGGCTGAACTGGCTGAAAAGATTGACAAACGGAACAGATTGCTGACAAAGATGATGTTCTGGTCTCTGACAGTGCTGTTTTCGTGGGTACTGATATCTATGATAATACAGGATGAGCTGGAAGATAACTGGTTCTGGCTTGTGCTGGCCATAATACTGAATGTGCTTATACTCGGCGGTGTAAATCTTTTTATTTGCGGAAGGTCAAAAAAGTCTGCAAAAAATATACCATATGAGATCATGTTCAGAGGAGGAACAATGTATATCGACGGCGAGCCTTTCGGTGACATGGATATAGAGAGAGTGGTAATGACACCGGAAGTGGGCTTCGCTAAAGGCGATATGCGAAGGCTGGTGCTTTATTGCAGGAACGGAAATACCGACAGATATAGTTTCGGATTCAGAACGGATCGAAGTGGGTTTCCGGGCTATGCTCAGCTGGTAGAAGCGGTAAAGGAAAATTTTAGCGACAAATTTGCTTATGATGTCGAATAAATCCGGACGATGAGGCAGATGACACAGCGATAAATACTTGTTTCAGAACTGTTGGCAATTCCTAATAATCTGTGGTATAATAAAGAAAATCAAGGATTGGAGGTAAGGATATGTGTACAATAAATCAGACTTTAGATTTTTTCTCACAAGCGTATAAGATGTGCAGCGATTTATTTGCCGGCAAATCCACAGACGCATATCTTTACAGCACCTACTGCCGCAGAAAGGAAGATGGACATGAGCATAGAACAATCTACCCTTGACGAACTTGTAAAAGGAATTCTCGAAATAATAGGCGGAACAGTAAGTGCTATCATCCTATATGGGTCCGTTGCCCGCGGTACCGCAGACAGGGATTCCGATGTTGATGTAGCTCTGATCATTAACCGTCCTCTTTCTGCTACTGATGATGATAAACTAACTGACTTTATCGTTGATATGAATCTGAAATATGGGAAGTTGTTCTCGGTTATTGACATCCCGGATGATGACTATAAGAAATGGCAGGAGATAGTTCCGTTCTATAAGAATGTTGCAAAAGAGGGGATCGTACTTTGGAAAGCAGCGTAAAAGATCTCTCTCGATACTCGAACCCGCGATATGGTGCGTCTGCGCGGTGATAGTCGTGATAGATTACATCGTGTTTATCAGAAGCGTCGGGAAAAAGACTGCGCTTAAAAAGGCTGCTATGGCAAACTGAAACGGAGGATATGATATGACCGAGATCGAAAAGCTGGAAGCGGGGCTTGAATACTGCTACCAAAAAAGCAGATGCATTTCCATTATCATCATTCTTTATCCAGCTCGTTCAAATTCAAAGAGTAATACACATACTTATTCTTGAACTTTTTAAGAAGCTCCGGTCTGATCTCACCCAACTTTGTTTTAAGAGTTGACAGCGAAATATGCAGACAATCAATCATATCTTGATAGCCGATACCCTTATCAGAGAAAAGCGAAGCCTGCAGCAGCAGATCGTACAAGTCCTTATCGGGGTATGATGATATACACCGATAGTAATTCTTATACAGCTGCTGTTTCTCCGTGAGAGTATCAAGCAATTGCTTTTCAGCGGCAAGAATGATATTCAGGAATGTTTCAACAAACGGCGACAGATCACCCTTGCTGCTGAATTTTTCGCAAATCTCGAAACCTTTGTAATACTTATTGATATTATCTTTGATCGTATGCGAAAGTCTGTATCCTATCAGGGGATTAAGGCATTTTGACAGCAAATAGCAGCTAATAAAGCGGCTCATTCTTCCGTTGCCGTCATAGAACGGGTGGATATATCCGAACAGGAAATGAAAAGCCGATATTCTGATAAGCATATCATACCTGTCATCGTTCAGGAGCATTAACGCTTTCGTCATAGCAAGATTGATAGCCGATTCAGGCTCTAAACCGGTATGGATGACAGTGCCGTTATCACCTTCGACTATAACGCTCTTTGCTCTGAACAATTCTCCGTCGGGTTTGTCGGTCTCTTCAATCTCCTCAATAAAAATATCATCATATATTTTTCTGACATCGGAGCAGGTTTTCAGCGAAATCACGTCTCCGGAAGCAAGCGCTTTATACTTGTTGACAAGTCCGGTAAACCGCTTTGATTTTTTGCTGTTAGGGATAGAGTCTATTATAGCTCCTATTTCCTTCCGTGTGCTTCTCACACCCTCGATGTCATTGGTTGTGACAACTTCGCCGATCAGACTCTTTACAGTATATTGCTTTAAGGCTATTTCAGGCAATTCGGATGTCAGCGCATTGATCTGCTTATCCGTGCGTTCTATTTCAATGATAGTCTTGTATATATCCGGTGTGGGATAGATAAACGCTTCATTGTCTTTAACATGAATGTCAATATGGATAGTATCATCATTATTAAAGAATTCATTATACTGCTTTTCGTAAGCGGATTTATCGCTGTGGTAGAGTTTGTACAACGGTATATTCGACATTATAATCGCCTCCTATCACATTCAATCGTCAAATATCGGCCGATTTTGGCTGTATAAATTATTATATCATGCAAATCGGGTAAAGTCAATAGCTTTTAACCATATTGTTTTGTATTTTTACCGCCGATTTACCGCCTGAATTTACCACCTGTTTACCACCGATTACCGCTTGTTTACTGCTTATTTATCGCCGACTTACTACTGAAATAGCAGAAAAGTCTTGACAAACGCCTCAAAACGTGCTATCGTTATATCGCGAAGCGCGAAGAAATGAGGACCTGTTATGATAATTCTTGATGTAAAGCTGAATAATATATACGGTTTCGACAATTTTCATATCAACTTCACCTATCCGAAGAAAGTCGTAGGGTCGCTTATAGAGGATGAACATCTTGACGGGCGCGAGCGTTTCCGCTATCTGAAAGCTGTTATTCTTATGGGAGCCAATGCTGCCGGAAAGACGAGCTTCGGTAAAGCTCTCCTTAAAATATTCGATGCATTAAATGAGACCAATGAGGCATATTTCAAAGAGCTTGTGTCCGCTGATGCTACGGCGACTTTTCAGGTCGATTTTGTCAACGAGGGCTTTACTCTGCACAGAATATCCGGTACTGTAAACAAACAGAATGTTGAATTACAGTATTTTAGCGCCGATATAGGGATTAGCGATTCATACGAAAAGGCTGTTTCAAAGCTGAAAGATCATTCAGATGAAATATCTGGCAGTCTTAAAAAGCTGAAAAAAGCTGTCGGTACATTGAATTACAGATTTGCGTATCCGGAAATCGAAAGATCGCTGAAACTATCAGAGATCAAAAACGAAGTCCTGCTTAAAACTCTGCAGGCAGTTATCGGAACACTCGATCCGACTCTGACGGATATTTCTATGGCAAAAGATCTGAAAGACTCGTTTATTATCCGTCGTCGCGGACAGGAGATAATAATTCAGGAAGGTAAGCTCCTGAACAAGGATATTCTTTCAAGCGGTACCGCTGAGGGCATTGATGTATCAATATTCCTTGCCTCAATGCTATCCTCAAACGGCAGTTTCTATTATTGCGATGAACATTTTTCATATATCCAAAGCGATATTGAAAAGCGGATATTTGGCTTGATGCTTGAAAGACTTGGCAAGAACGATCAGCTCATATTCACTACGCATAATACCGATATGCTCGATCTGAATCTGCCGAAACATTCCTTTGCATTTCTGAAAAAAGAAATAGACAACGGAAAATACAAGGTTTCCGCTGTCTTTGCGTCAGATTACCTGAAAAGAAACACGGATTCGGTAAAATGTGCTTTTGAAAACGATGTGTTCGGTTCTATTCCGGATGATCATCTTCTTGATGAACTGGAGGCTGAACCTATCGAGACAGCTTCCGATGAGAAAGTAAAAGCAATATCCGATCATTTTATGGCAAAAAACAATAGGGCTTATAAAGAATTGGCAAAATAGAGTCAAAATTCATTTACTATGTCAAGTACAATTCGGAAAGAAATAAGGATATGTGTACAAGGGATCAAGCTTTAGATATTTTTGCACAAGCGTATCAGATGTGCAGCGATTTATTTGCCGATAAATTGACAGACGTTTATCTTTACGGCTCCTACGCTCGCGGCGATTATGACGATGAGAGTGATATTGATATCCTCGTTACCGTTGATATGGATCTCGAAGCACTTGCTGAGATCAGAAGCAAGGTATCTGCTATTAACAGCAAATTAAGCCTTGAACATGATATTACTGTTTCAATTACAGCAAAACCTTTGGAACAATTCAGAAGATATTCTGACATTCTTCCTTATTATCGGAATGTGATAACGGAAGGCATACGATATACAGGCAAAGGATAAAAAGTGCGCAAGCGTTCACTTGCGCACTCACAATACAAGGATATGTCAAAATACTTTTTGCCGCTACAAATCACAACAAGCTGCTAAATGATACTCAAATCTACAGTTTGGTAAAGTGCTGTGCGATACCGTAGCTTACTGTTGTTAGCATCAGTTTTCAGAATGTACGACACTATTTTGAATTATTATTGTTTTTCGATTCAAGATATTCAACAATACTGTCTCTGTTGATTAACACTCTACCCTTGCCTGTATCACCTGGCCTTATATATTTAACCTTATTGTTCTTTACAAGCCATCGAACTGTAAACTCTTTGAGACAATCGAACTGCTCAACGCATTCCTTGATAGTAAGCATGACCGGTACACCGGGTTTTGCCTTTGGCATTTCCTGAGGTTTCTCGATTTGAGACTTGTCAATTGTCATATCCGGATTTTCAAGCTTTTCAAGCTCAATGAGTTGATCAAGTAACATCTTGATATGATTGATAATATAGGTTCTTTCCTTGACTGTGTCAATATTTGTTTTTCCCATTAAGCAATCCTCCTATTAAAAAAATTAGAGATATGCCATATAATTTAATCAAAATATTTGTTCTTTATTTGTTCTTTGCCAAGGTTCAAAACTTGCATTTTGATACAATTAATAAGCTTAGAATGCCAACACATACAACAGGCTAAACCGGCTCCACTAAAGCGATTGCGTGACATTAGGAATAATCGCGAAAGATAAGCTCAAGATTGGGCGGTGCTTTCAATTCCCGTACGGGTCACCAGACTTAAACATAGACGAACACTCACTGCAAAGGTGGGTGTTCTCTTTTTTCATAGCTTTTTCCACATCTTCGAGCATAATAGCCCGTTCCCCATCCTTGTAATTGAACATGACCACGATTTTATCATCGTAAACATAGACGCAGTTAACGAAAATGTCGATAAGCCGCTGGTTCTGTTCCTGGTTTTTAAGGTTAGACTTTGCAAAACCCATGATCCATGATTCGATGAAATCGCGAGAAATGATCGGACGGGCGATCTGTTCCCTGGTTATCTCCGCCTCAATTCGCTGCTGCTCTTCTTCGAGGCGTTCAAGCTCTGCTTTGGTTGACTTTGTGACCAGTCCGGCTTTAACAGCTTTCATAATGTTGGCTATTTCCCGCTTATTCTGACTCAACTGCTTTCTTAACGCCGGGAGATCTGTGCTTTCCGTGCTCTGTAAAGCATAACAGGTATCACAGATACGCTTGACCAGCGACTTGTTTTTAAACAACTGCATTATCAGCTGTATTACGCTGTTTTCGAGCAAATCCTTTTTTATCAGTTTTTTATGACATTTTTTTGTCTTTGATGTCATACACTGATAGTAACGGTAACGGCTGTTGTCTTTTCCTGTGCCGCTGATACCTGACATTGTATCGCCACAGCACCCACAAAACGCCTTACGGGTCAACAGATATTTTTCATCAAATTTCCGGAAAGAGGCAGATTTATGCTTATTATCAGATAATCTTTTCTGACATTTTTCAAAAACATCGTGAGTAACAAGCGGCGGTATGGCTTCCGTGTTGATCACCTCACGAAAAGTGTACTCGCCGAGATAACGGCGATTTTTGAGAAGCCAGTTTACAAAATGGTATGTAATCTTTCTGCCGTTGTTAGTTTTTATCCCTTTGCTGTTAAGCTCATCAACTATGCTGCGGATAGGCTCGCCCTCAGCATAACGTACAAAAATATCAGAAACGATAGGAGCTGTTGCAGGATCTTTGTGAAAATGCTTGTCTTTATCAATAGTATAACCGTAGGTTATCGTACCGCCGTTAAAGGTGCCTTTTAAAGCGTTTTCCGTCATACCGCGTCCAGTCTTTTGCGCCATATCCTTAATATAGTATTCCGAGAAGCCCTCAAATATAGATTCCATTAGCTTACCTTCGGGGGTATCGTCAATAGGTTCGGTTGCCGATATTACAGAGACACCGTTTTTGCGAAGTTTAGTTTTATATACCACGCTATCATACTTGTCTCGCGAAAAACGATCTATCTTCCACACAATAACTATGTCAAATTCTCCGCTTGCACTGTCCGTTATCATCTGCTGAAATTCCGGACGATTTTCGGCTTTCTTGCCGGATATTGCTCTGTCTGCATAGGTTTTGATGACTGTGTACCCTTTGCGATCTGCAAACGCTAGGCACTCGCGGAGCTGTCCTTCGATTGATTCCTCACGTTGGTTATCACATGAGTATCTTGCGTATATTACTGCTTTCATATTATCACTTTCTGTCTTAGTTTTCATACACAAATATTATTAGAGCGACAAAAGTGGTGACAGCCATTGAACTGGCTGTCACCAGTGTCACCACTTGGTTTATTACGATTTTGCATTGCGCTCACGAGCCTGCATAGCCTTGCACCAGCATTCCAGGTATATGTGTTCCCAAAACCTGTGACGTTTACCTAAGAGTATGCACATATCCCATGCTTTTTGTATTGCTACGGACTTATCGGTGTTGATCGTACACTGGGTATCGATGATTGTTTTGTAGTTTTCCAAAAGTTCTTCTTTGGTCATGGTAAATTCCTTCTTTCATAAAATAAAATTATTTATTGTACCGGTATATGATATTAATCATATACCGGCAGTTGCTGTGAGTAAGTGATCAGGTGACATCTCTATCGTCCTGGTCATCGGACAGGTCATCGATGTACTGACGCGGGATGCACAGGTATCTGTTACGGGTGTTGCCTATGCGTTTTTGATAGTTGTTGCGACCATCATTAGTTATGCTGATCTTGTCGTCCGCAAGCTGCTGCATTAACCGTTGACAACTAATCGGATATGTTATTTGTTGCGATGTATAATACCTACATATCTCGGCATAAATCGTAGCCGGGACAAAATAATAATTATCATCATCACTGTATCCGACATTTTTGCCCTTGACGGGATCTATCTGAGGTATTAACCCAATGTATTTGGTGTGGATCTTGCCCATTACAATAAGCTGACTGACACCATCAATAAACATCTGTGTAGGTGTGACATTATCGGACATGTTGACCTGAGCCTCGGCAATCTCCTTAAGGATATCCCACGAGTCAGACAAATCAATATCATTGATGCCACATACACGCAGATACTCGGCGAGCATATCAAGTCCGACCATCAGCCATGCAACTATGTCACCGGTGCGGCCAAGACCACTTATTTTTTCTGCGATTGCCTTTTGGCGATACGCCTCAAACATTGTTTTGAGTTTATACGGGAGCTCATCTGCCTGCGGGAGCAGCTGTGCAATGTAATCACTCATAGTTGCCCCAAGAGTACCGTCTGCAGCATACGCCTGTGCCAAATTGAGCGTGTCGCCAACCGGCACTGAATCAGGACGGATATCTATTATAAAATTGCGAGCAATGCCTGACTGACCTATATCTGCAATATCCTCGCCGGTAACTATAACATTGCCGTGCGGCACATTGCCCGGACGCAGATCAATAGTGGGAGTTAATCTATCGCGGGCACAGCGGTCACCGTACATACGCGATATTGCCTGCATCGTCTGATTCATGATCCTACGCTCTGCGGAGGATCCGGGGTGATAGTCGTCAACTACCATCAGAGCATCATTAATAAAATGAGCCTTAGCCTCAATGGCATTAACGGTATCCTTAAAATTTGCAGGCAGTGTTGTACTCGTAAATTTACCAAAAAACGAGAGCATTAATGCGGCAAGAGTGGATTTGCGGCTCTGTGTTTTGCCGACCAGATACATCACAAACGACGGCTCATGATCTATCTGCCGCAAAAATGCGTTGAGAGGTGATAAAAATACGAGCGCCAAAACAGGGATAATTACACGTCTGTCGGCTACATTAATGATTGTGCGTAAAGCATTGTTACGATCATCATTATTAACATCTGTAGCTGGGAAATGGTAGTGCTGCAGATGGCTGTCAAGCTGTACATCGACACCCTCTGTGCCGATAACATGACCGGGCATCAGGTAGCACCATGTGCCGTCGTGCTGACACAAGCCGGTGTATTTGTATATCGTCTTTTTGTTTGCAGTGTCCGCACCAATCATCATCATGATACTACGCAGCTTGTCTTTGCAGGATGAGTATGGTGGGTAGATAATAGCATCACACCCCCACTTGTCATTAACCCAATCCATCTTGGCAAGATCAGACATCTTAATTGTAACTTTTGGCAGCTCTGCAACAACAAAATCATTACTTTTTAACGCGATGACGCTGATATAGCGCTGTTGATCATTACCATTGTCGATAGTAACATCCTCGATAGGTACTGCTAAAAAATTAGATATAGGTTTGGCTTTGTCATTATCATCAACATAGTATAATGTATCGTCAAGCCAAAACGCCTTAGCAATGTTATTAAGTGGGGCGCAGATAGCAGCATACACCTTGTCGTCCACCCCATGTGTACGCATATTACGCCAATAATAATTGTCCGGATTATACTGTATTGGCAATAATACAGCGGTCTTACCAGTATTAGCATTATTATTAATCATTGCAGGCAAGTCATTATCGTCCATGATGGGCATGGGTATTTCCGGTGTAGCCGGTGATACATATGTATCGTTAGTATTGTCGTTTATATCGCTCATTTAAGTCCTCCTTATTGTCCGTGACAACGATGACATCATGCCGGCCGTACAAGTCGTTTGTTGTCTTTTTTGTGTTTTGGGTGACAAGATATCGTGATTGATTACATCAGATATTAGTCGATCATTTATTTGCAGCTGCTATATTGATAATATCACATTGGTTTGGCAGATACAACTCGTTTTGATGTCGTGACGCCAAATTATTTGATAAAAAAACTGTAATAATTGTGCAATTCAACAAAAGCATACAGTTTTGCTTTGTGCACGTCTACGGCTAACGGTTTTATAAAGATTACTTTTTTGTGCAACATACCTACAAAATGTAGAGTAGGTAAAATTTTTTTAAATTACCAATATAATACTAAGGACGATAAAACAATCCTATTAAATCACTGGTTATAATTGTGGCAACCTCATATTAAGTATGTCTCATCAGATACTTAGTAATACCATAATAATATCTTTATCCATAGCGAGTGTGGTGACAGGATATACAAGATCGTTAACAGTATCCGATAGTCTACCCGCATGCAGGACCGATGTCACCGATGTCACTAATGTCACCACTTTTGACTTATGATTAATTATAATAGTATTTCTTCCCTCCTCCTGTGGGGGGTGGAGATACATTTTTCCAACATCTGCCGCATAATGCCCGATCTAATCGTATGTTGCCGTATCGATACAGATATTCCGCCTATATATTATAATATAAATACACTTATATATAGGCATATGATAATGTTTAACTTTTGATATTACATCTGGCTATCGTATGTAGTCGTAATCTTATCTGGAGTTACTCTGGTATTGGTCTCAATTACTTGATTTAACAATGCATTTAGCATTACATCAATCATCGTCACTTAATATCTCATACATAATAAGAGCACCGAGTCGGAACCCACGAACAAAATCAGCCTCGGACTCATACTGTGATTCCGCGCCGAGTGCGTCCTTATATCTGTCGAGGTATTCCCGACAATCAGGAAATTTTTGCAGGATTTCTTCTTCAATTGCACATATAGCCTTTCGGTTTTTAATGTATGTCTCCGTAGGCGGTGCCGGTTCCGAACATGGATGCAGCTCTCCATAATAGATTTTTCCAATTATTGATTTCATGATTCATTCTCCGTAGTAGTTAGATTTTTCCGCTCATCTATGAGCAGGTTTTCGATGTATGCACGAACGATCCGCGATGCAGGTCTCGCACCAAATGCCGAGTTATAACTATCGTTAACGAGCTTATCAAGCACATCATCAGGAATGGTATCCGGCAAACTGCTGTTTGCTTTGCCTTGTCGCTTTATTTCAGTGATCTCCCGCGCATATCTTTCACGCAATATATCTCTGTAAAGGCTTTCAGAAATTGGACAGAAGTACAATATCTTGGTAAAACGGTTAAGAAGTTCAATATCAAAACTGTGCGAGAGGTCAACTACAGAGGGCGCGTATGTATCGTCTGTATTAAACCCTATCGCATTATTAATAACAGCAGAGCCAGCATTCGTTGTAGCGATTATGATTGACTTTGAGAAGTCAACACTTTTGCCATTGGCGAGTTGCAAAACACCATTATCAAATACGCTCATAAACAGCCTTTGTACAGATTTATGAGCCTTTTCGAACTCATCAACAACTATCAGTTGATACGGATTGGAATCGAGTATATCAAACGGAAGCTCCGCTTTAGAATCGCTGCCAACATAGCCGACAGGAGAGCCTATAATGCGATTTATGGATGAATCATGTACAAACTCTGTCATGTTAAGAATTATTGGCTGACTCCCGGTAAGTTCCTGCGCTAGTATCCTAGCCGTTTTGGTTTTACCGACTCCGCTCGGACCGGCAAACAACAAAGTAAGTGGTTTTTTCCGCGGAAATAGTTCGAGGCTGTCTCTTTGTATGCAATCGATAATACAATCAATAACATCTTCCTGACCTTTTATAACTGATAATTTTTCATGTAGAGTATCAATATCTACACGATCTTTATGGTTATTACCTGTAGTTAGTTTTAGTGCTGTCCTTTTAATGTCTGCCGGCGTGATCCGTATCGAGTTTTTGATGTATCCAAATCGTGATACAAAAACATCTGCCATCGTCCTGTCGATCAAGGTAATTACATTATCGGGTCGGTGTGAACCTGCTATCTTGTACTCGTCAGCAGCATCAATAGCTGTTTCGATTGCTTTTCGTCCAAGTGTGATCATTCCGTTATAGTGTTCGGCAAGCTCTGCGCTCATCTCATTAAGTATGATTTTAGTCTGTTCCTTGCTCAGCTCATCAACAATGATTCGGTTAAAACGCCGATTAAAAGCCGGATCTTTAAGATAATTATTAGCTTCTTGGAGTGTAGTCGCACCAATCACCCGGATATTGCCACGTGCAAGTGCAGGCTTAAGCATCTGTGCTATAGTTCCGTATGACCTGTCACCACTGAGCAAGACATGTATCTCATCGATGTATAGAATAACCTTATTGTTCTTGTCAGTCGCAAAGTTTATAACCCTATTTGCTTTTTTCTCGACATCCCCGACAAAATTTGAGCCGGCTATCAGAGCAGACAGCGGCAGTTCCCAGATCGTATATCCTTTTAATTGCGGCGGGATCAAGGGGATATTCTCTGCGAGCATACATGCGATCTCTTCTGCGATTTTTGTTTTACCGACACCAGCCGGTCCGATCAGTAGCACATTTGCTTTATTTTTTAATATAAGGCAGGATAAGGCCTGTCGAATGATTTCATTCCTGAATAAGATTGGCTGACTGCCTTTAAATTTTGCATTATAATTGATTAGAAATTCCGGAGGAGGTATATAATCTTCTTGAAATGGAGAGATCATATCGTCCAACACCTCAGGAGGAATATCAACAGCGGGATCCTCTTCCAATTCGATAGAGATGTCCTCGAACAGCGATTTATCGCGTTCTTGCAACATGTCAAAAAGTGCAGAGAGGTCACTAATTTGGAAATCATATCACAAAGATATGAAAAAATCAAGCAGAGATCCGTTGGCTAATGCTGATATGAATTCCTCGCGAAGAGCGTCGTCTTTTTTGAGCTTGCTGTAAAATATATCTATTTTTTTCATAGTTTTTCCTCATAATATTAATAGTTAGATGTAGTGTTATCTAAATCGGGCATATGCTATTTATCGCATCTGCCCGAATCAAGTTATATAGGTTAACGGATTGACAAAATCGACCGTCTTGCTCTTTTAGCCAAATATTTATCGCGAATTACCTTGAAAAGTTTGCCGATCTCAAGTGCGGTCATGGTTACAGAACCACTGCCGTCAGACAATTCACAATCGTATGTTTTATCGGCAGCTCCGAGATTTAGATTGTACTTAAAATTATCAAATTGGGTTTGCGATGGCAAAATATCAGTATTCGCGTATATGGGTCGGCCGTCATCGGTGAAACGATAAGAAAAACCAAATCGGAAAACCGTTGTATTATCTTTCCGCTTTAAATGCAGAAGAGACTTTGGAACAGCCGGTATGATAATGTCACCGGGATTCGGTTTCCACGCTGACTCTTCTTGATATCGTTCCATCGGCGGCGGTAAGCCTCTATTTGTATCATGGCTGCCATCAGGTCTGGATACAAAGGGATTGTTGTGATAATTTGTCGTCTCTTTCTTTATAATGTTGGTTGCAAGCCCAAACTCCAGTGCCTCATTTGCATCATAAATTTTGTCAGTCTTGATTATTTTACTTATTTCATCAAACGGATGTTCGGTTATATCAGATATAATTTGACATATCATATCTTTTGTCTTTTCGAGGGATGTAAGTCTGTCTTTTAATTCGTCGGGTTTTTCGCTTGATGGTGAAATACTTAATGGGTCATGGATTACTATTTTTGTACCTTCATACACAAATCGTTTCGATCCGGCAAGATATAGGATTGCAGCCATAGAGGCAGCAATACCGATACAGTATGTGTGAATAGGAGACTGCATCTGCTCAGTCATATACCGATAGACCGCCATTCCGCTCGTAACCATTCCTCCGGCGCTATTGATATATAGTTCTATCGGTTCATTCGATTCCGCATCGAGGATCATTAATTCTTGCATCAGCGTACCCATGCTTTCTGCATTGACATCGCCGATTAAAAAGAGCTTGCGGGATCTGAAAAGTTCTGAAGACAATGAGAGTTGTGTGGCACTGGATGTGCTCTCGTGGAGTATGCTTGGGGTGAAAATGTTATTTGTTGTTTCCATAGTTTTTTCACCGCCGGAAGTAATATCCCGGCGGCGTTTACCTTCTTTCTTTTTTAATTTTTGTTTTTGGCATTACTTGCCAGTATGAGTATTAGCATATAGTATCAACATCCATATCAATAAATCTCTGTTCTTCCTGTTACAGGATTTTTTGTGTTGATGCATTTTTATCGCCCACTTTCTGTTTTTGTATTTTTTTGTTTTTTGGTATTACATATCAAATCACCCTTTACTATAAATTAAAATTGTCGCTTTGTGCCGGAGTCGCACCGGCATTTTAAGTATCTCATCAAAGCAAAAAGCCCCGCCTTCCTGATCAGAGAAGCGGGTAAAAGAAATAAATAAGCAAAAAGGAGTTGGGAGCTCCGAGATTTGCACTCGACGGATCATGGCTGGTCATCCGCACTTTACGCTCCCGTGACATATTATCATTTCGTTTGTCTTTGTTACCCCATTTCCTTTTTTCTTTTTTGCGGCGCGTCTTACGCGCCGCAACTTTCTTATCGTGTATTTTAATTGGATTATTTTTGTAATTGTATCTTTTAACAAATATCAGCTTTTTTCAGTCTCATGTTTTTTAATACAATCGTAATTAATTATTTCTTTTTTATTTTTACAATTTTACAAATGTATATGTGTGATTTTCAAAAAAATGACACGCTCTGGACAAGCCCTATTTCCTAAAAATCTGTGGTTCGTTTTTCCTTGTTTTTTACGGGCGCGTGATAAAATTTAATGTTTTCTGGACAAGCCATCAAAACGGGGCGCGTGATTTTTTCTCTTATGCCCTTTCCCCTTTTTTTCGTCAACTTTGACCCGCCTCGTCCCAAACTGCCGCTAAGCCTACGCTATCAGGACTAAAGATTGGTTTGGCCCGCATGTTTTTTCGTACTTTGCAGAGAAAACCATCGGGCCAAACTTTTTTGAACCCTTGATTATCAAGCACTTCTTTCTGCGATTTCTGGCCAACCCCATCACCTCTATGTCACACCCTGGCCAAAGTATATTTTTACATCATTTTTAATCAAATGTCACGTTTGAAAGTCTAACTATAATTGATTTTCGAGCTATATACTTTTCTCCTATGCGTGACAAAACTAAATATAAAAAATAGACCATTTATGTACCAATAGTGGTCTATATACTGATAAAAAATAGACCATTTATGTACCAATAGTGGTCTATATACTGATAAAAATAGACCACTTTTGGTCTATTTATCGAAGGTATCGATCGCTTTTCAACTAATCATCAAATGCCTCATTGTGAGGCATATTGCATCCGATATCTTGTTTTACATTTGCTTTGATTAGGATATACTATTAGAGGTAATTGTAGTCTGAGAGCGGGTGTTTTTATGGATTTTTCATCAATTGGCATTTATATTCGAAAGTATCGTACAGCTGCCGGTATGTCACAGGATAAGCTTGCAGAGCTTTGCGATGTATCATCAAAGCATATAGGTGTGCTTGAACGCGGCGAAAGATCTCCTTCGCTCGAAACACTTATTAATATCGCAAATGCGCTAAATGTTTCGGCTGATATGCTTTTATGTGATGTACTCGATACACAAGTTGGGATCAGACAGACGATGCTGGGCGATAAGATCGGTGCGTTATCGCAGGAGCAGCAGCGCGATATTCTTGATGTTGTTGATCTTCTTGTGGAGCAAAAGAATAAAAATTAATCGACAATAATCGACAGGTCGGCAGAGATGCCGATCTTTTTTTATTTCCCGACCGATTATGAGTTTTTTCGACATCAGATCTATGATATAATACCGCTATACGAGGTATAATGCCTCTCATATATGGAAAGAAGGAAATAAAAATGAACAACATTATCAAGAAAGTAGCAAAGCAAAACGGGGTCTCGGTCAAAGAAGTACGCAAAGACTTTGAAGAAATGATCAGGGTCGGTATGTCCTCAACAGAGCCTGAAGCGGTCATGTTCTGGGAGCAGTTCGGTGATAAAACACCTACACCCGAGCAATTTATAGCTGCGCTGACATCATCGGTAAAGGCAATGTTGTAAACAAAAAGAGCCTTCATATGCTCTTTGAAATGCTATCCTTTTGTTAGACAATATGGTTTTTGTCAGCGTTATACCTGATAAGGTATATTGTCTTTACGCAAGGCAATAATATACCATAACGGGTATAAATCATAAAAACAATACTTGACATTATACCCGATATGGTATATAATATATATCAAAGAGAATTGATTGGGAGGACAGAACTATGAATCCTATTGCAGAATTCGTAAAAAAACGCAGAAAAGAAGCCGGTCTTACACAGGAAGAGTTTGCTATGAGATCAGGACTGGGGCTTCGTTTTGTTCGTGATCTCGAACAAGGCAAAGAGACTGTGCGCATGGATAAGGTAAATACTGCTCTTGAGATGTTCGGAGCTGTTGCCGTTCCGGGAAGAAAGGACGGTAGATAATGGAAGCCTTCAGAAAAGCTTATGTGTATGTGAGAAACACTTTTGCGGGTTTACTTTCGGAAACGGATTCTGGATATATGTTCTCGTATGATGACGATTATCTGAGATCTGAAAACGCATCGGCAGTATCTCTGACTCTTCCTTTGTCAAGCGAGCCGTACACCTCTAACACATTGTTTCCGTTCTTTGACGGACTGATCCCGGAAGGCTGGCTTCTCGGTGTCGTCAGCAGAAATTGGAAGATAGATACAAAAGATCGCTTTGGATTGCTTCTTGTTGCGTGCAAGGACGGGATCGGGAATGTCAGCGTTTTGGAGGAAAAAAGATGAACTGCTGCTGTTGCGGGAAACCGCTGAAAAACAATGAGATAAACGGTTGGCATCCGGCGTGCGTCAAGCGCTTTTTCGGCACAAAAACCATTCCGGAAATCGAGATAGACGAAAAAACACTTGAAGAAATAGCAAAGGAAAATACAAGCAAAGGTATTACCGTACCCGGCGTTCAGAAAAAGCTTTCTCTCCATTTGCATTCGGACAAAAACGGTTCACGGCTGACATTAGTTAATTATCCTACAGGATATATACTTAAGCCACAGGTCGCTGAATTTGAGTGCCTGCCGGAAGCCGAACAGCTGGTAATGACAATGGCGGATATTACCGGGATAGCAACTGTGCCGCACGCTCTTATTAGAAGCGGAGATGCAATTGCATATATCACGAAAAGAGTCGATAGAGCATTTGATAAGTCAGGTGTTCGCATGTTTGCTATGGAAGATTTCTGCCAGCTTGATCTGCGCTTGACTCAGGATAAATATAAGGGCTCTTATGAGCGCTGTGCAAAGGTGATAACAAAATACTCCTCGCAGTCTAAGCTGGATATGACGGAATTGTTTATGCGGATAGTTTTCTCTTATGTCGTCGGCAACTCGGATATGCACCTGAAAAACTTTTCTTTGATCGAGACTAACGAAGCAAGCGGTGTTTATGTTCTCTCTCCAGCGTATGACCTGCTGCCTGTTAATGTTATTATGCCCGAAGATAAGGAAGAGTTTGCTCTCACACTGTGCGGGAAGAAAATGCACATCCGCAAGAAAGACTTCTTTGTGTTTGCAGATGAATGTGAGATTCCGAAAGTATCGGCTGAAAAAATGATCGCAAAAATAGTATCGCTGAGGTCAAAATATCAGGAATTGTGTGAAGGCTCACTTCTGCTTCCGCATTTAAAAGAACGGTTCTCGGAACTCATCGATGCCAGATGCGATGTTCTGGGTGGTACGATCTGAACGCTTGACAACAAAGACGATATCAGGTTTGCATTATTCGGACGGATGAGAGACTCTGACAGCGGACCCCACACGGCATCTTTTCGGAAAACTAGGTTTTTTGCAAAAGATGCGGCAGTCAGGTAAATGTATCTTGAGCTTGAAGAGAGTACTCAGGCTTATGAATTCGCGCAAACTTTATATTATGAAAAGGCAAACATAACCAAGTATAGGTTTTACCTTCTTACAGATGCTTATAACAGGCAGCGAAAAAAGAACATAAAAGATACAGAGGTTTCTGGGACAATAGTAGAATTAAATGTCTGGGATGTTACACGTATCTTTGATGTAGTAAGTTCCAAAACACAGAAAGAAAGTGTAGAAATAAATATACCAGATTTCGGCACAGATGGAATTCCGTGTGTTAAGGCAGTGGAATGTGTAGACATTATTGCGGATATAGAAGTATCGCCTCAATATGATATTGATGAAGGCTCCAATGATGAAAAACCAGAGAATCTTATCACCTATACTTCTTACCTTGCTGTTGTCCCAGGACAAATATTAAACGATTTATACCTTGAATATGGGTCTCGATTACTTGAAGGTAATGTTCGTTCTTTTTTAAGTGTCAGAGGAAAGGTTAATAAAAGCATACAGAATACTATAAAGAATTATCCAGAGATGTTTTTTGCGTACAACAACGGAATAGCCGCTACTGCATCAGAGATAGATACAGCTGTAACTTTAGAAGGGCTTAAAATTACAAGAATCAAGGATCTACAGATTGTAAACGGCGGTCAGACTACTGCTTCTATTGCCAATACTCTTCTTACTGCACGTAAAGATGAGAATGTAGATATAAGTAGGCTGTTTGTTCCGATGAAAATATCCGTTCTTGACCATTCAATGTCGGAGAGGATAATCCCCAAAATATCTGAATATTCAAATTCTCAAAACAAGGTAGATGCGTCGGATTTCTTCTCAAATCATCCATTCCATATTCGTATGGAAGATTATTCAAGGAAGACGCCAGCACCAGCTATACACGGAAATCAATTTCAGCAATACTGGTATTACGAACGCACGCGTGGTCAGTATAATCAAGGAAAAATGAAATTCAAACCGAAGTCAAGCCAAATGAAACAGTATGAGACAAGATACCCTGAAAACCAGGTTATTAAAATGGTAGAATTGGCTAAATATATGGAAATATATGATGGGGCGCCGGATGTCGTTAGCAGAGGTAAGCAAGCAGTAGTAAAGGTTTTTGCAGAAAACATAAAAAAACAGTGGGCAAAGTCTGATACGGTATTTAATACATATTATTTCAAACGGGTAGTCGCGCTCGCCATTATTTTTAATGGTACTGACGAAATAATCAAACAAACTGACTGGTACAAGGAAAAGCATTCATATAAGGCGAATGTTATAGCTTATACAATGAGTGTCCTTTTCAATTATATAAGATTTAATACAAAGGGATTTGAATTGGATTTCATGAGAATATGGAATCTTCAAGAATTATACCCAGAGCTTGAGCTTCAGCTTGTTACACTTCACTTTAGGACACATATCTAGAGCGAACCTTATATCGGCAAATATAGGTAATAATCATAAGAGCTTGATTTCGACGTAGAATCAAGCTCTTTCTATTTAGACGATTGACTTTATAGGGTAAACTCTGGTATAATTATTGGTAGCATACCCCACAAAAAAGTGATAAAGTCCCTATCCAATTTAAGTTATAATTAAGGTTTGTATGTTAGAGTATAATAGATGAAGTATAGCAAAACGACATTTTGGAGGTAGTTATGGAGCGATTACTGCTGTTAGATGCGAAAGACTACGATGAAGATATGGACGTATGGGCAAGAGTCGCTGTACGGGGTATCGTTTTTATTGGAGACAAGCTGTTGCTGCTCGATGACAACAAAGGCGAGGTCAGTCTCCCCGGCGGAGGTCAGGACGAGGGCGAATCCGATGCAGATACCCTTATCCGTGAGATCAGGGAGGAAACAGGTTACTCCGTTATCCCCGACACTATCCGTCCGTTTGGATATATCGAGGAAAAGCGAAGGGACTTCAAGAGCTATCACGAGAGCAGTATATTCCACCAGATCAGCAGACTGTATTTTTGTGAGGTGTCCGATGAGCTTGGAGAAACACAGCTCAGCGAACAGGAACAGCAATATGGTATGCGGACGGCATTGTACACCCTTGATGAAGCGATAGCCAAGAATCGGGCGATGCTTGACAATGTAGGCGAGCTTGCGTGGAATCAGAGGGAGTACAGGACACTGCTGCTGATAAAAGAGCATATTGAGAATGGCGGTGTGTCATGAAATTAGCATTAAGCCTTATCCTATCTTTCGTTTTCCTGCTGTGGTTTATCGCCTCTGTTGTTGGAATGGTCTATGTGTCACGTTCGGCAGAGCTTAGCTGGCTTGTCCCCGTAATACTCGGACAGATTTTTCTTGTGATCGGCACAGCAGGTCTTATCGCAATGCTGCGAGCAAAGAAAAAGGGCTTGTGGATCGATATTGTGGCTATGCTCGTGGGAGCAATTATAGTGATTCTTCCGCTGATATATCACTTCGGCAGTGAACAGACAAAGACAGCGATCACAGCGCATATCCCAACACTTGCAGGAGCCGGACTTCTGATAGGAGGGCTGTGCGGTACATTTGCAGCATTTGTAGGACAAAAACGAGCCGCCGAAAAGTACAGTACACCTGTCGAGGGCATCTGTGTCGAACGAAAAACTCGCTTAGGCTCCGGCGGAGCTGTATTGCATTGCCCTGTCTATGAGATCACGCTGAACGGCGAAACACTCCGAATGGAAAAAGAGGTCTATTCCAATGTGGGTGTACCTCAGATCGGTGAAAGCAGAACGCTGTATATCGACGAAAATGACCTTGAAAGCTATGTCGAGCCGACCGCCGATAAGAGTGCAAGAATGATCGGATATTTTATTTCAGTACCGTTTATGATAGCAGGAATTATTACATTGGTGCTGTCATTGATATGATTTTTGAGATAGGAGAGATTTCTAATGAATAAAGATAATGTGTTAAACGAGCTTGTAAAGCTAAACAGCGGCGTGGCGGATATTGCATATGCAGACGAACACATCTGGCACAGCGGTAAAGCGGAATATGCAGAGCTGATTGGAAAGCTGACTGATTTTGTAAAGACCGAAAACATCAGAGGTACGCTCCTTTTAGCAACGGACAGCGGCATCATCTGGGCATCGGGTTCAAGGTCAAAGGACATTGACGGTGAGATCGTGTCTCTGCTGACTACCTATGAGATCGGCTCTATCACCAAATCCTTTACGGCGGCACTTACCATGAAGCTGGACGAGGAAGGCAAGCTGAGCATATGGGACAATGTGACCAAGTATTTCCCGAAATATGAAAAGGCTGGGGATATGCGCATTTTCAACCTCCTGCATATGAGTTCGGGTATTGTGAACTTTAGTCAAGAGCCGGAAAAATTCTTTGGTGGTAAATATGAGGATATCAGAAAAACATTCTGGGGTGGAACTATGCCCGAAGAAGATTTTCTGGAATACATATACAACTGCGACCTGAACTTTGTCCCCGGTACGAATTTTGAATACAGCAACACCAACTACATACTGCTTGCGATGATACTCGAAATGGTCACAGGGAGAACCTACAAGGATTTGATGTACGACATGATCTTCACACCGCTGGGCATGACTGTCACCTCGGCAGGCACACTTGGCGATGTGACGAGCGTTCCCGAAACTGGAATTTATATTCCGGAGGTCTTTACCACCAAGGGCTGCGGAGATATTCACTCAAATGTGCTTGACCTGCTGAAATTTGACAGGGCATTTTTTGCAGGGCAGATCGTAAGCGAAAAGTCGCTGGATACCATGTTTCAGTTTTATCCCTACGGCTGCGGCTGGCGTGGCTGGAAGCGGTATCCGGGCGGTGAATATGATCTGATCTGTCACGGCGGCTCGACCATATCCTTCCGCTGTCAGAATTTTGTTTTCTGCAAGCCGGAACAACCACGGTACTATCTGATATTTATGAGTCCGTGCCAAAATGATGAGGTCGATGATGTTTTCAATAAGCTCCTTGACGTGACAGAGTCGTATATCCGCTGCCCGATCATCGAATCGGAGGAGCAGGAAAAGTATAACTTCCGTTTCAAGGACGAAAACAAGAACAGGACAATAGATTCTCTGCGGAAATACCCCGGTGAGAACGCCTATGAGATCACCTATTACGGCGATTATGCGCTGGATGAACTCCTGAAATGCGGCGCTGTCGATGAATGGGCGATGCTGGAATTTCAGATCGAGCATCTGTATGAGGGTGTGCGCGACGATTTTCTATTCCAATGCAAGCACAACTGCTCCGGTTTTACGGCTCGCAATGCAGAGGGTGACTTTCTGCTGTGCCATAACCTTGACAATCCCAAGAAATTGCCCGGTGTGACGCTTGCGGAAAATGCTGTGACCGGCAAAACCATCGGGCTTTCCAATCTGCTGTACTACTGCTGCTATGGTTTTGATACCGGGTGGGAGAAGTTTGACGATCTGACTGTTGATAAGCCCATCAACCGTGCAAGGGTACTCGGTACGCCCTATGAGATACAGGACGGCATGAACGCGCACGGTCTTGCACTCGTCATATTCACAGCAAGCGGCACAGAGATCGAAACGGACGGCAAAAAGATACCGCTGTCCAATCATTCCCTGTATCGTGCGATCATCGACAGGTGCAAGACGGTCAGCGAAGCCCTTGCATTTCTTGAAAAATACACCATGTCTCCTGCGGATAATATCACCCATTTTCAGATCGCCGATGCAAGCGGTGACAGCGTCATTATCGAATATGTGGGCGGCGAGATGAAAGTGCTTCGCAGCGACAAGCCGTGGCAGGTCTGCTCGAATTTTCTCATTTACGGCAATTCCGAAATGGATGGCTTCGGCAAGGACAGGTATCTTGCATATCAGGATTATCTTGAAGCACATGAGGGCATAGTCGATGAGGACACAGCGTTCAGGCTTCTCCACGAGAACCATATCCCCGGCGATGAGAATTATTCGGTGGTGTTCAACCTGACAAAACGGACGGCGGCGGTGGAGTTTGCGCCCGAATTTGCAGTACGGCATAGGTATCAATTGTGAGGTGACAAAATGACAGCAAAGATCATCGTGAAATGTATCATTTACAACAGGGCGCTGAATAGATTCCTTTTAGTGCAGAGATGTGAAAATGACGATACAGGTGCGAACTCATGGGAGAACGCAGGCGGCAATATCGAGGAAGGTGAAACGCCCGAAGATGCGGTGTTCAGAGAGGTCAAAGAGGAAACAGGCATCACGGATATTGAGATAAAAAAGATCGCTTATGTCAGTATTCTGAAAGGCGAGCTGCCTGATCTGCTGATCGTTTATCTGTGCGAAACTGCGACCGAGTCTGTCACAGTCAGCTTTGAGCATCAGGCTTATGTATGGGCAGATGAAGCAAAGTGCAGGGAGCTTCTGCCGAAAGCGATCATCTGCGATTTTGAGAAGAATCAGGTGTTTGATATTTTACAGAAGACATAAGGCAAGCCCTCGGAAACGCCCTGCAAACGTTTTTGAGGGCTTTTCCTTTTCAGTGGATAGTTTTTCCGCTCCACAAGTTCAGTCGGCTCTGAGGGGCATTTTCGTTCGTCACAGGACATAGCAAGGGCGAGTTGCCGTAACAACTCGCCCTGCTGATTATTCGTCCTCATCGCTGCACTCGTCAAGTCCGTGAAGTAGCTGAATGAAAACGCACTCTGCTCGGTCACGCTCCTCGCTGTCCGTAGACATCATGAGTTCAAGAAAATACGCCTTTGCCTGTTCGGAGTCTGTCCAGACCTCACGCCTGCCGTTGCAGACGGTAGTGACCTTGCGTGTTCTCGGCATTGCCAATTCGGGTATCTTTAACATAGTGGTATCCCTCCTGTGTTTTATTGTAGATACATTATATCCCATGGCAAGACAGGAGTCCAGCCCTGCGGAGTAATTGTAATAATTGTGCAGGGCGCAGCAATATTATAAAAATCCTCGGTGCAATATGCTCATGCAGAAACAGGCTCTGCGATTCCGTGTTCCGCTTCATACTCCCTAACACGGCGGTAAAATGTATTAGCCGACAAGCCCATTCTCCGCATAAAGTCCCTGCCTGTGATGCTCTTTGACTTCCATTCCCCATAAAGCTGACTGAACCTTGTCCAGTCAATCGGGGTGGGTTTTCTGCCTGTGTACTTTCCCTGTGCTTTGGCAATCTCGATGCCCTCACGCTGTCGCTGTTTGAGCTGCTCACGCTCCAACTGTGAGAGTGCTGCGAACACGGTCAACATGAATTTGCCCGCAGGCGTGCCGGTGTCGATATTCTCCTTATGGCTGATGAGAGTAACACCTACTTCGGTGAGGGTGTCGATGATGTTCAGCAAGTCTTTGGTGGAGCGCCCCAGACGGCTGATACTCTCGATATAGAGCGTATCGCCCTCACGCACATAGTCAAGCATTGCTCTGAGCTGTGGGCGGTCTTTGTTCGCCCCCGAAATCTTCTCGGAGAAAATGCGGTCAACCTGATAGTCGCACATGATTTCCTGCTGTCTCGCTGTCTCCTGATGCTCCGTGGAAACACGGATATAACCTATTCTACTCATAAAATCTTCCTCTCTTTATTCAAGCTGACTTTTCTTTCTCTTGGCAGCTTGTTCGTTCTGCATATATCGGGCAAGCGTCCTCTGACTGTCACGCTTCTGCTGTGCAAGACTTGAAAGCCTGTCTGCTTCTTTCTTCAGGGCTTTACGTTCCGCACTCTGCTGTTCGTAATCTGTTCGGGCTTTTTCAAGCTCCGTTTTCAGTTTGCTGAGTTTCGGTATATGACCGTCTGGAAATAGCTCTATCAGCTTCTTGTAAGCCTTATGGTACTCGTCAGGTTCATAGCAAAAATCGCTCTTGTACTTGGTTTTCGCCTTGCCCTCCAGAGAGGAATATTTCTTGTGATACGCCACAAATTCATGATACTTTTCGATTGCAGGAATTTGCTCCTCCAATTTGTGGATACGGTCGCTCAATTCCATCTGCGGAGTTGACATCACCATAAATTCAGCAAACGCCCTGTGAGCTGCACTCTCCAATTCTTCAAGGGTGGAGTTGCTTGCGTTCATCTCGTTAAGTGCCTTGCTTGCCGCCTTCATATTCTCCCTATCTGCCCGATTCGTCAAGCCCTGAGACTGTTGGAATTTCTCTGCTGTGGTGCGGATAATTCTTGCTGTCGGTCGGTGCGACATTTGATACTTGTAACTCTCGATGCGCCTTCTGATCTGCTGGCTCTCGTAGAAGTAACCGAGCGTTTTCGCTCTTGTGAATTTCGCCCTCGGATTGCGTTTCTTTTGCTCCGCAAGCATAAATTTCAGGTCGATCTTGTGGTCGGGATTGTAGTCCACCAATATACCGAAATCTGCACACTTTGCAAGGAAATCCTCAAAGTCCTCGCTGACCTTGATAACCTCGTCAATGGTTCTTTTAAGCTGTTCTTTCCATGATAGATTCTGCTTGTCAAGCTCCCACTCCCAATGGCTCTTACCCTTTGAAAGATGCGGATTCTCGATGATAGACAGTCCGTGCTTTCTGCATAGCTCGTCCGAAATGGTGCGAAGTTTGCTCCACGCTCTGTCGGGAATTTTGCCCTGATTATGCTCGGTTTCAAAGGTCTTGCCCGTGTAGAAATTTACGTTGTTCACGATGATGTGATTATGGATATGTTCATGGTCGCAATGCACGGCGAGAACATACTGGTATTCATCGTTGAAAAGAGCCTTGCCAAGCTCCTGTCCGATAAGCAAAGCACGTTCGGGAGAGACCTCGCCGGGGGCGAATGATTGTATTATGTGCTGGGCGGCATTTCTGCACCGTCCTGTGCCGACTGTCTCTCGGATATTTCGGAATTGTTCTGATGCTCCAGATGGAGAAGATACGCACAAGTTGCTAACAACATATTTGCCGTCTGCGGTTTTGTCTGGGTTGCAGATATAAGCAATTGCGTTGTACGCTCCCGTGTGGATCGTATGGATACGAGTAACTGCCAAACTATATCTAACCTCGCTTTCATATCGGCAATATCTTCATCGTACAGCTTACCGCCTTTATTGACACGGTGGGCTATCTGATTGAACGAACCTGAGATAGATGAAATATACCTCGCTATCTGCTTTATGTCCTCGGTATCTTCCTCAACATTCATTACTGTAAGGGCTGAATATCTGCAAAAATCGCCCCTGCTTCTGAACGATGTTTCAGCATATCTGCGGTTGATTGCTTCAAGTTCCATGTCGTTCACTCTAAATGTTATCAGGTGCTTGCGTACCTCGCTCGGCTCGGTGTCCTGCGGTGGTGATTCTCCCTCGGTGGTTTCGGGCGGTTCTGTGAAATCTACCTCGCCCGATTCCGTGACTTCCAACATTGGAACAGGCTCGGCAGCGGTGTCCTCAGCGGTATCTGTTTCAGGATTATCGGACAGCATATCCGCCTGCATGTCGTCCGCATAAGTGTGAGCAAGTTCTTCCGCAAGCTCCTCGACCTGCTTATGCTTGAACAACTTTGCGAGGAAACCCTTTTCGGGCTTTTTGAATATTGACATTGTGTCTCCTTTCTTTATCTCGGTCGGCTGTGCCGACCTCTCAGGGGTCTTAGGGGAATTTTCCCCTGACAAGCCGTATAAAGTTTACGATTTTCCATAATCGTAATACTTTATACCGTGCTTGTGAAAATTGATCGGGCGTTTCACGCCCTCACTTGTATTTCGCCGTTCTACGGCTATTTTTCACGCTCCTGCGTGTTTGGAGCTATGCGACTTTCTCTCTGTTCCGCACGGCTCTGAGAGTATTTTACCGGGCTTCGGCGCAGTTATGATGCTGGGTGGGCGGCAGTCTGGTGAAACTATTTCCTCGGCTCTCCCTGAGCCGATTTTGAATGTCGATATGCTTATCGTTACATTCAAATTTCTGCCCTGTCTGACCGTCCACGAAAAACACCCTTCACTTATCTACCGTGAAATTTGAGGTTTCGGGCATGATTTTCCGAAAAGTTTACAATTTGTTCATGACGATTCTCCCTCTTGCATAGTTGGGGCATGGGATTTCTGTTGATGATGACGGTGATTTTGGAGGGTGGATTTCTTGGAAATGGGATTGCATTTTCGGGGGCGATGTGGTATAATTTAGGTAAGAGTAAGCACTCGGCTTACTCGTGTAAATCGGAATGTGTGGATTGCTTTTGACAAATAATATATGAAACGAGGTATCGTAATGAAACTAAGATTTATACCGTATTTTCTTTTACAATGTTCATGGGGTATCATACAAACATTTGTCGGATTCATCGTGTTCTGCTGTAGTATAAAGGACAGACACAGTTTTTTTAACGGAGCAATAGCGACTTGCTGGGAAAAACCATATGGTATCTCTCTGGGTGCTTTCATATTTATACCTCCCAAAGCTCGTTTTTATAATTCTGACAAGTATCATTTCAGTGATGAAGAAATACAAGACAGACTTTTGGTACATGAATACGGTCATACCATTCAATCGGCATTCTTAGGTCCACTCTACTTCCTGATTATAGGGATACCGAGTGTAATATGGGGAGCCGTGAAAAAATCTGACCAATCTTATTTTTCCTTCTATACAGAAAAATCGGCAAATCGTCTGGGAGAACGTTTTACTGGTAAAAAATCCATGGAAATGATCGATGTATAAGTATCAAGATCAAGGTGTTTCCAGAATGATAAGTGATGATATTCGCAATTCTGTAGAATAATTCATTCATTTCCTCCATACACAAACATAATAATGCGGGCAACCTGTTTTAAAACAAGTTACCCGCATTACTATTACTTGCGGAGTTCATCGTCCGAAGCGATGATCCTTTTCAGCTTATCCGCGACTGTCTCCCGTGCCGTGTTGGAGAAGTGGACATTGACGATATAGGTTGTCTTTCCGATACGCTTGACGAGCGCGGGAGTCTCAGGTGTTTTCTTTTCCGCAACTGCTTTAATCATAAGCATTCCTCCAATCAACAAATATACTGTAGTCTCCTTTTCTTTAATCATTACTCTTCAATAAGGGACGCAATATCCGCCGGTTTCAGCACCTTTCCCATAGATACGACCTTCTCGTTCACAATAAAGCGCGGGCATTGACATAACACCGTACTCCATGATCTTCTGCAGATCGGTGATGTACTCCACATCCGCGTCAGATAATGCCGCAGCCTGCTTTGCATTGTCATAAAGCTGATGACACGACTTACAGCCGGAGCCGAGAACCTTGATGTTTGTTTTAGACATAGTATTTGTCCTCCTTTTAAAGTATAAATGATTGAATTATATTGAATAAATATCCGACAAGGATAATTCCGATCGTACATATTGCAATAAATATTCCGAGCAGCTTCGCCTTTATCGCTTTTTTCAGCATTATCATTGACGGCAGCGACAGAGTGATAACACCCATCATAAACGCAAGCACTACTCCGAACTGTGCGCCCTTTGCAAGCAGCGCCTCTACTATCGGAATACAGCCGAATATGTCCGCATACATCGGAATACCGCATATTGCGGCGATAATGACACCGAACGGGTTATCCGATCCGAGAACAGACACGATCCATTCCTCGGGTATCCAATTATGGATAAATGCACCTATCCCGACACCAACGACAACATACGGAAACACTTTCTTTGCGGTTGAACACACCTGCTCCCATGAATCTTTAAGTCTGTCCTTTACGGTAAGCTCGGCTTGCGGTATGTCCTTAGTTTTCCCGCTGCGGATAAAGTCCTCGACTTCGTTTTCCAGGTGCAGTTTCTCAATGACCGTGCCGCCGATGACTGCAATGATAAGTCCTGCAAGCACATAGACAGCAGCGACCTTCCACCCGAATATGCTCATAAGCAGCACAAGTGAGCCTAAATCCACCATTGGCGATGAAATAAGAAACGAGAATGTTACTCCAAGCGGTAACCCTGCGCTTGTAAATCCGATAAACAACGGTATTGACGAGCATGAGCAGAACGGTGTCACAGTTCCGAGAAGCGCGGCTATGCAATTTGCTCCGATCCCATGAAACCGTCCGAGTATCTTCTTTGTCCGTTCCGGCGGAAAAAAGCTCTGAATGTACGATATAATAAATATCAGAACTCCGAGCAGCAACATTATCTTTATTATATCATAGATGAAAAACTGAATACTTCCGCCGATCTTGTCCTCGGTATCAAGACCGCAGGCGTTCAGAAATGACCCGATAAGTCTGTTCAGCCACTTTATACCGAGTATTTCGTCTTGAATAAAATCCCATATCTCCATAACAATGCTCCTATTTACATATTGAAATATATCTATATTTCAGCCTTTATTAAAGCCGTATCTAACTACAGAACGTAGTAAAGGAGGTTTCCAGACCGCCGCAAGGAAGCGGCGATAAAAGAAACCTTCAAAATACGGCTTCATTTTTTATTAATCCTCTCCGAGCATTCCGGCTACGATCTCTGCTGCAGTCCTTACCATTTCGGTACAATACTTTCCGTACAGACCATTTGACCTTGCGTAGCTTTTGCCTTCATCGGTAGATATATCACATCCGAGTATTTCACGGCAGATATACGAACCTTTGCGCTTTTTGAACTCCTCAAGAAACTCTGAAGCCTTAGCACTTTCCGCTGAACGACTTTCAAGATCGTTCACATCAAATTGCCCGTACTTCATTCCAAGTACCATGAGCGCACCGGTACAAGCACCGCAAACCTCCGCCTTGCTCATTCCCCCACCGAAGCAAGCGCCGATCTGTAATGCCTGCTTTTCAGTGATGCCGAACTGTTCAGCAAATGCTGCAAATACAGCCTGCGAACACATAAACCGATGTTCGAAAAGTTCTACTGCCTTTGATACATTATCCATTGTCTGTCCCTCCTATAAATACATTTAGATATGTCTATTTGTTTGTAATAGTTTAAGCCGTATCGGAATACGGCTTGTCACTTATTACAGCATTTGCTCGCACTTTCGCTTTCGGTTACTGCCGTGATCGCTTTCAGACAGTCCATAGCAACTTCAGCACCTTCCGCTGAAATGGAGTAGTGCATCCATTTGCCTTGTTTTCTGCCGATCACAAGACCGCTGTCGCAGAGTATTTTCATGTGGTGCGAAAGCGTCGGCTGAGTAAGTGCCATTTCTTCAAGCAAGTGACAGGCACATCGCTCGCCGTTTTGCAAAAGCCTGAATATCTGCACTCTGTTTTCATCGCATAACGCTTTGAATATGACCGTTATCTGCTTGTTTGAAAACTCCACATCAGCACCTCCTTGATATATCGAAATGTTTCTATATGAGATTATAACACACATATTTATATTTGTCAATATGTTTTTATATTTTTTTGGAATGTGGAGCATTTGATAGAAGGTTCGTCGCACTGTCAAAATAACAAAGGCGAGGTAACACCAAGCACAAAAATAATAGTTTTGATTCACGGAGTTTGCGGACTTTATTGCTGCCTGCTCCGTGATCTGCTATGCCTGTCACGCTGTCACGCGGGTATACTTTTCTTTAGCATGATATATTCCGGATAGATGTAGATTTAGGAGCTATTGATGCCAATAATTCAGATTATTCGAAAAATACTGATAAATCATTGGGAAATACTGATAAAAAACCGATAAGTGCAGATTCTCGCGAGGATGTAGTCCTTTCCTATGTAAGAAATAACGGTAGCATTACAAATAAAGAAGGATGCTCGCTGCTTAATCTTAAGGATTCCTCCGTGAGAAAGCTCTTTACAGCAATGGTTAAAGCCGGAGTACTGTCTGCAGTCGGAGAAAACAAAAATCGAAGATATATTCTCCACAACGATCATCTGGGAACATAAATGAAAGCCGACTTTCTTAGTCGGAAATCGGCTTTGTCATCTATGGTATCAAAATAATATAATTCAAAGAATAGTTTCAAACTAGAAAAACGAACTGATCATTTCTTAGACTAAACAAAAATATTATTGGATTATTTGTCCGAATATTTTATAATTTTAAAAAATTAGTGAGTAAGCATTACACTTACTCACTGGAAAAATACAAGGATAAGGAGTGGCTTGATGATGCCTATAACAGCAGATCGGTGCGTCCCATGTATCTTTTCGGAAAACACACTACATCACATCGTAGTCATTTTGGCAGGCATAATAATTTTGTATTTCTGGCAACAGTAATCTTGCCAGAGCCAAAATAACATAATCAGGTATCATTATTTCGTTTTTTTCTTTGTCATTCATTGTGACTTTTCTCCTTTCGATAGATTATTTGGCGATTATAATACAGCCATCATTTTAACAGACTTTATCTTGAGTATCATATTAACAACCCGGGTGTACTTGTATTATATCACAGTTGATTATAAAATTCATTCGATTTTAATTGCCGGAATCATTGTAAATAATCATTTTCACATAATTATTTTTTACTACTTATGTAAAAAATCGTTAACAAAGCCTTGCGAAAATATCAGATCACCAAATTGCTTGCTTCGTTTCTATTCTGATATTATGCTGTTTTTCATAAAGAAAACTGCCGGAGTTCTTCTCCGGCAGCCGTATGCATTCATATTTGAGATAATATATAATAATCTTACAGCATTTGCGTCGCAAGTTTGAGGTGTGATAGTAGAACGCTCCGCCGTTGAATCGAGTCACAGCACCGATTAACGGCAAAATGAATGCTTTGATATAGTACTTGACAAATTCGTTCTCATCTATTATAATTATGTTAGATAATAATATAAGGTCAAGTCATTTATGACTTGGCCTTATGAATTCCTATAGATATATTATATAGCCGAATACATTTCCGACGAAAAAGGTTTCGTCTATGTTGAAGTACGGGTCACCATTACCTATCTCGCGGAGTCGCTTGTAGAGCGGCTTCGCGAATTTTCATTTTACCCCGTTTTTGCCAATGGGTCTTATATGGGTCTTATTTTTTCGTCAAGTATCCTGTGGTTATCTGAGGTATTATGCGGACTGCTTGGTGGGCGGGTTTTCAGCGGACTGGTCAGTGCTGTTGTTTGTGGGGAGATTCTTATTAAAACTGAGTGCATTGACAACCGCATCGCACGCCTTCGCCTGAAACTCCTTGAACATATGGCTGTAAATCGAAAGCGTCGTAACCTGATTATTATGCCCTAAACTGCCGGAAACCGTTGCTACATCAATGCCTGCCCCGATGAGGAAGCTCGCATACAAGTGTCGAAACAATATGAAAAAGTGTTTATGAAGCGATGACCTCGCAAGTGTCTATAAACACATTGAAACGGTGTTCTTTGTTAAACTTCTTAACATGGTAATTGATTCTGAATCCGAACGGTACACAGGTAAGATAGAAATCTACTACATGGTTTTCCTGCACTACGATCTTTTTAAGAAGTTCGCCATACACTTTGGTATTGTCAGTATCCATGCCGGCTGTCTTGTTCACAAGTTCAATATAGTTCCGGATAGCGTCAAGCTGTTTCTTGTGAACATCAGCAACATTCTGACCGGAAGCAATAGCTTCAGATAGTTTAGAAATTTCCTCATCGTAGTATGCTGTCTGCTGTTTAAGTTCTTCTTTTGTGATGAGCTCATCCAGCATAAGGTCGATAGCTTTTCTCTTTTTCTTATTCAGAGCGTCGATCTCAGCTTTTAAAGGAGCGGGATCAAAGGCGGGCTTTGTGGACTGCATTTCGGAAATATTTTCAAGTAAATGCTCTGTAATATCATTACGCATGACTTGAATGTGCTCAATAAGATATTTCATGCATGATTCAAGTACACGCTCATTTACCTGTTTATTATCGCAGCCAACTTCCGCTCCGTTTGCGTCAACCCTGTGATTTGTACCGTATTTTCTACGATTAACACACTGGATTCCTCGATTGGTTTCAGTGGACTTTCCGCTTATATTATAAGTATATCCACATTTACCACAGCACACCTTGCTGCTGAACCAATAGTGACGAGAATATTTTCTTCCTTCCCTTGCGAGCTTTCCTCTTTCTTCGATCTGCTTCTGCGCCAATTCCCAAATCTCACGGGATATGATTCCCTCATGATGATTTTTAATTGTTATAAGGGGAGCTTCAGGATTGTCACCATTATTCTGAATGACCTTTTTAGTAAGAAAGTCTGTTGAGTAGTGTTTCCACTGTGTCAGATCACCAACATATTTGTCATTTTTGAGTATTCTGCAAACTCCGTCCTCACGCCACATCTTACCGCGCACTGATAATAAACCTGCTGCGTTAAGTTCGTTAGCTATCGTGTGACAGCCTTTTCCCTCATACACATAACTATGGAATATACGCTTTACGACCTCCGCTTCATCAGGCTCGATCTCAATTTCGCCTTTATGGATTCTGTATCCAAACATTTCAGAAAATCCATAGACCCAGCCATTTTCCATTTTTCTGCGGATACCCCACTTGACACGCTCTGAAATTTTACGGGATTCCTCCTGAGCTATGCTCGCCATGATCGTCAGGCGAAGCTCGCCGTCCTTATCGCTGGTGTCGATACCGTCATTCATAAATATGACTCTGATACCTAGTGCAGTGAGCTTACGGGTGAAGCAAAGTGTGTCAACGGTGTTCCTTGCGAAACGGGATACTTCTTTGGTGATGATAAGTTCGATTTTTCCGTTCTCGCAATCCGAGATCATTCTGTTGAAAGCATCTCTTTTCTTTACCGATGTACCGGTAATACCCTCGTCATAATAGACCTCGACTAAATCCCAGCCATCGTGTTCGGAAATATATTCCGTGAAATATTTTATCTGTGCGGCGAGAGAGTGCAGTTGGTCAGACAAATCCGTGCTGACGCGACAGTATGCCGCTACTTTTGTGTTGTTCATGTTCCTCCTTCCCTCCATTTTTCAGGAGATAAAAATATCTCCCCACAAATCTATTTTACCACTTTACCACGCGAATGTCAAGCTTTATATAGGATAAAGCGCAATAATAATGTGGATTTTTATTTCTTTTGGATTTGTGGGGAGAACAAATCATGCTGCGCTTAAATCTGATTTTTTCTCTTTCTTTTCATCAGCCTTCTTTTTCTGTAACTGCAAAAGAATGTCAAGTTCATCGGCAGTTATCAATCCCTGTTTATAAAACTCCTTGTAGTATCCGATCTCAACAGCGGCGATAAATGCTTCTGCGCACTCTTCCGGAATTTCAATTTTCGGAGTGTCAGTTTTATTATCTGTATTTTCGTTCTCCGCAGGTACGGTGCTCGGCGCAGCACTGGAATTTTCTTCCGGCGCTACGGCGGCAGTATTGAGTAATTCATTTCTTCTCATTAAGCTCCTTTCGTGCAAAAATGCAACTTCCATGTTTCTCCCAAACTTATCTTTTCTGTTTAATGCAGCGATTTTTCTGTTTTTTATTCTTCATCGTCTGCATCTGTGTCATCGTCGGAATCGTTAATAATATCATCTATGATACTATTTAAGGATTTCGATTTTTCATTTTGGCGCGGCAGAGGCTCAGGTGCGGTATCGCTGATTTCTGTACCTTTCACGATAGCGATCTCGACTGCCTTACGCTTTTTCTTTTCGGTTTCGACATACTCCCGGATCTCATTGTTGAGAAAAATGAACGCGATCATATCCTCAAACTCGGACGGAGTAATGTCATCCCCGAATTTTTCGTAGATAAGTTCTCCCATCTTACGACAGTTCTGCGTTTTCTGCCTGTCGAGCTCGGCGCTGAGCTCCTTTTCGAGCTTTGCGAGCTTCGCCTCGGTCTTATCGACCTCGGACATCAGCTCGCGCTGTCTTTTCTGCGCTTTGGCAATACTCGTGCGCAGAGCTTCGGTCTTCTGTTCTTTTGTCATTGTGTGGTTCCTCCCTCATTTTTGTCTGTTTTCTTTATCTGCAAAGTGCGAACCCCGAAGCTGCCGTAACTGCGGTTCCGGTACGCCGGCTAAAATACCGGAGAACACAGTGGTCGGCGGCGGGGGCGGTATGCAACTAACCCATTTGGTGAAACAAGCTACTTTTCATATCGAGTGAAAGTAATCTGAAAAACCAAGTAGCTAACCGCCCCCGGAGGGCGCACTTATACAAACGTTCCGTTTGTTAAGCGCGCAAGGAGCACATCTCCTTGACTTTTGGGCTAATGCGGCACCTGCGGTGCCGCGGGGAAAAGCGGCTTACGCCGCGCGTATGCGCCGCTTGTGCGGCGAAAAAATTGTTGCGTCAGATACTTCTCGACTTAGGCTTGAACGTAGATTTTTCGGGCGTATCATTTTGAGGCGGCGTGGGCTTTGGGGCGGATTGCTGTTTCTGCTGTTCTTCCTGTTGCCTCAAAAGACGATAGGTTTCCATAATGTTGTTCCAACCGGACGGATATTGTCCGTGTTCGTGAACATAATCCGAAGCGGTTTTCATTTCGTACATTATCCGATCGAGCATTTCGTGATCCCACCTCGCAAAGAACAACTTTGAATACTCCTCATCTTCCTTTGCCTTTATTGCATTATGATTTCTACGTTCCATTTCACTTTTCAGAAATGAAATATAATCATCCTTTTCCCGCAATTCATAAGCCTCAGACATAGAGCAGCCCAGCTCTTCCTGAAAAAGATAGTCCAAGTTTTGCTGGATGAAATACTTATTTTCGTCCATTTCCTGTTTCATGGCAGCGATAGAGGTGTTCGCGTTTTCAATCTCGATCTGCAGGTTCAGCAGTCCGCGATCTGTCTTTTTTCCTTTTTTCTCGATAGCACAAGCACCGGCTCCGAGGTGTACAGTCGGGATTTTGTCAATTCCCTGAGCCTCGTAGCTGCGATGATCAATATGCTCATCGGAAACAAAGTACAGCTTGTGGTTACACCACTCTGCCCAAGATTTTCGCCATTGCTCCAACATAGCCCTGTCGTTCCACGAACGGTCTTTTACCGTAAACCCGTTCTTATCTACGCGACGGGTCGGCAGTAAAATATGCACATGGGGATTTCCATCATTCTTGTCGTGAATCGCAAAATCGACGCACATCCCGCATGACGTGAAATTCTGCATACAGAATTGCCGCACGAGGTCGATCTGCTCCGTTCGTGAGATTTCCCTCGGAAGTGCTGCGTCAATACTCCGGGCAGTCTGACTGTTTTTGCGGGTTTCCTTCTGCTCTGCGGCGTTCCAGAGAACAGAACGTTTGCGGAATTGTTCGGGCGCTCCCGCGGGCAGCAGAATTTCTTTGTGAACGACCTCGTGTTTACGGCGGTAGTCATGGATGACTCCGTCGCGTTCGTTTCTGATCTTCTCCCCGGCGATGTACGCGGCTCTTGCGACACAGCTCGCGCCTGCGCTTCGGGATACGATCTTGACACTGAAATGATAGATAGCAATTTTTCATTCCTCCCTTTTGATTTTTCTGAAAATGTTCCGGAACATTTTGTTCGTGAGCTCAAATATATTATCGCACGGTATTGACAAAAAATCAAGAGTTTGCTATCATATTTATTAGAACGATATTGATTACGGGATTTTGGCAAAATCCATATTGTCTAATTTTCAAAAAGGGGTTCAGAGGTTTAATGAGCGAAACTTACGAATTGCAGCCGGACGAAAAGTATGACTTCATTCGCAGAAATAAGAAAACCATATCCTTCAACGGATACAATAATCAGGTGCATATTGATCCTGCGGCGCGAACCATGACCATAGATGTTGATGATAATTATGAATTTGTTGAAGAGGGTAACGAGTACAAGCGCCTGAAAAACTTCGATACTCCCGAGCAGAGACTTCTCGACTCGATATTCTATCCTCAGTTATTTGATGATGACGGGCAGCGTATAGCAACGCCGGAAAATGAAAATGGCTACCGGTTTTTCCCGATAGTCAGTCATGAAGATATAACAAAAAAGTATAACGGCGATTATGTTTATCACGATGTTTTTCATCTTAACGCACAATACAGCGAAGATGACATGACTTTGTTCAATCCCTTTGCCGGGCTTCTAATTACATTTCCAATAGGCGAGGGATTACTTGATTATTGCTTTTCATTCTTTGCCTGCGATCCGGAAGATCTATTGGATTCCGCTTTGGAAACATTGGAATATAACAACATCAGTAAAGATATTACCACGCCGAAGGCACGCAACAAAGATGAATTACGCGATCTTGAATGTGAATACATGCGGCGTTCGATTGTTGCGCTTGATCCGTATATGCATCGGTCACTTTATTCGTCGATTTTCCCGCCGGAGCTCGAAGAAATATCCGAGACCAGTTTGAAATATTACATTTTCTATCTCAACGAGCTGAAACGGGAAATGCGTAATCGTATAAAATTCGTTTTTGATGATGCGTTCTATCCCGATGAATTATCGGGGCTTCGGGCGCACGAACGTTTTGCAATATATGCGCAAAAATTCGGAGTCCCCAGAACATTCTATCGTCAGGAGACTTTCCGGATAACATCACGAATGGATATGACCGCGCTTGAGTGTAGCCGCCTGCCTATGGACGTTATTCTGAAAAGATTGAAAAGCCATGTTCCGACAAAAGAAAAAAGTCCTCTCGAAAAAGAGTATGACCTTGAAGCCGGAAAGATTGGAGTGCATCACAGCGTTCCTCTTTTTATGTCTGCGTCGTATAGTTGCAGCACGATCCACGATATGTTGGAGCTGGAATTCACGAAAATGCTTGAATATGACATCAAGCTGCACAGATGCAAGCATTGCGGACGCTATTTCATTGTTAAGGGGAATTATAACGCCGAATACTGTGACCGCATCCGCGAGGGTGAAACCCATACTTGTCAGCAGATCGCGGCGCAGAAGAAATATGAAGAAAAGCTCCGTGACGATAAGGCTGTCGGCGTTTTCAGAAAGTACTATAAGCGATACTATGCCCGTAAGACCGCCGGAACAATAAAGCCCGATAAATTCCGGCTCTGGAATTATCAGGCTTGTGAAAAACGCGATATGTGTCAGAACGGGGAGATCACGCTTGACGAGTTTGAGGAATGGTTGGAGGGGAGCTTTAAAAATCGAAACAATCCATCTCAATGAATCCGTCTAATGATCTTGTACCATCAGAATATGGCTCGTTTAGAATATAATCTTTATTATCATTACTTGTCAAATCGATCTGAATACTGTAATTATCAACTTTCACATAATTCCAAATATGCTTGATCCCATTCAGTTTGCCAATGCAATATCCGGCATCTATATTCATCTGTTGGCAAACCATAACAAAGGCTTTGGAAATACCTTGACAATTAGCTGATTTTTTACACAGTGTAGCATAAGATGTATTGCATTCGGGAGATTCATCATCATAAATCAGTCCGTCTGTAATTGCTTCAACTATCATTTGCAGCTTTGAGTTTATATCAGTATCGAAAGGAATGGTGGTAGATATTTCATCAATTATTCCTTTAGTTGCTGTATCGCGTTCTATTATTTCATCTTTGGACAAAGTATAAACAAACCCGATCAAGACAATCAAATCACTGTCATCATTCAGCTTTTTGTAAGAAATTGACTTGGACAGCCCGTTTACCGCAGGTTCATACTCATAAATATGTGTGTATATATTCGTAATCTCATCTATTGTTGCCGGTTCTTTAAGCGCTAATTCCGTATCTCCGTTGAGAACACACGACAGAACATTATCATATAGAGATGATATTTCTTTAGTGTCAGAAGTCCATTTACATGAACCGATACTTATAACACATATTGTCCAAAAGCATAATATGATCCTATAGATTATGCTTCTTTTGTGGATATACATTTTCCGTTGGCATCATATTTCACAGTATATTTTTTGCCGGATTTATAATATGTACCGGTTCCGGTAGGAACTCCTTTTGCAAATGAGATGTACAGATATTCTTTCTCACTTTCGAAGTAATAATAGCTTTTATCGCTGCCACTGTCAAGGCACGACTTCAACACTTTAGTACCAGAAGAATTTTTGGTGCTGTATGTTGAGAATTTTCCTTTATATGACTCGCCGTTTTTCCACGTGTATGTGCCTTTCTTGTAACTGTTTCCTTTGTTTTCAATGTCAAATGTACCGCTATACTTGTCGCTGTTAGGCAACGTCATATCACCTTTATAAAGCATAACACGATTTGATGTATTGACATAGAATGACCCACTGAATTTTATATCGTATTTTTCAAAAGTTGCGGAACCTTTTATCAGATACCCTTCTTTTAACGAATCGCTTGTATATTTTGCAACTTTTCCCTTATCGTTTGCATTAAATTTGAAATCACCATAGTTATTAATATACTCAATCGTTTTACCGCTTGCAGAATAATCGGTTATATCCGATTCAAGATCGACTGTTTCATAAGTGTCGGAAATATCTATTTCGCTTGCAGATAAAAAATCATCAAGTTCAAAATCAACGACATCATAATTATCGGCAGATGTCGGAATACTTTGCACGAATAATAAGGAAAGCCCAAAAATCATGCAAATGGAAGCTATTATACCTATTGATGAAAGTACCTTCTTTTTCATTATATATCACCTCTCCTCTTCACTTTATCTTTGTAACATCAAGATTGTTTACTGTTTTTGTTCCGCCGGATGATGTGGTAGCAGCGTGAGTACCCAAGAGCGCGCTTTCTTTACCGGCAATATTATAGGGCGATTGGAATGTTTTCGGAGCTGTAATATTTGTGGAATTAGAATGAGTTACAGTTGTAGCATTGCTGTGTGTCGAGTGTGTAGAATGGGTATTATGGGTTGAATGTGTCGAGTGATTAGAGTGCGTGGTATGTGAACCGTGATTAGAATGTGTTGAGTGAGTTGAATGAGAAGAATGGCTACCACTTCTGTGCGAACTATGTGTACGATGTGACGAGTGACTTCTGTGTGCGGCAGATGCCTCCGTGCCTAAAAGAACTCCCATTACGATCATCATAGAGCCTACAGCCAATATTTTGCTCCTTGAAATATTTCCTTCCTCGTCATATAAGAAATTGGAAATGCTTTCTTTGATGTGCGGTAATTTTAATTCATTCATTTTTTATCCTCCTGTTATGTCTTAATCATTTATCCATGATTCGAATATCTTTAATGTCTGTTCGTCGCCGTTCAATAACTTATCGAAGTAAATATTCATCATGCCGGAATAAACTTCGCATCTGAAATTTTTGGGCGAACGAGGGAAAATATCCTTCTCGTGAGCGTAGTTTACAACAGGGCAAACTCCGCAGTAAGGATTATAAACACAATCGCTGCAACCGGGGAGGCTCTCTACTACAGACGCAATAGCGAGTGTTTTGCACACCGGATTTGCCATAAGCTCGTCGTAGCTGTTTTCATAAACATTACCGAGTTTAAAAGCGTCAATACCGGCTTCGGAAATCATTCTTCCTTCATCACAGGTATAGACATCGCCGTTATAATAGTAACTGAGCTGTCCCATCCCTGCTCCGCACGGAGAACGTAACTCCATGTAGTTGACCGCTGTACCGTGAAGCATCTTCCTAAGAAAGTACGATGCATGAAGTTCTGGAAAACAATGCCCGTTTCTGTTTATTTCAAGTATCCTGTCAAATGCCCTTCTGTAAAACTCAAGAAACTCCTGCGGTGAATAGCCTATCGTTTCCCAATCGGCTTTTGCAAATCCCAGCGGGGTCAGTGCTCTGATGAACATCCCGTGCATACCCATCTCGAAATATGTATTGACGATCTCCTCCGGATATTGCAGAGAATACCGTGTTGTTGTCTGTATAGCTCCGCCGCATATCCCGTTTTCTTGGAGTTTCTTTACACCTTTAGTTGCATAATCAAATGTACTGCCGGATACTTTGCATCTTCGATTGTTCTCCTGAACTTGTTTCGGACCGTCCAAAGACGTGCATACCGAGACTTTATGATCCACAAGGTATTTTAATTTCTCGTCATCGAGGGCTACTAAATTAGATACAAGGGTAAAGAGAATCTCTTTATTGCCTTTCACTTCATTCGTATGTTCAATAATTTCTTTAACAACATTAAAATTCAGTAGTGGTTCTCCGCCCTGTATTTCAAATGTCAAACTGTCTCCGGGTGCTTGAAGCGCTACTTCCACAGCTTTTCTGGCAGTTTCGACACTCATAAATCCTGTAAGCGATGATGATTTATCCTTAGCCTGACAATATACGCAGTTTACATTACAGGCATTCGTTATCGCAAATATATGTAGGCTTGTCCCGCTAAGTGCATAGCTTTTTATACCACGTAACTTTTCCTTCATCTCATCGCCAAAAAGCTCATTCGGCTTTTCAATTATAAAGTTTTCATGTTTTAGAGCTTCATAGCAATCAGAGGTTTTATCAAGCTTGTTAGTTACAAATTTCTTAAAAGTATTGTTATCAAGAAATGCATAACTGCCAAAATCATTTGTTATCAATACTTTATCTTTAAATTTGCGGAAATTAAAATGATTCAGCATTATTAACCTCTCAATTATTTATCGGATATACAGCAGGGTGTACAGTTTTTAATGTACTTACAAATAAACCACCGCAGCTGTCTTTCATAGTGCAATCGGCACATTTTTCATCATAAATTGCCTTTTCTCCCGCAATGCTCTTTTTGTACAGAAACCAGTATTTTCTGTCAACATTACATAACGGATAATTATATAGCCCAACATTTATCCCGTTTTGCAGCAAGTGATCGATTGCCAATCTGCTTTTCTGAAAGGATTGTTCAGGGTCAATATAGACAAGGTCTTTGTTTTTGATGCAATTACCTCTGACTTCAAGACTGATGAAATGCACACGATAGGCAGAGGGAAAATACTTTACAATGAGTTTTGCTATATTCAGCAGATCATCGCAATTCATCTTTGTGACAACTATGCGTATTTCTACCGGAATGTTACGCTCTATCAGGTTTCTTATACCTTTCAGGGATTGTCTGAAACTGCCCTCCGCCCTTGTAACAGCATCATGAAGTGTTTCTGTACTGCCATGTATGGGGATAGCAACCATAATGTCGTTTGGAGCAACCCTTTTGAAACTATCGGCTAATTCTTTTGAAGAAAACGAACGTCCGTTTGTAAGAACGATACCGGGCGAATCATATAATTTATTTGATATATCACCAATAACTTTTAGGAAAGCATCTTTATTCAAGGTCGGTTCACCGCCGGTAACGACATAATAATTTATCCGTTCCGGTAGCATTTCTATAAGCTTCAACGTTTCCTTCCATTGATCCGAGAAGTCATTTTTTCTCTCGGCGTCTCCGGCAGGACACATAACACAATTGGAATTGCAGTTGCCGCCCATAAAGAATACGGTGTCATCCTTATATCCGCTGTGTAAAATATAGCAAAGACCTTTTTGATTAATACTTACGATGTCGCCGGTATCCAGTCCATTCAGATATTCGTAAGTTTTTTCATCTATAGACATTTTACTGCCATCGGAAGAGAATGATATACTGTCGGAAGTGATAAAAATATGTTCAAAACTGTCACTAAATTCTGATGTGCTGTTTCTTTCAACTATAGCTAATCTATGTCCGAGATTATAGTTGTTTATTAAGCGAACCATATAAAAGCTGCCTCCGTTCCAAGAAACAATACTGTTCCTATCAGAATAAAAATCGCAAACGGGATTTTCTTTACTATCATGATCGAAGATGTGCCAGTGTCGGTTTCCGACCACTTTATTACTGCATCAATTTGTTCCTGTGACAATCTTGCGTTTCTGTCTTCGGTTATTGCAGTAGGCAAATTCTCTATGTTGCCCGACATATTCATCTGCATTACAGATACTCCGGATAGTATCATGTTAGGTTTAAGTTTGCTGACAGGTATCTCGGAATAATTGTATTTTTCTGACGCAAGCCTTAAAATGATTGTTATGATAACAACAATCAGCGGTTTAAAATCAAATGATACGGTCGAGATCGTGTATATGCCAGTAAATAAAGCTATTAGTAGCACTATAGTCATTACTCCGATCATTACCAGTGTCGCTTTGAAGGATATATGTTTTCTCACTTCTATCAATATCAGGGCTATTACAAAATCTATCATCAATGTAATGTATGCTTGTCCGCCGTCCCAAATCGATAGTATTATGCTAACTAGCATATTGACCAACAGCATTGTAAGCAAAATGAAAAAATAGGAAACGATTATATATAATATCTGTTTACCGGTAATTCGTTTTTTCCGTTTTATCTGTAATTTTCGTTTTTCTTGTATTGACTTTATTACTGTATCCGAAATAACATAAACAAATGCAGAAATAAATACACACATTATCAGGACAAAGCATGGCAATACATTAAGAGCCATAGGCGAATATAACCTCGAAGGTATAACAGCAAAAACAGTTATAAGCATTTTACTGTCGCCCGCCGCCCATATATTCAAGAAATAGAATAGTAGAGAAAGAAAAGTTACAACCGCAAGATTAATTATGAAATTCGCGAAGCCTTCTTGGTAAAAGAAAAAGTAATAGACTACATCAAAAGCAATTCCTGAGAGCAACCCTGCAAGAAGTATTTTATTCGGTATTATGCCTTTTTTTATATCGTTAACTGATGACACGATCAGGACTGAAAAAGCAATCGTAAGCATCAGCGCTTCTAAATATATCATAGATCTATTTTGCCTGTGACAATTCTATAAGATAATTTCCAAACTCATTAATTATCATTTGTTCGGGATATTCCTTTACATCGAAGGTACATTTCCAACATGAACCGTCATCATTCAGTTTGATGGTAGCAAACGGTTTATATGCGATTATAGCCGCATCAATTATATCCCGTCCATAAAAACTTTTATCATATATCTCAGTTTGAAATTCCTTCATGTTTGAACCAGTCCTCCAAAATATTATCAAGATCATCGTCGGAATCGTTGTCAAACAACTCTATCGGATCATTTTCATATACCATAGTTGAAGCCATAGCTCGTGCCATAAGTATTTCTCTTATAACATGTGTCTGCTTATAAACATGATACCTCACAGATTGAGAAAGCAGTTCGTTTTCGAATTCAGCGCCTATATTATCCGAAAGCTCCCGATCATCTTTCGCAGTAAACGAAACTATTATGCTGTCATCATCGCTTGAAAGATGTATATAGTAGTCTTTTATAAACGCATATGCTGCTTTCATAACCACTTCTTTTGAATATATATTTGTATCATATTTCCCAATATAGTTTTTCATACATCCTCCCGAATGTGCTGTGATAATCAATGCCAAGCATCAGCCCTTTGGGTTGCATCGACCGCATGGTTTAAATCCTTCTTCTATCGCAGCATTATAATCAGTTGTATATTTCTTGTTCTTGCTTTTGGTCTCCTCGACCGACGGACACCAAGGATAATGTATCCTTTGAGTTTTAACATTTAGAACATAGGTTATTTCCTGAGATGGGTCATTGTTGTCCGATACGGCACTTGGCGTTGTTGTATTCTGGGTATAATCAAATGGGGTTTTATCAATTGATATTGTATTTCCGTCAGACTCGACAATGATTGTTCCCTGCAAATCTGTACGAAACAGCTTTATTTTTCTCTTCTTAAGGCGATTCAATACAGCATTTGTGGGATGACCGTATTTATTATCAAGCCCGCAACTTATAATCGCAAATTTCGGATTAACCTTTTTCAAAAAGTTATAACTTGAAGATGTCTTGCCGCCGTGATGACCTACTTTAAGCAGATCACATTTTATATTTGTCCTGATCGCAGCTTCTTCTGCTTTTTCTGCATCTCCCGCAAAAAGAAACTTATTATTACCATAAGTAAGTTTTATGACTACAGAATTATTATTGTGATCATTATCGAAAAGATCTTTAGGAGCAACTACTTCCACAAGCAGCTGATCCTCTTTTATCAGAACATCTCCGGCAAGAACATATCGAAGATCCGCACCGTTGAGATATATTGCGGTAAATAAATGTGTAAAGATCTGTGTGTCACTTTTGTCAGAAGTCATAATAACTGCATCAACATTGAAGTTATCCAAAACATCCGGTAATCCGCCGATGTGGTCACTATGAGCATGAGTCGCGACGACATAGTTTATTGTATCATAGCCATGTTCATAAATATAGGCTACCACTTTATCACCTTGATCTATCTCTCCGGCATCAATAAGCATCGTCTGACCATTAGGAAGTTCAATAAATGTGCTGTCGCCTTGTCCCACATCAATGAAATGGATACGAAGGCTTCCGTCAGCATTTTCGAGTTCAATTTGATCAGCTACTGATTCGGCTGTGATTTCATCTTTGTTTACAGTCTGTTTGGCTGTTTTAACGCTAACCTTCGCCTTCTTCTGAACTAAAAACTTATCTTCATTCTTAACAAGCGCCGCAACTTTAAACTTGTATTTTGTATTGACTGAAAGACCGTGTACTCGGCAGCGATTGTTTACAACATCCTTATATGGTTCATATTTGTTATTTGATGGATTATATTTATATACACGGTATGCATCGGCTCCACTTACCTTGTTCCAACGCAAAACTATCGTGTCAGCGGTTACATCAGCTTTAAATCCGGTTGGTGCTGAAAGCTTTTCCGAAGCAGCATAAACAGATATTACAAATGGATTTGTATCAATATATAAAGATGTGAAAACCATTATGCAGGCTATTATAGGAGCCAAGTATTTACGCCATTTCATCTTTATCATACCTTATATGCGATTGTTTTACTAAAACCAAATTAATTATTCCAAAATAAATAAAGATACCACCTATAACGTATATCAAACAACAACCACCAGTCATAATCCTACCAATTTTTCGTTGACGTTCGGATCTTGTTGTAGGAATACCAGTATATTTTGCAATTATCCGCTTGGCATTTGTTATTCTGAGAACTCTTTTTCAAGAAAATGATAAACCGGGTATTTTAAAGCTGCTCCTTTTTTGTGCCGTCTTACAAACCTCAGCAAAGCTAAATCCGCTAAAAGCAAAAGTACGCAACTACAAGTGAGCTGCGTACCCTGTAAACGATACAAAGCTCAATTTTTTGCTGCGACACAAAATTCACCAACATATTTTTATCCAATACGCCGTTGAGCCTGTACATTTACCGAAGTATAATGTACGGCGTTACAGATAAAAATATGAATTTTATGTCGCATTAATATAATACCATAAAATGAAGAAAAATGCAATAGGTTTATGAAATTTCTGAGATATTATATATAGTACAAAGCGCATGTGATGCAATCTGTACAAATTGTCCGCACGCCATTTGTACACAATGCACTATTGCAAAGCGGGTGATATCATGCTATAATATAGTAAACCCTATTATATAGGAGTGGCAAAAGGAGTTGTGTTGTGACAAGAGAATTTATAATGCTCCCAGAGTTCGATAAAAAGTGGAAACAGCTTGATCTGACCGACAATGACCTGAAGAGACTTCAAGCGGAACTGCTTGCCGATCCGAGAATTGGCAGTGTGATGCAAGGAACCGGTGGAGTCAGAAAGATGCGGTTCGCATTTGAGCATCAAGGGAAAAGCGGCAGTACAAGAGTTATCTATATTGACTTTGCTTTTTACGAAAAGATTTATCTCTTGACTGCATATCCTAAAAACGAGAAGGATAATCTTACAAAAGAAGAACGCAATGCCATTAAACAGTTGGTTGAGAGGCTCGAAAAGTCTTTGTCTGATAAGAAAGGGGGATAATGTTATGAATGTTTTTGACAGTATTATGACCGGATTGCAGGAAGCTCTCGACTATGAAGAAGGAAAGGGTACTGCAAGGACTACAAAGCTTTCAGTTGAACCGTTGCCGGATTTATCTGCTAATGAGATAAAAAGCATCAGATGTTCCGCAGGACTTACCCAGCAGATATTTGCCGCCGCACTCGGAGTATCTGCAAAAACGGTAGAGGCATGGGAAGCAGGCACGAATCGTCCCATCGGCCCCGCTCGTCGCATGATCTCTATCATGAAAACAGATCCCGATTTTCTAACTAAGTATCATCTTGTGAGCGATTAACATTAGGTAGGCTTTAATACGTCGCAAATATGTCGCATAGCAAAACCGCTGTACTTGCTTTGGTACAGCGGTTTTCTTGTGGGGAGATATGTGATTTTAATCGGATTTTTAATAAAGATGTTTTCATATTGTTGATATGTCGGAATTGATGAACCCCGTGGAACGGGAAATTGTGTTCCTCACAAAAATCCTGTAACCAGCCGTATGGAGTTTGCGGATTCATCGGACGACCGTCCCACTTAACGAACAGCCGGTCGGTATCTACCCACTTGTCACCTACATTCTCGCTCTCGATCTGCTGAGCTTTGCGGAATCCGTCAAGCATATCGAGCATATCACGCGGGACTTTGACATAACGGTTTGAGCCTTTGGTCTTGGTCTCGTCGGTGTAGATGCCTCTCGCCTTTGTGTAGTTAGAGGTGCGCTGAATGTGGATAACGCCCGTGTCGAAGTTGATATCTTTCCATTCCAGCCCCAGCATTTCCCCGCGGCGCATACCGGTGTAGGTCACGAGGGTGAAGAACACGCGATACTTGAGCGGAGCTTCCTGCATGATCTGGAAGAAGCGTTCGGTTTCCTCGATGTTGTACACCTGACGCTCCTTGACGCTGCCTCTCGGTACTGTGACTTTCCGGCAGGGGTTGGCTCCGAGCATATCCATTTTGATCGCGTAATCAAGCACTTTCGAGATGAACGAGAGATAATGCGTCATCGACTTCTTCGACAGTCCTTTGCCCGTGTGCTGATTGGTACCGTCCTCGGTAAGACTATTGATGAATCGCTGGATTATTCTCGCGTTCAGCTTGTCGATCCTGATGTGACCAATCGCTTTATAAGTTCTCGCGGTGAGCTGGCGCTCACGAGTAAGAGTGGTGCTGCGAAGATTGAGATTTGCGTATTCCTCAAACCACTGCTCCGCCATATCCTTGAATTTGACCGGTGACGAAATAAAACCTTTCTTGCATTCCTCGTCGAACAGTACACACTGGCGATTGAGTTCCTTCTCGATCTGCCTTGGAGTCATACCGGGCTCTGGTGTCCAGGTAATCCTCTGAAAAACCTGTTTGCCCTCGGAGTTATATCCGCAGGACGATTTTATTCTGTAAGAGTTGCCTCTTTTTTCATATGATGCCATGCTGAATTTCCTTTCTGCCATTCGGCTTTGAATTCAGCTGCACATATTCCACTTAACATTGTACTATTAAAAATGTTTTTTGTCAAGTGGAATCGCACAGCGTTTGGGGTTGGGTTATTCTAATTCTCCGTTCTTTTTCCGCTGCTGGCTCTTATCCTTCTCCGCAGTCGGAGTTCCGAGTATCGCCGCGAGATTTTTCTCAGCAGTCTGAAGCTCAGACTTCTCGATCTTCGCATCGGAGTATATCTCGTAGAGCCTGCGCTTTTCTTCTATCAGCGCCGTTTGCTCCGCTCGGAGATCTTTTATCAGCGGGAGCTTGCCGTCCGGGAACCGTTTTCGGATATATTTCTTCGCTGCGTCGTGTATGATAAGATCGGATTCGTTCTCACGGCGGTACTTGTCCTTGGATGTGACGGTTTTCAGCTTGTCCGCGACAGGTTTGGTCTTACGATAATTGTCGATATTATCAATATCCTCTTTGATGACTTTCAGCCGCGCCTCGATCTCTTTTATCCTGTTGAGGCTGTCGGAATAGGTCTGCTTTACAGAAATAATCTTTTCGTCGAGAGCCTCCCGCGTAGTCAGCCCGTGCTCCATAAGAAAGTTATAAGTGTTTGCAAGTGTTTTCAGATTCTGCGTGACAGCCCAATGTTCAAGCCCCGCCTTGTTATCCTGAATATCGTTGAACGCAGTCTCAATATCAATGAGCAGCGACAAGTTTTTATTCCGGTCGGTGTCGATACGGCGAGCACCGGAAATACGGTTGCGAATTTGTTCTTCAGTGTAATCAGCGCCGAGCGACTTGGAACGAGTAAATTTATTCTGTCCTTCGCCGCGGAACGAAATATATTTTCCCTCTTTGATCTCATACTTCGACTGCCGCATAAGGTCGAGAAATTCTTCCCACGACTGCGCCTGAATAATGAAACGGTCGATATTTTCGCGGAGCAGTTGTTTCCAGCTCTGACCCTGCCGACGCATCGCATATTCGTACTGCGAAACTCCAAGTTCACCGGGGTGTTCTATCACGGATAATCCGTTCTCCCGACAGAGCCGGTCACTCTCCTGCCTGATCTGATACAGCGTCTTTTTCTGATCGTAGAATTTCATCCCGTCAACGAAACTTACCGAGTTGCTGACAATGTGATTGTGAACGTGTCCCTTGTCGATGTGCGTCGCACAGACGTACTGAAATCTGCCGCCGAACAACTTGTCTGCAAGCTCCATTCCGATGCGGTGCGCAGTGTCGTAATCCACCTCGCCGGGAACAAACGACTGTATGATGTGGAAGCCGAGTTTGCCGCCCGACTTATGATATTTTCTGCGTGTCAGCTCATACTGCTCCGCCGCAACTTCCGGTGTGCAGTGAAAGCCGTCAACGAGGAATCCGTCGTCAGTTTTCATCGGGTTCATGATGTAGTCGAGCGCCGCGTTCATCGTTTCGTTTATCGAGTGGATTTTTGTAACTGCCATTATTATCGCCGTCCTTTCATCATATTTTCAGCAGCGAACCGAACGCCTGTTTTATCATTTCCGTGAGCCGGTTCTGCTCTGCTTTTATCTGCCGCAAGTCCTCCGTGTAAGCTGTGCCGGACGCGTTTATCCGCTTGACTATCTGATTGATGTTACGGGAAATTCCGGACACGTCCGACGCGATATTGTCAATCGACTTTGTGGTGATAGTGTACAGCGGAGCGCCGCAGGCAACTCTCCGCAGGTACTGCTCCATACTCTTGAAATTCATCATCTCCTTGCGCTTTTTTATGGTCGCAAGTTCCTGATCTGTGACGCGAAATTTCAACTGCTTTTCTCTGTATCTTTTTTCTTTTCCCATAAAAAAATCCTTTCATTTTTCCGAGGGCGAAGCCCGACAGCAGGGTCCGGGAATTTCCCGGCAAGACGAATTTGGGTACCATAATTCAGTGCTTGCTATCTTCCAGAACCCATTTTTTCAGAAAATCAGTTTTTTCAGTTACGGAGCCGTTTTCAAGCGGCGACTTCATCAATAAGTGCTCTTGGAATACACAGAAATTTTGCGTTCACATTGCCTATTCTTTTCTGTAAAGTATTCCTCCCGCCGCTGCAAACAGAGATCCTTTCGGCGGAAAGTTGTTTCATCAAGCGCTGCACCGAGAGTGGGAAAAATTCATTCCGTGCAGTGCAGGCTTTCAATACTTCCGAGTATATCTTATTCGGTAGAAAATAGTAAAACCTGTCGTCGCAGTATCCAACTTTTTCGCCGGAACAGATACCCTCCGCGCGGTCTGTGTTCTCCGTGTAGATCTTGTTTCCGATGAATAATTCGTGAACGGTGTCCGTAAATATTTTCGTCGGAACATCTTCCTCATTCTTCTCCAACTGCACCCGTGCAAGCTCGGTGAGTATCTTCCATGACATCGCCTTGAATCCTGCGCATTCCTGATCCGAGAAAGAATGCGTTTCAAGCATAAAGTCTGCGAAAAAGCAGCTACCGATCATAAGCCATGCAAGCGTGTCGCCGGTTCTTCCGAGACCGGACATTTTTTCGGAGATCGCTTTTCTGCGATATTCGTTGAACATATCGCTCAGCTTTGATGGAAGTATGTCTGTCATTCCCGCAAGCCATTCGATGTACAGCTTCATGAATGCCGCATAATATCCGTCGGCGGCGTACTGCTGTGCGCTGGTGAGAAATTCCGAGACCGGTACCGCGTTTGTCTGAAGCTCGACATAGAAATTTCGCGCCGTGCCGGACTGCCCGATAGACGGAATATCTTCTCCGGTGATTATCACGTTCCCTTTCGGCGGCATACTGCCCCGGAGTTCCACCTCACAGGTCATTCTGTCACGACCGGAACGGTTGCCGTACATACGGGAGAGCGCCTGCATTTTCTGCTCCATTGCACGGCGTTCATTAAACGAAGAACACGGGTGAAAATCATCTATGACCGTGAGCGTATCTTTCAGAATAAATCCCTTGCGTTCAAGTGCATTGACCGTGTCGCGGAAGCTTGACGGAAGTGTTGATGAAGTGAAGTTTCCGAAGAACGAAAGCGCAAGCGCGGCGACCGTTGATTTTCTCGACTGCGTGCGTCCGAGCAGATACAGAATGAACGCCGGCTCATGTCCGGTCTGTTTCAGAAATTCATTCAGTGGAGAGAGAAACGTCACTGCAAGCAGGGGAATCATAATACTTTCATCGGCAACTCGGAACAGCTGCAAAACTGCATTGGACAGGCTTATGGTATTGTACTTTTTATCCGGTAATCCGTAACCTGACAGTCCGTTTTCGAGCTGCACTTTTACATCTTCCGCACCGACTGCACCGTTGCCGTGGAGATAGCACCATTCACCCCTGATCTTTCTCCAGCCGGTGTGAGAATAGACCGTTGTGCGCTTTGCGAAACGCTGTCCGATAAGTGTCATCACACTGCGGAGAACATCTTTGTTTGATGCTGACGGTGAGAAGATATTCGCCTTGAAACCCCAGTTATCCGCGATCCAGTTCATATTTCCGGCATCGCTCGCCCTGACTTTTGCGAGCGGAAGAACCCCAACATTTCCGCCTTTCCATTTCAAAGCCTTTATCAAGTATGTGCGCGTCTGCTCTGCGCCGTTGTCGTAAAGGATATCCTCGACCGGAACAGGCAGAAAGTCCGCAACCGGACGGTAATTCGTTTTGGTCTGATAGCAGAGCTTGTCCTTGTCCCATTTTACGAACGGGATATGCCGGATATATTCCTCGACGTTCTCGTCGTCTTCGATTTTTCCGTACTCGTCCTCGATGCTGATGCCGTCATCGTCGATGACCTCGACTTCCGGTGTGTAAACTTCAATTTCGTTCATTTATCATTCCTTTCCGTTCCTCTGCCGCTCTACGCTGGAAAAAGCGGGAACAGCGGGAACAACTCCTTTAATCTGCGCTTTGTCCGACTTGCTTGCGGAAACAAAAGCGGTAACATTTTCATCATTGCGGGAACAGGTTTCAAAAACCGGGAACAAATAAATGCAATCGCAGCGCGATTTGTTCCCGCTGTTACCGATGTTCCCGCTTTTTTCATACAGGTATGTGCCTGTTTCACTTTTTGTTAAATCCGTACTTGGAAAGACTCGCGTAGAACCTTCGGAACTGTCCGATATTCTCCGTAAAGAATGCCGCGCGCTCGTCATCGGTGCTGTCGAACCAAGCGTCCCACAGATATTCAGCATAGTCAAGATTTTGCAGGCTCTCCACAAACTGCGGAGACAATTCCGTCTCAAATGAGAAAGGTGCATAATGTTTGCGAAAGTAACGGAGCATACAGATGTAATCCGTGAGAATATCGAGCATGAGCAGCGCTTTTTCCCGGTTCGTTAATTCTCGTTTCCGTGCGGGAGTTGCCGGTGGGGAGCGTGTTGATGAAATGTTGAAATCTGCGCACAGCTTTTCCGCGGCTTCGGTCTTGGAAATACTGAACAACTGTGCCGTAAGGTCGGTGACATCTCCATGCGCTCCGCAGGCGTAACAATGGAAATGATCATCATACATCTTCATTGACGGGTTCCTGTCCGCATGAAAAATGCAGCAAGCCATTCCTGCTCTGTTCACTTCCAATCCGTACATTGCGGCAGCCTGCCGGATATCGACAAGCTTCCTGATCTCCGTGAAGTCTATCACTCGAACACCTCTTATATGCGCGCATCGTGCGCGCTATCGGAGGTGTCCTTGCTGCATCGTGCAGCAGCTGCACCGCCGGTTTCTTCTTCCGAGAAATCTTTTCCGAAAACAGCTTCATAGAGATCACTCTCAGCTATCAGAAACTTGCGCCCTGCCTTGAACGCGCGGAGCTGTCCGGTCTTGCACATAGTTCTGATGCGGTACTCGTTGATACCCTCGATGAGCTGCGCAGCTTCCTTGATCGTTAATACCTTTTTCTTTGTCATACTGTTCCTCCTGTAATCTGTTTTTGATGTTTCGCGGGAATAAAAATACCCTGTCATTCCGGAGAATGCAGGGCGCGGGGATATGGATTTTCTGCATCAAAAAAGCTCAATCCGCGGAGAGATAATACTCCCGTAAATTGAGCTGAATTGATATTCTGTTTTAAACCTGGATTATTTTAATCTACAACATAATCACCCCTTTCGCTGAAATACAGCTTTAATTATTGCATAATAACATAATATCACACTTTCATGTGACATTCAATGACATTATAGGACATTTCCCACTTCAGATATTTGCCGGCTTGTAAAGTGCTGATTTTCATGTTTTCTTTTTTGTTGCGCACGTCTGTCCGCTTGTTTTGGCAGGCGGTTGACTATGCACCACAAAATCTGCATTATTTTCGGTACATTACACAATAAATACTTGAAATTTGGCAGGAAATGAGGTATAATTGTATTAAAACAGCCATTTGTTGTGCATTATTTAATAGTAGATAACCGATATTTCGTTGAATGGAAGTGAGAAATTGAAAATAAAAAAACACAGGGAAAAACTTCTGATACAGACATTATTGATCATATTACCGGTTTTCCTGCTGATGACAGCCGCCGTCGCGCAGACGGTCTATATAAGCTCGGTCAACAGCTATCTTAAAGCGCAGGAAAAGCAGATTGCGGATATGATGAACGGTTCCGAGATCTATATCCCTTTGAAGAACAACGCAATATACAAAGACGATTCTGACCGTAAACAGATCTTTGACGATATGGAAATGTTTCCGATCGATGACAGAGGAATGCTCACGGATGATGAGATGGAAGCCGTATTGCCGTATCTTGCGGATCAGGATCTGTTCGGAACCGGTCAGTTTGACGAAATCCCCGAAAGTATCAGGAATATGATAATCCAGGAACTGCTTTGGGGCGCAAAGGATAAATTTGAGTCCACAACCATGAGCGGCAGCTTTGAAAATCTTTTTTATGTTAGTGTGGCGAACAAAGAACGACTTCGTGTCCTTATAGATTTCAAGCTTAAAAACTCCGAAAGCGATAAAGGAAAGTATTTTGATATTGACCTTTCACAGCATACCGTCCTCCGTGATCTTTTTGAAAGCGGGTCCAAAGAAATGGTCTTTGAAAGGACAAGCAGCTTCCCGATTGAAGGAAATCTCTATATATGCTACTTTCCGGTAATGATAAACGACAGTTTATATTCCGTTGTCGGCTTAGCTTATGACTGGGACGATCTCCGGCAGTCAGTCGTAAATATGATAATCAACACGATCGTGATAATCGTAACAGGCATGGTGCTGATGATGACGCTGCTCATGCTGTTCCTTTACCGGAAGGCGATAAAACCGGCGGCGAGGATACAGAGGGCGCTGCTTGAATATGCCGCGGACAAGAACACCCCCGGGATTGTCAAAAAAATGTATGAAATAAAGTCAAATAACGAGTTCGGCTATCTTGCCGATACCATATCCGACCTTGCTCTGGAGATCGAGCACTATAACAGAGAAAATGTCCGTATTGCCGTGGCGCGTGAGCGAGCCGAGAAGGAACTCTACGAAGCGAAAGTAGCGGTAATGACCTCGCAGATACAGCCGCATTTTATGTACAATGCGCTCACGTCGATAGCGATGATGTGTACGATCGACCCGCAGACCGCACAGGAGGCGACGGTTACATTTGCAAAGTATCTGCGTGGAAATATGGACTCGCTCAAGCAGAACAAGCCCGTTCCGTTCGAGCAGGAGCTTGAACATCTGAAAAAGTACCTTTATATAGAGAAACTCCGTTTTGCGGACAAGCTGAACATCGAATATGACATCACCGCAACGGATTTCAGACTCCCGCTTCTTTCGGTTCAGCCGCTCGTCGAGAATGCCGTAAAGCACGGTGTGGGAATGAAGAAGAAGGGCGGCACGGTGAAGATATCCACCCGCGAGACAGAGACAGCCTTTGAGGTGATCGTTTCCGACGACGGCGTGGGATTTGACACGACGGCTCCGAAAGCGGACGACGGACGTTCGCACGTCGGTATGGAAAACACCCGCACTCGTCTGAAAGAGATGTGCGGAGCGGAAATAAAGATAGAAAGCACGGTCGGAGAGGGTACGACAGCAACAATAACACTGCCTAAGGAGGGACAACCGAATGAAGATACTGTGTCTTGACGACGAGCCGCTGGCTCTGAAAATGCTCGAAATGTGCGTAAAGCAGGCAAAGCCCGACGCGGATGTTCTCGCGTTCGACGATCAGGACGAACTGCTTGAAGAAGCGGAGAAGAACGGCGGCTGCGACATCGCCTTCCTCGACATACATATGAGAGGAATGAACGGGGTCGAGGTCGCAAAGCGCCTGAAAAATTCCAACCCGAAAATGAACATCATCTTTGTCACGGGTTTTTCGGAATACAAGGGCGACGCTATGGACATGAAAGCGAGCGGCTACATAATGAAGCCCGTGACGAAGGAAGATGTCGAGCGCGAGCTGTCCGATCTGCGCTTCCCGATAATCCCGAAGTCGAACGCACTCCTGCGTGTGCAGTGCTTCGGCAATTTCGACGTATTCACGCCGAACGGAGAGCACGTCCGCTTCGAGCGCAGCAAGTCGAAGGAAGTTTTTGCCTATCTTGTACACCGTCACGGCAGCTCCTGTACCACAAAAGAATTGTTTGCCGCGATATTTGAAGATGAGCCGTATGAGGAAAAACTCCAGAACCTGCTCCAGACATACATCTACGCGATGATAAAGAGCCTTAAGGCAGTCGGCGCGGAGAGTGCCGTGGTGCGCAGCTACAACGCCCTCGCGGTCAACGTCGATGTGCTTGACTGCGACTATTACCGCTTCCAGGAGCTTGATGCGGGCGCGGTCAACGCCTATGAGACCGAGTATATGAGCCAGTATTCGTGGGCGGATTTCCTGTATAACGGATATTAATGATCATATATAATAGTATAACAGCCGTTCTTTGCAGCAGCAAAGAGCGGTTTTTTTATTTTCCGAAAAAATTTTTTAAAAATTTAAAAAAATCTTGAAAATCTGCAAAGAACTTGCAAAGGTCAATGTGATATAATGAAGTCACAACAAAGGGAAAGGCCCCACAAACCCGCAACAATAAAGCAGAATGAAAGAAATTCAAAAAAATTTTAAAAACTTCAAGATCTGCAAAGAAGTTGCAAAGGTCAATGTGATATAATGAAGTCACAACAAAAGGAAAACCAATCAGAGAGGAGGAAAAGATATGATACTTTGCGGAATAGCAGCTGTATGTCTTACAGGTATAGCGATCGTAGCAGCTACAGTACTTTGATAAAAACGGTTATAGAGTCTGAAAGCTCTCCCTTCAAAACCGGAGGGAGAGCACAAAATAAAAAATTAAAAAATTTTAAAAACTTCAAGATCTGCAAAGAAGTTGCAAAGGTCAATGTGATATAATGAAGTCACAACAAAAGGAAAACCAATCAGAGAGGAGGAAAAGATATGATACTTTGCGGAATAGCAGCTGTATGTCTTACAGGTATAGCGATCGTAGCAGCTACAGTACTTTGATAAAAACGGTTATAGAGTCTGAAAGCTCTCCCTTCAAAACCGGAGGGAGAGCACAAAATAAAAAATTAAAAAATTTTAAAAACTTCAAGATCTGCAAAGAACTTGCAAAGGTCAGTATGATATAATACAGACAGAGCAAAGGGAAAGCCAAAAAACAAAGGCTCCCGAAAAAAATTTAAAAAACTTAAAAAGTCTGCAAAGAACTTGCAAAGGTCGGTGTGATATAATACAGACAGAACAAAGGGAAAACCAAAAAACAAAGGCTCCCGAAAAAATTTCAGAAAATCTGAAAAGTCTGCAAAGAACTTGCAAAGGTCGGTATGATATAATACGGACAGAACAAAGGGAAAACCCCGAAACCACAAAACGTATGAAAAAATGTCTTTAAGGAGGACAACAAAATGAAAAACACAACAGCACTCAAAAGAAAGATAACAGCAGGAATTATCGCAGTCGTAGCGGCAGTCTCCGCTTTCGCGGTAACAGCAAGCGCGGACAGCACACAGGCAGGCGCAGCTCCCAAAACAGCAGTCACAGAGCAGCCTGCTGCCGGTGCCGCCAAATACAAAGTTTATAAGAACGATATGACCGTAAAGATGTACGGCGAGGAATGGACTCACGACGAATTTGAGGCGTTTTGGGTGGCTGTCTATAAAAGTTTTGGAGCAGATGTTACGATCGAAATGGTGAAAGATTACACAAATTCTCCGCACAGCGAGGAGTGGATCAGAACCGGCGGTCCCGTATTCTTTGTTGACTGCTGGTTTCAGCTCCACTGGTATGAAAAGAACGATATGATGGACACATGCCATAGATACTACATAGGAAAGGGTTGGCGTTCCTCCGAAGGCTGGCGGTGAACGCTTCTGGTCTGAGACCAGAATCCGATAGTTTGAGAGGCAGAAAAGTATGCAAAGAACTTGCAAAGGTCGGTATGATATAATACGGACAAAGCAAAGGGAAACACCCGAAACAAAATCAAACGTCTTTAAGGAGGACACCATAATGAAAAACACAATTACAAACATAACCACAACAACATCAACAACCAACACAATAAAGCTCAATAAGGAGGGCAAGACAATGAAAAACACAAAGGCACTTAGAAACAGAATCATCGCCGGTATGCTCGCGATCATCACAACCTTCTCCGCTCTCGCAGTAACAGCAAGCGCAGATGATACACAGATCACAGCTCCCGAAACAGCGATCACCGAGACAGCAGACGAGACTCCCGCAGAGAACGAGGCTCCCGCAGAGGATGAGGCTCCCGCAGACGAGATTCCCGCAAATGACGAGTTCGAGCCCGAAGCTCCTTCAGGAAAGCTGGAGAAAGAGGAAGAGGTCACCATAGAAGAGGCTCCCGCAATTGAACTTCCCGAAGAGAAAGATCTCGACGAGCTTTACTGCGAGCTCACAAAGGCTACCGAGAAGGCTCCCGAAGCTAAGGAAGTTACTCCCGACAACGAGATGAAGCCCGTTGAATCCGGCGCAGTTAACGAGATAAAGCCCTATGAATTAGATTCAGAAGTAAACGGAGAAGAAACAGAAGAAACAGAAGGTCCGTCCGACGAAGAGATCGAAGCTCTGACCCGCAAGCTCATGGGCGCTTTCACAGAAGCAGGTCTCGATATGCTCGGCGACTCGTTCCCCGGTGCAAAGTTCATCTCCGAACCCCTTAAGGCTATCCTCGGCGATATGATCGGAGGCGAAGACGCAACAGAAGCTGCTCTCAGACAGCTCGCAGAAGAAAACAGACAGCAGTACGAAGATCTCAAGAACAGAATTGAAGACCTCCACAAGGATATCAACAAGTACACAAAGGGCCTTGAAAAGGATATAACAAGCCAGACAGATAAGCAGACTCTCGGCGGACTGTTCAAGACACTCAGCGCGAACCTCAACGATCTTTCCTCCAAGGTAAAGAGCATAATGAACAACACGAGCTACACACCTGAGCAGAAGCTTATTCTTCTCGCAGACCTCAACAACAAGAACGGATACGGTTCGGGCTATCTCGAGAATGTAAGACAGGCAGCGGATATGATCGGCACAACCATTTCCAACAACGGAACAAAGCTCGACGTTGACCTTTACAATACTCTCTACGAGCTTTGTGCAAGAAACTATATGTTTGCCGGCGCGGCTCACGAAGAGGCAATGATCTCCGCAAACGCGCTCACAGAAGAGTATATGTACGCAAACGCACTTCTTCTCCAGTGCCAGAACGCAGCAAACGCACTTAACGCCAGCAACCTTACGCCCGAGCAGATAGAAGAGCTCTGCACGGATCCGGTTGTCCGTGCTGCATACGAAAGATTCGTAAGCTCCAAGGATAAGAGCTTCGACAATGACAAGTTCAACGAGACGATCAAGAGGATCAACGGCTGCGTAGCAGGTTACAAGACATTCTCCGACAAGAAGCAGGAAGGCAACCGTTATATCAACAATGGTACACAGGAAGACGAAATAGTTCTCGACTTCTACAAGAGAAATTATTCGTACATCAAAGGCGGCGATCTTGAAAAAATGTACAAAGAGCAGCAGTTCTTCAAGGGCGACGAGATCAACAAATTCGTTGACTATATCCACACAACAACAGGCGGTCAGAAGTCAATAGCACAGTTCCTTGAAGAAAACAATCAGGAGATAACCACCGTGAAGACAGCTTCCGATTTTAATATAAGCTCGGGCACAAAAGGCAATGAACCCTGCTACATCATTGTTGATCCCACAATAACCACCACTACGAAACTCAGACCAAGCAATGTGATATTTGGAGCTTCAAACGATTACTATGACTGCACCGAGACAATAAAGGTAGTGGACATCAATGACCCCGAATGCAAGGTACAGGAGATCGTGATCAGAACATACGAGAAGGAAAGATCTTATGTTGGCAACATATTCATCCGCGATGTAAAAAACGTTCCCCACAATTTCCTTACGATCGGTTCTCACACAGCTACCGCTGATGACAATATCAAGGAAAAGACCAACAACAACGGCGGCCTTGATATAAAGGGACCGAAGAAGGAAATAATCGATGAGTCCACCTTCAATACTCCGAAGGTAGGAAAAGGCGGTATCGGCGGTCCGTCCAAGCGTAAGTAATTGAACCGGAATAACAGAACAATAAAACCGGACATACGATAAACAAACAGCAATGATACACAAAATGACCCTCCGGACAGCAGCAGCCGTCCGGAGGGGATTTCAATTGTTATTCATTTTCCTCAATGCCCGGCTTTTCTATGCCACCTCGCGCATCATATACTCCGAAACAAATTCCAGCGTAAGCTCGTAATTCCATTAAGAAGAATGAACGACTCGCCGCACTTCTGAGATCTGCCCCCGACCAGTCAGACAGTGCTTACCTTATGACCGGCGGTTACGGCATCGCATGGAACGACGATGTTACGATCTCCTATTCCGATCTTTATGACAACGGGAAGGATGTACCGCTGTCATCAGGTGACTTTACCCGTTTCGTGCATTTCCGAGTGATAAACGCTGCGGAAGCCGCCGAGTTGCTGAACTGCTCACGACAGTATATCAATGAACTCGTAAAAAAGAAAAAACTCACCCCCATAAAATCCTCGGATAAGAACACGCTTTTCCTGAAAAGCGATGTGCTTAAACGCAGGCGGGAATGAGATGTAATAAATGTGTCCTCAATAACTGCCTTTTGGCAGTTATTGGCTGAAAATCTGCAAAACAGATTTTCAGATGTTGTTTAAATGCGCCTGCGGTGCATTTAAACAACGGACACATTCCTTGATGTCAAGCTCATTTCGTCCTTCGGACGAACAAAAGTGCATGGAAAATCCTAAAATATATAAATTTTCCTTGCACTTTTGCAGCCAATAAATTGCTTCAAGCTGCGCTACGAAGCAATTTATTGGCTGATGAGCAGACATTAATAAAGATCGATTTCTGTATAATACCGCAGATTGAGAGAAAATTCAACAGATAAAGAAGAATTATCTGAAAAGTATTGACAAAGGCTGTTGAATACGATCAAAATCATCCTTACGCGGGAACAGCGACTCGATTATAAAAAATAATGCGCCTGATTTCGATCAGGTGCATTGATTTTTATATGGAATACGTGCAGCTATGGGTCTTATATGGGTCTTATATGGGTCTTACGTGGGCATATTTGGAGAGTGCATTGTTCCGTTGTCCCAACAGGAGCAAGTCGCACAAAGCCGCATTATAAGCGAGATTGCCGCATTTAACTCGACAAAAAATCAGATAGAAAAACGGCTGGATTGCCTTTCAATTCCCGTACGGGTCTCCAATCAAGGCGCTCACAAATGGTTTAATAAAGCCATTTGTGAGCATTTTGTTTTTCGCCTAAAGCCGTTTTGTTCTTTGTCTGTTCTTTATTTGCGGGAAAGCCTGTCAAGCACTGTTTTTCGTATCTTTGTTTCTGTTGAAATCCAGTGCGTTCGATACAGCTTCAGAGACCTTTGCACGCGCTTCCTGAAGCATGTGGCAATACACATTGCTCGTCGTCTCGGAATTTGCATGGCCTAATGCGCCGGAAACTGTCACTACATCAAGCCCTGCTGAGATCAAAGCTGAAGCCGCAAAATGACGGAATGAATGCAAGCCATAGAACGGAAGCTCATTCTTCTCGCAGAACTCCTTTAACCAACCGTAAGGCGTCTGGTTATTCATAGGCTCGCCGTTCCATTTCACGAAGAGCCTGTCCGTTTCTACCCATTTATCACCGAGATTCTCCTTGTAAGCGTCCTGTTCAGCTTTGAAATCCCTGAGCATATCCATTATCGGCTGTGCAATCTTCAGTGTCCGCTGTGAGCGCTTGGTCTTGGTCGTATCTGTGTATATACCGCGCTCCGCTGTGTAGTTAGATGTCCGCTTAATGCTTATGATGTTGTGCTCGAAGTCAATGTCCTTCCATTCGAGTCCCAACATCTCGCTCCTGCGAAATCCGCTGTAAGCGATAAGATAGAAAAAGACCTTGTACTTCAACGGCTCGCCCTGCATTTTATCCAGAAGTACCGCAAGCTCCTCCTGAGTATAGATCTGTTTTTCCTTTACTTCCCCTTTCGGGACTACCACGCGCCGGCAGGGATTGTCACTTAACATTCCCAGGCGAACAGCGTAACTGAAAACATCGGAGATGAAGCTGAGGTGATGAACAACTGTCTTACGCGAGAGCGGCTTGCCGTTTACAAGGCTCTTTCCCTTCAGCGCAAGATCAGTTACGAACTTCTGAATGTCGCGGCTCGTGATCTTGTCGATACGAAGATGACCTATTGCCGGATAAACACGGGTCGTCAGCTGCTTCTGTCTTGCGAATGATGTTTTACGCAGATTGAGTATCGCATACTCGTTGAACCACTGTTCGGCAAATGTCTGAAACTTTACAGCCGCAGTGACCTGACCTTTCTTGCACTCTTCCTCAAAAAGCAACACCTGTTTGTCAAGTTCTTTCTTGATCTGACGCTCAGTAAGCCCCACTGGCGGAGTCCATGTTTTGGTCTGTAATTTCTGCTTTCCGTTTACATCATATCCGCAGAAAACTTTGATGCGATAGCTATTACCGCGTTTTGATATATTTGCCATTGCAATTATTCCTCCTGATAATTCGCAAGGCATTTAGCATCCGCCTCTTATAGCCGCATCCGTGCGGCTCTTCTGGCGGTCTGCTTAACGGCTTCCTGCCGTTACCTGTAATTAACATTACGCGACTTCCCTTCGCCGCCGTTGCCGATGACAGTAAGCATTTTCTGCGCCTTCGTGCTGGAAGTCAGGCAGTATCCGAGCCATTCCTGTACAGCCGGGATATCTTCTTCATAGAACAGATCGTCGAGGAATTTCCGAAATACGGACGGATCCGGTGCGGTTGAGTTGTACGCGACATTCAGGCGGTTGAAACAAAACGTCTTGTCCTCGGTAAACCCGTCCGCGAGATAATATGTTCCGTTCTGCAAATGAATGATACTGCTGTCCGGAACGAACTCAGCGGAATGCGATTCGAGTTTCAGCGCACCGAGTAGCTGCTTAATTTTTCGCGAAATATTGCTGTCTATGAACGGTCTTATAATGCTGTATATCTCCGTGTCGATGATGCTGTCATCGACAACTCCGTCATAGCCGATGAAGCGGCCGTTGATGCAGCGGAGCGCGTGATTTTCCAAAAACGCAGCGCAGAACTTCGGCTCATTAATTTTCTTGTCGTTGATGAGCCAAACCGGCTGCGAAGGCTCGCCTGTGGTATCGGCAACTTCTTTGGCAATGCTGTTACCGGGCATGACAGCCTGTTCTGTTTCCTGAGTTTGCGTATTGTTTATCCGAAGCGCTTTAGCTTACTTGACTTGGGATTTAGTACGACAGTTTCGCATTCGCGGTAAAACTCCTGAGAAAATAAAAATAGCCGAACAAAGAACTACCAAGACTCACGAAGTTTTCTTTGTAAGCGCACGTCGTGTGCGCCTTTGGAAAACTTCTTCAGGACATCGTGTCCTGTGCGTTTTCTTGGCGTTCAGTGTTCGGCTATTTGGTGACTCGTTGGGCAGGTCATAATGCCTGTCACGAACCCGTTGCTCGTACCGCTGATGAGTTATTAAATTTTAGGATAAGACCTGGTCGTTCCACTTCACAGGCTTCGTTCTATCAATTTCCGGCGGCGGATTCTTCACATATTCGGCTATGTCGATATCCGATACTTTTGCGCAGCTTTTGCATTTGATAGATATTATCCCGCGAGGATCAGAATCCGGTCTGACATCAAAAAGCCGAAAGTTACATCTCTGACATTTGACAGATAACGGTCTCATCGACTTGACCTCCGCGACTGTGGGACTGCACGAGGCAATTGATCATCTGTTTGTGTTGCCTGTTCGTGCTTGTAAGCTATTATACACCATGACATGAAACTTGTCGAGGGGTTTTTGAAAATTATTTTTCATCTGTGCCGTTTATGGGACAATTAATAGAAGCGCCCGCAATATTGGCAATTTTGAACAAAACCCTTAATCTTTAGCGTACAATATGATATATAATATACTTGCCATATTATTGTTATCTTTATATGTAGGGTGTATTATGCCCCGTCGTTCAACACAGTTCTACTATTCGGTAGAGGTGCAGGCTCTGTTTTCGTATGTGGTATGACGCGAAGATAACAATATTACTGCTCCCTCACGTTTCATGCAGCGCATATTCTTTATCCTCATCAATTATCATTATCATGCATCTTGCGGCTTCGGGTTCAAACTGTGTACCGATGTTATTCTCGATCTCCGAACGCACCACATCCTGCGGGAGATATTGACGGTAGCTGCGGTTTGATGTCATCGCGTCGTAGGTGTCCGCAACAGCGATTATGCGAGCTTCCAACGGTATATCCTCGCCGGCCTTATGCTCGGGATAGCCCTTGCCGTCATATCGTTCATGGTGCCAGAGAGCGCCTGTTGCAAGATCAGGTCTGCTTTTTATCTCTGACAGTATGCCGTATCCGATGCCGGGGTGTGTCTTGATGACATCATATTCCTCGTCTGTCAGCTTTGCGGGCTTATTGATTATCTCATTTGGTACGCCTATCTTTCCTATGTCGTGGAGAAGCCCCATATAGTAGATATTCTCACACATTTCCGCCGACAGTCCCATTTTCTCGGCAATCATGCGTGAATATTTCGCCACGCGGACGGAATGACCGTTTGTGTACTTGTCCTTCGCGTCTATCGTATGTGCCAATGCTTCCATGACCTCTACGGAAAGCGTCTTTACCTCGTCTTTCGCTTCTATCGCTTCATTTGTCGCGTTGATATTCCTGATAATGACATAGAACGCCCATATAAACAGAAAGATTATTATTGTGGAAAATATGTAAACTATAGTTGTTGACTCAAAACTCAGGTTAAGGTTTGTAAACGCAAGTGAAACGTATGTCAGATTAAATATAACAGGCGGGATCAGGAATATTTTCGTGTTTACCTCACGCTTTTTATCAGTCAGTCGGGAAAGTGCTTTAATAACAAAATGATATAAAAGCCATGAAGCAATGAATAAAACAGTTGTGCTGGCGATACTTAAAACGAAAGCCGACAACGATGTTTCAAGTGTTTCGTTACTGTATTCCTTTATCATTACAGAGAAAACTACTCCGAACATCAGGTACACGAAAGTAACCAGTGATCTGTTGGGCGCTTTCAGCCACTTTCCAACTAATCGCGAAAACATTAAGGTCAGGAACATATATAAAAAACTTCCTGTAATAAACTGAATTGTGTTTATAGTTCCTGGGTTCGTTTTTACATAATCTTCGAGATTGAAAATTAATATGACCGCTGATAATGGGATGATCATCGCATAAAGACTCACAAAGTACATCACTAGGGGATTTGTGAATGCTGATATCAAAAACAGCCTTACCTTACCTTTTCTATTTTTCAGAAAGCACTTTTTCAATGAAAGGTAAAGCAGAACGATACACCATAACATGAAACAGACATCAAATATGTTTGCCACATTTCCTAATACTAGCGTTATTATATCCATAACAAAAGTCCTTTTATTCCTCGTCTTCCTTTATATACACAGTCAGATCAGACATCATATCCCACTGCTCGGTGACAGGATGTGTACATTCATAGTCTGAGTAGTATGCGGGGTTTGCGATATCGGGCGTATAGAAATCTACCGCCGAATTTGCGGGAATTGTAACGCTCTTTGTCAGCTCTTTTTCGGTGCCGGGATTCACTGTCGCTGTGACAGTTACTGCCGCACTGACATTGCCTCTCTCAAAGAATCCCTCTATTGCATTGATACACGAGGGTACAGGCTCATCGTATTTGTATGTGTCGGTAAACAGCCATTCGGTCTTTCCGTCCTTCTCAATATATGACGAGGACTCTGAAAATTCAAGGCTCTCGGCGTCAAAGACAGCTGTGTACTTTAATGTACCGCCAGTGTATTCTACATGCGGAAACAGGATACTATAATAATTCTCTGTTCCTGCTTCAGTATATACCGAAGTCATACAGAGCTTACCGTCCTGAAAGTACATCTCTGTGATCGTCTCGTTTTCGGGATCACACCAAACATTCAGATCGTCCGGAACGGGCCAGAACTGATAACCGCCCTCGATCATATCCAGATAATATGTAGCGACAGGATTCCAGTCAGAACCGATACCGACAATCTCATATCTCACATCGGGTGAAGAAAACTCCTCATAAGCCGGCGCGCGATAGTATGTAACATTCTCGGTGAACCAGTTGTAATAAGCCTTGTATTCGCCGGGGTCTGTACCAAAGTCGGATTCCATTGTCATAAACTGATGGTTTTTGAATACCGCCGGTCTCTGATTTGCAGCAAATATTTTTTCCTGATACTCGTCCCACTCGCTTTCGGGAATATCCACACGGTCTGACTTAACGGCGGGAGCTTCTGTCTCGGCGGCAGTCGTTGTGGTTGTTGTTTCCGCGGCAGTTGTCGTTGTCTGCTCCGTGGTCTGTGCAGCCGCAGCCGTTTCCGGTGCGGAAGCAGGAGCAGGTGCTGACGTACCACAAGAGGACAATGCCGTAAGCGACATTATCCCCGCGATCATCAATGCTGTTTTGTTGTTCTTCATAGTTGTTGTCTCCTTTTCAGCTTTCTTATTTTACTGCCTTCATAAACGCCGAACATATAACCGTAAAAATGAGATATGTTATCAGCGTTCCGAAGCATACGTCCGACAGAAAATGATTTGTCATGTGAATACGGTTATACCCGCAAATAATAATATATACACAGGCGAGCGCGAAGCATACGAGATTTTTCGTCATACTCCGTTTTTTGCATACGTCGGACAGCATCGGAAGCGAGAATATCATCGCCGCTATCATCATGTGACCGCTGGGCCAGCTCTTATAGTTGTCGTTACTGCCCGCAAGGTTTGGTATCATCTGCCACCAATTGCGGTATTCGCTTTCAGGTTCATCGAGGGTTATAAGATATTTGTAACGCGGTCTTGAACCGACCTGCTTGAGCCAGTTCTGGACATTGTCCGCGAGTATTCCCGCTGCAAGTATCGCTGCACCGACCGCTATCAGCTTGTCCGGATCCGTATCGTCGAACAGAAAGAAACATACTATCGGTACCCAGGCGTACAAGACTACCCAGAAGCCCCAGCACAGCACGGAGATGAACGGTGAAGACTCTCCGGCGGTGTATCCGAAGAGCTCTCTGACGTTCTTTCCGAAATAGTTGTTGCTGTAGTATACCGCCATATAATACCCGACAATGAGCATTACCCAGGCAAGCATTCTATAATTGCCGCCCTTTCTGGAAAGTCCCTTGAACAGGCACATTCCCGCTGCCGGAAACAGGCAGTACGCGAAATACAGACCGTATGTGGCAAAGAAGGTGCCGATATCTGTCTTGTTCGCGAGTGCCTCGTTTATGGAAAAGTCACAGAATGAGCCGATGATTATGCCGACAACGCAGACCGCGCATACACCGATAAAACACGCGAAAGGTACTGCCATTACTTGTTTCTGACTTTTCTTTACGTTCATTACTTTTTCTTTCCTTTCAAAGTTATTTTATTGCTGCTGGCTTTCGCTGCCAAGATACCTCAGCCACGCGGTCACGAACATCTCCGCTTCATTGCCCTCGCAGAGTTTTTCGTTTGCCCTCGTGAACACCTCGGCGGGCGGCATACCGTTTTCGGCAAGGCTTTTTATTGTGGATTTTGCTGTCATCATGAACATAGCACCGGGTATGCTCTTACCGGAAACATCGGCAATAAGAAATCCAATATTAAGTTGCAGAAAACCGGAAAAGGGATAATGATTTTTGAAAAAATTTTGTTTTTTTCGACATAATCAGCAGACCGCCCGATCTTGTTATCAGATATTCTTTTTTATCGTCAGAATATTCTTCCCGTCCTTGTACTCATAGCTCACCGCGTCCATGCTCTTTTTGACAATAAGGATACCCATACCGCCGATCTCGCGGTCTTCGAGGGAGAGCGTCGTATCGGGGTCTTCCTTTGCAAGCGGGTCATACTGTCTGCCGTTGTCGATAAATGTCACCTCAACGGAAAGCGGGTCTTTCAGAACATCGACCCGCACCGTCGCATAGCCTACATCGGGTTTGTAGGCGTAGTGCGCGATATTGGCGAAAAGCTCGTCGATAGCCACATCTATCGCCATTTGTTCTTTCATTCCGCAGCCATATTCTTCAAGCTGGGCGTCAACAAATTCTATGACGGTATCGACATTTTCCGGTGTAGCTTCTATCGTTAATTCCTTCATTTTACTCGCCTCCTAAAAATCTCACACAAAGCATCGTGATATCGTCCGACTGCTCGGCGCCGTCCGTAAACTTCGTGACATCGGCTGTCACCATATCGCAGACAGTTTCGGCAATGCCGTTTGCAGCCGAGGGTGCGGGATAATTTTTACCGAAGGACAGCAGCTTTTGCAGCCTGTCTTCGCCGTACTGCTCCTCGTCATTGTCCATAGCCTCGGTAACACCGTCGGTATATAGGTATAGAATATCACCCTTTTCGAGCTGCAAGGTCTGCTCCTTGTAACGGATACCGTCCATTCCCGCAAGCATAAGACCGGGTTTCAATATCACATATTCGGCTTTGCCGCCGTGTATCAGTACGGGCGGATTGTGTCCGGCGTTCGCTATGCGCACAAGACCTGTTTTCAGGTCGAGATAACCGAGCCACGCGGTCACGAACATCTCCGCTTCGTTACCCTCGCAGAGCTTTTCGTTTGCGATACTGAACACTTCGGCGGGCGGCAGTCCGCTCTCCGCAAGGCTCTTGATTACCGTTTTTGATGTCATCATGAACATCGCGCCGGGTATGCTCTTACCGGAAACATCGGCTATCAGGAATCCGAGCGTATGGTCATTCAGCATATAGAAGTCGTAGAAATCTCCGCCGACTTCCTTCGCCGCGTTCATGCTTGCAAACAGCTCAAATTCCTTTCTTTCGGGGAACGGCGGGAACACGTTCGGAAGCGCGGAGCTTTGTATAGCCTTTGCAACAGCAAGATCGGCGTCTATTCGGGCTGCGGCTTCGGCGATATAATCTTTCAGCTTATCAACGGTAGCGTTGATGTCGGTCGAAAGTGCATCAAATTCACGCGAGTCGCGCACCTCGACCTTTTCATCAAGGTTGCCGGCTGTTATCGCGGAAAGAGAAGCGTTGACAGAATTGAGCTTCCTTATAACTCTGCGCTTTATCAGCAGACGAAGTACAATGAACAGCACCGTGAATACAACTACCTCTATCAGAACGATGAGAAATATGGTGTCGTTCGCCTGTTCAAGCGCTTCCTCGGCGGGATAAAGGCTGAGGATATATGTACCGAATGTCTGATTTACGCAGTAGAAATAATCCGTATCCCACAGAACCGCTCTGTCGAACAGCATCTTTGCCGGAACATTTATAATTTTGCCGTCAAAGTATATCGGCAGGTCAAAGGTCTTGAGCTTTTCATCAGTACCTTCATTGTATCTGTCAAGTATTTCAGGGTAAGGGAACTTTGTGTGGTATGTGTTGGGCAGAAATGTTGTTGCCGTTAATATATCATAGTCGGAGTTTATCACAATATTGAAGCCGGTAAGCCCGACATTTCTGTTCATGGAGACCAGCTCACTTGCGTAAAGAGCGGCTTCGGCGCAGTCCTCGGGGAGATGTGCCGACAGGATAACGCTGTCGGGGATATCTCTGCTCACGATCAGAAGATAATACACATCAAGCTTACCGTCAAGCGTCTTTACCGTGGTCGGGGTCATCTCATAGCTGATGGGGCTGCTGTTCTGCTCCATATATATGAGAGCAGAATCTATCATACTCGATATGTATTCGATATCCTTCACATTCTTTCCGATGAAATCCGCATTTCCCGAAAGATATATCGTTCCGTCCATCTTTGCTACATAGGAGTAGTTCGAGCCTTCAAGGAGTGCTGCGGCTGCTTCCTCACCCTCCTGTGCATACGTCATTGCCATAAAGCCGCCGAAGACATTGAAGAGCTCGGTATTGGTATCTGCTTTAATATCAATACTCAGAGATACGCTCCCGTACTGTAACAGCGCATTTGCTTTCTCTGCGCAGCTTATATAAAGCACGGTGTATGTGACTGCGCTCGACACGACGAACGCAATAAACACCGCTATAAACAGCCTTATCGTTATGATCCGCGACAGCTTTTTTGTCTTCTTTTCCATAATTTCTCCCGTTACGCCTTTTCGATGTCGAGCACATCAGCCATTCCCGTGAATGTGAAAACATCCATAACGGGCGGCGTGACGTTTATGATCTTCATGCTACCCTGTTTCTTCATCACCTTTGCGGAGGACAGCAGAACGCGCAGTCCGGCAGATGCCATGTATTCAAGCTTTCCGAAATCGAAAATAAGCTCGGTCACTCCGCCTATGTTGTCCTTTACCGCTTTTTCAAGCTCCGGTGCGGAGGTGGTACCGAGCTTTCCCTCCGCTGTTATAGTGAGTTTTGTTCCGTCTTTGATTGCATTTACTGTCATAGTTTTTCTTTCCTTTCCTTATAATTTCTTGTAAATACTGCTCTTCGAGATATTATTTGAGGCAGGAGCGATACCCTTGCCGACTATCGAGCTTCTGGGCAGGTCATTATTGGCATTCACTATACCGCCGCCGATAACGGAATTTTTTGTCGTAGTGCTTGCGGAAGTGTTCGAGCTTCCCGCACCGCCGAAGAGGCTGTTGAATAAATTGCCTATCCATGCGAAGAAATCGAACGCGCCGCCGGATACCGCCTCGACCGCGTCATCGTCAAGCTCGCCTTCGCCGCCGCACTTTGCGATAAAATAATCGCGTATCTCGCTGTCTGTGGCGGAGCAGCCATACTGCTTAGCCAGATCCTCAAGCGAACCTGTTCCGGAGGCTTTCACAAATTCCGCCATATTGTCGCGGTCGGACATTACTTTGTTGTAGAGTTCTTCAAGTGTCATAGTGTTTATTTCCCTTCATTTTTTGGGTTTTAGTTTACGGTTTACAGTGCACAGCCACATTTGAGCAAGCTGCACTCTGTAAGCAGTAAACATTTTTTAAGAGTGAGAGTGCCGCCGCAGATAAGCGGCGGCTTCGTTTTTTATCAAGCCGGACCGATCAAAGACCAAGCAAAAATTTAAAGAAATTCTTGAATATTCCACCGCCCGCGACTGCTTCCGCATCGTCGTCGGAAAGCTCGCCCTCTGCTTCGATCTTTGCCTTTATAGCCTTACCGAAATCCTCAACCGTTCCGTCAACATCGTTCTTCTTGAGGAAAGCCGCGAGAGCGTCCTTGTCCTTGATCTCTTTCAGCGCTGCCTGAAGCTCTGCCGAACCCTCGATCTCCTTGATGAATGCTTCGATCGTTTTCATAGTGAAAACTCCTTTCTTGCCCGTAGGCTATAAATTAATCTTAAACCGCGTCCGCGATTTATGACCGTTTTTGCTTTCTATAGGGTACCTCTAAAAACCGCTTTGAAAAGAGAAAATGAGATAGCTGCGTCGGATACAAGGAAAGCCGACGAAGCCGGGCTGGTCTGTCGGTCAGCCCCTCTGTCTCGCAAGCTCGACACCTCCCCGCTGCCGGGGAGACCACGCCCGGTTAGGAGGTTTGACGCAGTAGACGGTCACGGCAGGAAGCCGTGGTATTGCCGCCAAAAGCGCGCAGGACGCGCGCATACAAAGAGGCATAAAGTGGATAGCTCTTTTTCTCTCAAATTGGGTTTTTAGAGGTTCCCTATATATTAAGTTGCAGAAATGAGCAAAATGGATAATACTTTTTTCAAATTTTCTGAAAAAATTTTATGTATCTACCCTCTGCCGCTCGACAAGCTCCGCGAAGAAGCCTTTCTTTGCAATAAGCTCATCATAGCTTCCGTCCTCGATGATCTTACCCTTGTCGAGCACGATTATCCTGTCACACTGCTTTATAGTCGAAAGCCTGTGAGCAATAACTATTCTTGTGCATTTGAGCTTTGCGAGGGATTCCGAGACTGTTTTCTGCGTGATGTTGTCGAGCGCGGAAGTCGCCTCGTCGAACATCAGTATCCTCGGTTTCGGAGCTATCGCCCGTGCTATAAGCAAGCGCTGTCTCTGTCCGCCGGAGATACCACCCTGACCCTCGGAGATGAGCGTGAACATTCCCATAGGCATTGAGCGTATGTCGTCAGCAAATCCCGCCATTTCTGCGGCTTCCCATGCGTCGTCGAGAGTAAGGCGCGGGTTCGTGATAACAATGTTTGAATAAATATCGCCGGTGAACAGCTTTCCCGCCTGCATCACCGTTCCGATCTTGCGGCGCAGGGATTTAAGATCTATGCGTTCGAGGTCTTTGCCGTCGTAGAACACGCCGCCCCTCTGCGGCTTCTCGAAACCGAGCATTATGCGCATAAGCGTTGACTTGCCGCAGCCGGTCTTTCCGCATATCGCCACATACTGACCGGGAGATATTTTCAGCGACAACCCGTCAAGCACATTCGGCATATCCGGGTTGTAGGCGAAAGTCACATTGTTCAGTTCGATACCGCCCATAAGGCGTTCAACGACCTGTTTTTCCTCCGCGACCTCCGGCTCGGCTTCAAGTATCGGCTTTGCCATTTCGAGTATCGGCTTTATTTGTGCTGCCGTGAGAGCGATCCCCGCGAGCGCCGTGAAAGCGCCGGATACCATTCCGTAAGCCACGTTGAACGCGTAGTATTCCGAAACCGAGACTCCGCTCTTTATCGCGGCATAGTAGATTATGAGCGTTCCGATAAGCCCTATTGCCGTAGTAAACACCGAGTTTACCTTGATGAACATAGGCGGGTCATAGAGCAGCGCCGCGCTCTTGCTGTATGTGTTGCTCCAGCGCGCAAACGCTCTCTTTTCGGCGCCGGACAGCTTTATTTTCTGTATTCCGGAAATCAGCGCGTAGCTCATGCCGCTTTCCTTTGATGCAAGCTCCATTTGCCGCTGCGAAATGCGTATCTGCAATATCGCAGAGATCGCCGAGATCAACACCGTCGAGATTATCACCGCAAGTGCGGGAGCTACCAGTGCCGGAGCATACGCGAAGATCTGTGAGATGTACGCCAGCGAGAACAGCGAGGTCAGGCCTGTTGAAAGTATCATATCCAGAAGCGACTTCACAAGCGCGTTTATGTACTGCGAACGATTCGCAAGCTCACCGGAACCGTAGTTTTTAAAGAAGCTCGCGGGGAGCGCAAGCATCCTCATCATCGTTGCCGCCTCGACAGATACGCTCAGTCTTGTTGTGAGCCGCGACATCAGCATTGTTTTCACCGTTCCGAGCAGCAGCGTACTCAACGATACGCAGACTATGAATACCGCGATAGCAAGGAGACCGCCGACAGTTCCGGAGCTTATAATGTCCGAGAACAGCATTTCGTTGAGCTTCGGTGTCAGAAAACCTATCAGAGTGACCGCGACAGTTGCGATAACGATCATTGCGATATCGGAAGGTCTTATGTTCTCGACAATGTAACGGAGAAGCCCCGCAATGCCGATCTTTTTCGACGGAAACGGCTTGTAGAAAGCGATAGCTTCCTTGTCTATCAGCTTTTCCGTTTTATTGTTAAGCATCACGCGCTTGCCTGACTTCACATCGAAATAGCTGTAATGCGTCATTCCCGTCGGTATAAGCGCAACAATGCTTCCGTCCTCTTTGAGCGTACCGATCATAGGTCCGGAAGCGTCCTTGTACCAACCCTTTTCAAGCTCGACATTCCTGCGCATTATCCCGTGCGGGCGGAGCAGGAATTCAAGCGTATCGTTCATATCCGTTATGCTGTCCGGAACCTCGCGGGGCTTGATATGGTAGCATTTCAGTATCTCTCCGATAGCGTCCGTCGCCGCCTGTCTCTGATCGTTCATTGCGGCGGACAGCTTTCGTCCCATGATAACTCCGGCGGCGCGGATAAACGAATCCTCGAACACCTCGTTGTCGGCTCTCATTCTGTCTTTTATTTGTTCATCGAACCATCCCAATTATGCTCCCCCCCTTACTCCGATGTTACCAATCTGGTGTATGCACCGTTCAGCGCCATAAGTTCCTCATGCGTTCCGCGCTCGACGACCTTGCCGTGATCGAACACGATTATCTCATCACAGTCGCGTATCGTCGAAAGCCTGTGCGCAATAACGATGCAGGTGATATCACGCTGCTTGACCGCGTTCACCACATCATACTCCGTTTTTGCATCAAGAGCCGAAGTCGCTTCGTCCATGACGATTATCGTGGGGTCCTGCGCGAGGACACGGGCAATTTCCAATCTCTGACGCTGACCGCCGGAGAAGTCCCGTCCGCCCTCTGTCAGCTTGTAGCGGTAGCCGCCCTCGCGCTGCATGATATCATCGTGTATCTGCGCGTCGCGTGCCGCCATCATCATTTCGTAGTCTTCGATAGTGTTGTCCCACATCTTGATGTTGTTTTCTATTGTATCTTCAAACAGCGTGATGTCCTGATCGACTACTGCGACCGAACCGGTGAACACGCTGCGGTTTATCTCGTTTATATGTTTGCCGTCAAAGAGAATTTCGCCCTCCCACGGCTGATAAAGACCGGAGATCAGCTTTGCCAGCGTTGATTTGCCGCAGCCCGACGAGCCTACGAATGCCACTCTGCTGCCCGGTTCCATTTTCATGCTGAAATTTTCGATAAGAGGCGGTGAAAGCCGTGAATAGCCGAAAGTCACGTTTTTCAGCTCAACCGTGCCGGAGAGCTTTTCGTAATCCGCTTCTTCGTCTATATCCTCATCTATCTCGACATCCGTCGGGTATTTCATAACGTCCTCGACACGCTCCATTTCGGTGCGAAGCTCCTGAAACTGCTGCCCCGCGGAAATGAGTGTCTGCGCAGGCTGCATGAATGAGCCGAGAAAGCCCTGAAATGCCATTACCATACCGACAGTGAACTGTCCCGTCATGCACAGGTACACGCCGAGTATCAGCACCGCTGTGTCCGCAAGCTGAGTCAGTATCGCGGGTATCATGCCGAGGTAGTTGTTTATCTTCTCGAAGCGCACGTTCTGCGTATTCACGCTTGCCTGATAGCCCGACCATTTCTCGAAAAATCCGTTTTCTGCACCGCTCGCCTTGATCGTCTCGATCATCTCGATGCCCGATACCGTAGCGCTTGCGAGTTTTCCCGCGTCGCGCATCATAACACGGGTGAGATTGACGCGCTTGTTAGAAATTATCCGCGACACGAACATCTGTCCGGCTATCGACGCTATGCCTATTGCCGTAAGAAGCAGCGAATACCTCACCATGACAACAAGGTAGAATATCATCATCGCCGTCTGCAAAACCAGCGGAGCAAGGGTATTCACAAGGCTGCCCGCGATATTCGCGTTTGAAGCCTGTCTCTGCTGAATATCGCCCGCCATGCGCTGTGAAAAGAACTTCATAGGCAGGCGGAGCACCTTCCACATATACGACATATTCCCGACGACCGCCATTTTGCCGTTTATTTTCAGCGAATACACCGCCTGTATCCATGATGCGATGATCTGCACGGCAGAAACGCCCGCAAGCCCGACTATGAAGGGAAGAAGCCAGGCCGCGTCAAGACCGGTAAGCAGTCTGTCCATAAAAACGCGCGAAAAGCCCGACAGGATAATACCCGTTATCGAGCTTATGAGTGTGGTTATGGTAACGAAAGCGACAGCTGCGGATGCGCCTTTCAGACGTGCTTTCGCAAACTCGGCAATGCTTTTCGGTCTGCCGCCGGGCACAAAGGCTTCGGACGGATCGAACATAAGACACACGCCGGTGTAGCCCTCGTCGAACTGCTCAAAAGTCATCTTTACCGAGCCGCGGGCGGGGTCGTTTATGTAAACGTAATTGCCTTTGAAACCGTTCAGCACAATAAAATGGTTGAACTCCCAATGAACTATCATCGGGAATTTTCCGACTTCCCTGAGCCTTTCGGGATTATAACGGTACGCTTTGGCGTTCAGTCCGTAGCTTCTCGCGGCTTTCAGAATATTCTTCGCATTCGAGCCGTCGCGCGAAACTCCGCAGTCCTCGCGTATCTGCTCCAGCGGTACCCAGCGTCCGTAATAGGCGAGTATCATCGTGAGCGAAGCCGCGCCGCATTCGAGCGTTTCCATCTGCATAACGACCGGGACTTTCGCGACCCCTTTCGTGAGCGGCTGCTTTATTGCTTTTTCTGACATCTCCGGCTCCTTAATTCATTATAAATGTTATCGGTGCGACTGTCTCGGTAGTTCCGTCCTCGTTATGTATCTCGATTTCTCCGAAAATTCCCCAGACTACCGCACCCGCAAGCAGCAGTACGATAGCGATAAGCACTATCCACACGCTCGGCGTGGTTACTCTGATGTAGTCATCGAGCTTTTCCGGTGATGATACTTTGTCAAGGCTTTTTTGTCTGAAAATGCTGTTGTTCTCCATTATGGATTCTCCTTAAATGTACGGCACAAAGACCCCGCGAACGGAGCCTTTGTGTGTACGTTTTCTGATTATGTGCAGTTAGATAATGTGCTGTAATCAGACGGGCTTGGAATAAGTCGGATCCGAATAAGCACCTCTCTTTGTACCTCTGTCGCCATTACAGCTCGGCTTGGCGAACGGATTGGAGGGGTAAAACGTATCAATGAAGTAATTGGTGACTTTCGTATTTAATTTGACGATAGCATCATCTGCGGATTTAAAATCCACACCAAACCACTGTCCAAACCAGCCTCTGACATCACCGCCTGCGACCGCCTCGGCATCCTCGTCGGAGAGTTCGCCCTCCTCGGTCTTGACCAGTGCCGACTGCATGAATCCTACAAAATCCTCTATCGCTGCCTCGCAGTCGTTCTTCTTCAAAAAGCCCTCCAGCTCCTCATTGCAGGAAATGGTACAGAATTCCTTCTGGAGTGCCTCGGAATTTCTGAGCTCCTCAACAAATGCTTCTAATGTTTTCATAGTTTTGTCCTTTCCGCCCGTAAGCATTTTAATTTATTTAAACCGCGTCTGCGGCTCATCACTGTGGTTTTTGTTTTCTGTTTATTAAGTTGCAGAAAACCGGAAAAGGGATAATGTTTTTTTCAAAAAATTTTATTTTATTCGGTAATGGGTGATATGCAGCATCAGAACAGACCGTTTATATACTCCGCGAGCGCTTCTCTGTCATAGTAATGCTCGGTCTTGGTGATTGGGATATCGGGGTCAGCACCGCGGTCAATGTCATAGAACGAACCGTTTTTGAGGAAGCTCATGCGCATGGAACTCGAAATATTGAATATCGAGCCGGAAGCTGTGGACAGGTGCATTACGGCGCAGCTGCCGCCGCCGGAGGTCTGACCGAGAAGCGTTACCTTACCACTGTTCTTGAACGCACACGGAACAAGGTTTCCGCAGGAGAAGCTTACGCTTGAAGTGAGGCAGTAAAGGTTCAGTCCTTTTCCAGCGAGGGTGTCCTTTGAATTGAACTTTCCGTCAAAGTTGGTATCTACCTTATAATCATGCGTAACGAGTGCGCCGGTGTTGGGATCCTCAAGGCTTACGGAAGCCTTGCCGAGGAACGCTCCGAGCGTATATACCGCTGTGCCGACTGTACCACCGGTATTGCAGGAAAGGTCTAACACCACATTTTTTATGGGGCTGTCTTTTCTGAGTATCTGCTGAACGGAATATGCTATTATACCGATAGTATCTTTATCTTCCGCTGTGGGAGCGGTCGTGTAATAATCCTTTGCACGATCGACAGTAAAGTTGTCAAATGTGATGAAAGCGGTATCTCCGACTTCCTGATATCCGGGAACGCCTTCGGGATTGAACTGAGCTCTTGCGGTCATAAGCTCGATCCGTCTTTCCTGCAATGCAGTTGACGAGCGGCTTGAGCCTTTTTTCTGTATATACTCCACAACAGTCATCAGATCTGCGGCGTAGGAGGGAAGCTGGTAGCTGCTGTGCAGATCATCGAGGCTGTTGTTAATGAGATCGTTCAGACGCTTTTCCGTTCTCGTCTGATTTGTGCTCAGGAAGTACGGTTCATAACCGATCTGTTTCATAAGTGTAGGGAAATCTTTGATCCTGTGCTGATCCTTAAGACCGTATAATCTATCAAGCGCGAAGCAAAGCTCATTATAGCTGTATTCAGCCATTTCCTTGCTTATTTTTCCGGATCCGCCGCCATCGTAATAGAGCTTTCCGAGCTCGGTCATACCTCCTTCGCCGGCGATAGCCGAGGCTCCTCCGCCTATGGCTATAATAGCTTTTCCGTTATACAGAAGATTTACCATCGAAGGCGCTAAAAATATATCGGACAGCGTCTGGAGGGGTATGTAATAATCGTCCCCCTTCTGAACAAGGTCAATACCATACTCGCCGAGATCCATCATTATCTGATCACCGTAACGCTGATTGGTCGAGGAAAGCTCCTTTACATATTTTGAGGTGCCGTCCGGGTTCTTGAACATGCTGCTCGTAACATCCATCAGACCGTTTCCGAATACATCAATAAATGCGTTGTAATCCCAGAAATAGAACAAGTCCTGCGTGAAATCAATACCCATGAAAAAGTCGTTTTCTCTCATGAGATATACCGTATCGCCGTCTTTCTGAACTTTTATATCAAAGTCTGTTTTCCCGAAAGCTCCGACAGCAATGTTCTTATACAGATCTGCCCAATCCTCGACCTTCATGTAAGGTACATCGCTTCCGTTTACATAGTACAGCGGGGTTTTGGTCGTTGCTTCTTTTTCCGCGGAAAACAAATAGGTTTTGACAGTCTTTTTCTTGAGCTTGTAGGACTTAACTGCTGTACTTTCGGATACCGCTGTGGTTGTTGTGTCCGCGCTTGCAGTGACCTGAGCCGTAAGTGTCGATCCAAAGATGATCGTGCAGGCAAGAGCCGCGCTTATGACTTTTTTGATTTTCCTGTTCATAGTTTTTATTTCCTTTCAGAATAATATTTTACCGCTTTATGCGGCGATTAACGTGTTTGCCGAGGATGCTTGATACCAATGAAGTATGACACGTTATCATACCATGAGCGGCAATACTCCGCTGACCGCGGAGATGCCCTGTTCTATCTCATACATATAGAATACCGACAGATACATAGCCGCCACAGAGTACACATACCTGTCGTCGGTCATATTGTCCGCCATAACAAGCATAGCTGCGTGCAGCATACGCTCGTCCCTGCCGTAGATGGGGACAAGTCCCTTATAGTGCTTCTTTCCCGCAAGCAGTTCCGCGGTCTCCATAATATCGCTTACAAGCGTTCCCGCATCGGCGTCAAGGAGCGAAAGTGCCGCGAGCGTTACAATTGCCGGACCGTTGGAATACTTGTTCTTCTTATCTTTTGAGAGCGCTTCGTAAAGCTCTTTGAAACGTGCGGCCTTCTCATCGGCGGGCTTGTCGGAGCAGGTAAGTATAAGGGCGCAGTCCTGCGCGTATTCTCCGCTTGTGAGAGGTTTTATCTCCGTATATATCTTCTCGGTCTCATCGGCTATCGCATCGTCAGACTTATCACTGTATGCGATGATACTCGTCATTAACGAATCATGAAAATCGGTGTTAACTTTGTGTTTTTTAGCAAGAGCGTCAAAAATTCTCCTGCCTCTTGCGATCTTTTCGTCGAGCGCCTCAGGGTTACCCAGTCTCGGGAGCAGAGAAGCTGCTACTCCGATGTATTTGGAGTCTGTATATGTTTTCTTGAGTTTTTCGAAGATCAGGGCATCGGAATCCATGGTGGCTGCGGAATCATCGCTTACCGCAAGTATACACGCGTGCGGACCCTGAAAAGCGTCCCTCATTCCGGAAAATGAACCGCCGCCCTTGCTCTCAACGAGCTTAAGGCATTCCTGTAGGCGTTCCGGCTCGACTGTTTTGCCGCTTGTGATGTATGTATAGCTGCACATCGGCATGACCTTTGTACTCACGAGCTTGAAGCCCTTCTGCCTGTAGATCAGTTCAATGTTCGTGAGGAAGCTCTCGCAAAGGTTGGTCAACGATTCCTTCATAGTCGTTTCTCCTCCTGATAAAAATTATTATTTTTGCAGTCGGGTACAGCGACTGCTTTATGTACGTTGTGTTTTCCGGGTTAATCGAATATGATCCAATTCTTTAATCGTTTGACACCGCCCGCAGCCGCTTCCACTGCGTCATCAGCTATCTCGCCCTCGGCTTCTGCCTTTGCCTTGACAGCCTTTGTAAATTCCTCAACAGCAGCGTTCACATCATACTTTTTGAGAAATCCGGCAAGCGCGTCCTTGTCCCTGATCGCTTTCATTTCGTCCTGTAATGCTGCCGAACTCTCGATCTCACCGATGAATGCCTCGATAGTTTTCATCCGAAAACTCCTTTCCGCCCTTTCGGGGCAATTTGATTAAATAAACCGCCCTCTGCGGCTTATAGCCTTTTGTTGTTATCCTATCAGCTTTTTAAGCTGATTCAGTGCCTTTTTGTGCAGCACCTTGATGTTTGCATAGGACATACCCATTGCCGACGCGATCTCGGTCAGCTTTTTTTCACCGTAGTAGTGCAGTGAAATTATGTCCCTGAGCCGCTCGTCAAGCATTTCGAGCGCGTCTGCGAGCTGGTCGAGCGTTTCCGCGTCAATTGTCTGCTGCTCGATGTCGGTGTCGTCCGCAAATTCCTCCGGTATCTCGTCCGTCGGACGATAGTAACGATAGAATCTTGCCGCTGTCCGCTTTGTTATCACGAATATCCAGCTTGAAAGCGCTTTAAGCTCTCCGCTGAACCGTTCCTTTTGCCGCATTATCTCCAAAAACACTTCCGAGCAGAGGTCTTTTATATCCTCGGAGTTCCCGACACGACTCGTTATGTACGCCCTGACTTTCGGTTCGTACTCCTTGTAGACTGTCTCCCAGTCGATAACCGCCGCCGTCATGAGTGCTCCTCCTTACCACGCTTCGGGTCTGCGACCTGCGTTCCCGCTGCGTTCAGAAGTCCCGCTTCATCGTCCGAAAGCTCACCTTCGTCCGGAAAGCTGTACCGACTGAGTGCGTCATTGAGCAAATTTTTCAGCCGCGGATTGTTTTCAAACCGCTGATATTCGTACATCCTGCGAAGTGTATTCTCCATGCTGACCTCCTTTCCCTTGTGCCTTTCTGTTTATTAAGTTGCAGAAAAAAGCAGAAGGGATAATGTTATTTGAGAAAATGACAATATTTGTGGACATTGCCTAAAATATACTGCTTTTGTTTATTGCAAATGCTGTAAACTGGCTTACCACATAGTCCTTTTTGCCGCGTGCTATCTTATAGTTGCTGCCGTCACGAAGATACACAACGCCGTTCCTTATGCGCTCAATATACGCCATATTTACCGAAACTCCGCGTTTTATCTCTATAAAGCCTTTGACGAACTTGACAGCGACCTCCGAATAACCGTAGTGATAACGGCTTACGTTCCCGCTGCTTACGGTTATTTTTGTGTAGTGCTTATCGCTCTCGATTTTCACCACATCGGCAACACGGAACAATCTGTTTTCCGTGCCGAATTGCAGCAGCACGGTTTCCTCCGAACTTTCCCGGCGAAGTCCCGCACGCGCGAATACCTTTACGACGTCGGCTTCCTCATAAGGTTTGAGAAGATATCCGACCGCGTTCAGCCTGAATGCTTCTATTGCATGATCTTTGCTTGTGGTACTGAAAATGACCTGAGTTGACGGCGTTATCTCCTGCATACTGCGTACTATGTTGGTGCCGTTTTCATCGCCTAAATATACATCCATAAAAACGATGTCGTAAAAGACCCCGCCTTTGATTTTTTCGATGAAAGCGCTGCCGCTTTCATATTTGTCTATAAGAATATCTTTCGCAATATCCATAAGCGCAAACTCTATCTTGCCCGCATCCCTGATGTCATCATCGACTATTGCAATTCTCATACTTTTTATCTCCTTGCCGGACTTTTGAACTATTATATCACAGAAAATTGCGCTTGTATCATAAAGTGCACACAAAGCGTGATTTTGTGCACGAAATGCATTCCTGCTTTTCTCGATCGTCATATAGGCAAAAATTCCGTTTGAAAAACTTCGATTTATGGCTTTCCGGACGGAGAAATTGCCTATAGGACGAGAAGAAAAAGTAAAGTTGACTTTGCAACTGTTTTGTGCTATCATATATTTATTCTCAAATTACAGAAGGTGTATCTTATGAATCCAGGTTTTTCCGTATGGGAAGCTGTTTTATATACATTCCTGAACTCGTTTCCGTATATGCTTCTTGTGCTGTTCTCGTTCCGGGGACGGTGGAGATTCGGCACCCGGATAACGGTGCTTCTGCTCATCTTTGCAACAATCTCGCAGGTATCTCTCAACACATTCCGCTTTTTCTCGCCGCAGGTGCAGAACCCATTGTATGATGCGGTAATATCGGTCATTTATATCGGCTTTATCTTCCTTGCCATAAGGGAGCGTTTCGGAAAGCTCGTCTTTACTGTTCTTGTACTGATGGATCTCGGAAATCTTGTTGTCGTGACCTCAAAATTTATCGAGGGCATATTCTTTCCGGAAGAAGCACTTCTCCGGTATCACTTTACATACTCGCTGTTTATGATGCCGGTGGAAGCACTTCTGGTAACAGCTGTGTATCTGATGATATTAAAGGGGATAACTGCCGATTCCGAGCCGGACTCGGAGCTGTCGGCGGCAAGCAGTTCGCTCTGGTGGTTCCTGTGGCTTGTACCGGGAGTATTCTATCTGATATGGACGCAGCATTTCTACACCTCCGGAAAGTCTGCGCTTGAAAACGCGCTCGATCCGTTAAGCACCGGATATCTGCTGCTTATTGATATAGGCTCGTTAATGATCTACCGGATAATAGTGCAGCTTGTAACGGTCTATGAGAAAAACGCCCGTCTTACGGCGGATAACCATGAGCTTGAACTGCAGAAAATGCAGTACGATACGATCAATGAGCGCATTGAGGATATGCGCAGAACTAACCACGATCTCCGGCATCATGTGCTGCTGCTGAAACAGATACGGGAAACCGGCGATCTTTCCGCGCTTGACGGGATCATTGCGTCCTATCCGGCTTCTCTTATCCACGACCAGCCGCTGAGGTATTGCGAGAATGACACAGTGAACGCAGTACTGACATACTTTTCGGAGGTCGCACTGAAAAACGGCATTGATTATACGGTGAATATCGTGCTTTCCGAAACGTGCTTTATAGAAAAGCCGGACCTTGCCGTAATGTTCGGTAATATCATAGAAAATGCGGTGGAAGCCTGTAAATTTATAGATGAAAAGCGATACATAAAGATCACCGGAAGTCACAGTTCCTCGCCCGAACAGCTTTCATTCATAGTCGAAAATAATTACAAAGTCGAGCCGCATACAAACGACAAAGGCGTATTCCTTTCCACCAAGCACAAGGGAAACGGTATCGGAATAAACTCCGTGCGGCACATTGTCGGAAAGTACCAAGGTGAAAGCTCGTTTATGCCGGATAATGGGGTGTTTAAAGTGTCGGTACTTATCTGTAAATAAAAACGCACAAAGACCCCGAAAACGGAGTCTTTGTGCTGCAAGGTTCAGAGAGCCCGATTTAGTCCTCTGAGAAATGAATCTCTTGTATTCTTGGGATCTATTATCCAGCCGCCCGCTGCGCTCTCTGCCGCGTTATCGCTTATCTCGCCCTCAGAAAGCGCCAATAATGCCTTTCCGAATTCCTCAACAGACCCGCCGCAGTCATACTTTTTGAGGAATGCCGCAGCCGCGTCCTTGTCTTCGATCGCTTTGAGCTCGTCCTGTAATGCTGCCGAACCCTCGATCTCCTTGATAAAATCCTGTATAGTTTTCATACGAAAACTCCTTTCCGCCCGTAGGCATTTTAATTTATTTAAACCGCGTCTGCGGCTCATCACTGTGGTTTTTGTTTTCTGTTTATTAAGTTGCAGAAAAAAGCAAAAGGGATAATGATTTTTCGAAAAATTTTGAAATAAAATTGGATTTTGTTAATATTGCATAATTCATCACCGGATTTTGCGGCAGATTTATTATAACACGGTCAAAACAAGCTGTCAACAGACTGATTCGTAATTAACTTGCCATGCGTCTTGTACAACTTGCCTTGACAAAAAAATTTTTTGTATGATATTATTTTCAAAGTGGGGTGCAGTAAATGAATGCCGAAGAGTGCGTAAATAAGAGTATCAATATCGCTATGGAATACTACGATAAGAATAATGCCAAGCCGTATTTTGAACACATGAGCGAGAATGTGAAGTGGTATGGTATTGCGATAGGACAGAAGATACACGGATTGGATAACCTCAAAGCAGCGTGGGCGGAGTTCTCCAATGCTATCACCTTTATGCTCGGCAATATTGAGGCGGAGTACGTCAAAACCTCCAACGCGACCTGTGAAGTAATGCTTATGTATGTTGTTACGGGACACTATCCGAACGGTGATGTTATTCCTGCATTTCAGCGGCTCCAATTCAGCTGGGCTGATGTCAGCTGCATTGATGACAAAGGAAATCGACAGCGGCAGCCCAGGATCTTTATGGTGCATATCTCACACCCGATAGAATATCACAAAGATGATTATCTTTACCCCGATCATTACAACGAGATATACAAGAAAGCGAATGCGCACGTGCAGGAACCGCGTATAAGCCTGCTCGGAACGGACAGCATATTTTATGTTATCACATTAAACTCTGTTATATGGATAAGATCTACGCCGGAACATCAATGCATACTTCATTTGCGTGACAAAACGATTACGGTCAGGTGCAGCCTCTCCGATTTGGAGAAGCAGACCGAGGGAACTCTGATCCGTGTACATTCAAGCTATATCATAAACCCGCTCGATGTCAAGGCTGTGTGGAGATTTAAGGTCGAGCTTTCGGACGGGACTGTAATTCCCATACCGGAAAAGAAATATACGGCGGTCAAGAGCAAGCTGGTAGGGAAATAATACAAGGAGAACTGTATCGGATTTTGACGGGTAGCACAGTAGGAATAGCTGCCGCAGCTTCGATACTGAACGATGCATTCTGGATATTTGAGAAACACCCTGACAAGCTGACGTATATAGACAAGAATTGCGAACTGCTCAGATGTCTGCTCGACGTTTACCACAAATTGAATAATATGTCGAAATGCCGAGAACTGATAGCGAAGATAGACAGGATAAACGATCGGTACCGGGAACAGGGCGTGTTCAGGGAGGTCAGCGAGGAGATATGTAAGGCTGCTGAAAGCTGAATTGATAGGAGAAACCATTAATGAATGATTACGAATTCCTTGAATCTGATTGGAAAATCTATCGGCAGAGAAGAACAATATGGATTGAGAACTATATGAACGGACTTTGCAAGAATTATTCCAAACTTCTGAACGCTGATGACATTTCTGCAGCTGATCGTATATGGTCATTGTACGACAAATTACAAAAAGACACAAGAAAGACGGATATAGTATTTCGTGACAGTCGAACATACATGAAACAAAACATCTATCACCTTTTAGAGGGTGGTGTTATCACGCTCGGCGACCTTGACGGGTTCAGCGCCGAACTCCAAAGCTGGGCGGCATACATATCTGAAAATACCGGCAGCGAAGGCATCCACAGCCGTGAATAAGGTGATAAAGATCACCTTTGTGAAAGAAGGATGAAAATTATCGACAATCCCATTGCGCCTGTGATATAATATACTTGACAGAAAAATAGGTGGCAGCCAATTGACAATGAACAGTTCATTATAGCTTCAAAGGAAGAAACATCTGTTCGACGCACACTTACGAACAACGTATCGAAAATATCCGTATGCTGAAAAACGTTGGATTTGAGATTTGCTGCGGCGGTATTATCGGCATGGGCGAGAGTGAGGAAGATGTCGCAGATATGCTGCTTGACATACAGGATACAGCACCGGCGTCGGTGCCGATAAATTTCCTGCTTCCGATCAAAGGAACAGACCTTGCGGAACGTGGACCCGTAAAGCTGACAACAGAGTACTGCACAAAGGTATTATGCCTTGTACGGCTTATGCTTCCTGAAGCGGATATTCGCTGTGCGGCAGGCAGAGAAGTGTATTTCGCCGGACAGGAGAAAACGCTGTTCAGGATAGTGGATTCGATATTCGCGGAAGGCTACCTGACTGCCGGCGGACAGAGCATAGACGAGACGTTCAAAGTTATACGCGAGGCGGGTTTTTCGCCGTTTAAGGATGCTGAATAAGAAATTTTTTTGTTAAGGCAATACCGCACAAATAGACGCACGCATCTTTGCATCGTGCTCTTGCTTGCATATTATTCCGTCATCTTGACCAAATTTTCCTTGACTTGCGTTAATATTCAGATCTGTACCGATACAGGATTTTTATCACATAGTATTTTCGTTGCTCAATCAGAAGTACTGTCCTTATGTGTCGCTTTTACCAAGTATCTCAGGATATTTCAAAGTAAGACTTATCATCTGCCGGTCATAGTACAGACAGCAGGATAAGATTAATGCCCCTAAGCATTACAAAGTGCTTGGGGGCAAAACTATTATATTGGTATCAGTCTATCTGTGAACAGTCATTGTCAGATCATGCAGAACCGGCTGTCAGTATCGGTCTTGATATTGTTATTTTAAATATCCGACCCCGAAATAAATATTTTCCGGTAGGTGCCAAAATTGAGCCACTTTCCGGAAAGCTCCGGCAGCGTACGTTCATCGGCATTTTCGTATTCAAACATAAATCGCTCCACATCATCGTTCGTCTTTGCAAGCACAGCAAATCCGCGCCCGTTTACTATCGGTACTGTACCGTCATATTCGTACTCGCCGAATGTAAGCAGCTTAACTACCTTTCTTTCTCGCACCTGCACGGCGACTTTGTCACGCATAACGATTATGTCGAGATCGTCGGGGTAGGCATAGCTTTTTCCGGTTGTCGGTATCTCGTCGCCTGTCGTGAAAGAACGGCGAACTGTCTGTGTGTGGAATACATTATAGCTGTTCACATCGTAGTAGAACTCCTCAAAGACATCACCGCGCGCACGCAGCTTTCCGTCTGTGAATGCGGCTCTTTCGTCAGCCGCGGAAGCCTTGTCCGAAACGCTCTCCACAACTCCGCACGCGGCAGTCATGTTCGTCACGCGGTCAATGAGTATTATCTCACCAAGCGTCTTATGCAGCGCGAATCTGTCCGCCGGTATCGGCTCCGACAGCCTTATCGTGCATCGCGCAAGTCCGTTCTTTCCGAGCACCGTCACGGGTATATGCTCGCCGGTGTTCACATCGACAGCGAATTCTATCGAGGTCACGACCGCAGGTATCAGCTTTGTTCCGAGCTTCACAAGATAATCCGTTCCGGCGGCAAGCTCGCTGTCGTCCGTCCAGAGCAGCGATACATCGAGCGTGCCGTAAGCCGCTATATTTTCGTCGGTCGTGATAACACACCCGCGCGATACATCGACCTCACGGTCGAGCGTTATTGTGACGGGCTGACCGGCATAAGCATTATCCGCTTCCTTGCCGGCGACAAGTATCCCGCTCACGTCTGCGGTCTCACCGCTCGGAAGAGTTCTCACGGTGTCTCCGACCTTTATACTGCCCGCTTCGACCTGTCCCTGAAAGCCCCTGAATGTGCGGTCGGGACGGCATACACGCTGCACCGGCATATAGAACTTTTCACCGCTTTCCGACTCGCTCACATCAACGTTTTCGAGATACGCAAGAAGTGTTTCGCCAGTGTACCACGGCATATTCACCGACTTTACGGTCACGTTGTCTCCCGCAGTCGCGGAGAGGGGAATGACCTTGACACCGGGCAGAGAAAGCTCTGCCGCAAGCCCGTTTATCTGCGAAAGTATCTCGCTGAAACGGGTCTCGCTGTATTTCACTAGATCCATCTTGTTGACCGCGAAAACATAGTGTCGTATTCCCATAAGGCTGCATATTCTTGCGTGTCTGCGGGTCTGTACGAGCACTCCCTGCGACGCGTCAACGAGTATCACGGCAAGCTGCGCGAAAGACGCTCCGACAGCCATATTGCGGGTATATTCCTCGTGTCCGGGCGTGTCCGCGACAATGAAGCTGCGCGACGAAGTGGTGAAGTAGCGGTAAGCCACGTCTATCGTGATGCCCTGCTCGCGCTCCGCCATAAGTCCGTCGAGAAGCAGCGAGTAGTCGATCCCGCCGCCGGTGCTGCCGACCTTGCTGTCGAGCTCCAGCGCCTTTTCCTGATCTGCGTAGATTAGCTTAGCGTCATACAGGATATGCCCTATCAGCGTGGATTTGCCGTCATCAACGCTCCCGCAGGTTATGAATTTCAGTAATCCACGCGCAGAGCCTGCGCCCGCAGACTGTATGTTGCTTTTGTTATATATCGGGTCGCCGCCTCGCTGTCCGGAGCGATCATTCAGTTTGTCAGAACGGTTCATTAGAAATACCCCTCTCTCTTTCTGCGCTCCATGCTTCCCGCAGCCTCGTTGTCGATAACGCGTGATGTGCGCTCGGATTCCACGCTTGCAAGCGTTTCAGCGATTATGTCGTCAAGCGTCGCCGCAGTGCTTTCGATACCGCCGGTAAGCGGATAGCAGCCGAGCGTCCTGAAACGCACGGACTTCATCTGCGGCACTTCACCGTCTTTAAGCGGGAACCTGTCGTCATCGACCATAATTATGTTCCCGTCGCGCTCGACCACCGGACGCACCGCAGCAAAATACAGCGGAACTATGTCGATATTTTCGCGTCGTATGTACTGCCAGATGTCCTTTTCTGTCCAGTTTGAGATAGGAAAGACGCGTATGCTCTCACCCCTGTTGATCTTCGTATTGTAGAGCTTCCACACCTCTGGGCGCTGATTTTTCGGATCCCACGCGTGCGACGCGCTGCGGAAGGAGAAGATCCTCTCTTTTGCGCGGGACTTTTCCTCGTCGCGTCTGCCGCCGCCGAATGCTGCCGTGAAGCCGTACTTATCGAGCGCCTGTTTGAGCGCCTGCGTCTTCATAATGTCGGTGTATGCCGCGCCGTGGTCAAACGGATTGATTCCGCGCTTCACACCGTCCTCATTTATATATTCGAGCATTTCGATACCGAGTTTTTTCGCTGTCTCGTCACGGAATTTTATCATTTCTTTGAACTTCCACGTCGTGTTGACGTGCAGGAACGGGAACGGTGGCTTTTCGGGATAAAACGCTTTGAGCGCGAGGTGCAGCATCACTGAGCTGTCCTTTCCTATCGAGTACAGCATAACGGGCTTTTCGCACTCCGCCGCGACTTCGCGTATTATGTATATCGCCTCTGCTTCAAGCTCGTCAAGATGCGATAAACCGTGCATAACATCATCTCCTAATACTTGTTTGATTCTCTTGTGTCAACGGATATTTTAACGATACCGCCGTCCGGTTTTTCTATCAGCCAGTCAAGTATATCGCCGTGCTTTTCCGTGTACATACGGCTCCCCATGCCTCCCATATCGGCACCGAGAAAGAACCGTATCGCGCAAACCGGACATTCCTTGATACAGCTCGTACAGCCCCAGCAGTCACGCGGGTATTTTATATACGCGCGTTTTTCTGTATCGAGAGCTATGAGCGTTCCGGGGCATACATCGCGGCATCTGCCGCAGCCGACACACTTTTGTCTGTCTATCTCAATGCTCACGGGGAATTCACTCTCCTTAATATGATCTCGGTTTTCCCGTTTTCAAAACGAGAGTTCACGAATACATTCCAGTGTTCATCATCCCGCTCCGGAAAATCGGTATTCTCCGCAAAACAGTGCCAGCGGGTCTCATGCCGCGCTTTCAGATGTGCTATCACTGTCCTGCACACCGTAAGCCTTTCGCGCAGCTCGTAAATATACATAAGCTCCTGCGCATCGCCGGCACGCAGACTGTCGGAAAGCTCCTGCAGCTGCACGATGCGTCTGTCCGCTTCGTCAAGGCTTTTTCCGGAGAAACGGTAGTTCGTCTTTATCCCGCCAGCATAGCTGTCCATTACGGTCTGCATAGCTTCTTCGAGCTGTTCGGTCGAGTAAGGGGGGGCGCCCGCAGAGAGGAAGTGTGTTATTTCACATTCGTGCTGTGATATTTCATCACCGGAAACGGTTCCGGAAATTCCGTCAGCAAGATACTGTAGCATCGAATGTGCGGCTATCCCGCCTTCCGCCAGTGCGCCGGTGACGTATTTCTGGGGAGCTCCTCCCGCGACATCACCTGCCGCGTACAGACCCTTTATCGTTGTAGCGCGGTCTGCGTCTATCCAGAATCCGCTTGCCGTATGACCTCCGACGATGTACGGTTCGGTGCCTTCGATCTCAACATTGTGTTCCGACGGAAGTGTACCGCTTTCCAGCCATTTCAGCGTCTGCGAGGGCGCCATATTCAGATACGCTTTCAGAAGCGACTGCTCACGCTCGTGTGTTATGCCTTTTGTTTGCAGGTAACACGGCCCGCGGCCGGCAATATTTTCCGCAACGGTCCCATAAACGCGCCCCGATGTCGTGAGCCCGTATTTCTGCTCATACACTTCGCCGTGAGCGTTGATCTGTTTCGCTCCGACACCCTGCGCGAGAGTGCCCGTGGGCGCTATCGTGTCCTTGCACCGAAGTGCGATGAAGCGCATCTCGAACGTGGTCATTTCCGCGCCGTGACGTATTCCCATAGCGTAGCCCGCGCCTGTATTGAACGGGCAGTACCACATCTTGTGCCGCGAAAAGCCGGGATTGTTCGGCTTGTACAGTCCCGCCGCTCCGCCTGTTGCGATAAGCACCGCGCCCGCTTCGATAACGTAGAAAACGTCGTTCTCTATGCCTATGCCGAAAGCGCCGTTCACGCGGTTGTCTGTCACGGAAATGTCGATGATGTTCACGCGGTTGAGCACAGTTATGTTCGGTAATTTACTCACCATTCCTGCAAGAAGCGGCTTTATGTTCTCACCGTTTATCTTGATGTTGCGATTCCCGCGAGTGACGTATTTTCCGTTTTCGTCTTTCAAGATAACGAGTCCCTCTTTTTCAAGCCGTTCCGTCACCGCGTTCAAACGTTCCGACATCGTGAGAAGCAGGTCGTCACGCGCTATCCCTGCGGCGTCCTTTTTGCAGTAATCCGCGTAATCCTGCGGCGTCCGTCCTTCGGTGATGTAAGCGTTCAGCGCGTTCACTCCCGCTGCAAGACAGCCGCTTCTTCTGATGTGCGCTTTCTCGCATATAAGTATTTTCTTATCCGAGTTTTCAGCGGCTGTGACCGCAGCATAGCAGCCCGCTGTACCGCCGCCGATGATAAGTATATCTGTCTTGATTATTTCGGTCTTCATTTTGTATTTACCGCATTAAGTATCACTTCTCTGAACTTGTCATGTCCCACGCGGTCGAGAGTGAAGCGGAACCGCTCGCTCGGGTTCGCATTCTGTGCAAAAAACTCAATTGCCGCATCGCATACGCGCATCAGCGTGTCGTGATCCTCGATGAACGGAACTATCGGTTCGCCCTTCGCGATGCTGTTTCCGAAAAGTCCGCCGAAGGACACGATGTAGCCGCTTTTCTGCTCCCACGCGTCTGTCGGACAGGATTTAACACAGCGTCCGCAGAAGTTGCATTTACCCGTATCGACTGTGATCTTTCCGTTCTGCACGGTTATCGCGTTCACACGACAGACCTTTTCGCAGACACCGCAGTGTATGCAGTCCTGCTCCTTCCACTGCACCTTTATGCCGCCCTTGATGCCGAGGTCGTTTTCCTCCGCTTTGAGGCAGTTGTTCTGGCAGCCGGTGATGCCAAACTTGAATTTGTGCGGAAGCTCGCGTCCGAAGTAACGTTCGTCAAGCTCCTGCGCAAGCGCGTAGGTGTCGATGCACCCGCTCGGGCATATAGCGCTGCCCTGACATGCGGTTATCGTGCGAACGCGCGGACCGCAGACTCCGGGCTCCACACCGCCCTCACCGAGCGCGTTCTTCACCTCGTCGATCTGTTCGAGCTTGATGAACGGTATCTCGATGCTCTGGCGAGAAGTGAGGTGAACGTGTCCGTCGCCGTATTTTTCTGCGACTTCAGCAATTTTTGCAAGCTGTCCGGCTGTGACGTTACCGCCGACAACGCGTAAGCGCAGCGAAAAGTTGTTTTTCTGCTTCTGGCGCATGAATCCGCCTTTTTTGAGAGTTGAGTAATCGACTGCCATAATGTTATCCCTTTCTGTAATTGGCTATTATTTCCGCTGTTTTTGCTATATCCTCGTCAGTGTGCGCATAAGAAACAAACATCGCTTCAAACTGTGACGGTGCGGCGTAAATGCCTTTTTCGAGCAGGTAATTGAAGAAATGCGCATACTGCGTTCTGTCGGCTGTGACCGCGCTTTCGTAATCCGTAACGGGCGTTCCGGTAAAGAACACAGTCATCAGCGAACCGCAGCGGTTCACGTTAAGTCCCGCGCTCTTTGCGGCATTTTCAAGTAACGCTGTTTTCCGGTCAAGCTCGCTATACAGGTCGGGTGTCTGCTCTATCGCTGTTATAGCAGCAATTCCCGCGGATGTAGCTATCGGATTTCCGGAGAGCGTTCCCGCCTGATACACCGCGCCGAGCGGAGCTACCTGCTCCATTATCTCACGCTTGCCGCCGTAAGCCGCAAGCGGCATTCCGCCGCCGACTATCTTTCCGAGCACGGTCATATCGGGCGTTATGCCGTAATATTCCTGTGCGCCGCCCGCCGACAGACGAAATCCCGTTATCACCTCGTCGAATATCAGCAAAGCGCCGTATTCCGCTGTGATGTCACGAAGCGCCTGCAAAAAGCCGTCTTTCGGCGGTACAACGCCCATGTTCGCGGCACAGGGCTCGACTATCACGGCGGCTATATCTCCGCCGTATCTCTCAAACAAAGCCTGCACCGAAACAATATCGTTGTACTTCGCAAGCAGCGTGCTTTCCGTAAAGCCGGCGGGAACTCCCGCACTGTCGGGTATAGAGCCCGTGAGCAGTCCCGAACCACCCCTGACGAGAAGTCCGTCCGAATGTCCGTGATAGCATCCGGCAAACTTTACTATCTTACTGCGTTTCGTGTAGCCGCGAGCCGCACGTACCGCGCTCATTACCGCCTCCGTGCCGGAATTTACAAGCCGCATCAGCTCCATTGACGGGAAGTGTGACTGTATCTTCTCCGCGAGGATTATCTCGCCCTCATGACAGGCTCCGTATGTGAGCCCGTTTTCGCAGGCGCGTCTGACCGCGTCTGTCACGGCGGGGTGAGCGTGTCCGAGAATGTCCGGTCCCCACGAGCATACAAAGTCTATGAACTCGTTCCCGTCCGCGTCGGTTATCCTGTCACCGTGTGAGGAAGCGATGAACAGCGGTTCTCTGCCGACGCTCCCGAAAGCGCGGACAGGGCTGTTCACGCCGCCCGGCATCAGAGTTTTGGCTTTTGCAAACAATTCTGTTGATCTTGCTGTTATCATTCGTTTATCCATTCCGCGGCATCGAGCGCGTGATATGTGATGATGATATCCGCACCTGCGCGCTTAATTGCAATAAGATTTTCGAGCACTATCCGCTTTTCGTCTATCCAGCCGTTCGCCGCGGCTGCTTTTACCATGCTGTATTCGCCGCTTACGTTATATGCCGCTATTGGCAGACCGAAACGGTCACGTGCGGCACGGACAATGTCGAGATAAGCGAGCGCGGGCTTTACCATTACCATATCCGCGCCCTCGTCAATATCATCGGCGATCTCTCGGAGCGCCTCACGCCCGTTGGTAACGCTCATCTGATATGTGCGCCTGTCTCCGAACGCGGGAGCGGATTGTGCCGCGTCACGAAACGGTGAGTAGTAGCCCGACGCGAACTTTGCGCTGTAAGAAAGTATCGGCGTGTTTATGTGTCCCGCGCTATCAAGCGCTGCACGAATAGCCGCAACTCTGCCGTCCATCATGTCGGACGGTGCGATTATATCCGCTCCTGCGTCCGCAAGACTTACCGCCATTTTCGCAAGCAGCGGGAGCGTATCATCGTTGAGTATCTCACCGCAGCAGACGACCCCGCAATGCCCGTGAGATGTATATTCGCACAGGCACACATCGGCTATCACAAGCAGCCGCGGGTACTTCTCCTTGATGTGCCGTATCGCACGCTGAGTGATGCCCGTTTCGCTGTACGCTTCTGTCGCAAGCTCGTCCTTGTGTTCCGGTATGCCGAATATCAGCAATCCAGCGATGCCGCTTGCCGAGATTCGGTCAAGCTCCTCGTCAAACCTGTCGAGTGACCATTGGTAAATACCTGGCATGGAGTCAACAGGAGCTTTGATGTTCTCGCCTTCTTTAACAAAAACGGGGTATATCAGTTCTTTTGCGGAAAGCCGCGTTTCCTGCACAAGAGAGCGTATCTCCTCACTTGCGCGGAGTCTTCTGAATCTTCTCATTTTCTGTCCTCTTTTATAGCATCGGCAACACCCGCCGCAGTGTGCGGGAATGCCGTTATTACCGTATTTGATGTGAGCTGTCCGGCAGTTTCCGCTGTCTGTACACCTATGCAGACTATCTTCGTATCTGCGGAAACCGTGCTGCCGCTTTCAAAAAAACTTTGCACGCCAGACGAACTTCCGAAAACTATGTAGTCACTGTCCGTTGTGATCGGCGGTATTTTCCGGCTCACAGTGTCATAGATCTTAACGTCGTCAAACGCTGTTCCTCGCTCGGAAAGCACCTTTGTCAGCTCGTCCGAGCCGCGCTCCGCACGCAGTATAAGTACCCGTCCCGTCACGCTGCCGGCTATTGTCTCGCCGAGATCACGGACGGTGTATTTTTCGGGAACGATGTCCGGGTAAATTCCGGACGATGCGAGAGTTCCGGCAGTTCCACTTCCTACTGCGGCAATTTTTACACCCGCAAATTTCCGCAGGTCAATGCGTTTTTCGCGGCAGTGATCTATGAAAAACTCCGCACCGTAAGAGCTTGTGAACGCTATGCATTCATAGCCGTCAAGCGCCGGTATATCGCGGATTTTCGTGATCGTGAGATTGCTGTATCTGCGGACATCCGCGCCCTCGTTTTCAAGCAGAGCGCCGGCTTTTTCGGTGAATTTCCGTGTTCCGGTGACGGTGACGGAAACGCCTGCAAGAGGAAGTTTTTTCGCCGTTCCCGCATAATCGAGAGCTGCCGTATCTCCGACAACTATCACCGCGGGAGCTGTCATTCCCGCTTTTCCGGCAAGCTCCGCAATATCGGCGAGAGTTCCCCGCACAGTTCGCTGCCTTGCCGTACAGCCCTCCGAGATCACAGCGGCGGGCGTTATGCAGGGCTTTCCCGCATTCATAAGACTATCCGCGATGCTGCCGAGGCTGTTCAGTCCCATAAGGAAAACGAGCGTTCCGTCAAGTTTTGCATATTTTGAAAAGTCCTGTGTTCCGCCCGCTATATGTGCCGTAATGACATGGAACGAACGGCTTGTCTTCCGGTGCGTCACGGGTATTCCCGCAAGTTCCGGAACGGCTATCGACGATGAAATGCCTGGGATAACTTCATAAGCGATACCGTGCTTCTGAAGCTCGGTTATCTCCTCGCCGCCGCGTCCGAACACGAACGGGTCACCGCCCTTGAGCCGTGCGACTGTATGTCCGTCAAGCGCCTTCCGCACAAGTACCGCGTTTATCTCGTCCTGCGCCGCGCTGTGCTTTCCCGCACGCTTTCCCACGCAGATGATCTCCGCATTTTCCGGCGCATATTCAAGCAGGTTTTCGTCGATAAGCGCGTCATAAACTATCACATCGCACTTTTTCAGTGCGTTCAGCCCGCGCAGAGTAATCAGATCATACCTGCCGCAGCCTGCGCCGATAAGATATACCAATCCGCTCATAACGCCGACACCAGCCTTTCCGCAAGCCCGAACCTGTCAGCGATGTCCGCGCTGTCGGTCAATGATCTTTGCTGATCTTTTGTTACTGTCAGCATGATCTTTCCGTCCGATATTTCCGCGAACGCTCCCGACGGTGACGAACAGCCCGCGTCCAGAAGTTCAAGCACCTTCCGCTCCGTTTCAAAGCAGTAATATGCAGCATTGTCGCTTATCCCGCGCAGTTTATCGGCAATTTCTCCGACGCGCGACTGTACCGCGATAATGCCCTGACACGGCGCGGGGACGAGCGTTCCGAAGCCGATTGTCGTAAAATCGAAGCGTTCGTCGGAGAGCGCTCCGAGCCTTGAAAGTCCCGCCGCCGCGAGGATAATTCCGTCGTACTGTCCGTCGGCGAGCTTGTTCAGACGTGTATCGACATTTCCGCGGATATCGGATGTCACCGCGTCCGGGAGCAGCTTTCGCACACCTGCGGCACGGCGGGTGCTGCTCGTTCCGATGACCGGTTTTTCGGGCAGCTCCGCACCCTTGTTCGTGACAAGAATATCGTGCGCGTCCGCACGGGGAAGAACGGCGCAGATGCACGTTCCCGCCGCGAGTTCAAGCGGCAGGTCTTTTGCGCTGTGAACGGCAATATCTATCCCGCCGTCAAGCATCGCACGCTCGATCTCGTCGATAAAAACGCCCTTTCCGCCGATCTTTTCGAGCGGCTTGTCGAGCACGATATCGCCTTTTGTCGTTATATGGACAAGCTCTGTTCCGATATCCGGGAATGCCGCCTTTATTGCAGCTGCGGCCATTTCCGACTGTATCAGCGCGAGTTTGCTCTTTCTTGTTCCGATACGAATTTTCATAGTCTCTCCAGCAATTCGTTTATTTCACTGTCCGACGGTATCTTTCCGCTCCGGGTGCAGTATTCAAGCACAGCTTCGGCAGCGTTTTTCCGCTGTTCCTCGGTGGAAAATCTCTGCTTTATCAGCGGTCTGTACCTTGCAAGAATATCGCCCGCAGCAAGTGTTTTTGCATTGAGCAGCTCCTCCGTCTTTTCACGGAGATACCGCGCAAATACCGGGCTTGTGCCGCCCGTGGATATACCGACGGTAACATTGTTTTTCCGCACAAGCGCGGGGAAATAAAACCCGCAGTTTTCCGGGTCATCGACTGTGTTTACGAGTATGTTACGTCGCGTGCAGAGTTCGTATATATGCGAATTGAGCGCTCTGTCGTCTGTTGCGGCGATGACCGCGAACACACCGTCAGCGTCACTGTCCGTAAATCCGCGCCGGATAAGTGTCACACCGTCAAGCCGTTCAAGTTCCGCGCATATTTCCGGAGCTGTCACCGTTATATCCGCACCGTATTGCAGCAGTTTCTGCGCCTTTCGCAGAGCGACATTCCCGCCGCCGGCTATCAGTATCTTCCTATCTGCTATATCAATGAAAAAAGGGAAAAATGCCATTTTATCACTCCATGCCGGCAAAAACATTCAGCACCGCCGCAAACTGTGAGCTGTCAAGTCCGTCGCGCAGTCTGTAGATCATCTTGTCAAATGTGAGAGCGGACACGGCTTTTCCGGCTGGTTCCATTTTCGGCAAAAACGAGTGGAACGCCAGCTTCTTCAACAGCCCGTCAAGCTCCTCGCTTATTATCGTTTCCGCCTGTTCCGCCGCCGAGAGCCGCAGTTCGTTGCCCCGCTTCGCAAGCTCCGCAAGGTCGTCTATCCCGATAAGCCGGATGCCTTCGATCTCCGTTACGGAACGCTCTATATCCGGCGGCACCGCAAGGTCTATCAGCAGACGTGGCTTTTCTGTTTTAAGCGCCGCTTTCAGTCTGTCCGCAGTCACGGTGAAATGCGGGCTCGCAGTTGCGCTTATTATGCAGTCCGCGTCGTTCATAAGATCGTAGCGGCTGTCATACGGAACTGTCTTAACGCCTTCATACTGCATCACTCCTGCCTTGTGAGAGCGAGCGGTCTGCGTGATATGCACGTTTGCGTGCGGAAGAAGATTCCTCAGTGTCGAGCCGCCTATCTGTCCGGACGCGCCTATCATAAGCACGTTCACATCTGCGCCGAGCTTTGCGGCTTCATTCGCGGCGATAGTCGCTGCGGATGCGGGAGTTTTCGACAGCGCGGTCTCGGTCTTTACGCGCTTTGCGGCGGTTATTGCCGCCTGAAACACCGTGTTCAGCTCAAAATCAGTGCTGCCGCTGTCCGCTGCCTCTGCGAACGCCTCCCTTACCTGCCGCAGTATCTCGTCCTCGCCGATTATCATTGAGTCGATGCCGCTTGCGACACGGAACAGATGCCGCATCGCGCCTTCGTTTTCGTATGTAAACAGATATTCGGATATACCGCTGCCTGCTTTTTCGGCAAGCAGTTTTGTGACCGTTTCCGTGTCTGCTCCCGTAAAATATATCTCCGTGCGGCTGCAGGTGCAGATTATCACCGATGCGCCGAGTTTTCCGCGCAATACGGCGCGTTCGTCCGGACCGAACGACAGCTTTCCGCGCACAGGAACACCGGCGTTCCTGTAGTTGATACCGAGTGCTTTCATGCAGATCATTCCAATTCCTTTTCAAACCGCCGCACAGTGTACACCGCTGTGATTGACCAATCAGATGACCACGGTCTCTTCGCGCAGCGCGTTGTTTTTAAGCAGCTTCACATCGTCGCCGTGTGTGACGAAAATGCGATAGATGAACACATCGACCTTTTCGCCAATCTCAACGGCAGGTTCGTCAAGCCCGCGGCGTGCGCTGAAAGTGCAGTTGTTGCAATTGACGGTCACTTCTATGCTGTTTCCGCGGAACTGCGTGTCCCTGACAACGCCCTCCACCGCCGAGCTCTTGTATTTCTGAAACTCGTTCTTCTTCGTTATCTTTACAAATTCCGGACGGACTATCGCCTTGTCGTACTCGCCGATATCATCGAACGACCTGAAAGACATATAATCGGAAAGCTCCGAGGTAACGCCGAAAAATGAAGATGTGAATGCGGTAGCCGGGTGGCGGTAAATGTCGATAGGCGTTCCCGTCTGCTCGACCCGCCCTTTGTTTGTGACGATTATCTCGTCGGAGACCTCTATCGCTTCGTCCTGGTCGTGGGTAACGAAAATACCTGTTACTCCGAGCTGGTGTATCATATCCTTGAGCCACTTGCGGAGCTCCTGACGCACCTTTGCGTCTATTGCGGCAAATGGCTCGTCAAGAAGCAGTACCTGCGGGTTTGGCGCAAGTGCGCGCGCAAACGCCACACGCTGACGCTGACCGCCCGAAAGCTGCGACGGATAGCGGTTTCCGAAGCCCTTAAGACCGATCAGTTCTATAAGTCCGTTCACACGCTCGTTTATCGCAGCTTTATTCATCCTGCGGACTTTCAGTCCGAACGCGATATTGTCATACACGGTCATATACCGGAACAGCGCATAGCTCTGGAACACAAAGCCTATTCCGCGCTCGCTTGCCGGAACGGCGTTCACGACCCTGCCGTCAATTATTATCTCACCGCTGTCGGGATTTTCGAGACCGGCTATCATTCGCAGTATCGTGGTCTTGCCGCTTCCGGAAGGGCCGAGAAGCGCCACGAGCTTTCCTTTTTCTATACCAAAATTGACATTGTCTGAGGCTTTGAAACCGCCGTAGGACTTGTTGATATTTTTAAGTTCGATATACATTATTTCTCACCACGTCTTTTTCCTATATACTCAACAATGCTTCGCACTATCAGTATCACTACCGCAAGGACTACAAGTATCGACGACACCGCGAACGCGGGCATGAACTTGTTGTCTCCGAAAAGTATCTCCACCTGTAACGGAAGCGTCACGGTCTTTCCGCGGAGATGTCCGGAAAGCACCGATACCGCACCGAACTCGCCCATTGCTCGCGCCGCGCACAGCACTATACCGTACATCAGCGCCCACTTTATATGCGGAAGAGTGATCTTGCGGAAAATCGTCAAGCCTTTTGCGCCCATGAGTGCGGCTGCTTCTTCCTCGTCCGTTCCCTGTGCGTCAAGCACGGGGAGTATCTCGCGTGAGATGAACGGAAATGTTACGAATACCGTGGCGAGGATTATTCCCGGAACGGCGTAAACTACCATAAAGTCAATGCTCTCAAGGAAGGGATAAAGTACACTCTGTCTGCCGAATGTGAGTACGAATATAAGTCCCGCGATTATCGGTGAAACGGTAACAGGCAGGTCTATGAGCGTTACGAGGACTTTCTTTCCGTGAAAGCGGAATTTCGATATCGTCCATGCCGCAAACAGTCCGAATACCGTATTGATCACGACAGCGATCACCGTCGCTTCGAGAGTGAGTAGCAGCGCGCTCATGGTGTCGGGGTCGGATATCGCTTCAAGATACGGGACGAGCCCTTTGCGGAACGCTTCATAAATTACCGTTATAAGCGGCATCACGAGCATTACGAAAAGAAACAGGACGCTGACGGTTATAAGTATGATCTTAACTGCTTTTGAGCCTGCCGTTTTCGCGTGGATATCTGTGCTTCCCTCACGGGATATGACAGGCGATGTTTTCTCCGTGTTTTCTGCTGTCATATCAGTGTCCCCCTTTCAGTATCTTCGAGTTTCCGATCTGTATCAGATTCACGAGAAACAGTATCAGAAATGCCGCCGCAAGCATGACAAGTGCTATCGCTGTGGCACTCGGATAGTCATATTCCTGAAGCTCCGACATTATGATAAGCGGAGTTATCTCCGTTTCGTAAGGCTGATTTCCCGCAATGAACACTACGCTTCCGTATTCACCGAGGCATCGTCCGAACGCCAGTCCGAAACCCGTGAATATAGCCGGTCTGAGCTCCGGAAGAATGACCTTACGGAATATGCGGGTACGGCTCGCTCCGAGTATTCCAGCGGCTTCCTCGTAAAGCGGGTCGATCTTTTCGAGAACGGGCTGCACGGTACGGACAACGAACGGTATGCCTATAAAGATCAGGGCTATCGTTATGCCGACGCGGGTATATGCGATCTTTATTCCCATATCCGCAAAAAGCCCGCCTATCCAGCCCGTATCTGCGTACAGCGAGGTGAGGGATATGCCGGCTACCGCCGTGGGGAGAGCGAACGGAAGCTCTATCATTCCGTCGAGTATGCGCTTCCCCGGAAAGTCATAGCGTACCAGCACCCACGCGAGTATAACACCCATCACCGCGTTTATCACCGACGCAATGAATGATGTAAGAAGGCTGACCTCAAAACTTGCAACAACACGGGGACGGGTTATGACTTTTATAATGTCGGAAAGATCCATTTTCGCTGTGAATACCACAAGAGAGGCAAGCGGTATAAGCACCATTATGCTTAACAGCGCAAGTGTGACACCCATTGAGATCCCGAAGCCGGGTATGAGACGTTTGTTTGTTTTCATAATGATTATCCTTGTCTGCAAGTTATCCCCGCCATAATGACGGGGATAACTTTTACGAAGAAAAGAATTCTGTAATTAAGCTTATCAGTCCTGCTCGTAGATCTGATCGAAGAGTCCGCCGTCCGCGAAGTGCTTTGCGAATGCTTCGTCCCAGCCGCCGAAATCGTTGATCGTCACGAGGTTTATGTTGAGATCAAATGTATCCTTGAATTCTGAAAGAACTTTTTCGTTGGAGGGACGATAGAAGTTCTGACCGGCAATTCTCTGTGCTTCCTCGGAGTAGAGGTAGTTCAGATATTCGGTAGCAACCTCGCGTGTGCCGTTCTTGTCAACTACCTTGTCAACGATAGCAACGGAGGGCTGTGCGAGAATGCTGATGCTCGGAGTAACGATCTCATAATCGTCCGGGTATTCCTTCAAAGAGAGGAATGCTTCGTTTTCCCACGCGAGCAGTACATCACCCTGCTTGTTTTCAACGAAGGAGTTTGTTGCTCCGCGAGCGCCGGAATCGAGCACAAGAACGTTTGCATAGAGCTTCTTGATATAGTCGGTGATCTTTGTTTCATCGTTGTTGTATTCCTTCTGAGCCCATGCCCACGCAGAAAGGTGGTTCCAGCGCGCGCCGCCCGAAGTCTTGGGATTAGGTGTGATGATACCGACATCGTCTCTTGCGAGGTCGCCCCAGTCGAGAATATTCTTCGGGTTGCCCTTTCTTACAAGGAATACTATAGTTGAAGTGTAGGGCGAGCTGTCAAGCGGAAATTCGCTTACCCAGCCGGGTTCGATAAGTCCCGCGTCCTGAACTGCCTTGACATCGTATTCGAGCGCAAGAGTAACCACATCGGCGGGATTGCCGTTTGCAACTTCGAGAGCCTGCTTGCCCGAGCCGCCGTGAGACTGTGTGATCTCAACGGTCGAATCGTGTTCCGACTCCCAGTGCTTTTTGAAAGCTTCGTTGTATGCCGCGTAGAGCTCGCGGGTCGGATCATAGGAAACGTTGATGATCGAGTAGTGCTTTCCTGCTTCGGGAGCAGATGTTCCTGCTGTTGTTTCGTTTGTTGCCGAAGCGTTTGCGCAGGATGTTGCTGCGAATAATGTTGTTATAAGTGCAAGAGAAGCCGCTGCTGTTTTGAATATTGTACCTTTCATTTTTGAATACCTCATTTCGTTTTTGTTGATGATGTTGAAACTGCGAACATAATGAGGATTTAACAGCGTGCTATCCCGCCGGATTTACCCAAAAGTGTTTTCATAACTGTATCTTTCTCCTTTGCCTACATAACATATCGTTTTAATATGCTTTATCTCTATGAGCCAATATTAACACTTTCTGCGTCTGTTGTCAATAGCTCTGACCGAAGTTTGTCGTTTGTCACATTATTGATGTTTATATTCTAAAATTTTTTGTAAGAAAAAAACATAATATTCAGATAAGTTTACAAAATTGTAAGCGCGATTATTAGAATATTGTATAGTTGCACAAATTCGGCCGGCGCGCGACAACAATTTCAGCAACATTGACATTAAACTCTGTATAGTCGCTCCTATCGACCCTAATAAAAATAACCGCATGTCCCGCCGTTAGCATTTGTGCCTTTCGTCTCCGGAAAGCCGACGGCGCCTGTGCCGAGCGTTGTAACGCCGTGCAAAATTATTACTATACCCACATATCAAAAGTCGCTCAGAGCGCATTATTCGTCCGGTCTGAACCAAAGAAAAAGACGCAGAGCATTTCGCCCTGCCTTTCTTTTTTGGTATTATATATCGTCAGTCTCTTTGATATTCCTTACAATCAATCCTATTGGCATTTTTGTGTGTTTTGACTTGAATAAACGGAAGGATTATGGTATAATGGCGAGGGACAAAAACCGTTCTTTGTTTATAGGAATAAGTCAATTACAGAAATGGTTAGGACAAGCACATAATTTTGGCCTGTTTGATTAGTTATCCTGCACGGAGGACGGTAAAAGTGCATTATTATACAATCAGAAAATCATTGAACCGCGCAATTAATATAATTGAGTATGCTGACAGACTTCTCGGTGGAAATCTTAAAGTCACAGATACGCACAAGGTGTTCAATACAATACTGATACTGTTATAATAGTTACCACAACTAATGTGAAAGGGAAAAACGCTCAGAATATGGACAGTAAAACCAAAAGATACCGTATCGCAGTTATAATTATCAGCATACTGCTTATATTAAGTATAGGCCTGAATTTTTATCTGTATTATGACACGGAAAGCAATTCTCCGCTCCTGTGGCTTCAATCGGAGGAATTCATCGATGATACCATTATCGGCATACTAAGGAACTCAGAAGAATTCCGTGACGGAGAGGATGTTGTCTTCAGCTATGATTTTGATAATGAAAGCTACGGCAGTCTCCTTGAAACCTACCATATCAGGGATACTGCAGGCGAAGGCAGCGAATTTGTCAAAGCTAAAAATCTCATGCATGAATACTCGGGAAGAATAAACCACAACTCTAAAGTTGCAATTCCGCCTGAAAATATGAATGCTGATTATCTACTGAAAACCTATCTTGATAATAAAGAAGAGGGTACATATTGCAGGGCAAAGGCTCAGATACTTAATGAGATGTGCCTGGCACTGGGAATTTACGCAAGAAAGCTGTGGGTGCTTCCCTTATCATCCTTAGATGATGAATGCCATGTTGTGAATGAGGTATGGGATTCTCACTACAACAAGTGGATAATGCTTGATTTCACCAATGATCTTTACTGGGTGGATGAAAATGCTGAACCATTATCCATGCTTGAAGTCAGGGACAAGATAATAAATGACGAATTCTGCACACCTGTCTTTTCCTGGTCCGATCTGAAAGATCTTGAAAAGATACGCCAAAACAGTGCATATACATTCGCCTACTATGTCAAGAATCTTGCTGTTTTGAAGTATATGGACACATATACCGTTGGTGAGGCAAAGGTATATACGCTCATGCCTGTAAACTATGCAGACAAAAAAGGTCTTGATCTGATTTCAAGAGAAGCCGTTGAGGCAAGCCCTGTATAAAATCGCCATATAAAGCAGCCTGATTGTTAGATTATTGAAATATCGCAGTGAGGACAAGGCATAAACATCACACTCCTTTAGTCGGAAAGGTTTGACATTTTATTTGATTTGTGATATAATAACAGGCAGCTAAGATTTTATACCCGTATGAATCAAAAATAATAAATCTTTTTATACAACTATGAGTAACAACAGAAACTATTTACTCGATTTTTGCAAGGGTGTCGCAGCGATCGGTGTCGTGCTGGTGCATATAAGATTTCCCGGGATAACAGGCAATACTGTAGCTTCGGTAGGAACTGCAGGAGTTATTCTGTTTTTCATGATAAGCGGATATTTCGCATACTCGGAAGACGATAAGGCAGCTTGCGGAAAGCTTTTGAAGCGTTTTAAACGAAACCTCATCTTTACCATAACAGCGGTGCTTGTGTATTTTGTGTTCACCGCTGTTCGCGAGGGCATTGCCGGACGATTCACCGACTGGATAGCAAGATTTACCGATCCGGTGCTGTATTTCCGTATGTTCGTTATGGGCGATTTTGAAGTGATAAACGGAGACCCGCTGTGGTTTATGCCGGCACTGCTATATTCGTACCTGATACTATGGTGCATACATAAGTTTCGGATTAAAAAAGCTGCGTACATCGCCCTGCCGCTCCTGCTGCTCCTGCGCATCGGCATGGAAACACATACGAACACATTCGGCGCAGACTGGCATATGAGCGGGAACTTCCTTGTCGGTGCACTGCCGATAATGCTGCTCGGACATTTCATTGCGCATAAGAAGGAATCTTTTCTGTCAATGTCCGTGAAGTTCATGACGGCAGAGTGTATCATATCGGGTGTGCTGATGTTTGTCAGCGTCAATGTCCGTATCGTCGGCATTGATGTTTCGCAGTTGTTCAAGATATGGTTCGCTTTCTCGACGTTCATACTTGCGCTGAAGCTGCCGCAGAAAAAAGTGTTTGAACCGGTTGGTGTTCTCGGAGACCGCTATTCGCTGAATGTGTATCTCTGGCATTATCCAATCGGGATCTTTCTTGGAGATATGCTTGATGTGGCAAATGCTCCGTACTGGATGAATGACTGGTGCCTGCCTGTTATGACGATCGCTGTGTCTGTTGCGGTATCAGCGACGATATACAGCATAGCGAACATTACAAAGAAACAGTAACTATATTCGTAAAAAAGACCGTCGCAAATAAGCTGACGGTCTTTGAATTTAATCGGGGATACACCATTCTATGAAGTTCTTGCCGCTTGATAGATATGATTCATACATTTCCTGCCACTTTTCGTGCCTCTGGTTTTTTATTGATTCTATTTTGTCAATAGGCTAATTCTCTCCAATTCGGTGATAAGACCTCTTTGGACTACATTAGCATATTTCCCCGAAGACTTACAGACGCGGGGCTATTGAGCGGATACGTAATATCTCATAATGGTTTCTCCTTTCGGACATAAGAAAACCGCTCAACTCGTGAGCGGTTTCGTACTGTATGATTTTACACGTTGTTTTTCAAGCAGTCTCGATATCAATGTTTGTAAACATTCTTCTTGAAGTCTTTTTATAAAAAGCTCTTTCGAAATCTACGGCTTCTTTTTTTATTTCTTCAGGTGCAGATTCTTTAAGGACGCGTTCGCCGATAGGCGGAATTAATTCCGACCATTCAAGTAGCCTCTTCGGTATTTCCTGCATATCATACACCCCCTGTTATAATTTCGATTACAGTCTTGCTCGGATTCTTTTTATAGCTTGCCGCAATGAATTCCTCTAAGTTGTTTTCACAATAAGTTGACGGCAGAGAGTAGCCGGTTTCTTCGGTTGCTTGTGCTTTTGTAAATATCTCATATATTTTAGTCAACTTGTTATGCCATTCGAGATCATTGTTTTTAATCCGTTCTTCTTTTCAGCATGCCTTATGGAAATCCATCCGCTGGTGTCGTTAAAGGAACCTTCATAAGACGAACGGTCGTTAAGGACATTAACTCCTTTTATCGAGTTGATTGGTCCGAACTTTTCCACCGCTTTTGAATACTCGGTGTCAAAAGCTTCTTTTGCGCTTTTATGAACTCTTGGCTCAAAACTGTAAGAACTATAAGGCTCGGCATCTTTATCACCGATAGCATGAACGCCATCTGTATTTATTATACCACTTTCCTCAGATTTGTCAAGGGTCTCCGCAAACTCCTCACGTTTTATCTATTGTATCATTACAATCACGGATATGCTATAAACAAATATAATCTTGATTTTATTCGATAAATATGATATACTTATGCTATCGGGCGTATTGCCCGTTACGACGATTTACACGGATTGGAGAAAAACAATTGAACGACAATAATAAAAATGCCGATGTCACAACGGAAGAGACTCCTTTGTCGGCTCATGAAAAAGGACAAAACAGCAGAAGACCCGAGCGTCCGAAGAAGGACAAATTCGCGATAAACAAGGATATATGGTACCGCGGACCTCTTTCATACACACATCTGAAAATGCTGGGTTGGCTGTGCATCGTTATCACGCAGATCGCTATTGTGGAGGGACTTAAATTCAAAGTTACCGGAAGTGCCAATGAGTTCTTCCTTAATAGTGAGGTCATCAGTTTTATATCCGCATCCGCCCTCCCTCTCCTGCTTATTTCGATATTCGCGTTCCTTCTTCAGAAACGCGACAACTATAAGAACACTCTGATCGTGTACGGAGCGCTGTCGTTGCTTATAATAGCGATTTTCGTGTTTATATATGAGCGGTATGTATTGGGACTGGCGGGCAGTCTGCTCGGAGGAGAACGTTCCGATCTGGCACAGCGGCTTGACGATCTTCTGTACTCAACGGGAGAATACAACGGATTTGTGACCTTCAATATTTTTATCGATGTATTTCTCTGCACGCTGATCATGTTTTTTCTTGACCATGAACCGAAGCATTTCTTTACCGGAAAGAAGCTGTGGATTTTTCGCGCCTTCGTCCTGTTGCCAATAGCTTACGAATCTGTATGCATCATCCTCAAGATAATGGCGACCGACAGGATCATATCGCTGCCGCTGTGGGTGTCGCCGTTACTTACGACAAAGCCACCGGTAAGTGTATTGATGTTTTTCTCCGTTGTGCGCTACATAAAGCGGCGTGAGACGCAGTTCTACGCGACCGGCAGAACAAAGGAGCAGTATAACGCTTTCGTTGACACAAACGTCAATTCGTTTCAGTTTGCAAAGCACCTTGTGCTGATAATAATTATTTATTCGATCATCGATTTTATCGTAACGGTTCTGCTGACCGTGACTCACTCACTATTCATATACAGTGTCACAGGCGTGAGGTCAGGCGAAGACATGATGTCTTCATTCGGTGTAGTGAAAGCATGGGGATTCGGCGAGACTGTGAAAATGTTAGACCTTATTCCCGTAGTGCTGCTGTTCTCGTACACCCGCTCGCATAAGCTGCCGCTTATAGATATCGCCATACCCGTTGTGGCTGTAGCAGCGATAGCGATCGTGTATCTTGACGGAGCTTTCCAGATCGTCCAGGGAGTGATCAGCAATGGTACCGGTTTCTCGGCAGGCCTTTCCGTTATGCCGGGAGCATAGACTTGAAAGGAAATGCAAATATTTATAGTTATGTACAGGAGGAACACGTATGTCAGACAAAATCAGTATTTCGGCAATAATAATTTCAGCTGCAAGCCTGTGCTGTTCAGCGATATGTCTTGTTATGGCGTTGAACGCCGGAAATGCCAGCGGAAAAAATGATCCTGCTGCTGTGCAGCACGATGAAGGTACCGATACGCAGTATGTAATGTATGTCGGAACAAATGACAAGGACACATATCAGCTCAAAATGACCACCGAAGAAGCGAAAAACATAGTTGACGAAGTATGCCTTAAGTATTTCGAAGGCTATACCCTACAGGAAGCTGTCGGCGCATGGAAGGATGAGAAAAACAACATGACCCATGAATACACTCTTGTATGCTACTTTGACGGAGCTGACAAGGAGACCGTCTATAAGGCGGCTGATGAGCTGATAGAAAAGCTTAATCAGAGTTCCTTGCTGATCGAACATGACACGATCAACATCGAATATTATTCAGGCAAATAGAGCGGAAACCAGCACTAACAAGTGTGCTTTGCAGCTGCGGCATAAAGAAAGTAAACATCATCCATGAAAACAACACACTCACTATCTTCCTTGACGGAAGGATAGACACATACAATGCGGCGCAGACCAAAAAGGACATTTTCGACGCGATCGGAAATTCCGGCACCGAGGATATCATATTCGATGCGCAAAACTCGAATACATATCGAGCGCGGGACTGATGCGCTCCTTGTCCATTGTACAGCACTGACCAAAGGTCAGTCCGCTTCCGTATTCGCTCATAATATTTTCTCCTTCCGGGCATAAGAAAACCGCCTTGATTGTCAGGGCGGTTAATCAATTGCTTGTTTCATAGCGTTTATTCCAAGTGTCTGCGGCTTGCTGCATTGCACATTCCTCAACACACGCATAAAATCTTTGTGTCATTATTCCGCAGCCCGAACACACGACATAGGTGTATTCTCTGTGATCTGCTTCATCATACATAAGTTCCGCCTGTTCGCCGCAGAATGGACATACTTTCAGAGGAAATCGCTCTATTTCCATTTTCTACCTCAAATAATCCCGTATTCAGATAATATTCTTTTCGCATTATAAGCCCGGGAACGAGCGACATCGTAATTACCGTCGAACGGAATACTCTTTTCGTCCTCTTCTGTATAAGTTTCATCGTATGCTTCCATATCTTGCTTAAGCATCTCAATTGTTTCTTCGTCAAGCCATTCAGGCAGTTTTGAAAAGGTATTCAAAGCCATATTTGCCACCTTCCGCGATACATTCATCGGTTATTTTTCTTACAGCACTATACAAGGCTTCTTTATCCGAATCGGGAAGCAACGCGATTAAAGTTTTTATTTCTACTTCCCTGTTCTTATCGTGTATGTAGTCAAGAGTAAAGTTAGTTGCGCCCGATGAATAAAGAGTCTCCTTACTTTTCTTGCATAAATATAAATAATAGCCATCACTATCACAATTTTTACGCCGTAGCATAACATATTTACTGCCGCCGTTCCCTTGAGCTGTAAGTGAAAGCATATTTTTACGCAAAACCATTCCTCGAATATCCGGAAAACTAAACGACTTATCACTCGGATGATTATGAAAAGCATGATAAGGCTCAGTATAATCATCTATATTCACGGAGCCTTCGTTGCCTTTTATATACCCATGCCCTTTTATTCTTCGCATATCTGCGTCATAGATAATTGACATTTCGTGACCTGTGGGAATAGTTTTGGCGTTCCGAAGTAATTCACGGCTTGCGTTCCTGTGGCGTAAATCTTTTTCCGGCGAACCTGTTATAATAAGATCAGGTACATTCATCATAGCTTGATTAGTTATTTTTACGCTGTCAACAATGCCGTCCTTATAATCAATTATACTGTTTTTCTCCGATTTGTCAAGCGTTTCCACAAAAACCTCATGCTTTGTTTTCCGCCCCGGATCACTATACCCATACACCTCCGTCCGTTCTCTCCGGACAGTCAATCCGTTTTCATCACAGAACTGCTCTAATTTCGCCGTAATACAGAAATACCCGCAGGATACAACCTGCGGGTATTCGTTCTGTAAGGGATATATTCAGAGCTATTTGACTAAATCAGCCTTTCCGGAGATCGGAGCCTCAAATTTCTTAATGCACCACGGGAATATAAATGATACATAAAACATTTGCAGGAAGCATGACGTCATAGTACCGCCCCAACCGGGGATCCATTCCTTGATCAGCGGGACAACGATCAGGCTTACCGCATAAAAAACAAGTAATCCGATCACAGTTCGTGTGATTCTTTTTATCAAAGGGATATCCGTTGAAAAACGAACAAACCGTTTTTCGAGGAACCAGCCTATCAGAAATGCGGAGCACCAGCCTACTGACTTAAATGTGTCATTGGCCATTTTAGCACCGTCCACGAGCAGATTTCCATTCACATCAAAGTCCTCGGGATACGGCTTGAGACCGGCATATAACGCAACCGCAGCAGACAGTCCGAGTCCGACGGCAAGAACGAGCCAGTCTTTTTGAGGGTTGGCTTCTATCCATTTCATCATCTTTGCGATAAGCCACATGACCAGCAAACCGGCTGCCGCGCCGACCAGTATATCCTGCGGGGTATGTACTCCGAGGTATATGCGGCTGAATGCCGTAAATGCAACGACTAATCCCAGAATGATCCTAAGTGCAGCCGGCATATCTTTCCTCACTGTTACGCCGCCGTAAACCGTCGCAGCATTCATCGTATGACCGCTTGGAAAAGAATAACCGGTCGCTGTTGTCATCGAATTACCGTATGGTATGATGCGGGCATCCCGTATCCACGGTCGGTAGGCACAGGCTGTTACTTTCAGAACACCGTTTACCAGTCTGTTCCCGCTCCAGCCCATCAAAAGATAACTTCCGAATTCTTTGCTGACAGCCCAATAGACAACAGCCATAATAACAAGTACTGTGTTGAGCTCCCCGAGAAATGTCATTTTTGAAAGAAAGTCGGAAAGAAAGCTCCCGGCTCCTTCTCTAAATTCCTGCAGGACCAAAAGAATATCAATATCCATTTATAAGTTTTTCCTTTTCAAATCGGTCTTTAACGTGCTTGCTGAGTCATCAGGTTCAGAGTCCTCGCCGTCCGGCGACCAGGATTTCTGAACATCTTCAAAAATAAGGTCTTCCCCGGCTTTTACAGCGACCTGATACTCGTCCTCGTAAACGATCTCGCCGGGATAGTTCGTATAAACGACATAAAATGGGTGATGATACTTGTCCAGCAGCCACATTGCCGGATTTATCATCTTCATCATAGTGTCCGCGTTCTCCGTCTTGAAAAAGCAGACTACGTTCTCCTGCCGCTTGCACTGCGGCGGAAACGGAAGTTCCTCCGCGAACCACGAGTCTATCTCCCTGAAAAGATCGGCGTCCTCTTCTTCCATAACGTCGTTTTGTATAAGCTGCCAGCACATACTGAATATGCCCTTTGCATACTTTGTATTTCGCGCAAGCTCTTTGCCCTGGATCCGAACATATTTGAATTTCATTACATTATCCTTTCAAGAAATGATCCGTAAAACCGGAAATAGAATGTTTTTTCACCCTTGTTCATCGGTTCGGAAAACTATATTTCCGTCATCCGACATTTTTTCTATTACGGCAAGCGACTGCACATCATATCCCATTTTTCTGAGCTCATCTCCGCCGTGCTGAAAAGCTTTTTCTATGCAGATGCCAATGCCTGCGATACTCGCTCCTGCCTGTCCGCATATCCCGATAAGACCTTTTACTGCGTTTCCGAGAGCGAGAAAATCGTCCAGTATCAGCACCCTGTCATCTCGTCCGATGAACTGCGCCGATACAATGATATCATATTCTTTATCATGGGTATAGGAAAAGACCCGCGAAGAATATACATCCATACCGATATTTTTACTGTGAGTTTTCTTCGCATAGACGACGGGAACCCCTATGCACCTTGCAGCGGAACACGCAACAGCTATCCCCGAAGCTTCGATCGTGAGTATCTTTGTTATACTCTTTCCTGTGAATCTTCGGGCAAATTCTTCTCCGAGCCTGTCCAGAGCTGCAACGTCGATCTGGTGATTAAGAAAGCTGTCCACCTTAAGTACATTGCCGGGATAAACGGCTCCCTTATTTCTTATTGTCTCTTCCAGAAAAAACATCATTATCTCCTGTAATCTGTGACCGCAATGTTCCTGCGGCATTTTTCACGAAGCCGTTAGGATACCGTTCATTATGTAAAGGCTTTACCGCACAACCAGCGTGCGCAGCAAGATTGTACAGAAATTGTGAATCAAAATCTCTATTGTGTTTATTATATCACAAAATACAGCCAAATGCAATAATTATTAACGCCGAAACTCCATTTCTGGATTGTGGATCCTGACCGTTACGGAAGAACCGACATGGGGAGATCCGCGGCTGCGTTATTGTTTTACAGGCAATTATATTGTACAGCGATAAATAATATATCAGCGGTATTTTACCTTGCAATGTTTCTTATCGTATGATATAATACATAATGAAGGCAGTTCTCCGAAAGTCTGTTATAATATTCGACGATTGTATCAAGTGTCGATATATTTGCATTATCCGCACAAGCATATTGAAAAGTATCCGGTATTCCTCTATAATATGATAAAAAGGAGGGATGCTTTATATGAATACCAAAAAGATCATTGCTGTCCTTATGTCAATAGTCTGTATGACGACCGCCTGTGCTCCGGCAGTTCCGGCCAAGAACGCAAACGGTATAAACGAGCTTATATCACAGTATCGGAAGGATACAGGCTGTAAAAATGTCAGTGCAGTCGTATATGATAATGGAGATATATCATATTACGGGAATAATGAGTCTCTGTATCAGATAGGATCCATGACAAAAGCATTTACCGGTCTTGCGGTACAGAAGCTTATGTGCGACGGGTATATCAGAGAAGACGGCATCATATCGGATTATATTCCTGGATTTGAAGCATACTTCGGTTCGCGGAAAGCCGATATTACGGTAAATGACCTGCTTGAACAGAAAAGCGGATACACCAATAACGAGAATAACTATCCGAGCGCATCTGAGGATATGACGCTTTCCGAATGGGCAGCCGTTATTTCCGGCCGTGAACTCAACAGCAGCCCCGGAACGGAATATGCCTATTCAAATGTGAACTATAATTTGCTCGGACTTGTGATCGAAAACGTTTCGGGAATGACATACCGCGATTATATGGAAAATGAGATACTCATACCGCTCGGGCTAAGAAATACATTTGCGGGAATGCCGGAGAATTCAGAAATAGCTGAAGGGACAAGGCTTGGATACAGGCAGGTGTTTGATTATCCGCTTCCTGTGAGGGAAGCGAGTGTTCCCGCGGGTTATTTTTACTCCAATACCCAAGACATGGGACGCTGGATAGAAATATGGATCGGAAGCACAGAGCACCCGCTGAAAGATGCCGTAGCGAAAGTCAGAGCCGGTCTTGATGCTGATGATTATTATTCCGGCTGGGAACATTTTCCGGAAGATATTACAGGTCATTCCGGCGGCACACCGAATTATTCCTCCAGAATAGTCTTTTCCGAAAACAGACAGATCGGAGTATGTGTTCTGAGCAGCCTTAACGTGGCAAGCACCACAGACGGTCTGTGCAACGGTATTCTTGATATTGTGTCGGGCATAACCCCGGGGGCTCTGCCGCAGGATATATGGACGATATTCGACATCATCTTTACCGCAGTAACAATTTCCGGCATCCTGATTCTTGTGTTTGTTCTCCTGATAAAGCATAAGACGGTGATCATTGTACTTGACGCGGTACTTATAATTCTTTTTGCATCAGTCCTGATCCTGTTTCCGGTCATATTCGGCGCGGATATAAGAGCAATAGTCTTTACTTGGGCTCCGTGGAGCCTTGCGGGAGGACTTCTGACCGTTGCAGCCGATATAGCGGCTATCAATATAAAACTTTTTTTGGGTAAAAATCATGCAGATCATAACAAGACAAGTAAAGGACAGACCTCTTACGGTCACAATAGAATACCCCGAGTATAACGATTTCGTAGCCGGTCTTATACGAAAGATAGAGACCACAGATATCCGGTTCAGTGCCGGAGTTGACGGAAAGCAGCTGAAAATCGGAATCTCGGATGTGTATTATATCGAAAATGTTGACCGTAAGCTGTTCATCTATACGATAAAGGATGTTTACCGCCTTGAAGCTTCAATGCAGGAAATAGAAAAGATGACCGCAGATACGGATCTTGTCAGGATTTCAAGGACCTGTATCATCAATACCGATCATCTGAAAGAGATAAAGCAGGTAAAGAACAGCCGCCTTGAAGCGGTCCTTGACAACGGCGAGATGCTCATAGTTTCAAGGAAGTATCTTCAGGACATCAAAAAAGTTTTCCGGAGAGATCTGTCATGAAAAAAATACTGAAAGACGCGTGTATATTGGCGGCACTGATGATATTGTCAGTGTTCGCGATATCGATAATATGGTCCGGCATCACGGACGAGACGGTGCTGGTGCTCCGTTTGTTCGTACTGGCTCTGATAATATCGTCGGCGAACCATATTATGGATGAGTATATTTCTTTGCCGATAATAATGATCTATACAGTCAAATATTTCACAATTACCGGCATAGTGATGCTGTTTGGATTTATATCAGGCTGGTTTTATCCGAGCAATTTCTGGATGGCGTTTATCTATGTCGGCGCTGTTCTCGTTCTGGCATACCCGATCGACAGCTTCAGAATAAAGAAAGACATCGAGTTTATAAACAAGCAGATAGCCGAGAGAGATGCACGCGAAGCGGCATCGCCCGATATCAATGAAAAGGACGCAAGACCCTGACCGCCGCTGCACGTTTTTGTCGGAACCGTTAGTTTTATAGAGATCGCTTGAGCCCCGGCAAAAGTATAGGATCAAAGAAGATATTTTGCAATATAGCCGCACATACCGATCAATATCGCTTTTCGTCAGGTGTATTGAGGAAATGTCATCATATCTGCCGTTCAAGCAGATAATCGACATATAATCTCACCAATATACCGATAAATTGCACGGCCGGCATCTCCATTGATAAAATACCCAAAATATTGGAAAAGTATTGATATTTCTTGTAAAATGTGCTATAATGATTAAAATGGCGAAAAGGAGGGTAACAATGCTCAAAGACAGGCTGAAAACCGTGATAAAAGCTGTCGGCGGGACAAACGTGAAGATATCGGAGTATGCGGGAATGGCGGCTCCGAACATCGGCAAGCTCACCAACGGAAGCCGTGTGCCTGCAAGGCAAAGCTCGACCGCGCACAAGCTCGGTTACGGGATATACGGCTTTTGCGAAGCGAACGGAAAGCTCGATGTCCTGTGCGAAACGGTAGGCTGCTCTCCGGCGATAGGTGAGAAGAATATCAGAAAAGCTCTGCTCGACTGGCTTTATGAAGATGTACTCGTTCTCGATGCCCATACCGAGAAATTCACGCAAAGACTCAACGATCTCATAAGCACTGTCGGTGTGAGCGTTTCCGAGATATGCGCGGGCATCGGCACTGCCACCACGCTGCTCGATACGTATTGCAGCGGCGGAAAGATACCGACGCGCAGGTCGAAATATCTGGTGAGCATTTGCGGATTCCTGTACAGGCACGCCCGTAATACCGGCAATCTCGGTTCTGTCGCGGAATTGCTCGGCGTTCGGGAAAGCGACCTTTCCGATGAAAGCACGTCGCTTATGATAAGGGACTGGCTTATAGGGAAGAACGACGATGCCGGAAACAAGGCCGCCGCGAGCATCATAAGACAGATCACATCGCCCTCACCGCCGTCTGTATTGATCCCGGAGTTCAATACTGTGGCAAAAGCCGATATCCTGTCCGAAAAAACGGTGTTCTACACCGGAACGAGCGGGTTACAGCGTGCAGTCATCCGTTTTCTCGGGAACGCAGCAAAAAATCCGGGCTCGGAGCTGCTCCTCTACTCCGACCAGAGCATGGAGTGGATGCAGCAGGCACGTTTTATACCGAAATGGCAGTCACTAATGCGGGAATGCCTGAAAAACGGCGTTAAGATAAAGATAATACACAATATCGACCGGGACCCGTCGGAAATGCTTTTCGCGCTGCGCAGCTGGCTCCCGCTGTATATGACAGGACTTATAGAATCGTATTACCGCCCCGACACGAGCGGCAGCCGATTCTGTCACACGGTGTTCATAAGCGGGGAAGAATGCATTGACGGCTTCTGTACCGTCGGCACGGAACGCGACTGTGTTTACCGCTACAGTTCCGACGGTGAGTATATCGGTCATATCCGGCGTTCATACGAAAAACTCACACACAGCGTAAAACCGCTTGTGACGTTCGAGCGCGGACTGTTCAAGCCGAGTAAGGAGTACGAAGTCTTCGATTGCGGAGATGTCAGGATATACATCTCATACAAGGAAGTCGTGGTATTCAGGACATCGGCGCCTCAATGCTCATTTGTATTGAAGCATAATTACCTTATACAGATATTTTCTTTATACGCACGCAGCTTCGGTCAGAAAATGACCGCGTAAAGTCGATAAGTTCATTATACCCCAATCACTTATATATGCAAAATGATCCTATGAAAAGGAGAACAGCCTATGAGTAAGATATGTTCAAAATGCGGCAGTCAGATACCAGACGGTTCGGCATTCTGTTCGGTTTGCGGAACAGCAGTCCCGGCTGATGCACCGACCCCCGGCAGCTTCTGTGCAAACTGCGGTTCGCCGATAAATCCCGGTGACGCGTTCTGCAACAAATGCGGAGCGAAGGTGAACGCAGCCGAACAAGCTCAGCCTGCGCAGCCGCAGTATCAGCAGCCGACACCGCCGCCTCCGATGCAGCAGTATCAGCAGCCTGTGCAGCCGCAGTATCAGCAGCCGACACCGCCGCCTCCGATGCAGCAGTATCAACAACCTGTTCAGCCACAGTATCAGCAGCCTATGTACACACAGCCGGCAATGCAGCCCGCGGGAGTGGCAGTCAAGCAGAAGAAAAGCAAATACCCGCTGATAATCACGATAATCGCGGTATTTCTCGCGATTGCACTCGTTGTCGTGCTCATTTTCAATCCCTTCGGAAGCAAAAAGAGCCCGCTCGGTGAGCAGCTTGAAGCGAGCTTTTCAAAGCTTTGTGAGATGACCAAGCTCGGTACGCAAAGCTATTCGTACGCAAGACTTCTGACCGAGGAGCTTCTTGAGACCGATCTCGCGTCCGCAGACCCGGATACGATAAACAGCCGGTTCGATCAGTGCCTTGACGCGTGGAAAGCGACCGAGGAAGTCTCGAACAATATGATCTCTATGTCCGAGGAGCTCGCAAAGGACGATAAAATAAAGAGCACCAGGGGCATAAGCTCAAAGATCAGCGCGACATACGCAGCCCCCGATCTTGTGGATGTCCTTTTCCCGTTCTCGGTCAAAGCGTCTGCGGCAAACGAGGGCGATATAACCACAGAAGTGTCTGAGGCTGCTTCGCCCGCGGACAGCGTTGAGCAGTGTTCGACACTCGGAGTACAGATACTTTCCGATTCGCAGAACGGCTATAACGCAGTAATGAACCTGCGCAGCATCTACAGCGGACGCACCACGCCCGTACAGGAATGGAACAGCGCGGTAAGCACAATGGCTGGAACTTTCACAACGCAGTTCTACGTTTCCGGCGAGATAACCTCCGGCGCGTTCACTCAGATACCGAACGGCACTCACAGCGTACATACGCTATCACAGTCTATAAAGGGTGGAACTCTTGCAGTGAGCAACACCGATATTCTCGTTGATGTCGGCAGCGGCGGAAGCTGCATAGTTTACGGAACTACCTGCGGTCTGACCTTCAATCAGGATCAGTTCCCGGACTATCACCCCTCCGAGGGCAGCCGTTCGATCTCGATGAATACATACCCCGAAAACCCCGGCGAGAACGGCATCACCTTCCACGCGACGAGCTTCTTCTCGTGGTTTAAGATAGACCGCGTCGGCGGCTTCACCATAACACGCGGAAACAAGGGCGAGGGCTCTGTCACCGACCCGCCCGTCGTACAGAACACGGGCAACAATAACAATCCTCCCGAGAATAACAGGGGTCCCATAACCGACTTTGTTCCTCCGACAAACCCGCTAAGGATAAGAGAAACATCGGGTCATATAACCGATACGACAAATAACAATAACAACGGCGGCAATAATAATAACAATAATAATGACGGCGGCGGTAATTCCCAGCCCCCTATATCTGGCAGTGATATCACGAACGTTACCGGCAGTCTCGGCGCGGGCGTCGGTCCTATAACCGTTACTCTTGCGTGGCGGACACACGACGACCTTGATCTGCACATGATAACACCGGACGGAAGCCGTATCTACTACCGCAACAAGACCGCACAGGGCGGTACTCTCGATGTTGATATGAACGCGCGCGACGATGATCTCGCGGAAGATATAGCCGTCGAGAATATCTATTTCCCCGACCCCGAAAATGGTCACTACAAGATATATCTGCGCGACTTCTACGACAGGACGAGCGGAAGCACAACGCACTGGTACGTCAAGGTCAAGGTCGGAAACAACGAGCAGATGTTCGAGGGCGACATTGACAACAGCGGCACCGAGGTATTCGTGTTCGAGTTCGATTACGGCGGACACGGCACCGAAAGCACTCTCCCGCCGCCTCCCGACGGAAGCACGATGGGCGGAACGCTTATCGAGCGCGGAGCAAGAACAGGCAAGATAACTGTTTCCACGATGTGGAACAGATATGACGACGTTGACCTACATATTCTCGCGCCTGAGGACGCACACATCTATTACAGCAACAAGACTGCGGGCGGAGGACGTCTCGATGTTGACGCGAACGCGGGCGGTCAGCGCATACTCGACCCCGTTGAGAACATCTACTTTGACAATCCGAAGAACGGACACTACAAGGTATGGCTGAAACAATACGCCGACAGAAGTGACGACAGCGCCTCCTACATCGTTCGCGTAAACATTGACGGTGAAGTACGCGAATTCACAGGGACTATCGACACCACAGGCACGGAGATCCCGATATACGAATTCGACTATAACGGCGCGATCGAAACTCCGCAGGGAGAGTTTGGCGGTCATCGCTACGAATACTATGAGGGCGCGGATATCACATGGACGGAAGCGAGATCGTACTGCCAGTCCATGGGCGGACATCTTGTTACGATCACTTCCGCCGAGGAGCAGGCGTTCATCGAAAGCACATTCCCGGGTACTACGGGCTGGATAGGTGCTTACGGCGACAACGGCGGCTGGAGCTGGGTAACGGGTGAGCCCTTCGGCGGCTACATGAAATGGAAGTCCGGAGAACCAAACGATCAGGGCGGCATCGAATGGTGCGGTCACCTCTGGACGGATATGACGTGGAACGACCTTGACAACGAGGATGTGGGCAACTATCAGTCCGGCTTCTACTGCGAGTATGACGAGTACGGCGACGGAACACGTGTTGTAAGTCCGACCGGCGGCAATGACAGCAATTCCGGGAACAGCGGCGGTACAACTCCGGCAGTGACGACCGAACCCGTGACCGGTACCGAGCCTTCATCGACAGACGCTGGCGGATACTGGAAGCTTACAAAAGTATCACCGTATGTAAAGGCAACCTCTGAAGACGGAATAACGACCACAAATATCGACGGGGCCGGTAGCCGCATTGTAACCGAAGGTATGGGTGAAACTACCGACCGTTCTATAACAGAGACCGCCTCCGGATTACAGTTCAAGTATTATGATAAGTTCAGCTACAAATACTACGGCGAAATCCGCAGCGGCACCAGCACCGGCATAACGACATCCACATTCCCCAAGACCGCATATGCGGCAGGAGAAACGGCGGCTCTCTCATTCACAAACAAAGCTTCGGATACCGGCTTGGGAAGTTTCGAATCCGGCATAAGTGCCGATTTCTGGCACGGTCCACATACCGTTGAAAACTCATACTATGTGAATGGCAGAGACTTTGTTGATGACAGCGGCGAGGACGATCTTGACGCATACTCGCCGAATAACTGGAGAACGGATCGTCCGCCCGAGGGTACTATGACGGTAAAAGCCGACTTCCCGAATAAACCGGACGACCTCACGGACGAAAATGACACGATCATCAACATAAGGATAAACAGCAACGGCATGACCGTTTGCTACACTTACGAATGGGTGAGCGGATCCATGCCCTCCGGTGCCGGCAATGCGGCCGGATTTATATCCGGAGATGCGTCTTCTGGCGGAACCAACGACGGAAGCACAGGAAATACAGGCGGCGGACTTACAGAATCCGGCATCAACGATCAGCGCAACAGCCAGGGTGCCGGAAGCGGCGAGATAACAATTACACTGATGTGGGATTCAAAGGACGATCTCGACCTTCATGTATTCACGCCCGACGGCTCCGAGATATGGCACGGCAACAAATCTGCGCAGGGTGGAACTCTCGACATCGACGCGAACAACGCACAGAATATTAAGGATCACCCGATAGAGAACGTATATTTCCCTGAGCCAGTGAGCGGCGAATACTGGGTATATGTCTATAACTATGAGGACAGAACGCCCGGACAGTCCACGAACTGGATAGTGCGTGTTCAGGTCGGCAACGAGGAAGAGATATTCTCGGGAACCGTTACCGAGCAGGAAGATACTGTGGAGGTTCTCGGATTCAGATATGATTCCGCAAATTCCGGCAGCTCCGGCGGCTCGTCCGCAGGTTCCTCAGGGAACCTGCTCACCAACGGAAACGCTTCAAACGGACTTAATGGCTGGACGGCTCCGGACGGGAAGTGGGCGGCCGCGGATTCGTATGACGGCGTGACCGCGCTTGACGGCAATTTCTTCTACACGAAGGACTTTACAGGCGATAACGGCACGCGTATGTATCAGGATGTCGATGTGAGCGGATATGTCGGCAAAAAAGCGACTCTTTCCGCGCAGAACAGAGCATATGCAGGCGGACACTCCGATGAAAGTATGCTGAAGATCGAATTCCTCAACGCGAGCGGAAGTGTTATAGATTCCGCCTCATCGGCAAAGGATCACGGCAACACGACATGGCATAATATGAGCGTTTCCGCTACAGTTCCAAACGGCGCAGTCACTGCGAGAGTTTCGCTTTATTCCTACTACAAGACCGGCTCTGAGTCGGATTCGTATTACGACAATGTGTCGCTTACAGTAAGCGGCTGATAAGCAAAAACAACCCCGGTTGCCGGAATTAAACGGCGATCGGGGAGTTTTTTAATATGACGGAAAGCTGTGGGTTCCTTCGCAAGGGAACAGATTCCGTCCGAAGGAGCACCGGAAAGTATGCGAGCCTGTTCGTCTTTCAACTGTTCTGCGGCTTCATGCAGGACAGTATCCATTATTTCACCGCTCACACTCTTTTCGAGATTTGCGAGCGTTTTGTCAAGCTCTGCTATCTGCCGGAGCATAGCGGCGTGATCCATTTCCACGAAATCTGCCATTGTTCACCTCAAGGCATAAAAAATACCGCTCTGCATTCGCATGCAAAACAGTATTTGTGGTATTCTGTTGTTTGGTCAGGCTGATTCTTCTATATCATCTACTATTTCGATTTTGGACTGTAATGATTCCAAATACTGTCCAATTTCTCTAACAGCGGCATTTTTATGCTCCTTGATATAAGAAATAGCTTTATCAAGATATTCGTCTTCGTCGCCGTCTTAGTATCCACGAGAACGGCATAAAGTCCGAGCTTGATGAAATTGAAATCCAAAGGCGGAAGATCTTCCATTTCACGTATCTCGTCGAGCTGATAGATGTTGTTCTGCAACACAACAGCATACGCATTCATTCAGCTTGCGCCATGCTTCCCTGACCTTATCCAGAGCATCTTGTGTGAGCTAAGATATAGCCCTTCTTATTGCCACCCTTGCGTATCGTAAAACGACAAAGCCTATGTCAGTCTATGCATTATCTTTTTTGTCCGGTTCGTATATAAAGCTGACAGATCTGCTTTGCTTCGACACGATCACGGAAAGCACCTTTTCACGGAAAGCATTTGCGCTTTTTCCCACGCTCTCCATTGTGAACACAAGACGTTTCACACCATGTTCACGTGCTCTCTGTAACGATCCCGCTATCGCAAGAAATATCACGCCGCCGCCCTGCAATGCCGCCGAGGACGAGAGCGTCTTGTATATTGCGCTTATACTGTCCGGCATATATGCAAAAACATAAGCCGCAAGCCGCCCCTTAAGTTCGCACATCACACTTATCTCCGGCGTTATCTCCGCGCCCGGAAGGATCAGGTGACGGTGGTTCTGCTCGCATCTGTATTCGCTGACCGGTGCTCTGCGGAATTGTTGGATAAGACTTTCCGGTGCATCCGTCAGCGTGATCGCGTTGTATCCCTGGCGGCGGAGTGTATCGCAGAGACGGTTGCCCGTCTTCGCCATGAACTCGTCCCAGCGTTCCCAGATATCCTCGGAATCACAGCGGTAAATATTTCTTCCGACACGGCGTCTGAATCCGAGCTTTCCGAAAACGTGTTCCATTACAGGCGCAAACGCGTGGGCTTCGGACATCCCCACCGCGAGAAACGTCTCTGTTGTTTCGGCGGCATACCTAACCAAAGCCTGCATAACTCCCTGACCGCGAAACTCCGGTTTCGTGAAAATGTGTCTTATTCCCTCGCCTCCGCGTTCGCACACCGTAAGCAAATACCCGGCAGGAAAACCGTCAATATACGCAAGCAGTATTCTTCCGCCCGATGCGGCATCGTTCGCACATCTGTCGGTAAATACCGTTGTATATCCGACAAAATGCAGAAAGTATAGCTCTTTGTTTCCTTTTTCAACTGTTATCATAATTGGCTCCGATTATAAGGCAAAGCACTGCGCCGTCACAGTCTTCACGTTAACTATTTCTTCAGGTTCCGCAGGATCGGTGGTACGATCGGTCTTCGTCTGAGTTCCTTGTTTGTCCGGATCCTCGACAGTGAGTTTCTTTGCGGTCTCTTTAAAATCAGTTTTATCATTCGATAAATCGTCATATCCACATATTCATAATATTTGCTGTACAATAGCGAACATTTGCCTTCAGGCCTTCCAACGATTATACTCTTTCGATCATAGCGGAACAGTAATTGCCGATCATGTCAACGCCTGTCACAAGCACCTTCCCGTACTTGCCTGAGCTTATGGCGGCTGCCGCAAACACCGTGTTCATAGCATATCCGCAGCCGAGCGTTTCGCCCGCCCATTTTTTCGGTGATATAAGCTCCGCTTCCGGGAACACCTTTTTTATTGCAGCAGTCTCCGCTTCGTCAGAATATGTTCCGTTGACAGCATTGAATACTGCATCGGGTGTGCTGTCATATCTTCTAAGGATGCCGGCAATAATGTCGGCGGCTCCGCTTTCAAGCCGATGCAGCAATGGGCTTTTGCCGAGCAACGCGGACGAAAATCCTGTCACAGCGCAAAGAGATTTTTCTGTTCTCTCACGGGTAAGCATCATCATTGCCGCACCTTCGGACAGTTCCGCGCCGTTCAGTGCTTCGAGCGTACCAAGTCCGGAATACAGCGCTTCGTTGTACTCCTCTACCGAGCCGCAGAGTATCATATCCGCCTTGTTTGTCGTGAGCAGCAGAGAAGAGTATTCAAGCGGATCGCCGCCTGTGAGCACCGTACTCACACCCTTGAAGCCGTTCAGTATGCATATCTGCCCGACGCAGGCGTTCGGAACCATTCCCGAATAGACAAAAGGACTGCAAAGTCCCGGAACACCCTTGACTACCGTGTCGGCAAACTGTGTATAATAAACACTCGAACCGTATCCCGTAGAGATTATCGTACCTATCCTGCGGCGGTCGAGATCATCGGAGACAGCGGCTTCGCGCACCGCATTATCTGCTGCCGTACAGGCGAGCTTGTTGTATCTGCTGTTTCGCCGCATTTTTGCGGGTGGTATCTGCGAGTCGAACCCGACCGGAAGTGCCGCTTTCTCAAATCCGCCGCCGTTCAATATGCGTGTCAGATCATCTGCTGACTGTGCGCAGCGAGAGATAACACCTATACTTTCTATGTATGCTCTCATTCGCCCACCCACTTTCTGAGCACGATGCACGCGCTGTTTCCCGCAAATCCGAAACTGTTTGACAAAGCATATTCCATATCAATGCTTTCGGGGACGGCGAACATTCCGCTGTCGTCAAGCGGTTCATTAAGCTTGGGCATAACTATCGGCTCTCCGGTCTGCATTGACCGCAGGACGCTTGCAAGCTCTATCGCGCCGGAAGCTCCCATGCAATGTCCGACAAGCGCCTTTGTCGAACTCACGAACGGTTTTCGCTCCGCGCCGTCGTACAGCCTTTTCAGCGCATTCGTTTCCATCGAGTCATTGAGGATCGTGCCGGTGCCGTGACCATTGATGTAATCGATCTGTCCGGCGGTTATTCCCGCATCATCAAGTGCATTCATCATAAGATAATACGCTTCCTCACCCGTAGGTTCGGGACTTGTGGCGTGATATGCATCGTTGCCGCTTGCAAAACCGAGGATCTCGCAATATATCTTCGCGTTTCTCGACCGTGCACTTTCAAGCGTTTCAAGCATGAAAAACGCGCCGCCCTCTCCGATGTTTATTCCGTCGCGTGTTACGTCATAAGGATTGCAGACATCTCTGCTCAGAGATTTAAGGCAGTTGAATCCATATCCCGCTATCTGTGTAAGCTCCTCGGCGCCGCCCGCGACCGCGCATTTGCACAGACCGTTTCTGATAAAGTCAAACGCCATGCCTATCGCGGTAGTTCCCGCAGCACAGGAAGCCGAAGATATATCGACCGATCCGCGGACTCCGACAAGCTCTGCCGCATATACCGCGAATTCATTCATCGAAGCAAGCGTATCCGCGCCGCTTCTGCTGTGTTCAAGATAAGCGCTGTCACGGGCGAGAAGCGTTCCGAAAAACATACGACAGTCCGTACCGCAGGCGGAAATATCCGCGCTTGTAAGACCCGCGTCAGAAAGCATATCGCCAAGCGAACGCCTGATTATCTCATGCAATCTGTTCTTGCCGTCAAGGCCGCCGATCTCTCCGAATCTGACCGTGGAAAGCCCCGCTGCATCGAACACCGTGCACGGCTTTATCTCACCGTTGAGCGCACCCATTCCTGTTATTACAACTCTGTTCATTCGTTTATACCATGCTCATTCAGATATGCCGCAATCGCGTTGACCGAGTACAGCTTTTTAACATCCTCGGCGGGGACCTCATATCCGAATAATTCAAATATCATTGTCACAAGCTCAAGACTGTCAATTGAGTCGAGTCCAAGGTTCGGACGGTCGTCGCCCGTGTTGAAAATGATCGTATCGTCTGTCATCCGGGCAAGCGTATTGTCATCTATATCGAGATGAGAGATAAGGCTGTCCCTTATCTTTTCTGTGAAAGCTTCATTCATATTGTATATCCTCCTTGTTTGTAACAATAATCCGGTCACGGACAATTCCCGATACTTTTAAATTTATTCAGAGACATGACAAATCTCGATCTCTATACTATATATATTACCATAATTGTGCAAAAATGTCAAGCAAGTGAAAAATACAACGCACTTTTTTGTAGCTTTTCACAACGAGACCCGGTGTAAGAATACAGCGAGGCGATGTATCTGGTACACTCGAAACGCTAAAAGGTTCAGAGCTGTTGATGAGACGCTGATATTGTAAAGGCAATACCGCCCTAAAAGCGAGCGGTATTGCCTCGATCCATTTTTGATACGCGTTTTTGCGCCGTCTTATTCTGTCGCTTTTTTAAGCCCGTTTGCGACAAGGTGGCTGCCCACGATCAACAGTATCATCAGAACTGCCGAAGGTATAAGCTGATACGGGTGAAGCAGAACGCTCTTGAAGCCTTCAGAGAGCAACGTACCGAGTGAACACGACCCGGGCGGCATACCGAGGCCGACAAAACTCAGGAACGCTTCAAGGAATACAGCGGCAGGAATGCTTATCATTATCTGTGTTATCATCTTGCCCATAATGTTCGGAAGTATCTCGCCGAATATAATATGCCTGTTCCCCGCACCGATAGTCCTCGCAGCCTGAATGTACTCCATTTCCTTGACATGAAGCACCTGCGCACGTGAAATCTGACTCATCTCTATCCAGCCGGAAAGCATCAGCGCAAAGTCGTCGCCGACAGTCTCACAGAATGATTTGCTGCGCGGAGCAAAATCCGGCATTGACAACGCGGTATGGCTCCAAGCAGCTTTCTGGTGTACGGGTGCATCGGTTCGCGGAATATCTCCTCCGCCGTGCCGGTCTCAAGCAGATAGCCGAGGTGCAGCACGCCTATCCTGTCCGACAGGAACCGGACCATTGAAAGGTCGTGAGAGATGAACAGGAAAGCCGTACCGGTTTCCTTTTTGATCTCATTTATCATATTGACGATCTGTGCCTGAACGGAAGCGTCAAGTGCCGCAATGCATTCGTCTGCGATAACGAGTTTCGGCTTTCCTGCAAGTGCGCGGGCTATACCAATACGCTGACGCTGACCGCCCGAAAAGCTTCGCGGATAACGGTCGGCGTACTCTACGGGTATGCCGACGCGCCTGAAAGCATCGGCAGCCATTTTATCGCGCTCTTTCGCATCTTTTCCGATGTGCTGTATTTTAAGAGCATCGCGGATTATCTGCCCTACCTGCTTTTTCGGATTGAGAGAGGACATAGGGTCCTGAAATATCATCTGTATATCACGCATTTTCTCGGTATATTCCCGTCTGCTCTTTATTCCGGTAAGCTCGGTGCCGTGGAAAGATATGCTTCCGGAAGTAGCTCTGTTCAGACCGATTATGCACTTGCCTATGGAAGACTTTCCGCTCCCGGACTCTCCGACAAGTCCGAACACCTCTCCCTCGTTTATCTCGAAGCTGACGTGCTCTGCGGCTTTAATTCGTCTGCCGGCGCTGTCAAAGTACATACAAAGATCATTAACGGAAAGGAGAGCCTTTTTTGAAACATCAGTTTTTGACATAGTCCGCCTCCTCCTGCTTCAAGCGTTTTATGCGCTCCGCCAGCTCCGCCGGCATCTCCGTTTTCGGCGCTCTCGGGTCGGCAAGCCACGTTGCCGCATAATGTGTATTCGATATACGGAACATCGGCGGCTCAGCCTTGAAATCTATCTCCATTGCGTAAGGGTTTCTCGGTGCGAACGCATCACCTGTGATCTCCTTTGCAAGGTTCGGCGGCGTGCCCGGTATCGAATAAAGCGTATTCTGATCGTCCGTCAGTTCCGTTATTTCCGGGACAGCCGAAAGCAGTCCCCATGTATAGGGGTGTCTCGGCTCGAAGAAAATATCGAACACGGTGCCGTATTCGATAATCTTGCCGGCATACATCACACCTACACGGTCCGCAAGCTTGGCTACAACACCGAGATTGTGTGTTATGAATATTATTGAAAGCCCCTTCGCCCGCTGTATGCTCTGCAAAAGATCAAGTATTTTCTGCTGTATGGTAACGTCAAGCGCCGTGGTGGGCTCGTCGCAGATAAGTATATCCGGATCGCCGGAAAGGGCTATAGCTATGACAACTCTCTGTCTCATTCCGCCGGAAAGCTGATGAGGGTACTGCTCCATTGTGCGCGCCGGATCGGTTATACCGACCTCCTGCAGCAGTTCGGTGCATTTCGCCCATGCTTCCTTTCTTGACATTTTTGCATGGCTCCTCGCCGCGGTCATAAGCTGTGCGCCTATGGTCATTACCGGATTAAGCGAGGTCATAGGATCCTGAAAGATCATGGCGATCTTCTTTCCCGCGAAGATCTTTTTGCGCACCGACGGCCTGAACTTAAGCAGATCAACGGTCTCATCGCCGTCTTTATAAAGTATCTCGCCGGATTCTATCACCGCATTGTCCGGCAGTATCCCGGCAATTGCCTTCACGCCAACGCTCTTACCGCAGCCGGATTCACCGACAAGTGCAAGTACCTCGTTCTTTGCAAGGCTGAAGTTAAGCCCTCTTATCGCCTTAACATCACCTGTCGTCATCTTAAAGGTTATGCGAAGGTCCTTGACCTCAAGAATATTCCGGGAATCATCTTTTCCGTCCATCGTGGTATGCTCATCTCCTTTTCTTTAGGGCACCTCTAAAAACCGCTTTGAAAAGAGAAAACGAGATAATTGTGCCGAGAGCAAGGAGAGGCTCCGAAAGCGTGCTGGCGCACGGTGAGGAGGCTTGACGCAGCTATCGGTGCAAGTAGCTCTTTTTCTCTAAAATGGGTTTTTAGAGGTTCCCTTTAGTTAAGTATCAGTGCAATTGACTAAACATTTCATTTATTATATCACACAATCCGGATAAATTCCATACACATACACATATATTAACAACTTTTAATTTTTCATAACAGCAGGGACACCTGTGAATACGTTTTCCATATAACGTCTCCGTCAACTTTAAGTTGATTTTAGGTTGATACAGTATAATAACGACAAACACAGGACAAAAGAGGTGAGATAATGGATCTCAGACACGAGGTAAAACACGAGATAAGCTATACCGATATGCTTATCCTGAGACAAAGGCTGCAGGCTGTCGCATATCCCGATCCTCACGCTGTTGACGGGAAATACCTTATACGAAGCCTGTATTTTGACAATCTGTCGGACAAGGCATTGCGGGAAAAGATAAACGGTACACCACAGCGCGAGAAATTCCGCATCAGATACTATAACGGCGACACGTCGGTCATACATCTTGAAAAGAAAAGCAGGATCGACAGCCTCGGTAACAAGCAGAGCGCCTCACTGACCCGAGAACAGGCACAGTCGATAGTTGACGGTGATACAGACTGGATGCCGGAATCGGAGCTGCCGCTGATACGCGAACTGTACTCGAAAATGAGGACACAGGGCATAGCTCCTAAAACGATTGTCGATTACACGCGTGAGCCGTTCGTCTTCCCCGCGGGGAACGTGCGCGTAACACTTGACTACAACATCAGAAGCGGATTGAGGTGTACAGATCTTCTGAAACCTGACTGTGTGACGGTACCCGTTTCGGACTCGATAGTCCTCGAAGTAAAATGGGACGGATTTCTTCCCGATATTATACGCGATGCCGTGCACCTGACAGACACCCGCGCAGGCGCGTTTTCAAAATATGCGGCTTGCAGGATATACGGCTGAAAAGAAAAATAAAGGAGTTTACTATTATGACATTCAACGACATTTTCAAATCAAGCTTTATCGAAAACATCACGAGCGTAAGCATACTCGATATGGCTATCGCTCTCGTGCTCGCATTCGGTATAGGTATGTTCATCTTCCTCGTTTACAAAAAGACTTATTCGGGCGTTATGTACTCGTCAGGTTTCGGAACATCGCTGATCGCGATGACAATGATAACCACGGTCGTTATCCTCGCTGTAACAAGCAACGTCGTACTCTCCCTCGGTATGGTCGGCGCACTTTCTATAGTCCGTTTCCGCACAGCGATAAAAGAACCGCTCGACATAGCGTTCCTGTTCTGGTCGATCGGCGTGGGTATAGTTCTCGCAGCAGGAATGATACCGCTTGCCATAATCGGAAGCGTCATCATCGGCGTTATCCTGCTCATATTTGTGAACCGAAAGTCCCACAAAAACCCGTACATCGTTGTTATCCGCTGTGACGGACACGACGCCGAGACAAGAGCGAAATCGTTCCTCGACGGCAGAACAGACAGATGCGTGGTAAAGAGCAAGACTGCACAGAAAGACTTTGTTGAACTTAACGTCGAGGTGCGCTTAAAGGACGACAACACCGACTTCGTGAACGACCTCGCGGATATGGACGGCGTTCAGAGTGCCGTGCTCGTCAGCTACAACGGCGAATATCTTGGTTAAGGGCGTGAGAACATGTCAACACACAAAAGCATAGATAAAATATGTGTAATCGCAGTGGTGCTGACGCTTATTGCCGGAGTTCTTTTCTGCAGCGGAAATTATTTCGGGATCGAATCGGCTGCCCGTAATATCGGCTACGAAAACCGTCTGTTTGACAATTCAAAGGTGCACACATTCGACATTGTCATTGACGACTGGGACGCGTTCATTTCGACCTGTGAGAGCGAGGAATACACGGTCTGCAGCGTCATCATAGACGGTGAGGCTGTGCGCAATGTAGGCATACGCGGAAAGGGCAACACCTCGCTCAGTTCGGTAAAGAACCTGAACAGCAGCCGCTACAGCTTCAAAATAGAGTTCGATCAGTATGACAGCGCAAAGACATATTACGGGCTTGATAAACTGTGTCTTAACAACATCATACAGGACAATACCTATATGAAGGACTATATCGCCTATACTCTGATGAACAGCTTCGGTGTCGATGCGCCGCTGTGCAGCTTTGTTTACATCACCGTCAACGGCGAGGACTGGGGACTGTACCTTGCTGTTGAGGCCGTTGAGGACACATTCCTGCAAAGGAATTACGGCAGTGACTACGGCGAACTGTACAAGCCCGACAGCATGAGCTTCGGCGGCGGACGCGGCAACGGCATGGATTTCAGCATGAGCGATTTCATCAACGAGAATTCCGGCGATTCGGAAAATTCCGGACAGAGCGGTGCGTCATTCGCAAAGCCGGGATTCGGCGGCAATGCTCCGGAAGGCATTGACCCGTCGCAGATGTTCGGTGGCGGTGATATGCCGCAGTTCGACCCGAACAATATGCCCGGGGGGGTTGAACGCCCAGACGCTTCCGGCAGCGAAACTACGGCTGACGGAGAAAAAACGGAACGCGGCGGGAAACCCGCCGGTGGATTCGGCGGCTTCGGGGGATTCGGCGGCGGCTTCGGAATGGGCAGCGACGATGTGAAGCTCAAATATACCGACGACGACCCAGACAGCTATTCAAACATTTTCGGCAATGCAAAGACAGATGTGAGCAAGGCTGACAAAAAGCGTCTGATAAACGCGCTCAAGAACCTTTCGGAGCAGACGGACATAGCGAACACCGTCGATATCGATGAGGTCATCAGATACTTCGTAGTTCACAACTTCCTGCAAAACGGCGACAGCTATACAGGGCAGATGATACACAATTATTATCTGTACGAAAAGGACGGAAAGCTCTCCATGATACCGTGGGATTACAACCTCGCATATGGTTCGTTCAGCGGCACGGACGCGTCGTCGGCAGTAAACGCGCCGATAGATACACCTGTCTCGGGCAGCACGGACGACCGTCCTATGATCTCGTGGATATTCGGCAGCGAGGAATATACCGGACTGTACCACGCTCTGTTCAACGAGTTTATAGATAGCGTTGATATCGGAAAACTTATAGACGACACAGCAGCCATGATAGACAGCTATGTGCAGAAGGATCCGACGAAATTCTGCACTTATGAGGAATTTCAGAAGGGCGTCGCAGCGATAAGATCATTCTGCACTCTGCGCACCGAGAGCGTTAAGGGTCAGCTTGACGGCACTATCCCCTCGACCGCGTCGGGACAGCAGATTGACAGCTCCGCTCTTATCGGTACCGGTGATCTCGTCATCTCCGATATGGGCTCTATGGGAAACGGACCCGGCGGCAGCGGCGGATTCGGACACGGAGGAAAAGAAAGATTCAGGAACGGTTTCTCCGGAGAACAGAACGCTGCGGCTCAGGTTTCGGGCACTTCAACGGACACAGCCGGAGATATAACGGCGAGCCTCGATACACAGCAGAAAATCTTCGATCCGTCGCAGCACTCGGCCGGAGGCACTGTATCCGAAGGCTTTGTTCCGCCGGGCGGACGCTCCGATAAAGCGGCGGCTCCGGAAGACGGCGACAGCATGGGATATATCCTGCTCGGCATATCTGCGCTTTTTCTGATACCAGGAATTATTTTCGCAGGAATGTTAAAGAAATAAGATTACAGGCACAGGGCAAAACCGCTCTGTGCCTTTTCTTTATTAATGCTTTATCCTCATTATACTCTCTGCCTGAACCGGTCATTATCTGAACATATCCGTACATTTCCTGTAGATAAATTAACAAAGTTGCCCTTGTTTTACCGTAGCTGACCATTTTTTGCTAAAATCTATGGAAAATTACAGTTTTTTGTCTTTTTAACCAATAATTATTGACAGTTTGCTCGCAACATGATAATATTTACTAAGACACCGAAGTGGTGCCAAGTTATATTAAGCACAACTGTAAAAACTTGCCGATGATATACGAACGTTCGATTAACGGATATGTATCGTCCGGCACTTAACCAGGAGGAATGCGTAATGAAAAAAGGAAGAATTTTATCGACACTTGTAGCAGCTGCTCTCTGTGTTACTGCACTTGCAGGCTGCGGCGGCAATTCCGGCGGTGCTACTACAACAGCAGCAGGTGGCGGTGCTGCACCCGCTCCCGCTGACAACGGCGGAAGCTCAGGCGGCGTACAGGAGATCACATGGATGTTCTGGGACGACCTTAATGCTACCGAGGACCTTATCTCTCTCGGCTACAAGGAAACTATTGAAAGATTCAACAAGGATTATGAAGGCAAGTACCACGTAAAGCCCATCACCACAAACCTTGAAGAATACTACAACAAGCTCAATGCTCTTGTTGCAGCGAATGAAACACCTGATGTATTCATCGTAAGCCCGGGTCCGCAGCTCACAGACTATGTTGCTCCCGGCGTTGCAGCTCCCCTTGATGATTACCTCAACAAGGACGGCTGGAAGGCTTCGTTCACAAGCGACGCTGTATTCACACAGCAGACTTATGACGGAAAGATCTACGCTGTTCCGCTGAACACCGCGGCTGCTTGCTGCTTCTACAACACAGAGATGTTCGATAAGGCAGGCGCTAAGGTTCCTACCAACTGGAACGAAATGATCGATGCTTGCGATAAGCTCCAGGCTGCAGGCTTTACTCCTATAACAATTTCCGCAGGTACTGCATGGTGCCTCTCGATGGTAGCAGGTTATCTCTGTGAGGCAGAAGGCGTTGAGCTTCCTAAGCTCGCTGACGGTTCCGCTTCCTGGGAAGACGGTAAGCTCGAAAACGCTTGCAACAAGCTCGTTCAGCTCTCCAAGTACTTCCAGAGAACAGCAGCAGGCGATACAAACGATGTTGCTACTGCTAACTTCTACAACGAAGAAGCTGCTATCCTTATCCAGGGTTCTTGGGTAATCGGTCAGATCAACGGTTCCAACCCCGGATTTGAATCCAAGTGCGGCGTATTCCAGTTCCCCGGCGTTGAAAGAGTTATCGCTAAGTCCGACTCGCTCTGCATGAGCTCTACATCCAAGTGCCCCGACGGTGCTGCTGCTCTCATCAAGTACTTCACCGATGACACAGCTCAGAAGTACACAGCTGAAAAGGGCGGTAAGATCCCTGTAACAAAGGTTCAGTATGACGCATCCGTAGCTCCCAAGCAGCTCGGTTACGTTATGGACGTATTCGGCAAGGCTAAGGGTACATTCGGCTTCTACAATGAGTCGCTTCCTACAACCGAGACCGGTGCTCACTTTGATGACACTATGGTTGCTGTATTCCTCGGCGACATGACACCTGCAGACGCTGCAAAGGACATGGAGGAATATTACAAAGCTAACTGCAGAAAGTAATTTCTGACTCATTCAAAAACAATATAGAGGCGTAATTACGCCCCTATATTGTTTTTAAAGCAATGATTTTCTGAAAGGAGTTGGTCTGGGATGGACAAAATGCTTAGGAACTGGAAATCGATCATTGTTTTCATGCTTCCTGCTTTCGTTTTGTTCACGGTGGTGCTTTTTATACCGATCGTTCAGTCAGTATATTATTCTTTCTGCGATTATAAAGGCATGACCGATCCCGTTTTCATCGGATTTGACAATTACGCGGCATTACTTTCCGATAAAACGTTCGGCATTGCACTCAAGAACTCAATGTTCTTCCTCGTTTTCTCGTGTGTGTCACAGCTTATCATGGGTCTTTTCTATGCGGTTCTGCTGACAAACATAAAAAGAGGACGCAATCTCTTCAAGAACATTATCTATCTTCCCTGTGTACTGTCTTCTGCAGCTCTTGGTCTGCTGTGGATGTTCATTTTCAGCCCGAAGCTCGGTATCAACCAGCTCCTTGAATCATGGGGCATAACAGATCCCCCTCTTTGGCTGATGGATACAAAAGGCTTTATTACCCTTCCTATGTGGATGATAGCTTTTGTTGCTCTTTGGCAGTATGTCGGTCAGTCAATGATGCTTTATATGGCGCAGATCTCCGGTATAAACAAGTCGCTTTATGAAGCAAGTTATATCGACGGCTGTACAAAGATCCAGTCATTCAGATACATAACGCTTCCGCTGATAAGACCGATGGTAGCTACTGCTATGTCGCTCAATGCGATAGGCTCACTGAAATTCTTCGATCTTATATTCAACATGACAGAAGGCGGTCCGAACCACAAGTCTGAGGTTCTCGCGACCCACCTCTATCAGCAGGGCTTCAAGTATTTCAAATATGGCTATGCAAGTGCGATAGGCGTAGTACTGCTTGTACTCTGCCTTCTGGTAACACTGTTTATCAACAAGGTCGTTAAGACCGAACAGTATGAGATGTAAGGAGGACAACCAAATGACAACTACAAAATCAGCTGCGGCTGAACGGGTTCTTGCCTCCAAGAAAAAGATCACACCGATACAGGTAGTCATATATGTGTTTCTGGTGTTTGTATCGGTAACATATCTCCTTCCTCTGCTGTGGGTATTCAATGTATCGTTCAAGACCAATAAGGAGATATTTACCGCTCCTTTCGCTCTTCCTCAGAACATAACGTTTGACAACTACACATTTGCATGGTCGGCAGGACATCTTGGCATAGCAACGCTCAACTCATTTATCGTCTGCGCTGTAGCTCTGGTATTAAGCACGATCATCGGCTCAATGGCTGCGTTCGGCATTGCCCGTATGCGCTGGAAAGGCTCAAAGCTCGCGATGACTTATTTCCTTACAGGTATGATGATTCCTGTACATTGCGTGCTTATCCCCCTCTTCACAAGATTTGCAAGTTTCGGTCTTTCAAACACACTTGTAGGACTTATACTTCCTTATCTTACTTTCTCGCTTCCGATAACGATATTCATTATGACAGGCTTCTTTACGGGTCTCCCGAATGAGCTTATCGAATGTGCTTGTATGGAAGGCGCGAATATCTTCCAGATATTCTTCAAGATTTGTCTGCCTCTATGTAAAACAGGTATTTTCGTAACCGGACTTATGACGTTCATCGGAAACTGGAACGAACTTCTTCTCGCCATGGTATTCATCTCTGATGATGAAAAGAAGACGCTTCCGGTATCGTTGTCGAAGTTCGTCGGACCTTATAACACGAACTATTCACAGATGTTCGCGGCTATTATAATCGCGATCATTCCGACCGTAATAGTTTACTGTGCATTCTCCAACAAGATCGTTGACGGTCTGACCGCAGGTGCTGTTAAGGGCTGATATTTACCATGAAGATATGAAAGGCTTGCCTGTAAAAACAGGCAAGCCTTTTTTGCTGCACAAGACAATACCATACTTGCATTTTTTCACCGTATATGATAAAATGGTAACAGAACGGAGGTAAAGCCATGCGCAGGTTACTTGATTATTACACTGTAAGATACAACGATAGAGTCATCGGTTCTTATCAGACTTTTGACAACAACACAGTGACATATTACGTCGCACGGGATTGTCCGTGGGATATAGGTGATGAGCTCTCTGCTCTCGGTCTCGACCAAACACATGAGGATACGCCTCCGCTGAAAGCACTTACCGGACTGATAAAAGACGAAAAGCGCGTTCCCGGAAGAAAACGTATCATCTATCAGAACGGGGCGCTGTCGATAGAGCGCAGACCGTGGAGCACAGACGAGCATTTTTCCGTTTACCGGCGTAACGCGGAAAAGGGCGAGCCGGACTATTCCCCTCTGCCGCATGACGCGCCGCACTATGAGGGCCCGCATACTCCCGAAGGTATGCGCGAGTGGGCATCACATTACCGGTTCAACAAAATGGACGACGGCACTTACGAAGCCGAGCTGGACGAAGCGTGGTGGTGGGGCGGCGGTCACAACGACGGCGGCACGATACACACCGAGATACCGGAAGAATGGTTTAAGCTGCCGTATGATGATTTTCTGTCAAATGTAGTGACATTAGCGGCAGCCGCACATTACGGATTCACCACCGGAATACTGAAAGAAAAAACCGGACTTAAAGAATTTTTCGGATACTGAGATGAGACTTTTTATTGCAATAAACTTTGATGATAAAATGAAAAATGCTCTCCTTACAGTTCAGGAGCAGCTTAAGCAGAAAAATATTCACGGCAATTATACAAAGCCGGAAAATCTGCACTTAACACTCGCTTTTATAGGCGAGTACAGCGATCCCGACCGTGTCCTCGATACACTTTCAATGGTGCATTTTAAGCCGTTTGAAATGCGGCTCAACAGGCTCGGAAACTTCGGGCGCCTGTGGTGGGCGGGAATATCCGCACCGGAACAGCTGCCGAGCTGTGCTTCGCAGATACGGCATTATCTCGCGGACGCTGGTATTCCGTTTGACCGAAAGAAATTCTCACCGCACATAACGCTGATACGAGAGCCGGACAAAACATCTGTACCTGAGATCACAATTCCCGACTCGGTCATGACCGTAAGCGAAATATCACTCATGCGCTCGGACAAGGGCAGGCACGGAATGATCTACACAGAGATCGGCAGCATAGAAGCATCTACTGACCGGAGGCTAACATGAAGAAAAATATTTTTGCTGCTGTTATTGCAGCTGTACTGACATTGGCGGGCTGCCGCGGTCAGATTATGGACGGCGACGGAATGGTAAACAGCTATAAGCAGATAAGCCAGTCAGAAGCGCATGATATGATGTCACGTGATGACGGGCATATCGTTGTTGATGTCCGCCGCCGTGACGAATACGACAGCGGACATATCGAAGGCGCGATACTGATACCGAACGAGACTATTTCAGATACGCCGCCGAAGGAGCTTCCCGATCAGAATCAGATCATACTGATATACTGCCGCACCGGACGCCGCAGCAAGGAAGCCGCTCAAAAACTGTTCGATATGGGATATACAAACATTTACGAATTCGGAGGGATAGTTGACTGGATATACGGAACTTCTGCCGAAACAACAACCGGTAATGAGATTACGGCAAGCGATCCTTCTGAACGGACGGAATAAATTATGAAAACAGGAAAACAAATATGACATCCCGTAAGCACTATATCGACAATCTTCGGTGGATAACGCTGATGCTGCTTATCCCGTATCATACAGCAATGGCATGGAACGCGTGGGGCGAGCCGAATTATGTCTTTTTTGAGAGCAATAAGGTCATCAGCAGCTTCATCGTCTTTTTCAGTCCGTTCTTCATGCCGCTGCTTTTTGTACTTGCCGGTGTGAGCACGAAATACGCGCTCCGGAAAAGATCATTTAAGCAGTATCTTTCCGAACGCGCAAAAAAGCTGCTCATTCCTCTGCTGTTCGGAACGGTCGTGCTCATGCCGGTAATGACTTATCTTGCGGACAGACACAACTTCGGCTATAGCGGCGGATTTTTTGAGCATTACGGCATTTTCTTCACGAGATTCACCGATCTCACAGGTGCCGACGGCGGATTTTCGCTCGGACAGTTCTGGTTCCTGCTTTACCTGTTTGTGATCTCAGTGATCTGCGTCTCAATAATGCAGCTTTTCAAGAACCGCGGAACAAGTACAGGACGACCTGTTCCGTTTCCGCTTTTCATAGCGCTCGGACTGCCTTTGCCGCTGTTCGGAGAGTTTCTTTCAATAGGCGGGAAAAGCCTCGCGGAATACACTTATCTGTTTCTTCTCGGATATTTTCTGTTTTCGGACGACGGAATAATACAAAAAGCAGAGAAGTACTGCCTGCCGCTGCTCGCTGTCGGAACCGCAGCCGCCATTCTCGATGTTTACCTGTTTCTCTGGTCGGACACGGAGCTTGCGGTGATTAATACCGCTGCGAAATACATTGCGGAATGGTTCATGATGATAGCACTTGTCGGACTTTCAAAAAAATATCTGAACTTCACCGGAAAGATCTCCGCTCACATGAGCGGGATATCGTTCCTTTATTATATCTGGCATTTCATCTGTGTAGTATCGTCGCAAATTCTGCTATACCGGCTGTTCGGTAATAACACCGCGGTTCTGTACTTCGGTACGGTTATCGTGTCATTCCCGCTGACGATACTCTTATGTGAAATCAGTATCAGAATACCGTTTCTGTGCTTTCTGACAGGGACAAAACATAAAAAGACCTGAAACATATAGGGCACCTCTAAAAACCGCTTTGAAAAGAGAAAATGAGATAATTGTGCCGAGAGCAAGGAGAGGCTCCGAAAGCGTGCTGGCGCACGGTGAGGAGGCTTGACGCAGCTATCGGTGCAAGTAGCTCTTTTTCTCTCAAATGGGTTTTTAGAGGTTCCCTATATTATCCTGCAACGGCTATGTATGCAATATTACATTGCCGGTGCAAACCAAAAGCCCTGCTTCATGAAGCAGGGCTTTTGGTTTGGAGAAGGATCTTATGAAGTAAAATGTTTCTATGCTGTATTTTATGCACCGAGCATTCCGTCAGTTGCAGCGCTTACTATCGCATCGCCTTTCAGACTGAACGACATCTTCACGACATTATCGAGCGAATCGCCGGATACCGATATGCCGGTTATATCGTCTGCCGAGATCTTCAATTTATCGAGCATATCCTGCATGGGGAGATACGCTATCGTATCACTCAGATGTGTGGACTGGGCAGTATATGCCTTTTCGGTACCGTTCTTCAGCTTGAAGGTGAACAGAAGCTCATAGTTCTCGACCTTTTTGAATGTAATGTAATTTATAATATCCTTGCCGGATGTGCTGTAAGCCGCTCTGAAAGCGTCTCCCGAAATAACGAACGGGCTGTCTGCCGCCGATGCTGCTGCGCTTACAGAAACTGCTATCATTGCTGCTGCCATTATTGCTGCTATTGTTCTCATGTACTTTTTCATTGATTTGTCCTCCGGATCTTTTTTGTTGATATTGTTTTAGGTCTCTTTTCCTTTGCTCTGGTAACATAATACCACAGATTCCGTTATAATTCAATAATCAATGCGGTACAGAAATGTAGCTAAAACTACACTTTTCTTACAGACTGTTGCTTAATTTACAGATCGGTACAAAACTGTTGTTTTTCTCTTACCAGACGGGCGGCATATCGGTTTTCATAGTTGTGTTGCAAATTCCGTCAGTTTGTGATATAATAATAGTCTGAACATATCGGATCTGTGATGAATAGCTTCTGAAGAGATCCATTCAGATACACTAACCGATGAAAGGAAATGACCACTATGCCGAAAAAAACGCATAGCTCGCTGTCGCGTATGTCACGGAAGGAAAACCGACAGCTTACACTTATGACCCTGCCGACTGTGATATGGTACGCCTTGTTCTGTTATCTGCCGCTGTTCGGCATATTCTTTGCGTTCAAGGATTTTACACCTGTCCCCGGCGATTCGCTCTTCGAGAACCTGTTTGTGAACAGCCCGTGGGTGGGGCTGAGAAATTTCTCATATCTTTTCCGCAACCCGCAGTACGTTGATGTACTCGTAAATACACTTATCTACAACGTAATATTCCTCATTGCAGGAATAGTTATTCCGGTAAGCCTTGCGATACTTCTCGCAGAGGTACATCAGAAGAAATTCACCGGTTTCGTGCAGATGGCGCTTGTACTTCCTTACTTCATTTCGTGGGTCATAGTCGGTTACTGCATCTACGGAATGCTCGCCACCGATGTAGGGCAGATAAACGGTCTTCTGAAAATGCTCGGAGCCGACCCCGTGCAGTGGTATCAGTCACCCGAATACTGGCGCGGGATACTCATATCGCTCGGGATATGGAAAACAAGCGGCTATACTATGGTCATATACCTTTGCTCGGTCAATGCAATTGACCGCTCTCTTTACGAAGCGGCAGCACTCGACGGAGCAAACTTCTTCCAGCGTGTGCGTCACGTCACACTGCCGCATCTTCGCACAACTATCGCGACCCTTTTCATTCTTGGCGTCGGAAGCATACTGAACAGTGACTTCGGGCTTTTCTATCAGGTGCCTATGGACTCCGGCTCGCTCCAGACAGTAACGCAGACGCTCGATGTATATGTATATAAATCGCTTATGCTTCAGGCAAACTTCAGCTTCTCATCGGCTGCGGCTTTCCTCCAGAGCGGAGTGGGATGCATACTGCTCGTGATAGCGAATGTAATCACCAAAAAGATAGACCGTGACAGCGCGCTCGTATGAGGGGGATATGAATGAATAACACAAAGCATAAACACAGATCTTATGTCAGACCGCAGGACAGCTCTCTCGGAAAAGGTGCAAATATAATCGTCATCGTGTTCTTTACGTTCATAACCGTGCTCTCACTTCTTCCGATACTGCTTGTTATATCGGCTTCACTGTCCTCGGAAGACAGCATAGCTATGTACGGCTACAGCTTCATCCCCCGGGAGTTCTCACTTGATGCGTTCATGTATCTCTTCAGCTCCGGCGATACGCTTCCCCGCGCAGTGCTCAATACGGTGATCATCACCTTCTCGGGAACGGTGCTCGGACTTGCAGTGATGTGCCCCTGCGCATACGCACTGTCGCGCAGGGAATTCCGCTGGGGAAAGCTGCTGACCGTATTCCTTCTGATACCGATGCTGTTTTCGGGAGGTCTCGTTTCGTCCTATATGGTGAACACACAGATACTACACCTGAAAAACACATACCTTGCGCTGATTCTTCCCGGTATGTGTTCGACGTGGTATCTTATGATACTGCGCAACTACTTCCGTACTAACATTCCCGACTCACTCATAGAAGCCGGAAAGCTTGAAGGCGTTTCTCCGATCCGAAGTCTCGTAAGCATCGTACTGCCGATTTGCAGACCTGTCGTAATGAGCATTGCGGTCTTCCAGATATTCGGCTACTGGAACAGCTGGTATCCTGCGCTTATATACATCGACTCTAACCACAACGAGCTGTATCCTCTCCAGTATGTACTCGTGAACATAGAACGCACCGTACAGGCTATGACCCGTGATGCTGCGAACGTCTCAGGAATGGAGACGGTGACCGTTCCCGGGATGACCATGCGTATGGCGCTTGTGGTAGTGACCGTGCTTCCGATAATCGTGCTGTTCCCTTTCTTCCATCGCTTTCTGAAAACGGGAATGACAGTCGGTGCGGTCAAGGAATAAGGGGGTGCCGGAATGAAACGATCTCTGAAAAAAGCATTCGCCGCTTTTTCGGCACTTGCGCTCATGATGTCTGCTACTGCCGCTTTTTCCGGCTGCGCAGGGAATAACGACGACGGAACGATACGGCTTCGCTGGGTATCATATTGCACCGCTGTGCCTGCGGATATGAAGGAAGTCATAGCCGCTGCAAACAAGTACTCCGCCGAAAAGATAGGAGTGACTGTCGATCTTGAAGTACAGCCTACAGAGATGCTCAATCTTATTATGGCATCGGGCGAATACTATGATATGATATATACCTGTGAATGGCTCAACAACTACGACACGAATGCCGCAAAAGGTCTTTACTATGACATAACCGACCTCGTAAAAACAGAAACGCCCGCATTATATCAGACTATCGGCGATTACTGGGAAGCGGCAGAACTCAACGGAAGACTGTACGGTATCCCTACACTGAAAGATATGGGGACGGAAATGATGTACAGGCTCAATTCCGACTACTTTGAGGGCGAAAAGGGTATGGAGATACCAGAATTCATGAAATTTGAGGACATCGAACCGTACCTTGCCGCCTACAAAGCCGACTATCCGTATAAATATCCGCTCGCTATGGATAAATCCGGTGTTCCCGGAATGACGAATTTTCTTGAACGCGTCATAGGGACGTTTATCTTTATTCCCTATGACGGCGACAAGTTGCAGGTAATGCCGCTCTGGGAATGCAGCGACCTTGTTGACCGCTATCGTCTGCTGCACAAATGGTATAAACTCGGATATATAGAACCGGACGCTTCGGCGGTGGAATCCACGGCATCGAACAAGGATATTCCCGTAAGGTACGGAGTTGCATGGCGCGGCTACCAGGGTTACTCCAATCCCGACACATGGGGTTTCAACGTAAAAACATCTATCTACGACGGTCCGTACATCTCGCGTGCCACCGAACAGGGCGCAATGACAGCTATATGCGCGGCATGCACCGAAGAAAAAGCGAAAGCCGCACTTAAGTATATAGAGCTCCTGAACACAGACCGCAAGTTCCGTGATATACTCGCCTACGGCATCGAGGGCAAGCATTTCAACTACCTTGAGAACGGGTCTGTCATGCGCACAAAAACGGGCAACGACAGGTATGTCCTGGCTCTGTATCAGACAGGCTCGGTCGTCAATGCTTCGGTAGAATCCGTAAGCCGTTCATTTCTTGCCGACCCCGATCAGTGGGAAAAGGTGTACTCCGGCTACAAGGAATATGGCATCAGAAGCCGGACCGACGGATTTGTATATGACCAGAAGCGCAAGGAAGATATAATCGCCGCACTTTCTGCGATATACCAGAACTACGCAACCGATCTTCGGACGGGAACGTCTGACCCCGATGTGGTCATACCGAAGATGAAAGCGGAAATGGAAGCTGCCGGAATAAACGAACTTCTGGCCGACATCCGGCAATGCCTTGACGAGCATCTCGCTTCATCCGTTGATATTGATTTTTCATAAAAAACGCCGCGTAACCTCCCGCCTTTGTAAATCATAGTTCTGCGGGAGGATACACGGCAATCACCTGTGTATCAGATCATTCAAATTTTATAACAATTTCATTCTTGTCGCTGTAACTTGATTTTACATCAGCGGCAAGTTTCTTTATCATCGTTGCGGAAAGCTCGTCTCCGTCCGAGAACGGATCATATAATCCGCCGCCGTATGTTATCTTCATCTGTGCAGTCTCGTCGGTCTCGGAATACTCTATCTCGATGTTTATCGGAAGCCCGTTACCGCTGTGTTCTATGGCGTCCCTGATATTCTGCATCACAAGCTCCTCGAACGTAAGTTCAAGATTGCGCACTATCTTCGGCGATACCATGTTGTCTCTGCCGAACTGCTCGATCTGAGCGATAAAACCGATAAAGTCGAAATTCAGCGAGGTTATCTCAAGCGTAAGCTGTTTCAGACGCTTGATGAATATCCTCGTTTTTTCTTTTGTCGGCGCTCCGAATATCTGCTCCGGCGTTCCGTCTTCGTAGATGCCGCCCTCGTCCATGAAGAACACGCGGTTTGATACATCGCGCGCGAACTTCATCTCGTGAGTGACGATCATCATCGTCATTCCCTCTTTCGCGAGGCTTTTTATAACAGAGAGAACTTCGCCGACCATTGTCGGGTCAAGCGCAGATGTCGGTTCGTCGAACAGGATTATCTCGGGGTGCATCGCTATCGCACGGGCTATAGCCACACGCTGCTTCTGTCCGCCGGAAAGCTCGTCGGGATAGTTCTCGGCTTTCTCTGCAAGCCCGACGCGTTTCAGAAGCTCCATAGCCTCTTTGCGTGCCTGCTCCTTCGGCGTTTTAAGAAGCTTCACAGGCGCAGCCATGACGTTCTCAACAATGTTGAGGTTCGCGAACAGATTGAAGGACTGGAAAACCATTCCCATTTTTCTGCGTACAAGCGAAATATCGCACTTCGGATCGGTTATCACTTCACCGTTCACGGTCACGGTGCCGGAAGTCGGCTCCTCAAGCTGGTTAAGGCAGCGCAGGAGCGTGGATTTTCCCGTTCCTGACGGACCTATTATCGAGATCACATCACCCTTGTTTATATCAGCGCAAACGTCTTTGAGCGGCGTTACGTTCGGATACTCCTTTCGGAGATGTTCAATTTTTATCATGCTCATTTAGCAGCACCTCTCTTTCTGCGTCTGTAATCAACTCTGTTCATTACGAATTTCAGTATCAGCGAAATTATCCAAGCGAGAATAAAGTATATTATCGCCGTCGCGATAAGCGGGAAGAACGCTTCGTAAGTACGGCTCCTGATAATATCACTCATCTTCGTGAGATCCTGTATCGCGATATATCCGACTATCGCCGTGCTTTTGAGCAGCGAGACTACCTCCTGCCTGTAAACAGGAAGGAACCGCACCGCAGCCTGTGGGAATATAAATCTGAAGAACGCCTGGTTTTCGCTGTATCCAAGGGCAAGCGCCGCTTCACGCTGACCGCCGTCGATGCTCTCGATACCTGAGCGCATGATCTCGGAAGCGTAAGCACCGAAGTTCAGCGAGAAGCCGATTATAGCCACCCAGACCGCTTCAAGTCCGGATTTACCGAAAATAACGTAATACAGTATCATCAGAAGCACTACCATAGGCGTACCCTGAAGAAGCTTTACATACAGGTTCGAGATCGCATTCGCGAGCCTGCTGCCAGTGCGCCTGAACATACATACGAGGAACGCGAGCACCGTGCCGAACAGCGTTGACAAAACCGTAATGACAGCAGTCGTGCCGACACCGGTAAGTATCAGCATCCAGCGATCTTCACGGATAAAATTCTTCTCGAAACTGTCGGCTACAGACTGGAAGAAGTCGGTAGCTTCGTTGGCTGCGGCATTCTCCGGATCAATATCGGATGTTCTCACCGCAAGTGTGATACCGCCGTTGTATATCGGATCAGAGAAAGAGACGCTTTCCAATCTTTCGGGAGTAACGGTCGTATCGCTTGCATATATGTCATATACACCCGAAGCAAGTCCCGCAAGACCTGCCGCGGTATTTACCTGGTCGTACTTGCAGTCATAGCCGTACTTACGGCAGAACATAGTCATAAGCTCAACCGCATAACCGTCAAGATCTCCGTTATCGACCATAGCAAACGGCGCATTCATCGGATTTACAGCGACGCTGAGCTTACCGTTCTCACCGGTGATACCTGACTTGTCGATCGTAAGATCGGTCGGATTTTCACCGAACCACTTGTTCTTAAGCTCGTCAAGCTGGCCGTTTTTACTGAGTTCTGCGAGCATCTCATTGAACTGGCTGCGAAGTTTCTCGCTCCTGTCTCCGGACTTCTGAAATCCGAAACTGTACTCGTCCTCACGCAGACAATCCTTGAAATATCCAATATCGGGCTTTTCGATGCTCGTCATTCTGAGCACCGGTTCATCATGTACAAAGCCGTCGATCTTGTTCTCTTCCAATGCCATTATCAAATCACTGATATTGTCGTAATAAAAATACTGGCTGTCCGGGAAATGTTCCATCGTGGGTTGCTCGAAGCTTGAGCCGGTCATGATACCGAGACGTTTTCCGTTATAGTCGGATACATCCGGCGCCGACGAAGCGCTTCCCGCAACCACTATTGCGACATTGTTCTGTGTATAACGGTCAGAGAAATAAACGCTCTCCGCTCTTTCTTCCGTAACGGTTATATTAGCGCCGGCAAAGTCATAAGTCGATGAAGCAAGCGCGGGTATCATTGCGGCAAAGTCCATAACACTTATGTTAAGGCCGTAACCGTATTTCCGACAGAATCCGTATGCGAGCTCTATATCAAGTCCGACATTTTCGTCGTTCTCTACGAAAGTGAAGGGCTCGGTCGTGCCGGTTGTCGCCAATTTAAGCGTACCGTTCGTATCGGCAAGTTCACGGTCTTCGATTACAGGATCTCCGTTGCCTTTCAGCCACTTGTCCTTGAATTTGTCAAGTGTACCGTCGGCTGTTATTTCCGCAAGATAACTGTTGAACTCATCACGGAGCTTCTCGCCGCTGTCGGTTTTCGGGAACGCAAACGCAACATCAAGAACTCCCGGCGAACCCGAAAGTATTTTCAGACCCTTGTCGCTTTTTACGATCTGTTCAGCCTGGACCTGAGAGCAGGCAAATGCGTCTATCTTTCCGCTTGTTACTGCAAGAGCCATATCGGACGCTTTTTCAAAATACGAAATATTCGCGCTCGGCATATTTTTGCTTATGATATTTTCATAAACACTTCCGGACATTACACCGACATTCTTGTCGGAAACCTCGTCGATCGTCATATATTCGTGCTTTGCATCGCCCGAAGCTTTATCGCTTGTGGCCGGTATAGTAAGAGCGACAATTATTGCAGCCACGATAAGTACAAGTACGATAAGTATGATAATATCGACCTTAACTGTCTTCTTTTTCATACTGCCTCCATATTATGATTTTGTTCTTAACCGGCCAAAACGCTTGTAAAGAAGCATTTCAGCGCACTTTCCACTCCTCCTGCACGGAAAGCATATAGTCTTTCTGCTATTGCATTTTCTGGATTGAAAGACAATTCAGTCGTGTGAACTTAATGTGATATGTATCAAAGTCCGAACCCGCAGGTTATACGCAGGTCAGCACTGTTTTTACTTCTGTTCTTCTCCAAGAATGTGACTGATTATATTATTGGCTTTCAAAGCCTTTTTGTTTTCGTACATAAGCTTGTCGGCTTTCTTATAAAGCTCTTCATAGTCATAGTCTCCTGTCGCTGTCATAAGCCCGCACGCCATAGAGCAGAACACCGACGTATCCTCTTCGTTGAGCCTGTCGAGCGCATTTTTCCAGCGAGCGTGGATATCCTCGGCCTCCTGTGCCGTCACGTTGACTGCGACTACTACGTACTCATCGCCGCCCATTCTGAATCCAAGCACCTTGTCTGACATGACCGCAGCTATGCTCTTCGCAGCCTTTACAATGAGCGCATCGCCGTATTCGTGACCGTAATTGTCATTTATGTGCTTAAGGTTGTTCACATCAAAATTGTAGATCGCGATAGATTCGGGGCTCCCGAAATTCTTCTTCTTCAGTGCTATGTACTTGCCCTTGTTGTAAAGTCCGGTAAGCTTGTCATGCTCACTCTCATATACTATCTTGTCGCGGAGAATGCAGTTCTCTATAAACAGACGGATAACGTTATGGATAGAAGTGTCCATAGGATTGACGCTTCCCGAAGTCACTGCGTTCTTTACAAGAACAACACAGTTCTGACCCTGCACAGCCATGTTCAGAATGCACAGGAAGCCGTCGTCATCTTTTTCACCGCGCTTCATCAAATAATACTTCTCATACGTTGCCGGATCGCTCACGGTGGTTCTTGTCAGTTCGTCGGTAAATATACTTTCGACCACTTTGTCATTATTCTTGATGAACATCATGACTTCCCTTGCGCTGCAGTAATTCGCAAGACCTGACAGAAACGCATCATAGGACATCGAAAGCTTGTTCATTATGCTTGTCTGGAACTTCGACATATTCGCGACGCTCTTAGTATAGGACGCGACCTCTTTGACAAGCAACGCGTACTCGCTTATATCAGATACCTGATAACAGAAATACGTCTCAACACCGTCGGTTATCGTAACTTTTTTTACGCTGAAGAAGATGTCGTTCTCTTTATCGAAGAACTCCTGCTCATCGAAATCTTCCGGAGCCCTCTTTATCTTACCGAGCACAATGTCGATCGGAAAATCCATATTTTTACTCGTATAGATAAGATTTCCGCCGGAATCGGTTATGAGCAGGTTCTTTTCCTGAAGATCTCTGAATTTGCGCAGTATCTCGGCTATTTCCATAACATATCCTTTCATACTCGTATTTCTGATACAGACGGCTCCGGCCGTCTGTATGTCTTTACTCATGCTCTGATCCGGCAACGGTCATCGTTCAGGCAAATTTCTCCGTCAGCTGTGCCATATTTCCCTCGAAGACCGTGCTTCCGTCGGCACAGCACACTCTGTATCTGTCGCTGTCGTATCCGCCAAGGACGATAAGGAATGTGTCCGCGGGGAGTCGTGCGTATTTCCCGTTCTCGCCTATCATTCCGAGCGACTCGCCCGAAACGATAAAGAAGTTGTCGCTGTCCGGCGGTATCACTGTTCTGCCGTGCATATCCATTATGCCGAACCCGCGATTCTGCTTGCCGATCAGAAAATACGGCTCACCGCCGATACGATAGCTTCCGAACTCATATTTCGGGGTCAGACGGCTGCGTCCGAATTCGGTATTCGCATTTGATATGAGCGAACCGGCAGGAACGGAGAACACAGTCTCCGCCGTCGCAATATTCGTCAGCACGGCCTTGCTCTCGCAGAGGTCGTCTTCCTCACCGCTCAGCGCGTATATAACGCCGTCAAAAACGTGTATGCCGTATGGTGCCTGCGTACCGTAATACTGCTTGTAATTGAACGAGTATATCGTTCTCAGTCCGTCATCGAGGAGCGCGCACTTATCGTACTCATCCGCCGGATCGTCCCTCTCTTTTATCAGCGAGATATACGTTTTACCGTCGAGTACAAAAGCGCCGTAACAGCTATCTGTCCTGTCCGCCTTATGTATGCGCACAACGCCGTCGGTAAAGCCGCCGCCGTTCTTCAGTCTGCCCGCAGCCTTTCTCGTATAGCTGCCGCCCTGCTCTATTTCAAAGCAGTATATATTCGTTATTCTGTTTACACAGTTCAATTCACCTTTTTTATCTACGACCTCGGGCGAATGTGTGCTTATGTATATTCTTCCGCCCGCTTCAACGATCTCCGCATCATAGCGCAGGTCGTGCCTTCCGAGACTCATAACGGTAATATCATTCTCGTCGATAAGTTCAAACTTGCCGGAATGTGTTCTTCCGATCCCGTCTTCGGTAGTATGTATCTCCGAGATCCTGAGCAGGAGATATCTGCTGCGCTCCTTGTGGCCGCGGATATTTACCGTCTTGTATATCGTCTCGCCGTCCGGCTCGTATATCTTTCCGGTCCTGCGGTTGAAGAAGCGTCTTGTACGGTCTCTTTCCGTCGGATTACGCAGTGTCTTATCCACGAGATCGTCTTTGTACGCAAAGAATTCGACGAAGTATTCACTCGGGTCGCCGTCATATTTCGGAACAAAGACATCGTCCGCTACTTTAGTACCTTCTTCACAGTCTATTATCATCTGCGCCGCTATCTTCATTTCGTCGCTCGCGGCGTTGTAGCGCTCTCTGTTGGTCATTACATCATACTCGTTAGGCGAAGTATAGAGGCAGTATTTCTCGCCTATCACACGAACAGGGAATATGTCCGCAATACCGGTGAGATTTTCCTGATACTGTGCCGCAAAAAGGATCATGCCGGTACGGGAAACAAGAAGCGCTATGCCGGATGTGGCATACGGTTCACTGATATTCGTGAAGGCTTTGAGGATATTCCTGTACTCTTCGCTTGAGACCATGCTGTTGCTCCTGAACAGTATGAAGCTAAGGAACTTCGTGCCGTTTCTGAAGCAGTCTCCGTCGCCGGCAAGTACTCCGTTTGCAACGTTCGCGCCTGTCCAGTTCATATAGCATATAATTTCCGCTTTGTCCTCGCCTTTTACGAGAAACGGGCGGATTGCCTTGCCCGGAGCGCTGTCATCGACAGCCACCGCGTAAGGACCGGTGAACTCGCTTATCCATGTTATTCTCTTTGTCTCGGCAAGCTGTTTATGCTCCGCTATCCACTTCCTGTAAAACGGTTCTCCCGTTATCTTCGGAGCAGCGAAACCCATACCGCTGCCAAAATCCTTATCCGATACCTTATGACCGCATCTTAAGCAGTACTGTGCGTATGGTGCCATTCTTGACTTACACACGGGGCATGTCACGGAAGTTTCCTGGTTGGATCCACAGTACGGGCAGAAGACCGATCTGTCGGGTAAAACCTTATTACAGCTGCGACAATACATAATTTGTTCCTCCCTGCTGGATCATTTCTTTCTTGCGAAAGCAGCACCGCTTCCGCCCGCGTTTTTCTTTATCTGTTCTTTTATACCGCCCGTGGTCATTTCGGGCTGTAAGCCGTATTTAAGCAACGTCTGCGCAGCACTTATGAAAAGGCTCCTGAATAACTCCATACTGCTGTCGTTATATCTGCTCGCGGCATAGTCTATCATAAGCCCGAGACCGTCCTCGCCGTCGAGTATCTCCATATCGAGTATCGTCTGAGAAGCCGCCTGATTCTGTCGTATGTCAACGGTCTCTATACCGAGAGGTCTGATCTCGTTCATATCGCGTATATCCTGCTGATAAAGCACATAAGCGGCTTCCGTCGCACCGACCTGTGAGATCGAGTCAACGTACGGGTAGCAGCAATGCTCTATACCGCCCCGGACCTGCTCGCGGACATCTCTGAACAGGTCGCCGACGGTGACGCTGTTCCTGAACCTGAAACCTATCGGAAGGTCGCGGAAAAGCAGTCCGACGGTATTCATCGACTGCACGTCGCCGCGCCCGCTGTATATCCACGAAAGCCGTATATCGTCCTTATCGTTGTAAACGGACACCGCAAATCCAGCCGCCGTTATGAAGAACTCACTGCGCGAGATGCCGAGCTTTTCCTCAAACTCTGAAAGCTCAGTCCGATCGATGCCGAGACTGCATTTCAGCTCGCCCATCTCGTTCTCGCGGGATTCGTTGTCGGGCGTGGGATAGCTGCTCCATTCAACATTGCTGTATTTTTCTTCAAAGTACTTCTTGCTCTGCTCATAGAATTCCGAGCCGACAGCGTCCTCGCGCTCCTGTAGCGTCAGGTAGTAGTTGTCCGGCACGAGAGCCGTACCCGAGAGCGCTCTTACAACATTGCCCATGAACGCCCTGAACGACGAACCGTCGAACATGGTGTGATGAACATCAAAGAACACATATCCCGCCGTTTCAGTTTCAAACACGCGGCATCTGTGCAACAGTCCGCCGGTGATCTTGAACGGCTGAACGAGCGTATCCTTGACCGTGTCAAGCTCCCAGTCGTGCATCTTCTCAACGCGTATATTCTGCATCTTTTCCGGCGCGTATCTCTGAACTATATCGCCGTCCTCGTTAAAATCGAGCACGGAAAGAAGAGCGGGGTGAGCGCATATCGCGGTCTGCATCGCGGCAGCGGCTTTTTCCGAGCTTATTTCGTTCTTGTCGAATCTGAACATGGTGAAAAGGTTGTACATCGTCGAAAGCGGTGTATAGAGCTGGTAATCGACCATATACAGCTGCTCCGGCGTGAGCGGATGAGCTTTCTTCATTGCTCTCGCGTTCTTCGCCTCGGGTGACTCGCTGTCCGTACCGGAATGGAGCGCAGCGTAGAGCTTGGCTATTCTCTGCGGTGTGCGGCCTCTGAATATCTCGGACGCGTTGAGTCCCGAAAGACCGCTCTCGACTATTACCCGAATCGAACCGAGAGAATCGCCGCCGAGTTCGTAAAAATCGTCTCTGCTGCCGACACGTTCAATACCGAGCACCTTTGCCATTGCTTCGCAAAGTTTCTTCTCGGTATCGTTTGCGGGAAGAGAATAGTTTCGTGAAGCATTTCCGGTCTCAGGACGCGGGAGAGCCTTTCTGTCAAGCTTTCCGTTCGGTCGGAGAGGAATGTGTTCGACCCTTACATAATACGACGGTATCATGTAGTATGGCAGGTATTCGAGCAGCACTTCACGCAGTGCCGCGCTGTCTATCCTGATGTTGTCCCGGTAGTATGCGCAGATATACGACTTGCCGTCGTTCTCTATGCACTTTGCCGCAGCCCAGTCGATATGCAGTACATCCATAAGTGCCGCTTCTATCTCTGCCGGCTCGATACGGTTTCCGTTTATCTTTATCATATCGCTGCTTCTTCCGAGAAGCAGGATATTGCCGTTCTCGTCCGTCTTTGCGAGATCGCCTGTGTGACACATTCCATTCACGAAAGTAGCTGCCGTTTCTTCGGGAAGCCCTATGTACTCGCGCGCGTAAAAGGCTTCAAAGCACAGCTCTCCGATCTCACCGTCCTTTACCGGCGCCCCTTCCTCGTCGATAAGCACGGTTTTCACAGACGGCTTTCCTACCGGACAGATCTTATATGGCTTGTCTATCTCAAACAGGCTTATTCCAAAGCCGCTCTCGCTCAGCGCATATACGTTTATCAGCCTTACATTTTCTATAAATATATTATTCGCGGGTTCAGAGCCCACAAACAGTGTCTTAAGATACGGGCCCGTGTTATCGCCGAGAGCCCGCACATACGACGGAGTCAGAAATGTCACAGTGATACGCTTTTCAAGGAAGAAGTTCCTTAGCAGAACAGGATCCTTGAGTGTAGCGTAGGAAACTACGAATATCTTTCCGCACTTCGTATTCAGAGCAGCAAGAACTATAATGACAGATGCCGCGAAATTAAGCGGAACGAGCAGGGCGAAGCTGTCGTCGGAGCCGAACGGCACCTCTCCGTTGAGCCTGATAGAATCTATGCTCACATCAAGGCTTCCGTACTCCTGGAGCACGCCCTTCGGTTTTCCTGACGTACCGGATGTATAGATAGCGTATGCCGCATCGTGATCATCGGTCTCTTCATATCCGCTCAGAGGAGCAGTCTGCATTATCTGATCCCAGACCGAGACGTTTATACACGTGATACATCCGCAGTTTCTCCTGATATACTCTTTTCTCTCACGGGCATAGTTGTCCTCAACAAGCACAAACGCCGCACCCGCACGCCATACTCCGAGCATGGCGATTATCGGGAGCACACCTCGCGGAAGGTCAATAAAAACGAAATCCTCATTGCCTATATCTCTCGCCCTGAGCCAGCCGTATATCCTTGCGGTCATATCGTCAAGCTGGGAATATGTGATGCCTTTTGAATGAGCCTCGTCAAACAGGACAGCCGTGTTACCGCAGCTTTTTGCGTATTCCGCAAGTGTTTTTATGATCTGCGCCATTTGTTTTTCCTCCGTTTATATCTGTATGGTGACCAAAGTTATGTCATAGCAGCGTAACCGCGAGCATAGTAAGATCGTCGAACTGGTTGGCATCTCCGACGAATTCATCAACAGCTTTCTGCACTTCAGGCAGCAGCTCGTGCGGTCCGAGCTCCTTGTTCCTGTTCAGGATCTCGATTAGCCGTTCGGTGCCGAACTGTACATTATCGGCGTTTGTTGCTTCCGGTAAGCCGTCGGTATAAAGGAACAGAGATCCGCCTTTTTCGAGAGTAAGTTCATAGTCCTTATATTTCATTCCGGGCATTGCGCCAACGACAAAACCGTGCTTATCCTTGAAGATCTCATAGTCCCCGTTCGCTGTTTTTATTATCGGGAACTCGTGCCCGGCGTTCGAGGCAATGATCTTTCCCGTCTGTATCTCAAGGACACCGAGCCATACGGTAACGAACATTTCTTCGTCATTTTTCTTGCAGATAGTGGCGTTCGTCTGCTCAAGCACCTTCGCCGGAGAACCGCCGTACATTGTGTAGTTGCTTATGAGTATTTTCGACATCATCATAAACAGAGCCGCCGGAACGCCCTTACCGGAAACATCCGCCATGACAATGCCGAGATGTTCGCTGTCTATAAGGAAGAAGTCGTAGAAATCTCCGCCGACCTCCTTCGCAGGAGTCATTGTAGCGAAGATGTCGAACTCCTTTCTGTCGGGGAACGCAGGATATATGCTCGGAAGCATATCCGCCTGTATCTTGCGCGCTAGCTCAAGCTCTGTCCCGATACGTTCCTTTTCCTTGGTTATGCGGGTTATGTCTATGATGTACTGTTTCGTCTTCTTTGAAAGGTCGTCAAATGACTCGGCGAGCACCTCTATCTCGTCCTTGGTTTTATAGATGTCCTTCATCTCGAACATCTTCCCTGTCCTTCCGCCCTCGATTATCTCGGCGGTCATACTTTCTATCGGCTTTACTATTCTTCCCGCAAAATGAAGTACTCCGCTTATCATAACAAGAAGCGTACTTATGAGAATTATCACCATAGCAAAGCCTGCAACGGACATACCGTCCCTGAAAGCAGTGGTCGCTTCGCTGTTTATCCTCTCATATTCGTAAAGCATATTTTCTGTCGGCTGCTCTGTGATCTGTTTATCTACCACAGAGATCACTGCCCAGCCTACGGTATTTAGCGGAATGCCTGCCATATAATACTCTCTGCCGCCGGACAAGACAGTTCTTAGTCCCGTCTGTTCGGTCAGAGCGAGCGCAACAAAGTCAGCAAGCTCTTTATTGTCCGAATTTCTCAGATCCTCAGCTTCTTCAGAAGGCTTAAGTATGAATATACCGTTGTTTTCGGGCGCAGCAATAACCTGACCGTCGCTGTTCACGATGCAGACGAAGCTTACATCGTTGGATAAGGCGGTGATATAGTCCTCCGTGTTGTCAAGAACAATATCTATACCGACGACTCCGATAAGACGGTCGTCAACGATAACGGGTGCCGAGCAGGTAACGCCCATTGTGCCGTTGAACGCATCTCTTTCAACGCCGGTGAAATAAAGCGCGCGGGTTTCGGCAGCTCCTTTGTACCACGGCCTTTCGCGGACGGGATAAGGCTTCTGTACACCGTTTTCGTCATATTTGTCGGTAGCGCTGAGATCTACGCCGAGATGTGTCCCGTCGGCAAGACCTATAAAACACCCGCCTACTTTTGACGAACTGCTGAAAAGCGAGATCATTGTATCGCTCATGTGAGCCGCTACGGGCAGATATTCGGACTTAGTATAATCGACACCCTGTTCAAAAAGCACATGAGCCGCAGCTCTGCCGTCATCTGCGGGGTCGGGAACAGAAAAAGGCGCCGGCTCAAGCATATCTTTCTTACGGAACAGAGATTCCGCAAGCGAACGCAGCATATTGATATCACCGACGATCTCAGAAAAATAGTCATCGGCTATATAAGCCTGCAAAGCATTCGTCTTTGTGAGCGAATTCTCTATGACCTGATGCATCGTTCCTTCCGACACATCGGTGATCGATTCCTCCTGTTCCGTCTTTGCGTTCTGGACTATATCGGTAAGGGCATGGCTCTGCCATATTGACGCCCCGCCGAAAATAAGTATCAGCACAAGCAGGTTTATGAGCACGAGCATGAGTATCTTCTGATGAAGACCGCCTATGGTGATCCCGAATATTTTCTTCATTTAATCACCCCTGAGCGACTTTTTCATTGTGAATATATTTTTTCCTTCGCGATATTCATACGAAAGTTCGTCCATTGTCTTTTTGGTCAGGAATATACCGAGACCGCCTATGTTTCTGTCTTTCGCGGAAAGCGTTATGTCGGGATCTTCCTTCGCGAGAGGATCATACTGTACACCGCTGTCTATGAATGTCATTTCCGCGACCGGCGGTTCTCCGGTGACACTCATTCTTATCGTTGCGCTTCCTGTTCCGGGAGCATAAGCGTAATTTGCGATATTCACGAAGATCTCCTCAACCGCGAGCTCTATCTGCATCTGCGTTCTCATAGGACAGTCAGCGGCTTCGAGCTGCTGATCGATAAATTCGGTCACCTCGCTCAGCTTGTCCACCGATGCCTCGATTTCAAGTTCTTTAATATCCATATCGTCAAAACTTCTTTCTTTGCTTTGGTTTTGGGTTCCGGTGTTAAACAACACAGAAACGATAACTAATCTATTATATTATAATACCATATTATAGGGGTTTTTGTCCAATAAAAACGGAGATTTTTTTCAGCTGTCACAGATTTTCTACAACAAACGCACATAATGTCGGTTCACGTAGATTTTATTGTGCAATTTATCCAATTAGCGCGATTGTAATGTGCCCGTCTTCGTTCTTCTGTCAAAAGACCGCGTCCGTACACAAAACGAACCATAGAAAAACAGGCTTTACCAAGCTGTCAGACAGCGGTAAAGCCCGTTTATATCATATTATCGGATCTGTTTCTCAGGATGCAAAGTACACAAAGTAACTCGTCACACCCTCAGGATAAAGCTCGCGGCTGTACGGGAGATTACCGACACGGTAAGTATTGCTGTTGTCAGCTTTCTCCGGATTTGCGCCCAAAAGCTCTGACAGTCGCACAAACGCATTCAGACAGTATGGTGTGTCAACATTCGCGTTGGTGAAGCGCGCTATTCTGTCCGTGTCGCCGGAAAGCACGGCTTCAAGCGTTTCTTTATCATGTTTGTCGGCTTCGTCAGGGTCGAGATAATGCGAGAAATCTATCGAAAACGCGAAGAAACAGCTCTTCATCTCCGAAAGCTCATAAAGCGCGTCCGCAAGGCGCTCGGATATGTTCTGAGGTTCCTTCGGCGACACAAGCAGACACACGATCTTAGCGTCAGGGAAATACCGCCTGATGAACGGTATGTGCGTAGATGCGCTATGGTCGTACTGTATCATCTCATCGTCAATCTTAGCGCCGAGCCTGTCAACGAACAGCTCCGCAGCTCCGGTATCACATTCTGATGCGCCAAACGCGGTGTCCCAGCCGTTTTTGCTCGTTATAAGCGTATTTTTGCCGTCATAATGCATCGGAGCAAGCAGCACTACCGTGTCGGTCCGTGCGCGCTTTTCGGCGGCGGTGCGGTACATTCCGGCAATGAAGTGTCCAGCGGCAAGGTGGTGCGGAGCGATCCCGCAAAGCGGTTCGCCGGAAGTCTCGTATATCACGCTTTTTTCTTCGTTTGAACAGAATTCTCTGTCATCATAGTAAATACACTTCAGAAGCTCGGAGCGGGATAGAAGAACATCACCCGCAGAGCTTTTGCTTTCTGCCGCAGACTCTTCCATGACATCATCTGTATCCGTGGTTATAGCTGCCGCGTCCGGCAGCACCGCGGAAGTCTCCGGTGTAACGGAACATTCCGCAGTGCCGCTTCCGCAGCCGGCGCAGAGGATCGCCGCCAGAACAGCCGCCGCAGATGCTTTTATTGCATTACATAGCTTCATTTCCGCTTCCGATCTTTATTGAGGTCTTTTCGCCGATGCCCCAGCGTCCGTTTGCGTAGTCATACGCAACAGGGCTTTCGACAACATAGCTGCCCTCGATGTTAACGGTGAACGTGTATGTTGCTTTTCCGCTCTTATCGGTGAAGAGACGCACGAGCTGACCGTGCTGGCTGCCCGAAAGGCGTCCGCATGACGGTACGACATCATATACCGCACAGTACGGCTCGGTCTGTATCGTTACGGTAACTTCCTCACCGACTGCCATACTTCCGGTAAGCCGCTTCGTCACGGTCACAGAAGGTACCGTGTCGTTTTCGTCGATACGTCCGGTGTAATCCGCAAGAACGTATATCTCGCCGGACTGTACCGCAAAACCGGCTTTCGCAAACTGCTCCTCGGTGAGCTGAATGAGCGTAGGATAGTGCCTGTCAAGTTTCACAGTCTCGGTCTTTCCGTTCAGAGTGTAGCTGAATGACGCGCCGCCCTTTGATCTCGGAACGAAGTTCCTGACGTAAAGTGCAAGCTCAAGAGCGTAGCTCGAATACTCCGGCTTGCTTCCGAGAAGGTAGCGCGCGAAGTATTCCGCTTCGGGAAGGTCAAGTATAGAGGCTGTTATAAGTGCGGATTTTGTTTCGAGCTGATCCGGCTCGCCGGAGCTGTTTACCGCATAAGCAGTGATCGCCTTAGGGTCGCTGTCATTCAGAACAATATCGGGAACAAACCTGATATAAGCGTCGTAAGCCGCTTCGTAGTCGCCGCACATAGCAAGCGCAGCGGAAAGGTATATGCCACTCGGAACATAGGTTATAGGTTTTGACGCAAGCAGTTTCTTCACGTCGTTCTGCACAGGCTCGCCGAGTGCGGCAAGACCCATATAAGCTATGCACTGGTCACCGAGATTGCCATTTTCGATCGTATCAAGGAAACTCTTCTTTGCTGCGGGACTTATCATTTCCGGTGCTGCCGCGGCCATAAGCGCAGTCAGGTAAAAGTCTCCGTCACTTGCGTGAAGAAGCTTAGCAAGCCCGCCCGCAGTCTCATTCGCGTACGCCTCAACGAACTCATCTTCGGTGATGTAGCCGAGTTCCTTCGCCGCAAAGGAAGCGGCGATGCGGGAATCAAGGCTCTCACCGCCATAGCGGAGCAGGTCGTACAGAATATCGGTGCTTAGCATATACTCCTTGTTGAACATAGCAAGGTAAACCGGCCATTTCGTCGGCTTCACCGACGTTGTGAGCTCCGTCAGGTCAACGCCCTTATAAATCGAAGTTTCAAGAAGCGTATCTACCACCGTTATGGACAGTTCGACCGCGTCTTTCGCATCACCGTTTTCTGCGGTGAACAGAACAGTGTAGCTGCCTTTTCCGAGCTTTCCGAAGTTTGCGGTCTGCTGCTGCTTTATCGTTCTGGTCTCGTTCACTCCGTTTCCTGTCAGTGTCACGGTCATAGTGCCGTCACCGGGAAGTCCGGCACAATTCGCACTTACAGCCACCTCGTCGCCTTCAACGAATGTCGGATGCACCACCGGCGAGATCATAAGCGGTCTTGTAACCACAACCGGCTCACGGGTCTTACCGGCGAGGAGCTCGCCACTGTCTTTCTGATAAACCGCAAGGACAGTGGCACGCCATGTGGTAAGGTTGTCCGGAAGCTTCACGGTGAACGATGCGTTTCCGTTTGTGTCTGTCTCCGCGCTCATGAAATATGCCGTATCCCTGAAATCCTTGCGTACCGAGGCAGGTCCTCCACCGCCTTTTTCGGCTCCGCCGTTCCTGTTTTCGATGTGCTGGATATAGCTTACATAGGTCGTAGCCTCGGGATAATAGTTCATTCTGTAAAGTGTTTCGAGAGGCATTGCATTCTGTTCTTCGATAGCGAAGGCGGCTTCATCGACAAGGCTGAGAAGCACGGTCGCGCCGCTTATCTTCCTGCCGTTCTTATCCGCTGCGGTAACGGTTATTTCCGCAGTATCGCCAGCATCGTAGGTCTCGCAGTCAGCCTTGACATCAAGGTCGATGCCGCGCTCTGACGGTTCATAGCTCAGCATACCGCCGTAAACGCTGTAGATATGCTTTCCGTCAAAATACGCGCCCGTATAGCGTATATCGGGTATGCAGTCAGCAGTCGTCCTGTACTTGAACTCGTCAACGCCGTTGGCATCGTACAGCTGATATGACACGAAGTCGCTCTTATAGACTGCGAGAAGGAGCTTTCCGTCCGGAACGAAGTCAGTCTTGTTGCATTCAAGCCTGAACGTTATATCCTCGTTTTCCGAGAAAGAGTTATAAAATCCGTAATCGTTGAATAAGCCGCTTTCGGTTTTGGCTCCAAAGCGGAACATAAGCTTTCCTGTTTCGTCGTCGGACATAAAAGGCACGCCGAACTCGTCGTAGAATATAGAAGAACTATACTCAGAGCCGAGATTGTAAATGGTGTAGTTCGTATTCTGTCCCAGACTGTCGGAGAAGCTGATCTCAGCGTAGTAGCGCCCGAGAGCGGGGTCTGTAGGAAGGTCCGGAAGCACTGCGGTGCCGTTCACGGTTTCTATAGTCCTGTCATAGACCACCTCGCTCTTGTATTCATACTCGTAAGTCTTGACCGTACGCTTTTCAACATAGTCATAGTAGCTTCCGGTCTCTTTCTTTTCGGTCCATGTCCGTGTTATCCGGACACTGACGGGTACGTTCGCACCGCCGTTTTTGAGTATTTCAAAGTCTGTATTGCCTTTTTTGTACTCTGCGAAGAATTTGTCCGTCTTGTCTGAGCTGTCGAGATCGAGATCGTATATGTTAAGGGTCAGAGTGCGCGTTTTTTCATTATACCCGCTTTCGATCATCCTGTCGCGGTAAAGCGCGGGTATATACTCCCCGACATAGGAATATGTGTTTTCAACTCCGGTGAGCTGGAATCCTATATAAGCGTCGGCTACCCCTCTCCAGTCTTCAATGTCGCTGTTCCATACTTTCGCTTCCGCCTCTCCGGACGCGTCCGTACGGAGTATGTTCGGCTCGCTTCTGTCATTCTCGCTCTGAAGCATTACACCTTCGGCGGGCGTTCCTTCGTAGTATGTCACCTCCGCCTTTACGGGAATGGGGTTTATCTGCGGCATTACAGCGTATTCCGGAACGTCAAGGCTGATGATATAGGTCGGCTTGACGTAGTCCTGTACCGAGATGCCGTGGTTGCAGAGAACATCGTCTCCCGAGCGGAGCTCAACGACATCCCACCATGATTCCGCATGGTTCCTGAAAGTGAATTTTGCTGTGAATGTGCCGTCCTCCGCCAGAGTCACAGACTGTTCATCACTGCCGAAAACGAGTTTAAGGTCATCGGGAAGCGCCGTTCCCCGTACTTTCGGAACAATAACACCCCACACATTGACGGTGTCGTTCGGCAGATATGCTTCACGGTCGGTGAAAAGATATGTATAATACGCGTCGGCATACTTCATATCCTTTGCGCCGGAGAGCGCGATACAGTCGATATAGCGCTTTGCGCCCGCCTTTATATCGAGCATGGCACTTGCGTAATTACCGTCGGTCTTTACATACGCGAGTCCGTCCGCACCGACAGTACCGGTGTAGCTGCCGCTGCCGGATGTTATCGTAACGTCCGCACCAGAAGCGGGAAGACCGGTGCCGGAATCGTTCACAAAGAGCACGTTCTCGTCTCCGAGACTAAGCGTATATGCGCTCAGATCCGTTACCTGGAGAAAATAATCGAGGTTATAGCCGGGTTCGCCCTCGGAACCTACGTTTATCTCCGCAACATAGCAGCCGGTCTCAAGATCGTCGGGCAGTATCACATATACCGCCTTGCCGTCTTCACGCGAGAACGGGACTTCGGAGGACTTGAACACTTCGGCCACGGAGCCCGTGGGAAGTGACGCAAAATCGAAAGTCTCTTCCGACTTCGCTTTGAGAGCATCGAAATACGCGTCGCTGTCGGCGAAGCGGTAAAGATGAGTCTCGAACTGCTTTGCGCGAAGCTCGCTTGAGCAGTGGACCTCTACACAGGCAGGGTCACCCTTGATGAACGTTTCCGAGAATCCGCTCATAGAACCGCTCGTAAACAGATAATGACGGGCATCGGAGAACTCGGATGTGTGGAAGCGGAACGAAGTGCCGCTTTCAAGCGTCCTTCCGTCGGCAGCCTTTATTCCCTTTGCCAGCGTAACGCTGTATGATGTCGAAGGTCTCAGAGCCTCGGAGGGAACAAAATACAGCGTATTGTTATTGACGCTGAACTTTCCGGCCACAGCGGGAGAGATACTGAAATACTTTTCGTAATCATCTTCCGCCGGCGCAGTCGTGAATCTTATCTCTATGCCTGCATCGACAGGAACATAGGTCGAGTCATCCGCCGGATATGTCGAAGACACCTTGAAATCGTCCGCTGTGCGGAACGCCCAGCTGTCACATACCTCTCCGTCGTCGTCGGTGACTGCGAGCTTTATGAGCGATCCTTTGTTGAGGATCTTCGCCGTTTTCAGCACATACGAATCATCGGAGCCACGGGTCAGCGTGAATTCACTCTGCGGAGAAAGGCGTATGCGGTTTTTAAGCTCATCCGCGGAAATATCCTTGCTCACTTTAATGGAAAATCCGCTGTCGGGGGCAATATCGTCGCCGAGCGCCGATAACGGCTCAACGTCGGAAACAATGCTGCTCCTGCGTCTTTCACGGGAAAAAGCTGCTTTAGGGTCGTCCTCTCCGTCAAGAGCGGCAACTTTTCCGGTAATCGCAGGCGTAGTGCTTACCACAGCGGCGGTCGTTGTCTCAACCGCGGGAATGTTGTTATTATCAAGAACCTTCGGTATAACGACAACACCTGTGACTGCTGCTGCCGCCGCGACGAACACCGACGTTACGATGAAAATAGGCTTCTTCTTACGCACCGGAGCGGTTTCGGCAGATGCCTGACGCACCTTGTCCGCTTCGGAGACTATGTCTTCGTCTATTCTCCCAAGTTCTTCATCGAGTTTCTCTTTTTTCATATATCCAGACCTTCTTTCTTCAGATACTCCTTAAGTCCGTTTCGCGTGCGGAAGAGCGAGCTCTTAATCTTTGATTCGCCTGCGCCGAAATATCCGGCGATCCGGCTTATCGGGTCGTTGTAATAATATCTGCACACGAATATCACACGAGCGTCGGACGACACCGTGCGAAGGTAGTCACTTACCGCTTTCGCGATAACACCGGCTTCGACCTGCTCCTCGGGCGAGTCGTTTCCCGAGACGCACTCTGCGAGCTCATCAAGCGAGAGCGCATACTGCGAACCGGCACGGGAGGCTGTGTTCTGCTTACGGAAAACAGAGATTGCGAGATTTCTTACTATTGCGCCGAGATAGACAGAAAGCTTTACGGGCCTGTTGGGCGGGATAGAACCCCAAGCCCTGAAATATGTATCGTTGACGCATTCGTCGGTATCCTCATTGTTGGCGAGGATATTATAGGCAATAGTCCGCAGGTATTTCTCATACTTGGTGCGGGTCTCGGATATCGCATTCTCGTTCCGTGAAAAGTACAGCTCAACTATCTCACTGTCTTCCATATTTTTTCCTCCTCAATAATACAGACGCAAAAAAAGAAAAAAGGTCGCGCGGAAATTGAAAATATTTTCAAAAATACCATTTACCGCATTACCATATTATTATATCACAAAATCTTTCTACAATCAACAAAAAAATGACCCGTTCTCACAGGTCACTGAATATTTTATGCATCGCATCATCTTCCACGTTCATCGTGCAAGCATTTAAGGGAACCTCTAAAAACCCATTTTAGAGAAAAAGAGCTACTTGCGCCGATAGCTGTGTCAAGTCTCCTCACCTTGCGCCAGCAAGCTTTCGGAGCCTTTCCTTGCTCTCGACACAATTATCTCATTTTCTCCTTTCAAAGCGGTTTTTGGAGGTACCCTTAAGTCTTTAGGAAAGAGGATGAGGGAGTTTGAGGGAGAGGGAGGACGACCCTTTCCCAAGAAAGGGTCTCCTCTCTCTTCCTCATGCGCCGTGAGGCGCTTTACGCGCGGCAAGCTTAACTACACGGTATGCGCCCTTGTAGATACCGACCGAGTGTGCAGCGAGAATGTTGCGGCACATCATATCGACGATCTCGCCGCGGCGCTGTATCAGTTCTATCATAGCACAGGTCTCGGCGGGCGTTGTGACTTCGTACGTTCCGTCGCCAAGCTCCGCGGCACGGATAGCACCCCACGCCTCATGACCGCCGACACGCTTTATCATGAGCTTCGGGATCGGATAGAATGAAAGCTCGCTCGGTTTTGTGATAAGCACATCGGAACAGCGCATGAGCAGATTGGTCGAATACACAGCCGCGAAAATATCGGAATGGCAGAACGCGTGTATGCCCTTGACTTCACCGTCATAGGCATATTCCGTAAACTTCTTCGTTTCCCCGAAATCATCGAAATGCTCTACAACAAGGTTCCGCATCTGAGGTATCTCGCTAATGAGTGCGTCCCAGACATTTCTGTGATCTCCGACGTTCACAAAAAGTGTCGCGTTCCCTTTCGCTATATCGGGGAGAAGCTTCTTTATTATTGCTACAAATATTTCCTTCTGTGCGCCCGCACCGCCTACCGACATAAGCCAGCGGCGCTCGCCCTTCTTCGCACGATCTGTACGTTTCGCACAGTCCGCCTCAATGTTGCTTACAAGCTCGTGGTCGATGTAGTGTCCGGTGTATGCGATCGACTTCTTCGGCATGGGTTTCAGCGTGCGCTTCTTGTCCATTCCGCGCAGCGAACGGTAGCCGAGATACGACGACGGGGTCTGTACCGTGTGTATCGCGCCTTCGGCGAGATGAAGCGCCATCGGCCAGTTATCCGGTATCACGTTGACAACATTCGTAAGTCCGGCATGAACAGCAGCCTGTGCCGGCCAGACATGGGTGGCAACGAACGGTATATCTTTCGGAAGGTCACGGAAAACGGGCACCATGAGCTCGGACGTTTTCTGATCTGTGCAGTTGTATGTCAGCTTACGGAAGCCCTCGCTGTTTATCGGCTCCCAAACAAGCTTGTTGAACAGAGGTATCTGCTGAGACAGGCGGGAACCGAGCGAGTAAAGCTCGTTCTGACCAGAGATTATCTTTCCGCAGGTCGTATTTCCGAACGAATTGAGGTCGAACCAGTACGGTTCGTAACCCATAGCTCTTGCAGCCGACGCTATCGCCATTGAAATGCGGTAGTGTCCGAAACCCATACGGATATTGCCGACGACAAGGCTGCGCCTGCCGAACTCTACTCCCGTTTCGGGGGTGATGACAAGCTGCTTCGTTCCGAGTATATCGCCTATCGCCGGGGCAGGCACAGCGCTCAGGTGATATTCATTGCGCGAATCGTCACCATACTTTCTTATAAACTTGTTTTTCGTGCATACCGCTTTTCTGTATGCGCACTCTGACATTTCGTTCCCGAAAATTACCTTCGATCTTTCCATAAGATTATCCTCCTGTTGACAGTATATCCGCCCGACCTTATAAAATAACTATTTACAAAATATTTTTTCAAAACCTATTGACATATCAGCCAAAATGTGATAGACTGTATATCAGATGATAGATTGTCTATCACTTGATACATAGTCTATCACATTTTGGGAGGTTTGTCAAGTGGAAATTGAAATTTCTTCCGAGTTTTCGCAAAAAAATCTCAAAGACAAGCGCATGGAACGCGCGGTATCGGTCTGTGCAGAGCTTTTCCTCGAACACGGGATAGAAAACGTGAAAATGACCGACATTGCCGATCAAAGCGGCGTCGGTGTAGCAACGCTCTACCGCTACTTCGGCACAAAGACCGGTATCTCGATCGCGGCTATGACTTTCTTATGGTACGATCTTCGCAGCCTTTTCAGCGGGATCTTCGACTCCGAAAGCTTCACCGGTCAGACCGGTCTGAAGCAGATGCAGGACCTGCTTCGTATGTTTGTGGTGCTGTTCAAAGCACACAAAGGGTTCCTGCGGCTTCTCGGAGAATTCGACCGGCTCGTGATAAGCGAGAACGTACCGTGTGAAGAACTCAAGGAATACGAAAGCTCCGTGATAGACTTCTTCCCGATCGTAGAGCGCGCATACAAATGCGGGCTCGCAGACGGAACAATGCACGAGATAAAGGATTTCAGACTGTTCTATATGACATACGCGCACGCACTTACCGAAATGTGCAAAAAATTCATAGAAGGCGAGATACTCCCGTCGGACGACTTTTCCGGTGCAGAGAGCGAACTCGAACTGATAATTGACTGCGCTGTATCATACCTGAAGGCATAAGGAGGGCTTGGATATGGAAAAAAAGATCGCATCAAACAAAATATTATGGATATTCGCGATAGGTCAGCTCGGCTGGTCGATACTTTCCGGTATCATCTCGAACTGGCTCGTATTCTTCTTCCAGCCGACGACCGACGAGATAGCTCACGGTCAGACGGCATATATCCCACAGGGACTTTTCCTCGGACTTACGGCGATAGGTCTCATAACCGCAGTAGGCCGTGTTTTCGACGCTGTCACCGACCCTCTTATCGCCGGCAAATCCGACAGACTCAGGCATCGGCTCGGCAGACGCATACCGTTTATGCGCATCGCTGCCCTGCCCTTCGGCGTTATCACAGTGCTTCTGTTCACTTCTCCGATAAACGAATCGGAAAACGCCGTCAATATGATAGCCCTGTTCGTCTGCGCAATGCTGTTCTATCTCTGCATGACTGCGTACTGCACACCGTATAACGCACTGATACCCGAGCTCGGACGCACGCAGAATGCGCGCATAAACCTCTCGACTTACATCTCCGTGACATATTTCTTCGGTACCGCAGTAGCATATCTTGTACCGAATATCGCCGCCTTCTTCATGACCGGTTTAACACCAGATGAAGCATTGCAGCATTTCGGCGGTCAGGCGGAAATGACCTCGCGTTTCGGTGAGACGATAACACAGCAGATCATCTCGGGCGACTTCACGGTGTACTCAAACTACGCCGACGCATACCGCATAACGATAGGCATTCTCGCCGCGGTAGCTGTCATCTGTATGTTCATTCCGGCTTTCCTCATCGACGAGAACAAATACGCGGACACAACGCCCACCGAAACACCGGCTTTCAAATCTCTTGCGGCTACGTTCAAAAACAAGGATTTCCGAACATTCGTGCTCTCCGATATTCTTTACTGGGTAGCTCTCACGCTGTTCCAGACAGGTCTTTCGTTCTATATCACAGTTCTCATGGGGCTTGAAGCAACATGGACATTCCCGCTGTTCGCAATAATGACGGCAATGTCTCTGGTATGCTATGCACCCGTCAACATACTCGCAAAGAAGCTCGGAAAAAAGAAACTCATCTCCTTTGCGTTCATGTTCTTCGCGGTAACATTCCTCGTCACCGGATTTGCGGGCATAATCCCGATACCACCGGTTGCGTATGGTATAATGGTAGCCGTGCTCGCGTCGGTTCCGATGGCGATACTCGGCATACTCCCTCAGGCTGTGGTAGCTGATATATCCGAGTCCGACAAGATCACCACCGGCGAGAGCAGACAGGGTATGTTCTACGCGGCAAGAACGTTCGCGTTCAAGATGGGACAGTCTGTTGCAATGCTGCTCTTCACAAGCATCGCTACGATAAACAAAGAAGTACCGATAGGCGAGGCAGGCTATGGTCTCGGCTACAGACTTACAGCTTTCATTGCAACAGCGCTTTGCCTGCTCGGAGGATTCGTGTTCTTCCGCTACAACGAGAAAGGCGTTATTGCGAAGATAAGCAAAACAACCGACAAAACGGAGGACTGATATGTTCAAGCTTGCAAACGTTAAATTCGCATATCGAACCGGCGGCAGGGGCTATGCAGTGACGACTTCCGAAAGCGTCAGCAACAGCCGCATGGCACTTGAGATCAATACAGATTCCGAGACATTCAACGTTTCGGTAAAAACCAAAAGCGCGATCGAGATAGTAAAACTCGCGGCAGAATTCGTGTATGAGTTCACAGAAGCTGACCGCATCTTTCTCAACGGTTATCAGTCGTGGACAGACAGTTATGAACACGATATACATGGCAGAGTCCGCGGGATAGACCATATCCCCGAGCTTGTTTCCGAGAAATACGCATTTTCCGCTTACGGCGATTACACTTTCGTTAAATACAGCCGCAGAAAAGGCTGCTTCCACGGCTTTTCATACGGATATGTAAAGCACGGCAACGGCATATTCGACTTCATAGGCTCGCTCAACGAAAACAGCGGTTTCACCCTGATAAAGGTGAATACCGAGAAGAAAACAGTCACAATCGAGAAGGACTGCTCGGGACTGAACATAACCGACAGGTATGACGGGCTGTCCATATATCTCGGGAGCGGTACGGAATCCGACGTTTTCGACGCTTATTTCGCGCTGCTCGGTATAGCACCGACGGAAGAAAAGCCGGTGTTCGGCTATACAAGCTGGTACAGGCACTATCAGGACATCAACGAGAAATGCATTCTGAAAGACCTCGACGGCATAAAGGAATGCGGCTGCGCGTCAGACATCTTCCAGATAGACGACGGTTATCAGACTGCGGTAGGCGACTGGTTAAGCACGGATATGGGAAAGTTCCCGAACGGAATGAAAGCGGTCGCGGACAAGATAAACGAAGCGGGAATGACCGCGGGACTGTGGCTCGCACCGTTCGTTTGCGAAGAGAAGTCGGACATATTCCGCGACAGAAGAGACTGGCTGCTCAAAGACGGGAAAGGTGAGCCCGTTCGCGCCGGAAGCAACTGGAGCGGCTCTTACGCTCTCGATATATACAACGAAGAAGTGCGTGAATACCTGAGAAAGGTTTTCCGCACTGTCACGGAGGAATGGGGATTCGGTCTCCTGAAGCTTGATTTCCTTTACGCTGCGTGCATACTCCCGCGTGCTGACAAGACACGCGGCATGATAATGGCAGACGGGATGGACTTCCTGCGCGAATGCGCAGGTACGGCAAAGATACTCGGCTGTGGAGTGCCGCTCGCGTCGGCATTCGGCAAAGTAGCATACTGCCGCATAGGAACGGACGTTACACCGGAATGGGACGGGAAAACATATATGAAGGTGCTTCACAGAGAGCGCCCGAGCTCGAAGTACAGCATACTTAACTCCGTTTTCCGCCGCCAGCTCAACGGTCGCGCATTCATAAACGACCCGGATGTATTTATGCTGCGCGATACAGATACAGCCATGGCGCACAGTCAGCGCCAATGCCTTGCAGAAGTAAACGCTCTCTGCGGAGGAGTGCTGTTTACGTCCGATGATATAGGCGAATACGGCAGCGAACAGACAGCACTGCTCGAAGATATGATGACGATGAAAGAAGCAACCGTTCTCGCAGCTGAGATCGTCGGGAACGAGCTCGTTCTGGCAATTGAGACAGACGGCAGGACTGTGATAAAAGCGTATAAGTTATGATTTCCAAAAGCACGTCCCCGCTCTTTCCGAACGGGGACGATGTTGTTTATGCGTTAAGCGCTGTTCCAGACGGCGGGTATCCGTCACAAGCGCATCGGTTTACATGAATACCGACAACAGCGAGGCAGAAAAAAACCGTATGCCACAAAAGTAACATACGGTTTCGGAGCGGCCGTAGCCGCTGTTTGTCACAAACATATCGGTTTACATGAATACCGACAACAGCGAGGCAGAAAAAAACCGTATGCCACAAAAGTAACATACGGTTTCGGAGCGGCCGTTGCCGCTGTTTGTCACAAACATATCGATTCACATGAATTCCGACAACAGTGAGGCAGAAAAAAACCGTATGCCACAAAAGTAACATACGGTTTCGGAGCGGCCGTAGCCGCTGTTTGTCACAAACATATCGGTTTACATGAATACCGACAACAGCGAGGCAGAAAAAAACCGTATGCCACAAAAGTAACATACGGTTTCGGAGCGGCCGTTGCCGCTGGGGTGGGAAGTGGGACTCGAACCCACGATCTCCAGATCCACAATCTGGCGCGTTAACCAACTACGCTATACCCACCATACAGGCAAGTGTGCTGTCGATATAATATTATATCACATAGTATGCCGCTTGTCAATACCAAATTTCAAAAAATTTTTATTTTATGGGATATATTTTACACAATCTCCTCTGACCGCAAAAAAATAAAGTGATATTATAAAAAAACGTTTACAAACCGAAAAAAATGTAGTATAATAAGCACATAGGCAATACCGCACAAACAGACCCCACACAAAGCGGCGGCAAAAGCTGCGTAATAGGACGTCGGCTGTGTATAATGCGATGCAGCCTATAATGTGTAGCAGGAGAATAAGGATATCTCCTGCGGAGGGACAAAAGATGAATAAAGATAACAGTACGCAGGCCAGACGAACCAGCATAGAAAAAACGCTGCGATCGCTTACTATCAGCAAGGAAGCACCTAAATGGACGGTTGCTTTTTTTGCGCTGCTCTATATTGTTACAAACATCATGACAATGAGAGTAGCACCTTCAAAGGAAATACTCATTGTCGGGGATGCCAGGATGCCATTGTCCTCTTTTGCGGGCGTTCTTTCGTCTATCGGGAACTTAAGCATAATCTTTATGGTCGTGTTCTACAAAAAACTCGGCTTCATACTTGCGCTAACACTGCTTGTGCTGCAATTCCCGAAGCTGTTCTATGATGTTGTTATAAACAATACACCGACAAGTCTTCCGGGATTTTTCTCAAACATACTGACACTTGTTTCGATAATACTCATTTTCTTCAACAATTCCAAGATCGAGAGATATCAGCAGAAAGTGCGTGAGCACGCAGTCACCGATGTTCTGACGAAACTTCCGAACCGCTTCGCCGACGCCGAGCTTGTAGAGCGTCTCATAAAGCAGGGAAAGACGTTCTCTGTCGTTACCATGGACATCAACAACTTCAAAAACATAAACGAGACTATGGGTCAGAGCACCGGAAACGGCGTGCTTATCGAGGTAGCTTCACGCTGGAAGAAAATTGCCGATTCAGGCTCTTCCGGCACTGTTGATTTCGTCGCGCGCCAGGGCGGTGACGAATTCTCACTGATAATCCGCGGATATTACTCCGATCAGGAACTTCTGGATACGATAAAAAGCTATGAATCCGCTCTCGCAGACATAATAACGATTGATGAATGTGATTTCTACATCTCCGCAAGCTTTGGTTACGCAGAGTTCCCTACCGACGCGGATAACGGCGATGCCTTGTTCGCCTGTGCGGACGCGGCAATGCTTGAAGTGAAGCGCGCAAACAGCAGTGACCATATTCTGCGTTTCAAACCGGATATGCTTAAAACAGACCACTCTATCGAACTCGAACGCGAAATAAGGGCGGCACTCGAAAACGATACTATTTTCTTCAACCTCCAGCCGCAGTTCGATATGAAACACAAGCTCCGCGGCTTTGAGGCGCTCGCCCGTATGAAGAGTTCGGACGGAAGGTTCATAAGCCCTGGCGAGTTTATTCCTGCCGCGGAAAAGGTCGGTCTTATCGACAAACTTGACGGAACTGTGTTCAGGAAATCCGCTGAATTCTTCGGAGAACTGATCAACAGAACCGGAATGAACATCACACTCAGCGTCAACGCGTCCGTAAGGCATCTTATGAAGAACGGCTTCCTGAAAGAAGTGCAGGATATCATTGACCGATACGCGATACCACCCGGACAGCTTGAGATAGAGATAACCGAGTCTATCATGATAGATTCTTACGAAAAAGCGCTCAGCTGCATAAACGAGCTGAAAGAAATGGGCGTGAAGATCGCGATAGACGACTTTGGAACAGGCTACTCGTCTCTGAGCTATCTGCACAGGTTTCCTGCCGATCTTCTCAAAATCGACAAATCTTTCATCGACAAGATGAACTCGGACGATTCTTCAAAGCAGTTCGTCGCTTCGATAATCTCTATCGGACACATAATGGGGTTTGACGTCATCTCAGAAGGTGTCGAAGAGAACGACCAGCTCGACACGCTGCGTGAGATCGGGTGTGATTTTATCCAGGGCTTTATCTGGGGTCGCCCGCTCATGAAAGAAGACGCAGAAAAACTTGTTCTGGAACAAGCGAACAAATAGACATATCAACGGCGAAAGTCCAAAATACAATAAACGCATTACCCCCGCTTCGGACCGGTCAAATCCGACAGCGGGGGTAAATACGTTTTGGAGAAATGTATGAAGAATTATGAAGGAATTTTTCTGAAGATCATCCGGGGCTTTTGTTTTCCCCTTCTGTGATTACATAATAACATATTTTCCGGAACAGTTCAATATTCAGTTGCAGCAGGAAATGTAGCTAAAGCTACATTTCGGAAACAATGTGTATCCAAAACCACAGATGACCATAAAACTGTAGCCGGAATCTTTAGGGCACCTCTAAAAACCGCTTTGAAAAGAGAAAATGAGATAATTGTGCCGAGAGCAAGGAGAGGCTCCTCACCGTGCGCCAGCAAGTCAAGGAAAAATTGGTCAAGATGACGGAATAATATGCGAGCAAGAGCACGATGCACATATAATCGCTGCCAGATCGCCGCACGATGCGGCGCTAAAAGCAGCGATGCAAAGACGCGTGCGTCTATTTGTGCGGTATTGCCTTATGCTCTTCTTTGGCAGTACGTTCTGCCCCGGTACTATAAACGTATCGGCTTTTTCACTGCTTCTTAAACAGAAACAGAAGTCTGAACCGAAGCCTGCTCTTTTTTACGATCTCACGAAGATCACGGTAAACAGCCTCCGCCGAACTTATATCTTCTTCAGTCAATTCCCTGTCGGAATAAAGCACCGTTTCGTATATCGGTATAAAACCGAGCTTATCCTTCAGATCCTGCCTGTCCGAACTTATGATCCTTTCAGAAAGCTCAGACAGCGTTTCGCCCTGTTCCATAGGGAAACCGAGGAACGCAAGAAAACGGAGTTCCTGATGCGTAAGGTACCTGAACCGGTCAATACGGCTCATACGTTCGTATTTTCTTCTTGACAGCGAGCGGCTTATAATATAGAACACAAGCAGGAAGCAGATCACCGCAGCAGAGGGAATAATGAATATAACCGGATCCAGCTCCGTTGTCACGGTTTCTTCGGCAGCATCGGCCTTTTCGTCCTCTATATCGTCCGGCTCCTCATCAGCCTTATCCTTGTCGGGGTCATACGGCTCGCCGCCTCTTGTACCCCAACCCACAGGAACGGAATAACCCGGTGTCGGTTCAAAAGCTACCCAGCCCGCATTGTCGAAATAGACCTCCGGCCATGCATGAGCGTTGCTCTGCTTTACGACCATATCGCCGCTTATATCCCGCTTTGCGATATAACCCTGTACATAGCGGCAAGGTATCCCCATTTCGTTAGCCATGAGCGTAAACGCGGTGGCATAGTGCATACACCAGCCTTTGCGTGAAGTCAGCAGGAACCAGTCAAGAAAGCTTCCCGCGTCGCTCACCGAATCGGGCAAAGCTCCGCAGTCCGTGGAATACTCCATACCTTTAAGATACGTTTCAAGCTTTTTCGCGGTATCGTATCTTCCGGACGAACCGGTCTTTATTTTATCGAGTATCGCTCCGACGTCCTCCGACACGTCGAATGAATGGCAGTAGTTTTCGTAAACATCCTTGCGGTAACCCAGATAATCCTCATAGGTATATCCGTCTTTATCAAGCACGTCCTCAGCTTTCGCCGCCTGATACCATTCGGTCTCATCTATCGGCTCCGCGCCGCCGAAAAGCTCAGGAAGCCGCGGGTCACTGTAATTCAGCACATAGCTTGAGATAAGGTAATTGTCATTATATCCGAACCGCTGCTCCGAAACTATGCTTCCGTTCTTTTCACTTATACCGGCGGTCTTTTCACTTGTAGCTCCCATTCTTATCTTTGCGGGAGAGAAAATATAGCGGGTATTGTACAGAAAAGTCTTATAATACATATCCGTTTTCTGGAGATGATCGGACTGGAACGCCGTATCGAATTTTCTCACGGCACAGCAGGTCTCAAGCGTGTCGATCATTCTCGACACGCTCTCCGTTCCGGACGAAAACACCCATTCCCTTCCCGTAAAATCGCCGCTTATGCAGCCAACGAGCCGCACATTCCTTACGGCAGTGTTTCCGACCTCGATAAGCAGGACGTCCTCGTCATTTTCGCCAAGACCCGAAAGGAAGCTCCCGTTGTCGGAAAATCCTATCTTGCCGTAGTCATCGGTCGGGTGAGCCAAATAGCCGTATATCCTGTTTATCAGAGATGCCGCTCCGTTGTAAATATCCTTTGCGATCTGCCAATCATAAGGCTCGTCAGGCGCGGGAACCGCATATACGATAAGGCACAAGGCAAGGAATAACGGCGAGATCCTTGTAATGTGTTCCTTTATATCGGGGCAGCCGCTTTTCTTCCAGTACCGCTGTATTTCCTCGGCGATACGGACGATAAGGATAAGGCATATAAGCGCAAAGGCTTCCTTGCTTATCTCATTTCCAAGTATAGTTACGATGATACACCAGATCAGGAGCGCGACCGCAGCGGCTCTTCTTACCCAGATATTCCGGTTCATAAAGAATCCGGCTGCTGTTACGGCGGCGGAAATGCAGATCGTCCACAGCACCCAGAGGTATTCTTTCAGGAAGAACTGCCTGTTATCCTCGCCCGCGGCAAGAATAAGCCCTATGATAAATACGGAGATTATACCGATTATGCGCAGCCTGTTCTTCCGCTTCATATTACGGACAAGTATTATAAACAGGGCTGCTGCAAGACAGATAAGGCCTCCCCAGATACTGCTTTCCTCCGGTATTCCGGCGTACCCGCCGAAAAGAATGACCGCAAGTACGGAAAACGGCAGGACAGTTATGATGTCATACAGTGTGCTCATTTTCCCGACTCCTTTGTAAGCTCATCATAAGGCGAAATGCATATCAGCACACTGTTCTTATGTTCGGACAGATCGGGTCTGTCTTTGTCGTCATCACCGACAAAGCATACAGCAGTGTAGATATCGTTGCTTTCAAGTTCTTTCAGCAGAGCGTCTGTCTGCGCATCCCATGACGACAGGACAAGGAAAGCCATGGAGCTCCCGAGCAGATCATGTCTTCTGAGCGCCGCGTCATACAGCAGGGCGTGCGTGTTCTGACTGCTGAACATGATCTCCGAGATGTTATTGTAATACTCCTCGAACTTCCACGTGCTGCCGACCGTCAGGCGCACTATATCCTGCGCAGTATGATACTCTGCGGCGCTGATGTTGTTCCTGCTGAAATAATAGGAGAGAGCCAGCGTAACTTCGAGTATCTTGTTCTCCGCAGGCAGAAAATCCGCCTGATCGGCGCTGTATCTTAACGTATCCGTGATTATCGCTATCTCCTGATGGTCGGAACCGGTAAGGGCTCTTGTCATAAGAGCTCCCGTCCTCGCGGACTGGCTCCAGTTTATGAACCGCCGGTCGTCACCCGGAACGTATTCGCGGCTTATTATATCGAGCTCTGACTTGCTTTGTGAAGATTCTCTCACTGCGTCAGAGAGTTTTATATCGCCGAGTTTATCTGTTTTTATGAGCTGCGGCTTCACGACCGCGTGAATGCACTCTTTATTCCTGTACTTTAGCCTGAACAGACGAAAGAAATCCTGTATCTCGATCTCTCTTATCCCTATCTCATATTCACCGCGGTATCTGCATATAAGACGTGTTTCCTTCTCTATCCTTGTATTCGGTCTGAGCTCATATTCCGTCGCGTCATCGAGATCTGTGATAGTTGAAAACCCGGTAAAGAAGCGCACCCGTATGCCGACGAACTGCAGCGGGTACTCGTTAACCAGCGCAAACCGATAATTGACGGGTTCGTTGACCGAGACAAACCGCTGCTCCAAATTCTGATATATATGGAAAAGAATATATACAGCCAGCAGGTACAGCAGAGAGATAACGGGAACAAGAGTAAGCAGCGCGAAAAGACCGTATGTCACCGCACCGCCCTTTATGCTTATCCCGACTATCGACAGCACCCACAGGCAAAACCAGATGATCCTGTTTCGTTTCATAGATGTTCCTTGTCACAAAATCGCCGGTGTTTCACAGCGGTATCTTAGTCTTGCGGATAAGCTTCTGTATAAGGTCGTCCTTGTTTTCCTTCGCGATCTTTGCTTCGGAGGTGAGCGTAAGCCTGTGTCCGATAACGAATGGGGCGACCGCCTTGACATCATCGGGTTTGACATAGTCGCGCCCTTCAAGAAAAGCTTTGGCCTGCGATGCTTTTACAAGGGCAAGGACAGCTCTCGGGCTTATGCCAAGTACGAAACGCTTTTCAAGCCTTGTCTCCTCAGCGATATTTCTCGCGTAGCGTATCACCTCGTCCTTTATCGCGACGTCCGCGACCTGTTCTTTTATCTTTATCACATCTTCGGCGGTTATCACGCTTTTTACCGTGTCGGAAGTCTTGCCGGCAAGCATATTCTTCGTCATGCGAAGCTCTTCCGACTCGTCGGGATAACCGACAGTAAGCTTCATCATAAATCGGTCTATCTGCGCTTCGGGAAGCGGATATGTACCCATGAACTCGACGGGGTTCTGTGTCGCTATTACCATAAACGGCTGCGGAAGTCTATGCTTGATACCGCTCACGGTGGTCTGACCCTCAGCCATAGCTTCAAGAAGGCTCGCCTGAGTTTTCGGAGATGTGCGGTTTATCTCGTCCGCAAGAACGATCTGGTGCATTATTGCGCCTTCGCGGTACTCAAATTCACCGGTCTTCATATTGAAAATCTCCGTGCCCATTACATCGGTGGGCAGGGTGTCGGGGGTGAACTGGATACGCCCGAAGTCACATTCGACCGACCTTGCAAGGGTCGAGGCAAGCGTTGTCTTTCCTACCCCGGGAACGCCTTCCAAAAGTATGTGACCTCCGGAAAACAGACAAATAAGAAGGTTTTCTATCGTTTCCTCTTTTCCGACAAAGTATTCGCTTATATGCTTTTTAAGCTTGTTTATCATCTGCGGATGCTCCTTATATAAATTTATTGATCCGTTTTTATAACACAATTAGTATATCACATATATCAGCATATATCAAGCACAGCAAATTGCACATATTTTCTTCAAAATTTTATGCATTTATACAAATCGGCGCTTTTGCTATTGACTGTGACGTTACGTAATAGTGTATATTAAGTACAGCGAAGGAGATCGGAGGTAAAAGACATGAAAACAGGAATGACAGTAAACGAGGTAAGCAAGCTCACCGGACTCAGTGTGCGCACACTGCAGTATTACGACAGGATAGGGCTTCTGACCCCGAGCGGTCACACCGGCGCAGGCTACAGGCTGTATGACAATACGGCTCTGGAAAGCTTGCAGCAGATAATGTTGTTCCGCGAACTTGAATTCCCGCTGAAAGATATCAAGGCTATTATGTCCGACCCTCATTTCGACCGTGAGAAGGCGCTCGGACAGCAGATAGAGCTGCTGAAACTGCGGCGTGAGCACCTTGACGGTCTTATCGAATTCGCAGAAAAGATAAAAAACACAGGAGGAATAAATATGGAATTCAATGCATTTGACACGAGCAAGCTCGATGAATACGCGAAACGTGCAAAGGAACAGTGGGGAAATACCGCCGAGTACAGGGAGTCGGAGGAAAAAAGCTCAAAACGCTCTGACGCGGACAACAAGCGGCTCGCACGGGAAACTATGGAGCTGTTCGCACAGTTTGGTGAACTTCGCGGACGCGACCCCGCCGACAGTGAAGTTCAGGCTCAGGTGAAACACTTACAGGACTTCTTCTGCGAGAACTACTACAACTGTACGAACGACATACTCCGCGGACTCGGCAGGATGTACGCAGACGGCGGCGAGTTCACCGAGAACATCGACAAGGCAGGCGGCAAGGGTACCGCAGAGTTCGTAAGCCGTGCTATCGAGATCTACTGCAAATAACAATGTCCCGTCCGGAAAAACTCCGGGCGGGACACTTTTTATTGACACTCGCTGTGATCTGTGATAAAATCAATATGCAGATATTTGAACAGCATCCCGGCGTTGTGGGTTCGGTCAGCGATGGTAATTAATGTCTGCTCATCAACCGTGAACAGGCTTCAAGCTGCGCTATGAAGCCTGTCCGCGGTTGCAAAAGTGCACGGAAAATCCCCAATAATCAAAATTTCCTTGCACTTTTGTCCGACCGTAGGTCGGAATGAGCTTGACATCAAGGAATGTGTTCGCCTTGAAAATACGCTGAAAGTGTATTTTTAAGACTTTCCTAAATCCGCATTGCGGATTTAGGAACAACAACTGCCATAAGGCAGTTGTTGAGGACACATTAATTATATGATCCGTTGCCGGGAGCTCGTCATTCCCGCAAAGCTCGCCGATACTGTGGCAGAAAAGCCAAAAATGGGAAGTGATGTTCAGTTTGCATGGAACCACAATGGCGTACCGACCATAACCAAAGTATTCAGAAATCTGCTTGAGATATAAGGGGCAGCATATATGAACATCGAAGAAACAGTAAACGCCGCGAAGAACGGCTTTGAAGCGAGCTTCGCGGAGCAGACCTATTATAACAGACAGACCCGTGACGAAGCGCACCTTAACACTATAATCGACTTTATACCTGTCGGGACGGGTATGAAGATACTCGACCTTGGTACAGGAAGCGGGTATCTGGCTTTCGCTCTTGCAAAAAAGTTTCCCGATGTGGCTGTGACGGGGCTTGATATAGTTCGGAATGCTCTTGAAGAAAACATAACGAAAGCGAAAAACGAGGGCATCAGCAATATCGGCTTTTTAAGCTACGGCGGCGTGGAATTTCCGTTCACGGACAATGAGTTCGATATTGTGGTGTCACGTTACGCACTGCATCATTTTCCGGATATTGAGAAGAGCCTTTCGGAAGTTTTCCGTGTGCTGAAAAGCTCCGGAAGCTTCTTTATCTCTGACCCTGCGCCGGACGCGAACGACAAAGACGGTGCTGTTGACAGGTATATGCAGGTAAAAAAGGACGGGCATATCAGATTTTACTCGCTCGATGACTGGAAACAGCTATGCGGGAACTGCGGTTTCCGGTATTCAGGCTCATTCACAAGCTCTATCCGCTTTCCGAGAAAATATGAAGACGCTTATCGTGAGATAATCGCAAAGTACGGCGATACTCTTGTCTCAGGTTATGATCTGAAGATAATTGACGGCGAGATATATGTCACAGAGCAGGTCAACAACATTCTTTTCACAAAACAAGTATAAGTACAGGAGAAACAGCATGACGATCAGATCGGCACAGATGTCTGACTTTGAAACTGTCAGAACTATCACACATACAACGATAAATGCGGTATATCCCCACTACTACCCGGCGGGAGCTGTCGCGTTCTTTCTTGCCCACCACAGCGCCGAAAACATCTCATCCGACATTTCGGCAGGCCGTGTCTTTATTCTGACCGGCGACGACAACAACGCGGCGGGGACTGTCACAATAAAGGATAACGAGATATGCAGGCTGTTCGTACTGCCGCAGTATCAGGGAAAGGGCTACGGCAAGGAACTGATAGACTTTGCCGAAAAAGAGATAGCACGGAACTATGACGAGATCGTGCTCGATGCATCACTTTCGGCAAAAGCAATTTATCTTAAACGAGGATACATACAGACCGATTACCACACTATCAGAACAGAAAACGGAGATCATCTTTGCTATGATGTAATGGCAAAAACGGTCGAAGGATAAAGCGGAATTATCTGCTCTGTCCCTGTATCCGGACGGCATGACAGTGTCCGGACACTATTATTACAAAACCCAACGCAGGTATATGAATTGCCCCGCATCGTTCGTACAGCACAATGCGGGGCAATTTCCGTCGTATCGGTTTTGACGATCCGGAAGAATAATGAAAAAAGCAACATTTATTCCGTAATTATAATACCGCCTTGGAAAGTTGCTTTGTTTACACGTTTTCTGCGAGCATTCGGAAGCCCTTCTGAACAGCATCGTACCACTCCCGCAATCGGCTGTATTATAGCTATGAAAACAAAAAAACCGTCTGAATAAATCAAACGGTTTTTCTGGTGCGGAGAATGAGACTTGAACTCACACGAGCTAACGCCCACTACCCCCTCAAAGACTTTAAGCCTAAATCGCATCAAATTATTAGTTACTTTTAGACAACGTTTTGTACCAATTGCATCAGCGCACTTGTTCAATGTAACACAAAAAGACACTAAATGAGAAACACTTTTGGAAATTTCTGGATATTTTGTAGAACGGGTTTATTGTTTTTTGTTTTATTGCCAAACTAATATAAACCCGTTCATTCTTATCCATATTGCAGTCAATACGATCCTCTGTTTGAAACCAACGGTCATTACAGCATCCGTTCCGATAATTCCTTATTGCTTCTCTTTCAGCCACTTTTTCAGCATAAATGTCAGAAAGTACGGGAAAGTGTAGAACTTCCCGTTCCAGCCTATATTCTTACGCCCGAGTTTGATGCCGTACCTGATATCGGCATACTCCGGCTTGTCGATCAGCTTGTTCAGCGAGGGTGTGCTGTTGTCATTAGCCTTGACCTCGACCGGGATAAGAGAATCCGCGTCACGCACGAAGAAATCCATTTCTATCGTGCTTTTTTCGTTCCGGAAGAAATACAGCGAATAGCCCTGTTTATACAGCATATCCGCGACAATGTTCTCGTAGATCGCACCCTTGTATGTGTTGAAATTCTTGTTTGCCCGCAGATCATCCTGTACTTCATCGTCGAGCGAGCCGATTAACAGTCCCGTATCCCGGAAATACAGCTTGAAATTGTCAGGCTGATTGTTGCCGCCGAGGGGAAGCGCGGGGGTATCCATACAGTAACAGACATTGACTATCCCGGCATTGTCGAGCCACTCGACCACGCCTACATAATCACGGTTCCTTGCTCCGTTTGCGACTTTTGATATGCGGAACTTCTTGTTGTCGCTGCCGAGAAACGCAGGTATCTTTCTGTAAACATTCAATATTTTGGCTTTATCAAGGCTTTCGGCGTACTTCGTTATGTCTTCCTCGTAGTCCAGAATAAGCTGTTTCTGCATTTTCAGAATGCCGCTGTAATTCTTGTTCGTCACGAACGTGTTCACCAAAGCAGGCATACCGCCTATAACCATATATTCTCCGAAGTGTTCAAGCATCACATTCATTTCGGTCTGTGACAGCGGGGTAACATCTATCATGTGCCTGTAAAGCCCGTTGATTTGCTCATCCGAATATCCGAGCGCCCAAAGGAACTCCTCGAAATCCATTGAGTGCATCTCGTAGTCGTCCTTGAAGCCGACGCTGTTGGAATGTATCTTCTTGTAGCTGATACCCATGAGCGAACCGGAACAGATAACGTCATACCGCCCGTCCTGCTTGAAGAATTTCAGACTTGTCGCGCAGTCGGGACATTCCTGCAGCTCGTCGAAGAATATGAGCGTTTCCCCTTCCGCAAACTCAAATTCCGGTCTTTTCAGTGTGATATTGCGGATTATCGTGTCCGGTTCGTACCCGTCGTCGAAGATGTCTTTGAATTTCGGCTGCTCGACAAAGTTGATCTCGATAACATTTGCGTAGTTGTTTCGCGCAAACTGCCGTATGGACTCGGTCTTGCCGATCTGACGAGCGCCCTTGACTATAAGCGGCTTCCTGTCGGGATCGACTTTCCATTCGGCGAGAAACGTGTCTATTTTGCGTTTCAGAAGTGCCATTTATCATCACCCGACATTATTATATCACAAAATTCAAACTTTATCAAGGTGAAATTTCACATTTTTCCAAGAGATTTATTGTAATTTTACACATTTTTCAACAGACAAGACACACAATACCGCTTTTTGCAAAAGATTATAACAGCTATTTCATTATGCAGCTTCTCCAGAGCCTTCGCAAACACCGCGCCATTATCCGGATATCCTGCCGTCATCGCAGAAAGTCTTGATGTCCATATATGACTTTTTTCCGGGATTCGCGGAGGTCTTTTGAGGTATGTCTTTTGTCAAATCCTTTGAGAATCAGCTTTAATATCAGTGAATTTATCCAAGCGAGAATGAAGTAGATTATCGCTGTAGCGATAAGTGGGAAAAACGCTTCGTAAGTGCGGCTTCTGATAATGTCGCTCATTTTTGTGAGGTCTTGAATTGCGATATAACCGACTATCGAAGTGCTTTTAAGCAACGATACTATCTCGCCGTTATATACGGGCAAAAAACGCACAGCCGCCTGCGGGAATATGAACTTAAAGAACGCCTGATTTTCGTTATATCCAAGGGCAAGCGCGGCTTCGCGCTGCCCACCGTCAACGCTCTCGATGCCCGAACGCATTATTTCCGAAGCATACGCGCCGAAGTTGAGCGTAAAGCCGATCACAGCCACCCATACCGCTTCAAGTCCGGATTTACCGAGAACTACATAGTAGAGTATCATCAGCAGAACTACTATCGGTGTACCTTGCAGTAGCCTTACATATAAGTTGGAAACAGCATTTGCAAGCCTGCTTCCCGTCCGTCTGAACATACACACAAGGAACGCAAGCACCGAGCCGAACAATGCCGAAAGAACGGTTATAAGGCAGGTCGTGCCGATACCGTCAAGGATAAGTTTCCAGCGGTCTTCGCGGATAAAGTTTTTCTCGAAGCTATCCGCGATGCTGTCAAGTATGTTTTGTTCGGAATGGACAGACCGTGTTGTTCCACCGATATCCGACTTTCTTACTGCGAGAACCGCACCGCCGGTATAATCCGGGACGGAAAAATAAACGCTTTCCGCTCTTTCTTCGGTAATATTCATACTTGAGCAGCTTAAATCACACATACCCGATGTGAGCGAGGGAATTATCGCGTCAAAGCTCATATCGGTAATGTCAAGTCCGTACCCATATTCCTCGCAGAATCTGTACGCAATATCTATTTCATACCCTGCTATATGGTTTTCTTCAAGATACACAAACGGCATATTCAATGCTTCTGTGGCAAGTCTCAGTATGCCGCGTTCTGCATTGAAATTATCTATTTCCGGAAGTGTATGACTGTTTTCGTCTGCACTGAACCATTTGTCTTCTATTTTGAGCAGTGTGCCGTCAGTCTTTATTCTGTTCAAAAATCCATTGAACTCATCACGGAGTTTTCTTCCTTTTTCCGTTTTAGGGAAAGCAAAGCCGTAATTGTATTCTTCAATAGGCTCAGCTATATAGTCAATGGCGTGATCTTCGGTCGCCATAATGTACTTTATGACAGGTTCATCTATACATATCGCTTCTACCTTTCCTGTTTCAAGGGCTGTCACCATATCCGGATATGTGTTGAAGTACATGAGTTTGGCATTCGGAATACTGTTTTCAACGAGGACATCGAACATACTTCCCGTTCCGACACCGATAGTTTTTCCGGCATAATCACTATAAGATATGCCTTTGTATGAGTCTACAGCTTCTTTCGGCATTATAAGCACAAGCTCACCCGAATTATACGGCACAGAAAAGTTTGCGCTCTCCTTACGCTCCTCGGTAATGACCATATTGCTCATAGCCATATCGTACATTCCCGTTGCGATACCGGGTAAAATGCCGCCAACATCGACATCTATCAGGTTCAGACCGTACCCGTATTCCTTGCAGAACCTTACCATAATATCCGGTTCAACACCTGCAAACCCGCTGCCCGAAATAAACGACATAGGCGGATTTATAGTGTTGTTGGCAAAGTTTATCGTTCCGTTTATGGGGTCAAGTCCGCTTATATCAACATTCTTTCCGGAGGACTCATCACTTTTCCAATACTCTATTATTTCATCAAGTGTACCGTCACTTTTCAGTCTTGTTATGAACTCATCAAATTCCGACCTCAGCTTATCGCTCGTCTCTGCTTTCGGGAACAGCGCGCCAATGTAAAACTGCTCGACAGGCATATCTATATATGTAAGCTCCGGTCTTTCTTTTATGATAGCCTGCGCACCCTCTGTAATATTCAAGAAGTAGTCTATCTTGCCGGATGTCAGAGCCGTGATAAGATCTGAAATAGTGTTGTATTCCGATATTGCGGAATCCGGGAATACTCTGTTTATGACAGTATCATGAAAAGTTCCGGTAACAATACCGGCTCTCTTTCCGTTGAAATCGGAGAGAGATATGTCATTTTTGTATGAAAGGTCGGATGCTCTTACCGCAAGCGCGATCCCGCCGCCGCTTACCTTATCTGAAAACAGTACCTGTTCCTTGCGCTCCTCGGTAACATTCATCGCGGTGGTGAAATCATACTTCCCGGATTCGATAGCCGGTATTCGTGCGGAAAAATCCGCGTCACCGAGGTCAAGCGCATATCCGTATTCTCGGCAGAACCGTACTACCACATCAATGTCATAACCCACATTCTTTCCGTCCTTGATATACGAAAACGGTGCATCGGTAGAGGTGGTTATAACGTGTATTGTACCGTTTTTACCGTCAAGACCCGACATATCCACGGCCTTTTTGCTCTCGTCATTGCCGTACCATATCAGCTCCATGTCCTCAAGAGTACCGTTGTTTCGCAGTTTCGCAAGGAACTCATTCATCTGAGCGCAGAGCCTTGCTTCGGCTTCATCGTTTTTGCGGAAAGCGAAAGAATATTGATTGTCAGTGACCTTGTCCTTTACGTAATCTATCTCCGGCTGTTCATTATGAATGGATCTCAGTACAGGTTCGTCACCGAGGAATCCGTCTATCTTACCTTCGAGCAGAGCTGCGTTCAGATCGGAATACCCCGAATAATAAAGGCATTCGCTGTCCGGAAAGTATTCCTGTGTGACCGCGTCATAATTTGTTCCGGTAAGTACACCGATGCGCTTTCCGTTGTAGTCCGACACTGTGACTTCCCTTGCCGCCGAAATACCACTGTCTTCCTGCTGCTCCTGCTTCGGAAGAACGGCAAGTAATACTACACCCGCGATCAACAGTATTATGACCGCGATAATGATAATATCAACTTTCTTTGTGCTTTTTCTCATGTTCTCTCCGTTCTTATGCGATTTCTTGCTATCAATATATATCTTTTATCACATTTTCCACAAAAACTAACCGGTTATCATTTATTGTTGACTGCTTTGAGGAAATATGTTATAATCTCGTTTGAAAAATATTTTATGCGAGGCAGATTTATGGAATACAGAGTAAACAACCTTATATATGCCGCAGAAAAAGACCTGCACAACACTATCAGGACGATTTTTGAAATGACGGAGCCTGTAAATGTCGATATGCTCAGAGGCGCCGCCGATCTTGCCATTACCCGCTATCCGTATTTCTCGTATGTACCGCGCAATATCCGATATTCACCCGGAATGCGAGCTGCCGATAGTCTGCGGTATGCAGCACCAGTACAGAAAGGCTCTCAACAAGCCGCACAGCCACCTGTGCCATGTGAATATCGTTCCTATCCCCTACACAAGCAGAATGAAGAACAGGGACATCGAGCTGCTCAACACAATGGCTCGCGGAACTATCATAGTCCGTGCGGACGATGATAATGATGTGCTTTCTGTGAACGAACATATTGAAAACGAGAAGAAGATAAAAACTCTTACGCTCGCAGAAAAGCATGAGTATATGAAGAAATTTCTGCTGAACGGAATAGGTCAGAACACCTTTGAGGTAAGCTACACCGGTCGTGTCCCGTTCAGCGGGCTTGATAAATACATGTACGATTTTATTCCTATAATTGATATGAGACTCAGCGGCGGTATTTCGATCGAAATTTTCACGGCGGGTGAGAACTTCTGCATCAACATAATGCAGCGAAACGATGACAGCAGATATACCGACCGCTTCGCCGCTATCCTTACGGAGAATGGGATAAATTGTGTACAGGAACCGCCGGAGTATTTCGAGATAAACGATTTTATTCTTCCCGAGTAATATTATTGCAACCCGTCCGGAATATCACAACCGGACGGGTTTTGTTCTTATGATCTGTTTAACATCTATCATATGCCGGTAAAGCCCGTTGATCTGCTCGTCCGAATATCCGAGAGCCCAAAGAAACTCCTCGAAATCCATTGAGTGCATCTCGTAGTCGTCCTTGAAACCGACGCTGTTGGAATGTATCTTCTTGTAGCTGATTCCCATGAGCGAGCCGGAACAGATAACGTCATAAACCGGAAATAAGACAGCAGACTAAAAAGCAGAATACAGCGTTTATGCCGCGAAAGCATCTTGGCATGAGTTTCAAATGTGATAGGCTGTGTAGCTGGCAGATAGCCCCTGAAGGGACTACTGCGGCAGCAGCCCTTTAGGGGTGTCTCCCCGGTTAGCGGGGAGGTGGCGACGAAGGAGCCAGAGGGGATGACCGACAGACCCTGCCGGTGCTGCCCGACTATCACACTTGAATCGAACGCACGAAGCGTTCAGTTCGATGCCAAAAGCGCGCACGATGCGCGCATTACAGCATCGAACGAGAGGCATCGTGTCAAGATGACCGTGGAATAAATGCGGTCATACTCGTACAAATACCCATTTTCATACCCACACCTATCGGATAAGAGCCTGAAAATATCCTTCTGTTCTGATTATAGCACATTATAATGTAAATTTCAACCAAAGCCGCGGATTTTTGGTTATATTATTAAAAAGCTCTTGAATTTTCTATCATTCTATGATATAATATTGTAAAGTAACTGTAAGGAGATAACAGGTATGGCAAAGAGAATGACAGGACAGGAACTTATCGGATGCTTCGATGAAGCGCTCCGGAATGGCCATATATTTGTTTGCTATCAGCCCAAGATAAACCATACCACCGGAAGGATGATAGGCGCGGAAGCCCTCATGCGCTGGAAACACCCTGAATTCGGTATGCAATACCCATCCGACTTCATTCCCGTGCTTGAAGAGAACGACCTTATATATAAAGCCGATCTGCACGTTTTTGAGGATGTCTGCAAGTTTCAGAAAGCACTCCTCACAGACCGGATCTCCGCAGTCCCGATCTCCTTCAATATGTCGCGCCATGATATCATCCACGAAGATTACATCGACCTGCTCGAAAAGATAAGGATAAAATACGATATACCGGTCAGGCTGCTCCATGTGGAGATCACAGAATCCTCCGCCATCGGCGGCATGGAACTTGTGACCGGCACACTCAGGAAACTGCATGAACTCGGATATAAGGTAGAAATGGACGATTTCGGGAGCGGTTATTCATCTCTCAACGTCCTGAAGGATCTTGATGTTGACGTGATAAAGCTCGATATGCGGTTCCTGAGCGGTGATATAGGCGGCAGAGGCGGTACGATCATAAGCTCTATCGTGCAGATGACCAAGTGGCTCAACACACCTGTGGTGGCGGAAGGCGTAGAGACGATCGAGCAGGCAGACTATATGAAGAGCATAGGCTGCAGCTATATACAGGGATATCTGTACTCGAAGCCTGTGGAAGCGGAAGAATTCACGGAAAAGCTCCGCCGTTTCGACCATGAGCCTGCCGCGGCAGCCATGGATCTTATCTCCACAATGGACGCAGGGAAATTCTGGGATCCCAATTCGCTCGAAACGCTGATATTCAACAACTATGTCGGCGGAGCCGCGATATTCAGATACCAGAACGGCAAATGCGATATCCTGCGGATCAACCAGAAATACATGAAAGAAATCGGCATGAATATGACCGAGAAGGAGATACTCTGCTCCGATCCTATGGACAGCTTCGACGAGGAAAACAAACAGATCTTTGAAGATACCCTCAACAGAGCTATCCGGAGCTGCGATGAGGAATCCTGTGAAACATGGCGTAATGTATGTTCAAAAATATGCGGTCCCGACAGGATATGTGTGCGAAGTGATGTCCGCATGATCGGAAAAGCCGAAAACGAGTACATCTTCTATGCTATGGTACGCAACATAACCGCCGAAAAGAAGCGCTTCATGGCTGTCGAGGACAGCGAACGCAAATTCCGTATGGCAAGCGAACACGCCAATGTTTACGCCTGGGAATACATCTTCTCCACAAAGCAGATGCGTCCGTGTTACCGGTGTATGCGGGATCTGGGAGTTCCTGCCGTAGTGGAGAATTACCCCGATCCGGTGTTTGAGACAGGCTTATTCCCTATGGATTACAAGGATATGTACTACGAGATGCTGAGAAAACTCGAAGACGGCGCCGAAAAGCTTGAAGCCATCATCCCGCTCACTGTCGGACGCATACCTTTCCATGTGCGCTATACCACTGAGTTTGACGAGAACGGAAAGCCGCTGAAAGCTTACGGCTCGGCAACACTTGTGGTTGACGGAGAATAAAGTCTGTACCGCATTACGGCTTTGCCTTTATGTTTCGTCATTCCTGCACGCTCTGCGTATGGGTTCCATGAGTTATTGCTAGAATAGCATCATCAAAAAAGACCGGTCGGCTGATAACATCCGACCGGTCTGTATTTTTGCCTTACTTACCGTAAACAGCATATATGGATATTATCACCATGTATCCTCTTGACTTCTAGGAATGGTATCCGCTCAATAATCCCACGTTATAAAAGACAATAAAACACCGGCATTTCGAAGAGGACTCTGAACCAATTCGAAATGCCGGTGAGCATTTCAGATATTTACTTACAGAACTCAGGCAGTTCATCAGACCATGGCAGCAGCTTATCAAGTTGGTCGACACTAGGAACATCGCCGAGCTTCGGAAGCTCTGTAGGCAGTTCTATGCTTATCCCGGAACCCTGAATTTTTATTGACGAATCGGTAGTAATATTCTTTTGCTCCGTAACAGCCGTGATTGGTACGATTTCATGACGTTCGGCTGTTTCGATCACATCTTTTCGTAACTGCCGCAGCCGATAGTAGAACGTCTTCTTTGATATTCCGTTTTTGGCGCACCATCGGGGCTTCCTCCAATGCGGTTCCATGATATCAGGCATTCAACAGCTTCAATTTTGTTCGACATGGGTTGGGATATTGAACGGATCAAGGCATGGCTCCGGCACTCGGACATAAAAACCACTAGCGACATATATGTTCATATAAACAGGTAACGTAAGAAGCTAATGGCTGAGGAACTTGATGATCTGTTCGATTTTTAAGACTTTTCGGATATGCCGGTTACTTTTTTGTAGAAAAAATGTAGAATTGAGGGTTTTATGCAATTAGATAGAATAACAAAGCCGTCTGTGGTATTGCCCACAAACGGCTCTGTTATCAGCTATTCGCTGTCTGTGGCGAACGCTTTAGATTTTTCTCCAAATGGCAAGACAGCTTGTCACTATTTGAAGTTCATACTTTAGATTGTTCAATAATACTTTTCTATTTCAGAAATTAGATTATCAATATCATTGTTAACATGTTCGTATTCCATTTTCTGATGTTTTTTAGATTTTAAAAAAGATAACCATCCTTGTAAAGCCATTATGTAGTCTCTATCTAATGTATTCAGATTTGAATATTTCCCAACATACATATTGCCAGCGTCCCATGTTTCGAAACAAACAGGATATAACTTTGCCGAATTAGTATTAGCAATGATCTTTACGTATCCATTTTCATCTACTACTAAGGTGTTTTCGACCCTATCATCCGCTTCACTCATTGCTTTTTTTATTTCGTCTTTTGTAAATAAATGACATGGCTTAATTGATTCATAATCTGCTTCGATAAAAGTTTTTATTTCATATTGAGGAATATCATATCCATTCTGTTTACATTTGAACAATATTGATTCTTTAATCTTTTCTTCAGAACATATGACATCATTTATAGAATAAAATATCATTATATCAGATTCATCAACTTTTAATTTAAAGCATCCATCAACACAAAAAAAATATTTCTCACGATTTAACAAATATCGTGAATCGAAAGCTCCTTTGTCATATACTATTCTGTATCTTGTTCTGTTAGTTTTACAATCTTCCTCTTGATAAACACACTCTTTTAGAAAATTCCAAACTGAAAATGAGTCTTTTAAAAATTTGTTTTCATTTTCTCTTTTTTTAGACTTTTTCTCATCGCTGTTGACAGGCATAGGGGTTTCTGAAATTACAAATGGATTTTTTGATATTTCTTTCTGATTAAGGAAAACTTCTTCATTGTACTTTTGGTGATTTTTTCTACACCATTCTTTATGTAAACTACATTTTTTTATGAGCTCATTTATATAATTTCTAAACTCAATTGCTGAACATTGAAAATGTCGTCCATCATATGTGGTATTAATTGAATTATATGGACCTAATTTAAGGCATATCAGGAACTTTCCGTTTAACCATCTATCCACTACTCTCCATCCGTCAGGAAATTTCTCGCCAGTATCATAGTCGTAAACTCCATATTGAGGATAACTGACATAAACGTAATGTCCCGGCAAATCTTCTACTAAAGTCTCTCTGTGATATTCTAAACTATAAGTTTTCTCTGCAACAGGCTCCAAATTATTTAATTCAATAATAAAATAATTCCATCGTTCATTTCCATTAAAATTTTCAAAAATCACTTTTTGCGGACTAATAACATCACAACCGTATGAATACCCTTCATTACCAGTAAGAAGATATATACAGCCTTCTTCATTTGCTTTTTCGACATCGACTAAATCAAGCCCACCTCGATCATACAACATATGATTAAGAGCAGGTAATTTTGATATCTGTTTCAACAAGACGAGTATTTTGTCATAATCATACCATATTGCAGTTTCGGGAACAAAATCGTTTTTACCAAATAATAGTTTATTAATAAAATGCCATTCGCTAATTTGAACTTCTTCTGAATTTATCTTATCAGGCTCCATATCCAACCATACTTTTAGCTTGTCTTTGAAATCTTGCATAGTAGGTCTTTTTTCAGGATCATTATCAGTTGAAATATTCAACAGCTCCTCTAATTCTACAAGGTGAAGTTTTGATAGCTTCCTAACATACCTTAAACTGATCTTAGGGTCACTATAATCATAAACGCCATCAAAGCCCAAATCATTGTTAGTCAACATGATCCACAGCGTTTTAGCCAATGAATAAACATCTGCCTTCTTGCCGTCAGCTTCTTTTGGATTACGTCTCATTTCAGGAGCCATTGTTGACATAGCGCCTAAAGCCTTATCACTCTTTGTTAAATCTAAATCTGCCTCAATAAAATTGGCTAATCCAAAGTCACCGAGACAAAACCTGTCGGTGTGGTAATAAATATTAGCTGGTTTAATATCTCTATGTGATATATCAATTTTGTGCAATTCGCAAAGTGTATTTGCTAATTCTATAACACCATTTATAATAAAAGAATAATCACTATGTGATGCTATCTCCGATTTAATATCTTTAGCAATCGGCATTGTATACCAATATTCTTTTTCTGTATCATTAATATAATAATCAATTATCGGTATTATTCCCTGTATTTTATAATGGTTTTTGACTACAATCTTTATCTCATTCTTAAAGCGTTCTCTCTTTTCTGGATCTTTATTGTTTTTAGCAGCACTACTACTCAATGGCTTTAGTGCATATAAGTCCTTAGTTTCTTTATTTCTGACCTTTATTACTGTCGAATTACCGCCCTGACCAAGAACATTTTCGCCTTCAACAGGCTCATATTTTTCTCTCCAAAGTTCGGTCTTAAATTTAGGGTTTGACATAATTACCTCCGCAACATCTTCTCATGCACTTAATCTCATCAATGACGAGACATCTAATGATTTTGTGCACATTCAGTGCAGAAACCTCCCATTTCATTGTCAAGATTTAATGGCACACCGCAGTCAGGGCAATATCCGAATTCACCTTCCTGTTCCATTCTGTCAGAAAAGTTTAGCTCCTCTATATTACCATCTATAATAATAGAATTATCAAAGCTGTCATCATCTTCAAAATCATAATAAATCTCTGTTTCACGCTCAATTTGAACTACTATATTACCTTCAAAAGTATGATCTCTTCCTTCAGACAGAATAACTTCTTTTGTATCATCATCCCTTCCCATATACTCATAAGAAACACCCTCAATTTGTACACTATACTTAAAATTATACACTATAGTATTATCCAGCCTACCTGTTTGATGCGCTTCTGTGAATTTATAATCTGTGATTTCAAGATCTTCCAATCCTTCTGAACCTATATGAGCTGTTTCATCAACGATGTAGTCTTGAAAATGGTATATTAATTCATCCTCAATACTTTCAAATACTCTATCATTTACCATTCGGTAAAATTCATTTTCTGTTATTCGCAATGCTATATCAATCGCGTCAGATTTAACAATTCCATAATTATCTGAAACATCTTTGTAAAAATCTTTTGATGTCATAGGTATTATAGACTGGCCAGTGTTGGCAAACTCTTCAATTAGTTTTGGATGAAATTGTTTTAAACCATCTATCGTTTCCCACCAATCAACTTTTGTATCATCTGTTACAAAAATAATGTTTTTCTTTTGTGTTTTTGCGTATCGTATGATTTCTCTCCATATAAAAAAGTCGCTATATTTCCTAACGCCATACTTATTTTTGGCATCTTCAAAACCTGGCGGTATCTTGTTTTTATACCTCTTTTCACCGTCTTCGCTCCAATCGTAGATTTCTTCTTGGGTTAACAAATTCATAACTCTACCAGCAGCTTTTACCTCATCTATCAGAATTAATAAATGATCTATACCATTCCACGAATGTTGAATAAGCTCAAATACTGGCCGATCTTCAAAAAAATCATCAAAAGCCTTTTTTACAGCGTCTAACTTTTCGTTTAAATCATTCTTCAATTCATCAATATTTGTAAATTCAAGATGTTCAAACACATCACATGATTTGATGATTTTCCGCCTGGCAACATCTATTTGTTTTTCGGTTTCTTTACTTGATTCTTTTATTCGCTTTTCCATTTTAGAAAACTCACTACGATAGTGTTTCCTATATTCCAGGAATACAGTCGCAGGAATAACTATATGTTCATACACCATATTTAAACAATTTAATGCAAAATCCGAAAAAACCGGAAAGGATCTATAAATATTTAAAAGTACATTAGTATCAAGAATAATGGTATAGTTACCTTTTTCGATTAACTCTTTTATGTTCAATATTTTTCTTCCTCTCGTTATGCTTAATTAAATTATACCATATTGAAGGATAAATGTCAATGTAAATAATAATTGTTCTCGTTTTGTGTTATAATGATGAAAATAATAATACAAAAGGAGTCTTACCAATGAAACGACACACCCCACAGGAAAAGAAGTCTATAATATCTGAACACATCGGCGGTACACCGATATCTGTTCTCGCCGAAAAATATCATGTGTCACCAAGCACACTGTACCTATGGACAAAAGAGTACAAACCAGAATCTGCCGATGCGGGGTATTCTGTAAAAGAACTCAAAGACTTACGCCGAAAAACAGAAAGGCAAGCAGAAATCATCGAGATATTACAAACTGTAAACTGCTGCGTTAACTCTCCGTTAAAAACAAAATTGTCCGAATTAAGCAAGCTATACGGCAGATACAATAATCATGTCCTCTGCGATGCCCTTAAGGTTGACCGCGGAACATTTCTCAATCATATCAAGCGAAGCAAGGGTGACGAGGCTTGGTACATAAAGCGCCGCGAGGAGCTTTGCCCTATGATAAAAGCAGCCTTTGAAGAATACAACCAGATATTCGGAGCAAGAAAAATAGCTGCCATATTACGGCAGCGTGGTGAGAAAGTAAGTGACAAATTAGTTTCAAGTATAATGCACGAAATGAATTTAGTATGTATCAGAACAAGCTCAAAGTCCGAATATATAAAAGATAAGCGCAGGCAGAACATTCTGAAACAGCAGTTTTCTGCTGAAAGCCCTAACTCTGTATGGACAAGTGATGTTACATTTTTCAAGTTTAAAGACAGATTTTACTATATCTGTACTGTGATAGATCTTTTTTCGAGGAAAGTGATAGCATACAGTATATCCAAAGCTAATAACACTCGCCTCACACTATCTGCATTGAAAAAAGCAATAGTCGCAAGACCCACTAAAGGAGATTTGATCTATCACAGTGACAATGGTACTAACTATACCTCAAAATCATTTGAAAAGTGTCTATTGGTAAACAAGATCAAGCACTCCTATTCAAGAACACAGACACCACACGATAACGCGGTATCGGAATCCTTCTTTTCGTCCATGAAACGGGAGGAGCTTTATCGTCGGAAGATTTCCAGTGAGCAGCAGCTCTTCACGATAATTGAAGAGTACATTGAATTCTACAATACGAAACGTCCGCACGCGACACTAAATTATAAAACTCCTGATGAATTTGAGAAAGAATACCATAATAAATAAGTTAAAAATGGAATATGGGGTTCAGATCGCATACTTTTCCGACTTATGTTCAGAAAATTTCGGACTTGTGACCTGAACAGCAAAATCTTTCCAAAAAGAAAACAGCCGTAAACCCTCTGTTTAAGGCTGTTCGGAGAAATAAAAAGTCCGCAATTTGGATTTTGGGGTTCAAATTGCGGACTCATACCAGATGGTGCGGAGAATGAGACTTGAACTCACACGAGCTAACGCCCACTACCCCCTCAAAGTAGCGTGTCTGCCATTCCACCACCTCCGCAGGTGGTCATCTCGCTGATGACTGTATTAGTATATCACATTTGTCCGATTTTGTCAATAGTTTTTTGAAAAAAATTTAATTTATTTTTTTAAAAGTCCGAAATGGCTTTATAATCATATTTATTGGTTGTTTTCACGCAGGTTTCGACGAGTATGAGTTTATCTCTCTCGGAGAGAACGCGGAGAACGTCTGCGGCGCCTGTGACGACCTGGACGGCCAGCGGTTTAAGATTGCCGATGCGGTCGTCGGCGTAAACTGCCCGCCGATGCACCCGTTCTGCCGGTGCAAGGTCACGACCCCGCAGCAGTCCGAGGAAGACATACAGCGCGAGATCGACGAGCGTATCGACAGCTGGAACATACCCGAGGGAATGAGCCTCGACGAGTTTGTCGAGAGAGTCAACAACGGGGAACTGGAGCAGATCAGGGAGGAGCAGGCGGAAAACACGACAGAGGCAACACAGCCGGAGAGTTATTCAACGTTGAATTCAGTGCAAGAGTCAGCGGATAAAACTATCGATAATTTCGAGAAAAGCGTTGAAGTTGATTACGCTAAAAGCATAGGTGCTTTTAATTTTTATGATATTGATGATTCGTCTCCAATAACAGCACAGGGAGTAATAGACGAGTTAAATAAGACAAATATCGGCAGAGAAACATTAAAAATTATTGATGGACTCCCTGAAAATATTAAATTTACCTATGGCTATTATGGGCAGGAAATACGTGGTGATCATTCAGGTGGACAAATTCGTATCTTCATAAATAATTGTCCCAATACATTGTGGGTGGCTCGGACGGTTATTCACGAGTGTACACATTACAGATATGGGATAGGGCAAAGTCAATGGGCAGAAGTAGTATGTATTGCACAGGAACTAAAGCATGCAAGAGGGCGCGACTACTTGACAATAGCCGATAAAAGGCTTATAATAAAAGCAGTGAAGTCTGATAGTGATTATAAAAAGCTGAACTGGAGGAAAGGGGGCATAATCAATGGAAGAAGAAAATCTCATTGAAAGGCTTCGTAAAGGAGAGAAAATAATTTGTGATGTTTGCAAAAAACATTATTATGATGTTTCTTACGAAAATAGAGAAATATCTAATTATTTTCATTGTGAAGATCCTAATTGTAAAGGTTATGTTCACATTCAGAAATCCATTATCGTTGAGTAAATGAATACTTATTTTCAGCGCACGCCCTTGGGTATGCGCTTTTCTTATGCCCGAAAGGAGATATACCAATGGACCCTATCGTGATAAATCCGACCGATCTGTGGCAGGTCATAGTAGCCATATCGGGCGGAATAGTAACGCTCTCGGGTGCCGGAGCAGCAGTCGCTGCCATAATACAGAAAATCACGCATTCAGAAAAGATGTCCTCAAATGTCCTTGTATGTCCTTCCAAAATGTGGTAGAGTGTAAACTGCGGAGAGTGAGAGAAAACTTCCGCTAATATCACATGAAAGGGGTTGATCTTTTGGAGAAAGAAAAGATCACAACAGAAGAAGCGGCCGAGACTTCTGCGGCAGATACTCAGCCGGCAGAGGAAAAGCTCTACACGCAGGCTGAACTCGACGAGCTTCTCAGAGCCGAACGCGAGTGCGCAGATAAAAAGCTCGCCGAAGTGAAGAAGCTCTCGGAAATGTCGGAATCCGACCGTGCGGCATACAGCCGTAACCTTGTTGAAAAGGAACTCGCCGAGAGAGAGGCGGCTGTCGCAAAACGCGAACTCACCGCCGACGCGCTCGATATGCTCGCAGAAGCGGGACTTCCGAAACAGCTCGCGGCTTGTCTCAACTACGCGAACAGAGACGACTGCGAAGCAAGCTTCACGGCGGTCAGGACAGCTTTTGAGAGTGCGGTCTCAGCAGCAGTAAACGAGCGCATTCGCGGAAGGACACCTAAACTCTCGTCTGCAAGCATGAGCGACGCATTCCTCGACGGGCTCGGAATGTAAAATCGTCAGAACGTCCGTTTACATCACACACCAACACGCACAGAACACAGCATAATAACGCTTTCCCACAACGTTGGGGAGGCGTTTTATTATGCCAAAACAACAAAAGGAGAAAAACACTATGGCAACAAATTTAGCTGAAAAGTATTCAACACAGGTCGATGAGGTAATAAGAAGAGGTCTTCTCTCGACCGCAGGCACAAACAACGATGTCGAGTTCGGCAACGCACAGACAGTCAAGGTATATTCCCTCGATACTGCACCGCTCAACGACTATGATCCCACAGCCGGCATGAGCAGATACGGCACACCCGTTGAGCTTGAGGATACAGTTCAGGAAATGAAGATGACTCAGCAGAAGTCCTTCACGTTCACTATCGACAAGACATTTGAGTCCGACTCGCCCGAGGGTGTAAGAAGCGCAGGCAAGGCTCTCCAGCGTCAGATAGATCAGGTGATAATCCCCGCTATCGACACCTATCGCTTCTCCGTTCTCGCAACAAAGGCAGGAACAGTGATCGAGAAAGAACTCGACGAGACAAATGCGTACAGCACTTTCGTTGAAGCAAACACCGCTATCACGGACGAGGAATTCCCCGTTGAGGGACGCGTGGCGTTCTGTTCAAACGAATTCATCGAAAAGCTCAAGAAGGACGGCGGCTTCACAAAGGCTACCGAACTCGCGCAGGACAAGGTCATCTTCAAGGGCATGGTCGGCGACTGCGACGGTGTCGCTATAATTGCTGTTCCCAAGCGCAGACTCCCCGCAGACACCGCATTCATCATCACTCACCCGATGTGCGCGCCTGCACCTGTGAAGCTTCAGGAATACAAGATACACAAGGATCCTCCCGGCATCGCGGGTACTCTCGTTGAGGGTCTTCTCTATCACGACATCTTCGTTTTCGACAAGAAGAAAAAGGCTGTCGCGGTATGCTTCGACAGAGAAGCAACAGAACTTACACTCGGCGACAGCAACGACTGATAAGGGGTGAGCGGTATGACGAACACAGACATTATGCGCGTTCTTTTACCGCCCGATGACGACAGCTCTGACACAAGGCTCGGAATACTGCTTAAAACCGCAGAGAATATGCTGCTCGACTATCTCGGCAGAGACACTCTCCCCGAACGTCTCAACGACATGGTCGTTCAGATCGCTCTCGCGATACACGGCAGGCTCGGCAGCGAAGGTGAGGAAAAACGTTCGGAGAATGACATTTCGGTGTCATTCTCCGATCTTATCACCGACGATATGAAGCTTCGTCTGAGAAACTACCCCAGAAAGGTGGGAGCGGTAAATGAACCCCGTACAGAAGAACCTTAAGCGCGTGAACATCTTTTCTCCCGACAGGACAGACGGAGGCTATGTCGGGAAAAAGACAGTTCCGAAGCTTCTCGGATATGTTTACGCCGAAGTGTTCCCGGGCTCAGAAAAGCTTTCGGACGAACGCAGCGGACAGACGAAAAGCTCCGGCGCAACTCTCATTCTTCGCAGGGGCGCGGGGGTGAGCTGCGGCGACCTTGCAGGGATATACGGCGAATCACCCGACAGCAGGGTCACCGAGATCATACGCTCACAGAACCACGTCACCGCAAGGACGGTGCGGTTATGAAAGACTTCACCGATGAGATAAACGCGGCGGTCAGGACGCTCGGAGATATAGCGCTCAAAGAAGCTTCACGCACCTGTCCGGTCAGGACAGGGCGGCTAAAGCGCAGCATAGCTTTGAGGACACAGCACGACAGGGCAAAAAACTCAGACATCTGCGTCATCGGAACGACCGTGCCTTATGCGCCGAACGTTGAGTTCGGCGGCAGAGGCAGGCGTCCGAAGCCGTTTCTTGAAAACGGTCTTGAAGCGGCAAGAAAGAGCACTGTACTCATCTTCTCACTGTTTATTAAAGGAGACGACTGATATGAAAGACGTTTTACCTTACATTGCGAAACTCCTGAGTGATACAGCGGACGTGGAGCTTGCATTTCACGAAGGTCTCGCTTCCCTGCCCTGCATCATACTCTCTGAGACAGGCAACTCGGCTTCGGTAATACTTAACGGCTCGGACAGGTACAGCGTGATCTCATTACAGCTCGATGTTTACGCGGATGACGAGGAGACTGCACGCGAAAAAGCCATTGAAGCGAATGCTGTGCTTTCGCAGAAGGGCATAAAACGCACGTTCTCGCAGTTCATAACAGACGAGGAAAAGCCGAGAATGTGCATGAGATACCGCTTCGGACTCGACGAAGTCACGGAGCGGACAGTATCTTTATAAGGAGGCGAAACAATGGAACTTCTTTCCTCGGGAACTGCCTATTATATTAACGGGCAGAACCTTTACGGACTTAAATCGACACCCGAACTCGGCGGAGGACGCGAAAAAAGAGAGGTCACAAATCTTCTCGACACCGCGCACCGCTACATAGCGGGACTTTATAAATACGACGACCTTGTATTCGATTTCTATTACAACAGCGCCGACGCCAACCCGAACGTGACATCGAGCCAGACGGCGGCAGCTTTCGCCGCTGCACGCGCGGTGGAGCTTTCCGGCGCTTCGGTGCAGCAGAAGTTGGAATTCCCCGACGGGACTTACTTCACATGGTCGGGACAGGTCTCGACGAAGATCAAACGAATGGACGCGGACGGTGTAATGGAATTTAGCATCATTTCCATTCCCAACACGCCGCTGACTTACAGCACAGACAGTTCACAGACAACATAATCACTTCCCCGCGGACGGCATTCGCTTTCCGCGGGGCTATCAAACGGAGGGAAAACAATGTTCAGAAGCGAAACAAAAACCGGACTGCCCTATGCGGAACTTAACACAGGCGGGAAGATCTACCTGCTGCGTCTTACGGCGCTCTCGGCGGTAAGACTCGAAGAACGGCTCGGTATGTCAGTGTATGAAGCTGTCGGAAAGACAGACGAGATGAAGGTCGTTTCGGAACTGCTTTATGCTCTGATCGAGGGACTGAAGCCCGAATTCACACTTCGCGACACCTATACGGTCATAGACGAATACATCAGCGAAGGCGGCACGCTCAGATCACTTGTCTGCGTTATTGCGGAGGCTTTGAAGATCTCCGGTTTTTTCGGTCAGGATTCCGATGCGCAGGAGAACTCGTGACCGCACTTCAGGGCGAAGCTCTTTTATACACATCGGATGCACGCGGACTCTGGGAGCTTACCGCTTCAGAGCTTGACGCGATCATCGGCGCGGGAAGGCGAAGAGACGCTGTAACAGCACGACAGAATGAACTTCTCGCTTTCAACACTGCTGCACTCGTTCTCGCGGCTTTCAACGCACCGAAAAGATTTCCGAGAACTCCGGCCGAGGCTTTCGGGAGGGTTCCGGAGTCTCCGGCGGACGGCGGAAAAAGCGCGTTCATGGCGGCGGCAGAGCAGATAAACAAGCGTCTGAAAATGAGAGCAAACGAACAGGAGCAGCATTATGACCATTGAAGAACTTAATATAAAAATATCCGCCGACGCGGAGAATTTCAAAAAAGAGATCGCCGCAGCAAACTCCGCTCTCGACGCGTTCAGGAAAGATGCGGTCAAAGCGGGAAAAGAGATCACCGACGCTTTCACGGGACTGATAAACACCGGCATCAGCAGTGGAACGGGCAATCCCGGTCCGGGCGCGGTGATACCGACGGAGGGTGATGCGACAGCGGGAACTGCGCGTTACATAGCGCCGAACAGCGTTCCGACCTATGTTCCGAAAGAGAACATTTCAGGCTACTACGAAAACAACTCGTACAGCCGCACCGCAAATGTGCTCGACCTCGACACAAGCGAGACGGTCATCGGAGCGGTAGGAAATGCGCAGAACGAAGAACAGCCCATAAACATCACGACTACCGTGGAACTCGACGGTGATAAGGTCGGCGAATCGGTAAATGTTTACAACATGAGAAGAAATAAGATAACAAACGGATTATACGGATAAAAGGAGCAACCAGATGTATTTCATCAGAATAAACGGACATGAGCTTCCGACACCGTTTTTCTACTCCGTCACGTCAAGGGACATCGAAAGCTCGGGAAGCGGGCGATTTGACGAAACGGGCATAGTCCACAGAAGCAGAGTCAGACACAACGTAAGGACCTGCGACGTGAAATGGCGAGTACCCGGAACGGAATTGGACACTATCAGCACTGCCCTGTCCGAAGAGCTTCTCCATGTCAGCCTGCTAAACCCGGCGTCCGCAGGATATGTGAACTGCGATATGTACGCGGAGAGTGTAAAAGCCGACTTCTATCAGCAGCAGAACGGGAACGCTTCGGAAAGTTGGTGGGAAATAAGCTGTCGGCTCATAGAGTATTAAGGAGCGTGGAGATATGTACAACGTAAGTCAGTCATACATTGACGCTCTTGCGTCAAAAGCGGTGAAAGAGGCTGTGACAGGCAGTCTGACACTTCCGGAAAGTGACAGTATCACAATAAACGACAGCAACCTCGTGAGCGGCTCTCTCAAGCTCACAAAGGAACTCTGCGGCGAAAAATACCGCATAGGGACATTCAATCTCTCCTGCCTGAGATTTTCATTTTTCACGGACGACGCTGCCGCTCTCGATCTCACAGGCGGCAGTGTTTCGCTTTCATACAAGCTTGCGGCGGTCGGAGAGTCGTTCGAGGCAGTGCCGCTCGGGACATTCCTCGTTGACCCGATACTTTCGTCAAGACGCGGGAACGTCATCTCGATTGTGGCATACGACGACGGAGTGAAAGCGGACAAAGAGCCTTCGGCGGCTCTGCGGGAAATGACAGGAACGCCGGCGGAAATTATAATCGCTGCCTGCACGGAATGCGGTATAGATACGGATATAGAGGACGACAGCCTTGACGGTTTTCCGAACAACGCTCTGACGGTAACCCCTGCGGACAGGCAGATACAGTCATGCAGGGACATCATAATGTGGTGCGCTTACCTGCTTTGCGGATATGCGGTGATCGACAGGAACTCGAAGCTTAAGATAATACCTGCGAAATACTCTTCATCGGGAAGTGCCATTTCAACAGACAGAGAAGTCACCGCAAATGAGCGCAGATATATTTACGCGACCGATACAAGAGCGTATATAAAATATATGTCCGCCTACACGGGAGACAAAATAACAAACTATACTTCGACGTATGTCTCGCCGGATACACAGGCTGCTCCGGCAGCTTACGCGCTCGACAAGAACCCGCTTCTCGCAGGAAAGACAGATGCCGAATATGATACCGCAAACCGTGCGTGGCTCGGATATATAGACTCGTTCAAACAGAGAGGCATAAAGACCTGCATCTACGGTGACCCCGCAATAGATGTCGGAGACACGCTTATGTTCAGAGGTGGTGACGTTGACCAGCGCAGCGGTATCATCGGAGTTGTCACATCATACGAATGGAACTATCGCGTAGGGCACGTTATAAATTGCAGCGCAGCGGACTGTGTTGGTTCACTTGTCTCAACGTTCTCTTCCACACAGACAAGATCGCAGACGCAGAAACGCATAGACGCGATAGACACTTCGGGCGGCGGCGGTGTAGGGGAGAACGTCGGACAGCACAACGAACGTTTCAACGGCTATACAGCGGCAGACGGGTGCACGATAACAAGCGGCGATTATAATCACGCAGAGGGTTATAAAAACACGCTCACAGGCTCACAAAAAACGCATATAGGCGGCAGTGAAAATGACATAACAAATGTCGATTCGGCTTTGATCAGCGGCAATAAGAACGTAATGACTAATTCCGGCAGCACGGGATTTGTGCTTACAGGTTTCAACAACGAGGTCAGGGGCGGCATTTCATTTTCTTTCGTCGCTGGTAGCTACAACAAGGTTTATTCCGGAGCGACAAACAGCATTATTGTCGGGGCTTCTAACCTGATAGTCAATAGCGCTATGTATGCGGGAATAATCGCCGGAAGCTCAAACACCGTTGTAGGAAAAGACAATCAGTTCGTTTTTGGCTCTAACAATACTGTAACAAGTGGGTATTGCGGCTGCATAGGCGACAGCAATATTGTTGATAAAGGTGGCTGTTGGGCGGTAGGTTTCGGTGCGGACACAACAAATTTACCCAATAGCACAAGATTTGTTATAGGCTCGCACGGCTATGGAGCAGGAACCGGAAACGCGATGTACGCAACTTCCCTCGGAGATATATACATTGCGGGAAACTACAACACAATGGGCGCGGACTACGCCGAATATTTCGAGTGGGCGGACGGAAATCCCGAAAACGAAGACAGGCGCGGAATGCTCGTTGCGCTCGACGGTGATAAGATCGTTCCCGCGAACGGAAACGGGTTTCTCGGCGTTGTATCTGCAAAACCTTCTGTTGTCGGCAACAGCGCGGCACTGCACTGGCAGGACAAATACAAACGCGATGTGTTCGGCTGCACGATCAGGGACAAAGACGGAGAGCCGATATTAAATCCCGACTATGACCCCGAAAAGAAGTACATTCCGCGTGAACAGCGTCCCGAATGGGCGGCAGTAGGGCTTGTCGGCAGACTTATCGTTATAGACGACGGGAGCTGCAAAACAGGCGGATACTGCACAGCAAAGAACGGCACAGCGGCATACTCGAAATCTGCGACAAGAGCGAGAGTGCTTAAACGCATCGATGATACGCACGTTGAAGTGCTTGTGAAATGAGGTGATCTGAACGGAAGAAAACAATGTTATGATACGCGAACGGCTTGCAGCGGTCGAAAGCGCGTGTTCGTCGCTTCAGAAACGGCTCGATCACATCGAGGAACTCGTCGAAAGCGTACAGAAAATGACCGTGGAAATGCAGCACATGAGAGAAGACCTTAACCGTATGGCGGCGGAGCTCACGGACATCGAGAGCAAGCCCGCCAAAAGGTGGGAGACGATAATATCGGCACTGCTCGGTGCTGTTGCGGGAGGTATGGGAACTATGCTGCTTTCGGTCATCTTAGGAGGATAGAATGGTAACTATAAAAGGATACAACATAAGCTTGCCCCACGGCGACAGCTTCACGCTGAAATTCACGCTTACCGACAAAGCGAGCGGTGAGCCGTATATTCTGCCGGAGGGAAGCATCTTACGCTTCGCGGTGCATTACCGCATGAGCTCGTCGGCTCTCATAGAAAAGACCGCGGGACCGGAAGAACAGGACTCTGACGGTTCTGTGACGTTCTCGTTCTCATCGGACGATACGAAGATCGGCCGTGACAGCTACCGATACACGCTCGCGGTCGTAAGTCCGGATGCAAACAAATGCGTTACGCTCATCGGATTTCAGGACGACGCCGTATTTGCGGTGGAAACGGACTGTCCGACCAGCGGAGCTTCACTCTTACAGCCGGAGATAGAAGTGACAACGGAGCTCACGGGAGAAAGGCTCCCCGATTATGAAGGCAGCTACACTATCGAACCGTCGTTCGACAACGATATAGTAATACCGACAGAACAAAAGTCTGTCAGAAGAAACTTTACCGTGAAAAAAGCTGTATATGACAATACAATTTCGTTCACGTCTGACGGTAAATTCAGATACCCCGGGGTCGTTGTGATACCGAACACGGTAAGATCGCTCCAGGGCAACAATTACAGCGGTTTTGCCGGACACAGCGAACCAATGAAGATATCGTTTGAGGAAGGCTGCACAATGACTCAGATAACTCCTTATGCTTTCTATAACTGCACAGGTCTTACGGAGATCGAGTTCCCGCCAAGTATTACACATTTAAGCGGGTACTTCATTTCGGGCTGTTCCTCGCTCAGAAAACTCGTAATAAAAAGCAACACAAATTGGGTAAATACAGCAGCATTGAACGCAGGAAATCCTTTCTTCGGCTGCACAGCGCTTGAAGATATACAGATACCGGAGGACTGGCCGGGTATGATCGGCAACTTTATCATTTCAAACGGTTCCGCAAACTTCACGAACGTTCTGACGCACGACAGTATGGTCGCTATGATTGCGAACCTTCACGACTACACCGGCGGAACAGCACATAATCTCACGCTCGGTGCGACAAACCTCGCGAGACTGTCGGCGGAAGAAAAGGCTGTAGCGGCCGCGAAGAACTGGACGCTCACGTAAAACACAGGGAGCTGATATTATGCATATTATTGAAAAAATAGTTGAATGGGCACCGGTTGTCATCGGGCTTGTCATACTTACGGGCGGCGCGGTTGCTGTCATGATCCGAAGCCGTATGTCAGCAAAAGAATGGCTCGTCTTTGCGGTTACCGAAGCGGAGAAAGCTCTCGGAAGCGGAACGGGAGCGCTGAAACTGCGTGTTACTTATGACGCGTTTATAAAACGTTTCCCGCTTCTTTCCAAATTCGTGACATTTGACACGTTTTCCTCGTGGGTGGACATTTCCCTCGCAAAGATGAAAGAGATGCTCGAAAAAAGCGACAGAACGGACAAATATGTAAAGGGTGATGAATGATGGGCGTTTACACTAATGCAGGACTTGTAAAGCACGCCGAAAAAGCTCTTTCGCTGAATACAACGTATATGTGGGGCGGGATACTCCGCCCAGTTGAACAGCAATTCGAGATGCTTCGGAAGATATATGGAAACCGGAACGGTACGGGATACTCCGAGCCGCGCTGGAATGAGCTAAGGCAGCTTTTCGGAAAAGGATACTACGGAGTTGACTGCGTGGGACTTATAAAATCGTACTACTGGAGCGGAAAGCCCGACGGCGGCACAGGTTCGCCGAAGTACGGTTCGGCAGGATTTCCTGACGTGAATGCGGGATATATGTTCAGCACCGCAAGAGTCAAGGGCAGCATAAATGATATGCCGGACATACCGGGACTCGTCGTGTACTGTAAGTCTCACCCTCACGTCGGTATATACATCGGAAGCGGTGAAACAATAGAGAGCACGCTCGGCCCACGCGGGGACGGTGTCGTGAAGCGTAAACTCGACGGGCTCTGGGAGTACTGGTTCGAATGCCCGTACATTGAGTACCCGAAGAAAAAGACTTCCGCAAAGCCGAGGTTCAGAACAGGCGACAAGGTCTATATCAAAACAACAGCAGGTAACTACTCCGGCACAAATATCGCTGTACCCGAATCGATAAAGGGCAGAAAACACCCCTTTACCGTGGCGGGGATACTTGACGGAAGGGTTCTTATAAAGGAGCTTTTCAGCTGGGTCAACACCGGCGATATTGCTAAGATACAGTAAACGAAACTTTCAGGGCGGCAGATCCGATCAACTTTCGGGTCTGCCGTTTTTTGTTTTCCGGAACCGTAAACAGATCCATAAAACAAAAAGGAGGCGTTATGCCTCCTTTTTTGTTCAGCAGCAGTTGTTGTTTCCGCAGCCGCCGCAGTTGTTGTCACAGCCGCAATTGTTGTTGCAGCCGCATCCGCCGATGATACCGCCGCCGTTGCCGCAGCAGCAGAGAATGAGCAGGATGATGATGATGAGCGAACAGTTGTTATTTCCGCACATAATATGTTCCTCCGTTGATTAATGTTTTATGAAACGTTTCATAATATAATATATGAGCGTCCGCGAAAAATGTTACCTGTCGGCGAAAAATATATTTACACGGACAATCAGTTTTTATGACATCCTACCCTGCCGGGGAATGATGAGAAAATGCAGCGGTATCTTATGACTGTACGGAGGAGACATCATGATAGAATTCAAGGGATTTACGGAAAAAGCCAATTCCGCATTAAACAAAGGTGCTGACGCGGCTATGGAAATGGGTCATACCTACATCGGAAGCGAACATATACTTTACGGCCTTTTGAGCGAAGAAAACAGCGCTGCCTGTACAGCACTGAACAAATACGGAATTACCGGCAAGGAGATCATGCGCAGAACAGAGCTCATCATGGGAAAGGGCGTCGCTACAAAGCTCACATCCGCAGATATTACACCACGGAGCAGAAAGATACTCGAAAACGCTCTCAGGGACGCACGCGACGAAGGAAAAATACTTGTCGGGACAGAGCATATCCTTGTGTCTGTCATAAGGGACGAGACCTGCTGCGGTGCGACTATTCTGAAAGAGCTCGGTGCCGACACAAAGCAGATAATCCGCGAATGCTGCGGTGCGCCGAGAAACTGCGAGACCGCAAACGCACCTGACCGTGAATACCGGACCACCGTGCTTGACCGGTTCGGCCGCGACCTGACAGCACTCGCCCGCAGCGGGAAGCTCGACCCCGTCATAGCCCGTGACCAAGAGATCGCCGCAGCGCTTCGGGTACTTATCCGCCGAAGGAAGAACAACCCGTGCCTTATAGGAGAAAGCGGAGTTGGCAAGACCGCAGTTGCCGAAGGTATCGCGCTTATGGCAGTATCCGGAAACGCACCAGAGGAAATCAAAAATATACGCATCATAAGTCTCGACACTGCGTCCCTCGTCGCGGGCGCAAAATACCGCGGTGATTTTGAGGAACGGCTGAGAGCCGTTATTGAAGAGGTGAAGTCGTCTGAGAATACTGTCCTGTTCATCGACGAGATCCACACTATTTCCGGTGCCGGTGCCGCAGAAGGCGCTATAGATGCCGCAAACATTCTAAAACCTGCACTTTCGCGCGGGGAGATACGCATTATCGGTGCTACGACCGCAGATGAATACCGCAGGACCATCGAAAAGGATCCGGCGCTCTCACGACGTTTCCGGCCTATTTATATCGAGGAGCCGGACGAGAGTGCCGCTTTCGGAATACTTCGCGGGATACGCGGGAAATATGAGGAACATCATAATGTAACGCTTCCCGACGAAACACTCGATGCGGCAGTACGCCTTTCCGTCCGGTATATCGAGGACAGGCGGCTTCCGGATAAAGCGATAGACCTGATAGACGAGAGCTGTACAACAGCGCGAATGAACGGGACTCCGGAACTCAAAGAAAAAGCCGATATTCAGCACGAGCTCCAGGAACTCGCCGCAGAAAAGGAGAAGGCTGTAATTGCGCAGGATTTTGCACTTGCCGCCGATATACACGACAAAGAAAAAGCTCTTGCCGCAAAAGCAGAAAAGCTTGATACGGCTGCCGACAAAACGCGTCCTGTCATAACGCCCGACGATATTGCTGCGGCGGTGAGCAGGCTTACGGGGATACCGGTTTCCGGACTGCATACGGACAGAACGGAGCTTGCGCTGACGCTTGAGGACAGATTGAAAGCACACATAATCGGACAGGACGATGCTGTTCACACAGTCTGCGCAGCAATAAAGCGCGGCTCCGTCGGTATATCGCGGAGCGACCGTCCTATCGGAAGCTTCATTTTCGCAGGACCTACCGGAGTCGGAAAAACCGAGCTCGCGAAAAGCATTTCCCGAGAAATATTCGGGAAAGATGATGCTCTGATACGTTTCGACATGTCCGAGTATATGGAAAAACACAGTGTATCAGGGCTTATCGGCTCGCCGGCAGGATATGTGGGATATGAAGACGGCGGAAGGCTCATCGAAGCGGTAAGACGCCACCCATACTGTGTCCTGCTGTTCGATGAGATAGAAAAGGCGCACCCGGATATTCCCGACCTGCTGCTTCAGGCTCTTGACGACGGACATCTCACCTCTGCGGACGGCGTGAAAGCAAGCCTTAAGAACTGTGTTATCATAATGACGACAAATGTCGGAGCGAGAGCTGCCGAGGAAAAGACCCGGTCATTCGGGTTCATTTCCCCGGAAAAGGACTGCACTTCCGAGATAGTAAACAGCGAATTGTACAAGGCGTTCCGACCTGAGTTCATCAACCGCATCGATGCTGTCGCGGTATTCTCACGGCTCACAGAGCAGGATACTCTGCGAATATGTGGAAATATGGTGTCAGAGCTCATTTACCGTGCAAAAGAAGCAGGTATCACGCTTACCGTAACGGATAAAGCAGTCGCAAAGATCGCAAAACTCGGTCACAGCGATAAATTCGGTGCACGATTTCTTTCACGCACAATTACAGAAAAGCTCGAAGACCCGCTTGCAGATATGATTCTCGCTGGAAAGAAATGTGCGCTTTTTGATGAGAATGATGTATAATGCACCGCAGAAATTCATATATTGAAGTAACTTACACGACAGGGCGGTGATAATATGATGAAATGGGTCATGACCGGACTTATTCTTCTCTCGTTAGTTTTCGCGGCATGTACGGGTCGTATGAGCGAACTCTCCTCTGCGTTCCTCGATGAATGCGGAAATGCAGTAACACTCGCGATGACCCTCATCGGTATCATCGCTCTATGGAGCGGAGTTATGCGTGTAGCGCAGGCTTCGGGACTTACCGGAAAAATATCAAAAGCCGCCGAGCCATTGCTCTCGCGGCTTTTTCGCGGTCTGAAAAAAGGCGGTACAGCCATGCAGTACATAACCCTCAACATCACAGCAAATATTCTCGGACTCGGAAACGCATCCACCCCATTCGGGATCGCCGCTATGCGTGAGATAGAAAAGGAAGAGCACAGTACAACTCCTGAAAAAGCGTCGGACAATATGATACTGCTCACAGTAATGAACACAGCGAGCCTACAGCTCATTCCGACTACCGCAGCGGCTATGCGGCTCGCTCACGGTTCGGCTGACCCAATGGAGATACTTCCGTGCGTATGGATAACGTCTGTCGCTTCGCTGACTGCGGCTCTGCTCGCGGTATCGGTACTCCGCCGCGCAGGAAAGAGGCGGATATGAACTTTTCGGATTTCACGGTACCGGTGCTCATAGCCGGTGTACTTATCTACGGACTGATTAAAAAGACCGATGTCTTTGCCGAATTCACAGAAGGGGTAAAAGAAGGACTGCGTACAGTGTATGACATCTTCCCTTCGCTGTTCTGTCTTGTGGTTTCAGTCGGTGTTTTTCGTGCATCCGGAGCTTCGGAAGCAATTACCGGACTTATAGCTCCCGCACTCAGTGCTGTCGGTTTTCCTCCTGAGTGCGGGACACTTCTGATACTTCGTCCGTTTTCGGGCAGCGGATCTATAGCAATATTCGGACAGATACTTGCCGACTTCGAACCCGACAGTTTTGCAGGACGTGTTGCATCGGTGATCCTCGGAAGCAGTGAAACAACCTTCTATACGCTTTCTGTTTATTTCGCAGCGGTAAAGGCGAAGAAAACACGATATGCACTCGCAGCGGCACTGATCGGCGATATTACCTGCGCACTTGTAAGCGCTGCTGCGGTAAGACTGATTCTTTCATAATAGCAAAAAGCTTACCACCGCTTATAACGAGGGTAAGCTCTTATTCTATATTCGTTTTTTAAGTCGAAAGTAACACAGGCGAGGTTCCGACAGTAAGTCCACTCGACGTGATGCCATCGTTTCTGCCGTCCCACTGGAAAGTATCGACAGCCCATGCTTCCGTTGGACTAAATCCGGGCATTTCCGTTACCTGTGAGTTCTGGTCTGACGTGAAGTAAAGTGCGCTGCATACACCGCCAATAAGACGGAACTCAATATATCCGTTCTCAATCTCGCGGAACGTTTTTGCCATATAACACATAAACCGTTCTTCGGCAACATCGCTCGCTTCGTGACCATCGTTAAGATAGCCCTGACCATGACCCATCCATTTGGTAGCATAATGCTGGACAAAAACTCCGTTATCCGAGATTGTAAGATCCCAGACACCACCCGTGATCGTAATCTGTCCGTCGCAGATTGCAGTGTGGGAAAGGAACATTCCATAACCTTCTGCATCTGCCTGTGTCATGAAATAAGTGATATTATCACGCAGCTTTCCCGCTGCGGCATTCGCATTGCTGACATGCGAACGGGCTACATAGTTGAGCATCGTCGGTATGAGAATCGCTGCAAGTACACCTATTATTGCGATCACGACGATAAGCTCTACCAGAGTAAAGCCTTTCTTTTTATTCAATTTTTTCATTTTTCTTCAACACCATTAACAATAAGAGCCGATAAGCTTACACACCAAACATATACTGACCGGGCATACATAATCTCGCGGGGTAAGCACAGCAGTAATGACCTGTATCCATTACGCAGTCATCCTGAAGTGCGCCTGCTCCGAGGAACATGTGCGGAGCATCACTCCAGTAAGCGGCAATAACACGGAAGTTCTTATCGAACATAACGTAGTAGCCACCCTCCATGCTGTCCTTTGTCATAAGGTAGTCGCTGATAGCGTGGACGAGCTTGTTCTCAAAAGCATTGTGATCGTCTGCCTCAGTCCCATCATGCTTTATTACGTGAGGAGTAGAGGGATTAAGCGTCATACCAAACCCAAGGTCGGGACGCTTAGTGCCGTCAAACGCACCAATTCCCATGGAACGGATATCAGTAATGTTTCCACCGGCATCAACAGCCGCATAGAAGCCGGCTCTGTCTGTCCCGTAGCTGTCAAAGGCTTTGGGATTAGACACTTCGATGCTTGATATAGCATCCTGTGCTACATAGAAAAGATCCTTCGCGAGACCTTTTCCGACTGTGGGCTTTCTGTCATAGGACATCGTAGCCACGACGATAGAGGTGAGGATTCCAATGATAGCGACGATAACGATCATCTCGATCATTGTAAATCCCTTTTTTGCCCGAAGGCGGTTGATTTTTGAGATCATCTGTTTTCCCCCTTTTAAAAAATTTATTAAAAGGAGCTGCGGTGTTAAAGAAAAATTGTTTCGGTTTACCGATTCCCGCCGCAGCGGGTAGTTTTCCGCGAGCCCCAATAATAAACACTGATCGGTTAAGTCATTTTAAGGTTCGTAATCGTTTCACAAGCCCTAAAATCACTTATTTCCCCGGCGGTAACCCACCGGGGAAACTTGTGGTTGTTTTTAGAAGCTCAAAGCTTCCTTTAAGGTTTTAATCTTATTAGCCAAGATTTACCTTAGGAGATGTACCAACGATGTGACCTGTGGAGTCAACACCTGCTGTTGTGTTATCCCAAGAGAATGTAAGAGAACTCCACTTACCGTTAGCAGCAACGTTACTTTCGATATCGGAAAGCTGTGCGTTAGCGTTAGCATCAGCTGTGTACATTACGCAAGTGCAATCACCAGCTACGATGTAAGCAACAAAAGTACCTGTCGACATATCCGGGAACTTGTTGCCGAGCTCGATAGCGAGGAGGTCTTCAGCGTTTGTAACATTAGCCTTTGTCTGATTAGCAGAGCCTGTACCAGCACCTGACCAGCCAATTCCACCAGGCTGAGACTTGAATGCACCAGTACTGCTGTTTGTGATGCTCCACGCGCCAGCACCTGTTACATCACCAGCAATTCTGGTAATAGCAGTCTGGGACTGGAGAGCACCGTAGCCAGCTGTATCAGCAGCTGTGAGGAATACGTCGATTGTATCTTCGATACCTGCAGCTGTAGAGTCAGCGGATGTAACTCTGGAGTTGGTAACGTATCCGAGCATTGTCGGAATGAGGATTGCAGCTAATACACCGATGATCGCGATAACTACGATTAACTCAACGAGTGTAAAGCCCTTCTTAGCCTTGAGCTTCTGGAAAAACTTTATCATTGTTTTTTCCTCCTTTTGAAAAAAATTTTTATTTATAACCCCTCAGGGTTATATACGTTTCGGAAAAGGTGGCTAATTCCCTTTCCGTAATTACAGTATATATCAAACCGGAAGAAATTGCAAGTGTTTTTTTAATTTTTTTTGCGAAAACCTCTAATTTTATCACCATTTAATAAAACCGGGCATAATTTTTTATGCATTTTAATTTAAAACGGTTACATAGCAGTGTTCACGAGGCCCAATTCCCGAAGCACTGTTTTGTTTGTGCGTAAATTGAAACCTTATCTGTAACCTCGAAGTGCTTCTTGTAACAATAAATTTTCCACATTCATCAAATCATTTGTTACATAGTACAATAATGCGCTAATCAATAAAGTATCCGCCGCTTATACAACGATTTGTTAAGCTGTTTTCACAAAAATGCCGCCGTCGTTAAGACAGCGGCATCACATCCTGTTACATTCCGTACTTTCTGTATGCCTCCTGCACTTCTGTGAGGTGGCGGCGGCTGATCGGCACCTGAACCCCGTTAGTCATAACAACGCTTGAGCTCTTTATCGCCCGTACATAACGAATGTTGATGATAAACGACTTATGCGGCTGGACAAATCGGCCGGAGCCAAGCAGCGGCGCGAAATACTCCTCAAAAGAGACGTTTCGGCGCGCACCCGTCAGTGTGCTTCCGTCGCGAAGAACATAACGCATTATGCGAACATTGTTCTCAACGAAGACCACATCGTCGGCATTTACGCTCCTTGTCTCACCGTTCAGACGTACCGTTACGGTATTTGCCGGAAGAACGCGGTAAAGTATGTACGCGAGATCGAGTGCGGAAAAGATCTCGTCACGGTCGGCAGGCTTCAGAATATACCGGAGCGCGTGGAGTTCATATGCTTCAAACGCCGATGTTCGCGCGCCGGCAATAAAGATCATGGGGACATCGGGCTGGCGGAGACGTATTACACGGGCGAGTTCGATACCGACAGAACCGTGAGCAGATATACCTATTATATATACATCGGCGGAGAAGCCGTCGGCAAGTTTTTCCTTGACAGTAGGTATATCCGTGAACACATCAAGACGCGCGTGCTCTTGCCCCGATGCGGCAAACCAGTCTCTTACCGCAGTCTCGGCGGAGGATATATCATTTTTCTGCGTGTCGCAGAGCGCGACAATAAACTCTTTTTTCATTGCGGTTCCTCTTTATGCAGTTGCTTACCGTTTCCGGACAGCATAGTCAGACAGCAGTGCTTACGAGACTCGCGTCCGACAGCTCCGGCTGTGTTATTCGATAGATATGGCGGCTGCGAGGTGATATTGTGCCGTTTTCACGGCTTTAAGGGGCTGTACCCCGATATTGTTGATATTCAGGCGGTTAATACATGGGATCGCGGTCAATTACCGTAGGCGGTTCCCGTCCGCTGATGAAGCTATTTACAAAGAACTGTACCGAATCTGATGAATATAACGGCTGCGAGGAAGTATCTCGCCGCAGGAAGCGACCCGATACGGAATCGGCGGCGCCGTCGCGCCTGGTGCCGGCGGCGGGGGTCGAACCCGCACGGTATTGCTACCAACGGATTTTGAGTCCGTCACGTCTGCCAATTCCATCACGCCGGCAAAATAATTTATACAAATTAGTATATCATATTATAGGCGCTTCGTCAAGCAATGACAAAAATTTTTTATAAAATTATCACAAAACACCTTGACATTTCGGTCAAAAAGTATTAAAATTAATATCGTGAATAAGTCTGTATGTAAATACATTAAACGCATATCAAAAACTGCGGGATACAGCTATTTATCATTATTACCTTCTTGGTTTACATATTATATCCCCTATGCAGAAAAATTAATTTTTATTACCGCCGTGTCCCGTGCGAAATGCATGAGGGCACTCAAAAATACGGATATGTGAGGAGCTGTGCTTTAAACGGCTACCCCGCGTTTTGATAGAAGTTATTTTATATTTGTGCAGCGGCTTGACACGGGCTCATTATGTCCATGCGTCCTGTATATTTTCGTGTAATTCTGCATAGCGGTGCTATGGGAATCGGGAATTTTACGAAAAGGAGGGACGGTTTCATGGAATTATGGGTCGCAATCGTGCTCATTGCCGCTGCTTTATTTATCGGCGCTGTCGCAGCAAGTCTTATAGTTTATAAGATCGCCTTTAATAAAGGTATCGAACAGCGCAAAAAAGACGCGGAAGCACAGATCGAGTCTGCCGAAAAAGAAGCGGAAAGAATTGTAGCCGAGGCTAAAGAAAAAGCCGAGACCACAAAGAAAACAAAACTCGTCGAGGCAAAAGACGAGATCTACCGCATGAGAGGACAGACAGAAAAAGAGATCCAGAAAATGAAATCGGAAGCCGAGCGTGAACTAAAGGACAGACGCGCAGAGGTTTCCAGAGCCGAAAGAAGATTACAGCAGAAAGAAGAAAATCTCGACAAGAAGAACGACAAGATCGAAAAGCTTGAAGAAAGCCTTGCAGCAAAGAACAAGAAGGCTGAAGAAAAGCTCGCCGAGGCGGAAAAACTCAAGGCGGATCAGATGGGGATACTCGAAAGGATATCGGGCTTCACCACAGAACAGGCAAAAGATCATCTTCTCCATATGCTCGACAGCGAGCTCGACAGAGAAAAGGCTGTCCGCATAAACAACTACGAGCAGACGCTCAAGGATGAATGCGACGACAAGGCAAGAAACTGCATAGCGCTGGCTATATCGAGACTTGCCGCAGAAACGGTATCCGAAATGACGGTTTCAGTCGTTTCGCTTCCTAACGACGAGATGAAAGGAAGGATCATCGGACGCGAGGGACGCAACATACGCACCCTCGAACAGCTCACCGGAGTTGACCTTATCATCGACGATACGCCCGAGGCTATCACCCTTTCGAGCCACGATAAGGTTCGCCGCGAGATCGCACGTATCGCTCTCGAACGCCTTATCCAGGATGGTCGTATCCACCCGACACGCATCGAGGAAACTGTCGAGCGCGCAAGACGCGAGGTCGAGCAGAAGATCAAGCAGGAGGGCGAACGTGCTCTGCTTGCTACCAACGTAAACAACATGAACCCCGAGCTCGTAAAGCTCGTCGGTCGTCTCTACTACCGCTCGTCTTACAGCCAGAACGTACTCGATCACTCTATCGAAGTCGCGCACCTCGCAGGTATGATGGCGGACGAACTCGGTGTAGATGCAGCTATGGCCCGCAGAGCCGGTCTGCTGCATGATGTCGGCAAGGCGCTCAGCGAAGAGATCGAAGGCTCGCACGTACAGATCGGCGTTGATGTATGCCGCAAGTACAAGGAAAATCCTGAGATCATCCACGCTATCGAAGCTCACCACGGCGACGTTGAAGCGAGAACAGTCATAGCTTGCCTCGTAAAGGCAGCCGACGCTATAAGCGCTGCACGTCCCGCAGCAAGAAGCGAGAACTTCGAGAACTACATAAAGCGTCTCCAGAAACTCGAAGAGATATGCTCGTCGTACAACGGCGTTGAAAAGACCTACGCTATCCAGGCAGGTCGTGAAGTACGCGTAATGATAAAGCCCGAAGCTATGGGCGACGACAAGATGACCGTGCTCGCACGCGAGATCGCGAAGAAGATCGAAAGCGAAATGGAGTATCCGGGTCAGATCAAGGTAAATCTCATAAGAGAGAGCCGCGCTGTAGAATACGCAAAGTAAGCAAATATCCCCTGCCCGACACGGACAGGGGATATTTTTTATATTTGTTCATTATACATTATTTTTTTATATTTATATATATTTTAATAATTCTTCTCTGATGCCGTCAAGGCGCTTATCGGAAATACCGAAGTCCATTTCCTTGTAGCTCCACGCACAGCGTCCGATGTTGTGCTTTCTGAACACAGCATTTATTGCCTTGTACCACTTGAGTGCTTCCTCGGGAGCGGCTTTATCTATGACACCGTACTCTCCGCAGTAAAGGACAGTGTTGTTATCCTTAGCTTTCTGCAACGCCTCGGAGAAGAGGTTCTCAAAATACTCTTCGGAAGCTCCGCTCTCTTCAAATGTCATATCCTTGCTGACATCGCCCATTTCCGGCGGTACCCAGTATGCGTGCTGATGAGTGAACAGCAGCGGATCATAACAATGGAAGTTATATACTATCCTGTCATCATAAGGCGGGTCAAGATCCTTGACCGAGCACACGCTGTTGTTCCAGTAGCTTCCGACAAGTATCACGGTGTCCGGCGCTATCGCACGGATACGTCTGATGCACTCCTTAGCCACCTTGTTCCATGTCGGCCCGAATTCCTTGTCCGTGACCTCATTGAGAAGCTCGAACGCGATGTGTTCGGAGTCATACGAGAATCTGCGCGCGATCTCCTCCCAGAGACGATAGAAGCGCTGCTGAAGCTCCTCGCTGTCGAAGAATCCGAATTCCTGCTCGCCCTTGTCGAATGAAAAACCTGCTGTCTTGTGGAGATCTATAATAATATTGAGACCGTTCTTAAGGCACATATCCACCGCGCCCCTGACATAACCGAATCCCGCATCACTATAGCCGCCGTTGTCGTCCTCAAGGATATTGAAATCTATCGGGACGCGAACGTGATCGGCTCCCCAGGACGCTATCGTTTCTATATCCTTTTCAACGATGAAGCCCTCAAGACGCTCTTTGCTGTAATCACACTGTGAGAGCCAGCCGCCAAGGTCTATGCCTTTTGTGAAACCTTTAAATTCCTTCATACCGTTCACCCTTTCCTGCTGTAATATCCGGGTTTCCGCGCGAAACGCAGAAACGATATTATCCGTCACATTTATTCTGATTTGATTATAGCATATTCTGCGTTGCATTAATATCATTTTTTTATCCTTGATAGCAATATTTTAACCGCTATTAGAGCAATTTTTCGATATTAAAGATAATTTTATGATATTAATTCTGTAACCAAAGTGTTATAATGACATTGTAAGGAACAGAAACCGATGCATTCGCGGTGATAAACTCACCGTAAAAGGAGGCAATATATATGAACATAAAAAAGTACAGTTTTTTACCGTTAGTTCTTTCCGCAATGATATTCAGCGCCTGCGGACAGCAGCCCGCAGCGACCACAACTGCCGCGACAACAACGACAGCAGCAGTTACCGAAGCCGCACCTGAGACTACGTCGGCACCGGAAACGACGACTGAGGCTGCGACGCTCGTTGACGTACCGGAAGGCGCACAGTACTCCGACTTCCGCAGCGGTATGCCTGCCGGCTTTGAAGCATCCGACGGCTGGTGCAACGGAAGTATGTTCAATGTAACATGGCGTAAGTCGAATGTTACTTTCAATGACGGAAAAATGCAGCTCGTTATAGACAACGACAGCAAGCCGAAGGGCGGTATCCCCTATTCCGGCGGTGAATTCAGAAGCAAGGACTTCTACGGCTACGGCCGCTATGAGATAAGCATGAAAGCAATAAAGAACGACGGCGTCGTTTCGTCATTCTTCACCTATACAGGTCCTTCCGACAACAACCCGTGGGACGAGATCGACGTTGAGATACTCGGTAAGGACACGACAAAGGTGCAGTTCAATTACTTCGTTGATGGCAAGGGCGGTCACGAGTATATGCACGACCTCGGTTTTGACGCGTCGGAAGATTTCCACACATACGCTTTCGAGTGGCACAAGGACAGCCTCACATGGTTCGTTGATGGCGTTGAAGTACACAAGGTCGAAAGAGAACCCGAAAAGCTTCCGCAGACACCCAGCAAGATAATGGCGAACGCATGGTGCGGAACAGGTGTTGACGGCTGGCTCAACGCGTTCAAGGACGACAAGCTCCCCGTTACCGCCGAATATGAATGGCTCGTATTCACCCCGTTTGAAAGCTGAACCGCGGACGCGCGGCGGCGAGTCCGTCTGTCACTCTCATAAAGTGACAATACACTGCCCCGCAGCCGTCATACTCTGCTAAGCCGCAGCCGTCATGGCCGCGGACGCGCGGCGGCGAGTCCGACTGTCACTCTCATAAAGTGACAATACACTGCCCCGCAGCCGTCATACTCTGCTAAGACGCAGCCGTTATAGCCGCGGACACACATCTCAAAAAGCAATAAATGGTTTTTCTCCAAAAAATATAGGCACAAAGAAACAGCAGACTTGTTACTTACAAGTCTGCTGTTTCTTTATTCATCGAAGGAATTTACTTTTTAGCAGGATGACCGTCGCAAGGGTGGCGAGAACAACGGCGAGCACTATCGCGACCCAGGTGTACGGGAGCGGAAGATCGGTATTCATACCGTAATACGCAAAAATAATGTTCGGTATCTGAAGCACGATCGTTATGATAGTGAGTGCTTTCATGACACGGTTCATGTTGTTGGAAATGATATTCGAGTACGCATCCATCGTATTGGATAAGATGTTAGAGTAAATATTCGACATCTCTATCGCTTGCTTGATCTCGACAAGTACGTCCTCAAGGAGCTCCTGATCTTCGTCATAAAGCTTGATAACGCGGCCGCGCAGCAGCTTTTCGAGGACAGTCTCGGTGGATTTAAGCGACGTTGAGAAGTAAATAAGCGATTTCTGCAAGCCGAGCAGCTGGATAAGGTGCTCGTTCTTCATCGACGTATGAAGCTGCTTCTGTACATAGTTGAAGATCTTCTCTATCTGCTTTAGGTACTGAAGATACTTCGCCGCGATGCGAAGCAGGATACAAAAAACAAACTGGGTCTTGAATTTCGTGTTGACGTTTTTCACGACGCCCTTTGAGAAATCGTCGATGATAGTGTTCTGTGTAAGGCTTACGGATATGACGTTTGAGTCGGTAAGTATCAGCCCCATCGGAAGTGTCGAATACGAGAAAGTGTCGTCGTCGTTCTTTTCCGCGACAGGATAGTCAAGGACGATAAGTGTCTGACCCTCGTCGTTCTCGATACGCGAGGATTCCTCCTCGTCAAGCGCGGAGCGGATAAAGTCGCGATCTACCGAAAGCTCTGTCTCAAGCTTGGAGATCTCTGCCTCGGTGGGCGCTATCGCGGAGATCCAGCAGCCGGGTTCGAGCTCTTCGACCTCGGTCATGCCTGCGCCCGCAGATCTGTAGGTTGTTATCATTGCGTTCTCTCCTTATTTCCGGGAGGCAGCGCGCGGCAGGTCTCCCCCGGCTATTTTAATACGTTTTCGCCCATGCGGGTCGCCTGTCATTGATCTCACCTCTTTTAGATCTGAAATTTTGCACTATATATTTTATCACAAATTATATCAGATTGCAATATATTTGTAAAAATTTATTGTATTTATTTTATCAACAGATCATAACGGCATTACAGCCGTAGATCTATCCGCTATTGACAACACCGTTGTTTTCTGCTATAATGCAATTCAGGGAGAAAACACACTTACCGACAGACACAGAAAGGATTTGAATATATGAAAAAATGTCTTAACTGCGGATTTGATAACAAAAACGAGAACGCGTTCTGCTGTTCTTGCGGAAGCACGGATTTTTCTGAACCGTTCGGCACAAACGATATTGCCGCTCCGGCTCAACCCGTTCCGATCATGCCCCCACCGCCCCCTATATCGGCTCCGAGACCTTCCGAGCCGAAGAAACCTTTCGGATTCTTCGATGTACTTACTATACTCGGCTTCGTCGCGTCGCTCGTCGGTATGATATGCATCTGGGTAGTTCTTGAACCTCTCGCAGTCATATCCTCACTCCTCGGCTTCCTCAAGGGATCCAGAAGCAAGGGTATCGCCGCAGCGGGTATAGTTATCGCCGTTATCGCGTTTATCATCAGACTTTTCTTCTCGCTCTACGACAACAATGTTATCGGAAAATGGGCAGTCGAGGGAATATTCCGCTGATCCGGCGCTTACGCGCGCCTTGACAGGCAGTCCCGGGCTGACGCCGCCCGGACCCGCGGCAGGCATCCGCCTGCACCGGAAAAATGTCGGTACCAAAAAACATAAGGAATTGCTAAAAACAGCAGACCCGAACAACCGAGTCTGCTGTATTTTTATATTTTAATAATCCTGACAAATCAAAACGCGTCAGCTTTTGGTGCAGGCGAATGCCTGCCGCGGTGCAGGGCGCGTAGCCCTGCCGCCGTCCGCGTAGGACACGCGCGTCCGCAGACGCGCTGATCACTGCTGCTTATTCTTTGCAGCTTCTATATCGGCAAGCGCAGCTTTTCTCGAAAGACCGATCTTGCCCTGATTGTCGATCTTGATGATCTTAACGATGATCTGATCGCCGACGTTGCATACGTCCTCTACCTTTTCAACTCGTCTGTTCTCAAGCTCGGAGATATGAACCATACCCTCCTTGCCGGGAGCGAACTCAACGAATGCGCCGAATTCTTTTACGCGGACAACCTTGCCCTTGTAAATTGCGCCGATCTCGGGATCGGTAACTATCGACTTGATAGTGTCTATGCACGCATTTGCCTTATCAAGATCAGCGCCGCAGATGAATACGTTGCCTTCTTCATCGATATCGATCTTTACATCGAAGTCAGCACAGAGCTTCTGGATAACCTTTCCGCCTGTACCGATAACTTCTCTGATCTTCTCTACCGGCACCTTCATGCCCATCATCTTCGGAGCATACTTGTTTACGGTAGCTCTCGGAGCGGGGATAGCCTTGAGAATGATCTCGTCAAGTATATAGTCACGAGCCTTGTGTGTCTTTGCGAAAGCGTCCTTGATGATCTCGGGTGTAAGACCGTCGATCTTGAGGTCCATCTGGATAGCTGTGATACCCTTGTGAGTACCGCCTACCTTGAAGTCCATATCGCCGTAGAAATCCTCAAGACCCTGGATATCTACCATTGTCATCCAACGGTCGCCCTCTGTGATAAGACCGCAGGAGATACCTGCAACAGGCGACTTGATCGGAACGCCGGCATCCATAAGAGCAAGAGTGGAACCGCAGATAGAAGCCTGCGATGTCGAACCGTTCGAGGAAAGCACCTCGGAAACAAGTCTTATAGCATAAGGGAACTCGTCAACGCTCGGGAGAACAGGCTCAAGAGCGCGCTGTGCAAGTGCGCCGTGACCGATCTCGCGGCGTCCGGGACCGCGGCTTGCCTTTGTCTCGCCTACCGAGTAAGCGGGGAAGTTATAGTGGTGCATATATCTCTTGGTGTCCTCATCATCGAGACCTTCGAGCTTCTGGGAATCGCTTACAGGGCCGAGCGTAGCGACTGTGAGCACCTGTGTCTGACCTCTTGTGAAGAGACCTGAACCGTGAACACGCGGGAGAAGGTTGACCTCAGCTGCGAGAGGACGCATCTGATCCATCTTTCTGCCGTCAACACGCTTCTGCTCATCGAGGAGCCAGCGACGAACGATTACCTTCTGGAGCTTGTATATAGCTTCGTCGATCATAGAAGCCTGATCGGGATATACGGGATCAAATTCCTCGTGGATAGCGTCCTTGATCGGCTGGAGACGAGCTTCACGGATATTCTTGTCGTCTGTATCAAGCGCGAATTTCACCTTTTCACCGTACTCTTCAAGAAGCTTGTCGAGGAAGTCGTGGTCTATTTCCATAGACGGGAAGCTGAACTTCGGCTTGCCTATCTGTGCCTGAATATCCTTGATGAACGGGATGAGAGAACGGTTGATCTCTTCGTGACCCGCCATGATAGCCTTGAGCATGGTGTCATCGTCAACTTCGTTCGCACCTGCTTCGATCATAACGACTTTCTTCTCGCTCGAAGCGACTGTGAGCTGGAGGTCGGACTTTGCACGCTGCTCTGCGTCGGGCATAAGTACGATCTCGCCGTCAATAAGACCTACGGAGATGCCGCCGATAGGACCGTTCCACGGAATATCGGAAATAGATACCGCAATGGAAGCGCCGATCATGGAAAGGATCTCGGGCTGAGTATCGGGATCTACCGCGAGGACTGTCATAGTGATCGCAACATCGTTTCTCATATCCTTGGGGAAGAGCGGACGCATAGGACGGTCAACAACACGGGAAGTGAGTATAGCCTTCTCGCTGGGTCTGCCCTCTCTCTTGAGGTAGCCGCCGGGGATCTTTCCTACCGCGTAGAGCTTCTCCTCATAGTCAACGGAGAGCGGGAAGAAGTCAACGCCCTCACGGGGCTTGGGGCTTGCCGCAACGTTTACCATTACAACAGTTTCGCCATAATGTATCCAGCAGGAACCGTTAGCGAGTCCGCATACCTTACCTGTTTCTACCATAAGCTCTCTGCCGGCGAATGTGGTCTTGAAAGTCTTGTAGTTTTCAAACATCTGTATTTTTCTCCTTTTCTGAATTTCATCAGACGGCATATTACTGTCTATCCTTCCGGCTTCGGCGCAAGGATAGACACAATATTGGTCTGTCTGATCTCTGACAGCGGGTAAACACTTATTTCCCGGCCGTCTGGTCTCAAAAGAGGTACAGATCAAGCAATAAATTCAATGCGGGGACGCGCACGCACTCAATTTATTGCAAGAAAGTCTGTACGCTCTTTTTTCCGGTGATTTGCAAACGGGCAGAGCATAACTGCCCCGCCCCGTTCTGCCTTACTTTCTGATACCGAGCTTTGCGATTATCGCACGGTAACGCTCGATGTCCTTCTTCTGGAGATAGTTGAGAAGGTTACGTCTTCTACCTACCATTTTGAAGAGACCGCGTCTGGAATGATGATCCTGCTTGTGGTTCTTGAGATGTTCGGTGAGGTCAGCGATTCTCTTTGTGAGGATAGCGATCTGAACTTCAGGAGAACCCGTGTCGTTTTCACTGAGACGGTTAGCCTCGATGATAGCAGTTTTTTCTTCCTTGAGCATCATAGTACATACACCCCTTTGCATATTAATTTATCGCATAACACAGCTAAGGGCAGGCATGATCTCCACAGGAGCTTATTCCTCAGAGCCGTGGTATGTGCATTTTTTGCCGTAAATACAGCAACGCAGTAATTATACCATAAATTCTTGCGTTTGTAAATAGTTTTTTGAAATTTTTTGCATTTTCTGCTCTTTCCGGAGCACGGCTGTGTATCGTGAAAACAGCCGCGTGCTTGCTTTTTCCGCGGGAATATGTTATAATGCAACAGAAGGGGGTGCGGCAATGACACTCTACGTAAGCGACCTTGACGGAACGCTCCTGAACAGCGAAGGCAAGCTGAAACCGCGCGCCGCGGATATGCTCAACCGCTTCATAGAGGGCGGTGCTCTGTTCTCGTACTGCACAGCGAGAGGACTCGCGACCGCAGGCGAGATAATGCGGGACGTGAAAATAAACGCACCGGTAGTGCTTATGAACGGCACTTACATATACGACCCCGTGACCGGCGAATATCCGGTCAGACACACGTTCGGCGAACATCAGCGCGAAATACTTGCCCGTGCGGTCTCCGAAAACGGTGAAACGCCGATGATATACGCGTTCATCGACGGAAAAGAACGCATGAGCTTCATAAAAGACGCCCCCAACCTCAAAGCACACCTTTCCCGACGCAAAGGAGATGACAGACGGCGGCCGCTTGCAGACAACAACGGGATCTTTGACGGCGATATATTTTACGCGGCATTCCTCGACCCGGTGAACAGACCCGCGCTCGAAGCCCTGTTCACCGAAGAAAACGGATTCCGTACCGCCTGCTATACAGATACCTACCCGCCGCACCAGCTATGGTTCGAAGTCTTTCCGGCAGAAGCGGGAAAAGCAAACGCGGTGCGAAAGCTCAAAGAGCTTACCGGTGCGGACGAACTGGTCTGCTTCGGCGACAATCTAAATGACCTTCCGATGTTTGAAGCTGCGGACAGGCGCTACGCTGTCGGAAACGCCGTACCGGAGGTCAAAGCCGCTGCCGACGGTGTAACCGGAACAAACGAGCACTACGGCGTACCGGAATTCATCGAAAAGGAGCTCTACCCTGCCCTGCCGTACACTCCGGCAGAACGCGGCGAGCCCGACAGTGTACGCTTCTCCGAGGCTGTAAGAAAAGCTCTCGAACGCGAAAGAACGACTATCGGAACGCTGAACGAAAAGACGATACACCATACGCTTAAATGCTATTATTGCAGCGAAGCCGACCATGAAGCGAAGATCGGCGGTTTTTATGCCGACGGAGCCGGCGAGAACGGAATTTTCGAGATACAGAGCGCGAATTTCAGCTATCTCGCGAAAAAACTGACGCGAATGCTGCAAGCAAGCCATGTCACCGTCGTTTATCCCTATGAAAAGAAGTCCCGTATAATCTCGATAAACGAGAGCACCGGCGAGATATTGTCCGAAACAAAGCGGACAGACAACTCATTCTCAAAACTTTTCCTTGAGCTGTACCGTCTGAAAGCGTTCATCACAAACCCGAATCTAACGATACGCATAGCCTTCCTTGAGATCGACAAGAAGGTTTACTGCAAGAGCGAAAAGCGCGTGCGCAGAAAGGGTATGAAAAAAGAGAAGATACCCACGCGCTTCATCAGCGAGATCGTGCTCGAAAACGCGGAAGATTACAGAGTTTTCATCCCCGACGGACTTCCGGAGACGTTCACCAAAGCGGAACTGCAGAAGCTCTGTCGGACGACCGATGCGGGGCTGATGCTCTCTGTGCTTGAATTCGTCGGTCTGATCGAACGCACCGGCAAGCGCGGAAACGCCATAGAATATCGCCACGGACAGCATCAGGCTAATGCGGGCGGCTCTGGCGCAGAATAATACAGCTTTTTCTGGGGAAAACCTTTCTGGAGAAAGGTTATTCCCCAGACCCTTTTCCAAAGACTTTCAGACAACAGCCCTCATCGGGGTGAACCCCGATGAGGGCTGTTGATTAAAAGTTTTAGGGAGGGAGTTTGAGGGATGACCCTTTTTCAAAAGGGTCTCCCTCAAGAAAAGACATATTTCTCCGCACCAAAACCGTCCATATGAGCCTGATGTTGGCACGTCGGATCATCTTGCGTTGCCGCTGTCGTCGACGTGCTCGTCCTTGACATATCCGGTCACAGAGGTATCGCCGAACGACTCGGCGACTTTGCGGCACTCTTCCTCGGCAGAGAGGAACGCGTCCGCAACAAGCGGGTCGAAGTGCGAGCCGGCTCCCTCGCGGATTATGTCACAAGCCTGTTCAAACGAGAAAGGCTCCTTATAGCTTCTTCTCGAAACAAGCGCATCGAACACGTCCGCGACCGCCATAATGCGGGCCGAAAGCGGTATTTCCTCGCCTTTGAGACCCTTGGGATAGCCTTTGCCGTTCCACTTTTCGTGATGATAGGTCGAAAGATTCTTGGCTTCGTTGAGGTAATCAGGCTCCGGAACAAGATTTATGACCTGGTCTATTATTTCTCCGCCAACGGCTGCGTGGCTCTGCATTATAACGAACTCTTCGTCAGTAAGGCGGCCGGGCTTGTTGAGTATCAGGTCAGATACCTTTATCTTGCCTACATCGTGAAGAGGCGCGGAATTACCGACGTCATCGATGAATTTGTCCGTAAGCTGGTCGGGATAATATCCCTTTTCCTTCATAGTCTTCATTATTATGCGTGCATACGCCGCAGTCTTTCTGACATGATCGCCGGTGTTCTTGTCACGGCTCTCGACCATATCCGCAAGCACGAGAATAAGCGCGTTCTGCATCTTCCGTATCGTTTCATTCTTCCGGCTTATATCTTCGAGATGCTCCACGCTGTCGCCCGCCATTTTGACGATCGCGCTGTAAAGGTTCTCGATCTCGTCGCCGGTATGTATCTCAAGATCGCGCATATTTTCGACGCCCTTGTCAAGCGTCTCGTTGCTGTCAAAAGCGAAACGGTTCGTGCAGTCAGCCATTGAGTTCACGGGAAGAACGATATGATATTCTACGACCCAGAGTACGACTGCAAAAATAACGATAAAGAAAGCAAAGAAAAGCGAACTCATACCCGCACAGAAATTGCTTTCGTAATGATCTATCTGCGCCACAGTAACATCCGCACCGGCATAAGCGACCACCTGGCCTGCGCTGTTGTATATCGGTCGGTACACCGACAGAACGTCGCCGTAGATAGTGCCGCGCGAGATTATAGGCTCCGGTTCGCCGCCCGCGAGAAGCGTAGGTATATCGGCATCCGGAAGCACGTCTTTGAATGCTTCGACGTATCCTACGGGCGAGCCCTTTACAGTTTCGCTGTCAAGGTCGAAAACCACATGACAACCGTCCTCAAGTATTTTATACACATAAACATACTCTATTTCGTCGTCGCTTTCCTTAAGCGTGCACAAAAGCTTCTCCGTCTCGGCGTAGCCTTCGGACTCTCGGCCCTCTGCAAGCCAGCGGTCAACACTGTCTCCGTCAACAAATCCCGCAGCCACATTCGCCACACCCCGCACGAGCTTGGTGTGCTGCTCAACTGCGGCGTTGCTGAACAGTATGAAGCTTATTCCCGTAGCGACCGCGCCCATAAGTATCATTGCCGCGATAAGTATGAGCATTATCTTCGTACGAACCGAGATCCTGCGGCAGCGGATATGTCTGAGAGCATTCTTTGCCTTTTCGCTCATAGGACGCTGCATCCAGCCGCTGAAGCGGAGCATATCCTTTAAACGCTGCGGAACAAGCGTCACGACAGTCATGACTATAATGACAGTTATCGTCTTGTCGAGAACATCCATTATAAGATTGCCGAGGAGCTGCGCCGCAGTAAGATCGTTAAGTCCCGCGTCAACAAGAGACTGCGCAATAGAGGCGCTGTCGAAATAAACTCCGTCAAGGAACCACGGAAGAAGCGTTCCGAGACCTCCTCCTACAAGCGCGAGCAGCAGTATCAGTCCTATAAGCTTAAGCGGCTTCCTGAACGAGAGCCAGCCTTTCTGGGCAAAATACGCGGCTGTTACCGCATTGAGAACGCTGAGCAGCCCGTAGTATATAGACGACGGGTCAGAAAAACAGTTTATGATATTTGTCGCAAATCCAACGAATATACCGGGAAGATAGCCTCCGAAGATAGAGGCAAGAAGTATCCCGACGTTGTCGAGATAAAGCGGAAGTTCAAGCGCGTTGACAAGCGCGAACAGAATAAAATTTATACCAATGCATACAGCGCAAAGTGCAAGTGTCACAAAAAGATTTTTCCTGTTCCCGTGGTCAGCGGATACGTCGTTCATCATAAGAAATACCGGCTTTCTATTAATATACCTATATTATATATTATCAGCCAGAAATTGTCAATAATAATATTGACAAATCCGGCAGCGTAGTGTATAATATATAATATCTGCGGACATAGTTTATCGGTAGAACTTCGGCTTCCCAAGCCGACGAGGCGGGTTCGATTCCCGTTGTCCGCTCCACGGCATTCGCCGTTTCGCCGTATGTTACTCCGGTAGCATACGGTATTTTTCTGCCACGCTGTCCAGAGTGCAGATATACTTTCTGTAACGCAATCCCAGCCGCGGACGCGCGGCGGCGACCCCGTCTCGGGTTTCCCGAGGCGGGATAATTTTTCTGCCTCGCAGTCCGGAGTTCGGATATACTTATGGCAGCGCAATCACACAGCATTCGCCGTTTCGCCGTATGTTACTTCGGTAACATACGGTATTTTTCTGCCACGCTGTCCAGAGCTCATATATACTTTCTGTAACGCGATCCCACGGCATTCGCCGTTTCGCCGTATGTTACTCCGGTAGCATACGGTATTTTTCTGAGTCTGTTGGTCAGCCCCTCTGGCTCCTGCGTCGCCACCTCCCCGATAAGCGGGGAGACCACCTCGCTGCCCGGAGCTCAGACATACTTTCTGTAACGCAATCACCCGGCATCCGCTGTTTCGCCGCCGATTTTCTGTTCTGTTTGCTTCGGTTCCCTTATATCTTCAAAAACCCTTAGCTGCCACAAAAATACATCGTATATGAAAAAACGCCCTGTTATCAACAAGGCGTTTTGTTTTGTTTTGTTATATTATATCAGGCGGAGTCCCTTACAGTCTCTGCCGTGAAGCCGGTTTCGTCTTTCGGCAGCGGGTAACTGTTCAGAGATCTTAGTACTGACCGCGCAGAGCGTCACTCAAGCGCTTACTTTACGGACTATTGAGATAGGCGTCTGCTGAGAGCACTGGTCGTGGGGATTGTCCCGGAAAACCTGCTCGCCGAAAGCATTGGGAAGATCCTTTCTGCTCTTGCCGAGAACTGTCGCAGCAATATCGTTCGCGTCGATTATTATCACATCACACCCACAGTGTTTTGCGAGAGCCGCGGCTGCTTCATCGGGCTTATCGGGAGCCATTTTTGCATAGTGGTTATAGGGCGGAAGGGTATAGTCGCAGGGGCCGTCGATAGCACGCGCCTTCATACCGCAGATGTTATAGAACACGCCCTTTTTGCCGAATAATTTGCCGATAGCGGCGCAGAAAGCTGCCCAAAGGACCTTCGGACGACCTACCTCGCGAATGCAGAGCTCCATGGTCTCCGGCATACCGAGACCTATGCCATAGTTCGTCTTTACGACGAAGTGGCTGAGAAACTTCGCAAGACGCGAAACTTTTATTTCTTCGAGCGGGAATGCTCTGCCCTGTGTTATGGCGATTATCTTTTCGGAAATTATGACCGTGTCACCCTTTTCAAGGTAAGGACAGACATATTTGTCAAGTACGTCGGTCATAACGTCTTCTTTCATAATAACGTGAGTTCTTATCGGGTAGCGTGCGAATGTGCCGAAATCGGTATCTATAGTGAGACTTTTGCCCTCGTTCGGTTCAAACGGCATTTCCATTTTATCATTCCCTTTCTTTTGCAGTTCCGTGAATAGCATATATTATACCATATCTATGTCACTAAGTCAACCTTTTTGCGTGAAATTTGCCGTTGTTCAGCGAGATTTTTTCACCGGGATGATCAGCCCGAACACAATTTGCCGCATCCGGAAAAGCACTTCTCATATATGAAAGTAATGTAAAGTTCGTTAAAATACCGACAGTTCGCGGTACGCTGTGCATTTTGTGCTATGAGCGCTTTTTTAAAATTCTGTTTTTTGTACAAAAAGCCTATGTTAAAAGTTGATAAAAAGTGATATAATAAATAATAGTTGGTATGTCGTTTTCTCCCTGTATCCTTCTGCGGAGAAAACAGAAATTCATTGCTTACAAAAACAAAGGAGGTCTTGAAATTGAACGCGGCAGTCTTTTCGGTGAATGATTATGTGGTCTATAAAGGGGTAGGTGTCTGCCGCATTGAAGCGGTAGAGAACAAGACTTTCGACGGTGAAAAATACGAGGATTATTTCAAGCTCATTCCTCTCGGTTCCGGTTCGTCGTCATATTTCGTCCCCGCGGGAATGGCCGGTAAGCGGCTTCGCAGACCCATGACCGAGGAAGAGGTGAACGAAGCCATCGACAATTCCGTGAGCGGTGAGATAACTCTCGGCCCGAACACAAGAGAGCGCAGGAACGCCATTGAAATGATACTCAAAGAGGGCGACTGCACAAGGATAATCACGCTTATTAAGTCGATATATAATCATACCCAATCCTGCCGCGACAACGGAAAAAAAGTCCTCGTTTCCGACGAGAACGCCCTTCGTATGGCAGAAAATATGATCTATCCCGAATTCTCTTTCGTCCTCGGCATAGACGAGAACGAGGTCGCGGGATATATAGGAAAGCGTCTGCATAATGCTGTAGATGCATAAGAACGCATCAATAAGCGCCCTGTCCGTAATTACGCGGACAGGGCGTGTTTTGTTTCCGAAAAACCGCACAATCCGTGAAGATAATGATATGCTTTATGTCGTTCTTGACTTTTTCCACAAAATGTAGTATATTATAAGATGATATATTATTATATTTATGATACAGCGCATCTGATCTGTGTCAAAAACCGGAACAAGTCCCCGATAAAGCCGACTTATATAACGTTCCCATAAAAACGGAGAAATATATGAATATTATTATAGTAGGCTGCGGAAAGGTCGGACAGACCCTCGCCGAACAGCTAAACGAAGAAGGAAACGACATCACCGTCATAGACATGGTTCCCGCGAAGGTAAACGAGACCGCCGCAAGATACGATGTCCTCGGCGTTATCGGCAACGGCGCAACGCACCTTACCCAGCAGGAAGCCGGAATCAGGAACGCCGACCTGTTGATCGCGGTGACCGGCTCTGACGAGCTCAATCTGCTGTGCTGCCTCATAGCAAAGAAAGCCGGTAACTGCCACACCATAGCACGCGTACGCAGTCCCCAGTACAGTATTGAGGCCCCGTATCTTAAAGAAGAACTTGGTCTTGCAATGGTCATAAACCCCGAACAGGCGGCTGCGGCCGAGATCGCAAGAGTACTTCGCTTCCCGTCCGCGATAAAGATAGACACATTCGCGAAAGGCCGTGTCGAACTGCTGAAATTCAAGCTTCCCGAAGGAAGCCCGCTCGAAGGGCTCGCCGTTAAGGAGATCTCGACAAAGCTGCACTGTGATGTCCTTGTCTGCACCGTTGAACGCGGAGACAACGCCTATATAGCAAAGGGCGACTTCCGCTTCATGGAAAAGGATGTCATCTCTATTATCGCTTCACCGAAAAATGCAAACTCTTTCTTCAAGCAGATAAAATACAAGAACACGTCGGTAAAGGACGTTATGATAGTCGGCGGCGGAAATACCACACATTATCTGTGTGAACTTCTGAACCGTTCCGGAATAGACGTAAAGGTCATTGAAAAGGACAAGGAACGCTGTGAAGAGATCGCCGAGAACCTCGAATATGTCACTGTCATAAACGGCGACGCGGTCGATCAGCAGGTGCTCTTTGAAGAAGGCATCGAGAGTGCCGGCGGCTTCGTAGCTCTTACCAATCTTGACGAAGAGAACATACTGCTCTCGCTTTTCGCAAAATCAGTAAGCCGCGGAAAGCTCGTCACGAAAGTCAACCGTATCGATTTTGACGATGTTATCCGTCATCTTGAACTCGACACGGTAATTTATCCCAAAAACATCACCGCCGAAAGCATCGTGCGATATGTCCGCGCCATGAAGAACACGATCGGAAGCAACGTAGAAACGCTTTACAGCATAATCAAGGGCAAGATCGATGCGGCGGAGTTCATCATAAAGGAAAACTCTCCTGTCGTGGGGAAGAAGCTTATGGAAATGAAGCTCAGACCGAGCGTGCTCGTTGCTTCGATAATGCGCGACAGAAAAGTCATAATCCCACGCGGCGGCGACACAATCGAAGTCGGAGATTCGGTCATAATCGTCTCTGACTTTCCGCTTCACGACATAGCGGAGATACTTGAAGCCTGATACCGGCAGTTACGGCGCACAGATTCCTGCCGCCCCGTCCTATAATCAGGAGAATGACATTTAAGTTTTTCGGAGATCATTATGAATTATCGTATGATAGCAAATATCCTCGGCTGGCTGATGATATTTGAGAGCCTGTTCATGGCGGTGCCTCTGATAGTATCCGCCGTATACTGGGAGAGCACGTTTTTCGTATTCCTCGGCACATCGCTGTTCTGCCTTGCGGCAGGAATACTTATAACACGGAAAAAGCCGAAGAACACCACGCTTTATTCCCGCGAAGGATTTGTGATAGTCTCACTGAGCTGGATAGTCCTGTCCCTTTTCGGCGCTGTGCCGTTCATGCTCACGGGCGCAATACCGTCCTTTGTCGATGCTCTGTTCGAGTCGGTTTCCGGCTTCACCACCACCGGTGCCACGGTCATTACCGACGTTGAAGTCATGCCGCGCTCGATACTTATGTGGAGAAGCTTTACCCACTGGGTCGGCGGTATGGGAGTCCTTGTATTCATCATGGCGTTCCTGCCCCTTTCCGGCGGTCAGAATATGCACATAATGAAAGCGGAATCACCCGGACCTTCCGTGGGAAAGCTCGTCCCGCACGTCAAAACAACGGCGATGCTGCTTTATTCGATATATTTCGTGCTCACGTTCCTGATGTTCGTAACACTGATAATCGGCGGAATGGACGTGTTTGAGGCACTCAACACCGCGTTTGCCACCGGAGGCACCGGCGGCATGGGAGTACGCAATTCCAGCATGGGCGAATACGCGCCGCATATCCAGATAATCGTCACTGTGTTCATGCTCCTTTTCGCGATAAACTTCAACTCGTATTTCTTCCTTATACACGCGAAATTCAGGGAAATATTCACCACCGAGGTCATAACGTTCCTTGTTATCGCGATATCCTCATCTGCAATAATCGCGTTCAACATCAACGGCATCTACAACAATATGGGCGATTCCGTCCGTCATTCCGCATTTACGGTAGCGTCGATAATGTCAACGACCGGTTTCTCGACCGAGGACTTCAATATGTGGCCGGAACTCTCACGGTCGATGATCGTGATGCTTATGTTCGTCGGCGGCTGTGCAGGAAGCACAAGCGGCGGCATCAAGGTCTCGCGTATCCTGATACTCTTCAAGAGTATGAAGAAGGAACTCGAAGTACTTATCCACCCGAAGCAGGTCAAGAAGATAAACGTGGACGGACACCCCATAGAGCATGAGGTAGTGCGCTCGGTAAACGTATATATGGTCGGGTATGTCCTTGTCTTTGCGGTATCTATGGTGATACTCGCTTTCGACAATATGGATCTTATAACGAACTTCACCGCTGTCGCTTCGGCGATGAACAACGTCGGACCGGGTCTTGAACTTGCGGGTCCGGCATCGAACTTCTCGGTATTCTCCGAGCCGGCAAAACTGATACTTATATTTGATATGCTTGCCGGACGACTTGAGCTGTTCCCGATACTGCTCCTGTTCTCGCCGACAACATGGAAGAAGTGATCCGATATGACAGGTTTTCTCGCAGCAGCCGCGGGCGGAGCGGTCGGAGCCGCCGCCAGATATGCTATAAGTCTGATTCCGATAAAAAGCGGCTTCCCTATACTTACGCTCATTACGAATGTTCTGGGAGCGCTTCTGATAGGCTTCATAGTCGGTGCTGCGGAAAAACACGAAGTTCCGGCTTGGCTGATGCTGTTTCTTAAAACCGGAGTCTGCGGCGGCTTCACCACTTTCTCGACATTCTCACTCGAAGCTTTAGGACTTATGGAGAAAAAAGAATATGCGGCGGGAACGCTGTACATTATACTGAGCGTGGGTCTATGCATACTCGGTGTAATTTGCGGAAAAGCAATAGCTGCTAAATTCAGGATATGAATCATACGGTAAAAACGAATGGGGGCGATTACCTTGATACGCGAAATTACCGAAAACGACTTTGACGGGCTCATGACGCTTTATATGCAGCTTCACGGCAACCCGTTCCCAGAACGTTCGGACGATGTCATGCGCAAATGGCGTAAAGTGCTCGACGACCCCGACCACCACATCATCGTTGCCGAGGAGGACGGAAAGATAGTATCCTCGTGCGTCTGCGTCATCATCACAAATCTCACTCACGGACAGCAGCCCTATGCCTTCGTCGAGAATGTTGTCACCGACAGCGCATACAGGAAGCGCGGACTTGCGACAGCCTGCCTTGACTATGCCAAAGAGATCGCAGAGCGGGAGAACTGCTATAAGATGATGCTTCTTACCGGCTCGAAGGAAGAGAGTACACTTCGGTTCTACGAGCGTGCGGGCTACAACCGCAACGACAAGACCGCATTTATCAGGTGGCTTTGATGAAAAAACTGTATCTGTACTCATAGCGGCAGCATTGCTGGCGTGCTCGGCAGGATGCGGCAATACTGCACCGGCAGCGACATCCGCCGAAACAACGGCATCTCCCGTTAGCACTTCCGCCGGAACAACGGCAACAAGCTCTGCTCCCGAAACAACAGCAGCAGAAACGACCGTATATCCGCACACAGCGGAAGTCTGACGTACAAGCTCTATGATTCGCACCACTATCAGTATGTTCCGGAAATGCTAATCGAGTATCTCAAGGCGGAATATCCGCGCTGACCGCTGTTTTCGCAGAGTTCCGCACCGGTGCTCTGCGTCAGGAACAGTTCCCTGCAAATGAGAAAATACTTCGTTTTTCTTATTATACCTATTGACAAATCGTAAAAATATGGTATAATGGATATAATCTGTAAACGTTTACAAACCGTATCAAATATGAAAGGAAATAAAAACTATGAAATTCTCCGACGGCTTCTGGCTCAACAAACCCGGCTACAACGTAAGCTTCGCCACACAGGCGTATGAGATCACGGCGGACGAGCGCTCAATAACCGTGTTCTGCACCGCGAACTGGATCCACAACAGAGGTATGACCCTCGGCGGTCCGTGCCTTGAGGTGACATTCACTTCGACACTCGAAAATTCGATCAAAGTTACCGTCGATCACTACAAAGGACAGATAAGACGCGGTCCCGCATTCACGCTTTATGAAGATGCTGATTTCAAGCCCGTTGTGAACAAGCTTGAAAACGGCGGTTATGAGCTTATATCCGGTAAGACAAAGGTCGTTATCGGTGCGGCAAAGGACGCGTGGGATATAAAATACTACTACGGCGACAAGCTCCTCACAAAGCAGGGCTGGCGCACTACAAGCTACATTGAGGAAAGTATTCAGCGCACCGACGCACGTATGGCCGCAAAAAAGGGTGAGAATTTCTATGCCGACAGCGAGACTTCCGATAACGCATTCATGCGTGATATGTTCAATATCGCGGTAGGTGAGAATATCTACGGCTTCGGTGAGAAGTTCTCCACTTTCGTAAAGAACGGTCAGACCGTCGAGGTGTGGAACAATGACGGCGGCACCTGCACCGAGCAGTCCTACAAGTCTATACCGTTCTATGTTTCATCACAGGGCTACGGCTGCTTCGTAAACCACCCCGAAAAGGTGATGTTCGAGGTAGCGAGCGAGACAGTATCCAAAGTCGCGTTCACCGTTCAGGGTCAGCATCTCGAATATTTCGTATTCGGCGGCGACACCATAGCCGATGTGCTGAAAGTTTATACCGATCTCACCGGAAAGCCCGCTCTTCCGCCCGCTTTCACGTTCGGTCTGTGGCTCACGACATCGTTCACTACCAATTACGACGAGAAGACAGTTTCGTTCTTCATCGACGAAATGGAGCGCCGCGACATACCTCTCGAAGTGTTCCACTTCGACTGCTTCTGGATGAAGGAATACTGCTGGTGCGACTTCACATGGGACAAGGATATGTTCGCAGAACCCGCGGCTATGCTGAAACGTCTCAAAGCAAAGAACATAGAGATATGCGTATGGATAAACCCCTATATCTCCCAGCGCTCGACAATGTTCGACGAGGGTATGGAGAAGGGCTATTTCATCAGGAAGAAGGACGGCTCGGTATTCCAGGCAGATATGTGGCAGCCCGGAATGGCTATTGTGGATTTCACAAATCCCGATGCCTGCAAGTGGTACGCGGATAAGCTCAAAGCTCTCTGCGAAATGGGCGTTGACTGCTTCAAGACCGACTTCGGCGAGCGCATACCCACCGACGTCATCTACTACGACGGTTCCGACCCGTACAAGATGCACAACTACTACACTTATCTGTACAACAAGACCGTGTTTGATGTCCTTAAGGAATACTACGGTGAAAACAAGGCGTGCCTCTTCGCCCGTTCGGCTACCGTCGGCGGTCAGCAGTTCCCTGTCCACTGGGGCGGCGACTGCTTCTCGAACTACGAGAGTATGTGGGAGACGATACGCGGCGGCTTATCGCTCTGTATGTCCGGATTCGGCTTCTTCAGCCACGACATCTCCGGCTTTGAAGCGACCGGTACACCAGATCTTTACAAGCGCTGGTCGGCTTTCGGACTTCTCTCTACCCATTCAAGACTGCACGGCAACAGCTCTTACCGCGTTCCGTGGAACTTCGACGAGGAGAGCTGTGACGTTGTAAGGCACTTCACCAAGCTTAAAGGCAGACTTATGCCGTACCTGTTCAGAAACGCGATAGAAACTCACGAGACCGGCGTTCCGATGATGAGAGCCATGGTCGTGGATTACACAAAAGACCCCGCTGTTCTCTCGCTTGACAGGCAGTATATGCTCGGCGATTCGCTCCTTGTGGCTCCGGTATTCAACGAGGAAGGCGTTGTGAAATTCTACCTCCCCGACACAGGCGTGTGGACAGACATTCAGACCGGCGAACAGCTCGAAGGCGGCAAGTGGTACGAAAGAAAGTATGACTACTTCGGAATGCCGCTCTATGCTAAGCCGGATTCCATAATAGCCTACGGTGACTTCAAGCGCAATTTCACCTATGATTACGTGCAGAATGCAAAGATCGTTATCTACGGACTCGCGGACGGAAAAACTGCCGAGACAGCAATTTACGACAGCGAAGCGAATAAGGTTCTCACCGTAAAAGCGACAAGAAACGGTGACAAGATAACGGTACAGACCGAGGGCAAAGCTGACAATATTACATTTGAAAGTGCACAGAAGCTTGACATAGTGCGCGCATAAGTGTATAATAATATGTGCAGTAAGTTCGTACAGATCGGACATACTGCACATATTTATTTTTTTACAGGAGGGAAAAACAAATGAAAAAGTTTATTGCCGAATTTATCGGTACCTGTGTACTTGTGACGCTTGGCTGCGGCACAGCTATGCTTGTGGGCTGCGACGCGGCGAACGGCTGCGGTTACATACTCACAGCACTCGCATTCGGACTTGTTATCGTCGGAATGGCATACTGTGTCGGAAACATCTCCGGCTGTCACATCAACCCTGCTGTATCGCTGGGAGTACTCATAAGCGGCGGTATGAGCGTCAAGGATTTCTTTATGTACATTGTGGCACAGTGTCTCGGCGCATTCGCCGGCTCAGGCATACTTGCTGCGATCTTCGGCTCGGGAAGTGTGCTTGACAAGACGGGCGGCTTCGGTGCGAACGGTCTCGGCGGCGTAAATGACAGCGCAGTAGCCGGACTTGTTGTTGAGGTATTCCTCACATTCGTATTCGTGCTCACTATCCTCGGCGTTACATCCAAGAAAGGCAACCACGGCTCGTTCGGCGGACTTATAATCGGTCTTACGCTCACACTCGTGCATATCCTCGGTATCGGACTTACCGGAACATCGGTTAACCCCGCGAGAAGCCTTGCTCCGGCAGTATTTGCGGCTATCAACGGCAACGGCGCACCGCTTGCTTCACTCTGGGTATTCATCGTAGGTCCGTTTGTGGGTGCTGCTATCGCTGCAGTAGTTTACAAGTTCCTTGAAAAGGAATGATCGCCGGAACCGGTCTTTCAGGCATTTGTCGGCTTGTTGACAACCCGGTGCAGATGTGATATAATAAGGGCAGTCGGAACATCTATACCGGCTGCCTATTATTATTTCAGGAGAGTGCTGTTTGAAAAAGTACAACAAAAAGGAGATAGCAGTCTGACCGGGAGGTTTGACGGCTGTCCGGAAACCTCCCGCTTATCATATTAAGCAATTGATGTCAACAATTTTCAGGAGGAAAAACAATGAATAAAAACGACTGCATTATCCGTTTGGAAAACATAAACGACCACAGAGAGGTCGAAAACCTTGTAAGAGAATCATTCTGGAACGTATATCGTCCGGGCTGCACAGAGCATTTTGTGCTTCACGTCCTCAGAGACGACCCCGCGTTTATCCGCGAGCTTGACTTCGTAATGGAAAGAGACGGGCAGATAATCGGACAGAATATGTTCATGAAGACCGTTATCGAAGCCGATGACGGAAGAGTCGTCGATGTCCTCACAATGGGTCCGATATGCATAACGCCCGAACTCAAGCGCAAAGGATACGGGAAGATACTTCTCGATCATTCGATAGAAAGAGCGGCGGAGCTCGGCTTCGGAGCTGTTCTGTTTGAGGGAAACATTGCTTTTTACGGCAAAAGCGGGTTCGATTACGCGGGAAAGTTCGGTATCAGGTACCATGATCTTCCCGAAGACGCGGACGCTTCATTCTTTCTCTGCAAAGAGCTTATCCCCGGCTATCTCAGCGGCATTACCGGCGTGTATCAGACACCGCCCGGCTACTATGTCGATGATGCTGACGTAGAGGAGTTCGACAAGGACTTCCCGCCGAAAGTGAAATTAAAGCTTCCGGGACAGATTTTCTGAGCGCAGATAAAAACAAAAAACTCCCGATAACGTCGGGAGTTTTTTATGGGTACCTCTAAAAACCGCTTTGAATAGAGAAAATGAGATGATTGTGCCAAATGCAAGGAAAGGCTCCGAAAGCTTGCTGACGCAAGGTGAGGAGACTTGACGAAGCAGTTGGTGCAAGCAGTTCTTTTTCTCTCAAATGGGTTTTTAGAGGTTCCCTTATATGTGGTAATTACTTTCTCTTCTTAGCAACGATGAATGCGCCGCCTGCAAGAACTGCGATGCCTGCAACTGCTGCAACATCAGCTATACCTGTGTCGGGAGAGCCCTTGCTGCTGTCGGTTGCCGCGTCAACGTTTCCTGCTGCGGGAGCTGTGTCTGCTGCGGGAGCGGGAAGAGTCTCGTCGTTGGAGCAAGTGAGTTCGAGGAGCTTTACACCGTGACCCATGAACGCAAGACCTGTCTGGTTAAGTGTCTCAAGAACGTCAGCGGGAATCTGGAACTTGATGTATGTATCGCCGGGATTTACAACGTATGTATCCTTGCCCTCTGAAAGCGTAACACCGATGAGATTGTCGATGAACGGCCAGCCCGTATCGTTTACCATGGTTTTTACGCACCAGTACTCATGACCCTTCTTATCTGCGAGGGACTCATCGACCTCAAGAGTGAGAGTAAATACGGAATCGGGCGTAGCGTCCGCAAATTCGGATGCGAACGTTTCCGCATCGATAATAGTGCTCTCTGTCCAGTGAGACTTCATATCCTTGTTGATCTCAACAGCGAAAGCGCTTACTGCCATTGCAGAAACTGCAACGACTGTTGCTGCTAAAGCGGCTAAAATTTTTCTGATCTTCATAGCAATAATTCCTTTCATAATTGAATATTAGAGTATATCCTACTCTCATACAAATGTATTTTACCACATAATCTCTGAAATGTCCACTATTTTTTTAATTTTTATATAAAAATTTTAATCATAAAGGCTGTAAACGGTTTCATCACTCGCTTTTGTCGCCCCATCTGCTGCGGAAAAAGCGGTCGCGGTATTCCTTCGGCGTTATCTTGGTGCAGCTCTTGAACACCGAAATGAAATGGCTCTCGGTGCCGAAGCCGAGGTAATGCGAGATCGCGGAACAGGGCTGATCCGAGAATTTGAGCAGATTCTCCGCAGTCTCGACTTTTTTGCGGAGAATATACTGCTTGACTGTCACGCCGGTTTCCTTGTGAAAGAGTTTGGATAGATACGGTGCGCTTAGTCCGGTTATATCCGCGAGGTCATCGAGGGTTATCTTTGAATGAAGATTGTCATAGATATAGTCGATACAGGTCATCACGGCGCGAGAGAATGTGCGGCTGTTGTGAAGCCTGTCCATTGAATGAACGAAGGTGTCTATGACTTCGCGGTGGATAGCGTTTACTTCGTTTTCGCTGCTGCATTTATCGACGCGCTGAATGAAGATGTCGCTCAGGTTATACGCCTCTCCCATGGGCAGCCCGCCTTCTATGCAGTATCTCGTGATGAATGCTATCGTTATTATCAGATGATATTTCAGATTACGAAGCGGGTCGTCGCTGAGCTTGCCGAGACCCTCACTTGAAAGGGGCTTGAAAAGGCGCATTGTCTCATCGATGTTGCCCATTTTGACGCTCTGATAGAACTCCATCTCGCGGTCGTATGACAGGTGAGTTATCATATACTCACGGTTTTTGAACTCGACCTCCGCGAGCAGCTTTTTCATATCAGGTTTCTGCGGCATAAGCTCACCCCCTTATTTACCGACGCAGAATCTTCTGAATACCTGATCCACGACCGTCTCGCTTACCTGCTCACCCGAAAGCTCATAGAGCCTGTCGAGCGCAGTCTCACACATAACACTCACTGCGTCAAGCGTCATACCGCCTTCAAGCGCCGCAAACGCTTCGTTCACAGCGTCTCTTGCCTGTTCCGCGCATAGCCGCTGGCGCTCGTTCGCTATAAATCCCGCACCGGGATCAAGCTTTCCAAGTCCGGATACCGCCGCGACAGCTTTCGCCACCGTATCAAGGCAATCGGGGTCTTTCGCACTTATACGGACCACACTTCCGAACCGGCTTTCGAGTGCCGAAACGTCTGCCTTTTCTTCGAGATCGGTCTTGTTCGCTATACATACGACCCGCTTTCCGTCAAGAAGCTTTATAAGCCGCTCGTCATCGTCCGCGAGAGGTCTGCTTAGATCGAACACCGCAAGCACTACTGCCGCTTCGCCAAGCTTCTTTATCATTCGCTCAACACCGATACTCTCAACGACATCGTTCGTCTCACGTATTCCCGCACAGTCCGCAAGCCGCAGCATAACGCCGCCTACCGACACAGTCTCTTCGACTATGTCTCGGGTAGTGCCCTCAATATCGGTGACTATGCTGCGCTCCGTGCCCGTTAGCAGGTTCATCAGCGTCGATTTTCCGACGTTCGGCCGCCCCACTATCGCACAGGGGATGCCGTCCTTTATGAGCTGACCTTCGCCGTGGCTCTCAATGAGCCTAGTGAGCTCATCCGAAACACTTCGCAGCCTGTCCGCTTCGAGGTTTCCGTCAAACTCGTCTTCCATTTCGTCGGGATAGTCTATCCATGCCTGTATCAGCGTCACAAGCGTAAGCAGTTTCTCCGACACTGCCTTTATCCGTCGGTAAAGAGCACCTTCCTGCTGCGATTTCGAGCATAGAAGGAACTGCTCATTCTGTGCGCTTATCACGTCCGCGACCGCTTCAGCCTGCGTCAGCGACATTTTCCCGTTGAGCAGGGCACGTTTAGTGAACTCGCCTGCCTGTGCGGGAACTGCTCCCGCAGAAAAGCACGCCGACAGCACCCGCCTTGCGACATAAACTCCGCCGTGACAGGAAATTTCAGCAGTATCCTCACCCGTATAGCTATGCGGGGCGCGGTAAATAAGCAGTACACCGTCGTCCAGGCGCTTGCCGCCGTCGTGTATCTCACCGTAGCAGGCGGTATAGCCTTTCATTTCCGATATATTCCTTCCGTTTACCGGTCTGAACACATTCGCGGCAATATCAGCCGCTTTGTCTCCCGAAATGCGTATGACTGCTATACCACCCTCCGCAGGGGGCGTTGCTATTGCCGCTATCGTTTGCATATGTTCTCCTTCATTTCTTGAAAAGCTTCGCGAAAAAGCCTTTTTTCTCTGTTTTCCCGGCTTTTTCGTCCTCCTTTTCCTTCTTATTGTAATCCGACGGACGGTACGATTCATATTCCTCACCGTACTCATCGTAATCTATTTCGCCCATAAGCGCTTCGGCTATCGAATGCCGTTCGAGCTCGTCGCCGGAATCTTCGAGCAGATAAGTGAAGATACGCTTGGGCTTCGGTATCTTAAATCCGTCAACGCCTTTGGCTATCAGCGCTTCGAGCGCTTTGCCCATATCTTCCGTCAGATCCTCGCTCATAGTCTCATAAAAGCTCTCACAGCGGATATTGTACTCCTCGGCAGGGTCTTCTCCGCCGATAGCTGCGAGATGTATGCTCTCGCGGAGCCATGAAGCAAATTCAAGATACCCGCTCCAGCGCGAGTTTATCGCCGATTTGATGTATTCGAGCTGCATCTCGGCGACCTTATCCTCGCCGTACAGCTTGACCGCCTTTTCATAGCGCTCGGGGAATTCGTCCTGCCATATCGTCGGGACGCTCTCTCCGGTAAGATATTTTTTTCGCGCCGAGAACACAAGATCACGGTGCTTTTCGCCGATCATAGTAAATTTCAGCAGTCTGACACGCTCGTCAAGTGTCTTGCCCTGTGATATTTTCTGAATGCGTGCGACCTCTTTCACAACGGTCTTTTCCGTTATCTCGTCCTTCGTCGGCTCGGGGTACTTATGTGCCGGTATCAGCTTTTTGAGCCGGTATATCGTCATAATTTTCTCGTCGAGCGACACAAAAAGCCTGCTCTGTCCAGGGTCGCCCTGTCTCGCCGCACGCCCACGGAGCTGATCGTTTATGCGCGCGCTCTCGGCAAGGAAAGTGCCTATCGCGTACAGACCTCCCGCTGCCACAGCCTCGTCACGGCGTTTCTCGTCTGCACCGCCGAGCTTTATGTCAACTCCGCGCCCCGCCATATTCGTCGAAACGGTGACGGCATCGGGCATACCCGCGCCCTTTACGATCTCTGCCTCGGCTTCGTCGTTCTTGGCGTTGAGTACATTATGTTCTATCCCCGCAGCCGTGAGCAGCTCAGAAAGCTTTTCGCTCTGCGCTATGTCAGATGTTCCGATGAGAACAGGTCTGTGCGCTTCATGTGCGGTTTTGACCTCGTTCACCACCGCGGCAAGCTTGCTGTCCTCATCGTAATACACCGCCATGGGCAGATCGACGCGTATCGACGGCGTATTCGGCTCAACGTGCTTGACGACAAGACCGTACAGTTCGTCGAACTCGTCCGCAGCGGAGACAGCCGTTCCCGTCATTCCGGAGATGCGCTTATACTGTCGCAGGAAAAACTGTATCGGTATGCTTCCCATAATTATACCGCGCTCGGAAACCTCAAGCCCGTGTTTGAGCTCAACTGCCGACTGGAGCAAGCCGGGGTAACTGCGGTTTTCGGCGGTACGACCGGTGAATGCGTCTATAATGCGTATGCCACCGTCCTTAACAATGTAGTCCTTGTCCTCTTTAAGCACATAAAGCGCATTGAGCGAGTCATTCAGCCGCGCGAGCAGTCCGTTGTTCGCCTCATCATATATGTTTTCGACGCCAAACCGCTTTTCCGTCTTTTCCTCGCCGGAGCGGGTAAGATACGCCGTCTTCGTACCCTCGTCGGTCTCATAGTCGCCTTCTTCGAGCGTTCTTGCAAATTCGAGCACCTCGGGGAGCGTCTTATCCGTGTCAACGTCCATTACTCCCGCAGCAACAAGAGGGATACGGGCTTCGTCTATAAGCAGGGAATCGGCTTCATCAACGATCGCGCGTTCATAGCCTTCACACACGGTTTCTTCCGGCGAGGAAACAAGGAAATCGCGCAAAAAGTCAAATCCACACTCTTTGACAGTCGCATAGAGAACATCTGCTTTATACGCGGCTTTCCGCTCGTCATGCGACGACTTTTCGGTGATGTACGCAGTCGAGATGCCAAGCAGGTCATAGACCGGCTTCATCCATTCTCTGTCACGCTTTGCAAGATAGTCATTGAATGTCAGGATATGGACGTGTTCACCACAGCACACAACGGAATAGAATGCCGCGAAAACAGCAGCTATCGTTTTGCCTTCTCCTGTTGCAAGTTCGACGGCGTTTTCGTCATCGAGGTAAGCGCCTGCGATTATCTGTGAATCGAACGGAGTCAGGCCGAGAGCTTCCTTTACCGCAAGGAATACAGCGGCGAAAGCCGATACAGCATCCTTTTCACTGCGGGCTGCTGCGGCAAGACTACTTATTTTGCCGCCGTCCGCGGCAGCTTTGACTGCTTCGACAAAAGCCGAGGGCTTTTTCTCAAATCCTTTTATCATATATTTGTTTTTCCTTTAAAAAATTTATATTGCGGAACAGTATTCCGACTGTAATCGTAATTATCCGGGGTCGATAATTTATTCCACGGTCCTGTTGACAATGAGCCTCGATGAGTGCGGCAATCCGGCAGCACGGGCAGGCACCCCAAAGGGCTGCTGCCCGGCAGCCAGCCTACCACACTCAAACTCATTGTCAACAGGCTTTCGCGGCATAAAGTATCGACGGTTTCAGCAGCAAAATCCCGCTGTACAGAGACCCATTACTAACTAAGGAGGTCGCGGGCGAAACCGAACCGAAACTCTACGTTGGATATTATAGCACATTTTCCGAAAAATTGCAACAAAAATATGAAACAAAGAATAAATTTGTGATATTAAGTGGCTCACGTTTGTGATATAATCATGTCAAAGGGGAATTAATCCCCTGTCATACGTTGGAGCAAAACGTGGGCTGATGCAGCCCCAATGATTTCGGAAAGGAATTGATACTATGACAAAAATAGGCAAGAAAATACTAACCGCAGTGACCGCGGCTGCCTGTATTTTATCCGTCGGAGCGTGCGGAGGAAACGGCGGCGCAAGACCGGAGGCTACCGCAGCACCTAACGCAACTACTACCGCACCCGCACAGACTACGACCACAACTCCTCCCGCAACACTCGCGGAAGAAGCTAAGGAAGCCATCAACGAGATCGAGACAGATCTTCCCGAACTCGAAAACAAGGAAGTTCACCTTCTCGCGTGCTTCGACCTCAACCCCAGAGGCGGTCAGGTCAAGAGCCCGGCTCTTGAGATGTTCGAGACAAAGCTTGGCGGAAAGATAGTCACCGACCTCTGCTCATGGAACGACAGATACGACAAGCTCGCGACCCTCGTCAACGCAGGTGACTCGCCCGATATGTTCAGCGCCGAGGACCTCGATATAATCCCCGGAAACATAATCTTCCAGCAGAAATTCATGGCTATGGACAAGTACATCGACTATGATTCCGAGCTCTGGGCACCCGTCAAGGAGCTTAACGACCAGTTTGCTCTGAACGGCAAGCACTACCTCGGTCTTACTTCCACCGACCTCAAGACAGTTCTCATCTACAATAAGAAGACTATCGAGGAGAACGGTCTTTCCGACCCCGCACAGCTCGTAATGGACGGCGAATGGGACTGGGACGCTATGTACGATATGTTCTCTAAGTTCTGCAACCCCGCGGACGAGATCTACGGAATCGACTGCTGGGAATTCGAGCCTGATTTCGCACTCACCTGCGGCGTACCTTACGTCGGAATGAAGGACGGCAAGATCGTACATAACCTTAAAGATCCTATGGTACAGAAAGTACAGGACTTCTTCTTAAAGCTCAACAGAGCAGAGATACCTATGCCTGTAACAAAGAGAGAGATACCGCTCAATATCGGTCAGGGCAAGACACTCTTCTTCGCCAAGGGTGCGTACTGCTTATACGAACCCACAACTATCGAGGGTATGGGTATGACCACGGAAGATCTCATGTTCGTTCCGCTGCCTAAATGTCCGGAAGCTGACGAATGGTATCTGCCGTCGGTTGTAAAGGGCTTCTCTATCCCGCTCGGCGCTAAGAACCCCGAGGGTACAGCAGCTTACCTCAACTGTGTGATGATCTGCCGCGACAACGAAAAGGTCAAGGAGATCGAAGAAAACCAGCTCTTCAACGAATACGGCTGGACACAGGAAATGTATGATATGCTTATCCATGCAAGAGAACTCACCGATGCTCACCCTGTATTCGATTATCAGAAGACTATCAACGACGACCTCTACGGCGAACTCAACGAAGAGACCAAGGCAAGCTATAACCACGGAACTCCTTGGGGCGATACAGTTGATGCTCTCGCAGACCTTACCCAGACTTATATCGATGAAGCAAACGAAAGGCTCGCAGCACTCTCATAAAGCCTTGTCCGAATCTATATAACGGAGTTTGCTCCTCCGGAAGAACCCGTTCGCCAGAAGCGGACGGGTTCTTCATATCATAATAAAAAACAGCAGACCCGGATGTTCTGAGTCTGCTGTTTCTGTATTCTGTTTTGAGTTTTCCGGATCTCTCAGCGAAGACTATCCGCGAATTTAACAGCGGCGGTAGCGGCGACTGCTCCGTCGGCAGCAGCAGTTACGAGCTGTCTCACCGATTTGGTGCGGTTATCGCCTGCCGCAAAGATACCCGCAACATTCGTCTCGCAGTCTTCACCCGCAGTGACATAGCCTGCTTCATCAAGCTTTATGAGCTCCGCAAAATTCTGGTTCTCGGGAATGCGTCCGACAGCGACGAAAAGACCGTTTACTTCTATCGTGTCAGCCTCACCGTTCTTGTTCGTGACTTCGATGCTTGTGAGCCGCTTATCCGCGATAAGCTTCGTGACCGTGCTGTTAAAGACGAACTTCACATTATCGCGCTGTTTAAGGCTTGTGACTGTCGCTTCATCTCCGCGGAACGCATCGCGGCGGTGTATCAGATACACGGTCTCCGCTATATCCGCGAGATAAAGTGCGTCTTCAAGCGCGGTATTCCCGCCGCCCACAACCGCGACCTTCTTTCCGCGGTAAAACGCGCCGTCACAGGTAGCACAGTAAGACACGCCTCTGCCGACAAGCTTCTCCTCGTCATCAAGCCCGAGTTTACGGTTCTCGGAACCGGTAGCTATGATAACGGCCTTGCACTCGTACTCGTTTTCCGTCGTAACGACAGTTTTGGTGCTGCCGCTGTCCTTTATTCCGACAGCCTTCTCGAAAACGAATTCAGCACCGAGAGCCTCTGCCTGCTGATATACCTTTGTTGCGAAATCAAAGCCCGAAACGTGCGGCACAGCGGGGTAATTTTCAATGTCAGGAGTGTTGATTATCTGTCCGCCGTAGCTCAGCGCTTCAAGCACGAGCACGCTTTTAGACGCACGGCGCGCATAGATAGCGGCGGTAAGCCCCGCGGGACCCGCGCCGATTATGATGATGTCGTACATAATATTTTCCTTTCGTATCCAGAGCGTTACAGACGCCTTTTCCCCGTCAAAGGCGGGGAAGCAGCATATCCTTGTCCAATTTCATTAGGGCACCTCTAAAAACCGCTTTGAAAAGAGAAAATGAGATAATTGTGCCGAGAGCAAGGAGAGGCTCCGAAAGCGTGCTGGCGCACGGTGAGGAGGCTTGACGCAGCTATCGGTGCAAGTAGCTCTTTTTCTCTCAAATGGGTTTTTAGAGGTTCCCATTACACAGGAAATGGCGGAACGCAGGATTTCAGACGAGCTTCAGTATCTCCGCTTTCGGTTTGAGACCGACGCTGCGCTTGACCTCACTTCCGTCCTTGAACACGACAAGGCACGGTATTGAAGAAACGTTGTAATCATACGCGAGATCGTCCTCATTATCGATGTTTATCGAGACTATTTTGATGTCGTCACGTTCTCCGGCGATCTGATCGAGGGTGGGTTTGAGCATCTGGCACGGACCGCACCAGTCTGCGTTGAAATCTGCAATAACGGGCTTGTCCGATTTAAGGACTTCGGCTTCAAATGTATCCTTTGTTACTTCAATGATATTCATGGTAAATCCTCCTTATTCTTTTTCAACGTTTGCGAGAACTTTCGCAATAAGCTTATACAGTGTTTCCGCTTCCCCGGCATCAAGTCCTATGCAGCAGCACATCTCGTCGCGGACAGGTATCGCCTCGTCTTTGAGAGAGTCTCCCTTTTCAGTCAGTGAAACGGTAAGGTTGCGTTCATCGGACTGTGATCGTTCGCGTGTAAGGTAGCCCTTCGCTTCAAGCTTTTTGAGCAGCGGCGTTAATGTACTCGGGTCAAGCATAAGCGCCTTTCCGAGTTCCTTGACGTTCGAGCTTTTCTTCTCCCAGAAATACATCATCACAACATACTGGGTATATGTGAGATCAAGCTTTTCGAGCAATGCACCGTACTTCCGCGTTATCTCCTTAGAACAGAGGTATATCGGGAAGCAAAGCTGATTTTTGAGCCGTATGGCTTCGTATTTATCTGTCATGGCGTTCACATCAGAGCGGCAATATCCGCGTCCATATCCTCAGGCTTGAATGTCGGGTCATAACGCTTTACGGCGTTACCGTCCTTATCGACGAGGAATTTAGTAAAATTCCACTTGATGTCAGAGGGTTTCTTGCAAGTCGTGCTCATAGCCTTTACCGCCTTCATAGCCGCTTTGTTCTTGAAACCTATTATCTCTTCGTCCGGCTGTGCCTCTTTGAGATATGTGTAGAGCGGTATCTCGTTCTCTCCGTTCACCTCTATCTTCGACATCTGCTCGAACTGTGTCTTATAGCGTCCGGTGCAGAATTCGTGTATCTCGTCGTCAGTGCCGGGAGCCTGATGTCCGAACTGGTCACAGGGCAGATCAAGTACCTCAAAGCCCTTATCGTGATACTTTTCGTACAGCTCTTCAAGCCCCTTGTACTGCGGAGTAAATCCGCAGCCGGTAGCGGTATTGACTATAAGCGTAACTTTCCCCTTGAATGTCGAGAGATCGAGTTCTTCGCCCTTTCTTGTTTTAACTTTGAAATCATAAGCTGTCATAATGTGATCCTCCTTTATTGATTCTGCGGCATATCACGGATATTGTATCCGTTTTCGCCGATGTAATACTTTGCTTACAAATAAATTATATCAAATCTATTTGCGTTTGTCAAGTCTTTTTTTGAAAAAAATAAAAAAATTCTCCCCGGTAAGATACCGGGAAGAATGATCGGCTCAGAAGTTTTTCGCAAAAGCCGCTTTGACGCTTACACCGTCTATACGTCCGAGTTTACCCGAAAGCGCCGAGATCTCGTCCTGCGGCGCATCCATAGCTATGCTGATTATGCTTATCCCTTTTTCGCGGTAGGGGATACCCATTCTGCCGATGATATAGCTGCCGTAACTGTGAAGCACCGCGTTCACCTTTTCGGCCGACTCGGGTTTTTCAACGATTATACCAACGACTGCAACACGAGATTCCATAATGACCTCCGTTTGATTTATCCGGTTCTGAGGGCACTTAACCCATGTTTAACTTTCTGACTTCCGTTCCTTCGGAGAACGTTATCGCGTTGTAAACGAACAGGACCGTATCATAGTTATCGACTTTGACATAGCGAGAATAACCGTCGTTTATCTGGCGCATATCGAGCACGTCTATCCTGCTGAAATGTGCGGTGAGGAACGGTATAAGCGAATGCGCATAGCTGTCCTTGATAATGAGCAGAGTCGGACCGTCCGAACCGGTATTGATGCTCATATACGGCGAGTTCGGACCGAGGAATGAGCTGTACTTGTCCTTTACATCGAGATATTCGCGCATATAAAGGCTGTCATAGGTGTTCACACTCTTGCCGTTGTTTATGGTGAGCTTTATGTTCCTGTCCGTCTTGAAATGGTAGTAATCCATTATATCGGGTGTGACCCCGTCATCGAGCGTCTTTGAATAGAGCGTTCCGCGGAAAGAATCCGAAACATGCTCTATGTCAAAATCACTCAGCTCAGACGGTTTGAAGCCCATAGCCTTCGCCGCGTCGTAATACGCGATGTACGCGCCGAACGATTTCCAGTGATGATCGGTGCGGTAATAGATATAATTATCCTTGTGAAGCTTCATTGACGGTATAACGTTTATGGTCTGGATCAGATCGAGATGCTCACGGCAGAATTCAAGAAGCTCTGACTGGCTTCCGATAGGCGCGCTCGACGGGAACAGATCGGAGTAAACCTCCTGCGATGTCGGAGCAAGCAGAAAATACATCTTCTTGTCCGGATACTTCGCTGCAAACTTGTTCATCGCTTTGAGATTCTTCGTAACGAACTCCTCGTCAAAGCCCTTCCATATCTGCATCATACGGTTATCGGCGGTATATACGCCGTTTATGTCGATCTTGCCGGTGAGGCGCTCTGTGCTGTTGCGAAGCTTTATCCACTGCTCACGCCCGAAAAACCTGTCCGCAAACCATTTCTCAATACCGGTCATGAGCTTTTCGTTCTTATAGTTCTCGAACGACACAGTCGGGAATACTGCGAGCGTCCTGTTCTCATTCTCAGAGAACGGAGCAGGCTCGTCGGGGAGCGTCACGAACGTCATTACCGGAAGTATAACGAGCATAGCGGCGAAAAGTGCTACCGTCACGATCTTGTATATTCTTGGCTTTTTCTTCATAACTTCGCTTCACCGCCTTAAAAGTTGAAGTAGAGGAACGGGTTGTACGACGCGTCAACAAGATACGCCGTAGATAATACGAACACAGCTGTCTTGCATATCGGCATAAGGACGTGTACAAGCACAGGAACTTTCTTTTCCGTGTTCGTTACGATCACCTTCCACGCGTCCGTTGCCGCGAAGATACCAAGCACAAGCACAGCCCCGTAGTTGATGAGCAGATACACCGTCGTGCTGTCGAAAAGAATACCCGATGAGCCGAACATACTTCCGAAGTACGCGCCCGCTGTCTCAAGATTCGGAGATGCGAACAGCACCCAGCCGAACATCACAAGGAGTATGGTATAGATCCAGCTTATCGCCCCCGGGAGCTTTTCAAGCACTTTGCCGAGGAACAGACGCTCAAGGATTATGAATACGCCGTACAGTACGCCCCAGATGATAAATGTCCAGTCCGCGCCGTGCCAGATGCCTGTCAGAAGCCACACGATACCGAGGTTGAGTATCGTCCGTCCCATTCCTTTGCGGTTGCCGCCGAGAGGAATATACACATAGCTCCTGAACCACGCGCCGAGTGTGATATGCCAGCGCCGCCAGAATTCCGACACGCTCTTCGAGAGATACGGATAGTTGAAGTTTTCGGGGAAATTGAATCCCATCATCTTTCCGAGACCGATAGCCATATCGGAATAACCCGAAAAGTCAAAGTATATCTGTAATGTGTATGCTATAACGCCAAGCCACGCCGTCGCCGCCGAAACGGGAGTGCCCGCCTGTACATCGGCAAGAACGGTATCCCACAGAGCGCCGACGCTGTTTGCGATAAGGACTTTTTTGCCCATACCGGTTATGAAGCGTACAACGCCGTCGTATATCTTGTCAAGGTTTATCGTGCGGTTGTTGAGCTCCTTCGATATGTCGGAATATCGGACGATAGGACCCGCTACAAGCTGTGGGAAAAGGGTAACGAATGCCGCAAAACTTATCGGATTTTTCTGGACTTCTATCTCGCCGCGGTACATATCTATCGTGTATGACATGGACTGGAACGTAAAGAAACTGATACCGATAGGAAGTGTGTTGAGCGGCAGGTCTTTGATGCCGAAGAAGAAAGCATCGTTTATATTGAGAACGTTGTCTCCTGCCACAGCGTTGATGTTCGACGCAACAAAACCGCTGTACTTGAACAGCCCGAGCAGCGTGAGGTTCATAACGATCGAAACGATAAGTGCTATACGCCTGATTACTTTATTGGCGCCCCACTTCCATATCACGAGTCCCGCGCAGTAGTCTATGAGTGTGGAGATCAGCATAACGATGATATACGAAGGCTCTCCCCACGCATAGAAGATAAGGCTGCACATAAGGATAACAGCGTTCTTCATGCATTTCGGGGCGATGTAGTATATCGTAAGTGTTCCGATAAGGAACATAAAAAGGAATACAAGACTTGAAAATACCATGTTTTTTACATCTCCGGATAATCTACGGGGCAATAAAACGGGTTTCCCCGAAATAAACGAACAGAACTATTATAATACACAAAAGTCGTTTTGTCAACAGCCGAAAAAAGCCGTTCCCCCACCATACGGCAGGGGAACGTGCGTTCTTTTTATAGTATGAGTTCGTAAAGCTCCTTTATGCTCGCGACATCGGTGATGTTTTCCGCGCCGGTACGGTATTTTCCCGCGATCATCGCTCTTTTCGCGGCCTTGTCACGCTGAGTGAGCCTGTCGGAGTTTATATGCACCCCGCCTGTACCGCAGGCGAGTGCTATACCCATATCCGCTTCATAGTCGTTGCCGACCATCGCGGTCTTTTCCGGGTCAAGGGAGTGCTTTGCGATAAGCCGCTCAAAAAAGGCGGCCTCCGGCTTTTTCATACCGATGTCCGACGACAGGAAAATGTCGTCAAAATATGGCGGCAGCCCGAGTTGTTCTATCTCGGGGACGGTGAATACAGCCTGTGCGTTCGACAGCATATACACCTTTTTCCCCTGATCGCGAAGCAGCGTGAGAAGCTCCGGAACATAAGGATACAGCTTCATCCTTTCACGCGAAAGATAGCGGAACGCGTTGGAAAGATGATATGCGGTGCCGGCGATGTCGGCTTTGTGTGCGGTAGGGTGAGTCTTTTCCGCCTCGGTGAGGAGCCGCAGAAACACTGTTTCAAGCTTTATCTCCGGTATCTCGCAGCCCGTCTGTTCGATTAGTTTCTTCTCCTCTTCACGCGTGAGCTGTTTGTACTTGGCACGAAGCCCTGCCGCAGTATAATCCGCGCCATAGACCGCATACACTTCTGCGAACTTTGCCCAGAACGCAAGCCCTTCCTCGTCCGTTTTCATCTGTATGAGCGTGCCATAAAGGTCAAACGCGAAATTGTCATAGCTGCGAAGTTTTTCACGCTTTGCCAGACTAACATCGTTCTTCATATCTTTTCAAACCGCCTTTGCCCGTCTTTGACCGTCTCGTTCCACATTCCCGCGGGACGCACCCAAAGTCCGCCGTCGCCGTAAAGCGCACGGTAAACCACCATCGGTTCAAGGGTCTCGGAATGCCTGGCTATACCGATGACCTCATATTCGTTACCTTTATAGTGACGGTATTTCCCGGTCGGTATCGTTTTTACAGCTTCCTCATACAACATTGTTTTTTCTCCCGTTTATTCTGAATGCATTCAGCTTTACACCGCCTGTGCAGTATAAAGCTTATAATAATCGCCGCGCTTGGCTATTAGCTCGTCGTGTGTTCCGGACTCGGTAACACCCTTGTTCGAGACGTACATTATCATGTCGCAGTTCCGTATCGTCGATAAACGGTGCGCTATGATGAACGATGTACGGCCTTTGAGCAGGTGGTTGAGTCCGTTCTGGAGATTGCGCTCGGTCTTTGCGTCAATTGACGAGGTCGCCTCGTCGAGCACCAGTATCTTCGGGTTGGAAAGTATCGTTCTCGCAAGTGCTATAAGCTGTTTCTGACCCTGCGAGAGACCGGCTCCGCGCTCGCTTACGACAGTGTCATAGTCATCTTTGAGAGACATTATGTAGTCGTGTATGCCGACTATCCTGCAGGCTTCGTAAACTTCCTTGTCGGAAGCGTCCAGCCGCCCGTATTTCAGGTTCTCCATAATAGTACCGCTGAAGATAAAGCTGTCCTGAAGCATTATACCCATCTGGCTGCGAAGCGAGTGAAGCGTGACATCCGCGATATTGGTGTCGTCAATCGTGACAGAGCCGCTGTCAAGGTTATAGAAACGCGAGATAAGATTGACTATCGTGGTCTTGCCCGCGCCGGTAGGCCCGACAAGCGCTATGCTCTGCCCTGCCTTTACGTCGAATGAAAGATGCTCAAGCACCGATGTTCCGTCCTCGTACGAGAAGGTCACGTCCCGGAAATGAACATCGCCTTTTATCTCCGGCATTTCCGCCGCGCCGACCTTGTCCTTTACCGTCACCGGCTCGTCAAGCATCTCGAATATGCGTTCAAGGTACGCGACCGCGTTGATGAAGGTGTTCATAAGGTTTGAGAGGTTCATCATAGGCTGCCAGAAACGCGCCGAATAGTCGCCCATAGCGAGTATCGTACCGAGCGACAGTCCGGGCATGAACAGGAGTCCCACAAGATATATCGCCGCACGGGTGAGAGTCGAGACTATGTCGGTCGAAGGCCATACGAGGTTCGAATAACCGACCGCCTTCATCCACGTCTTGCGGTAACTCTTCGCGAGTTTGTCGTTGATCTCGGCATTCACCTTTTCGCGCGTAAACACCTGAGAGATCTGAACGCCGATTATACTTTCGTGCAGGTACGCAGACAGGTTCGAGCTCTTGTTCGATGTGAGCTGCCATGCCTTTCGCTGCCTGTTCTTGATGAACATTATCACAGCGCCGTATATCGGAAGTCCGCACAGTACGACGAGTGCGAGCTGCCAGCAGACAAAGAACATAAACACAATGATGAACAGAAGGTTCATCATTTCAAGAACGAAGTTTATGATGCCGTTCGTCATAAGGTCGGAGATGCTGTTGACGTAATTTATTACGCGCACGAGTATCTTTCCGTGCGGGCGGCTGTCATAGTACTCGAACGGAAGTTCCTGCATATGCTTGAAAAGGTCTTTTCGTATGTCGTAGATTATATCCTGACCCACGCGTGTCATCATCTTCGCGCGCTTCTGCGCAAGGAACACGCTGATGATTATCGTGAGCAGCAAAGCGCCGGCACACACCGCAAGCATAGGTATCGTCTCTGCGCCTTTCATGCAGTTATCGACAGCATACTGTACGATCAGCGGAGATAAAAGCCCGATCACTGCCGCGAGTATGCTTATGAACAGCGAAAGAAAGATCTTTTTCCTGTATTTACCCGCATATACGAGAGCACGTTTGAGGTGCTTTATGTCGAATGGGGTCTCAAGGGTCTCGTCAATATCAAATTTATTTCGTGCCATTCATCTCACCTCACTTCTGCAGATCATAGACTTCGCGGTAATAGCCGTTCTGCTGTATGAGTTCTTCGTGGGTCCCGCATTCTGCGACTGTTCCGTCTTTAAGTACGATTATCCTGTCTGCGGTGCGCGTTGTCGAGATCCTTTGCGCAACGATTATCTTCGTGCAGGGGAAATCGAGGTTTGCGAGAGCATCCTGAATGTGCTTTTCAGTCTCAAGATCGACCGCCGAAGTCGTATCGTCAAGTATCAGTATCGACGGCTTAACCGCAAGTGCGCGCGCAAGCGAGATCCTCTGCTTCTGTCCGCCCGAAAGACCGACACCGCGCTCGCCGATTATCGTATCATAGCCGTCGGATGTCTTTTGAATGAAGCCGTCCGCATCTGCGGCTTTCGCATATTTTACCACTTCCTCTTCGGGAAGGTCGATGTTGCCGAAACAGATATTGCCCTCGATAGTGTCCGAGTACAGAAGAACATCCTGTGTCGCTATGCCTATCGCGCCGCGGAGCTGTTCAAGCTTCATCATGCGCACGTCATGCCCGTCAACAAGAACGGCTCCGCCGGACACGTCATAGATGCGCGGGATAAGGTCGATGAGTGTTGTCTTGCCGCTTCCGGTAGCCCCCATGATCGCGACGGTCTCGCCGGGTTCAGCCTTGATGCTGATGTTTCTGAGCACCTCGGTATCTCCGTAAGAGAACGAAACGTCACGGAACTCGACAGCGCCCTTAATGCGTCCCTCGACTTCCTCTGCGTCGGCACGGTCAACGATGAACGGTCTTCCATAGTAGAGTTCGATTATCTTGTTTGCCGAAGCTGTGAAACGCTGATAGTCGTTGACGATGTTTCCAAGCGTTCTCATAGGGTTCGAGAGAGTCCATACAAGTCCCGCAAACGCGGCGTACTCACCGAATGTCATTCTTCCGAGCGCGACGAACATACCGCCGAAGAACAGGCAGACTACGCTTAAGCTCTGGGCGGTTATTTCAAGTCCGGGGAAGAATTTCAGCCATGTGAACGCGGCCTTCTTGTTCGCCTCGTTATACGACCTGTTACAGTTATCAAACTTTCCGATCTCGGTATCCTCGCGGGCAAACGCCTTAACAACACGGTTGCCGGAGATATTCTCCTCGGCGTGGGTATTCATATCCGAGAGCTTTTCACGCAGATCGACATAGAACGGACCGACAACGTTCTTGAATCCCTTGGTGATAAGCAGTATCACGGGGGTCAGAGCGAGCATACACAGTGCCATGAGCCAGTCTATCGTGAAGAAGTATATCATCGTCGCGGAGAAAAGCACGATACATTCGAGAGTAGTCTTGATTATCCACGCGATAGAGTGACGAACCATTTCAAGATCACCGGTAATGACGGTCATTATGTCGCCGGTGCGGTGATGGTCATAGAACAGCGCATCCTGCTTTTCTATGTTATCGAAGAGTATCTTTCTCACGCGGTAGATGATCCCCTGCGACGCGTGCTCATAGCACATATTTGAGGTGTACTGTATAATACAGCGCAGTACCGTGAATCCTATCATCATCAGGAGCATGGTTATGAGCGTATTCGTGCCGGTTCTGAGATTTTCCGCTGCCTGCTCTCCGACGAGGAAAGTATCTATTATCTGCTGGGTTATGTACGGAGCTATTATATACATAGACTGGCAGACAAGCGTCATACACAGCGCACAGCAGTATATCGCTCTGTCGCCCTTCATATTTTTCCAGAGCCACCGGAACATAAACATATCTGTCACCACACCTTTTTATCAATGCGAAATTCAAAATGCTCAATTAATGTATCCGAATCGCGGCAAAACCCGGGCTATGCGCCATGCCGATAAGGCTTTGCAATGTAATCGTTTTTACAGCTTCGTATATAATATCATACTTATATTATTATTTCAAGACCTTTTTCAAATTTCACAAAAATTACACATTATCCGGCAAAAAACAAGATGTTTTCCGGATACGCAAAATCGGTGCCGATGCTTTTGCCGCATCGGCACCGTTGCTATCACTTATTCTCGTCGGAGCTCTCGGGTTCTTCCACTCCGTCCGCACGCCCGATCTCGGGTTCACCGACACTTCCGGTAAGGTGCCGCTCAATGACTGCCATTATCTCATCAAGTCTCTGGCCGCCTATTCCACGGATATGGCTCAGATCTTCACGGAGCTTTTCGCGGTCAACGCTGACACCGGCGGATGTGCCGCCCTCCATTTTAAGCTTGCCGTAAAGATTCTCATAAGTATGGATTATATACTCTCCCCGGTCATCGCTAAGACCCTTTACCGTTTCGTATATATTCTTGGTAAAGTTCTCATAGAAATCCGTGTTCTCATTTGCCATTTCCGTCACCTCAGATCCGTACCCGGAAGGACTTTTTCCGTTTTTGTCATAATAATTCTCTTTTTTATGCTTTTATTATATCAATACTGTAATGAATTGTCAAGAATTTTTTTCGGTATTGTCTCAGGGCAATAGTATCATGTTATACTGTTCGGCAATCACAAAACATATCCCCCGCCGCCGGCAGGGGATATGCTGCTGTTTTACTCATAAATATGCTCAAGATAGTTAACAGGGTTGAGCTTTACGTTACCCATACGCACCTCAAAATGCATATGTGCACCGGAAACCATTCCGGTAGCGCCTTCCTTGGCTATTACCTGACCCTGGATGACCTTCTCGCCGACCGAGACGAGGAGCTCGCTGCAGTGTCCGTAAAGCGTCTGATAGCCGTTGCCGTGGTCTATTATTACACAGTTGCCATAGCCGTAGTTCCAGCCCGAATGCGTAACGGTACCGCTTGCGCCCGCGTATATCGGCGCGCCGTAGTACGCGACTATATCTATGCCGACATGACCCGCGTAGCCGCCGTCCCAGTAGGTGTACTCGCTTATGTGGCTCTTGCCGACCTCCATGGGCCAGATGAACTTGCCGTAGCCCGCGTCTTCGGTGGAATACTGTTCGGGCGGTATCTTTGTACCGAGGGCGATGCGCTCTGTTACCGGCGTTGAAACGACCTTAGCGTTTGTAACGCGCCGCGAAGTCTCGATATTGTTTACATAAGTTACCGTCGCGGTAAGGTGGTTTACGCCCGGCGCGCCCTCTGTGGTGATACGGGAAACGCCGTTGTAAAGGCTGTCGTCGCTGTAATACTCGGTCTGGTACGCTACTTCGGTGTCGTACTCCTCAGTGACGGAAACGTTAACGGAAAGGAAAGGTACCTCGTCACGTATCTTGATACGCTGTCCTACATTAATGGGAGATCCGTCATACTCCGGATTCATAAGCTCTATCTGGTGACGCGACAGACCTGTCCTTTCGCAGATAATGTCGATCGTATCGCCCTCTTCGGCGATATAGTAACCCGCACCGGTCTTTACTCTTGTGAGCTGTGACACAAGCCAGTCGGTGTCTATGATACTTCCCGAGAGATAAAGACCCGCCGTGGAATATTCGAGATTGTCGCGGAAGCTTATTTCGGCGTTCGGATGAGCAACGCGGTATTTGTCGAGAAGCCCGTCCAGAGCCTCGACGATAGGCGCATTATCGGGTACAGCGCCCTGGAATACACCGTTCAGATAGAAGCCGTAAGCGTACTCTACCTTTATGTCGGAATACTGAAGAATCATATCCGCGACCTGATATTTTGTAAGGAGCGGTGTCTCACCTGCGACTTCGATCGAGAACGCAGGCTCAAGGCGTATGCTCTCATCGCTTCCGAGGTAGTTGATACGGTCCTTGAGTATTTCGTCCGCATCATAATATACCTGCTCGTTCTCGACGTAACCGAGGAACTTTCCGTTTACAACGAGCTTTACGCAGTAAGACAGCGAGGAAGCGTAGGTGACTACACTGAAAAGGAACACCGTACATACGATAGGGGCGGCGATGTTGAACACCGTGACCGCTATGCCGGTATTGCCGAAAATGAACCCGCCGAGACGGGCGAACGCTATTTTAAGCGCGGCACCCAGTCCCTTGGAATTCTTGTTTTCTTTTATATCCGTGCCTGCCTGTCCGATTGCGTGGATTATCCTGACGACAGGCGAGATAAGGATAACGACAAAGTAGCCCACTTTTTTGAGGAGAGCGGTGACTATATTCTCGGAACGCTTCCAGATATATTTTGCGAGTGCCGCTATACCCTTTCCAAGCTTTACGGCAAGCCCGAGGAACATCAGGATTATGTACCGGCCGAACTGGGAAAGATAGATCGCAAGCTCGTTCATATACTCGCCGAACTCAACTTTGAAAGGCTTTTTCTCAACCGCTGCTTCCGCAGCTTTCTCATTCTCCTGCAAGCACATCTTTCCCCCTTTCGTACAATTTACCTGTTTTTAAACAGAGTGATACTTTGTAATTATATCATTTTTCACATTCTATTGCAAGTCCGCATTTTTCACAAAAAAGCCTGAAACACAGGTTACAATTTCGTGTATGTGATTTTTTGGAAAAAACAACCCCTGCCACAGGCAGAGGTTGCTGAAGAGATCGTTATTATTCATAGAGCGGAATCTCGTTGTCTGTGTGTTCAGCCCAGTACGTTCCGTCGTGGTTTGAATCACAGCTCGGCGGGATATTGCTCTGGCGGTAATAGCCTATCGTTGTGTCGGGGCACTTCGATGTTGCAAGGAGACCCGTCTCGTTGCAGTAGCGAAGTTCAAGCGTCGAGCTGTCAGGCGTGAAGCTCTGCTCGACTTCGGTATCAACGAAGTTCACCATTACATCGTGCCATACGAGAGCCATCGTGCGCCAGCCGTCCTGCTTTCCTATCTCGTGGTTGTCGTCGTAAGCTATACGGTAGCAGGCGACATACTGCGGAGTAAGTCCCGCGAAGAGCAGGTTCGACATATCGTTCGCCGTACCTGTCTTTCCGACGACCTCACAGGCTCCGAGCTTCGCGTTTTTACCTGTACCGAACGGATCCTCAACGACCTTGAGCATCATTCGGTTTGTGATCCACGCGCTGTCCTCGCCTATGGCGCGTCTGCCGTTGGTATCCTGCTCAAGGACCACAACGCCCTTGTTGTCATATACTGCCGAGTAGTAGTAGGGCTTGTAGTACATTCCGCCGTTGCCCATTATCTGATACGCAGCGGTAAGCTCGGTAAGTGTGGCGCCGTTGGTAAGAGCGCCCGTAGCGAGCGGAGCATAGGCAATATCGTTTACGCTGTCGAGATGCCGGAAGCCTAAGTTGTTGACGAGCTGGTTGTACGAATTCACAAGTCCGACCTTCTGCATAACGCGTGCAGCTATGGTGTTCATAGACTTCTGGACTGCGTACCACGCCGGCCAGTAAGCGCCCGAGCCGAAACCGAGCTCCTGATAGTTATGCGGCCAGCGGACAGTATGGTCGGAATCGTCATATCCGCTCTCCGCCGCGTGGGAACCTGTACCCGCGTAATCTGCGTGTATCTTACCCGAAAGGTCCTGCATCATCGTAGAGTATGTGATAAGGTTGTTATCCACTGCGAGCGAGTAGTTGCCGATAGGTTTTATCGTCGAACCGATCGCACTAACCGCCTGTGTCGCACGGTTAAAGCAGTTGTCACCGGGTTTTTCTCCGATACCGCCCGCTATCGCGAGAACATTGCCGCGGTAGTCCATGATGACGAACGCACCCTGAATGAGCTTTTTGCTGTCTGCCGGAAGCGATGCATCATAAGCGCTGAGACAGGTGTACGGATCCTCGAACACCTTGCTGAGCTTTTTCTGCATTTCGAGGTTCTCGTTGAGGTAAGCGGTATATCCTCCGCTCCTGAACTCGTCCCACGCCTCGTCATAGGAGATACCGAGCTTCGCCGCGAGGTCATTCACGATCTGATCTATCGCCGCGTCAACATACCAGTCCTGAGAAACGGTGTAAGAGCCGTTCCACTGATATGCGAGTGAGCTGTCCTCGCCGAGTATCTCGTCCCACGGCACATTCTGATAGTACAGATCGCCGTCGTTCTTGCTTTCTTCCGTGATTATGCCGTAGTAGTCGTTATAGCGCATATCGGTATAGCCGTAATATGTGCCCTTGACAGGACGGCGGAACTTCACCTTTTCTGCGAGAGCTTCTTCATATTCATCGGTGGTGATATAGCCCTGATCGTACATGTGCTTGAGGGCGTATTCCTGACGGCGCTTCGATTTGCGCAGTCCGTCGTTCTCTACATTGTACGGGTTATAGTTCGAGGGAGAACGTACTATTCCGGCAAGCATAGCGCTCTCGGCAATAGTCAGCTCGTTTACTTCCTTGCCGAAATAGTAATACGCCGCAGAGCCTATACCGTAAGCCGTTCCGCCGAAACCGATACGGTTCAGATAGCTTTCGAGTATGTCGTATTTCGTGTATTTGTTCTCAAGCGAAAGAGCGCGGAATATCTCGCGGAGCTTTCGTCCTATCGTAGTTTCCTTGTCCTTCGTGATGTCGCGGACGAGCTGCTGAGTTATGGTAGAACCGCCCTGGGTGCCGCCGCGGAGCAGGGCTCCCGCTGTTACAGAGATCATACGCTTCCAGTCAACGCCGTTATGTTCGAAAAATCGCTCGTCCTCGGTAGCCACGAACGCATCTATCGTGTACTGCTTTATATCCTCGATATCCACCCAGATACGGCTCGTTTCGCCGCTTATCTGCTTGATGAGAACATCTTCGCCGGAATTGTCCTTTGCGTAGATAAAGCTCGAATATGAGAGCTCGACGTTTGTAAGATCAACATCAAAGCTGCTCTCGGCGAACTGCATTATATAGACCGTGAGAGCAGCCGCCACGATGCAGAACGTGATTATGAGTATCATAAGAATGCTGAGCAGGGTCGTTCCGAGAAACGACAGAACTCCGCTTATCTTCTGCCAGACCGACATCTTGTGCGTGTGGTAATAACTCTCGACCGCCTGTTCGTCTTTATTCATCCTGCTGCGGGATTTCGGCATATAGTCTTCGTCCCGTATCTTAACATATTTTATCTTTTTTCCGCCCATTTGTGTTCCTTTTGCAGTATTAGTGTTCTGTGCCGCGGGACATACTGCGGCAATTATATACTTTGTTATTATACCACCTTTTCGTGCGTTTGTTAATACTTTTTCCGAAATTTTGTGCAGTTTATCCAACTGCGCCGGCGAAAACAGGACAAAATGCGACATTTGTACTCCCGTGACCCCGTTTTGTCGCGTTAATGATTGACAAATGCGCGGAATTGAGATATAATATTACCGAAAAAACATTTTTTCGGGTCTGTTACGCTTTAAACGGGGACCCGAAGGGGTGCGGGGGCGACCGGAAAGCCCCCGGAATATTTCACAATGGGGGCGTAAAGGTTTCGACGGGGGTCATGAAGTTCGTTAAGCACGCGGAGTTCTCCTAAACTCCTTAATAATGGGTAACTTAAAATTAAACGCAGATTCTGAAACAGATTATGCATTAGCTGCCTGAGTGCAGCTCGTCCTGCCGATGAGCGCTGCGGCTTCGGTCTGGGCGTGACACAGCAGCCAACGCCTCGGGTGAGAGCTCTGTAACCCGACGCGCTCTCAAAGAGCTGCCGGCGGTCTATCCTGTCGTTCGGAGCGGCCAAAGGGAGATAAAAAAGATCGACTAAGCGTGTAGAAAGACGAGTGGATCGGCTTTCGGACGGGGGTTCGACTCCCCCCGCCTCCACCAATATAAGAGACCGACCGCCTCGCCTTACGGCGGGCGGTCTTTTATATTGGTCTGGAGCTTGGGAGTCGAACCCCGAGGGTTAGCGAGCGAAGCGAAGCGTCGACTCCCCCCGCCTCCACCAGCCGCGGACGCGCGGCGGCGAATCCGTATGGTAGTTATCTGCCATACGGATTTTTCTTCCTCGCAGCCGGTATTATCATCTATTATTGGCAGTTCCCACCCGTTGATTTTCATCAGCGGGTTTTGTTTGTGTAATATATACAGAGTTTATACAATTCAGATAATCCGCTGATGCATTATCAACTATTGGGTTTACGCCCCCACAAACTATCCACAACGGGTTGATTTTATCATGATAATATGCTATAATATTGTCACAAATTGTCGGAAACAGACCCGACCTGCACCAAACACTTCAGGCGGTCGTGTTGCCGGCGGAATATTTCCGGAGGCTCATTATGAGAAAAGATATTATCCATTATTACAATTCGCCGCTTGAAAACGTTCATAAGGCGTATTTTGACGCGGCACAGCAGCGGTTCGGAAAAGACTTGCGCGAGTCATCATATACGGTACAGTTCGGCATAAATATGTCACTTCCGCACAACCTTGAAGGCGGCGCGTGTACTGTACACCTGATGCCGTACCAGGACGGAACGGCGGCGTATCTGTGCTATAATATCGCGCAGGTAATGGACGCGCACTATACGTCATTTGACAGCAATCTTTCGGGATTTGTCTGTCAGTCTCTCGGTGTCCAGCTCATGAACGTTGATCTTCCTCTGCAGGGCTTTCTCGATTATGCTTCTGGCAACGGAGACAGAGGTGACGGTATAATAAGCGAATCCGACCTTGAGGACAAAAACTCCGAGACTGACCACCGTTATCAGACTCTTGAACAACAGGCACAGTATCTTCCGCAGACGCAGCAGCCCGCCGTACCTGTGCAGCAGCCGCAGACTCAGATGCCCGCACAGACAGCGTACACCGGACAGGGTTATGCTCCGCAGCCCGAACATAGTCCGAAGGAAATGCTCCAACGCAAGAGGATAGGGCTTATCATCTGGGGAGCAATACTTTTAGGCATAGGTCTCATTGTTCTTGCCGGCTCGGCAGGATCGGGCTATATGCGCATTCCGACTACGAACGCCGGCACTTTTATCGGACTTGGTTTTATCGTCGGCGGCGGACTCATGCTCGGCTTCGGCATAAAGAACGCAGTCTCGGTAACGAGCCACAATTCAAAGATCATCAACGACGGATTGGTACATATTACACCGTGTCCTTACTGCGGCGCGGAGATCAGGGCAAAATCGAGCGAGTTCAGACCCCACAGCCGCTTCCCCGAAGGATACATATACTGCCGCGTATGTAAAAAGCCGGTAAGCAGGAACGCGTTCGACAGGCCCATGGGTGCTGCGGCTCCGTTCACACCTGCTCCCGCGGCTCCGGTCCAGGCAGGACCCGTTTTTGTCGCGACCTGCTTTTCCTGCAAAAACGAGATCAGAGCAAGAGCAAACGAATTCCAGACTCACCATAATTTCCCCGAGGGGTTCAAGTACTGCCCTGTCTGCAAAAAGCCGATAAGCAGAAGCACGTTTGACACTATGATAGATCCTGCATCACCGAACACACGTTTCAGCATATATACGGGAGATGTTTATACCACGACCTGTTACGGATGCGGGAATACGGTCAGAGCACAGGAAAACGAGTTTCGCCCCCACAGGAACTTCCCCGAGGGATTCAAGTACTGCCCTTCATGCAGGAAACCGATAAGCAGAAACTCGTTTGTACTCCAGAATTTTGACAATTCCATACAGTAAACATAATCTTTCACAGCATCATCCCCCGCGGGACTTCCGATCGGATACCGCGGGTTTTGTTTTGGCGCAAGCAGGTTATCCGTCTGCCGAACGCACGAAAAGGTCGTTTTGATGACATTCCTGTAAGTTCGGCATGAAGACATATTGTTTAGAGAAACAGAACACCCCGCAGTCTGCGCTGTGCAGTCTGCGGGGTCGCTTTTTATCCTATCGAGCCTGTATAATTCGGTATGTTTTTCTCCGCGTGTTCAACGGCCTGTTCGAGGGTCATACCGTAGAAGTTTCCGGCGGCGAGATTTCTGCCGGACTTTTTGTCGTCAACGAACGCCCCGACTACCACACCGGGCAAAGAGCTTTCGGGAGAGTTCGGAGCCTGCGGTCCGCCGAGGTCGGTCCTGCACCAGCCCGGGTCGGTAAGACTTATGATAACGTCTGTGCCGTCATACTTCGACGCAAGATCCATGGTCACCTTGTCGAGCGCCGCTTTGCTTGCGGAATACCCCGCCTGCTCCGGTTCAAGACGAATGCCGCTCGTAGTGTTTACTATCCTACCGAAACCGTACTCCTGCATCTTCGGCAGGAAGTGATATACTATCATCATCGGCGCGATCGTGTTTATAAGGAAGCTCTTCTCATAGTCCTCCGCCGGCGTTTTAAGGTACTCGGTACGGTACGCGACCTGTACGCCCGCATTGTTGAGCACAATATCGATCCGCTTTCCGAGCGAATCTATCTCCGCGAGCATCTTCTCCACCTGTGCGAGATCGGAGAATTCCGCTCCCACGGCATACGCTTCAACGCCAAGCGCTTTTACTTCATCAAGTGTCTTTGCACAATGCTCCGGCGTTCTGCCGTGAAGTATCAGATTGCATCCGCGCTCTGCCATGAACTTCGCCGCACCTGCGCCTATACCTCTTGCTGCACCCGTTATGAGCGCCCATTTTCCTTTTACATCAACCATTGAAATTCTCCTTCATTTTCTCAACTGCAGCGATAACATCGTCGCACCATTTATCAAATTCCTCGTCATCATGCTGACACTCATCATGCGCAAGTACATACTCTACTGTACGTCTTATTCCCTCGCGGGCAGTGACAGTCGCTCTGAAGTCCGGAACGAGCTTCTTCACCTTCGAGTTGTCGAATACCACCGAGCACGCCTTGTCGCCGGTAAGGCTTCCGGTAAAGTCGTATTCCGGTCCGAGCGCGGCGAGTGTCTCCGATGAAATGTAGTACGGTTTAAGTTTCACGCCGAGCGCGTCAGCAATATATCCGTAGATCTCGTTCCAGCTCACGCTTTCATCTGTCGTGATGTGGAACGCTTCGCCTATCGCGGCAGGGTTGCCGATAAGTCCGGCATACGCTTTGGCGAAGTCGCTGTTGTGCGTTATCGTCCAGAGCGATGTACCGTCGCCGTGTATTATCACGGGCTTACCTTCCCTGATGCGTTTAACGACCTGCCAGCTTCCGTTTTTGCCGTGAACACCGAGCGGCACGCTGCGCTCGTCGTATGTGTGGCTCGGACGGACTATCGTCACCGGGAAGCCGTCATTTCTGTACCGCTCAAAAAGATATTCCTCACAGGCTTTCTTGTTGCGCGAATACTCCCAGTACGGGTTTTCAAGCGGCGTTTCCTCGGTTATCACATACCCCTGCATGGGCTTCCTGTACGCCGACGCGGAGCTTATATAGATGAACTGCTTAGTCTTTCCCGCAAACAGCCGGAAATCACGCTCAAGCTGTGCGGGAACAAAGCCGATAAACTCTCCTACACAGTCAAACTCCATTCCCGCGAGCTTTTCTGCCGCTTCCTTTTCGTTGTTTATATCACAATTGATGACCCTGACATTTTCGGGCAGCCCGTAATTGCGGCTGCCGCGGTTGAGCAGATAAAGCTCGTCGCCGCGCTCCGCCAGCAGCCTTGTTATTGCCATACTTATTGTGCCCGTTCCGCCGATAAACAGTACCTTCATGCATTATTCCTCCATTCCTTGAAGCGACGCGTGAGCCGCTATCCTGTATATGCCTGCAACATCTTCCGCGTTGAGTTCCATAAATCCGGCGCGTGTACCTTCGCCGATACCGAGTTTTTCAACGAGCTTCGGTATATCCTCTTCCTTCGCACCAAGCTCTTCAAAGTTTATCGGCATACCAATACTGTGCAGGAACGAACGGAACCTGCGTATGCCCTCAAGCGCCGTTGATTCGGGATCCTCAAAATACATCCGGCAGCCGAATACCCGTGTCGCCATCTGGCAGAAGCGCAGCACGTTATGGTCGTGAACATATTCCATCCACGCCGGCATTATCACCGCGAGTCCGGCGCCGTGAGTCACATCATACAGAGCGGAAAGCTCGTGTTCCAGACCGTGGCTGTTCCAGTCCTGCTGCCTTCCGACACCGCAGATATTGTTGTGCGCAACCATCCCCGCCCACATGATGTTCGCGCGTGCATCGTAGTTGTCGGGATCGGCTATAACGCGCGGAGTTTCCTTTATCATTGTCAGCAGAACGGCTTCACAGAGACGGTCGGTTATCTCGACCTCCCGGGTATTGGTAAAGTATCGCTCGAAAACGTGCGCCATTATATCCGTTGCCCCGCAGGCGGTCTGATAGGCGGGGAGCGTCTGGGTGAGCGCCGGATCCATTATCGAGAACCTCGGACGGAGTATGTCATTGCGGGCGCCGCGCTTCAGCAGACCGTCTTCCTTTGTGATGATAGAGTTCCCCGAGCCCTCGCTTCCGGCAGCAGCTATAGTAAGCACAGTGCCGACGGGAAGCGCTTTTTCCGGTGTTTTCCCGCTGTAAAAATCCCAGAAGTCTCCGTCATAAGGAACGCCCAATGCTATCGCTTTTGATGAGTCTATTACAGAACCGCCGCCGACCGCTAAAATGAAGTCAACGCCCTCTTTCCGACACAGCTCAATACCCTTGTAAACGAGAGTGTCGCGGGGATTCGGCTTTACTCCGCCGAGTTCGCAGTATGCTATATCGGCGTCGCCGAGCGATTTCTTCACGATGTCGATGAGACCTGACTTTACCGCCGAACCTCCGCCGTAGTGTATAAGGACCTTGGTTCCGCCGTGCTTATTGACATATCTGCCGGTTTCTTCGGCGCGGTCTCTTCCGAAAACGAACTCTGTGGGACTGTAGAAATTAAAATTATCCATAGGGATGTTCCTCCTTTACCGGTTCATGACCCGCAGCGCAGACGCAGGACCGCAATACGCTCCTTTTTCGCTGCACGGCAACAGCCTGTATGTTAATTAATGTCTGCTCATCAACCGCGAATCGGCTTCAAAGCGCAGCTTGAAGCTAATTCGCGGTTGCAAAAGTGCAAGGGAAATCACAAAAATTCAAATTTGCCTTGCACTTTTGTTCGCCCGAAGGCGAAATGAGCTTGACATCAAGGAATGTGTCCGCTGTAAAACTCGCTGAAGGCGCGTTTTACAGCGATCCCAAATCCTGTAAAACAAGATTTGGGACAACAACTGCCAAACGGCAGTTGTTGAGGACACATTAATTATACCTGAAATACATTGACATTTCAACCGTTCCGGAGATATTTCACTATTTTTTCATTTGTTTCAAAGATCGCTGTTCAACACCGTCCGCGACTGAATGAACGCTTTCAGATTACTGATGACAAATCTGTCATTTTTTGCGATTATTACGGACAAATGTTTTAAAACCTACCATTTTTATTTTTTTTACTTGCATTTCATAATCGGATATGATACAATTATTTTAAGACAATACCGCCGGTATAGCCTTAACATTTACGTTTCATTGCTGTAAAATGATGATACAGCGGACAAAAAAGCTCAAAAAGCGAGGAACGGGAAAATGGAGGAAAGAAAAAAGCATTTTTCTCTCGGTCTGAAAATGTATATTTTCCTGGTGCTCACGGTCATCACAGTCGCTCTCGGCACAGCGTCGATAGCGTATAACGTAAGCGCCGATCAGATCGACAGATACTATAAACGGCTTTCCGAAGACAACGCACGGAACTTCGCCACTCTTGTAGATGCGGACTATCTCGCGGAACTCAGAGCAGCAGCGGAGAGTGAGGAATTCCAGCAGCTTCGCGACAGGTCGGAGGAAGCGGAAGACGAAACCCTTATAAAAGAATACCTTGAACAGCACGGGCTTTGGGAAAACTACAGTGCGACACGGGATAAGCTCGATACTTACCTGCGCACGATGAATGATATAAAATACCTTTATATCATCGTGCCGGGCGACGTCGATGCTGTTTCAGATATGTATCTGATGGACGATGACGAAAATCCTCTTTACCGCACGGGTTACTTTGAGGACAGAGAACCCGAATTCTACGGAAAAGACCTTTGGACACTTGACGAACCGACGATCTCACACGGAGACTGGGGCTGGCTTTGCTCGGCTTATGCGCCGGTATGTCTCAAAAACGGAGATGCCGTTTGTCTCATCGGCTGCGACTTCGGAATGGACGATGTCATTGATGAGCGGACCCGATTCTTCAAATACATAATTATCGGTACGCTCATACTTATCATTCTTGTGCTTGCGATCGCGGGCTTCTTCGTCACAAGAACCGTCATAGAGCCGCTGAATGCCCTGACCGCGGAGATGAAGCGTTTCAAGCCCGGTAAACAGATGACTTATGCCGATGCCGGGATCGTCGAGCTCAGCATTAACAGTCACGACGAGATACGCGATATTTATGAAAGTATCCGCTCGATGCAGACAAACATAATCGATCATCTGAACGACCTTTACATCGCAGAGTCTGACATAAAAGCAAAAGATCTTCAGATAGGCGAGATCTCAAAGGCGGCATACCGCGATGCCCTGACGGAAGTAGGAAGCAAGGCGGCTTATGTAAAACGCGTTGAGGCCATCAACAGAGAACTTACGGAAGGCAACGCAAAATTTGCGATAGTCATGACAGATATAAACGGGCTTAAGACTATAAACGACAATTACGGTCATAAGGCGGGCGACTCGTATATCATAGGATGCAGCCGTATTATATGCGATGTTTTCAAGCATTCCCCCGTTTACAGGATAGGCGGCGACGAGTTTGTCGCTGTACTTTGCGGGGCGGATTACGATAACCGCCATGAGCTCGTAAAAGCACTGAAAAACAAGTATGCCGAAACGGCGGGCAAGGAAGGCAGAAAGCCGTGGCACAGGTATTCCGCGGCAGTCGGTTATGCCGAACGTTCATCTGCGGATATGACGTTCGACCTTATCTTCAAGCGTGCCGACAAGGCTATGTATGAGGATAAAAAGCGAATAAAGCAAGAATAAAACGATAAAAGCACCGGTTTTCCTGACTTAAGGGTACCTCCAAAAACCGCTTTGAAAGGAGAAAATGAGATAATTGTGTCGAGAGCAAGGAAAGGCTCCGAAAGCTTGCTGGCGCAAGGTGAGGAGACTTGACACAGCTATCGGCGCAAGTAGCTCTTTTTCTCTAAAATGGGTTTTTAGAGGTTCCCTTAAGGAACCGGTGCTTTTGGTTGTTGATGTATAAGTCTGCGTACCCGTCATGTTCCTGACGCAGAGCATTGCAGAGACAGTCGGGTGATCGCTTTATAGGATGATCATTCGTGAACGGGCACGATTGTTATACAAGTTTACTGTATTCTTCGTCGCTTACCGCCTCGCACCATTCAGTGCTTCCGTCCTCTCCGGCGATCTCAACAGCAAGATGCGCGAACCAGCTGTCTTTGGCCGCACCGTGCCAGTGTTTGACGTTGGCAGGAATATTGACTATGTCACCGGCGTGAAGTTCTCTTGCTTCCTTGCCCCATTCCTGATACCAGCCACGGCCGCCGATGCAGATAAGCATCTGACCGCCGCCGCTTTTAGCGTGGTGGATATGCCAGTTGTTACGGCAGGAAGGCTCGAAAGTCACGTTGTATATCGGTATCTGCTCAGTCGAGACAGGCGCAAGATAGCTCTGTCCCACAAAGTAATTCCCGTAAGGATTCGGCTCTCCTATGGGGAAGAACAGTTCATTCCGGAATCTGTCCTTCTCGGATACCGCAGCAACACCATCCGCATAGACCTCTTTTGCTATATTGAACACCGCCCACGCGTGCGGCCAGCCTGCGTAGAAAGCTGTATGCGTGATGACCGCAGCCATTTCTTTCTGCGAAACACCGTGATTTCTGGCGTTCAGGATATGGTATCTGATCGAATTATCCGTCACGCCCTGTGACATAAGGGCGACTACCGTAATGATGCTGCGCGTTTTAAGGTCAATATCGGTGTTGTTCCAGTTCTCACCGAAAAGAACATCATCATTGAAATGTGCAAAGTCCGGAGCGAACTCTCCGAGCTGATTTCTGCCTGCTGTCTGTACTATCTTTTCAGACATAATGACACCCGCTTTCTTATATTTGGTTTAGGCAATACAGCCGTAATCGCTGACACAGCGCTTTACCGTCATGTGAAGATCATGTTTATCAGCGGTTGTTATAGATGTCACACATTTCAGACATTCTTTCCCAACTCATAGGCTGATTTTAAGTATTCTTCGTTCTTTTCCGCCTCGGAAGGATCGGTAAGACCGCCGCCCGACAGTACTTTTACGAGCTTCGCTTTCTCAAAGCAATCGACCCAGCCCTGCAAGCCGCCTTCAGCAGTCTTATAAACTTCATCGCCGTCTTCGGCTGAAGCGGTTATAAGGTAAACATCACGGAATCTGTAATCAGACGGGAAAAGCGGATTACAGCGGTCGAGCAGGGTCTTGAGCTGACCGCAGAGTTCATAGTAATATATCGGATTTGCAAAGATAAGCACGTCGGAATTTCCGACTTTCCCGCAGATCTCGGCCGCGTCATCCCTGATAACGCACTTCATTGTTTTCTGACAGGCGAGACAGCCCTTGCAGAAATTAAGCGTTTTATCTTTCAGCGTAACGAATTCCACATCGTGTCCGGCATCCTGTGCACCCTTTGCAGCCTGTTTTGCAAGCATCTCGGAATTGCTGTTATTGCGCAGACTTGATGATATTACAAGTACCTTTTTAGCCATTATTCTGCTCCTTATTTCAGATATTCGCGGTAAAATGCCTCTATCTTATCAAACGGAATAGCGTTCTTGCCGCCGCCGTCATACAGGTCTGTATGAACACAGTCGGGAATTATCATAAGTTCTTTGTTGTTGGTATATTTGCTGTCCAGTGTCATAGCTTCGTAAGCATCCCTGCTGAAATAGCATGAATGAGCCTTTTCGCCGTGGATCAGCAGAACAGCACTTCTTATTTCGTTTGAATAAGTATTGATCGGCTGATTAAGGAACGACATACAGCCTATGACATTCCAGCCGTTGTTTGAGTTGAGTGAACGTGCATGATAGCCGCGCTTTGTCTTGTAGTAGTCATAGTAATCCTTCACGAAGAAAGGCGCGTCTTCGGGCAGTGGGTCAACAACACCGCCGCCGGGAGCATACCCGCCGCTCTGATAGTCCCTGATACGCTGGGCATTGAGAGCGACTTTCTTCTCAAAGCGCTTTTTCTCGCTGTTCTCGGAATCGAAATAACCGTTGGCATTGACACGTGCCATATCGTACATTGTAACGGCGACAGTCGCCCTGATACGGGTATCGAGAGCCGCTGTATTGATCGCCAGACCGCCCCAGCCGCAGATGCCGCAGATGCCGATACGGTCTGCATCCGCATTTTCCTGAACGGACAGGAAGTCAACAGCAGCCTGAAAATCCTCTGTGTTGATGTCGGGAGAAGCCATATATCTCGGCTGACCTCCGCTTTCACCTGTGAACGACGGATCAAATGCGACAGTCAGGAAACCGCGTTCCGCAAGCGTCTGAGCGTAAAGACCGCTGCACTGCTCCTTGACTGCACCGAACGGTCCGCTGACAGCGACCGCAGGAAGCTTTCCTTCGGCGTTCTTCGGGATATACATATCAGCAGCAAGAGTGATACCGTAGCGGTTGTGGAATGTCACTTTCCTGTGATCGACCTTATCGGACTTCGGAAAAGTCTTGTCCCATTCCTGTGTCAAAGTCAGCATTTCGTTATTCATAGTGATACCTCCGTTTTAATATGATAATGTTACGGTGATATTTCCCTCACCGAACAGATCTTCCAGTTCTTCACCTGTGATATTGTCAATATGTCCGAGCTTCGTATAGCTCCACGAATTCGGGTTGTAAAAAATCGTCATCTGATTGCCCTGATAGAGCATTATATCTCCCGCTTCGGCCGCGATGCTTTCATCTGTTTTCGTAAGCGCCCACGGAAGCTTTCCGACCTTTTCAAATCCGCCGTATTCATTCAGTGTCACGGTCACGGACCCGGCTTTCAGCTTTTCCGTAAGTTCCTTTGCGGCGGTGCTGCCGGAAAGTGTGGCAGTCAGTTCCGTGCCGTTGACGTATAATTTCAGTTTCATATCCTGCTCCTTGTCGTATAACAGCTCAGCCTGGCTTTCGGATAAAACGCTTTCCTCAGTCGGTTTGTCTGTAAGTATCTGCTGCTGTGATGTCTGTGGAGTATATTGCTGAGCGTTTCTGTCGCTCTGCGTTTTTCCACACGCCGCAAATATCGCAGTACAGCAGCATAAAGCTATAATCAGCACAGTCGTTTTCATGATCCTCCTCCGTGTTCCGCAAACCATATCAGATTGTCAAGCTTGTCAAGAACAGCCTGTTTTTCATGGATATTATCGAGCAGAGCTGTTCTCGTTTTCCGAAGGACACGTACCTTTTCTGCACTGCAGCAGTTATTCTCACATCGTTTCCGGAATGACTTTACCTCTGCTTCTGTCATACCGGAGCTTTTCAGCAGATCGGCAAGCTCCTTATCGGTTATCTCGGGTATTGTCACTTTCATAGGGTCACCTCGGTAAAAGTAAAAGAGTACAGCACCTTGTGTCTGTACTCAGTATAACATATTTATGACGATATGTAAAATGCTTATATTTTATACATCGGTATGCCCCAAATGCATAGTTTTGATAAATTCAAGGAATTTACCGGCTGCGCCCGAATACGGACTGAGTTTCTTCCATGCAAACACCGAAGTCATGGAAAGTTCCGGCGTCAACGGCCGAAATGCAAAGCGGGCGGGATCAAACACATCCACGGCACCCTCGACTGCCAGAGCACAGGCTATGCCGCGCTCTGCAAGCAATGCGACATTATCGATCAGATTAAATGTTGTTATAATATTCAGCTCCGAAACGGGATATTTCAGCCATTCTTCGATCTCACCGCGCAAAGCGTTACGGCTCGTGACCGCAAGAGGAAGCTCCTTCAGCTGTTGGCGGGTTATAGCTTTTTCGGATGCGAGCCGGTGACCGGCAGGAAAAAGAACGCCCCATACTTCCTTCACCGGCAGGCGCAGATAATCGAATTTCTCCATATCTATCGGCTCCAGCAGGAATCCGAAATCAAGCAGACCGTGTTCAAGCATTTCCTTGATGCGGTCGGCAGTACCCGTGATGATCTCAAAGCTCACAAGCGGATAGCGTTCACGGAAATGCCCGATCAGTTCAGGCAGGACGCCCGCCGCTTTCAGACCGCCGCTTCCGACAGAGATAACTCCGCTGACTTCCTCTTGCTCCCGGAATTCGCTGTCTATCTTGTTCATAAGCGACACGACTTCTTCCGCACGTCTGCGGAGCATAACTCCCGAATCGGTCAGAGTAAGCCTTTTCCCTCTTATAAACAGCGTGGTATGAAGCTCGTCCTCAAGCTCCTTCATCTGGCGGCTCAAAGTCGGCTGGGTCACATGAAGCACTTCAGCGGCCCGTGATATGTTTTCCTCACGGACGACGGCGAGAAAGTATTCAAGTAATCTGAGTTCCATTTTTCCCTCGTCATTGACTAACTTATTACCACTATTATAACATATCGGAAGCGCATTTGCAAGGTTCACCTCACTGCATTTTTCCGAGCTGTTCCGTTCCCGCCGGCTCTGCCCCGATCTTGTTCCAGACAACAGCACCGGACAGCCTTGAGCTGTCCGGTGCTGTTGTCTGCAAATTGCTATTATATCAGCGTAATTTCATGCGCTCGTTTACTCGACACATGAAATTCACGGCAATGTGGATCGATGAAATCAGGTCGTTGTTCCGAATACTCCACGGCCGCCGAAGCCGCCCTGTCTGCCGAAACTGCCTTGTCCGCCGAAGCCGCCCTGTCCGCCGCCCATCATCGGCTGCGGAAGAGATGTGACCTTCTGACCGTTGACGATCACCGTTCCGCCGTTAAGCTTCCCGACACCGTCATAATCGAACGTGGACTGACCGGTCACGCTGACGGTGCCGCCGTTCACATAGATGTTGCCGTTCGCGTCGATCCCGTCGGTATCACCCTGACCCATAGTTATCGTAAGCTCTCCGCCGTTTATTTCCACGGTCGCAGTTGTTATGGCTGTACTCTTGCGGGAAGCGTTTATACCGTCGTCTGATGCGGATATGGTTATTTTGCCGCCGTTTATCTGTACATAAGAAGCTTCGAGACCTTCAGACGCCTTGATATTCAACGTTCCGCCGTCTATCTGAAGTATCGTTATGGCCTGAATACCGTCACTCGACGCCGTTATATCGAACTCACCGTCGGAAATATAGATCCAGCCCACCGAGCCGTCTTCGTCATTCTCGCAGTGCAGAGCGTCTTTCTTGCTGTTTATCGTGAATTTGCCGCCGCATATTCTTATCGAATCGTTGGCTTCTATACTGTCCTTCGCACTTGTGATGCTGTATGTGCCTCCGGTGATCTTGATGTCGTCCTTGCCTGTGATGCCGTTTCCGTATGAAGATGTTACATTGAGCGTTCCTACACCGTTAAGTACAATGTCGTCCTTTGAAAAGATTACCGCATCGGTGTTTGTGTCGCCGTCAGCCTTGAACTGTCCGGTCACCGAAAGTTTGCTTGTTTTGTTTGAGGTCGTTACAAAGCATTTATCCGCAGAAACAACATATATCGCGGGGAAATCATCATTTGTGATGCTCACGCCGTCGAGTACGAGCTGCACCTTTGCAGACTTGTCGGCGGTCACCTTGATCGTGCAGTTCTTCGCGCTGCCCTTGATTACATAAATACCCTCTTCAGTGATATTTATTGTTTTACCGTCCGCTACTGTTATTGTCTGCGCTTTGCTCGTATCCGCAGTCTGCTTGAGGTCCCGGGTAGTAAACAGCTCTGCTGTGTCAATAGCGGAACTTCCCATAGTTACATTTATCGCGGTGTCTGAGCTTATAACCGAGCTCGATCCTGTGTTTTGCCCACTGAAGCTGCCTGCTCCGGCGTTATTGAAATTACCGAAGCCTCCGCGCCCGCCAAAGCCGCGCATCATCTGTTCCGCTGCGGCGCTGTCATCTGCTTCTGAGGTGTCGCCCTGTACAGTCACGGCCATATTATCCGCGTAACCGGCACTTGTTTCTGACACAGCGGTGTTTGCCGCACAACCTGTGAATGCCATACATATAGCCGATGAAAGAATTATTGCGGTTAAAGCTGATTTTTTCATAGTGTACTCCTTTTCTGTCCGGATAATACCGGCACTTTGCTTTTCTTTGTCTGTATTATAACCTGTGAACCTTAAATAAAACTTAAACCGAATATTCTCGGTATAATCTGATTGTTCATTGTTCTGATGTCTCTGTCGTATGAAGTCTGCCTAACCTTTGAATTGTCAAGCTTGCGCTTGACATACGATAACATATATTCATCTAAATGATAGCTTGCAGCAATTGCTACGGTATCTGCACTCTGGACAGCGTGGCAGAAAAATACCGTATGCTACCGGAGTAACATACGGCGAAACGGCGAATGCCGTGGGATTGCGTTACAGAAAGTATATCTGAGCTCTGGACAGCGTGGCAGAAAAATACCGTATGCTACCGGAGTAACATACGGCGAAACGGCGAATGCCGTGGTTGGGCTGGCGGGATTTGAACCCACGGGATGAGGGAGTCAAAGTCCCTTGCCTTACCACTTGGCGACAGCCCAGTAAAAACGGACAGATGCGGGAAGAGACGCCGCACCTGCCCTACATTATTATAATTCTATCTTTCCGTAGAGAGATGTGCTCTTTTCAAGCTCGACGGTCTCCTGCGAATACTCAACAGTCTGCTCCGCCTGTGCTCGCTTGTATTCACGTTCAAAGGAAGTAGAGAAGCCGGTGGACTGACGATAATTACGACCATAAGAACGACGCTCGCCGCGGTCGCGTCTGCCGCCTCTTTCGCCGCGTTCGCTCTTGCCGCTGTAGGAAGGCTTGGCGTTCGATGAGATAACAACCTTTCTGAACGGCTCCTCGCCTACCGAGTTGCTGTAAACGCCCTCGATCTCTGCTACCTTGCTGTGGATTATACGTCTTTCATAGGGATTCATGGGTTCGAGAGTCACACGTCTGCCCTGCTTTAAAACTCTGTGTGCAGTCTTTTCTGCGAGAGCCTCAAGGGTTTCCTTTCTCTTTGCTCTGTAACCGTTGCAGTCAACCGAGATCCTGCAATAAGAGTTCTCAGCCTTGTTGCTTGCAAGTATCGTGAGGTACTGGAGAGCATCGAGAGTTTCGCCGCGTCTGCCGATGACAACACCGAGCTTGTCGCCGACTATATCGAGGACAACGGTATCTCCGTTCTTTACTGTATTTATCGAATAATTCTCAAGTCCGAGCGCATCAAGCACCTTCGAGAGATACTTCTGCGCATTGATGACCTTTTCGGTATTCAGAACGTCTATCTCGTCCGAGGGAGCAGTAACCTGCTGTTCAGGCATATCATCGGCTGTAACGCTCGCAGTCTCAACGGGCGTTTCTGCCGTTTCCTGCTCCGCGGGCTGTGCTGCTTCGGCAGCGCCGTCCTCTGCGTAAGCCCTGATCCTGAAATCGCCCTTCATTCCGAAGATACCCTTTCTCGGCTGCTCAATTATATCGAAAGTGATGTCATTCTCGCTTATACCGAGCGCACGGAACTCATTTATCGCCTGTTCCTTAGCGAGCTCCTCGGTCTTTGCGGTATATACCTTTTCCATTATCCTTGTCCTTTCTTAAGATCATAAATCGTCATCATCATCGGGAGATTCGATATATTCCTCCCCGTATTTCTCTGCGTCCGCTCTTCTCGCAGCTTCGAGCTTCTTCTTATTGAGCTCTTTTATCTCTTTCTGCGTGAGCTTCGATACACGCTCAGTCTTTTCTACCTCATTGCCGTCCGCATCGACTGTGATGACCGTTGCGCGCTGCTCCTTGGCAGCTGCCTGAGCATCCATTTTGGCTTTTGCTTCCGCTCTTATCTTATCCGACGGCCAGAACTTGTACATTATGATACTCTGAATAATACCGAACAGATACGATACCGACCAGTAGAAGCCCGCACCGGCAGGCACGCTGAATACGATGAACAGCGAAATGAACGGCATCATGAGGAGCATTATCTTCATACTGCCCTGCTGCTTTGCGATCTCGGGATTCTGCTTCTCCATGAGATACTGCTGGATATACATCTGTGCGAACGAGAAAACGAAAGCGATTATCGGTATTATAATGAGCGAATCGAATGCCCAGCGCGGCTGTTCTCCGAGGTTTATGCCAAGGAAGTAGATGTTGTTGCTGAGTTTGGCAAGTCTGTCAGCAACACCGCTGTCTATTCCGGAGTTCTCAACGATAAGCTTTGCGTTCATATCGCTCCTGCCGTAGCAGTTCAGCGCACGGAGTTCGCGGTAAAGGGTCTGGTCGCCATAGTTCATAACGATCTGCTGGAGACCGCTTCTTATCGGGTCGGAGAGGCGGGAGCTGTTGGCGTAAAGCGCCGCGAGTATGTCACCCTTGTTGCTTGCCTTGAGTATAGGATAAAGCTCATCCATCTTCTCGCGTGTAACGGTGACCGTCTTCTTTGCATCATCAAGGTTAAAGCCCTCGGGAGCCTTGATACGGTTGTTTACCTTTACGGTCTTGCCGTCTGCACCGGTCTCGTCGTTCTCGATGTAGGTGAGGGATGTGCCGTCAGCGAAGTATTCAAGCACAGCGGCATAATCCTCGTCGCTTGTCATGAGCGTCTGGACTATATCGACGTCCTGTGCGGACGCAACGATAGCATTGATGTTCTCGCCGCTGAAATGTTCCATGTGGGTCATGGGTTTATATACAACATCGATGACACCGAAGAGTATAACGAAAGTAAGTATCATAGGAAGGCAGCCGCCGGTGGGGTTATAGCCCTCCTTCTGGAGCTTGATGAGCTCTTCCTGCTGTTTTTGCTGGTTGTTTTTATACTTTGTCTGTATTTCTCTCACTCTCGGCATATAAAGCTGAGAGATCGCAGTATTCTTCTGCTGCTTCAGGTTAATTGGGAACATCGCTGCACGCATGATCAGCGTAAAGATGATTATAGCCCAACCGACATTCTGTACGAGTGCGTAGCACACCCACATGATGTATCCAAGCGGTGTTCCGATTATAGTGTACAGGAAATTAATGATCTATCACCCTTTATTTTTCTTATATGACCGTTCTTTCTTGATCTTCCGCGGTTTTCTTTTTTCTGAAAAAAGAAAACTCCTCCGGTACGGGGTCATATCCGCCGGCGTTCCACGGGTGGCATCTTGCTATCCTTCTTACAGTCAAATAGCCGCCCTTGACAGAACCGAACCGTCTTATCGCATTGATCCCGTAAACGGAGCAAGTCGGATAAAAGCGGCAGCAAGGCGGCTTGATCTTGGACAATGTTGATCTGTAAAGCTTTATAATTCCGATCAGTAAGTATTTCATTTGTACATTGTCTTCAGGCAGTCACACGAACACGGTATTACGGGGTTTTTTTCTTCTCCGCCGCATTTTCGTCGTTCCTGCCTGTAAGGAGGGGTTTAAGCTTTACGCGCATCGTTCCGAGTATTTGAGTGGATTTGAGCGACGGCGTTTTGTCTCTTGCGACAAAAATAAAATCGAAGCGTTTATCCGTTTCTTTCAGGAGCTCGTTGTCGAAGATCCTGAACGCTTCCCGGATAACTCTTCTCGAACGGTTTCTTTTGACCGCGTTACCGACCTTTTTTCCTGTGACTATGCCGCATCTGTTTCTGCGGCGGGACGAGGGTCTGTAATAGCACACGAAGCCGTAGCTCGGGCAGCAGTTTCCCTTTTTAAAAAGGTATCGGAACTCGCGGTCTTTTTTGATAACATAAAACCGTTTTGAAAATTCGCCCATCAGATTAGTATGTGAGCTGTTTTCTGCCCTTTGCACGTCTTCTTGCGAGGACCTTGCGTCCGTTAGCAGTCTTCATTCTCTTTCTGAAGCCATGCTCCATCTTTCTCTGACGCTTCTTAGGCTGATATGTTCTTTTCATCTCGATCTACCTCCATTCATGATTTGTCCGTTTTGTTATATTTTCTTAAGGGTATAGTTCGCCCCTATTAAATAACAGCTATATTATTATAAACAAATTTTGTCCCCTTGTCAAGAGGGAAAAAGCATTTTCCGTATTTTTTTGCATTAAGGAACACGTTTAAGCAAAATTTCCGTACTTTTTCACAAATTTCTGCGCCTCTATGTACTCATTCGCGAGCACATTGAAATCTATATTGCACGCCGACGAAAGAACGACCACGCCTTCCCAGTCTCCGTGCTCATAGCTGCGCGAGAGGTTGAATATATCGCCGAACACACCGCCGCCGGTGATACCTTCTTTGATCTCCTGAGAAACCGGAAGGTCGGAGAGTGCCTTTCTGAGGGCTTCCTCGTCATTGCTTCCGGTAACTATCGAGATAAGGCCCATGAGATAGACCTCGTTGCTGCGCGAGCCGACGCTTCCGCCGGAGTTACGCGATATGCGTTCGCAGAAACGTGCGCGGAACAGGGCAAGACGGAGTATCTCTGCCGGTGAGTTACGGTTAAGGCGCTGAAGTCCGACAAGGTATATCCATTCCTTAAGCCTGTCGATACCGAGCATAACAAGTGCCTGACGCACGGTCGAGACCGTGTTTCCTTTATCGGCGCAGAGCTGGTTTATTACTTTGAGAAGCTTTATAGTAAGCACAGGGTCGGTGGATATTACCGCCGAAATGTACTCGATATTGGGGTCGGGGCTGTATAAAAGCGCGAGTATCTGTAAAAACGTCTTTATCATGGGTCCGCCGGAACGCTTTGTCTCAAGCACCGGCTTTGAAAAGAATCCGCCGCTCACATAGTCTATATCAAGCTCCCGGGCAAGCTCGAAGTGCTCCTGCTCTTCAACGTTTTCCGCAAGAGCTCGCTTTCCGCGCTCGTGGCACTTCTTGACGGTGTATGTGACCTCGTCGCAGTCCAAGCTTATATCGAACCGCAGAATATCCGCAAAGTTGAAAAGCTCCTCGTTATCCTCGCTGTAAAGGAACCCCGAAAGAGCTATCGTATAGCCGAGACGTTTCAGTCTCATGCATTGCTGTAAAGAAACAGGGTTTGCAAGAAGCGTTGTCGGCAGCTCTATCACAAGCTTTTCCTTCAGGAAGAGCTCATGGAAGTTATTGTCTAGCAGAAGCTGCGTAAACCGTATATACGCAGTCTTTTTGTCAAATATCGCTTCCATGTTGCGCTTAATATAGTCTTTAGCGTCCTCTATCTCGGCCTCGCTCACAAGTTCCTCGTCGCCGAGAGGATTTTTCTTGCTCGTGAACGAAAACAGCATCTGGTACATATCGGTGCCGCCGCTCTGATTGAATATGGCCTGCCTTGAAACAAGAAAGCTCATATCTTGGTTATCCCTTCTTCCTTATGACATCCTTGTCATATCTCCATTGAATATGCTTTCCGACCGACATCGAAAATCAGTCAAAGCTTTTGATCTCTTTTTTCTTCCGCCGAATACACAGAAAATATGGCAGCGATCTTACCATTCTATATCTTCAACAGGAGTCGGATCCTTGTTTATTACCTCGTCTATCACCCTGCTGTTTTTCAGGTAAATGACCCTGTCCGCCATGGGTGCTATCGCCGAGTTATGGGTTACAAGCACGACCGTCATTCCCCTGTTCCGACAGGTGTCCTGCAACAGCTTGAGTATCATCTTTCCGGTGTTGTAATCGAGAGCTCCCGTAGGCTCGTCGCAGAGCAGAAGCTTCGGCTTCTTCGCGAGGGCGCGCGCAATGGCGACTCGCTGCTGTTCGCCGCCGGAAAGCTGAGCCGGGAAGTTGTCGAGCCTCTCGCCGAGACCTACCTGACGAAGCATCTCGTCCGCGGGCACAAAGTCCTTGCAGGTCTGCGCAGCGAGCTCGACATTTTCCTTTGCGGTAAGGTTCTGTATCAGATTGTAGAACTGGAAGATGAACCCGATCTCATAGCGTCTGTATGTGATAAGCTCTTTTCTTGAATACTTTGCAATATCGTTTCCGTCAACGACGATACTTCCGTCATCTATAGTGTCCATACCGCCGAGCATATTAAGCACGGTGGTCTTACCCGAGCCGGAAGGCCCGAGAACTATCGCAAGCTCACCCTTTTCAATGTCAAAGGTGATACCGTCGGAAGCATTTATAGTGATCTCGCCCATTTTATAGCGCTTGTAAACGTCTCTTACGGAAACGAAGCTGCGTCCGGAAATATCAGTCAAAATGCCGTGTCCTTTCCATATATCAGCGGATAACTACGTCCTTGTCCTCGTTCATTTTTATCGTACAGGCACCGGTCTTCTGCGTCACAACGAGCTGGGCGTTGTTTATTCTTACCGTAACGCCCGGGAACGCCGCTCTCTTGACCCTTATGCAAAGGTCATTGTTGTTCTCTATCTCGTGTTCTATATCCGCGATACGTTCGTTGGTCTCCTTGATAAGACCCATGTGACTGAACTTCGCTTTTATCGAACGTTTGAGCATATCTTCTCTCTCCGGTGTGAGCGGAGCAGCTTTCTTCTGCTGCTGGAGCGTTGTCACTACCATATCGAGCTGCGTAAGCTGGTTCTCGTAACCCTTGAGGTTCTTCTTGAGCTCCTGAAGCTCTTCCGCGAGCACCGCCACATTACCGAGAACGATGAGCGTGCGTACATAGGAATCAGAACCTACATAGTTTACCTCTATATCCGAGAGACAGGTGTACTTTCCGCCTACTATGACGGATTTTCCGCCCTGTATCGTCATGGGGCCGTTGCAAACGACTGTGCATCCGACAAAGCTCTGGGCTTTTATCGAACCGCCCGCGGTGATCTCGGAGTTTTCTCCGAAGCTTACGCTTATATCGCCGCCCGCAGTCACCTTCGAGCTCACGAATCCGAGCTTCGCGTTGATGTTGCCGTCCGCTTCTATCGTAGCGCTCGTTACATTTCCCGCTATATTGATATTACCGCCGGAGCGCACGACAAATCCCTCGCAGACATTGCCCTTTATGGTAATGTCGCCTACGAAGTCTATATTTCCTACGGAAAGGTCGATATCGCCGACAACAAGCTCTTTGTCAACAACGAAATGATCCTTGTTCCAGCGCAGATTTCCTTGTATTGCGGACACAAGGTGAGCTCCGTCCGCGGAAAGCGCAACACCGTTGCCTACGGTAAGCTTCGCGGGCTTGCCGGGATACTGCGGAAGCTCTAAGCCTCTTATGTCGCGTCCGGGCGAACCGGGCGTCTCGGGAAATACGTCCGCTATGATAGTGTCTTTCTCTATGTTCTGGATAAGTCCGAGATCGTGGAAATCCACGTTGCCGAACTCGTCCGCCTTCATCTGCGCACCGCTCTTTCTCTCGAAATGATATGTCAGATAGCCGTTCTTTCCGTCAACAGGCGGGTCGCCTTTTGCGAGAAGTACACTCAAACCGCCGTTTGTAAACGCCTCTTTAACAGCATCATCGTCTATACCGTATCTTATACCCTGCATAGCCATAGCGTCGCGTACCATCTGCTCGGTAACTTCTTTTCCGCCGTTCTTCGCAGGCTGTATGCTGAGTCTCGCGTTCATGAACTTTTCGTCAACTTCAAGATTTATGGTTCCGTCTATAGGATCTGCCATATTATATCATCTCTTTTCGTTTATAATAACGATGTCAGGCGCTCCGCGTCAAGCGATACGCAAGGTACATCAATTTATTATATCACATTTATTTAAAGATTTCCACAATATTCTGAATTTTTTTCGCCGCCGATGTAGAAAATTTTACCAATTTTTTTAGCAAAACCACTAATTTACAGGCTCAGCCGTTATTCTGCCGAGCAATCAGGCTCATATTTTCGTTATCTTCGCGAAAGCTGCCGCAAGCTTCTTCGTGCCGTTCGTGTCGAAGCTTATCTCAAGAAGCGTGTCATTTCCGAGCGGCGACGCGGACAATACCGTGCCCTCGCCGAACTTGCGGTGACTTACTCTGTCACCCGCTGCAAAGCTCTCCGCAGACGGTGCCGCAGCGGTCTTCGCTGCCTGTGCCGCCGAGCGGTCCTGCAAATATGTTGACTGCTTTCTTCCGCCGTATGTGCGTTCACTCATAGCAGTTTTAGCCGTTTTGTCGTTGTATTCCATATATTCCCCCGGTATTTCCTGTATAAACCGCGACATCTTGTTATGCTGTGTCTGACCGTAAAGAAGTCTCGATGCCGCAGTTGTTATGTAAAGCTTTCTTTTTGCTCTCGTTATCGCAACGTAGCAGAGTCTCCTGTCCTCTTCAAGTTCGTACATATCCCCGAGGCTTCTGTAGCCGGGGAAGATATTCTCCTCCGCGCCGACGATATACACGTTCTCGAATTCAAGTCCTTTTGCCGAGTGCATCGTCATAAGCGTCACGCGGTCGTCGGTATCGTCGTAGCTGTCAAGGTCGGAAATAAGCGCTACCTGCTCAAGGTAGTCAAAGAGCGATCTGCTGTCGTTTTCCTCGCAGAACTGTATCATCGAGGACTTGAGCTCCTTGATGTTCTCAAGGCGTCCGAGACCCTCGTCGCCCTGCGACATAAGCATATCCGTATAGCCGGACTGCTCCATTACATCGTCGAGTATATCCGTGATCTCACGCTCATCCGCCGTGTCGATAAACTCTCTGAACATCGCCGCCAGCGGCTTGAGCACCTTGGCTTTCTTGGTAAGCGACGCGAACTCCTCACAGCGCTCCATAGTCTCTATCGGGCTTATCCCGCAGGCAAGAGCTATATTCTCTATCTCCGCCCATGTCGTATCGCCTATGCCGCGCTTCGGTTCATTGACGATGCGGGCGAGACGAACGGTATCGTAAGGGTTGCAGATAACGCTCAGGTAAGCGAGCATATCGCGTATTTCCTTGCGGTCGTAGAACTTCGTACCGCCGACGATGACATAAGGTATGCCCATTTTACCGAGCGAAAGCTCGAAGTTTCGCGACTGTGCATTATTTCTGTACAGTATCGCATTATCCGAAAGCTTGCTTCCGTCCTTCTTGGTATTAAGTATCTCGTTCGCGACGAAGAGAGCCTCCGCCTGATCGTCCGGGAACCTGTAAACCTGTATCTTGTCGCCGGCTCCGAGGTCGGACCAGAGGTTCTTGTCCTTGTGCTGAGTGTTGTTGCGGATAACGGCGTTCGCCGCATCGAGTATGTTCGTGGTCGAGCGATAGTTCTGCTCAAGCTTCACGACTGCGCTGTCGAACTCTTTCTCAAACGAAAGTATGTTCTCTATCGTCGCGCCGCGGAAACGGTAGATCGACTGGTCTTCATCGCCGACAACGCATAGATTTCCGCTTCCCCCCGCGAGGAGCTTCACGAGTTCATACTGCGCCATATTCGTATCCTGATACTCGTCCACCATAATGTACGAAAAACGCTCCTGCCAGTATTTCAGGACTTCCGCGTCCGCCCTGAACACCTGCACGGTCTTCATTATTATATCGTCGAAATCGAGAGCATTCGCGGCTTTAAGACGCTTCTGATACTCGATATACACATCACGTATCACGCCGAGCTGGAAATCGGGCTTTCCTTCGCTGTTCGATGTCGGGAACTGCTCGGGCTCGATGAGTTTGTCCTTTGCGCGCGAAATGGCATTAGCGATCACTTTCGGATTGAATGTCTTCTCCGAGATATTCATAGCTTCAAGAACCGATTTTATGACGCGCTTGCTGTCGTCGGCATCATAAATGACAAAATTCTTCTGATAGCCGATAGCCTCTATGCTTCTGCGGAGGATACGCACGCAGGTCGAATGGAAAGTCGCCGCCCATACGTCCGCAGCCGGTGCGTTCATGCGCGAAAGACGCTCTTTAAGCTCTGCGGCAGCCTTGTTGGTGAATGTTACGGCGAGTATCTTCCACGGTATCGCTCTGTTATGCCCGATAAGCTCAGAAAGACGTTCGGAAACCTCGGGTGTGTTTTCATAAGCCCCGTCGGCATAGGCCTGCAGGAATGCCATATCGTCCGCGCCGAGCTTCGGCTCATAAGTGCTGTGGTATGCGTCACCGAACAGCAGCAGGTTGGCTATCCTGTTGCAGAGCACAGTTGTCTTTCCGCTTCCGGCACCCGCGATTATGAGGACAGCGCCTTCTGTCCGGAATATTGCCTTTTTCTGCATATTGTTCGACCGCGAGAAAAAGCGTTCGAGTACTTTTGTTTTCAGTTCAGTATAGTTCATAAATATCCTTTCGGGAGTAAATTCATCTGTACATGACGGCTGCCGGCAAAGCCCGTCAAATTCTGCGAAAACAACACAAACCTTACGCGCATTTCTGCGCGTAAGGTCATATATTGCGTTTTTGTCAGCCGGTTATTCCGCGGCAGTTACTGCCGGTGCGGGAGCGGGTATGCTCTGCGAAGCAGCCGGAGTGCTTGCCTGTGTTGTCATGCTCTTGCTGTCGCCGAGAGCTATGAACGGGTTCACACCGTCGCCTATTACCTGCGGAAGTATTCCGTTCCACTTCTGGAGCTTGAAGTAGTCGATATAGTTCGGGCTGTTGGCGAGCTGCTCTTCGATAAGGGAGATAGCTTCTGCCTCTGCCTTTGCGATAGCTACCTGGCTGTCCGCGTTAGCCTGTGCCTCAATAACTATCTGCTTGGCTTCCTCTTCCTTCTCCTTGGTCTTGTTCTCCATTTTGAGAGCGTCCTGTGCTGCGATGACCTTTTCCTGTATCGACGCCTCGAACGCGGGGTCGAAGTTAAGGTTCTCGATAGCGAACGCTGTAACTATGATGCCGTAGGGGCTGAGCACCTCGGTAAGCTCGCTCTGGATAGTAGCCTGTACCTGTCCTCTGGACTGTACAAGATCCTCTGCCTTAACTTTACCGATAGCGTCCTTTGCGATCTTTGCAACGTTCGGGACAAGGAGCTTGTTCTCAACGTTGTTGATACCGGTCTCACGGATGATATTCGAGAGCATGGCGCTTGAATAGCGGTAGTTGAGTTTTAGCTGGAGCTCGTTTACGCTCTGGGTATCGCTTGTATAAGCGTCCGCCTTAACGGAATATATCTGGTCACGGATATCGACTTCCTCTATTTCCTCAACGAAAGGAATGCGGAAGTTGAGACCTGCGGAGAGATTATCCTCGACGATTCTTCCGAACTGGTACTTTACGCCGATGAAACCTTCCTGTACTATTGTGAAGCAGTTGAACACGATAGCGAGTACAACAACGGCGATGATCACCGCAAATATTATAGTGCCGGTCTTGCTGCCGTTTCCGCCGCTCTTGGGCGAAGCAGTCTTTGACGCGTCCGTAAATTTAAATTCAGCCATAACGTTCTCCTTTCAGATATACAGCCTGTTACATTAGTAAATCAGATTTACTGTATTTATATATTATCACAATTCTATTTATTTGTCAATACCTTTTAGGTAAATTTTATTTACATCGTAATTTACCGCTGCATATCGTCATCATACAGCCTTGTTCTCTATTATATCCGAGTAGCTGTCTTTTACTTCCGCTTCCGGTACAGCGAGCTTCTCCTTGTTCTTTATCTTTTTGAGAGCCGCCGTGAGCATCAGCTTTATGCGGTTGATCTGGTTTACCTCGGAAGCTCCGGGGTCATAGTCAACGGCGATGATGTTCGATTCGGGATTGCGTCTGCGCAGCTCACCGATAACGCCCTTTCCTGTGACGTGGTTCGGCAGGCACGCGAACGGCTGCATACAGATTATATTGGAAACTCCGCTTTCGAGAAGTTCAAGCATCTCCGCTGACAGGAACCAGCCCTCACCCGCGATATTGCAGGTCGATACTATTCCGTCAACAAGCTCACGCATCTCGGCGATAGGCGTAAACCCACCGAACTTTGTGCCCTTTATTGCATCTATGAACGGCTTTTCAAGACGTTCGAGAAGCTTTATCGCCTTGTTGCTGAAAAAGTATCTCGCGCCGGAAACGGTGAGGAACTCCTTGCGGGAATTTGCGTGGTCGCAGAAGAAGTAGATAAATCCCATAAGGTCGGGAACTACCGCCTCGGCACCCTCGGATTCGAGGAATTTCACAACATCATTGTTCGCTGCGGGGCTGTACTTTACAAGTATCTCGCCGACTACACCGACACGCGGCTTCTCAATATCATAAACGGGGAGCTCGTTAAACTCCTTGACCATTTCCTTCAGATTGCGCCTGAAACGGCTGAAACTCATGTGCTTCAGGTCTTCGCGCAGGTATGCGTTCCACTTCTCATAGAGCTTGTCGGCACTTCCCTTTTCGATCTCGTAGGGGCGCGTTCTGTACAGGCAGCGGCATATCGCATCGCCGTAAACAACGCTCATAAAGCCGCGTATCGCAAGACTCGGCGTGATCTTGAAGCCGGGCTGCTTTTCGAGGCCGTTGAAGTTCAGCGATAACAGGGGCGTGTCACCATAGCCGCCGTCCGCCAGAGCCTTCTTTATCATGCTGATATAGTTGGTCGCTCTGCATGCACCGCCGGTCTGAGTTATAAGAAGGGCGGTCTTTGAGAGGTCATACTTGCCGCTTTCGAGAGCGTTCATGAGCTGTCCGACCGTTAATATCGACGGATAGCACGCATCGTTGTTGACATATTTGAGACCGGTATCAACTACCTGCTTCGAGTAATCTTTCAGAACGATGAAGTCGTAGCCGGAATAGCGGAAAGCCGCTTCGAGAAGGTCGAAGTGATACGGCGCCATCTGCGGAGCAAGTATCGTGTAACGGCTCTTCATTTCCTTTGTGAATACCGGCTGACGCTTGTAGCCCGTATATTTCTTGTCGGATACATAGCCTGTGCGTTCGCGCTCCTCCATGACGGAAATGAGAGAGCGAAGCCTTATTCTCGCAGCGCCGAGGTTGTTGACCTCGTCTATCTTCAGCAGCGTGTACATTCTTCCGCTTCCCTGGAGTATCTCCTGCACCTCGTCGGTGGTGACCGCGTCAAGTCCGCAGCCGAAGCTGTTGAGCTGAACAAGTTCAAGGTCCGGACGCGAAGCAACGAAAGCCGCTGCATTATAAAGCCTGTTGTGGTACATCCACTGGTCAACAACGCGTATCGGGCGCGGAAGATCTCCGAGGTGCGCAACGCTGTCCTCGGTCAGTACCGCGTAACCGTAGCCGTTTATCATCTCCGGAATGCCGTGGTTGACCTCCGGATCGACATGGTACGGTCTTCCCGCAAGAACGATGCCCTTCTTTCCCTCTTCTTCGAGGAGCCTGAGAATGCGCTCACCCTCTTTATGCACGTCGTCTTTGAAGTGCACATCCTCGGCGTAAGCTTTCGCAAGCGCCGCTCCGAGCTCCTCGCCGCTTATGCCGAGCGGAGAGAACTCCTCGACGATGCGCCTTGTCATCGCTTTTTTGTCGTATATCGGAAGGAACGGGTTCATGAAATTCACGTCGTGATCGCGAAGCGCCGGAACGGAATTCTTGATTACCTCGCTGTATGTTGCAACTACCGGACAATTATAGTGGTTGTCGCCCTTTCCGCCGTTGTCCATTTCGTAAGTAAGCGACGGATAGAAGATAAACTTCACGCCCTGTTTGAGCAGCCACTCAATGTGCCCGTGCGAAAGCTTCGCCGGGTAGCACACCGACTCTGACGGCATGGTCTCAATACCCATATCGTAGATGTCGCGCGAGGATTTCGGCGATAACATTACGCTGTAGCCGAGCTCGGTCAGGAACGTGAACCAGAACGGATAGTTCTCGTACATTCCCAGAACGCGCGGTATGCCGACCACGCCGCGCTTCGCCTCGTCGGCGGGAAGCGGCTTGTAGTAGTCGAACAGACGCTTGTACTTGAAGTCATACATATTCGGGAGCGTTGCCTTGCCCGCGCCGGTACCGGCTCCGCGCTCACAGCGGTTGTTCGTGATGAAGCGCTTGCCGTCCGAGAACTTGCTTATCGTGAGCAGACAGTTGTTTGAGCATTTTCCGCATCTCGCGGTGGATTTCTGTATCGTGAAGTTTTCGAGAGCTTCGAGCTTCGATATGGTCGAGCCCTCTCCGTCGTCACGCTCCATTGCAACAAGTGCGCTTCCGTAGGCTCCCATGAGCCCCGCCTTGTCGGGACGCACAGCTTCCCTGCCGCAGGTGAGCTCGAACGCGCGGAGAACGGATGTATTCATGAATGTACCGCCCTGCACGATTATCTTCTCGCCCATAGCCTTAGGGTCACGTATCTTTATTACCTTGAAGAGCGCGTTCTTGACCACAGAGTAAGAAAGTCCCGCGGAAATATCCGCAACGGACGCGCCCTCTTTCTGCGCCTGCTTTACACGGCTGTTCATGAAGACCGTACAGCGCGAGCCCAGATCAACGGGGTGTTCGGCTTCAAGTCCGACCGCCGCGAATTCCTTGCTTGTCATTCCGAGCGCCGCGGCGAAGTTCTCAATGAACGAGCCGCAGCCCGACGAGCACGCTTCGTTGAGCAGTATGCTCTCGATCTCGCCGTTCTTCACGCGCATACACTTCATATCCTGTCCGCCGATGTCGAGAATGAACTCAACTCCGGGGAGCAGACGTTCGGCAGCCTTGTAGTGCGCCATAGTCTCGATCTCGCCGTAGTCCACGCCAAGCGCGGCTTTGATGAGGTGTTCGCCGTAGCCGGTAGCTGTAGCCTTGGCAATGTAAGCGCCCTCGGGTAGCTTCGAGTATATGTCTTTCAGTATCCCGATGACCGATTTGAGCGGGTCACCGAGGTTATTGTTATAGAAGGAGTAGAGTATCTCCGCCTTTTCGTTTATAAGGCAGGCTTTTGTCGTCGTCGAGCCCGCGTCTATTCCGAGATAGCATTTTCCGCTGTGCTGCGATAGATCTGCGGTCGGAATAACGCTCTTTGAATGTCGTTCGAGGAAAGCCTGCTTCTCCGCCTCGTCTTTGAACAATGGCGCAAGACGTTCAACTTCATGGACCGTAACACTTCCGAGAGCCGATATCTTGTCTTTGAGCTCTTTAACGCTGATAGTTCCGCGGTTGTCCGCGAGAGCCGCGCCGGTCGCAACGAAAAGATTCGCGTCGGGCGGGAATATGACATCTTCCGGCTTCATATTGAGCGTCTCAATAAAGCGCTTGCGAAGCTCGGACAGGTAGAACAGAGGACCGCCGAGAAACGCAACTTTCCCGCGTATAGGCTTGCCGCACGCAAGACCGCTTATAGTCTGGTTGACGACAGACTGGAAAATGGACGCGGCAACGTCCGATCTCTTCGCACCGTCGTTGAGAAGAGGCTGAATGTCACTCTTCGCGAAAACGCCGCAGCGCGACGCTATCGGGTATATCGTCTCGTAATCCTTCGCGAGCTCGTTGAGCCCGGTAATATCGGTATTCAGCAGCGCTGCCATCTGATCGATGAACGCGCCGGTGCCGCCTGCGCAGGATCCATTCATACGCTGTTCTATGCCGCCGCGCAGATATGTTATCTTAGCGTCCTCGCCGCCGAGCTCGATCGCAATATCGGTCTCGGGAATAAGCGCTTCGATAGCCACCGCACCGGCTTCGACCTCCTGAATAAACGGGATACCGAGCCATTTCGCGGCGTTGATACCGCCTGAGCCCGTCACCGCGCAGGTAACTTCGTCTTCCTGCACCTTTTCAAGTCCGGCGAGCAGCACCTCGGCAAGCGTTTTCTTTATGTCGGAGTAGTGACGCTGATACTGCTTGTAAACGAAATCATTCTTATCGTTCACCACAGCGATCTTTACCGTTGTCGAACCCACATCAAGTCCGATATGAAGCATAGTTATCACCCTTACACATTGTACGGCGCAAACCTGCGCCTATATATACTATTATAATTTGTACACAAATAATTACCCTTTGCAGAGTAATACAGATTATATTATACACTATAAAAAGATTTTTTGCAATGCTTTTTGACAAAATATGGTAAAAATTTTTATTCCATTTAATTTATCATTATCTGTAAATGCGTGCTGTATGCGTAAAAAGTTCCCCTGTGCGGGAGCTTCGTTTTATTTCGCAAAAACTTTAAACGTCTTTCTATGTCCTTGCAATACCATTGTATATAAGGCCATCTTGTTTATCAGGCGCTCCATGAGATATTTTGTTTCAGAAAAGATCAGCAGCCGCCTTGGACGAGCTGCCCTTTTGTTACAACTGCACAACAACCCTGCCAAAAATTTCCTGACATTTGTACACATAGTACCTTGCAAAACAGAGTAGCTTGTGGTATAATACAAACATACAAGGTAGCTTGCAACACATAGTACCTTGCAAGTAAATGAAATCTTGCGAGACAAAGTACCTTGCCGATCACACACGAGAGGAGAAGATAAAATGCAGTCGCAGTTAAAAAGAGGAACGCTCGAACTTTGCGTGCTCTCGATACTGTGCCGCGGAGACCGATACGGATATGAGCTCGTCAATATCATCTCCGGCTGTATGCACATAACCGAAGGCACGATCTACCCGCTTATGAAGCGGCTCAAAGACGCAGGGAACATCGACTCGTACATAGTCGAATCACAGGAAGGTCCCCCGCGAAAATATTACAACATCACGGACAGCGGAAGAGCTATCCAGAAAGAACAGGAAGACGAATGGCGGAACTTTTCGACCGCTATAAACAAAATACTTGACGGGGAGGAACAGTTATGATCTGCAACACCAAAACAGAATTTCTCACGGGTTTACGCATAGCCCTTGAAAACAATAATGTTACCGACACCCGCGATATACTCACCGATTTCCGCCAGCATTTCGAGGACGGTGAAGCCGCGGGAGAATCCGAAGCCGACGTTTGCCGCAAGCTCGGCGACATCGACGAGATAATCAAACAGTATATCACCGAGGACGCGGAACAGAAGGCAAGTACGCCAGACGCAAGCGGCTTCGGCGCGAACGCGGGGACCGGTGCTCCGGAAGCGAACACGGGCGCACAGGTCAACACCGCTCCGCAGACACCAAACTACTACACCGCGGCTCAGAACACCGCTTCACAAGCACCTTCGAGCGGCTCCAAAGCTGGTAAGATCGTCGGTCTTGTCTGCCTTGATGTTTTCGTGTTCTCGTGGGCAGTACCGTCACTCTTAAGCGTTATCTTAGGTCTTATCGGAACGACTATAGGCTTCGTCGTTTCGGGCATCGCGGTATTCATCGTCGGTATGCTTTCTTTCTTCATAGACCTCAGCGGTTTTGTCGTTACGGGCTTCGTACCGCTAAGCCTCATATTCCTCGGAATAATGATGAGCGCACTCGGCGGAATGCTCGTTATAGCTTCGATAGCTGCGGTGAAGGGATTCATCAACGTTATCATCTCGATAATCAACCTCCACGCAAGGTGGTTATCCGGTCACAACATACTTGAAAAGATAGGCAAGAGGGAGGATGACTGATATGAAAAAAACAGGAAAACTGCTGCTTATTTTCGGCATAATCGCATTAGTCAGCGCGATAGCGTTCGGCTGCACAGTCGCGGCGTTCGGTGTCGCAAACGCAAACTATGGCATAAGCTTTTTCGGACATGAGATTTTTGGAGGATTTAACATGGCAAACGCAGGAATAATCTTTAACGACCACCACAACAGAATAACATACGAATTTGAAAAGAACAAGTCATTTGAATCGACTCTCGACGGTTCCGATCTCTCGGACATCAGGTTTGAGCTCGCGTCCTGCAAGGCGACGATGGACTGCGGCGACACCAATGAGGTAAAGGTCACCTACACAACGTCGTCCTACCCTGTTGAATTCACGGCTGAATGCATAGACGGCGTTCTTAGCATCAAGGAAAAGACCTCCGGATTATCGTTCCTTTCTTTCGGTACTTTAAAGGGCTCCGAACTTACAGTCACAGTTCCGAAAACTCTCTACAACTCTGTAAACTTCGACCTTGCGTCCGGAAAGATAGCTACAACCGACATCACTTCGGACAACTTAAGGGCTAATGTAGCGAGCGGCTCGCTTGAACTCGGCATCTTCGCGGACAACACCGACATCAACCTTGCTTCCGGCCGGATCGTTATGAACAACTGCACGGAAAACAAGGCAGACGAGATAAAGCTCCAGGTCGCTTCGGGAAAGATAGAGATGAACGGCTTCCGTGCCGAAGAGACAGAGATCAACGTTGCAAGCGGAAGCGTTGTTCTCAACGGTATCTCCGGCAAAGTCAAGAGCGAGCTTGCTTCCGGCAAGGTTACCCTCACATACGCAGAATGGAACGACGATCTCGATGTAGAGCTCATGAGCGGCAGCGTTGATGTTACTCTCCCTGCCGGCTCCGGTGTTGACGCTGAATTCGAGAAGCTCTCCGGAAGCATGACAATAGACCTCGACGGTCATTCCGAAAAGCTCTCCAAGAACAGCCATGTGACTATCGGCGGCAGCAACGTTCACGAAGTCAGCGCAGAGACCGCAAGCGGCAGCGTCTCTATCCACAACTGAGCCGCGGACGCGCGGCAGCGATACCGTATGCCACATTCATAAACGGACGGGTCACTGCCCCGATGTTCAGAGCAGCAGCGGGTGTCAAGATATAGTGCAAAGCCGCGGACGCGCGGCGGCGATGCCGTACGATACATTCAATAATCGGCAAAACTCTGCCCCGCTGTTCAGAGCGAAGATAAAAGTCTCGATCCACAACTGAGCCGCGGACGCGCGGCGGCGAGACCGTACGATACATTCAATAATCGACAAAACTCTGCCCCGCTGTTCAGAGCAAAGATAAAAGTCTCTATTCACAACTGAGCCGCGGACGCGCGGAACAACAGCACAATTACGGGTATCTGCGATAACAAAGAAAGGTTCATATATGGGAATACTTAAAAGATTCGTCGCGTTGCTTACCGCTTCGGCAGCAGCATTGACAATGCTGTCCTTCCGGTCATACGCCGAGGAGTCGAAGGAAACCGGAATGGGGTTCATTCACGCATTCGGAAGAACTCTTTATGACGACAAGGGCAAGGAATTCATCATTAAAGGCATGGCTTTCGGCAACGACGTGTGGAGCAACCCGACCTCCCCGCCCCGTTCCCATCACAGCGAAGCCAGCTATAAAGAGCTTTCGCAGCTCGGCTTCAACAGCGTAAGATTCTACCTCAACTACAGCCTTTTTGAGTCCGACGAAAAACCGTACGAATACCGGAGTACCGGCTTCGACTGGCTTGACACGAACATAAAATGGGCAGGAAAATACGGTATCAGGCTCGTCCTTAATATGCATTATCCCCAGGGCGGCTATCAGTCGCAGGGCAACGGCACCCTGCTCTGGACAGACAGCGAGAACCAGAAACGGCTCAAGGCGCTCTGGACAGAGATTGCCCGCCGTTATGCAGATGAACCCGTAATACTCGGCTACGGACTTGTGAACGAACCGGTCCCGGTCGGAAAAACAAACGTCGATGAAGCGCTCGATATGTGGAAAACGCTTTCAAACGACATCACCGCGTCTATACGCGAATATGACAGCAGACATCTTATCTTCATTGAAAAAGCCAATCCCAAACCGTATCCGGGCGGTGAAACAGACTGGAATGTAAGCCTTGAAAGAAGTCTTCCGCTTCAGAACAGCACGAACATCGTATATGAATTCCACACTTACGACCCGTTCCTGTACACACACCAGCAGTTTGACTGGGCAGGAACGGTCGGAGAAGAACATAAATATCCGGATGCGGGCACGGGAAAGGCGAAGCTTGAAGAATCGTTCAGTAACATCATAAGCTTTTCGGAGCAGAACAACGTTCCGATATACTGCGGAGAGTTCGGCGCAGGAAGACACTGCTTCGAGAACGGCAGAGGCGGTGCACAGTGGGTATCGGATATGCTCGATATCTTTATCGGAAACCACATAAGCTTCAACTATCACACGTTCAATGAATACTCGTTCGGATTTTACTATCCTGATTATTCCAACGGCGGCTTGACAAGACGCAACGAGGAACTTGCCGCGGTGTTCAGAAGTAAGCTTATCACCGAACAGACCCCGCGATATGAGATCGTCGATATACTGTTTGCGCTTTTATCCTGCATTAAAACGCAATGACGGCAGGCTCCCCCTCACGGGGGAGTTTTTGTTGCGTGAAATCACAAATATCCCGCAGTCAATTGCAGGTACCGGTGAAACGTGGTATGATCAAACAGTTTTTGCATCCCCGGGCTTCTTCATGAATATCCGGGGTAGATTTTTGTCCGTTTCTGAATTTTTCGATAAAAAATCTTGCCAAAACAAGCGCGTTTTTTCGGCATTTTTAAAAAAAGTCGGTTTTTTATGGTTTTTTATCAAAAAAGTATTGCAAAAAAATATGAAATGTGATATGATATATCTGTTAATTTAAAGCGGAAGAAAATTCCGCGTATTCAGCCAACATAATAAATCAGGAGGAAACAGCAAATGGCACTTAAGAATCAGTATCTCGTAGAGCTGCTCGAAAGAGTAAAGAAAAGAAACGCGAATGAACCCGAGTTCATTCAGACAGTAACGGAAGTTTTCGAGTCTATCGAGCCCGTTATCGAAAAGAGACAGGATCTCGTTGACGCAGGCGTTCTCGAAAGAATAGTTGAGCCGGAAAGACAGATCATGTTCCGCGTTCCGTGGGTAGATGACAACGGTAAGGTACAGGTTAACCGCGGTTACCGTGTACAGTTCAACTCGGCTATCGGTCCGTACAAGGGCGGCCTCAGATTCGCTCCCAACGTATATATCGGTATAATCAAGTTCCTCGGCTTCGAGCAGATCTTCAAGAACAGCCTTACTTCGCTTCCTATGGGCGGCGGCAAGGGCGGTTCCGACTTCGACCCCCAGGGCAAGTCTGACGCAGAAGTTATGCGTTTCTGCCAGAGCTTCATGAGCGAGCTTTACAGACACATCGGTCCGAACCTCGACGTTCCCGCTGGTGACATCGGTGTCGGCGGACGTGAGATCGGCTACCTCTTCGGTCAGTACAAGAGACTCAAGAACGAGTTCTCCGGCGTTCTCACAGGTAAAGGCATCCAGTACGGCGGCTCCCTCATCAGACCTGAGGCTACAGGCTACGGCGCAACATACTACGCAGTAGAGATGTTAAAGCACTTCGGCGACGACATCAAGGGCAAGACAGTTGCTATCTCCGGCTTCGGTAACGTTGCATGGGGCGTTGCACTCAAGGTTACAGAGCTCGGCGGTAAGGTCGTTACGATCTCCGGTCCTGACGGCTATGTATATGACAAGGACGGCATCAGCACTCCCGAAAAGATCGCATATATGCTTGAAATGCGCGCTTCCTGCCGCAACAGAGCACAGGATTACGCAGACAAGTTCGGCGCAGAGTTCCACGCTGGCGAAAAGCCGTGGGGCGTTAAGGCTGACATCATCATGCCGTGCGCTACACAGAACGAAGTTAACATCGACGAAGCTAAGAAGATCGTTGCTAACGGCGTAAAGTACTATGTAGAAGTTTCCAATATGCCTACAACCAACGAGGCTATCGCATACCTCAAGGAGAACAATGTAATAGTTGCTCCTTCCAAGGCTGTTAACGCCGGCGGTGTTGCAGTTTCCGGTCTCGAAATGTCCCAGAACTCCATGCGTTACAACTGGACAGCAGAAGAAGTTGATGAGAAGCTCAAGACTATCATGAAGAACATCTTCAAGGCTTCCGTTGACGCAGCTAAGGAATACGGCCTCGGCGATGACCTCGTAGCAGGCGCTAACATCGCAGGCTTCCTCAAGGTTGCTGAAGCTATGAAGGCTCAGGGCGTGGTTTGATAAGCACTCATACGAAAATTTGCAGACGACTGTCGCCTGCACTCTGAAGATTATAAGATATTCCCTGCTGAAAGGCAGGGAATATTTTTATACCGCTTGACAGAGCAGGAGATTTGTTTTATAATCATATAAAGAACAAGCATACTATGACAGGAGAGTATTATGAGTGAAGCAAACATACGATTGCTCGACGAAGACACTGTTGTTATTTCCGAAGGCAGTACAAACACGGAAATGTACAGGATAGTTTCAGGAAAGGCAGCGATTTATTTCGACTACGGCAAGGACACAGAGTATCTTGTCGGAGTGCTCACCAAAGGGCGCTGCTTCGGAGAGATAGGCTTCCTTACCGGAAAACCGAGCCCTTTTTCGGTGGTCGCAGTGACCGACCTTATGCTTCTTGGCATAACCGCTGATACATTTGAGAATTTCATTTCCGAAGAACCTAAATACGCTGTATCCATAATGGAAAATCTCGCAAACACCGTTTTCGCGATGAGCGCAAACGTCAATATGCTGAAAGAAGAAATGCTGAAAGCTGTTGCCGACAGAGCGGACGAGCGCAGGGTCAACATGATAAACAACAGCCTTTTAAAATACAGGGTCTCGGGTTTGCAGGGATCGCCCTATTTTTCCGAACTTGCGTCACACGATAAAGAGAAATAAAGGAGAAGACAGATGATAAATCCGGTAAGAACAGCCATTATCCTCGCTGCGGAGACTTCCGCAGCACAGGTAACTACAACAGCAGCGGAATCTCTGGCCGAAACGACTGCTGCACCAATAGAAGAGGAAATAAAGGAAGTCCTCTCGGAAACCCTCGGAGAAGACCTCGCGGAAAGCGTGACAGGGCTTAACCGACTTATGACTGATGTGTGGAACGGGTTCGTCGAAAAACTTCCGACGATCATCTTCGCGATAATTCTGCTGATACTCGGCATATTTATCTCGAAGCTCGTCGTTAAGCTCATGGGTAAGGCTCTCGATAAGTCGAAGCTCGATCTGACGATAAACCACTTCATCAAATCCGTGGTAAAGATCGTGCTTTATGTCCTGCTCGTGACAGTAGTGCTCACGCTTCTCGGTGTTCCCACGACCTCGATAATCACAGTGATAGGCACAGCAGGTGTGGCGGTAGGTCTCGCACTTCAGAACAGCCTTTCAAACCTCGCCGGAGGCTTTCTTATCCTCATAGCCAAGCCATTCCGTGTCGGAAGTTACATATCCGTCTCCGGTGTTGAGGGTACGGTCGAAAGCATAAACATCCTCTACACTAAACTTAGGACACTTGATAACAAGGCAATATTCATCCCCAACGGCAATGCGTCGAATGCGGTGCTCACGAATGTGACCGAGGCCGACCAGCGCCGTGTGGATCACGTTTTCTCGATCTCCTACGACACGGATTACAAACAGGCTGTCGGAGCTATATACAAGGCTCTGACGAAATGCCCGAAAATACTTGATACCGAGGGACACAAACCTTTCGTGCGTATGTGTGCCCACAGCGCAAGCAGCATTGACATACAGGTTCGTGTCTGGTGCGAGACAAAGGATTACTGGGATGTTTACTACGACGTAATCGAGCACGTTCGTATGCAGTTCATCGAAGAGAATATAGAGATCCCTTATCAGCAGATCGATGTGCACATGAAGAACGCATAAATACAGAATCCCCGCAGCCGGTTTCGGAAGTTTTCTTTCGTATGCGCCGCATCGTGCGGCGCCCGGAAAACTTCCTTACGACATCCGTGTCTTGCGGGGATTGTTTTATTTACATAGTGTTCTGACAGATACGGGTATCCGGGCGTTGCAGCAAGTCTATACTAATCTTGTACAGTAAAGCTGGTTGAACTTTTACCCGGCTTTTTCGGATAAACGCTTGATTATCAGAACATAACAAGGACTTTCATATCATTTATCTCCCCTGCGCCGTTTAACAATGATCGATATTGCGATAAATACAGCGACCGATACAAGCGACAGTATTAAGCCCTCAATAAGCCACGGCGTGGTATATTCGAGCCGTATACTGTGGCTGCCGGCTTTAAGCGGCAGACCCAGAAAAAGACCGTTAGCTTTATAAACCGGGACCTGCTCACCATCAACAAAGGCTTTCCAGCCTTTGCTGTACATCGTGTTTATACAGAGCACCTTATCCGACGAAACGTTCACGTCACACTCCATGGCATTCGGGAGGAGCGTCATGTTTTCAGCCTTTTCAGCTGTTATTTTATTATATGCATCGGTATATACCTCTGCCGGCACTGCTGTAACGTAAAGGGTATCATACTCAAACGGTGTCGTGAACTCAAGGGTGTTAACGTCATTTTCGAAATAACCGAGCGGTATGCAATATTTGTCGCTGGTGTATTTCCACTGCCAGGATGAGTCTTTGTTATGTACGCTTCCACCGCATTCGATGCCGGTGTCAGTAGTTATAACAAACGGCATTGACATATATGAAGATCCGAAATGGACATCCACATTTTCAAATGAAACATACAGAAAGCATCCCGATACATCGTCATGTATGGTAACAGTATTGTCATAGCACTCATTGAATTCAGCAACTGCTCCGCGTGATATCTTTTCATGGGTAATACTGCACCTTCGTGAATACTCCTTGCCGTAAGACGGAGCACTTTCGGTATAACCATCAAGATATACCTCATTTAATGCCGCATAGGGCAAGGTAGCCATGTCGAACGACTCATAGCGCTCCTTGCTCATTATATCTGAATATGTTACACCCGCCGGAAGCGCGTATTGATTTATAAATGGGTAAAACTTTTTATCATCACAACCGACATCAAAGAATTCTGCGCCAAAGAAGCGATCTACTTTTGCAGGAGCATACATATATCGCACTCCGAACAGCGAATAAAGAACTTCTTTAAAACCAAACCCGTTCACGTTAACTACAGAAGCTATAGCGGAAGCGTCCAGCCCGCATTTTCTCATAAACGAGATGAGATCACTGTTCAATATACTGGAAAATATGTATATGTCTGGTATGCCATATCTTAATGCTTCATTAAGATGCGAGTCTGGATACTTAATAATCACTCGGGATTCATGTATTTTAGCTTCTTCCACAGATGTTTTTTCTGTGTTCAACTCCTGTGCATCACTCGGTTCAATATAACTGACTGAGATATTTAATGCCGTCGTTTCTTCATCAGAGATATGTTCCGCCCAAATACGACCAAATGTGTCATCATTCTCAGAATACGCCGATATAGCGTTGTGAATTGCCGCTTCTTCTTCAGACCGCTCCTCCGGTATTGCCATCTGTATGGCTTTCGGCTGGAAATACATCACCGATGTAACGATCAGGGCTGCAGCAAGCACTACAGTTATGATACTGCGTATCCCGTTCTTTTTCCGGATCAGCAGAAGAGCTGCCGGAACCGAGCAGCACGAGATAATAAGAGGTATCTCAAACCTGCAATTTGTCAGGATCATCAGAAAGGCCGAAACTAAAACAGCAAGGCTTATTATTATTACAACAGCGGCTTTGAATATACTGCGGACGTGTTCATCCTTCTCGACAAATGACTTTATCTTCCCATATATAAAAGCTGAAGCCTTGCGTATATGCGGTAAAGCCGTCAGTATGCCTGCAGCTATCAGTACAACTACCGCCGCATGCTCGGATTTCAGAGTGATAAGCACAAGATACAGTGCTGACAATATCACAAACTTCACACAGCTGCCGGTTTCATAGAGTTCATCAGACGAACACTCTGCGACGCATATAAAGCACATCAGCATCGCAGGAATAAAGCCCCATCGGCAAAGCTCATAGCTGAAACCGTTTAACCCATATCTTACGACAGGAAGTGACACAAGCAGTATCGACACCAACAGATAGCATTTGAGCTCCGACGAACGTCGTTTTCCCGCCAAAGCAAGTATAACGAACGGTATTACAGCAGCACAAATTCCTGTTTCGTAATCCATACTATACGGAATAAGTGATCTTTTCAGGTATAACAAACTCGGTATAAACATTTCCGGGCTGATAATACGAGAGGAATCCGAAAGCCGGTTTCCCGTAAAGAGCCCGATTAATGCAGGAATGAGCATTATGCCCGCAATGCACAATCCCAGAATAAAAGAACCGAATCCTCTTGCAAAAGCCGGCAGTATCTCTTTGAAATAGCTCTTCCCGTAAACATAATATACCCTTATTAGCGCAAACAGCACCACAAACGGTACGGTATAAACAAGAAAAGCTATTCCTGCAAGCGCGAGCCATGCGGTAGCAAGCACGAACAGCTTAAAGCCCTTGCGCCGGATGATCTTATCTATACCTACTATCATAAGCGGAAAAGCTATATACATACTGAGGAAATGCTGATTGAAAAACGCAGTAAAAAAGCTGTTTCCGCAAAAGACATAGAACGGTGCAAAAAACCCTGCTGCTATCGGATTTTTCTCAAAATAGACACAAAGGTATATAAATGATATACCGGAAACATACGCAAACAAAACCGTGCCCACGCCGTAAAACAATGCAAGGCCGCTCTCGGGAACAAACACGGAGAATATGTAATATGGAAGAAATATTACAAAATCGTAGGAAACCGTGGTAAACGCATCAGACCCGAATGAGAAGTTCGGGTCGAACATCGGAAATACCGGAGAGCCGCTCCCAAGACCGGTAAATATTTCAAGAAGGTTTCTTCTGAACTTAAACAGGAGCGGATAATACTGATCCACACCGTCAGCGCCAAGTAATGTGCCCGATGTCTCAAAATAAGGCCAAAGCGTTATCCATGCATAAACCGTAAAAAACAGGGTGTATATAAGGAGTCCGGAAAGAAAGGAGTGTTTGCGGTCTTTTCCGGTAAAACGCGCAATACCCGCAAGCTTGTTTTCGACTGAAGAGATTATCGCTGTCATATTATTCCGCACCTCCGAAAAATCTTTCTACACACTCACATATATAATCCTGCTCGCTTTCGCTAAGCCCGTAATACATCGGAAGTCTCACAAGTCTGCTGCTTTCCCGTGTCGTACAGACATCTTCACCCGAAAAGCGTCCGTATCTGAGCCCTGCCGGTGCAGAATGAAGCGGAACATAGTGGAACACCGCATTTATCCCGTTCTCTCTGAGGAATGAGATAAGCGCAGTACGCTCTTCAAGATCATGTACCTTTATATAGAACAGATGCCCGTTAGGCTTGCAGTACTGCGGGATATGCTGAAACTCTATCAAGCCTTTTTCTTCCAGGGATGACAATCTTTCACGATAACCGTCTGCAAGCGAAACACGGGCTTTTGTGATCTTATCTGCATTCTCAAGCTGTGCATAAAGATAAGCACAGCCAAACTCTGACGGGAGATAGGACGATCCCATATCACGCCATGTGTATTTATCTACCTGACCGCGGAAAAAACGGCTTCTGTCTGTTCCTTTTTCGCGTATAATCTCCGCTCTTTCAACATCTTCAGGGCGATTTATGAATATAGCTCCGCCTTCACCCATGGAAAAATTCTTCGTTTCATGAAAGCTCATACATCCAAAACGAGACAGTGTACCGAGAGGCTTGTCTTTATAATACGCCTGCGTGCACTGTGCCGCATCCTCTACTACATACAGCCCGTGCTTTGCCGCGATCTCGTTTATCCGGTCCATTTCACAGCCGACTCCGCCGTAATGCACAGCTGCTATGACCTTCGTGGCAGACGTTATCGCATCTTCTATAAGTTCTTCGTTTATATTCATAGTATCGGGACGTATATCGACAAATACGAGTCTCGCCCCGCGTATAACGAAAGCATCGGCGGTGGAAGCAAACGTATATGACGGAAGTATTACCTCGTCCCCTTCTTTTATATCACAGAGTATCGCTGCCATTTCAAGCGCATGGGTACACGAAGGCGTCATGAGAACGGACGAACCGGTCTCTTCCGACAGCCACGCTGCACAGGCTTTGTCGAACTCGCCGCCGCCGCAAAGCTTGCGGTTGTCAATAACCTTGTTTATATATTCCCGCTCCTTGCCGATAAATGGCGGGACATTGAATGGTATCATTATCTGTCAGCCTCCGTTGAACAATGAACTTACTAATATTCCGGCAACGATCAGCAGCATTCCCGCTAACTGCCGTTTAGTCAGCTTTTCTTTAAAAAATATGTAGCTTAAGACCGCAACAAAAATATATCCCGTAGCCTCAAGCACCGGCGCAAAAGAAAGCGGAACCACCTTCAGCGCATACATCGAAAGAAACGTACAGCCGAAAAACAGCGCATACGCCGTTATAACCAAAGGATTAAGATACTCACGGATTCGCGAGGGATATGTTTTCTGTGAGCTTTTTTTGAGCATCATCTGCGAGATCGCGGAAATAAACGTGCTGAGCACCATTATACAGGAGAAGATGAACATTTCACTCATTGCCTTTTTTCTCCCTGTCTTTGCTCTTACCCGCCGGCGACATAAGTATAATACCCGCAAGTATCAGGACACCGCCTATGATACGCGGAACATTCACGGTCTCGCCGAAAACAATGCAACCTAAAAGCATTCCCCATATCACAGTTATTGCTTTATTGGCATACGCAACATTCAGCGGGAGCTTCTTCAGTATCTGCTGCCACACTATGGCATAGAAAGCAAGAATGAGCAGCACAAGCCCGTAAAAGAGAAGCCATTCAAACGAAAGAAAATCTTTTGATGCCGCCGTCTTGGAGCAGATCCCGCTGAACGAATAAATCAGTATAACGACGTGAAGCGCTATATACGGAAGCACCTTTTTCATGCCATATCTCCATAGTTCGTATCACCGAGTGAAAGCAGATACTTGCCATAATCCGTGTTTTTAAGGGATTCTCCTATACTGAGCATCTGCTCTTTCGTGATAAAGCCTCTGCGCCATGCGATCTCTTCGATGCAGGATATATAGAAGCCCTGCATATCCTGTACGGCTTTTATGAACTGAGACGCCTTGAGCATAGAATCCGGCGTACCGGTGTCGAGCCATGCCATTCCGCGGCCGAGAAGCTCCGCTCTGAGCTTTCCGCGCCTGAGATACTCTTCGTTTACCGCAGTTATCTCAAGCTCGCCGCGTGCGGACGGGACAATATGTTTTGCGATCTCGACAACGCTGCTGTCATAGAAATAAAGTCCGGGGACTGCAAGATCCGATTTCGGAGCGGCAGGTTTTTCCTCTATTGAAATTACCTTTCCGTCATCGCCGATCTCCACCACACCGAAAGCGGTTGGATCTTTTACCGGATACGCGAATATCACCGCTCCGTCAAGCTTATTCATAGCTCTGCCGAGGATAGTCGTAAGATCTCTGCCATAAAACACATTATCGCCGAGAATAAAACAAACGCTGTCATTTCCTATAAATTCCTCGCCGATCGTGAATGCCTGTGCGAGACCGCCGGGTGTCTCCTGGACGGCATAGCTTATGTTGAGCCCTATCCGGCTGCCGTCTTCGAGCAGTTCTTTATAGAGAGGAAGATAGTGCGGGTCTGTTATAACGAGTATATCACGTATCTCCGCGAGCATGAGCACCGAAAGAGGGTAATATATCAAAGGTTTGTCATAGATAGGAAGGAGCTGCTTCGACACAGATTTTGTCGTTGGATAAAGTCTTGTTCCTTTTCCACCTGACATTATTATACCTTTCATACAGCACCTCCATGATCTTTCTCAGGGCATCGTCTTACTGATTATTTTTACAATAACGCACAAAGACTTATGACAGACTTTGTGCGATATTACCTTTATATTATAGCAAAATGACGGTAAAAAGTCAATACAAACCAAGCGCGAAATCCTTTTATATTACATCCCATGTCGGCAGCTTGATGTACGTATGATGAATGCATAAGTTTTCAACTTTTGGCAGAGCACGAAGTGCGCTCTTTATCAGTATCACTCTCTTTATCTGTCTTTTTATCTTTTTCTTTATCTTTATCTATCTCAGTTACAAATGCATACAAATGCATTTCAATCGTTTAAAGCAAAACCCCGCAGCTACCGGCTGCGGGGTTGTTATTATGCTCTCTTTGCTTTATGGAACACTTTCTTGCCCTTCCTGATGATAACCTGATCGTCGAGAGCTATCATGGTCGTCGGGTCGTCGATCTTAACGTCGTCTATCATGAGTCCGCCGCCCTTGATGATGTCTCTCGCATCACGCTTGGAAGCCACCAGCTTAGTAAGCATCAGCAGGTCAAGCACACCGATCTTGCCGTCGGTAAGCGCATCATCGGGAACTATCGTAGTCGGCATATTCTCGTCGTCGCCGGCACCGCCGCCGAACATATTCTTTGCCGCCGCAAGAGCCTTGTTCGCTTCGTCCTCACCGTGGATCATTTTCGTGAGCTCGAATGCGAGCAGTTCCTTCGCCTTATTGAACTCGGCGCCCTCCATGTGCTTCTCCATCTCTTCGATCTCCTCGATCGGAACGAATGTGAGGAGCTTCAGGCACTTGATAACGTCGGCATCCGCAACGTTACGCCAGTACTGGAAGAACTCGTATGGGCTGGTCTTTTCGGCATCGAGCCACACAGCGCCCTTCTCGGTCTTGCCCATTTTCTTGCCCTCTGAGTTGAGCAGGAGAGTAATGGTCATAGCATAAGCGTCCTTGCCAAGCTTCTTTCTGATGAGCTCGGTACCGCCAAGCATATTGCTCCACTGGTCGTCGCCGCCGAACTGCATATTGCAGCCGTATTTCTTGTAGAGCATATAGAAGTCATAGCTCTGCATAATCATGTAGTTGAACTCAAGGAAGGTAAGGCCGCGCTCCATACGCTGCTTGTAGCATTCTGCGCGGAGCATATTGTTTACCGAGAAGCACGCTCCGACTTCACGCAGAAGCTCCATATAGTTGAGGTCAAGTATCCAGTCGGCGTTGTTGACCATCATAGCCTTGCCCTCGCCGAACTCGATGAACCTGCTCATCTGCTTTTTGAAGCACTCGATATTGTGGTCTATATCCTCTTTTGTAAGCATCTTTCTCATATCGGTCTTGCCAGAAGGGTCGCCGATAAGTCCGGTACCGCCGCCAAGAAGCGCGATAGGCTTGTTGCCGGCAAGCTGCATTCTCTTCATAAGGCAGAGCGCCATGAAGTGACCTACATGAAGGCTGTCGGCTGTCGGGTCGAAACCGATGTAGAATGTAGCCTTTCCGTTATTTATGAGGTCGGCGATCTCCTTTTCATCCGTAAGCTGGGCGAGGAGCCCACGGCGCTGTAATTCTTCGTAAACTGTCATTTCTGTTGTTCCTTTCTGATAAGCGCGGCGTGACCGCCGTGCTTTCACTGTATTCTATACTGCATTTTGTAATTCTTGACAAACATTCCGTTTGCCTTGTAAAACTCCTGTGCCTGTGTGTTCTGCGCATTTACGCCAAGCTCAACGAACTTTGCGCCCCTGTCCTTGGCATAGCTTTTCACCGCGTCGAGCAGAGCCGTGCCTATTCCCTTTCTGTGGGCGTTTTCCGCAACGCAGAGCTCGTTTACCTCCACGAACGTGAACGGAAGTATCTCCCCCGCCCCCTTCGATGTGTCACAGACCGAGATCGCAGCGTAACCGTCAATAACACCGTCGTTCTCGGAAATAACTATATCCTTGCCGTCGTCTTTTATGTACGGTATCATCAGCGTGTCAAACACAGGCTGTTCTATCGGGGCAAAAATGTCGGGACGATAACCGATGTGCTGTATGTGGAGCTGTGCGTGCAGCACATTTATACCCGCGAGGTCATTCATGCCGGCTATCCTTATCATACACCGCACGCCCCGCAGTTGTCATAGGAGATGAAATCGTCGGGCGATCTCACTTATATCACGACCTCTCACTAAATCTGAATTCATAAGTCATAAGGAATATATTCAACGATTCTTCTTGTATATTGCGAGCATACCCTTGAGCAGGAGATCGGCGTCGTATATCATCTCGCTCCTGCAATACGGCATAACGAGCGGAGAATAGCCGCCCGTAGCGATGACCGTCTTGACCGAGCCCATTTCTTTGGTGAAGCGCTCAACGAACCCGTCGATCATTGATGCCATACCCATTATTACACCGGCACGCATACTGTCGATCGTGTTGGTGCCGATAGCGTGATCCACGGTGCCTCCGCTTATGAGCGGAAGTGCCGCTGTACCTGACGAAAGAGCTTTGAATGCCATTTCCACGCCGACAGAGATTATGCCGCCGAGGAAATCTCCTTTTTCGTTAACAGCGAGGACCTTGCTTGCCGTACCGAGGTCGATCACTATGCAGGGCAGCTCATAGTACACCTTTGCCGCAACTCCCGCGCAGCACATATCCGCGCCGAGTGTTGCGGGATCGTCTATCCTTATATTCAGCCCCGTCTTTACCCCGGGACCAACGACCATGCAGTCTATACCAAAGAGTCGTCTCACAGATGTGCGTATCTGTTCGGTAACAGGCGGAACGACGGACGAGATTATCGCCGCGTTTATGTCCTTCTCAACAATACCGCAAAGGTGCAGATGGCTCAGTATAAGCACTGTATATTCATCCGCCATACGGGATGCGTTCGTTTCGATACGAAGCCCGAAAACAAGGCTCTCCGTATCATCAAACACACCGAATACGGTATTCGTGTTTCCGACGTCTATTGTCATCAGCATAGCTGATACCCCCTTTATTCCAATTCATAATTATTGTGCGTTCTGATTATGGGTACCTCCAAAAACCGCTTTGAAAGGAGAAAATGAGATAATTGTGTCGAGAGCAAGGAAAGGCTCCGAAAGCTTGCTGGCGCAAGGTGAGGAGACTTGACACAGCTATCGGCGCAAGTAGCTCTTTTTCTCTCAAATGGGTTTTTAGAGGTTCCCTTATATCATCCATTCGCTTCCGCTGCCCTTCGGACGGAAGATGTCGAGCAGTTCGTCATCATCTTCGCCGCCCTCATCGCTCTCGTCGTCATCTTCGCCGCTTCCGGATACGTCCGACGGTGCTTCGGAAGACTCTTCGTCCGTTTTGCTGCCGTCACCGCCGCCGAGCTCATTGAAAAGCTTTTCGTCATCTCCGGAAGATCGGAAGAATTTACGTTTTATGAAGATCATTCCGATAAACAAAGCAAGTCCCGCAAGACTCACTATCACGGCGAGCGGGTAACCCGCGGTCGTGAACCTGAACTCGACTGTGTGCTTTCCGGGCTCTATCGGAACGGAAAGCAAAGCGCCAAGGCAGATCTCATAGTCCGTCTTTTTCCCGTCAACGAATACTTCCCAGCCCTTTTCCTCGGGTATCGAGGTAAACAGGTACGAGAGCTCGTCCGCGCTCACGGAAACCTTCATGGTAGTGGGACTCGTACGCTCCACGCGCGTCTCCGAGTTTTTGTCTATGAGCTTCTGAAGGTCTTTCTTTATAGCACGTTCGTTTATATATACGAACTGAGCTTCCTTGAAATAAAGATCGTCACGGGTAAGTGTGAGTCCGATAGTGACTTTTTCTCCCCTGTCAAAATCGCCGATCTTCATTATGCTGTTATTGTCGCCCTCAAAGTACGTCCCGAGGAACGTCTCGCGGTTGAGCCAGACGTTTACGGTTCTCTCGTACTTCGACGGGAGATACATATAAAGCGATGACTTTGCGGGCATATTGAGCGTATATACAAGCTCGGCGTTCTTGCCCTTTTCAACGACCTTGAAACTGTGGTGACCGTCGGTCGTCTTGCCCTGTGTGACATTGGTCTTCTCAAGCTTGACGGGCGTTGTCTCGCTGTTGGATATGCGCTTGAAATAGCCTGGGGTGTCCGCACTTCCGAGCATAGCGGAAAGAAGCTTGTTCTGGTTCTCGAACGGGTCGCTTTCCTCAAGCTCAAGCTGCTGGTACATCGGGTGAACGAGGTACGCCATCGGAAGCGCGACGTCGTTTTTCGTAACGGTTATGTCATCTGCGGATTTTATCTTTGCGGTGCTGTTCTCCGGACAGGACAGTTCGTACTTCACACCGAAAAGGCTCTTGGTTATCTCGGTCGCGCCGGTATATCGCGTATAATGGCTTCGCGAGCTGAAACCGAGGTCGCCGAGCAGTTTTATCGGCTTTGCATTCAGCGTGCTTGAGCTGTGCGAAAGGCCGTACATATTGAGCGCCATTGGATCGTTTACGGTTCGGAAGAACGTCTTTTCTATGCGGTAGAAACCGTCGTCGTTCTCCTTTATCTCCTTGACGACCTCACGGGTCGGCTGTATAACGTCGTTGTACGACGGGCGCGTCGAATAGACTATATCCTCGTGCTGGCGGAAAAGCTGGGCTATGGTGTTGTAGAATCCCTCTGCGCCGAGAATAACGCAGAGTATTATCGCCGCGCTCTTCTTTTTTCCGAGCTTGCAGCCGAGCTGCACCAGCGCCGCCGAGACAAGCAGCAGCACGAACATCGCCGGAAGTACTACCGTAAGCCCGTCCATCGTGTCGCGTTTTATATCCGCGAGATAGTTGTCTGATTTCTCGATGAAAAGCAGTACCGCGAACCACACAAGCGCTGTTGCCGCCATACGCTTTTTCGGTATCTCTTTTATGCTGCCGAACGCCTGTGCGGCGAACGAGACCATAAGGAACGTGAGCATAAAGCTGTAACGGTACGGAAGCCAGTTCGGAAGCTGTCCTCCGTGCCAGATCATATCTACGGGTCTGATATACATCGAGACAACAAGCACAGCTATTATCACCGCTGCACCTATCCTGTCACGCCCGCGTATCTTTTTCATGAAGAAGAAGCACGGAAGCATTATGAGCACTATCGTACCGCAGTAAACGAACGGAAGACCGCTCATGCGGCAGGTGTCATAAGTCGCGGGGAACATTTTATCGAGTATCTCGATAAAGTTGAAGTTGGTTACGACTTCTTTTATCTCGGTAACGTTGTCCGAAAAATCGAACTTGCCGTATGAAAGCGAGTGATACACGGGAAGGAGCATGAACGCCGACATCATTACCGCGACGACGGCGACCCCCGTAAACAGCAGTCCGCGCTGTATGAATACACGGTAAAGCTTCTCTTTATGCGAAACACAGGCGTAATACAGGAAGTATACCGCCGCGAAAATACCGATCATATATCCGATATAGAAGCAGGTCACGAAAGCGTAAACGAGCGAGATCGTGCACATCATGAACTTGCCGTTGTCTATGAGCTCCTCTATGCCATAGACGACTATCGGAAGTATCATAACGCCGTCAAGCCACATCGGGTTCATTGTCTGCTCAAGAGTGTATGCGCAGAGCGCGTAGCAGGACGAGAATATGACCGTTGTAAGACGGTCGAGCCCTTTTCTCCTGCTGAGGTACACCGCCGTACAGAAGCCTATGGCTCCGACCTTGGTGACCATCATAGTGAGAAGCCCCTCGGTGATGCATTCACGGGGCCATATCCACACGAGCAGATTGAACGGGCTCGCAAGATAATATCCTATGATACCCATGAATTCGCCGGACAGATTCCTGCTCCAGGAATAGAAAACGCTCTCCTTCCCCGCGAATACGTCATACATATAGTCGTAGTAGTAAACGTACTGTCCGTTCAGATCGAGCGAGAGCACCGACCTTGTGCCGAACGGGAACACACCGAATATGAAATATGAAATAAGAAGCGTAAGGCAGGGTACAAGAAACGAGATCCATATCTGCCTGTCCGATGTGAAAAAGCGCTTCACACCGGCTTTTGCGTATCCGAAATATTCTTTTATGAAAAACGACACGCTGCCGGAATTAGCCGTTTTCTCCATTTGGTCTGTTTTGTTCCTTTCTCTTTTTGTCCTTTGTATCTACCGATATGATATATCTCGGTCGGAATTTTATCTCTTCGTATATCTTTGACATATAGTAGCCTATTATGCCGAGCCCTATCATTATCACAGAGGACGACAGGAGCACAAGTATATATACTGTCGTAAAACCTTCAAGCGACTGACCGCAGAAGAATTTCACAACGCTGTAAACACCGATAATGACAGCGAAAAGCAGGAACAGTACGCCAAGCCACGTTATTATCTGCATCGGGAAGTTCGTAAAGCTCGTGATATTGTTGAGAGCGAACCTTGCAAGCTTCCGGAAGTTCCACTTCGACGTTCCCGCGTTCCTCGGCGCGACTTCAAACTCTATCTGCGTCGTTCTGAAACCGACCCAGCTCGAAAGTGCGCGGAAGAACGTTATGCGCTCCGGCATATCGTTGAGAGCGTCTATCGCCTTTCTGTCCATAAGCTTATAATCGCTCGCACGGTCGAGGTTCACGGAGGACGAGTTCTTCATTATCCGGTAGAACCCTTTCGCGAAGAATTTATAAACAAGACTCTCCTTGCCGCGGCTGGCTTTAACGGCCTCGACGACCTCGAAGCCCTCCTCGTCGTGCAGTCTCAGCATCTCGGGTATAAGCTCCGGCGGGTGCTGAAGGTCACAGTCGAGCACGACCGCGCAGTCCCCCGTACAGCGCTTCAGTCCCGCGAAGATAGCACCTTCCTTGCCGAAATTGCGCGAGAAATGCAGTCCCCTTATAGACGGCTCCTTGTCCGTGAGCCTGTCAATGATACTCCACGTCTCGTCCTTAGAACCGTCGTCAACAAATATGAGCTCATATTCTATACCGTTGTCCTTAAGGATGCCCGTTATGACGGACGCCGTGTTTTCTATATTCTCCTGCTCGTTGTATGCAGGAATTATTACAGACAGCATAGTTTCTTTCTTCCATTTCGTTTTTCTGAGCTTTGCTCAATATATATATAAGTCACCGGACGTTGTCCTGACATTAAGCCTTGACTTTGCGCCCCCGTAAATCACCGCCGCATCGCCGTAACGCCCGTAATACGGCTCGTCAAAACGCTCGGAGGTGAAGCTTCCGCTCTCGGTGAAAAATTCAAGATACACCGAAAGCTCGTCCGGCATAACGAGGGTCACATCCCCCGCACCCGCGTTCATGGTCATATCGCCGTTGAACGACGAGAACTCTGCGTAGATCTTTCCGCGTTCCGTCCTTACCGACGCATTCTCGTCTATGCCGAGAAGCCGCATATCGCCGCCCTTTGTGCTGTATTCAAGAGTGTCTGCCAGAAGGCAGTCGGAGGTCACCGACCCGCCGGAGCTTGATATGCTTATGCGCTCATAGACCTTGTGCGGAAGTGTCACGACCACGTTCTCATTCTTTGCCGTCTCCGAAAAAAGCGTCATGGTGAACGTGTCGTTCTGCGTAATGCTCAGTGTTCCCTTTTCCTCGGTGAACATGAGCGGCATTGCGCCCGTATATGTGACCGTGACCCTGTCGCCGTCACCATACCGCACGGTTATGGGCATCGATGTCGTAATGACGACAAGCTCACGCGGGGTGTCAAATTCCGCCGTATCCGTGATCATACTTCCGACGTACTGCCCGTGTGACAGCACAAGCTGTATGACTATGCCTGCGGCGGCGAGTGCCAGACCGGCGGCGGAGAGCACCACGGCGAGTGTTTTAAGAAGTTTTGTCCTCTTCATATACCGTTCTTTCCCTGCGTGCGGCTGCGGAACGCCTGAATCGCTTATATGCGCCGTAAGAAGCGGAGCACAGCGGTACGATACCAAGACTTAATCCAAGCCCGGCGAGCAATATCCCCCCGCTTATGAGCAGAAGCGGTGCCGGCGCGAGATCGGAGATCACAGTCACCAGCCCGGTTTTTCCGAGAAGAACACAAGGCAGCGCCACTACACCGAACGAAAAGAGTCCGAGAGCCGCGAAGATATAGCACGCGACAGCGATGAATATAAGCACGGGTATCGCATATCCGGCGAAAATATTTATCCGACCTCTTCTCTCTTCCGGCACGCCTGACCCTCCCGAAACGCACAATTGCGGTGCAGCCTGCGGCTGCATATCCGAATTGTGACAACCACATAATCATTTTTACAGACTTGACATAATCAAATCCGACGCACTGACCGGCTCACTCCGTCACGATCGGAAAACGTCTCGAAGCGGCTCAAAAATGGTGCATTGCGCATTATCAGTCCGTTTCGGCGGGCTGATCTATGTCCATTCTGTCGAGCATCGTTGTCCGTGAACTTTCCGCTATGACGAAGTAACCGCCGTCGGTGTCGCCGTAGGGGATATAGTATTCACAGGGATTGATGCTGTTTTCAGTGGTATAGCTGAGCACAGACTGCGCCGTCGCGTAATCATCGAATATGATGTCAGTCTCGGTGGTCTTGATTATCTGCTCCGCAAGACGCTGGAGCTGGGTCGATGAAATACCGCGGAGGTTCTTGTTGACCATATTCATAGCCGCCGAGCCCTGCACCGCGAGAGTGTAGTCCACACCGCGCTTGAAGTCGTAAGTGAGGTAGCTGTAAAGCGTCTCGCCGTCCATATAGTGTATGCCCTCGGCAAAGATTATCTTCTCTGTTGTCTCGGGCACCTGACGGGTGACCTCCTGCTTTTCTCCGTTCTCGTCCTCGATGTACTCCTTCTTGAGCACCGAGCGGGTCTCCTTTATTGATACATCGGACGGAACGTTTACATATACCTTTCCTGCCATATCCATAAAATCTATGAACGAAAGCCTGTCAAACTTGACGTAATGGTCGCACTTTATCCCGAAGTATTCGCCTATCGCGTCGGCAGCACCTTTTGCGCCGTAGTTGTCATACATCTCGTAAAGGCTGCCCGTGTTTCCGTTGTAGGTAATACGGGTGTTTTCGCGTATCGGTATGAATACCACGACTTCATTGCGGGGCTGATAGTTCATGAGCATATAGTACATCGGCACCGCGGCTTTCATGTCCGAAAGCATGATAAGCGAGGTTATGTTTATTTCGGGGTTCGGCCTGTAATCGGCACGGGATATGGAATAGCGATCTCCTTTTCCGTCATCTTCGGGAAAGATCCTGTTCCAGATACTTCCGAGAAATACACCGAGAAGCGCGAACGACGCCACGAGCGCTATAAGATATATGTACCAGTTGCTTTTCCTCTTGACCGCCATTCTATCGCTCCTTTCTGTGAGCCTTGAAAGCCATGCGCCGAATAAATTTTAAAAAACAGTTGAAATTATCCGACAAAAAGTATATAATAGTAATATATGCCGACGGCGGAGCAGCTCAAAGCCGCATCATACGGCAAACTTAATGCCATGCGCCTGAAATTCCGCTGTTGAACGCTATAATTTCATAATAACTATATTATTTTATCATAAATCGCCATAAAATACAATAGTATTTTTTGAATAGATGCTACAAAAATTCACGGGCAGAACCCCCGATTTTTGCATTATCCGCTATAACGAAAGGTAAATAAGCCAATGGATAAGCTTTTGAAGCGAGTGTGGGCGGAGATAGACCTCGACACACTCGACAGCAACATCGAGCATATAAAGGAAGCTGTCGGCGGAAAGCCGATAATGGCGATAGTAAAGGCTGATGCCTACGGCCACAGCGCCGACATCATAGCTGCCGAGCTCTGGAAAAAAGGCGTGAAAAGCTATGCCGTCTCAAACATCCTCGAAGCTATCGACCTCAGAAAAACGCTCCCCGAAGCGCAGATAGTCATTTTCGGCTACTGTGACCCCGAATGGCAGCAGGAGATCATCGACGGACGCTTTGAACAGACCGCAGCCGGTGCGGATCACGCAAAGCTCCTTTCCGAAATCGCGGAAAAACACGGGTTGAAACTTCCTGTCCACATCAAAGTCAACACCGGCATGAACCGCGTCGGCATAGATACGCCCGAAGAGCTGCACGAGATACTCACGCTTCCGGGACTTGATGTCCGCGGAGTTTACACCCATTTTGCCGTTGCAGACAGTGATACCCCTTCGGATATCGAATATACGAGAACGCAGCAGGAAAAGCTCGAAAATATCGCACGGGAGGCAAAAGCTGCGGGAATACCCGTATATTCGCGCAACAGCGGCGGCATTCTCTACCACAAAGACCTTGGCGGAGACATGGTGCGAAGCGGTATCATAACCTATGGCTGTATGCCGAACACGGCACTTCCCGTTCCGATCGACATAAAGCCGGTAATGCGGCTTCGTGCGGCTGTCTGCCAGCTCAAGACCGTCCCCGCGGGAACGGCGGTAAGCTACGGCAGGACGTTCGTCACCGACAGAGAGACCGTCCTTGCGGTAATACCGGTCGGTTACGCGGACGGATACTCACGCGGGCTTTCAAACAAGGGCGCTGTTTACATAAACGGACAGCGCGCTCCGATAGCGGGTAGGGTCTGCATGGATCAGATGATGGTCGATGTTACGGGACTTGATGTGAAGGTCGGCGATGTTTGCGAGCTCTACTCGGACACCATAGACGAGATAAAGGTCGATAACATATCGGATATGCTCGGAACTATCGGTTACGAGCTGTTGTGCCTTGTAAGCAAGCGTGTTCCGCGTGCCGCATTAAGAGACGGAAAGATAGTACAGGTTGTGAACTACATATAAAACCTCTGATAAGAGGATAATAAATACGGAAAGAAAAAGACAAGGAGACAAGAAAATGAAGAAGTACACAGACATACTGCTGCGCGCGTTCTTAACGGGCATACTCATAGCCATAGGCGGCGCGGTATTCCTTTCCTGCGACAACAGATACATAGGCGCATTCCTGTTCGGTACGGGACTTTTCACGATACTTACGTTCGGTCTCGCACTTTTCACGGGAAAAGTCGGCTATGCAGTCGAGAACAAGCCCTCATACCTTATAGATCTCGTCGTGATCTGGATCGGCAACTTCCTCGGAACTCTGTTCGTCGGCACAGTACTGCGCTTTACACGCGTCGGCGCTGCTATGAGCGAGAAAGCCGCAGGACTTTGTGAGACAAAGCTGAACGACGACCTTTTAAGCATCTTCATACTCGCGTTCTTCTGCGGAATGCTGATGTTCATTGCCGCCGACGGCTACAAGAACCTCACGAATCCCGTTGCACAGATGCTTGCGGTATTCCTGCCGGTAATGGTATTCATCATAAGCGGCTTTGAGCACTGCGTCGCAAATATGTTCTACTTCTCCGTTGCGGGTATGTGGAACGGCAGCTCGGCTCTCTCGATGCTCATTATGACGCTCGGCAACTCTGTCGGCGGCATCTTCATTCCGCTTGTGCGCAAAGGGTTCAAAAAATGAGCGGAGAAAAAGCGATGTACATTTACGAAACACACTGCCACACCTCGGAATCAAGCAAGTGCGCGACCGCATCGGGAGATACACAGGCGAGATTCTACAAATCCCGCGGCTTCACGGGGATATTCGTCACCGACCACTTTCTCAACGGAAACACCACTGCCGCGTGGGATCTCCCGTGGGACAAGCGTGTCGATATACTCTTTTCGGGTTATGAAAGCGCGAAAAAGACCGGCGATGAGATTGGTCTCGATGTCTTCTTCGGCTGGGAATACACGGTAAACGGGTCGGATTTTCTCACATACGGGCTGGACAAGGAATGGCTCCTGAAACACCCCGAAGTCATGGAGCTACACCCGAACGACTATTTTGACCTTGCCCGCTCGTCGGGAGCGTACATAAGCCACGCACACCCGTTCCGCGAGGACTGGTACATAGATATGATACGGCTTTTCCCGCGTAAATGCGACGGCGTTGAGATCATAAATTCCCACCGGACGCAGTTCGAGAACGATATGGCGAAATTCTACGCCGACAAATACGGGCTGCCGTACACTGCCGGAAGCGACAACCACAACGCGGATCAGGCGCGTCTCTCGGGAATTGCGTTTGACCGGCGCATAACGTCAGAGTCAGACTTCGTGAACGCGCTGAAAAGCGAAAAATACGAGATATACGATCATGTCTTCGATCAGTAAGGACTATTTATGGCAAAGCTAAAACGAAAATTCGTCAAAATGCGCGTCGAGGAAGAAAGTGTTATGAGCCGTGACGAGCTTAACAAAAAGCTCGACGGTATCATCGAGGCGCAATACCGGAAAAACCTCAAAAAGCTCAAAGGCTCGCCGCTCTGCCTGTGGCAGCACGCGGGCGACAGCTGCTATAAGCTGAGATACTACCACTCATACCGCGAGGATATGTGTGATACGATGATGACGATAGATGTCGAAAAGGGTATGGAGCGGTGCAGCATTCACGGCTTTATCCACAAGCCGCCGGCTATCTGGGCGTGCTTCTGGGGCGTAATAGCCTCAGTCCTGATCGACTTTCTGATAATATCGTGGTGCCTGCTCTTCGCCGAGAATTTCGATCTCATGAACGGGTTCATGATCTCCGGCGCGGTATGCCTTGTGCGTGCATATATCTGCGTCTCGCTGATCGAGCTTAATCGGGAAAAGGTGCGGATACTGCGCGAAGAACTTCACCGCGTGATACATGACAGATCTGCGGGCTTCGTAATGCCCGAACCGGACGAGCTGTCCGAAAGCTTTGACAGCGGAGAAAAGGAGAGCGATGACGATGATACGCGAGATTGACGTGAAAGAAATAGAGAATGCGGTAGCTTCTCTCTGCGAGGACGCAAACCTGCACCTTCCGTGCATGATGCGCGAAACGATAGAAAGGGCGGCAGAAAAGGAAGAAAGTCCCGTCTGCAAGGAAGTCATAGGTGACATAGTGCGAAATATCGACTGCGCCGCAGAGCTTAACGTCCCGATATGTCAGGACACGGGCATGGCGGTCATCTTTCTTGAGATAGGACAGGACGTTCATTTCACCGGTGGAAACCTTTATGAAGCGATAAACCGCGGTGTGGCAAAAGGCTACGTTGACGGAAAGCTTCGTCTGTCGGTAGTCAGAGACCCGATACGCCGCGGAAACACCAACGACAACACCCCCGCGGTGATACACACATTCATCACCGACGGCGATAAAGTGCATATAATGGTCGCGCCGAAAGGCTTCGGAAGCGAAAACATGAGCAGAATGAAGATGTTCACGCCATCCGCGTCGGTCGATGACATTGTCGGCTTCGTTAGAGAAACGGTCGATACAGCGGGAAGCAACCCCTGCCCGCCGATAGTTCTCGGCGTGGGTATAGGCGGCGACTTTGAACAGTGCGCATTCCTCGCAAAAAAGGCGCTCTGCCGCGATCTGCGGTTACGCAACCCCGACCCGTACTACGCCGAACTTGAGCAGCGTATGCTCGACGAAGCGAATAAGACCGGTGTCGGCTCACAGGGCTTCGGCGGAACGGTTACGGCGCTATACGTCAATATAGAGACTGCGCCGACGCATATCGCGGGACTCCCCGTGGCAGTGAATGTGGGCTGCCATGTCACACGGCATAAAGAAACAACAATTTAAATCACTCTGCGAAAGGAATAAAGAATATGGCAATTTTAGTCACCGGCGGAGCGGGATATATCGGCTCCCATACCTGTATCGAGCTTCTTAAAGCTGGCGAGGACATCGTCGTAATGGACAACTTCTACAACTCAAAACCCAGAGCGGTCGAGCTGATAAAAGAGATAGGCGGCAAGGACTTTAAATTCTACGAAGCAGATATGTGCAGCGAAGCGGATATGGAAAAGATCTTCGCAGAAAACGACATCGAAGCCGTTATCCATTTCGCGGGATACAAAGCGGTAGCCGAGAGCGTCCGCGAGCCCCTGATGTACTACCGCAACAACCTCGGCGGTACATTCATACTTCTCGAAGCGATGAAGAAGCACGGCTGCAAGAAGATAATATTCAGTTCCTCGGCGACCGTTTACGGAATGCCCGAGAAAGTGCCGGTAGATGAAACATTCCCGCTTTCGGCGATAAATCCCTACGGCGAGACAAAGCTCACGATCGAGGATATGCTGCGCGCGATATGTAATGCGGACAAGGATTTCAGTGCAGCTCTCCTGCGCTATTTCAACCCTATCGGCGCGAACGAGTGCGGTAAGATAGGGGAAGACCCGAACGGCATACCGAACAACCTTATGCCCATAATAATCAACGTCTGCACCGGAAAGCAGGAAAAGCTCACTGTTTTCGGCGACGACTACCCGACCCAGGACGGTACCTGCGTCCGCGATTATATCCATGTTGTCGATCTCGCGCTCGGGCATCTCGCAGCTCTTAAGTACGTCCGCGAAAAGACCGGCGCGGAGCCTTTCAATCTCGGCACCGGAAACGGTTACTCTGTGCTTGAGATCATTAAGACATTCGAGAAGGTCAACAATATCAGGCTGCCCTACGTCATAGGCCCACGCAGAGCAGGCGATGCAGCGGAATGCTACTCCGTACCGGACAAGGCGTTCAGGGAGCTCGGCTGGAAGGCGGAGCGTGGTCTCGAACAGATGTGCCGCGACGCATGGCACTTTGTAGAGAACAACCGGTAAGATGAGCCTGCGGAGACAAAACGAATAGGTACGTTTTCCCTGCATTTTGCGGGGAAAATTACTGTAAACAGGAGAGAGAAAAAAATGAAAGTAAACGGCAAATATCAGCGAAGCTATTTTATGCCGCCAAAAAAGGAATATAAATGGACTCAGCGCGAGTATATCGACAAAGCGCCGATATGGTGCAGCGTTGATCTCCGCGACGGGAATCAGGCACTCGTCGTGCCTATGAGCCTTGACGAGAAGCTTGAGTTCTTCGCTCTGCTCGTAAAACTCGGATTCAGGGAAATAGAGATAGGCTTCCCTGCCGCAAGCGAGACTGAATATGAATTCTGCCGCAAGCTCATCGACGACGGGCTTATCCCCGACGATGTGAAGATCCAGGTGCTCACCCAGTCGCGCGAGCATATAATCCGCAAGACTTTTGAGGCTCTCGCAGGGGCAAAGAACGCAATAGTCCACCTGTACAATTCGACATCAGAAGCACAGCGCGAACAGGTGTTCCATAAATCAAAGGAAGAGATAATAGAAATGGCTGTCTCGGGCGCTAAGCTCATAAAAGAATACGCCGAAAAGACCGAGGGCAGCTTCAGTTTTGAATATTCACCCGAAAGCTTCACCGGTACAGAACCGGATTTCGCACTTGCGATCTGCAACGAAGTCCTTAAAGTCTGGGAACCTTCACCGGAAAACAAGATCATAGTAAACCTTCCCGTTACGGTCGAACTTTCAATGCCGCATATCTACGCCGATCAGGTCGAGTATATGTGTGAAAATCTCTATAAGCGCGAAAATGTCATAGTTTCGCTTCACCCGCACAACGACCGCGGCTGCGCCGTGGCGGACACCGAATTCGGACTCCTTGCCGGAGCGGACAGGGTCGAGGGTACGCTCTTCGGCAACGGCGAACGCACCGGAAATGTCGATATCGTCACGCTCGCGCTGAATATGTACAGCCACGGTGTTGACCCGGGGCTCGATTTCTCCGACATACCGTCGATAGTAAAAATATATGAAAAAGTGACCTGTATGCACGTCTATGAACGTCAGCCGTACAGCGGCGAGCTTGTTTTCGCGGCGTTCAGCGGCTCGCATCAGGATGCTATCACCAAGGGAATGAAGTACCGCGAAAACGGCGACAAGCGCTGGAATGTACCGTATCTGCCTATAGACCCGAAAGATATAGGGCGCGAGTACGACGGTGACATAATCCGCATAAACAGCCAGAGCGGCAAAGGCGGCATAGGATTCCTGCTCGAAAAGAAGTATGGCATCTCTCTCCCGCCGAAGCTCCGCGAGATCGTCGGATACGCGGTCAAGGACGTTTCGGACAAGCAGCACAGAGAGCTCTCACCGAGCGACGTTTACAGCGTGTTCAACGGCGAATTTGTCAATATTTTCACTCCGCTCAGAGTCACGGAAGTTCATTACAAACAGGATAACGGCGCTATCACCGCTTCGGTGACAACGCTCCTGCGCGGCACGAAAACGGTCACGGAAGGACAGGGCAACGGTCGTCTCGACGCAGTATCGGATGCGCTCATGAAGCTTCTCGGCATAGAATTCACGATCACGGACTACTCCGAGCAGGCTCTTGAACAGGGCTCAAAGTCGAACGCTATGTCATATCTCGGTATAGACATCGACGGGACTGTCTCTTGGGGCGTCGGCGTTCATTCGGATATCATCATGTCCTCGATCTACGCACTCGTATGTGCGGTAAACCGTTCAAAGCAGAGCGTTGAGCGAAACGCATGATTCACAGCAGCATCAATAGTTCAGCGGCATTCCCGCCCGAGTACGGGAACGCCGCTGTTTTGTAATAATTCCAGACTTGGATATTACTTTCAGTATATTCTCTGCAAATACTTGCAATTTCACAATATATATGGTATAATATTAAAATATACAATGCACAGCATAAACATCATAATTCCGTCACGATTCGGATTTGTCGCGAAGCGGCACCTTAATTGTGCATTGTGAATCATGCATTGTGCATTAATAAAAATCAGGAGGTAAGATATGGCTTCACATTACCCGTTTTCGCAAGTGACCCCGCAGATCGAGCAGCTCGCTTCACTCTGCTCCGGCAACGGAAATATCGCCCCCGAGCTTTACCTTGAACACAACGTTTACTGCGGACTTCGCGATCTCGACGGCAAGGGCGTTCTCACGGGGCTTACGGAAATTTCCGAGATAGTCGCCAAAAAGGAAGTGGACGGAAAGCTCGTTCCATGCGACGGAGAGCTTTACTACCGAGGAATAAACGTCGCCGACCTCATCAAAGGCTTCATAGCCGATGACCGCTTCGGCTTCGAGGAGATAACCTACCTGCTTCTTTTCGGAAAGCTCCCGAACAGCGGCGAACTTGATGAATTCATAAACATGATAGGCTCGTTCCGACGTCTTCCGTCGTCGTTCGTCCGCGACATAGTGCTCAAATCACCGAGCGAGGACATAATGAACACCCTCGCACGAAGCGTGCTTTCTCTCTATGCATACGACGATTATCCGAACGATTTAAGCATTCCGAACGTCCTGCGTCAGTCCCTTGAGCTTATCGCGCTCTTCCCTATGCTCACGGTTTACAGCTACAACGCCAAGCGCTATTACCTCGACGGCGACGGACTTACCATACACCGCCCGAAAAAGAACCTCTCGACGGCAGAGAATATACTTTATCTGCTCCGCGATGACAGCAAATACACCAAGCTCGAAGCAAAGGTGCTCGATATTGCGCTGGTACTGCACGCGGAACACGGCGGCGGAAACAACTCGACATTCACGACTCACGTCGTTACATCTTCCGGCACCGACACATACTCGGCGATAACCGCTGCGCTCTGCTCACTCAAAGGACCTAAGCACGGCGGCGCGAACCTTAAGGTCATGGGTATGTTCGACGAACTTAAAGCCACTGTCAAAGACTGGAACGACGACGACGAAATAACAGCATATTTACAGAAACTTCTCGACAAGGAAGCCTTCGACAGAAGCGGACTCATCTACGGTATGGGTCACGCAGTATATGCGATCTCAGACCCGAGAGCCCAGATATTCAAGAGCTACGTCGAAAAGCTTGCGGCGGAAAAGCAGAAAGAAAGAGAGTTTGCGCTTTATTCTGCTGTCGAACGCCTTGCGGCAGAGCTTATCGCAAAAAAGCGCCGCATCTACAAGGGCGTAAGCGCAAACATCGACTTTTACAGCGGATTCTGCTATTCTATGCTGGGACTGCCGCTTGAACTCTATACCCCTCTTTTCGCGGCGGCACGCATTTCGGGCTGGTCTGCTCACAGAATAGAAGAGCTTGTAAACGGCAAAAAGATAATCCGTCCGGCATACCTTAACGTCCAGCCAAGAACACCATACACACCGCTTAAAGACAGATAAAATGAAAACGTCCACCGCAAAGGGGTGAGGAAATGGGATTTGAGGAGCAGTTTTCCGATATATCCGATTACAGGAACTGGCTCGATATAGAGCCGATAGAAATGGGGCTTTCCGGCGAACGAAAGTACCACATAACACGCACAAACGGGGTTGAGCTTATACTTCGCATATCGGGCATAGAGAACTATAAGCGCCACTGTGACAACGCTATGTTCGCACAGTACATACACGAAAAGCTCGGGCTCAATATGAACCTTCCGATAGAAGTCGCGGCATGCGGCAGCGATACGCTCGCCTACACGCTTTACACATGGGTGGACGGGCTTGACGCGGACTCGAAGATACTGAATCTCCATACTCCCGAACAGGCCCGCTTCGGCGAAAAGGCAGGCGAGCTGCTCAGAAAGATACACACCGTTAAAGCCCCGAAAAACGTGCTTCCGTGGGACGAATACTATAATCACCGCCTTGACGAGATCATCGGAAAATTCCGCGTTATCCGCGTCAGATACAGCGGTGACGATGAAACGATAAAGTTCATCGAGAACAACCGCGGGCTGCTCAAAGACCGCCCGCAGACCGCTATCCACGGTGATTTCCGCTCCGGCAACCTTATACTCACGAACTACGATGAGTTCGGGGTCATAGATTTCGGACGCTGGTGCTGGGGCGACCCGTACATGGATTTCCAGTGTATTCGCCGTTCATGCAGCGCCCCGTTCTCACGCGGACAGATAAACGGCTACTTCGGCGGTGATATACCGGGAGACTTCTTCGCACTCATGGCGCTTTACACTGCTGCGGACACCATACGCCGCATCTGCGAGGCTTATGACCACAGCCGAGGAATGCTTGCCGACACGGTGGCATCCGCAGAAAAGACGGTGCGCGAGTACAACGGATTCGAGGGGCTCGTGCCAAGCTGGTATTAAAAATGAGCATTGGTATCTATGATTGCTTTGGATATGGGACCGGGTATGATGTTCCATTTCCGGAAAGGTACAGGCTGATAAAAGACGCCGGTTTTGACTGTGTGATGCTGTGGTGGAGCGACAAGTTCGGTCGAGGCGAAGGTTATCGGCAGGACGCAGAGCTTGCCCGCAGCGCAGGTCTTTCGATCGAAAATATGCACGCCCCTGTCCATGAACAGAATTTTCTTTTTGCAGACTGTGCCGAAGGTGAGAGCGTCTTTCGCGACTATTTGCAGTGCATCGACGACTGCAATACATTCCGGATACCGACCGTAGTCATTCATTTGCCCGATGATGAGTTTCCGTTAAGCGAAACGGGAATGAAAAGACTCGGAATAATGACCGAAAGAGCGGAAAGATACAATATCAATATCGCTTTTGAAAACCTGAGAAATGTCAGCAATACTGCTTTGGTGCTGAGACTTTTCTCTTCTCCGTTCGTAGGATCATGTTACGACAGCTGTCATCACGCAAACTATACTCCCGACATCGATCTGCCTACTGAATACGGGAAAAGACTCAAAGCAATACATCTGCATGATAACGGCGGAAGCCGCGGTCAACACCGGCTGCCTTTTGACGGGAAGCTGGACTGGGACGCGGTGACGCGGAAAATAAAGGATACAGGCTACAGCGGAGCAATAACGTTAGAGCCCATGAACTGGGATTATATGCATCTGAATATACGAGATTTTCTGAATCTGGCTTATGAAAGAGCCGGAAAACTTGAACAAATGATATGTAACTAAAGAGCGGAAAAGAAAGAATAACATGAAAAACATCATTCTTGTGGGAATGCCCGGCTGCGGGAAAAGCACCGTCGGCGTAGTCCTCGCTAAAACGCTCGGTATGCGCTTTGTCGATACCGACCTTATCATACAGCAGGAGCAGCATGAAGTGCTTCACAAGCTTATCGAACGCTACGGCTTAAAGCGGTTCTCGGAAATGGAGGAGGACGCGCTCCTCTCCGTGACCGACACCGAGGACACCGTTATCGCTACCGGCGGCAGCGCGGTATTCTGCGAACGTGGAATGAACTTTCTGAAGCAGACCGGCGTGTGTGTATATCTCGAAGTCCCCTGTGACGAGCTCAGACGGCGCCTCAGCAACATAAAGACCCGTGGTATCGCCGCGGCAAAGGGAATGACAGTCGAGGATATTTTCACCGAAAGATGTCCGTTTTATGAGAAATACGCGGATATAAGGATAGACTGCACCAATAAACACATTGAGGATATAACCGAGATAATTGCGAACAGAATGAACGATGAAAAACACTGAATACACCTACCGCCACGAAATAAAATATCGCATCAACGGCGGGACATACCATATACTGCGCCAGCGCTTCGCTGCGGTCATGCAGCCAGACAGGCACGCGAAAAACGGGCTTTACCGCGTTACAAGCCTCTATTTCGACGACGCGTACCGCTCGGCTTACCGCGACAAGGTGAACGGTGCTCTCAAACGAAAAAAATATCGCATTCGCGCGTATGACCTTTCGCCGGAAGTGATACACCTCGAAGAAAAAGTCAAGCATGACTGTGTTGGCTTCAAAAAGAGCACAACGCTCACGCGGGAGCAGTACGACCGCATACTTGCCGGAGATTTCTCGTTCCTCGCGGACGATAAATACGCCGATACGGCGGGCGGTGATATGTTCGCTTCGCACAGCGCGGCGTTCCTCTCACCGGCGGTCATTGTGGACTATATACGGGAGCCGTTCACCTGCCGTGAAGGAAATGTCCGCGTGACCTTCGACATGAAGATAGCCGCGTGTATCAACGGGTTCGATATGTTCGCGGACGACAACATCTACGAAAACGTTATGCCGGACAACGATATTGTGCTTGAAATAAAGTATGACAGCTACATACCGTCACGGATACTGCATCTTCTCACAGACATCTCAACGGTACAGGAATCTGTGTCGAAATACATAATCTGCAGCGACAGGCTGCGCGAAAGACTCTACTGATACTTAGAATTATGTCATAAAAGGAGACCTATATGGAAACACAACTCATGAGCATTGTTGATGAAACGCTGAAACTCTTCGTTGATGACCTTCATTTCAGCGCACTCACACCCGCCGGAATAATCGCATCAATGCTTTCTGCGCTTGTCTGCGGCGTTATCATCTACCTCGTCTATCGTTTCTGCTACCGCGGCGTGGTGTACAGCGACAACTTCAACGTCCTGCTCGTCATGATAACCACGATAACCGGCTTCATCATCATGACCATAAGTTCGAACGTCGTGCTCTCGCTCGGTATGGTCGGTGCGCTCTCTATCGTACGATTCCGTTCCGCGATAAAAGACCCGCTTGATATAGGATTCCTGTTCTGGTCTATCGCCGCAGGTATCACTGCAGGCGCGGGACTGTACTTCGTCGCAGTCATCGGCACTGTTCTGATAGCCGTCATTTACATCGTTTTCTCGATGTTCAAGAAGTCCAAGCGTAACTATCTGCTTATAGTGCATTACAACGATGCCGCAGAGGATAATGTGAACGCGGTGCTCGGCGGAATGAGATACCGTCTCAAAAACAAGACCAAAAATGGTGACAGCAACGAGATCACCATTGAGATAAAGGTAAGAAACAATGATACGTCGGGACTTTCGCGCTTCAAGGGTATCGACGGCGTAACTTCCGTTACCCTGCTCGAATACAACGGCGAATATATGAATTAAAGGAGAAATCAAAATGGCAGTCAATTTTTGTGGTAACTGTGGCAACAGGCTCGAAGAGGGCGAGAAATTCTGTACGAAATGCGGGGCAAAGGTAGAAGAACGCCCCGAACGTCCGGTGTTTGACCCCCAACCGCAGCCTGTACAGCAGTATAACAACGCTTATCAGCAGCAGTACAATTACTCCGCACCTGAGCAGACTCAGAGCCCTGCATTAGCGATAGTCGGGTTTGTTCTGTCGTTTGTGGTGTCACCCGTAGGACTTATCCTCGGAATTATTGGTATGACCAAATACAAAACAAGATTCCGCGGATTCTGCAAAGCGGCGATAATCATTTCGGCTATTTCAATGTTTTTCTATGCCATATTAATGGCTATCCTTGTACCCTCGCTTTTGGGCTATATAAACGCGAGCCGCCGCTCACACGCAAACTCCACGGCACGGACTATACAGTACACTGTGGATTCGTTCTTTGAATCGGCTGATAACAGCGGCTACGGAATGAAAACCGGAGAGTCACAGGAATTCGACATTATCGTAGATAATAACGTATGGACTGTCTCCGCCGCAAACCCTGCTAACTTCCGCACAACAGGCTCGGTAAGGTGGGGAAGCGAACCCAAAGACCGCCGCAGTGAAAACTCGAACGGCGACACCGACGGAGAGACTATGATCGCGGATGCCCTCAAAAACAAGCTACCCAATATAAAAGCCGCGACGATACATGTAGTTCTGCGGAATAACAACTGCACTGCGGCAGCGTTCCTTAACGATTCGACACGGAAACTTGCTGAAGGCGGCGATTATCCGCCGGTTAAAAGCAATGGGTGTTTCGCCGACCCGAATATCTGGCAGAGAAACAACAAAACATCCGTCGTCGGGCTTGCTCCGCTAAGCAGTTCAAGCATATCGTATTCTCAGATAGTATAAAAATACAGCAGATCCGGTCATCGGGTCTGCTGTTTGTTTATCGGTTTTTCCTCTCTTCGGAACTGCCATTATAGCACATACGCCCACCGCTGTAAAGGGCACTCCAAAATTTTTTCACTATATTATTGTGTGAAAAATTTTTGAAGCCTCTCCCTTGACAGCGGTGTTCGTATGCGCTCCCGGCAGTTAGCCGAAGAAAGGATAGGAGCAATGTCCGGTCTTTTTTGCGCGTCAGCGTCTGGGTCCAGCGTCACGCTGGCGCGGTCCAGCCGCGTAGGCTGGTCCCGTCCGGAAGGACAAGCGCGTACGCAGACGCGCCGGTCACTTCACGCTGAACAGGATATCGCCGTAGGTGGGAACGGGCCAGAAGTCGCTGCCGACAAACGTTTCAAGCTCGTCAACGACCGCACGGACATCGTTCATCTTCGCAAGAACCTTGTCATGGAAGAATATGGCTGTATCGCGAACGTCGGAAAGTGCCGAAGTCTCGCCGAGAAGCGCTTCGAGAGTACTGCACTCGGAAATCATTGCTCCTTCAAGTTTCGTGACCTTATTCGCGGCTTCAAGCTCGGAGGATGCGTCTATGCCGACCATTTTCTTCGCTGCCGCAGCATCACAGAGGAACTTCGCGTATGCCATGACCGCGGGCGCATACTGGCGCTTAACCATATCAACGACTGTGTGTGCCTCTATGTTTATCGTCTTGTAATAGTTTTCGAGGAGTATCTCGGTTCTTGCGTGTATCTCGCGCTCAGTGAATACCTTGTGTGCGGTGAATACCTTTATACTCTTGTCGTCTTCGAAATGCGGGATAGCATCGACACATGAAACGAGATTCGGAAGTCCGCGTCTCTCCGCTTCTTCAAGCCACGCTTCATCGTAAGCATTGCCGTTGAAGATTATACGCTTATGCTCTTTGAATGTACGGACGATAAGGTCGTGCAGAGCTTTCTCGAAAGCCGCGCGGTTCACAGCCTCGCCGTCGGCATTGGAAGCGAATTCGAGCTCGTCTGCGAACTGTCTTAGAGATTCGGCGACGATCGTGTTGAGGATTATATTCGCAGTCGCTACGTTCTGTGACGAACCGACCATTCTGAACTCGAACTTGTTGCCGGTGAATGCAAACGGAGATGTACGGTTGCGGTCGGTAGAGTCTTTCTTGAAGTGCGGGAGAGCAAGCACACCAAGGTCAAAGTCGCTGTTCTTCTTCTCAACTGTGCCGCCGCTTATGAGCGCCTCAACTACCGCGTCGAGCTCTTCGCCGAGGAACACCGAAACTACCGCGGGCGGAGCCTCGTTTCCGCCGAGTCGGTGGTCGTTGCCTGCTGTTGCAACGGAAAGTCTCAGTAGCTCGGGGTACTCGTCAACGCTCTTTATGACCGCGGCAAGGAATGTAAGGAACTGCACATTTTCCATAGGTGATTTGCCGGGGTTGAGCAGGTTCTGACCGTCGTCGGTCGAAAGAGCCCAGTTATCGTGCTTGCCGGAGCCGTTAACTCCGTCGAAGGGCTTTTCGTGCAGCAGACATACCATTCCGTGACGAAGCGCCGTCTTCTGCATTACCTCCATTGTAAGCTGATTCTGGTCGGCGGCTGCATTAGCACCCGAGAATATAGGTGCCATTTCGTGCTGTGCGGGAGCCACCTCATTGTGCTCGGTTTTGGACATTACTCCAAGCCGCCAGAGCACGTTGTCAAGGTCGCGCATATATGCGTGAACACGGCTGTTTATCGCGCCGAAATAGTGGTCGTCCATTTCCTGACCTTTAAGCGGCGGAGCGCCGAAAAGCGTTCTTCCGGTATATATAAGGTCTTTGCGCTTTTCGTAAACGCTCTTGTCTATGAGAAAGTATTCCTGCTCTGCTCCGACAGTCGCATTGACGCGCTTGGTCGTTGTATTGCCGAAAAGGCGCAGAATACGCACCGCCTGCTCCGAAAGAGCGTCCATGGAACGCAGGAGCGGCGTTTTCTTGTCGAGCGCTTCTCCCGTGTAAGAGCAGAATGCGGTCGGGATATAGAGCGTGCCGTCCTTGATGAATGCGCAGGAAGTCGGATCCCACGCAGTATAGCCGCGGGCTTCGAAGGTCGCGCGGATACCGCCCGACGGGAACGACGAAGCGTCCGGCTCACCCTTTACGAGCTCCTTGCCCGAAAACTCCATTATCACGGTACCGTCGCCTGTGGGCGCGATAAAGCTGTCATGCTTTTCGGCTGTTATATTGGTCATAGGCTGGAACCAGTGGGTATAGTGGGTCGCACCCTTTTCCACCGCCCAGTCCTTCATAGCGGCTGCCACACTCTCGGCTATGCTGCTGTCGAGCTCGCGGTTCGAGTTCATAGTAGCTTTGAGCTTCTTGAAAACTTCTTTCGGGAGTCTCTGGCGCATTGTAGATTCATCGAACACATCCTCGCCGAAAACTCTCGAAACATCAATATTCTCGTTCAACATTTCTTTTCTCCTCTCATATGGCTGAAAATAAAAACGCGTTCCGGCATAGTGACCCCATACCGGAACGCCTTTGTTCTTTTCTATTATATTACGGATCTGCGGATTTGTCAACTGTTTTTTACAGTTTTGTTCCGCGCGCTTTTATGATCTCCGCCATTTCGCCGACGTTCTTCATACCGGAGACTTCACCCATTGTGAAGCGGACACCGAATTCTTCTTCAACAGCTGACATAAGCGTGATGTGGCTCAGGCTGTCCCAGTCGTCTATATCGTCGGCTGTGGTGGAAGCATCCACCTCGATGTCATCGTCATCGAAGAAATCACGGAATACCGTATTTATGCGTTCATATATCTTATCCATATTATCCTCACTTCTCTACGGAGAATGTCGCGGTCTCCTTCGGGCGGTTGTCGATAACGCGCTTTGCCTTGCCGGCTGTACGCTCGATCGACTTCGGTTCAACAAGAGACACCTTCGTGCTTATTCCGAGAACGGTCTTAAGGTCATGCTTTATACGATTTCTGAGCTCCTCAAGGTTTCTGTAATCGTCAAGCAGCGAAGCATCCGCAAGCTCTACCTTTACTTCAAGGTTATCTGCCGAGCCCTCTCTGCCGACAACGAGCTGGTAATGCGGCGCGATCTCGGGAACTACCATAAGCACGCTCTCAATCTGAGACGGGAACACGTTTACGCCGCGTATCTTCAGCATATCGTCCGTTCTTCCTGTGGGCTTCATCATGCGCGCGCCTGTTCTGCCGCACTTGCAGGGCTCATAGGTGAGAGAGGTTATATCGTGGGTCTTATAGCGCAGAACGGGAAGACCTTCCTTGCTTAATGTCGTTACAACAAGCTCGCCGCTCTTGCCTTCGGAAAGGACTTCTCCGGTAGCGGGGTCAACGATCTCAGGGAGGAAGTGATCCTCACAGAAATGCATACCGCAGCGCTCTGTACATTCGCCCGAAACGCCCGGTCCCATAAGTTCGCTCATGCCGTAGTTGTCAGTAACAAAAATATGGAGTTTCTGCTCGATCTGATCTCTCATCTCGGGTGTGCAGCCCTCGGAGCCGAGAAGTCCGAGACGAAGCTTTACTTCCTCGGGCTTTATACCGACTTCCTGCATAACCTCACCGATACGGAGAGCGTAGGACGGTGTGGAAACAAGAGCTGTTGTTCCGAAGTCACGCATCATCATGACTGTCTTTTCGGTGTTGCCGGATGAACTCGGAACTACCGCTGCGCCAAGCTTCTCAAGGCCGTAGTGAAGTCCGAGAGCTCCGGTGAAAAGACCGTAGCCGAAGCAGATCTGTACGATGTCGTCAGGTGTAGCGCCCGCAGCGCATACGATACGAGCGACGCATTCGCTCCACATATCAAGGTCGTTCTTGGTGTAACCTACGACAGTGGGCTTTCCGGTAGTTCCGGAAGAAGCGTGCATACGGACTATCTTATTCATGGGCACCGCGAAAAGACCGAAAGGATAGTTGTCGCGGAAGTCCTCCTTTGTTGTGAACGGGATATGCTGAATATCGCTCAGCACCTTTATCTTAGTCGGGTCAAAACCCGCCTTGTCAAATTTGTCCTTGTAGAGCTTTACGTTTTCATAGCAATAAACCGCAACCTTCTTGAGTTTCTCAAGCTGGAGCTTTTCAAGCTCGGCTCTCGGCATGGTTTCCGCATCTTTGTTAAAGATCATGTGTTTTTCCTCCTGTTATTTCATTAATCCAAACCTGTTTATTTTTTCTTCTTTTTCTTTTTACCGCTGCCGGATGTTTTCGGAGCGTTCTGAACCGCTGCCGGAGCTTTTACCGCAGCTTCGCCCGAAACTGTGCCGACTATCTCACTGCCTGCGGTGATAGCCTCGCGCTGCTGTACAACGACTTTCTTGTCGTAGCAGCTGAATATCCTGTCAACATCGCCTTTCTTCATCTTAGGCGTGATAAGGCTCACTATCGGAACGAGGATAAGCGATATTATCATAGTAAACGCGCCGAGGTTTACAGGTGATGCTACTGTAAATCCGAGGAACGTACCTGTGAGAAGACCCATCGAACCGAGGATATAATGCAGCACCGTAAGTCCTATACCGACTACGAAGCTTACCCATACACTCGCCTTTGTCGTCCTTTTCCAGAGTATGCCGTACAGGAACGGGGCGAGGAACGCACCCGCGAGAGCTCCCCACGAGTAACCCATAAGATCGGAGATGAGAGCGTTCTTGTTGAGCGCGATTATTACCGAGATGATGAGGAATACCGCGACAAATGCACGGAGCACGATGAGCTGCTTCTTTTCGTTGAGTTTACCCTTCATCATCGGCTTGATAAGGTCGAGAGTTATCGACGAGCTTGATGTAAGTACGAGCGACGAGAGCGTTGACATAGAAGCCGAAAGAACGAGTACGACTACCACGCCTATAAGAAGATCGGGAAGCTTTTCGAGCATAGCCGGTATGATACCGTCAAATCCGCCGACCGGAGCACCGTTTGCGTCAGCCTGTACGAAGATGCGTCCGAAGCCGCCGAGGAAGTAGCAGCCGCCTGCCACAACAAGCGCGAATATCGTGGAAACTACGGTTCCGGACTTTATCGAGCGCTCGTCCTTTATCGTATAGAACTTTGTGACCATCTGCGGAAGTCCCCATGTACCGAGCGAGGTCAGTATAACAACACCGAGAAGGTTTATCGGGTCAGGACCGAAGAAGCTTGCGTATGCACCCTGCATACCTGCCATAACGCCCTTGTCGTTGGGTATCTGGGACATCTGTGTAAGTGCGGAATAGAAGCCGCCCGCGTTGCCGAGCGTCGCTACGACTACCGCAACTATACCTATAAGCATTATTATGCCCTGAACGAAATCGTTGTAAGCGGTCGCCTTATATCCGCCGAGGATAACATAGACCGCAGTGATGACTGCCATAGCTATTACGCATATCGAGTAATCAACATTGAATACCATTTCAAACAGTCTCGAAAGACCGTTGTAAACGGAAGCCGTGTACGGGATAAGGAAGATGAACACGATTATTGCGGCAACTATCTTGAGCGTCTTGCTCAGGTAGCGCTTCTCGAAAAACTCCGGCATTGTCGCGCTCTCAAGGTGCTTTGACATAACGCGTGTTCTTCGACCCATTATCGCCCACGCCATAAGCGAGCCGATTATGCAGTTTCCGATACCCACCCACGTTGACGAAACGCCGAAGTTCCAGCCGAACTTTCCTGCGTAACCGACGAAGATTACTGCGGAGAAATAGCTTGTTCCGTATGCAAACGCGGTTATCCACGGACCTACGGAGCGTCCGCCGAGAACGTACTCGTTTACAGTATTCGCTTTTCTGTTACAGTAAATACCTATGCCTATCGCGACAGCGATATATAGCACAAGTATTGTGATAATAAGGGGCATAATAAATTCTCCTTTATTCTAATGCTTTTTTGCGTCGTCGCTTTTTTGCAACGGCGCTTTTTTGCGCTAAAGTTTATTATACATCTTTTTTATATCGTTGTCAATAGTAAAATCGCACAACAAATCAAGGTTCGGCTTATTTTCCCAACGGGTGCAAGAACTTTCCGCCCCGCAGAGCGAAGTTTATCTGTCGTCTCTTCGCAGCGGTGCGGTGAAAACGATCCTGCATTCTGCGAAGAAGAGGAGTTCACCATTCCGTGCTTTTCCGCTTACATCCGGGAAAGGAGCATATTAATCAGCTCTTTGTCCGCAAGCCCGTCCGAAAACGCAGTAGCACCTCCTGCTGCTGTTCCAAGCTTCAGGGCGTATCCGTAATCACCTTTCTCACAGCCCGCAAGAAATCCCGCAAGCATAGAATCTCCCGCGCCGACCGAGTTCTTAACCGTCCCACGGCAGACCCCGCATCTGTATTCCCTGCCGTTCTCGTCAATAAGCAGAGCGCCGTCACCGCCCATTGATACAAGTACATTTCTCGCGCCCGCTTCTTTAAGCTTTACCGCATAAACAACCGCCTCATCAGCGCTTCTGAGCTGTTTTCCGAACATACCTCCAAGCTCGTAAATATTGGGCTTAACGACAAACGGCTTATATTTCAGAACGTTCATCAGAAGCTCGCCCGACGCGTCAACGGCGGCGCGAATGCCTCTTCCGCTGATATGACGCAGTATGCGTTCGTATATGTCGGACGGAAGGCTCTTCGGGACGCTTCCCGCAAGCACGAGTGTGTCGTCCTCCGAAAGCTCGTCAAGCTGCCCGAAAAACATTTCCAGCGGCTTTTCGCCGATGTCCGGCCCGCTGCCGTTCAGCTCCGTCTCTCCGTCAGAGCGTATCTTTACGTTTATGCGCGAAAAGCCGGTCGGTAACCGTATAAAGCCGGTCGATATGCCGCGGTCCTGAAGAGACTGCTCTATCGCGGCACCCGTAAAGCCCGCGATGAACCCGAGAGCTTTTGTCGGAACACCAAGTTCATGCAGTATCACGGACACGTTTATGCCCTTTCCGCCAAAGAATATCTGCTCACCGGAAAGCCTGTTCAACTCGCCGTGTCTTATTTCCGCTGTATCGACCACGAGGTCAACAGCGGGGTTGAATGTTACAGTATAGATCATAAAAAATGCCTTTTCCTACAAAAAAGCTCCGCATAAAGCGGAGCTTTTATTGTTAACTTTTCGTTAAATTACTTTCTCTTTCTTGTGAAAGCAATACCAGCGCCAGCAAGAACTGCGAGACCAGCAACTACCGCTACGTCAGCGATACCTGTGTCAGGAGAGCCCTTGGAAGAATCTGTAGCAGCGTCAACGTCGCCAGCAGCAGGAGCAGCAGCAGGAGCAGCGTTGTCGAGACCGGATACTGTGAATGTGATAGCTATATCCTCAGACGGGAATGCAAGACCCCAGTTACCGATATCGGAATTCCAAACGTTAGCTAAGAATATCTGGATGTTAGAAGCAGACTCATCGTATGCAACTGTATCAACAGTCTTAACTACTTCGCCGTCAACAGCAACGGAAACGTCGCTGATAACTACGCCCTGGTTAGCAGGGATATCAGTAGAAACGAATACGAGGTTGAAGTCGTTTTCGCCCTTGAGTGCCCAGTCAATGCCGGAAGCCTTTACTGTGTAAGTGCCGTCGCCGCTGATCGAAGCATCATCGTATGTAGCGGGAAGAACATAACCGTTGATGTCATAATCGAAGTTGTCTTCGTAATCCGGGAATGTCTCCTCGGGTGTGTCGCCGTCGCCCCATACTACCCAACCGTTGAAGTAAGGTGTAGCCTGACCGTAACCAGCATCATCCCAGCTGTTTCTGAAGCTGTATGTGGATGTCTGTAAAGCGATATAAGCGTTATAAGCGCTTGCCGAAACTGCGAGAGCCGCAGCCGATACTACTGCAGCAACAGCAGCAGCAGCCATTCTGAACTTCTTCATAAAAATTTTCCTCCATGTTTGCCATAAGCTTAGGCACATTCTGCGCCTATTAACGACTGTATTATAACACACAAGTAAAACGATTTCAATAGTTTTTCAAAACTTTGTTACTTTTAACCAAATATATTCGTGAATAATCACTGCGGATTAACCAAAATATGTCTGTTTTTAGGTTCATACCCTGACGTTTTAAGCTCCCACACCGTATTTCCGTTTTCGTCCTCAGAGATCTTGTCAAATCCGAACTTAGCGAAAAGTTCCTTTACCATTCCATTCTTGGCGGTCGGATAATAATAACCGAATATTGTATTGATTCCCTTTTCTTTTGCTGCTTCAACAAGCGTATCAAGCATGGCGAACTCCATATCACGCTTCAGAACGCGGCAGCTCATAAGCCAGAGATCAATATGGAGCGCGTCCTCTTTGATGTTGCCGAATACCACGGATACAACGCCGTTATCGCCGAATTTGTCCGAAAGCCGGCCGTAAAGCGTGATATACGCAGGGTCGTGCGCTATATTGGCAATCTCACCCTCGGTGCAGCGGCGGGTCGTGACATTGAACTGATTGCTCTTATTGGTGAGCTGGGCTATCCGCGGGATATAAAGCGGCACGAACGGTTTTATCTCTGCCTTCATATCAAGGCTCGAAAGGAACTCTCCATAGTCGGCAGCGCCGCTCTGAGCGTCTGCTCTCGCAGCATTTGCCTTGTACATTTCGCCGCGCTTAAGGTCGTCGTCGGTGAGCTTGCCGACCACTTCAAAATACCTGTTGCGGTCAAGGATACGGATATAATTCTCCGCTCCGTCCATTTCCGGCACCGCTGCTCCCGGAATGCGCTCGCGGACTATCTGACGCTCAACGGGATTGTCGTCAACAAATACAAAACTCTCGGGGAGAAGATCGAGCGCCTTTGCGGTACGCATGATATTCTCGTCTTTGTTGTCCCAGTTTGCCTTGATAACGGTGAAATCCTCGACGGCAAGCGTACTGTCGGGGTGGTTGAGCCCTCCGTAGGCGTTTTCCTCGTCGTTCTTCGAGCAAACCGTAAGCAGAACGCCCATTCCCTTATGCAGTCTGACGTACTCCTGAAATTCCGAGTACACCTGTCCGCTTGGAAGATCCTTGCCTATCTTTATGCCTTCAACGCCGTCATCTCCGACAACTCCGCCCCAGAGGGTATTGTCGAGGTCGAGCGCAAGCACCTTCTTGTTCTTTCCGAACACAGCCTTTATCATCGCCGCAAGATTTGCCGCGATATACGGGACTGCCTGCATCGGGAAGGCGTACTTATACATATACCACTGCGTTCCGTCGTGCCAGCTGTCAAGACCATAGCAAGACGCAACATAGTTCAGGTCGCAGATATAAAGCCCGGTTCGCTTGGCGGCCTCCTCTGCCATAAGCGCGTTGAGGCGGTTTACGAAGTTCACACGCCCGCGGATATTGGTCGCGTCGCTGTTTCCGAGAAGTCTGAACGGCGGGAGATCGAAATTATTCTGTATGACCGGACAGCCGAATTTATCGGCGAGACTGTCCCACATCTCCGTGTACGAACGGAACTCGGCGGCGAGCTTCTCTTTTACAGTATCGTCGCTGTCGTAAAGTCCGGGGAACCCGATTATATTGCGGTATGTGGTATGGATATAGATGATGTCGGGCTTGAACGCAGTAAACTCGTCCGACGGGAACATAGCCTCATTATGATACTGGGCGTATTCGCTTGTCCAGAATTCGGGCTCTATGCCATAGTTCAGCAGGAACAGCTCAAGCACGTCTCTTACCGCGTCAACGGTGGAACCGCCGAGGATAGCAATGCGCTTCTTTATGCGGCTCGTACCGTCATCGAGAAGCTCACGCTTCAGCTTTTTCTGACGCTTCATAATTTCCGCCGCGTCAAACGGATAAGTGAAAATTTCGTTCATCTCATTCACTCCACTTTTGAATTTTTATTTATCTGTTTATAAGGTATTCCAGATACTTGCCGCCGTTGCCTGCCGCGATCATAACGCAGTCGGTGCACAGCACATCGGTCGCGCCCACGTCCTTGCAGAACTGTATTCCGTTCAGCTCGAAATAGCGCATATCGCAGACATATATCTTCTCAAAGCTTGATGTCAGGAACGGGATCAGCGCATTGCCATAGCTCTGCTTGAACACAACGAGTGTTCTGCCGTTCTTCACGTTGGTCTCGACCTTCGTTATACGGTTGTCCGAACCGATGAACGAGCAGTAATACGCACTCGCGTTGCGCGTTACGAACAGGTCTCCGGTGTACGCTCCGCCAAAATATGTGTTATAGTATGTTGTCTTTATCTTGTCCGCGTTAGGCGAGATGTACATGGTGAATGTTTCCGCATCATTGTAAAGGTGATAGTCCTTTGAATAGGTGTACATCGAACCGACGTAGCCGCTTCTCGAAACCTTTTCGTACTCTTTGAGCCGCGGGAAATCCACACCCGCAGTCTCGGCGAAGGTTTTTGCCGCATAGTATGCGCCGAGCGGTGTCCAGTGATGATCGGTGCGCGAATATATAGGCTCGTCGATGTGGTCCTTAAGGATATCATACGCCTCGACGTTCACCGCGCCCTTGAGGTTTTCCTTGATGTGGTTTATCTTGTTGAGCTGGCTCACGGTAAATCCGCTGTCCCAGAACTTCTTGGGTGTGTAGAACTCGCTTGCGACCGGTACAGTAAGGCTATAGACATTCGCGTCCGGAAGCTTCTTCGCGAACGTGTTCACAGCGTTAGCCCACTTCTCACAAAGTCCGTACGTTCCGAAGCAAGCCATTATCCCACGGTAATGCCCGTTCTGATAGGACACAAGGATGCCGTTCTCGCCGATAACGTTGTAGTTTATCGTCTGATCCGCCGCCGCAGTCACAGAAGCCGCTGTCGTTGTATCTGCCGGCATTGTTGTGTCTGCCGCTGTCGTCGCCGGAGCAGCCGTGGTTGTTGTTGTCACGGGCTCCGTTATCACGGGTTCGGCTGTTGCCGGCCGCGTGAGCTTTGAAGTCTCCGGCTCGTCGGTCTCGAAGTTTATCGTGAGTATCTCTTCCGGTGCTGTCTGCGTCGGGAAAGTCGTAGTCCCGCCGTTCCCCGACGGCGCGTCGGTAAACACGGACTCCGGCTCGGTATATGACGTTCCGGAACTCTCGGTGCGTACAATGCTGAGAAGTTCGTCGTCTTCGGCGGTCTCGTCTTCGGCGGTATCGTTTGCGGCGGACTCGCCGGTGACTTTTACTTCAGAAACGGTATTATCCTTTACCTTTTTATCGCTTATATTAGTACAGCCTGCCGCCCCGAGAATAACACACAGGAGCGCGGCAATGCAAATTGTTCTCTTCATATTCAACGTTTCGCTCCCTCGGTTATAGTCGTAACAGGGTTGTTCAATATCGTTTCAAGACCTTTCGCATTCGCACCGACCGCCGAGAATGTGCAGCAGGTGAACAGAACATCCGTCGCGCCGGTGAACTTAACAAATTCCACTGCGTTAAGATCAAAGTAACGCATATCACATACATACACTTCGTCGAACGAGTTGAAGTAGAACGGTATCTCGGCATTTCCGTAGCTGTCCTTGAACACAACGAGCTTGCGGCCTGTTCCCGCATCGGTCGCTATACGCACTATCTTATTATCCGCACCCATGAACGTCGAATATGAGCCGTTTACGGGCATAGGAATAAAGAACGCGAACTGACCTGTGTAGTTGTACGCCGTATCATAGTAGTAAGCGTAATACTTGTTCGTCGGCTTGTAGTATGTGAAAGTCTCGGGGTCGGAAAGCAGGTTCGCACTCTCGGTGAAGCCGTACATCGTACCCATATAGCCGTCAATATCCACGCGTTCCATTGTCGATATGTCGGCAAACGGAAGCCCCGCAGTCTCTGCGAACGCCTTTGCCGCATAGTACGCGCCGAGAGGCTGCCAGTGATGATCGGTACGCAGATAGATATTCTCGCCGACGTGCTTCCAGAGCTCGGAAACAGCGTCAACCGGCATTACGTCCTTGAGCTGGGCGTTTATCTGTTCTATGCTGTTCGCATGGCTCGCGTTATACTGTGAATACGAATCGGGGAGGTAGAACTCGCCTGATGTCGGCACCGGCATGCTCCAGATGTTCACATCGTCGCCGAGCTCTTTCTTGAAGCGGTTGAGCGCCTTTGCATAGGTCTTGCCGTTTCCGCCGCCGTAGAGGGATATTCCCCACCAGTGACCGTCGGAGAGTTTTGTGACCACCTGACCGTTGGTGACTACACCCGCTGCTATCTCGTTGACATTCTTTGTCGTTTCAACGGGCTGGGTCGTGGTCTCGGTAGTGGTAGTCGTCTTCTCTGTCGTTGTCACGGGTGCTGTTGTGCGACCGGCCGTTTTTTCTGTGACCGCCGCCGTGGTCGTCGTGGTCTGCACGGGCTCTTCCTCTTCAATATCAGGCTCGGGCTCTTCCTCTGTGGTGACTACCGCGACAGGTCCTATGATCTCCGCGTCGTTATAGCTTATACCGTACAGGTTCCTTATCTGCGCGGCAACCTTTTTCAGGTCGTCTCTGTACGGAACGTTGTCATTAAAATAATCCGTTATCCCGTTGGTATATTTTCCGTTCAGGAACTCCTCGGCGCTGAATGTCGGAAACTCCGCGAGTTTACGCTGCTCGGTCTCGGAGACGGCTTCGCGCGGAAGCGCAAGAAATGCCGCTGTCACAGCCGCAAACGCCACTGCGGTATAAACGATGTTTGCTATATTGAGTATCGGCTTTACCGGCTTTATTTCCGGAGCCTTCTTCTTTGCTTTCTTCTTTTTTACAGGTTCGTCCGCAGATACAGCATTCCTGTTCTTTTCAGCTTTTTCGGCTATTGCCGCGGTCACCGCCGCGGAGATCTCGGCATTCACCTGTCTGTCTTCCTCGCTGTACTCTACGAACTCGGCAAGGTTCGAGGGCGAGATCTTCTTATCAGAACGCTTATGCTCTGCCGATTTCTGCTCAACGGGCTTTTGCTCAACGGGCTTTTGCTCTACGGGCTTCTGCTCTTTTATAGACACTTCGTGGTTCTTTACCGCAATATCCATTACCTTTGCTTCCAAACCGCTGTTCTCAACGACAGCAGGCTTTTCAGGCTCCGGTTTGGCGACCTCCGGCTTCTTCGCGGGAACCGTTTCCGGCTTTGCCGCTGCAGGCTTCTGCTCAGCAGGTTTCTCCGGCTTTACTGTAACGGTCTTTGTCGGCACAGGAGCGTTCTCCGGCTTCTTCGCGGGAGCCGTTTCCGGCTTTGCCGCTGCAGGCTTCTGCTCAGCAGGTTTGTCCGGCTTTACTGTGACGGTCTTTGTCGGCACAGGAGCTTTCTCCGGCTTCTTCGCGGGGGTCTTGTCCGGCTTTGCCGCTGCGGGCTTCTGCTCAGCAGGTTTCTCCGGCTTTACTGTGACAGGCTTTACGGTATCGGGAGCTTTATCCGGTTGTTTCGCTGCCGGACGAGGACTGCTTCTGAAATCCTCGCCGAGAATATCCGAAAGATCCACGTCCGAGATATGGGCGCGCTTCTTCCCCTTGTCTGAGTCGAGTGTCTCCATGAGTATCTCCTCAAGGAGATCGTCGTCGTCATATTTTGTATGGATCTCGTCGAGCAGAGATTTTGCCTTCTCCGATTCCGACGTTTCTTTCCTGTAGTTTTTACGATCTTTTCCCATCTGGTTCTCCGGTGTTTTACGAATTGTATTTATTCATGGCTTCATCTGTTTTCCCTGCGGCGATAAGTCTCGCTGCCGCTGCGGCATTGGCAAATGTCTTTTCGAGCAGCTCACCCTGCTCCTTCGGGAACATTCCGAGCACCCATGCCGCAAGGTCATAATCGGGATTCGGCTTCGCGCCCACTCCGATCTTTATCCGCGGAAAGGTGTCGCTTCCCGTAAGGTAGATAATGCTCTTTATGCCGTTGTGACCGCCGTCACTGCCTTTTTTGCGTATGCGCATACGCCCTACATCAAGCGATATGTCGTCATACATCACAAGCAGCTTCTCCGGCGTGAGCTTATAGAAATTAAGCGCTTCGACCACGGCTTCGCCGCTGTTGTTCATGAAAGTAGTCGGTTTCATGAGCAGACACCGCACTCCGTCTATATTCACATCGGCAGTCAGTGACTTGAACTTAAGCTTCTTTACGTCGGTTTTCAGCTCTTCGGCAAGCGTATCGAGCGCCATGAAGCCCGCATTATGGCGGGTGTTCTCATACTGCGTTCCGGGGTTTCCGAGCCCGCATATAATGAACTCCGGCGGACCGGACGGAACGGGAGCGCGCTCGGCTTCAAGCTTTTTGAATATATCAAAAACGGACACTTGCGCTTCTCCTTACTTACCGTTCTTCTGGCTGTTATAGCCGCCGGTGAATTCCTTGAATCCCTTTTCGAGCTTGTCTGCGGCTTTTGTTGCTACGCGGTCAACGGCATCAACGCCCTTGTCTATCTTTTCCTTTATCTCCGCACGTTTTTCGGGGGTCACCTTTTCTTCGTACTTTGATTTTGCAATATCGTATGCTTCTTCCGCGGCGCTTCCTATTTCCGCCGCTGCGCGACCGAGCTTTTCGGATATACTCATATTATCATTCCTTTCACTGGTTTCCGGCTTCGCCTGCGGGAGCCGTCATAATATCTATTATCCGCTTCATAAGCGGGAGAGGCTTTTCGTTCTTTTCGGGGACGATACGGAAACAGGTCTTTCCCATAAGGTCAAGGCTCACACGTCCGTCCATAGCCGCGTTCAGATGCCCGAGACGCTGCATATCGGGGTTTTCGGTATAAAAGCTTATGCCGTCCTTGCCCTGCATTATCTCGGTGATACCGATGTTCTGGGCAGCGTTGCGTATCTGCGCGACCTCGATAAGACCTTCGACCGGCGCGGGTATCTCGCCGTATCGGTCGATAAGCTCATCGGTAACGTCATACGCGTCGTCGTCGCTGCGGATAAGCGCAATGCGCTTGTAGCAGCTTATACGCTGCGCCTGATTGGAGATGTAATCCTCCGGGATATACGCATCGACCTTGACATCGACTACGCAGTCCTGCTGCTTCTTCGGTTCCTCGCCGCGCTGCTCCTTGACAGCTTCGTCGAGAAGCTTTAAGTACATATCATAACCGACCGCGCTCATGTGACCGGACTGTGACGCACCGAGTATCGAGCCCGCACCGCGTATCTCAAGGTCGCGCATAGCAATACGGAAACCCGAACCGAAGCGTGTGAACTCGCGTATTGCGTCAAGACGCTTTGTTGCAACTTCCGAGAGTTCCTTGCCGCGCTTGAACGTGAAGTAAGCAAACGCACGGCGGTTGGTGCGCCCCACGCGCCCGCGGAGCTGATGCAACTGAGCAAGTCCCATGTAATCAGCGTTCTCGATGATGAGCGTGTTGCAGTTCGGTACATCTACTCCCGTTTCTATGAGCGTCGTGCAGACGAGCACATCTATCTCGTGTTCGAGAAGTTTTCTCCATACCTCAAGAAGCTCGTCCTCCTCCATTTTTCCATGAGCAATGCCTATCCTTGCTTCGGGAACGAGTTTGTGCAGATCGGACGCGCACTGGATTATGGACTCGATACGGTTGTGGATATAGTACACCTGTCCGTTGCGGCGGAGCTCCTTGTTGATAGCCTGCGCAATAACACCGTCGTTATGCTCGATAACGTAGGTGGTGACCGGCTGTCTGTCCTGCGGCGGAGTCTCTATTACGCTCATGTCGCGTATGCCGGACATAGCCATATTGAGCGTTCGCGGTATCGGTGTTGCGGAAAGCGTGAGTATATCCACGCCCGCGAACATCTGCTTGAATTTGTCTTTGTGGGCAACGCCGAAACGCTGCTCTTCGTCTATTATAACGAGACCGAGATCCTTGAACTCAATGTCGTCCTGCACGAGACGGTGTGTGCCTATGACAATATCTACAGTGCCGCGCTTCATGCGCTCGATCGTCGTTTTTATCTCTTTCTGGGTGCGGAAACGCGAGAGCAGCTCGATATCCAGACCGAACCCGTCCATTCGCTTCAGCACTGTCTGATAGTGCTGCCACGCGAGAACTGTGGTCGGACAGAGCAGAGCGCACTGCTTTCCGCTCATTATGCATTTGAACGCCGCACGCAGCGCCACCTCGGTCTTTCCGAAGCCGACATCGCCGCAGAGCAGCCTTTCCATGGGCTTATCCTGCTCCATATCGAGCTTTATCTCATTTATGCAGCGAAGCTGGTCGTCCGTTTCGACATAACTGAAATGGTTCTCGAATTCAGACTGTTCGGGACCGTCGGGATCGAAAGCAAAACCCTTGGTCTTCATACGCTTCGAGTACAGTTCAATGAATTCCGCCGCCATTTCCTTTGCCGCGGCTTTAGCCTTTGTCTTGGTCTTCTGCCACTGGTCGGAGTTCATCTTGGAGAGCTTCACGGTGCTCGCGTCGCCCGTTCCGATGTAGCGCGATATCAGGTCGAGCTGGGTAACGGGGACATACAGTACATCGGTACCGGCGTATTTTATCTTGATGTAGTCCTTGCTTATCCTGTCCTGCGTGAGCTTCTGAACGCCGTCGAAAACACCTATACCGTAGGTGTTGTGAACCACAAGATCGCCGACGGAAATGTCGTTCAGCGAATTTATTATCTCGGCTTTCTTGCGCTTTGGTGTCTCACGGGTCTGTATCGTTACCGATGTGTGCGAGATACAGGCGAGACGGGCTTCGGGATAGCTGTAACCCGAAGTAAGTACGCCGGGGGTAACATAGACCCGCTTAGCATACAGCTTTTTCGGCTCGGAAGCGAAATCGGCGGGGATACCGTCGCCCCGCAGGTCGTCCGCAAGCACCTTAGCCGCCTTTTCCGTTCCCGCCATTACAATGACGCTGTAATTCTCGCTCAGGTAGTTTTTCAGCTCGTCAAGCAGGAACCTGTACTCACCGCTCCACGGCGCGACCTGCCCCGCGGAAACGCTCATGAGCTTTGAAAGACGTATGTCGCCGCCGCGCATGAAGTTGTCAAGGTAGATGCTCACACGCTTTTCCGCTGCCGCCTGATACTCCGTCCTTGTGAGCATGAAGCGGTCAAGACCCTTGCAGAGCACGCCCTCTTCAAACAGCAGCTTTATATCCTCGGTGTGTTGAGAATACGCGGCTTTGAAACTCTCGCTGCACGCCGTATTCTCACATATCACAACGTTGTCCGCGTAATCGAACAGGGTCTCCTCCTCGTCATAGCAAACGGGAAGATAGCGGTCGGTGTTCGCACAGCACGCACCGCCACTTACATTTTCTATATCATTGCGTATGCGCTCCTTGACCTCGGCAGCCTTCTTTCCCCTTATCTTCGGGAGCAGAGCTTCGAGCTTTCCGCGTATCTGTTCGTTGTCAAGGAACAGCGTTTCGAGCGCGGGCGCAATATCTATCTTCTTTATCGTATCTATGCGGCGCTGGCTTTCGATGTCGAACACAGAGATACTGTCAACATCGTCGCCCCAGAGTTCTATTCTCACCGGCGCGCCGAAATTTACGGGGTAAACGTCAAGTATCGCACCGCGCACAGAGAACTGGGACACGCCCTCTATCTGGTCACAGCGCGAATATCCGGTCTCAACAAGCGCCGCCGAAATATCGGTGAGCGAGATGCTGTCGCCCGAGTTTATCGTTATCGTCCGCTTGCCGAGTATCCTTCTCGGTATGGTTATCTGCGACGCTGCTTCCGCTGTGGCGCAGACTACATCCGCTTTTCCGGCGAGCATACGCGAGAGGATGCCGATGCGCCGGTGTTCATACTCGCGCGATACGGCATCGACATCACCGAGCGTAATATCCTTCGCCGGGAAACAGAACGCGCTCTCTTCGCCTGTCATGGTGTTTATATCAGCACAGAGCCTTGCGCACTCGCCCTCAGTATCACAGATGACTATGAGAGGACGCCTTACATCCGGCTCAAGCGCCAGCGAAGCGATAAAGTGAGCCTTGTGTATATGAGAAAGCCCCGTTATCATCACAGGGTCGCTTCCCACAGCCCGCGATCTGCCCGCCGCTTCCGCTGCTGAGCGGTATTCGGAGAGCTGACGCGCGGTGTTCAAGAAATAATCCATTCTTCTGTCCTTTTTAACGCGACAATGAGAGGAATGCATCAAGCAGCCCTCTCTACGCCGTTTTTATTCAGATTTCTTTTTATGAGTCGTTATCACCGTTCCGACATGGACTTCTTTACTATGCCGATTATCGTTACGGTAACTGTGCTGAGCGCAAGGTTGACCATAAGCTCTACCGGGAAATTGAGTCCGATAAGTCCGGCAAAGATGTATTCGATCACAGGCGAGCCTGCAGCCCAAGCAGTCACGGTCTCAAGGAAGAACACGAACACGCCGAGAATGAATACACCCGTATTCACGACCGGTGCTATTATTCCTGCGGCGACTACCGCAACAAACCTGTTCTTCTTTTCGATAAGCCTGTAAACGAGCGCTGCCGCAGCACCAGCGCCGATACCCTTGAGAAGCACTGTCGCTATCGTTCCGAACGGTGTGATCGTCATGAAAGCCGCCGCGTCACCGCTGAGCAGTACTGTCATGCCGAACGCAAAACCGAGCCATGCGCCGCCCCAGACACCGTATATCGCACCGCCGACAATTATCGCCGTGAGCGCGAGAGTGATGCTGAACGGACCGAATTTGATGACCGAGGATAAAAGCTGAAGCACAACGACTATCGCGGTCATGAGACCCATTCCGACGATCACTGATGTGCGGCTCTTTCTATCAGATTTGATAGATGTGTTTCCATAAATTTTCTTCTCATTACCTGAAGCAACTGTCTGATAAATATTGGTCGTATGATACTCGTTAACCACTCTGTTATCTATGTTGTTAGTAATGTTTTGGTCTGCTACAACCTCAGGAAATTTTGTTTTACAATAAATGCAAAACTCACCACTGTTGTCCTCGGTGATTGCAGCACCACAATTCGGACAATTAGTCAGCGTTGTTTTCGCCGTACCCGCCTTTTCGGTCGAGCCGGTAACTGTTTTTCTTGTGTTTTCCATTGTTTTTTCCTTTCTGGCACCTCTTGACGAGTGAACCGACAGATCTATGTCACCCCGATGCGCATTCTTCCCTGTTTTGCCGCGCACCGCGGAAATGACCGGTTATTTTATGAACACGGACGGCACACAGCCGTTCTCGTCTTCACAGCGTTCGCGTGTGAACTGGGTTATTATCCGTCCTTCGTCAGCATCCGCAAGGACAACGTTATCCCGTCCGCCGCACATGAGTGTGTATCTTACGATCGCATCCGCAAACTCATCGAAAGCTTCACTTTCCACCTTGACATTGCGGTCTCCGTCGTACTTTTCGGTATAGCAAAGAAGGTACTTCATATTGCTCCTCCATCACACGAAATCCGTCCGCAGGACAGATTTTTTACTATTATATCACAAATAATGCTTCAAGTAAATAGTTTTTTATACATAAAATACTGCAAAAATTCGGATTTTTCGGACATATTTGTCATTTTCAACACAGCCCGGAGCCCGCATTCGGCTCAGCGCAAAGAACAAAACCCCGTCCGTTAAGGACAGGGCTTTGCCGGGAGGGAAAATCTTTTATCAATTCTTGCTTTCAGCAAGGATTATGTCGATGTCTATGCTGTCAACGCCGCCGCCGTCGTTTTCACGTGCCACAGTCGCGGTAACGGTATCGCCGACCTTGAATTTGCCTATTATCGCCTGAACATCACTTACAGTCTCAACATTCTTGCCGTTGATCTTGGTGATTATATCCGCAACGCGAAGTCCGCTCTTTGCAACAGGCGCATCCGCATTCATATCGGAGACGAGAAGACCCTTCGAGAGCTTAGCTCCGTAAAGCTGAGCGCGGTATTCGGTGAGCTCGACTGTCGTTATGCCGAGCACGGGACGGCTCTTGACATAACCGTAGTTCAGAAGGTCTTCCATTATAGGCTTAGCTTCGTTTATCGTGAGCGCGAAACCGAGGCCTTCATACGTTGTCGCTATGATCTTCGAGTTTACCACGCCTACAACATTGCCGTACATATCGAACATACCGCCGCCGGAGTTACCGCTGTTTATAGCAGCATCGGTCTGGATGAGTCCGATGCTGTAGCCGTTGTCCGCAAGGCACTCGACATCAAGTCCGGAAACAACGCCCTTTGTCATGGTGTGGGCAAACATTATGTTCGCGGACAGACCCGGGTTACCGATAACGCATACATCCTGACCTACCTTGAGGGAATCGCTGTTGCCTATTTTCGCGGGGATGAACGGCTCGTCGCGGTCTATCTTGATGACTGCAACGTCGGTGGAGGTGTCGGAACCTATGACTTTTGCTTCATACTCGTACGTTTTGTCGGGGTCGTTGTAGTCGTTGACCTCGACCATAAGCTTGTCGGAACCGTCAACGATATGCGCGTTTGTAAGGATATAGCCGTCCTCGGTAAAGACGATGCCGCTGCCGTAGCCTGAATAATTGAGCTCGTCAGACTTGCTTCCGCCGTCGCTGCTCCAGTCGTCGCCGTAACCGAAGTAATAATCATAATAGCTGTAGCCGCCGGAGTTTCCGCTCTTCTTATAGACCTTTACAAGGACTATCGTGTCGTTTACCGCCTCATAAAGTTCTGAAGCCGTATATTCGCCGTTCGCACCGGTGGGCTTTACGCTTGTCGGGTACACTTTATCTGTCTTGACGTCGTCAGAATCGGAGATTGCCGCGAGTGCGGACGATACGTTCTCGTCGGAAGAGCGCTTTTCTGTGTCCTCTTTGTTATCGTCGAGATTATATGTCGCGTTGATCCTGCCTTCGTTCGCGGGTTCTGCCGCCGCAGGAGATGTCGTGCCGATAGCGTTTGCCGCTATCATAGCACCGCCGAAACCTGCTCCTCCGCTTATTACCGCTACTGCCGCTATAAGCGCGACCGCTTTGCCGAATTTTCCCTTTCCGCTCTTTTTCTTAGGAGCTTCTTCGGCTGCATATACAGGCTGCTGCTCGGTATAACCGTTATAGCCGTTATAGTTGTTATTGTAATTCTGTTCCATAAGACAACATCCTTTCTCTCCGCATCTGCGGTGTATGTATCATCGCGGGATCTTTCATATCTTTTCTCCCTGCTTCGATTATCATTCTATACCCCATTTGTGAAAACCATGTGACCAATACATTAACATTCGGGTATTTTTGTGCAAAAACGGAGTCATGCAATGTGAAAATATGTGACAGTTTTATGCGTTTTGTGACGCTTCGCGCTCTTTAGCTTCGTTCAGTTTTACTCCGAGAGCGATACCGCATTCTACACGCTTCTTCATCATAGCACACTGTATCTTATACGGCGTGCGCACATCGCCCTCGTAGATGAATCCGTTGGCGTTGCAGCCGCCGGAGCAGTAGAACCTTGCCCAGCAGTCCGCACAGCCCTTCTTGCTGTATATATGGGTCTTTGCGAAATAATCCGCGATCTTCGCATCAACGACCCCGTCATATATATTGCCCATTTTCCATTCGTCGATACCGACAAACTGGTGACAGGGGTAAATATCTCCGTCGGGAGTGACCGCGACGTATTCGTTGCCGCATCCGCAGCCGCGCAGTCTCTTTACCGCACAGGGACCCTGATTCAGGTCTATCATATAGTGGAAGAAGTTGAACGGCTTTTTGCCGGTCTTTTCGACGCTCTCCGCCATAATATCGTAGAGCTTGTCATACTGCTCGAATATCTTCGGGAGGTCATCCTCGGTTATAGCGTAAGGCTTGTCGGCCGGTGCGGAAACCGGCTCCACCGAGAGCTGATCGAAGCCGAGGGACGCTATATGGAGCACATCCTCGACGAAATCGAGGTTGTACTTCGTGAACGTGCCGCGGACGTAGTAATCGGTGCGCCCTTCGTTTACGCGCTCACTCACGAGCTTCTTGTATTTCGGCACGATTATGTCGTAGCAGCCTTTTCCGTTCGGGGTAGGACGGGTGTTGTCATTGACTTCCCTGCGTCCGTCGAGCGAGAGAACGCAGTTCGACATCTCGCGGTTTATGTAATCTATCTTATCGTCGTCAAGCAGCATACCGTTAGTAGTGACGGTAAAGCGGAAATTCTTGCCGTGCTGCTTCTCAACGCTTCTCGCGTAATCAACGGTGGCTTTGACGGTCTCCCACGCCATGAGCGGTTCGCCGCCGAAAAAGTCGAGTTCGAGGTTCTGGCGTCCCATGGACTTCTCGATGAGAAAATCTATGGCTTTTCTTCCGGTCTCCGGTGTCATTATCTTTCTGCCGGTGCCGAAATCTCCGGTCGAGGCGAAGCAGTATTTGCAGCGCAGGTTGCAATCGTGCGAAACGTGCAGACACATAGCCTTTATCGGCGCTTTCACCGCTATATCGGCGTACTTGCGATAGTCGTCCTCGCTGAAGAGTATCTTATCCTTATACAGTGAGTATATCTCAGCATAGCACTCCCTTACTTCTTCCGCGGGATATCCCGCGAGTTCGGAAAGAAGCCGCTCCGGCATCTCCTCAGCTATCGGAGGCTCAAGCAGCCCGATCATATCGTAAACAAGCTTATCCACAACATGGACACCGCCGCTGTTGACGTCAACGACGATATATTCGCCGCTCTGTATAAATCTGTGAATGGTATTGGTCATAACTTTTGCCCTGACGGGCTCTCCTTATATCATATTGACCGGAACGCACCGGTTTTCTCCTAAATCGACAAAAAGGGCAGCTTAACGCCGCCCCTGAAGCCGTGAGCCAATATTTACTTGTTAGCCTCGCACTGCTGGTTAGCGATAGTGCAGGAGGTCTTGCAAGCGGACTGGCACGATGTCTGGCACTTTCCGCAGCCGCCCTTAGCAGCGGTCTCCTTTAAGTTTGCCTTGTTGATAGTCTTGATGTGCTTCATTTCTATCACCCTCCGTAAATATATTTACTGTTATAGTATAGCATACTTTTTTGAAAATTGCAATACCTTGTACTGAATTTATTGCACTCCGTCATGTGTTTTTCAATCCTGCCATTACCCGGGACTTTTCAAGATCCGCCTTTCCCTTCGCCGGAAGGAGTTTCACGGAATCCCTGGTAATGTCCGTTTCCGCGAGTCCGAACTCCGCGAAAACGTCGAGTATTATACGGAATTTGCATGCGTTTATTCCCGCGCGGTCAGAAAGCATCTCCGCTTTTGTGAAACAGGCCGTGCTCCGTAAGATGTCATAGACTTTCCGCAGCTCGTCCGTTTCCGGTGCCATACGGCACAGAAGTCTGCTCTCCACGCGTCCGCAGCGGTAATCCTCGTAGGCGGTCTTTGCGGCGAAATATCTGTCCTGCCTAAAGCCTGAATACCGCATATCCTTGATGAGAATGTTGATGTTGCGGCGGTCGTTGTACTCGTTCACAGCGATATTCGCAATAATATCTACGGTGTCGCCCTCCGAATAAGGGAACGCTTCATAAGTCGAGCCGAAATGCACGGCGCGGTGGTCGCTTCCGCCGAACCTGAGCCCGACAGATATATATTTTCCGTCTTTGAGCGGTTTTTTCGATGTTATGATACAGCTGCGAAGCAGGAAAATCGGATCCTGGTTGCCCTCACCGAACGGTTCGAGGTTTTCTATCAGCGAAATGTTGTCGAGAGTGAGTTCCGCGGGCATTATCTCCATATCCGCGGTAAGTGTCTCGGCGCACGCTCCGTCAAGCTTTTCGTCGCAGTAAGCATACACGGCTTCACGGAGATCTTCTATCATGTCGGTCGCAACGGTAAGTCCCGCCGCCTTCGTATGCCCTCCGAAGCGTATGAGCTTGTCCGCGCAGTTATCGAGCAGGTCATAAAGCGGCAGATCGTCCGTGCTTCTTGCACTTCCCCGCGCGGTCTCGCCCTCTTTTGTTATGACGATGTTGGGTTTGCCGTACTTATGCAGCAGCTTTGCGCTCGCGATACCGATAACTCCGTGCTTCCAGCCGTCGCCGCATACTATCAGGATGCGTTTGTTGAGCAGATCGGGGTCTCTGCGTATCTGCTCCTCTGTGCTGTCGATTATCTCTTTCTCCGTCTGCTTGCGAAGGTCGTTGAGCTCGCAGAGTTCAAGCGCCTTTGCCGCGGCAGTATTCATAGAACCGCTCAAAAACATCTCCATTGCGGTATTCGGTGATCCGCAGCGCCCCGCGGCGTTGATCCTCGGAACTATCGAGAACGCAAGATTCGTGGAAGTTATCTCGGTGCCGGGTTCGATGCCGCTCATCGAGAGCAGACGGTTGAGCCCCATATTTTCGGTATTTTCCATGAGCCGAAGACCTTCGCGGACGATCATTCTGTTCTCGCCGTCAAGCCGTACTATATCGCCAACCGTTCCTATTGCCGCTATATCCGCGAACTGTGTCAGAACGCTTTCGGTATCGCCCTCCATAGCCATGATAAGCTTAAGCACGACGCCGCAGCCCGCAAGGTGTTTATAGAGCGACATATCGTCGGGGCGGTGTGGATTGACTATCGCCTCGGCATACGGAAGCTTCTCGGGAACCTGATGATGATCGGTCACGACGAGCTTCATTCCGAGCTCTCTGATATGCTCGGCCTCCTTTACCGCGGAAATGCCGTTATCGACGGTTATGATAAGCTTCGTTCCCTGTTTGTGCATAAGGTCTGTCGCGGGAATATTGAGCCCGTAACCCTCGTCGCGGGTGGGTATGTACCACGAGACCTCGGCTCCGAGAGCTTCAAGGTAGCTGAAAAGCATATACGTCGATGTCACGCCGTCACAGTCATAATCGCCGTATATCGTTATGCGGTCGCCGTTTGCCACGGCTTCATTTATCGTCTTAACCGCCTTGTCCATATCTTTTATATCGAACGGATCGGCAAACTCACTGCTGTTGAAGAAGATGTCGGCTTCTTCGCGTGATGTGATGCCCCGCGAGACGAGAAGCCTGCATATAAACGGCTGAAGCCCCGTATCTTTTGCAAGCTTGTCGGTTATCTGCCTGTCGGGTTCATTTATTTTCCACTTATTCATTCGGTTTCCTTCTGTTCGTTCTCTTATTATCTTTCATCTTTCTCTGCGGCTGTCCCACAGGCGGGGGCAGTCACAATAGGGCACCTCTAAAAACCGTGTTTCTGTCAATTGGTTCTTTAGGGGGTCTCTATATATTGTAATCGTTCCAATAGATTATACCACATTTCGGTTCGTTTTACAATAGTTTTCGGCAAAAAGAATTGCTCCGGATATTGGCAGATAAAAGTAAAAGAGCACGTCCGACCGCAGTCTTCCGCACTCTTTTACAAAAAATATATAAATCCAAACCACAGAGGTGTTATGGGCATCATGCCTTCGCAGAAAAATGCGCGTGGCTTCTGCGGTAGCTTTCATTGTCCTTTTCGGCGATCTCGCCGTCGAGCCGCTCGATCAGCTCTTTCAGCTCCGCCTCTTTTTCTTTGCTAATGACCGTGTTCATTCTTACGACTGCTTCTTTCCTGTCATCTTTGAGCCGCTTTACTTCCGTGTCAACATCATCGGTGTCAACAGTAACCTCATCTTCCCCGGCTTCCTTCGCACGCTCTTCACGCATTTTCGCGAGCTTGTCCGCTTGTGCTTCCTTCGCCTCGTTCAGCTGAGAAAGCATATCCTCGACGGTGCTCGCTTTTACGGTATTCGTACCGTCCTTGCCGATAAGGTCGCCCGCAAGCATTGCACGTATCGACATATTGCCGTCAGCGTCAAAGGTGACTCCGTATTTATCGACCATATCCGCGTCCTCGCCGAGACCGTTCTTTACGCCGTCGATAGCTTCTACGCTCTGGTCGATCATAGCTTCATACTTCGCGGCGGTTTCCTCGTCGTCCGCCATTTTTTCAAGCAGATCGGGAGTTATGAGCACATTATACTCGCCCTTGCCCTTTGAGAGCAGCTTGTCTGCTTCCTCATCGGTGGAATAGTCCCGTATTATAAAGTCCATGCTGCCGTACTTCTTTTTGAGTTTTTCAAGATAAGCTTCGGCTTTCTGACTCAATCCGCCGGCCTTTTCGGTCGTCTTACCTACCCGGATGCCGCCGATGCCCTTGTTATCGTTCATGAACGCCGTGAAATCGGCTTTATCGGTGTTTTTCTTTGTATCTTCGTTTTTTCTGTTCTTTTCTGCTGCCTTGCCGCCGTGTTTTGCACCGACGCCGGAGAAGCTGCCAAACCCGTTCTTTCCGAGACCATTTATATTCATCATAGCGGTCACACCTTTCAGATGAGATAAAGGCATAAGCCCTCACCAATAATATCGTCATAGACGCGCAAAAATCAAGTGTGCAAAAAGCACAAAAAAGCCCCGCCCGGCAACGAATGCCTTGTGAAATTTTCCGAAGTGCCGCAAGGAAACGGTACTTCGGAAAACCTCCGGAGCGGGGTATATTTCAATATTATTTTACTATTACATTACTGCCGTTCGAGTAAACCGTCGCGTGAGACCTGTCAGAGTTTATGATCTGCGTAAATCCGCACACTTTCAGGAAGCAGCCGCCATACATCATAGTCTTTGTTCTTATGGTCGCCTTATCCGCAGACGCGATTATCGCGGCAAGCCGCTTAACGCGCTCGGATATAGGGCTCTTCTCCGCGGTCTTTTGCGCACGGATACGCATTGCCGCTTCAAGGAAGCTCTCGTCCTCAAGCGTTGCTGTTCCTTGCTTCTCTCTCTCGCGTATCTGGTTGACCTGATCGTTTATTGCCGCGATCTCACCGTCGATCTTGGCGACCTGTAATTCGAGTGCTCTGATCTCATTCGTGAACTCGGTGCTGTCGCCCAGCGTGATATGCGTCTCGGTGTGCTCTCTTGAACCTGCAGTCAGACAGTTTATATCTCCTGCACAGTAGATTTCGCCGCCGGTTATTCTGCCGAAACCGCTCATACAGTCAATACCGGTAACGCACTTTACCATACAGCCTTCAATTACCGACGCTTTAACCGATCCGCCCGCTACAAGCGTGCTGTTGAAGAACTCGGTGCCGTAGATTCCTCCGTCCGTAGCTGAAATAGACGCATCATTGACTCTTCCGTCAATGTATATATCCTTTTCCGCTTCTATGACCGAGTTGCCGACGTTACCGTGAACAATAACGCTTCTGCCTGCGCGGATGACCGCCTTGCCGGAAACGTTGCCGTTGATTATTATGGTACCGCCGTAGCCTATTATACCCGACGACTGATCGACGTTCTTATCGAGGACCATTTCGTCAACGATGCTGTAAACGCCCTCACGTAGTATAAGAGTACCATCGTACTCGGCAAAATACCGGCCGCCTCTTTTGACAATACCCTCACCTGCGTTGATGTCGATGGCCTTTCCTGCCACTGCAGGGAGCATCCTTCCGCGGACATCCTTACCGTCGCGACCCGCTTTCGGGGCGATTACATGACATATCTCCGTGCCTGCGGTTATACCTCGGAGCTCATGCCCCTCCTTTATTTCGACCTTCATCGTGATACGACCGTCATTTCCGGGGACCGGTTCGTTTCCCGCGGCGATCTGCACCTCGGTATTGATGAGCTGCTTTTCCACCATTTCGTTGACCGCAGCTTCATCTATGCCGTAGAAAACACCGTTCGACGATGCCACACGCATAATGTCGTCCGCGCGGAAAGGCTTATGAGCTTCGTTCTTTGAGATGACTGTAGCGTAAGCCGCCATACTGTCTTCGGAGATCCTTACCATGATGACGGTGACAGCCTCGGAAAGTTCGGCGATCTTGTTCGTTTTTTTCTCGACGAACGGATTTTTATAGCTTCCGGCTTTCTCGGGGTGGATGATCTCATCTATGATGCTGTCAAACAGGTCGTCAAGCTTTTTAAGATCTTCTTCCATTGGCGATCCTCCGCGACCCTTACAGCATCTTCTTTCCCATAACGGTGGAGCTTATCTCGACAGCTCCGTTCTCCGCCCACATAGTCATTGTACGTCCGTAATTAAGACCCACATCCTGTGCAAGTATCGGTATCCTGAGCTTGGCAAGCGCCGCTTTTACTGCTTCTATGTTTCGCTCACCTATATTGAAGCGAGAATTCGAAGTCTGGAACATTACCGCGCCCCCCGCGATCTTTGCCTTGAGAGCGGGTATGTTCGCACCCATCGCCTTCATTCGGTCAACCATATCCGGAAGCGCAGTATCCGCGAATTTCATTCTCGTTGTGTGACCGTCGATGATAGCTGTGCTGTCAGGAAGCATTATGTGTGAAAGTCCGGCTATACCCGTAGTCTTGTCATAAAGGCAGGTGCCGATGCACGAGCCGAGAGCGTATGTAACGATTATATCGTCGCCGCGCCCGACCTTCCAGTCTGATATTCCTACGACTAATTTCTGACCCATTACGCAACACCCAGCTTTCCGAGCAGATGATCAAGAGAGTCAATAGTCGGTAAAAGCAGCATCTTCGACTGAATGCTTGTGCTGTCTATTATCATATTGTTGTCAATGAAAAGAAGCTTATCTCCCATTTCACCCATTTCTATTGCCGGTACGCTCATTATCGCACCAAGCATATCTATCGTCATCATCGGCGGCTCAACGTCTATAGTAAGTCCGGCAAGCTGGGATATGGCGTTCACGTAAGAACCCGCCATGATATTGCCCATTTCGGTAAGAGCGGAAAGCTCCGCCTCGTTCAGCGCAGTTATGTTCTCCGGCGCAGCACCGAAGAAGGTTTCCGAGATAAGCGCTATAAGGTTCTGTTCGAAAAGGAACATTATCATTCCGTCAACATCGCCGTTTATTCTGATGAGAACGCCGGCAATGACCTTTTCGGGTCCGCCAACCGCCTCGATAGCCTCATTGAAACCGAGCACCTCTACGTTCGGGACTTCGATGTCTATCATCTTTCCGACCATTGACGACAGAGCTGTCGTCGCATTTCCTGATCCTATGTTTCCAACTTCTCTCAGAACGTCTATCTGCATAGCGTTGAGATCTTCATATTTTCCAATAGCCATTTATCCGTTATTTCCTTTCCGGTTTATTTTACCTGTCATCTTAATGTGTTTGCAATATTCATCAGCTCGTCAGAGGTGGTGACAACTCTCGCGTTGAGCTGATATGAACGCTGGGTCTCGATGAGATGCACCATTTCGGACGCGAGATCCACCGTTGACATCTCAAGTGCGCCGCGGACGAGCTCTCTTTCAGTATCCGCGACAGCAACCGGATCACCTGAACGTGGTGTTACCCTGAAATGGTTGTCCTCGTTCTGGTCGAGTCCCCAGTTGTTCGGTACATCGAAAAGCCCGATCCTTTTTGTAAGCTCTTCATAATCGACAACATTCGTTTCTCTGTCGTCGCGGACGGTATTTATGTCCTCTCTTCCCGCAGCGTCGGGAATAGTGCCGTTTCCGGTCTCGTCCTCCTTCGACACCGAGCCGCCGTTCGATGTGAACGGTATGACGATGTGGTTCCCGTCGTTGTCGAGAACGAATTCTCCGCGCCCGTTTACAAGCTCCCAATGGTCATCGATCTGCGTCATCTGGAATGCTCCGTCGCGGGTGAGATATGTATCTCCGCGCTCGTCACGCACCATGAAGAAGCTCTCGCCGGGGATAGCGTAGTCAAGACCCTGCTCGCTCATAACGAAGCTGCCCTGCTCCCACATGAAATCTGTCTTCATTATGTACTGACCGTGGCCTGTCTGCCATTCTGGCTCTGTCCTGCGATAGACCTCATAAATGCAGTCCGCAAAGCTCGGGCGGAGCGATTTATAGCCTACGGTATTTACATTGGCGATGTTGTGGGAATAGATGTTCATTCCCTCCTGCTGGGTTATCATACCAGCAGCGCCCGTATAAAACGATATATTCATATATCTCTCCTTATCCGGTCAGCCGTCAGCTTACTTCCGCTATCTGCTGTGCCTTCGAGTTGATCTGGTCGAACTGCTTGAGTATCTGGCTGTTTGCCTGATAGAGCCTGTGCGCCTCCATCATCTGGGTTATCTCCTTGTTGCCGTCAACGTTTGAATGCTCCCACGCACCCTGTATAACGTCGAAAAACTCGCCTTCGGGTATAGCACCGTTGCCGTTGTAGAGCATCAGGTTGTTGCCGAGCTTGTCAACGTCCGCATCCGGCGGGATATAGGACAGGAGCAGCCGGTCGAACTCTTCGCCGTTCACGAGTATCGTGCCGTCGTTGCGTATCTCGAAATCGTCCGTGCCGAGACGTATGTCTCCGTTCTGACCCTGTACACGCCCTGCCTTTCCGAGGATTAGATAGCCGTCGCCGTCAAGCTCCCACTGACCGTTGCGGGTCTGGTAGATATTGCCGTTCCTGCCGCGTATGTTGAAATATACGTTGCCGTATATCGCTACATCGAAATTGCTGTCGGTGTATGTGAAATTGCTCTGTTCAAGATTGGTCTTGGATACATCGGCGTAAGTCTGGAGCAGATGTCCCGAAGTCTCTTTGCGCTCGTTGACGAGAATAAGTTCGTCAAGGAACGTGTTTGTGATGATCTCGTCCTTGCGGTAACCCGATGTATTTATATTCGCGATGTTGTTGCCGATGGCATCGAGCTGGCGCTGCTTGACTATCATGCCCTGTGCCGCATTGTAGTATCCTCTGAGCATACCCACACCCCTTTTTCAATGCATAATAAATTATTTTTCCATATATTCCGAAAGCGCACGCTTAAGATAAAGCACAGCCTTCGAGTGTATCTGGCAGACGCGGGACTCTGTTATACCGAGTACCTTCGCTATCTCGCCGAATTTGATCTTTTCGTAGTAATAAAGCGTTATGACCTGTCTGGCTTTAGGACTCAGCTCTTCTATCGCCTTCGCGATCATCTGGCGCAGCTCATTCTCATAGAGTGCCTTATCCGCAAGGTCTCCGCTCTCCATAACATCGAAGTTGTCCTCATAGAGCAGTTCCTCGAATGAAAGCGTTACTGCGCCTGCCGACTCCGCCATCTGCTTTTCGAGCTTTTCACGGGATATGCCGAGATGCTCCGCAAGCTCGGCGTTCTTCGGGTGCCGTCCGAGCTTGTTGAACAGCTCATTGTACGCGACATCGAGTTCCCTGCCGAAATTTCTTACATTCCGGGGTATCCAGTCCTGTTTTCTTACAAAATCGACTATCGCGCCTTTTACCTTTATGTTCGCATAAGTCTCGAACTTTACTCCTCTGTCCGGGTCAAAGCTGTCTATCGCCGATATGAGAGCTATCACGCCCTCGTTGATAATATCGTCCGTACCGGCGTATTTTATGTAAACATTCCTGAGCGAAAGCGCTATCACGCGGACAAGCTCAAGATAACGCATGACAATGTCGTTTCTCAGGTTTATATCGTGCGTTTCGCGGTATTCGCGTATCGCAGCTGCGGCATCGTATTCAGCCATCGAGAGCCCGCCTCCTTTCGGTGCTTCTCCGCTTCATGATGTGCGGAACAGTTCCCCTTTACAGCGATATGCTTCCGACAGACTGTATCTGTGTGGTGCTGTCTATCTCACTGTACGAAAGCACGGTGATATTCTGAAGGAACTGATCTATAAGCTTTTTGAAATAAACTCTTACGATAGGCGACGTAAGTATGATGACATTCGGGATAACGTCCTTTATCTTGTTCACCTCGTCGGTAGTCTTGCCGACTATGCGCTGGATAGTGTCGGGATCCATTGACAGATAGCTTCCCTGATCCGACTTCTTGACGCTCGAAACTATCATATCCTCTATCCTCGGGTCTATGGTTATGACACGAAGCGAGTTTGCCTCGGCAAAGCGCCTTGTGATCGTGCGCTTGAGAGCCTGGCGTATATACTCGACGGTGATGTCGATGTCCTTCATGTTGTTCACATGGTCGCTTAGTGTTTCGAGTATCGTCTCCATATCCCTTATCGGAACGCCCTCACGCAGCAGCATGGAGAGAACCTTCTGGAGATAACCGTAAGAGATGATGTTCGGGACAAGATCCTCGACAATAGTCGCGTTCGTCTTCTTGATGTTCTCGACCATGGTCTTGACGTCCTGACGGGTAAGTATCTCGGAGCAATGCGCCTTTATGACCTCGGAAAGGTGGGTTATCATTACCGATACCGGGTCTATGAGCGTATAGCCTGCAACATCCGCGGCGACTTTCTTATCCTCGCTTATCCACCTTGCGGGGATGCCGAACGCCGGCTCTATCGTGTCAATACCGTCAACGGGCATTGAAACATCGCCGTTGTCAAGAGCGAGGTAATGGTCAACGAGGATCTCGCCGCGCGCGACCTCTTCGCCTTTTATCTTTATTATGTACTGGTTCGGGTTAATATCCGGATTATCGCGCATTCGCACAGACGGTATTACCATACCCATATCCATTGCGAACTGCTTTCTGAAAAGAACGACACGTTCTATGAAGTTTCCGCCGCTGCGCTCATCGACAAGATGCAGGAGACTGTAACCGAACTCCATTTCTATCTGCTCGACGCTTAAAAGCTTGAAAACGTTGTCTATATCTCTGTAATAATCGGTATCGGTAGTGGGCTTCTGTTCCCGCGCCTCCTCCATCTGCTTTGCAGCCTCTGCCGCAGCAGTTTCCTGTGCCTCGCCTGCTTTTCTCCGCCTGATGAACACGCCGCCATAGATGAGCGCAGCGCCGAGAATAGCAAGTATGGGCTTCGGGAATCCCGGAACAAGCATAAGAACGAGCATTACGATACCCGTTATGATAAATACGACAGGATTCTGCGTGAACGAGGTCTTGACGTCCTCGTTGAAGCTTCCTTCACTCGCGGTACGGGTAACTACCATACCGGTCGCGACGGATATGAGCAGGGACGGTATCTGTGAGCAGAGCCCGTCACCTACGGTAGCGAGCGAGTATGTGCTCATTACCGTGTCTATGTCCGCGCCGCCGACTATACCGATTATCGCGCCGCCGATAAGGTTTATCAGCGATGTGATTATTGACATTATCGCGTCGCCCTTTACGAACTTCGTGGCACCGTCCATGGAACCGAAGAAATCGGCTTCACGCTGGATCTTCGAACGGCGTATCTTGGCTTCCTCATCGGTTATGGCGCCGGTGTTCAGGTCGGCGTCTATCGCCATCTGCTTACCGGGCATAGCGTCGAGGGTGAATCTCGCAGCAACTTCGGAAACTCGCTCGGAACCCTTTGTGATAACAAGGAAGTTCGCGAGGAATATGATTATGAATATGATAAATCCTACTACCGGGTCACCGCCCATTACGAACTCGCCGAACGTCTGTATTACCGAGCCCGCGTGTCCGGTGCTTAGTATTCCTCGCGTGGTCGAGACGTTAAGTGCAAGTCTGAAAACGGTGGTTATAAGAAGTATAGTCGGGAAGATCGAGAATTCGAGAGCTTCCTTCGTGTACATTGTCAGAAGAAGAATTACAAGCGAAAGTCCTATATTTACCAGCAGAAGGAAGTCAAGGAGCGCTCCTCCCATTATACCGTTGAGCGGTATGATGAGAGCCAGAATGATAAAAATTACGAACACAGCAAATACATTGCTGAATATTCTTTTGATCATTTATCTTTCCGGACCTCCTTTGCGCTATGATACATCATACGCAGTCCATTACAGTTGCACGCTTATCCTCTGCCGCCGAACCGGCGTTTGTCCGCCGCTTTTGTGACACTGTTTATTATACCCTTTGCCGTGTACATCTCGGTCAGTATGACCGCGACGGCGTTGAATAGTTTTGACGGTATCTCGCGTCCCAGATCTACTGTTTCGTAAAGCTCTCTTGCAAGGGCGCGGTTCTCTGTGATATAGACGTTGTTCTCCTCGGCTATCTTTATTATGCGCAGCGCGAGGGAATCCTGTCCTTTCGCGACAACACGGGGCGCGGCCTCGGAGTCCGCTTCTTCGATGTTATATTTGAGCGCTACGGCATAGTGTGTAGGGTTTCTTACCACGACATCTGCCGAAGGCACCTGCTCCATCATACGAGCCTGTGCCATTTCACGCTGTTTCTGCTTGATCTTTCCCTTTATCTGCGGGTCACCTTCCATCTGCTTGTACTCGTCCTTGACTTCCTGCTTCGACATCTTGAGGTTCTTCTCAAACTGCCACCACTGGAAAAGGAAGTCTCCCGCGGCTACAAACACGAAGATGATGCAGAGGATCATTATTATGCTGAAAACTGAATTTGCGATATATACGACCGCGTATATCGGTTCGGTATCAACGAGACTGACTATCTCGGTAAGCCGGCTCTCGACCTGACCATAGACAATGGCGATTATCGCCGCGAGCTCGATGATGCCCTTAACTATGCCCACGACCGCCTGTGCGGAGAACATATTCTTGATGCCGTTCAGGGGGTTGAGCTTCGAGAACTTGGGCTTGAGCGGCTTCATCGTGAAAAGACCGCGGGTCTGTGCCATAACCGAGATAACGACGATGAACGCGACTATCACGCAAAGCGGCAGAACTATAAGCACGCAGTCCTTAACGACATTAAGGAACAGGTTCTGATATGTTCCCACATTGTTGGTGAACTCGTTCCCGACGGCGCTTATACCGTTGGTAACGACCTTTGTGAGCGATATGAATATATATGAACTCAGAGCTGCGAGAGCTGCGAACGTCCCGAGTATCGAGACCGCCGTGACTATCTCCTTGCTCTGAAGTACCTTACCTTCTTTTTCTCTTGCGTCACGTCGTTTTTTCGGCGTGGCTTTTTCGGTTTTTTCTTCACCCGGCATATTTTAAGTCTCACCTACCGATCAGACGAAATTACCTGCCGCGGCATAAAGGTTATCCCACAGTATCCCGAAAAGCTTCTCGACGAACTCCGACATGGGTCTTGCCGCCGCAAGCAGCACCACAAATCCCATTATGAGCTTAATATGCACGTTCAGAACGAAAATCTGTATCGTAGGTACAGCCTTCATTATAACGCCCATACAGAATTCGACAATAAGCTCTACCGCAAGTATCGGCATAGCGAACTTTATTGCGAGCTCCATCACCGTGCCCATGTACATGACTATGATGTACGCAAGATTTACGGTATTGCCCGTCATGGCATAACCTATCGGTATCGTCTCGAATGAGAGCGAGAAAAGCTTCAGATATGTCAGATGACCGTTCGTCAGAAAAAAATACAGTATAAACAGATAATAGTAGTAATTGCCGAATACCGGCATGGTCACGCCCGTTGCCGGGTCATAAGCCTTTGCCATACCGAGACCGACCTCGGTATCCATTATCTCACCGCCATAAAGCAGGACAGTGATGATAAGATTCGTGAAAAATCCGAACACAAGTCCTATAAGGAGCTCTTTGAGGATTATCAGCACAAAACCGAACACCCCTTCGAACTCCGGCACAGCCATATCTCCGAAACTTGCGGTCATTACGACCGCAAACACGATCGACATGAATGCCTTGACGTTGTTCGGAACGTTGTTCCGCGCGAATATCGGGTTGAATGTGAAAATACCCGTTGTTCTGCACAGAACGAACAGAAACAGCGTAAAGCTGCTTAACATCGTATCCCACGCAAACATCTGTTATCTCCGCTAAAGCGTTACTTTCTGCATAAGATCGACTATATAGTTGAAGAAATCTATGATGCTCGCACACATCCACGGTCCCATGGCAAGCAGCGCAAGTGCCACTATCACAGCCTTCGGCGCAAATGTGAGCGTCTGCTCGTGCACCTGTGTCGCCGCCTGAAGTATCGCTATGATAAGTCCGACGAGCATAGCTATGAGAAGCGTCGGCACCGCGAGCTTGAACGCGAGCAATATAGCTTCTGTGAATATCTCAAGTACAAGTTCCTGTGACATAGAACATCATCTCCGTTTATCCGCGCTACACATTGAACGACTTTACGAGCGTTCCTACGAGCATCTGCCAGCCGTCAACAAGCACAAACAGCATAATCTTGAACGGAAGAGAGATCATCGAAGGCGGAAGCATCATCATACCCATAGCCATAAGCGTTGAAGAAACGACTATGTCGATAACGAGGAAGGGTATGAAAAGCATAAAGCCCATCTGGAATGCTCTTGTAAGCTCACTCAGTATGAACGCAGGTATGACCGTCTCAAGTCCGAGCTGATCGATATATTCCGTAAGCTCGGTCTGCGTCTCGGTGAGGTTCACGGGCGTGCGCTCGGTAAGATCCTCTATCGGTTCAAGCGGGGTAATGAACTGGTCATTCGCAGTATCGCCCTCGTTTTCTGCCGATCTCTGCTCCGACTCATATACAGCGGCTCCCTTCAGATCGAGGAAGAACTGCATATTCGACCTTGACGTGTTCTTGAGCATGAAGGTCTTGAGAGAATCCGTAGAGCGGTCTATCATCTCGTTCATCTGTATCTCGCCTCTCGAATATGGCTGATAAGCGTTCTCGTTTATGTCGGAGAACGTAGGCCACATAATAAAAAGCGTTAAAAACAGAGAAAGACCCATTAATACCGAGTTTGGCGGGATCGACTGGGTCTGCATCGCGTTTCTCAGGAAGCTGAATACTATGACTATTCTTGTAAATGAGGTCACCATTACAAGAAAAGACGGTGCTATCGACAGAACAGTAACTATAAGAATTACTTCGAGTGTCTGTGAACCGTCTATCCCTATGAGCTTCTTTAAAAGCGACTCGTCGACCTGTTCCGCGCCCGGGGTCTCCGCGAGCACCTCTGTCTCCGAAGCCGGATCGGCACTCAGCGCGGAGGCTGTGACACAAAGCACGGCTCCGAGTATGCAGGTCACGACCAGAGAAACAATGAACGTTCTGAAAAGCCTTCTGTTCTGCTTGATAGTTTCCTTAATCATCGCCGTTATCCTTCTCCGTGCCTTTTTTCTTCTTCACAACCTCGGCAAAGGCGGACGCAAAGCTCATGGTTTTCCCCTGCTCCGGAGATGACGCACGTTCGCTGTATTCCTCAGGGGTCATATCAATATCCGAAAGCTTCTCGATATGCTGTCCCGTAACGCCGAAGAGCATGAGCTTTCCGGCTACGTTTACAACAACGAGCATACCGTCTCTTCCGAGGGAGATCCTGTCAACTACCTTCATACGGTTTCCGTTGGCATAACCTATACCGGTATTAAGCTTTTTTGTCGCATACACGAGGATAAAGAACAGTCCGAGTACGCCGACGAGCGAAAGTATGACCCAGAGAATATCGAGTCCCATGTAAACTCAGCCTAAGATCTTGGTAACTGTCGCAATAATTCTGTCGGGCTTGAAGGGCTTTACGATAAAGTCGAGTGCGCCGAGCTTGATAGCCTCAACAACCATTGCCTCCTGACCCATAGCGCTGCACATTACGACCTTAGCCTGAGGATTCATCTTCTTGATATCCGCGAGAGCCTCAATACCGGTCTTGTTGGGCATGGTTATATCCATGATAACGAGATCAGGCTTTTCGGCTTCATAGGTCTGGCATGCGATAGCGCCGTCCTGTGCTTCAAGGATATTGGTATAACCGTTCTTTGTGAGCGTATCCTTGATAAGCATTCTCATGAATGCCGCGTCGTCAACCAGTAAAATCTTCTTGTCCATAATCTGTTTACTCCTTGTTTATTGAATCCATAAGTTTAGATTTGATTATTTCCGTTATTCTGACCGCGAAGTTATCGTCAATTACGACTATATCACCCTTCGCGATAAGGTTACCGTTTACGATGATGTCCACCGGAGCACCTGCCTGTCTTTCAAGCTCAATTATCGTGCCCTGTGTAAACTCAAGGATCTCCTTGACCTTTCGTTTTGCCGTTCCTATCTCGACCGAGATCTCAAGCGGAACGCCCATAAGGAGCTGGAGATTCGTTTTCTGCTCGCCCGTAAGCTGTACATTTGGTGAATCGAACGCATTGAGCTGTGCGTTCTGTACATTCATAGGCTGCGGATAACCACCATACGGCGGCATCTGCGGATACGGGTAAGGCGGCTGCGGATAAGCGCCGTACTGCGGCGGCGGGTAAGCACCGTATGGCATCTGACCCGGCATTCCCTGCTGCATCTGCGGCATACCCTGCGGCATCTGTCCGGGCATTCCCTGCTGCATAGGCTGTTGTGCCGCAGCCATCATGGCATCCATTTCCGCCTGAGACATCATCCCTCCGCCCGAAGGGGCTGCGGGCTGTGCCGCGGGTGCGGGAGCGGGTGCCGGTGCCGGCTCTGCGGCAGCTTCATCAGCTGTGCCGAGCACTTTCTGGGCAATGAACTTTGCGAGTTCAAGTGTAAGCACGGAACAGAATTCCGATTTTATTACGCCGTCTATCGTAAGGTCGAAGTAAATAGCTGCGACTTCCTCTTCCGGCTCAAAGTCCTGAACCTCGGTGAGGTCGATATTCTCCATGATATACGGCGTCGGTGTCGAAATATCGACTACCAGACCAAGGAAGTCGGAAAGTGCGGTTGCGCTTGCACCCATCATCTGGTTCATGACTTCGGAGACCGCACTTATATTCAGCTCGTCGAACTCGAAATCCGGAGTTACCACGAGAGGCTGACCCATAAGCTGGTTGAGGATCATCTGAACATCGTCCTGACGAAGTATCATCAGGTTGTTGCCCGACAGACCCTTGACGTACTCGATCTTTACACAGACCGCAGGCTCAAGCCTGTCGTACTGGATCATATTGTCGGCCCTGACGATCTCGACCCTCGGAGTGGTGATCCACACCTTGGCGCTCAGCAGTTCGGAAACCGCCGTTGCGGCGCTTCCCATGCTGATATTCATGACTTCGCCAAGGGCGTCCTTTTCCATCTCGGAAATTTCAATTTTAGGCATCCGTTAACCCTCACTTCTGAACACGTTTTCGATCTTAACCGCTTTATTCTGGTTGAAGGAACCGAGTTTTCCGTCAAACCATACCCTGTTTCCTATCTTTAATGTGACATTGCTATCTATACTCATATCAAGCGGTATTATGTCATCGATCTGCAGATTTAGAACGTCTGAAACATCAAGAGAAGTTTTGCCGAGCTCCGCGACTATGTTGAGCGACGTATCGTTCAGCGCCCTCATTATATTGTCGCGCCTTTCCTGTTCTCTTACCGCGTCAAAGCGCCTTGTACTCCTTACGGATTTGGAAACATACTTCTGCATGAGCTCATCAAGGCTGAGCGCGGGCATACAAATTGTAATTATCGTTTTCGTGTCGCTTACCGTCGCTTCGAGAGCAACGAGAATCATCGTATCGTCGTAATCGACCGCGGAATAGACACGCGAGTTGGTTTCTATATTGACGACGCTCGGGTTGACCTCTACATACGGTTCCCACGGGTCGTGGAGGAGCGCCGACATATTATTGATTATCTTGTCGATTATGCTGACCTCTATCTCGGTGAAGTCTCTGTCCGCGTCCTTATATTCGCCGCGTCCGCCGAGAAGTCGGTCTATCAGGATATATGTAAGTGAATTTGAAAGCTGAACTATCGCCGTTACGGTCCCGATATCGTCGTCATGGATACCGAGATCGAGCGTTCCCATCATTACATAGTCCGGAAGCGCATTGTTGAACTCGAAGTATCTCTGCTCTTCGATAGAGGCCAGGCTTACTTTGCAGTACAGTCTTAAAAGGCCGGTAAGATATGATGAAAGGAGTCTTGCGTAGTTGTCAAAGATACTGTCAAGTATCTTGATACGCTCTTTCGTAAACTTTTTCGGTGCCCTGAAGTCATATTCCTTGACATCGGGCTCCTTAGAGCTTTCGACCACCTCACCGGACATCGCGCTGCTCAGAAGCGCGTCTATCTGTTCCTGCGTAAGGGTTTCAGCCATTCATCATTCACCTCTCTTTCCGGCATCTTATCCGCACAGCGTGACTTAACTCTCGGCTGTCTCTTCCTCGGTTGCCGGAGCTTCCGTCTCGGTGTCCTCGGGGATCTCCTGTAAGATATCCTCGGGGATCTCGGATACCGGCACACTGAATGTCGGTCCCATATAGTCCTCATCCGGCTCTCCGTCGGAGATCACCGTACCGGAGTATTTAGAGTCGAGACCGGAGATTATCTGCTGTACCGTATCGTCCGAAACGCCGCCGTCAATACCCGTTCTGTCGATCGAATCTGTCTGTGCGTTCGATATACCGTAATCGTAGAGGAGCATATCCTCGATTATCGGCGTATCCGCGGTGCTTATCTCATTTCTGGTAATGACGAGCTCAACACGTCTGTTCTCCTTGCGTCCCTCTTCTGTGGAGTTATCCGCAATCGGGTCATACTGGGCGCGGCCTTCGGCGATGTACTTGTTGCTGTCCACGATGACCTGCCAGTCCATATATTTGAGGACGGAGCAGGCTCTTGCCGCCGAAAGATCCCAGTCGTTCACTGCGGAGAAGCCCTCTGCGGTATGTCCCTGGACCTTGATAGTCTTTATGTAGTCGCCTATAGCTTTAAGACCGGGCATTATCGCTTTGAGCGCTTTTTTACCGCTGTCCTTGAGAACGGCACTGTCGCCGTCGAACATTATTGAATTGTCAAATCTTATATTTATTCTCGACGCCGACTGCTGTGAAACATTGATCGAGTCGGAATATTCGCTTGATGCCGCCGCGGACGAAAGCCACGCGAACAAGTCGTCGAAATTGTGAGGAAGACCCATAGAGTCCACGGAGTTCTCTTTCGTACCAGAACCGCTTTCGGGCGGAACATCGGTATTTCCGTCACCGTCGGACTTTGAGGTGCCTTCATTTATGTCCTCCATGACAAACGGGTTCACATATTTACCCTGGCTGTTGAAGGACTGGAATATATACTGGAATTTGGTCTCGTTCGGAGTCGAAGCCGCGTACAGAAGCACGAAAAAGCACATCAGCAGCGTGACCATATCCGAGTAAGTAGCCATCCATTCATCGACACCGGTGTGAATGACTTTTACCTTTTTCTTTGCCATCTTTACTCTCCGGTACCGCTGTCCGAAGCTGATACAGGCGTAACGCCATAGTATCCCCTCTAAACAGTCGGTATTATATTATACCATATATTACGGTCTTTTGCAATACTTTTTGGCTTTTTTGTGTTATTTTTTCTCTTCTGCGGGTTTTGCAGATTTCGGGAGCATGAATTCGAGCTTTTCTTTTATCATTCTCGGGTTCGAGCCCTCGGCTATCGCCATGACACCTTCGATAACGATCTGCTTACAAAGCATTTCGGAAGCATGAGCGTTCTTGAGCGCCGTTTCAAGAGGGGTGAATACAACGTTTGCGAAGAACGAACCATAGAAAGTTGTGATAAGAGCAACCGCCATTGCAGGTCCGAGGTCACCGCCGTCGAGGTTCTGAAGCATGATAACGAGTCCGACCAGCGTACCGAGCATACCGAAAGCCGGTGCAAGGGATGCACCCTTTCCGAAGAAGTTCTGTCCGGCTTCGTGACGTTCTTCCATGAACGACAGCGAACCTTCGAGCATCTCTCTTACCTTTGCGGAATCGTTTGCGTCAACTATCAGCATGAGGCTCTGCTTCATGAACGGGTCTTCACACTTGTTTGCGCTGTCTTCAAGGGCAAGGAGACCCTTGCTTCGTGCTGTGTTCGCAAACTCAACTATCTGTTCTATGTAGCTCTGCGCATTATATTTTGGCGGGAAAAGCGCATATTTGAAAAGCGCAGGCACGGATTTCAGAAGTGACATCGGCGATATAGCGATAAGTACACCGAATGTACCGCCGACCGTGATCATAAGTGACGGAATATCAATAAACCATGCAATCTGACCGCCGCTGAGAATACCATAAAGGATAAGTCCGATAGAAACGACCCATCCTATGATCATCGTAATGTTCAAAAAGGATCCCTCCAGTTACAAATGTATGTGCACACAAACCCGAATACACGCCGAAAAACACGATCCTGCTTTATCCGCTTAAAGCACGGTTATACCGGTGATGCATTCGGGATCGTGCGCACCTGTTATGTTTTACTCTTCCTTGTGACCTTCGCGGCTTCCGCGCGCTCTGCACGCCCGGTTGTATCCTACAATTTTCCGGAAGATCTCCTCAACGGACTCCTGAACGATATAGCTGTGGCCGTTCGACATTGTAATAACAGTGTCCGGTGTTTCACAGACCGTTTCGATGCCGTCCTCGTTTATCATGATGTCCTTGCCGTTGAGTTTTGTTAAAATAACCATATAACACCTGTGCCGTTTTTGTATTTTAAATCCCTTATGCGGCAGGGATCGGCGCCCTGCCGCAGGGATAATGATCATTAACGCTTGAGGTTGACAAGTTCCTCGAGCATGGTGTCGGATACTGTGATTACACGGGAGTTCGCCTGATAGCCTCTCTGTGTGATGATCATATCCGAGAATTCCTGCGCGAGGTCAACGTTTGACATTTCGAGTGCGCCCTGTACAACTTCGCCGGCGCCGTCCTTGCCGCCTATCTTGACCTGTGCCTCGCCGGAAGCGAGAGATGCTCTCCAGAGAGATGTACCGCACTGCTCAAGACCTGTGGGGTTCTCGAATGTCGCAATGTCGATACGGCCGAGAAGAAGAAGTCCGTGAACCGCGTGACGACCGTAGATAGTACCGTCGGAATCTATCTGGATAACATCGAGGTCATCGACAGCCTGCTCTTTGGCTGTACGTCCGCCGGTGAGTGTAACGGTGCTGAGCGCGGTAGCCATATCAGAGAAGAAGTTGTTGCGTCCCCTTACCGCAGTGGCGGGGTCGCCGGTATCGGTACCGCCGAGACCGAGACGCTGGGTCTGACCGGCCTTGATAGCCTGTGAGAAGTCATATCTGCTTCCCGAACCTTCGGCAGCCGTTGCTTCTGTCGGCACACCCGCTGCGTATGTCGTTGTGGTAATATCGCCGACAGTAGCCTTTATCGGTCTGTCCCCATTGTTGATCGCGTCGTTTATCGCCTCTTCGAGAGTAGCATACTCGGTTCCGTCATCCTTTCTCGGAACACCGTCCGCGGGAACCGTGATAACAAGAACGTTATCCTTCCACTTTGCGGTTACGGAATCTGCCGATGTGGAGCTCTTGAGGTCTATCTCGTACTTGTTTGCCTGATCGCCGGGGTTGACAGCCTCGAATGTTATGGGCATGGATACCTTTGTGCCGTTGCCGCTCGCGTCGATCTCGCCGTAGTTGAGGGTTACGGTGTTCTTTGCGCTGAGCGCGCGGATATCTTCAAACGACGGATTTGTCTCAAATTCTATATTGAGGTCGAGAACATCGCCGTTTATATCGGTACCACCCTGTTTTATGGCGTTATTGAGAGCGTCCTTGAACTCCTGCATGGCTGCGCTTATGTACTTGTTATAATCCGCTTCCGTAGCAGTGCCGTCGTCGATCTTCGGCTTGAGCTCGGCATAAGCCGCCGCGCCGAAATCCTGGCTCAGATCCATATAAATGGTCATGTTAGTGCCGGTCTTTGTTGCATAGGGAGTATCGGAGTCAACGATAGTGAACGAGATATTTCCGTCCTCGCCGTATGTATCTGCCGTTATCGTTACGTTGAATCCGTTTACGGTCTTTGTAGCGCTCGCAGCGTTGTTCTCAACGGCAGGCACCTTAAGATTGATGCGCTGGGACTGTCCCGTTTCAACGCCGGTGGGGTCGCCGGAAACACCGAGCACAACGTTTCCGTTGGGGTCGCAGAGGTTTCCGTAGCTGTCAACGGAGAATTTTCCGGCACGGGTATAGAAAATATTGCCGGAGCCGTCCATGACCTGGAAGAAGCCGTCACCCTGGAGAGCGCAGTTGAACACGCTGTCGGTGTAGGTAAAGCCGGACTGGGTCATTACCTGCGAAACGGTTCCGAGCTGAGAACCGTAACCGATCTGGGTGGGGTTCTTACCGCCCGATGTCGCGTCGCCGGACGATGCGTTTGCTTTTGTCTGATAATATACATCCTTGAAGGTAACTTCACTTGTCTTATAGCCGGTAGTATTGACGTTGGAGATATTGTTGCCTATAACGTCCATTCTCTGGTTATGAGTTTTCATTCCGGCAACACCGGAATATAATGATTTCATCATAGCGCTTTTTTCCTTTCATTGCGCCGCCGTATGCTGTCCGTCCGTCGTTCGGGACAGCGTAAAGTCTCCTTGGTGAGCACAGGCTCCCTCGGTCCGACATTAAACTATTACGGCGGAATCGATGTTCGTAAAAACGTTTCCTTTAAGATCGTCTGCCGACACCGTTGTTATTACGGTATTGTTCTTGACGCTTACGATAAACGCAGTGCTGTCAACAAGGATAAGGCTTTCATCGCAGCCTTTTTCCGCTGCAAGCTCGACACCTCTGTTGAGTCTTTCGATCCTGTCATTCTCGATGATGTCTATCTGTCTGCTCTCAAGACGTCTTATCGCGTGACTTGAAAATTCAACTTCCTTGCTTCCTATCGAGTTCCGTAGCTGTTCGGCAAAGCTTCCTGCGTCACCGTCCTTCTGCATCTTCCTGTCCGGCTCATAGGCATGCCCTGTACTGCCGGTGGATACGGTCGTTATTGAATTGCGCCCGGCAAGATACTCACTTATAAGCATCTGCATCCCTTTCCTTTCCGAAGATCATTCAAACAGCTCATAGATGTCGTTATCGTCGTTGTCTTCCATATCGGCAATATCGTCTTCATCTGTGTTTGCAACCGACTGTACCTGACGAACCGCCGCGTCATCTGACTCATTCTGCGATACAGCGTACTGTCCATCTGCCGGAGCCGCTGTTCCTGATGCCGCTGCCGCTTCTTCCGCTATCGAAGCCGGAGCCGAAGCTGTGCCTGCCGCCTGTGCCGCTGTGTTCTCGGTAACCTTGAGTACATCCGTTGCATTGTACGCATAGCCGTTTACAACTACTCTTACGCTTCCCTTTTCGATCTCAAGCGCGCTTACCGTGCCTTCGTCAACATAAGTCTGACCTGTAGCATCAATGGACTGAACTACAGCATTCTTTCCGAGTATGCCCGCCGCAAATGCGCCGTAATCGCCGATAGCGGATGTCTGCTGTTCGCTGCTGTGCACCTGTGAAATAGCGCTGAGTTTGTAGTTGGTTCCGTTGACATTGACCATAGGATCTTCGCCGCTCTTTACGAAGGTCACAACGCCCGTATCGGTCTTTCCGTCGCCTACCGACACCGTAACGGTCTTGCCTATCAGCGAGTTTGCGTAATTCTGCTGCTGTACGTTGAACGCGTCCTGCTGCGAACTCAATGCCGTGAAGCTTGCCATCTGTGAGATGAACTCTGTGTTCGAGGTGGGCTCTAACGGATCCTGATTCTGCATTTCCGCGACCAGGAGCGAATAGAAGTTGTCCATTGTGATAAGATCGTGCTTATCCTCAAACATATCCTTGTACTTTTCAAAGTTGCTCTGGGGCGAAGCTATGCCTTCAATGGTATTTGCCATACTTTTTCCTCCTTTTCATCAGATTTCTCCGAGAAGATCATAGAAGCTTCCGTCTTCATCGTCGTCTTTATGCTTGTCTGAATCTTCGTCGTTTCTTGAATACGGGTTCTTGCTGCTTCCGTCGTAGCTCTGCCGCTGGAACTGTGCGTCCTCGTGCTCGGATACGACCTGATAGCGTTCGAGTTCCACTCCGTTTTCACGAAGCATACTCTGTAAATTTTCGGATCTTGACGCAAGCACCGCTCTTGTCTCGGGGTTTTCCGCGGTTATCTCTACCGCCGTCCTCTCACCCGTCATAACGAGCTTGACTGTGATACGTCCGAGGCTTTCGGGATTGAGCACCATTGTGAACTCCGTGTGATCGTCCTGCATACTCTGGATACGTTCAAGTATCTGTTCGGCAGTCTGTATCTCGGGAGGTCTTATCTCTGCCTGTTCTGCCACCGCGGGAATGTTCTCTGCGGGGATATTGGTCTCCGTTCTGCTTCCCATAAGCTCAGATGCCATGTGTACCGCGTCATAAGTCTCGGTCTTCGGCGCATCGTCTTCCTGTCTTACGTCGGTCCGTCCGCCGTTCAGGATATGATCGAGCTCGCTTGTTCTGTCGCTTCGGTTCATATCGTGAGAAAGCTTTACCGTCTCATTCTGCAGGAGAGGAGCCGCTTCGTCACGTTCACCGGTGTACTGTTCAAGCTTCGTCTCGGTAAGTCCGAGCTCTTTTCGTGCGGTTTCGATTATCTCGCCGAGCTTTTTTGCCGCGTCCTGTACTGCCGGCATTTCCGATAACGGTTCGCCGCCTTCTTCTGCTGTCTCTGTGTCGAGTTTCGAAAGCACCTTTGTAAGAAGATCGCTTCGGTCCGTGAAATCGTCGCTTACAAACCGGGTACGTCCCGTGAACATCTCCTTTGCGTTTTCCGTGAACGCGAGAAGAGCCGCATCTTCGGGAGTCATTTCCTCGCCGGTCTCCTTCAGCATTTCGCCGAGTTCTTCCGCGAATCCCATGAGATCGTCGGTCGCCGACATACGCCTCAGCTCTTCGCTGTCCGCGAGCATCGCCGCTTCAACGTGTTTCTCTGTCATAAGGAACGAAGAATCGGGGGTAAGAACGTGTACCTTCGGTTCGCTTATGCCTGCTTCGGGCATCTGTGCGTCCTCGCCGTCAATACCGGCCGGAATGCCGTTCTGCGCCACCGCGGGAGTTTCCGCCATTGCCGAGATCACTTCGATGAGTGCTTCAACAAGCTCACTGTCGGGTATTTCCTCCGCTTTTTCCGGAACCGTGCCCTTAGTTCGTGAAGCTATGCTTTTAAGCGCCTCAGTCATCATTTCGGCAGCTTCTTCCTTCGTGGGGGCCTCGCCGGTTTCCGCAACGATCCTTGCCACTGTTTCAGCCGCCTCTTCGAGCATTTTATCGGCTTTGCCCATATCCTGCTGTGTGGGCTGTTTTGTGAAAGACATAGCCGGCTCGCTGTATTCCGCCGAAGCAATATCGCCGCTCTGCCGATGTACAGACTCTGACGCCTTCTGCGTAAAGCTGAACTCCTTGCGGAAGTCTTTCCTGCTTGAATCTGTTAGACCCTGCTGTCTGCGGTTATCGGAACTTACGCTGCCAAGAACATCGGAGAACCCGCCGTCGCCGTCACGAGGCTTCGAGCCGTTCGGTGCATTCACCTTAAGATCCATATTTACCGCCTTTGTTACCATATTACACCTCCTTTCAATGAGCAAAGGGCATAGTTACCCTTATACTACTATTGATTACATTATACACAAATAATTCCTAAAAGTCAATGAATTTTTGTAGCTTTATATGATTTTTAACGAATTATGCAATTTTTTTGTTGAATTTTCACTAACTGCCGCGATATATTTATGCAACATTTTGTTATATGATATATCAATCACCCTCGATTTCATGCGGAATATCGCTTTTCGGCAGCTTTCGCCGCATAAAAAAGAAGCATATCAGATGCGCTATGAACGTTATCACCCACGATGCCGGATAGGACATGAACAGCCAGAACTCGGTGTGGAACTGTTCGAGCTGAAAACCCGTGAATATCCACAGTATGCGGAGTCCGCAGGCACCGAGCAGAGACACTATTGTGGGAGTGACCGCGTATTCCATTCCCCTTATCGAACCGACGATACAGTCCATTAGTCCGCAGGTACAATAGAACACGCAAACAAGGCTCATTCGCACAAGCCCCGCCTGTATCACGTCGGGGCGCGGGTCGTATATACTGAGCAGCGGCGCACCGAAGAAATACGCGAGATTACCAAGCACAAGCCCCGCTGCCGCTGCGCAGGCACACGATATTACCGCGATGCGGTTGACACGGCTGTACTTTCCCGCACCGATATTCTGGCTTGTAAAGGTGAGCGCGCCCTGCGAAAACGCGTTCATCGAGACCCACACAAAGCCCTCGATGCTTGCTGCCGCCGCGCTTCCCGCCATAACTATATCACCGAAGCTGTTGACCGACGACTGGATAACCACATTCGAGAGAGAGAACACAACACCCTGGAATCCCGCAGGCACGCCGATCTTTAGCATTTTCCCTGCCGTAGTTCTGTCAAGGCGGAGCTTTTTGAACTCAAATCTGAAAGCGTCCGTCTCCCGCATAAGACAGCGTATTATCAGAAACGCAGATATGCACTGAGAGATGACCGTTGCAAGAGCGACACCTGCCACGTCCATTTTGAACAGTATAACGAAAATGAGATTAAGAATGACGTTTATCACGCCCGAAAACGTCAGATACCGGAGAGGGCGCTTAGTATCGCCCTTCGCGCGGAGTATCGAGCTTCCGAGGTTGTATATCAGCATCGCTGTCATACCGATGAAGTAGATGCGAAGATAAAGCGCCGACAGACCCAGCACATTCGATGGGGTCTGCATAAGCGAGAGAAGGTCGTCCGCGAAAATACATCCCGCCGCGGTGAGTATCAGCCCGCTGATAATGCTGAGATATATTGAAGTGTGGACCGTCTTGCTTACGCGCTCGTCATCTCCCGCTCCAAGATAGTGGGAAGCAAGAACGTTCGCGCCCGTCGAGAGCCCGAGGAACAGATTCGTCATGAGGTTTATGAGCGCCGCGGTCGAGCCCACAGCCGCAAGCGAGTTGTCGCTCGCAAAGTTGCCGACGACGATTATATCCGCCGCGTTGAACAGGAGCTGGAGCACGCTCGACAGCATCAGCGGCAGCGAAAGCTTCAGAAGCTTCGGAAGTATCGCGCCGGTCGTCATATCCATTGAATTTTCTTTGCGCATTGTACGCACCTTCTTTTTATTGACAAGTAAGTCTGTTTTATATATAATAGTATCGGAACATCATTATCCGAAAGGAGATCAAAATGAAAATATTCTGTATCAGCGAAGGCTCGATATATCGCATAGACAGCGGCAAGCCAACGCAGATCACCTGCGGGCGCATACGCGACTATCTGAACGCCGTGAACGAGATGAAGAAGCGCGACGAGTGGAAGACCACCGGCAGCGGCGCACAGTTCATGCAGGTCCAGGAAAAGTATTATGATACCGAGGGCGAATTTCTCCGCTCGCTTTCAAGTGACGGAAAGCGCCTCGTCTATGGCACTTATATCGACAATGTCGGCGGACTCTATTTCAAAGATCCCGAAACCGATGACGAAACATATATTTTCGCGAACCAGACCATTATCCCCGGGCGAATGTCGTTCAGAGACGGCAAATGCTGCTTCGATGCGGGCGAGGGCGCCTACGAGCGTCACATCGCGTGGCTCAGCACAGGCAACGGCGGTGTCGATCAGCTCACCGAGGGCTTCACAAATGAAAGCAGCCCCTTTATATCCCGCCGCGACCCCGATATAGTTTACTACACGGCTATGGGCTTTGCCCAGAACAGCTACGGACAGGTTATGGAGCGCAGCCCCCGCACGATCTCTATGTACAGTGCCAAAACCGGAGAGCTTACCGATGTTGTCGCGGACAACGATTTCGACCATATTTATCCGTCGGACGATATGGACGGCAATCTCTACTACATACGCAGGAAGTACGAACCTACCCGCCGCAAGAGCAACATCGGAAAGGATATACTTATGTTCCCGGTAAGGATCGTAAAGGCAATAGGCGGCTTTTTAAGCATTTTCTCGATGCGCTACGGCGGCGAACCTCTCCGCACCGGCGGCAGCAATCCCGCCAAAAACAAGGTTGCAGACGAGCGCGAAGTATTCATCGAAGGCAACCTCGTTAAGGCAAAGCGAATTTCCGATTCCGAAAGATCCGAAGAGGGTATAATCCCGCCCGAATGGACGCTGATAAAGCGTTCCCCCGACGGCGGCGAAACAGTTCTCGCCAAGGGAGTAATGGACTATCTCCTGCTCGACAGCGGCGTTATCCTGTACTCCGACGGGCGCTTCGTCAAACGGCTCTCTGGCGGTAAACCCGAGACCGTCTGCCGTATTGACCTCGCTCACTGCATAGCCGTCACCGAATAAGCGCTCAGCCGCGACGGCGGCGCCGAAGCCGTACCGTAGTCTGTTCGACGGGCAGCTCTCTGCCCCGCTGATCAGAGTTTAGTTAAATCACATAGAGCTTGCTCCGGAGCCGCGACGGCGGCGCCGAAGCCGTACCGTAGTCTGTTCGACGGGCAGCTCTCTGCCCCGCTGATCAGAGTTTAGCAATAATCACAGGGAGCTTGCTCCAAAGCCTCGCGGAAGCAGCTCAGAGAGCGCTATCTCATCGAACGCACCGTCTTTGTCGCCGCAAAGCACAACCATTTCCGGAGCAAATTCGTACAAAAACTGGCGGCATATTCCGCACGGAGTACATTTTTCCGCCGAGCTTCCGGTCACAGCGATCATACGGAATTTCCTCTTTCCCTCGCTGACAGCTTTTGACACAGCCGTTCTCTCCGCACAGATACCGCAGGGGTAAGATGCGTTCTCGATATTACAGCCGGTATAGAAAGTCCCGTCATCACACATCACTGCCGCCCCGACGGAAAACCGCGAATACGGCGCGTATGCCAGCTCTTTCGCTTCAATTGCCGCTTTCATAAGAGCGGCTTTTTTGTTTTCATTATCCACAATGCCCTCCATTACAAGTGCCGACAGCGCATTTTTCTCCTTTTTCGGCTTAATTCCGGCATATCGCAGCGGGATACGTTTGTCAAGGGCGAGGCTCAAAAAATTTTTGCCCGATATATGAAGCAAAAAATTTTTGAGTGCCCTTTACAAGCGGAGGCGCGCTGCGATATAATCACCGTGCCGAAAAAGAAAAACAAAAGATGTATCTATTGATTATACCATATTTCATACGAAAAATCAATGATTTGGCTTAAAAACGCCGTTTTACTCGCTGTTTAAAATTTGTTGAAATTTTCAAAAAAATTTTTTTAAAATACTGGAAATAATGTTAAAAATATGCTATAATATATGTGTTATGCAGAAGAACGTTGATGAACACGCTCTGTACCGATGAAACAGAGCCACAAAGACCGAAAGCTGCGGAACTAATTAATTTTCAGGAGGACAAATCCAATGGCAAAGAAATATGTTTACCTTTTCTCTGAAGGTGACGCAACTATGAGAGAGCTTCTCGGCGGTAAGGGCGCAAACCTCGCGGAAATGACCAAGATCGGTCTCCCCGTTCCCCAGGGTTTCACCATTTCCACAGAAGCATGCACACAGTACTATGAGGATGGCAGAAAGATCAACGACGAGATCATGGCTCAGGCTATGGAAGGCGTAAAGAAGATGGAAGAGATCAACGGCAAGAAGTTCGGTGACCTCAAGAACCCGCTTCTCGTTTCTGTACGTTCCGGTGCAAGAGCTTCTATGCCGGGTATGATGGACACGATCCTGAACCTCGGTCTTAATGATGACGTTGTTGCCGCTATGATTGCAGGCAACCCCGACCCCACATTCGAGCGTTTCGTATATGACTCTTACAGACGCTTTATCCAGATGTTCTCCGACGTTGTTATGGAAGTCGGCAAGAAGTATTTCGAGCAGCTCATCGACAAGATGAAGGAAGCTAAGGGCGTTAAGTTCGACGTAGAGCTCACTGCTGCTGACCTTAAGGAACTTGCTTCCCAGTTCAAGGCAGAGTACAAGAACCAGCTCGGCAAGGACTTCCCGTCTGATCCTGTTGAGCAGTTAAAGCTCGCTATCGAAGCTGTTTTCCGTTCTTGGGACAACCCGCGTGCAAACGTATATCGCCGCGACAACGATATTCCGTACAGCTGGGGTACAGCAGTAAACGTAATGCCGATGGTATTCGGTAACCTCAACAACGAGTCCGGTACGGGCGTTGCATTCACACGTGACCCTGCTACAGGCGAAAAGAAGCTCATGGGCGAGTTCTTAAAGAACGCACAGGGCGAGGACGTTGTTGCCGGCGTTCGTACTCCTATGCCTATCGCACAGATGGAGCAGGAGTTCCCCGAGGCTTATGCAGACTTCATCAAGGTTTGCAAGACCCTCGAAGACCACTATCACGATATGCAGGATATGGAGTTCACAGTTGAGAACAAGAAGCTCTATATGCTCCAGTGCCGTAACGGTAAGAGAACCGCTCCCGCTGCTCTCAAGATCGCTTGCGACCTCGTTGATGAGGGCATGAAGACAGAGCAGGAAGCTGTTCTTATGATCGATCCCCGTAACCTCGATACACTTCTCCACCCCCAGTTCGACGCTGCTGCTCTTAAGGCTGCAACACCGATTGGCAAGGGTCTCGGCGCTTCCCCCGGAGCTGCTTGCGGTCAGATAGTATTCACTGCTGACGACGCAGAGGCTTGGAAGGCACAGGGTAAGAAGGTTGTTCTCGTAAGACTTGAAACATCCCCCGAAGACATCACAGGTATGAAGGCTTCCCAGGGTATCCTCACAGTACGCGGCGGTATGACTTCTCACGCAGCCGTTGTTGCAAGAGGTATGGGAACATGCTGCGTATCCGGATGCTCTGAAATAGACATGGACGAAGAGAACAAGAAGTTCACACTTGCAGGCAAGACCTTCAATGAAGGCGACTGGATCTCTATCGACGGTACAACAGGTAACATCTACGACGGTCAGATCAAGACAGTTGACGCTACTATCGCAGGTGAGTTCGGCCGTGTTATGGCTTGGGCTGATAAGTACAGAAAGCTCAAGGTAAGAACAAACGCTGATACACCTACAGACGCTAAGAAGGCAAGAGAGCTCGGCGCAGAGGGCATCGGTCTCTGCCGTACAGAGCATATGTTCTTCGATCCTTCGAGAATCGGACCGTTCAGAGAGATGATCTGCTCCGATACTGTTGAAGAGCGCGAAGCTGCACTCGCTAAGATCGAGCCCATGCAGCAGGACGACTTCGAGAAGCTCTACGAAGCTCTTGAAGGTTATCCGGTAACTATCAGATTCCTCGATCCTCCGCTTCACGAATTCGTTCCCACAGAAGAAGCTGACATCAAGGCACTTGCTGACAAGAAGGGCAAGACTGTTGAGCAGATCAAGGCTCTTATCGCTTCTCTCCACGAGTTCAACCCGATGATGGGTCACAGAGGATGCCGTCTCGCAGTAACATACCCCGAGATCGCAAAGATGCAGACAAAGGCTGTTATCAAGGCTGCTATCAACGTTAAGAAGGCTCACCCCGACTGGAACATCGTTCCTGAGATCATGATCCCGCTCGTATGCGAAGTTAAGGAGCTCAAGTACGTTAAGAAGGTAGTTGTTGAGACTGCTGACGAAGTTATCAAGGCTTCCGGCTCCGACCTCAAGTACGAAGTTGGTACAATGATCGAGATCCCGAGAGCTGCTCTTACAGCTGACGAGATCGCTAAAGAAGCTGACTTCTTCTGCTTCGGTACAAACGACCTCACACAGATGACATTCGGCTTCTCGCGTGATGACGCAGGTAAGTTCCTCGGCGCTTACTATGACGCTAAGATCTTCGAGAACGATCCGTTCGCTAAGCTCGACCAGACAGGCGTAGGCAAGCTCATGGAAATGGCTATCAAGCTTGGTAAGCCCGTTAACGACAAGCTCCACTGCGGTATCTGCGGTGAGCACGGCGGTGACCCGACATCCGTTGAGTTCTGCCACAAGATCGGCCTCGACTATGTATCCTGCTCGCCGTTCCGTGTTCCGATCGCAAGACTTGCTGCTGCTCAGGCTGCACTCAAGTAATTCTTTCAGAATAAGGTAAACAACAAGTAAAAAACAAAAGTCCCTGTACCGGCGCTAACACCGTCAAGTACGGGGAATTTTTGTGAGTGCACAATGCGTATAGTCCGTTTAGCAGACATACCGGAATTGTGACATGACAAGACAGAAGAATAACAGACCGATAAACTGTTCTATCGGTCTGTTTCTGTTTTATTGAGTTTTGTCACGATTCAGACAATGCGCTATTTGCAAACATTGATTACGCATAGCTTTAAGCGAAGCTCAAAGCAATTTTTTCCACTCCGGAATAATGGCGCTGATAGCGTCTATGTCGCTTATCTCGGCGGCATCGCGGAGCTGATCGAACAATGCCTGCTGACCCTCGGGGAACGAGAACGCGGATAGCTGCTCGACAACATCGTCGATAGCAAGCGTGTCGAAACATTCAAGTGCCTCTGTAAGCTGGTCGAGAAGCGGTGCAACATCGTCGCTCGTTGCCGCAACAAGCTCCTTTGCCTCCTCGTGAGGAACGTTAGGTCCGAGTATGTCCTTCATCTGCTTATACATGGCAAGCATAGTCATCGTCTTTTCCCTGATGAGCGCGGTATTGCCCTCGTTGCCCGCCTTTTCGAGATCTGCGGCAAGGTCCGCGAGCTCCATTGCGCCTATCTGGCGTGATGTGCTCTTAAGAGAATGCACCTCGACCGTGTAGTCATGTATGCGTCCCGATTCATAATACTTCTGTATAACCTCGGCTTTCTTGTCAATAGCCGCATAGTACTCCTTCATTACTGTCATAAACAGATCAATGCTTCCGAGACGGTCGATAGCCGTCTTGGTGTCGAGACCCTCGATGACGATCTCGGGCTGGAGGTGTTTCTGCTCCTCTGCCGCCTTTTCGGCTTCTTCCGCGGAGATAGGAACTATCTTCTCGTCCGGAAGCCACTTATGAAGCTTAGCCGTAATGTCCTTAAGGTCGATAGGTTTCGCCACAAAGTCGTCCATGCCCTCTGCAATGAACATCTCTCTTGCACCGCTTACCGCATTCGCTGTGAGCGCGATTATCGGGACACCGTCGTACTCCGGCATTAGACGGCGGATTATATGCGTTGCCTCAATACCGTCCACTTCCGGCATCATGTGATCCATGAAGATAACGTCGAACTTCATATCGTTCATGAGTTCTATCGCCTCGCCGACGTTGCTCGCAAGCTCGACATCCATTTTGAGCGGTTCAAGAAGCCCCTTTGCAACGGTAAGGTTGACAGTGTTATCGTCAACTATGAGCACTTTGGCTTCCGGCGCGACAAAGTTGAACGTCTCTTCTTCGGACGCGTCGGTAAACAGCTTGATGTTGCTGACACCCATGGCGTTATACAGCCCGAGAGAATAAACGGGCTTGCGTATGACATGGACGTTCGGGAGCATTATCGAGCTCCTGCTAGCATAATCGGCTATCGCAAGACACATGATCTCGGTATGCTTTTCGAGATAATTGAGAAGTGAGTTGGTAAGCTCGTTCTTGTCTATAATAAGGAAGTCGGGTTTGTATGTTTCAAGATCTGCGCAATTGTCAACTTCTATGTAGTCTGCGCCGATACGTTTAAGATCGACGAAAAGCTGATCCTTGAAATACTCGTTGTCCGAGCGCACGACCACGCTTATCTTTCTGTCGAGCGGCGGAACGGACGGCATCTTGTCAACTACCTTCTGCGGTATCTTGATAAAGAAAGTCGTGCCCTTGTTATATTCACTGTCAAAACGGATACTTCCGCCCATCAGACCGAGAAGCTGCTGAGTTATCGCGAGACCGAGACCGGTGCCTTCGACATTTCTGTTGCGTTTGCTGTCAACCTGCTGGAACGAGTTGAAAAGCTTCGCCTTATCCTCGTTCTTTATACCGATACCGGTATCCTTGATCTCAAGCTTCAGCATGACTTCGTCTTCACCTGTAAACTCACAGCCGATCTTAAGGTTCACGTTGCCCTTGCGTGTGAATTTTACAGCGTTGTTCAGGATATTTATCATTATCTGGTGTATGCGGAAATTATCGCCGTGGAGCATTCTCGGTATCGTCGGGTCAATGTCCATGGTGAACTCGATATCCTTTTCACCGATACGCGTATTGACGATGTTCGCTACATCATTCACAATTGAGAGCGGCTCATAGTCGTCCGGTATGATCTCCATTTTACCGGACTCGATCTTGGAGAAGTCAAGTATATCGTTTATGATGACGAGCAGGTTCTTACCCGCGACTTTTATCTGATTGACAAAGTTTCGCGCGTTCTGGGACATTTCCTCACGAAGCGCGAGATCGACCATTCCGAGAACGGCATTCATAGGCGTTCTGATCTCATGGCTCATATTCGCGAGAAAGTCGCTCTTCATACGCGAAGCGGCCTCGATCTGGCGGTTCGTGTTGTAGAGCATATGGTTCTTGTACGCTATATCCGACAATACGCCGGCTATGGTGTAAAGCGAGGCTGCTGCTTTATCTATCGTCTCTTTGTCAACTATACGGACTTTATGTATCGCGTTGACGTATTCCTCGGGGTCTATATTCAGCTCCTCAGCTGTTTTGCGTACTTCCGAAAGCACAGGCGGCTTCGGGAGCACCTGACCGCCGATAAAGCTTCCTATCATCTTCCCGTTCGCCATTATCGGCGCCGCAAAATCGACCAGACCCGCGTGACAGTAGTAAGCGCAGGGGCCGCCGTTCTCCATTGTAAGCTCTGCTCCGTGCTTATCACACTCGAAGCATTTCATACAGCCGAAAAGCGAGCGGCGCGTGTATTTCATACAGAAATCCGTGAAATTCGAGCCGTTTGTGACAGCGACACCGTTCTTGTCCGCGGTAAGAGCCGCCATTCCCGTCATATCGGAAAACGCATCCTGTATCCGCTGAAGCATTTCAACCTCTATCAGATCCGTAAGGCGGAGCTCCTCGTCATCTTTTGCCGCATTCTTTTTCTTCTCTTCTTCCATGTGAGGTCTCCTTTACGCAAGGTTGGCGATAGTTGCCAGAAGCATTTCCATATTGATAGGTTTAAGAAGATAGCCGCGGGGTCTGAGTGACATTATCTCCTCGACCTTTTCGCGGTCTGATACGCCCGTTAAGAAGCAAACCGGTATTTTCGAGAACTTGGCGTTATCCTTCATCATTCTGAATATCGCTGCACCGGTCATTATCGGCATCTCATAGTCAAGGATAACGAGATCGACCTCATTCATCGTCAGGAATTTCTCTACCATAACGCCATTGAGCATGGCGGTAACGTCATACTTGTCCTCAAGAGCAGTCTTTATCATCTTGAGTATCGTGCGGTCATCATCCACAACAAGGATCTTCTTTCTCGTGTTGTCGCTCTTCTGCGTTTCATGACCCTTTTCAAGGAAAGCTATGACGCTTAATGCGATATTGTCCGAGGAAATCGGGCGGCGTATCACCATATTTGCGGTATTCGGATGGTTCTGCTCAAAGTCGTCACAGTCTTCTTTCTTTCCTACGACTATGATTGGTGCCTCGTTGTAATGCGTATTTGTCTTGATGCGCATTATCTGTGATACCGACTCGCTGTATGCTGTCTCCATAAAGACAAGATAAACATCGGGCTTTACTGCCTCAAAATGGTTGATGACATCGTCCCAGATATCTGTGGTAGTAAATGCGGTGAAATATTTCTTGGTATAGGTGAAGAAATCTCTGATTATTGCGGGGTTTTCTCCCTGATTTATTAAAACTTTATATTTCATTATGAGAACCTCCGTTTTGCGTATAATTCGCCAATATATTGATATTATAACATATTTTAAAGTAAAGCGGCAGATGTATTTTATGCTTTTGTCTATTTACACAACAATTTTCGGCGAATTTAACAACGCGGACAATAAAAAAGCAGCTCCCGAACTACATGACGTAGTAAGGGAACTGCTTTATTCCGGATATTATTCAGACAAGCTCGATAACAGCCATTTCAGCTGCATCTCCGCGTCTCGGACCAACCTTTATGATCCTTGTGTAACCGCCGTTTCTCTCGTTGTACTTGGGAGCTATTTCATCGAACAGCTTCTTGGAAACGGATTCCTTGGTAACGTATGCAAAAACCTGACGCTTCGAGTGAAGATCGCCCTTCTTACCGAGAGTGATCATCTTCTCTGCTTCACTTTTTACTTCCTTAGCTCTCGTAACGGTAGTCTCTATCTTGCCGTTTTCGAGTAAGAATGTGACCATAGCTCTGAGCATAGCCTTTCTGTGATCGCTGGTTCTGCCTAATTTTCTCATTGCCATTATGGTACTCCTTCCTGACGGACTATGATCCCGTCAATTAATCATCTTCTATCGAAGCAAGATCCTGTCCGAGCGACTGGAGCTTGGCTCTTACTTCTTCAAAGGACTTCTTACCTAAATTTCTGACCTTCATCATATCCTCAGGCGACTTGTTTACAAGGTCATCTACTGTGTTGATGCCTGCGCGCTTCAGACAGTTGAACGAACGTACCGAGAGGTCGAGGTCTTCGATAGTCATTTCGAGTACCTTGTCTCTGCTCTTGTCGTCCTTTTCTACCATAAGTTCCGGCTGAGTAAGCTCGTCCGAAAGGTCAACGAAGAGTGCGAGGTGATCGCACAGTACCTTCGCTGCATACGAAACGGCTTCTTTTGCCGATATAGTTCCGTCTGTCCAGACTTCGATAATGAGCTTGTCAAAGTCTGTTCTCTGACCTACACGGGTATTCTCAACGCTGTAATTCACCTTGAGAACGGGGGTGTAGATGCTGTCAACCGCTATCACGCCGATAGCGGGCTGGATGATAGACTTGTTCTTTTCTGCGGAAGCATAGCCTCTGCCTCTGTCAAAGGTGAGCTCCATGAAGAGCTTAGCGCCTGCGCTGAGTGTTGCGATATGCATACCCGGGTCGAGTATCTCGATCTCGCTGTCTGTCTTTATATCGCCGGCGGTGACTACACACTCGCCTTCTGCATCTATGCAGACGGTCTTGGGCGCATCGCCGTACATCTTTGCGATAAGACCCTTGACATTAAGGATTATCTCGGTCACATCTTCTTTAACGCCCGGGATAGTGGAAAACTCGTGCTGAACGCCGTCTATCTTGACGGATGTTACCGCAACGCCGGGCAAAGAGGAGAGCAATACACGTCTCAGGCTGTTGCCGAGAGTGTTGCCATAGCCTGCCTCAAGGGGCTCGAGAACGAACATTCCGTACTTCCCGTCAGGCTTTAGCTTAACGATCTCTATTTCGGGCTTATCTATTTTTTCAAGCATTCCTTGACCCTCCTGCTGTAATTGAAAGCCGTGTGCGGGAGCTGAAAGCTCCCATAAGCGACTTTTGTGTCTTTGGTTTTCGACCGACCTTTGAGGGGCACTTTAATTCATCAGAGATCATATCAAAATGATTGAACAAGGCTGCCCCGGTTAATTTTAAATCACGATGAATACGCACGATAAGGCGGCGCACTATATGGTCTGACCGTAAATTAAAAATAACCGCACCATTAGCATTATATGCCAAAAAGCTATTATTTAGAATACAACTCGATTACAAGCTGCTCTTCGATCTCATAGTCGAGCTCGTCACGCTGAGGCATTCTTGTAACCTTAGCCGACATAGCTTCCTTGTTCACCTCAAGCCATACAGGGATGAGTCTTCCGCCGGTAGCTTCCGTCACCTGTGCAAACTTGGCGCTCTTCTTGCTTCTCTCGGAAAGTGCGATTACATCGCCTTCCTTGATGCGGTAAGAAGGAATATCAACCTTTTTGCCGTTGACCGTGAAGTGACCGTGACCAACCAGCTGTCTTGCTTCACGTCTTGTGATAGCAAAGCCGGCTCTGAAAACAACATTGTCAAGTCTGGATTCGAGAAGTCTTAAAAGGTTGTGACCTGCGATGCCCTCTTCCTTAACAGCCATCTCATAATAGTGATAGAACTGCTTTTCGAGAACGCCGTAGATGAACTTGAGCTTCTGCTTTTCCTTGAGCTGAAGTCCGTATTCAGACACCTTTTTTCTCGTGTTTGCATTCTTATTTCTGTTTGTTTCCTTGCCGTAACCCATTACCATAGGGCTTATACCGAGTGCTTTGCATCTCTTGAGCACCGGGGTTCTATCTACTGCCATGTTAATTCCTCCGTAATTGTTTCAAAAAATATCGGTTTACGCAGTCTGCGGAGCAAATCTGCAACTGTTTCGCAAGGCGGAACTGAGACAGTCTGCGAATGCAGAACTGCAACTGTTTTGCGAAGCGGAACTGAAGCAGTCTGCGAAAGCAGATCTGCAAACGACTCCGAGCAAATTATGGTCATACTCCGCTTATCACGGAAGTACAGCTCGGTGCTTTCATCAGACGCGGCGTCTCTTAGGCGGACGGCATCCGTTGTGCGGGATAGGAGTTACATCCTTTATCATACGCACTTCAAGTCCGGCAGCCTGTAAAGCTCTGATAGCAGCCTCACGACCTGCGCCGGGACCCTTTACATATACTTCAACTGTCTTCAGACCGTGATCCATAGCAGCCTTTGCAGCTGTTTCCGCAGCAGACTGTGCAGCGAACGGAGTGGACTTTCTCGAACCTCTGAATCCGAGCTCGCCTGCGCTTGCCCAGGAAAGAGTGTTGCCCTGAAGATCGGTTATAGTAACTATTGTATTATTGAAAGAAGACTGGATATGCGCGGAGCCGTTTTCGATGTTCTTTCTTTCGCGGCGTCTGCGGATAACGGGCTTCTTTCCGCCTTTGACCTGTGCCATTTATTTACCCCCTTTTATTACTTCTTCTTGTTAGCTATGGTCTTCTTCGGACCCTTGCGTGTTCTCGCGTTGGTCTTTGTTCTCTGGCCTCTGCAGGGAAGACCCTTGCGGTGACGTGTACCTCTGTAGCAGTTGATCTCGACGAGTCTCTTGATGTTGAGCGCAACATCACGTCTGAGGTCACCCTCAACAACGTAGCCGTTGTCGATTATCTCACGGATCTTAGCTTCTTCTGCTTCCGTAAGATCCTTGACACGAGTGTCAGGGTTTACGCCTGCTTTTGCGAGAATATCATTAGCGGATTTTCTTCCGATACCGTAAACGTATGTGAGACCGATCTCAACACGCTTCTCCTTCGGGAGATCCACACCGGCGATTCTTGCCATAATCTTTTCCTCCTATAAATTCCAGAGCATCAGCCCTGTCTCTGCTTGTGCTTAGGGTCTTTACAGATAACCATTACCTTACCCTTGCGCTTTATAACCTTGCACTTGTCGCACATAGGCTTTACCGAAGGTCTTACTTTCATTGGTTTAAACCCTCCTTTGTTAAGGTTCAATCACTTTGCTCTCCATGTGATGCGTCCCTTTGTGAGATCATAGGGCGACATCTCGACGGTGACTTTGTCACCCGGAAGTATCCTTATGAAGTTCATTCTGAGTTTTCCGCTCACATGAGCAAGTATCTTATGTCCGTTCTGGAGTTCTACCTGAAATGTCGCGTTAGGAAGCGCTTCAAGTATTGTTCCTTCTACTTCGATCACATCTTCTTTAGACAAGCTTTACTCACACTCCTGTACTCAATTCAAGCATCAAAGCTTACAAATTCTGTCAATCGGCTTTCGTACTGCCGCCGACCGCTTCACCGAGCGCCCGTCTGAGCGCCTTGTCCGAAACGCTTTCTGTCCTTACCGTCTTATTTGTGACGGAAAGATGCATCGGGTTCTTCTTCTTGGGTCTTGAGAGAGGCCGTTCTTTTCCGTCCGCGACGAGCACATACCCGTCAGCCTGACCGACCACAGCGAGCGCGCGACCTTTGTCACGTCCTGCCTTGCTTATTACTACCGTACCTGTTTTAAGATCCATAAATTACACCGTCAATGCGATTCAAGCGTCAGGATCATCGGCTTATCGTTCGTTATCGCGATACAGTGCTCAAAATGAGCACTCAAGTTTCCGTTCGCTTCTACGACAGTCCACTTATCGGAAAGCACCTTTACATCAGGTGTTGTCTCGTTGACCATGGGCTCGATGCAGATCGTCATACCCGGAACGAGCCGCGGACCTCTGCCTGCCTTGCCGAAGTTCGGGACCTCGGGGTCCTCATGCATCTCCGTTCCTATGCCGTGGCCGACATACTGTCTTACAACGTGATATCCGTTGCTTTCGACATGCTGCTGTACCGCAGCAGAGATGTCGCCGACCCGGTTTCCCGCAACAGCCTGTTCTATTCCTTTCCAGAGTGCCTCTTCGGTTATCTTCATGAGCCGTTCGGCGTTGGGAGATACCGTGCCGACTTTGAAAGTCCGCGCGTTATCACCCTGGAACCCGTCAAAGAGCGTTGTTACATCCACGGTGACAATGTCACCTTCCTTGATGATCTTCTTCTTGGAAGGTATGCCGTGGATAAGTTCCTCGTTGACGGAAATACAAGCGCTGTTCGGAAATCCGCAGTACCCGAGCGAGGACGGTACAGCGCCCTTGCTCACTATAAAATCGTGGATTATCTTATCAAGCTCCCACGTACTCATGCCTGCTTTTATCGAACGGCCGGCAAGCGCAAGCGCCTGCGCGGCGATCTCGTTCGAGCGAAGCATTTTCTGGAGCTCTGCCGATGACTTGATCTTAATCATTTGCTTATCCTTCTATTGCCTCAAGAGTGAGCTTTGCTGTATCAGCTATGCTTTCCTGGCCTACAACGGTCTTGAGCTTGCCCTTTGCGGAGTAATAATCCTTGAGCGGAGCGGTCTTTTCATAGTATGTTTCGAGTCTCGAAAGCACCGTTTCGGGCTTGTCGTCAACTCTCTGCACTACCTTTGCGCCGCAGCTGTCGCAGATACCCTCTGTCTTTGTGGGCTTATGCTCGATGTGATAGGAAGCACCGCAGCCTTCGCACACTCTTCTTCCCGAAAGTCTTGCGCAGATCTTATCGTCGGGAACATAGATCTCGATGACCTTGTCAATATTCACTCCCATAGCGTCGAGGGCCTCTGCCTGAGCGACCGTTCTCGGGAATCCGTCGAGTATGAAGCCGTTCTTTGCGTCGTCCTTAGCGATCCTGTCCTTGAGTATGCCGATAACTATCTCGTCGGGAACAAGGTCACCCCTGTCCATATACTCTTTTGCGGCAAGACCTGTGGGAGTGCCGTTCTTAACAGCTTCTCTGAGCATATTTCCCGTTGAAAGAGCGGGAATGCCGAGCTTTTCGCAGACGATCTCCGCCTGAGTTCCTTTTCCGGCGCCGGGAGCGCCTAAGAAGATAAGGTTCATATTTTCTCCTTTTACCGTGACCGGCTTAAAGCCGATCCTTTTGCTTATTCGAGGAAGCCCTTGTGATGACGCATCATCATCTGGCTCTCGAGAGAACGTACAGTTTCAAGCGCAACGCCTACGAGGATCAGCATTGTTGTACCGCCGAGGGAAACGTTGATGCCGGAGAACTGTCTGAATATTATCGGGAAGATAGCTATGAACGCGAGGAACATAGCACCGATAAGCGAGATCTTGGAGAGCGAGTTCTGAATGAAATCTGATGTGGGCTTGCCGGGACGGATACCCGGGATAGCACCGTTGTTCTTCTTCAGATTGTTCGCGATCTCTACGGGGTTGTACTGAATCGCGATGTAGAAATAGTTGAACGCGATTATGAGCAGGAAGTAGAGTATCGCATACAGCCAGCTCGACTGGCTGAAAAGTCTTACAAAACCGTCCCAGAACGTGTCGCCTTCTCCGTAGATGCCGAAGAAGCTGCATATCGTCTGAGGAAGCGCCATTACCGACATCGCGAAGATGATCGGCATAACACCTGCCATAGCAACCTTGATCGGGATGTAGGACGACTGACCGCCGTACATCTTTCTGCCTACAACACGTTTTGCATACTGAACAGGGATACGTCTTTCCGCGTTCGTCATAAGAACGACGAGACCTATCATTACTATGAAGATTATGCCTACCACGGGAACGAGGATAGCATTCTTCATATCTGCCTGCATAGTCTGGATGAGCGAGAATACCGACGAAGGCATTCTTGCGACGATACCCGCGAAGAGTATCATAGAGATACCGTTTCCGATACCTTTTTCGTTGATCTGGTCACCGAGCCAGATTATGAGCGATGCGCCCGCCACGAAGCATATAACTATCGTGATTGCGGTGAGAACGCCGCTGAAACCGTCCGTATATTTTACGGCGCCTCTTGCGTTGAGCAGGAAATAGAAGCCTATCGCCTGTGCTATTGCAAGACCGAGAGATGTCATCTTTGTGATGAAATTCAGGCGTTTTCTGCCCTCATCTCCCTCTTTCTGCATCTTCTCAAGTGCCGGAATGGCTACTGCGAGAAGCTGAATGATGATCGACGCGTTGATATACGGTGTGATGGACATTGCAAGCAGCGTACCGTTCGCGAGCGAGCCACCGGTCATGGTGTCGAGGAACCCGAGTAAGGATTCACCGCCCACGAGGTCGGAGATTGCGCTCATATCGAGGAACGGAACGAAAATGTTTGATCCTAAACGGAAAATGACGATGATGAATAATGTGTATAAAATCTTCTTGCGAAGGTTTATATCCTTCCACGCATTGCGAAAGACTTCAAACATTATACCACCTCAGCCTTTCCGCCCGCCTTCTCGATTTTTTCCGCAGCTGTTGCGGTAAACTTGGAAGCCTTGACGGTAAAGCTTTTGGTCAGCTCGCCGCTCCCGAGAATTTTGATGCCGTCATATACCTTCTTGATAAGTCCGCAGTCGATGAGCGCCTGTGCGTCGATTTCCGCACCGCTCTCGAAGCGTGCCTCAAGGTCGGAAACATTTACGGTCGCATACTCTGTAGCGAAGATATTGTTGAAACCGCGCTTAGGGATACGCATAGCGAGCTTTGTCTGGCCGCCCTCAAATCCGGGCTTTACTCCGCCGCCGGAACGAGCCCACTGACCTTTATGACCCTTACCTGCCGTCTTGCCCTGGCCGGAACCATGTCCGCGGCCTATACGCTTTACTTCTTTTGTTGCGCCCTCGGCAGGAGATAATTCGTGTAGCTTCATTGTTACACCTCCTATTTGTCTGATCTTTTAGTCCGAAACCTCAACGAGGTACTTTATCTCGTTGATCTTTCCCTTTGTTGCCTCATTATCGGGCTGTTCGGTAACATCGCCGATCTTTCTCAGACCAAGTGACTTTGCAGTCGCGATATGGCTGTCCTTGCGGCCGATAAGAGACTTTACGAGTTTTATCTTCATAACGTTTTACCTCCGTTTATCAGCCTAAGATTTCCTTGACTGTCTTACCTCTGATAGCCGCTACCTGCTCTGCATCTCTGAGAGAAGCGAGACCTGCTACTGTTGCTCTTACAACGTTGCAGGGGTTGTTGGAACGAAGCGACTTTGTACGGATATTCTTGATACCCGCCATTTCGACTACGGAACGAACGGGGCCGCCCGCGATAACGCCGGTACCTTCGGGAGCCGGTCTCATAAGAACCGCGCCTGCGCCGAACTTACCTACTGTCTCATGCGGAATCGTTGTGCCCTTGAGAGATACCTTGATAAGGTTCTTCTTGGCGTCCTCGATAGCCTTGCGAATAGCATCGGGAACTTCGTTTGATTTGCCGAGACCGAAGCCTACGATGCCGTTTCCGTCACCTACGACTACGAGTGCGGAGAACTTCATGATACGTCCGCCCTTTACTGTCTTGGATACACGGTTTATTGCAACGACTTTTTCGGCAAGTTCTAATTTAGATGCATCTATAAGTGCCAAAGCTTTTTCCTCCTGTATTATTAGAAATTGAGTCCGCCTTCGCGCGCACCGTCTGCGAGCGCTGCAACTCTTCCGTGATAGATATAACCCGAACGGTCGAATACGACGTCTGTTATACCCTTATCCTTTGCTCTTTCCGCGAGTGTGAGACCTACCTTCTTGGCAGCCTCGCAGTTTCCGCCGTACTCGGTGAAGCTCTTCTCGTTTGAGGATGCTGCGCAGAGTGTCACACCTGCTTCATCGTCGATAAGCTGAGCATAGATGTTCTTTGCGGAACGGAAAACATTAAGGCGCGGACAGGAAGCTGTACCGGAGATCTTGTTTCTGACTCTCTGATGACGCTTTATTCTGCTCTTGTTGCTGTCTATCTGCTTGATCATTTATTTATCACTCCTTATGTTTTATTTCTTGCCCTTACCGGCTTTTCCCTCTTTGCGGCGGATAACTTCATCAACGTACTTGATGCCCTTGCCCTTATACGGCTCGGGAGGACGCTTTGATCTTACCTCTGCTGCAAACTGGCCAACCTTCTGCTTATCTATACCTGTGATGATGATCTGGTTCGGCTGGGGAGCTTCGATCTTGATGTCGTCGGTATCGGAAACTATTACCTGATGCGAATAGCCTATGTTAAGGATGAGATCCTTACCCTGCTTCTGGCATCTGTAGCCGACACCGTTGATCTCAAGCTGCTTCTTGAAGCCCTCGGTAACGCCAATTACCATGTTGCTTATAAGTGTTCTTGTGAGACCGTGGAGAGAACGGTTTGCTGCCTCATCGTCGGGGCGTTCTACCTTTATCTCGCCGTTTTCTGCGGTTATCTTCATAGAGGGCTTGAACTCTTTTGTAAGTGTACCCTTGGGTCCTTTTACCGTCACTGTGGATCCGTCGACCTTTACCTCTACGCCTGCGGGAACAGTGATAGCGTGTTTACCTATTCTTGACATATCTGTTCCTCCTTACCATACAAACGCGAGAATTTCGCCGCCGACATGGAGCTCTCTTGCCTTTCTGTCGGTCATGATGCCCTTGGAAGTGGAAACGATAGCTATACCGAGACCCTTCATTACCTTGGGCATATCCTTGCAGTTCGAGTAAATTCTTAAACCGGGCTTACTTACTCTGCGTAAGCCTGTAATAACCTGTGACTTATTCTCAGTGTACTTGAGAGTGATCCGGATGACACCCTGCTTGTTGTCCTCGATTACACGGAAGTTCTTTATATAACCCTCGTCAACGAGTATCTGAGCGATCTGCTTCTTTACGTTCGAGCAGGGAACATCTATCGTGGGGTGCTTTGCCGCACTCGCGTTACGGATTCTCGTAAGCATATCTGCGATAGTATCAGTGATCTGCATTTTCTGCTTCCTCCTTAATTTAGTGATGTAAAATTACCAGCTTGCCTTCTTGACTCCGGGTATCTGACCCTTATAAGCGAGTTCTCTGAAGCAAATTCTGCAAATTCCGAACTTACGGAGATATGCATGAGGTCTGCCGCATATTTTGCATCTGTTATAAGAACGGGTAGAAAATTTTGCAGGGCGCTGCTGTTTTGCAACTATTGATTTCTTTGCCATGTTTTTTTCCTTAACCTTTCTTATTTGGCAAACGGAGCGCCCATAAGCGTGAGCAGCTCTTTTGCCTCTTCGTCTGTTTTAGCTGTTGTTACAAAGTTGATGTCCATACCGCGGATAGCGTCGATCTTCTCATAATCTATTTCGGGGAATATGAGCTGTTCTTTGATACCTACGCTGTAGTTTCCTCTGCCGTCGAAAGAGTTGGGGTTGATACCTCTGAAGTCTCTTACACGGGGAAGTGCGATATTGAAGAATCTGTCGAGGAATTCGTACATTACCTCGCCTCTGAGAGTTACCTTGACACCGATGATGTTGCCCTCTCTGAGCTTGAAGTTCGCGATAGCCTTCTTAGCGCGGCAGATAACGGGTTTCTGACCTGTGATCTGGCTTAAATCGCCCATGATGGCATCGATCTTCTTCTGATCGTCCTTTGCTTCGCCGCAGCCGACGTTGATGACGATCTTATTGAGCTTCGGAGTTTCCATTACGCTCTTGTAGCCGAACTTCTTGAAAAGTGCGGGAGCAACGGTCTCCTTGTAATAAGTTTTCATTGTTGACATTTTATTTTCTCCTTACCGACGGAAGCCGGAACTTATGTTATCCGACCGCTCCGTCAAGCTTCGTCAATTCGTGGCTTAAAGTTCAGCGCCGCACTTCTTGCAGACTCTGATCTTCTTTCCGTCCTTTTCTGTGCTGCCAACGCGAACGGGCTTCTTGCACTTCGAGCAAACGGGCATTACCTTGCTTGCGTAAAGAGCGCCTTCAGCCTTTACGATACCGCTGAGCTGACCCTGCTGTCTTGCCTTTACGTGCTTTGTCACCATATTGCAGCCTTCGACGATAACTTTACCTTCGGAGGGGGACACCTGAAGGACCTTACCGGTCTTGCCCTTATCCTTACCGGAGATTATCTGTACTTCGTCGCCTGTTTTAACGTGTAAATTGTTCATGCTCCGATCCTCCCTTATAATACTTCGGGGGCAAGAGAAAGGATCTTCATAAAGTCTTTTTCACGAAGCTCTCTTGCTACCGGTCCAAAGATACGAGTACCTCTGGGAGTCTTGTCTTCTCTGATTATAACGGCTGCATTCTCGTCGAAGCGGATATATGTTCCGTCGCTTCTTCTGAGACCGGTCGCAGAACGTACTATGACGCACTTTACGACGTCGCCCTTCTTAACGGTGCCGCCGGGAGTCGCCTTCTTTACGGAAGCGACAATTATATCGCCGATATTGGCGTATTTTCTGCGAGTACCTCCGAGGACTCTGATACACATAAGCTCTTTGGCACCTGTGTTATCAGCGACCTTGAGGCGTGTCTGCATCTGTATCATGGTCTTTTTGCTCCTTCCGCTTACTTAGCTCTCTCGATCACGTTCACGAGGCGCCATCTCTTGTCTTTGGAGAGGGGTCTTGTTTCCATGATCTCCACGGTATCGCCTATATTGCAGGTGTTCTCCTCATCGTGAGCCTTGAGCTTTATAGTGCGCTTGATTATCTTCTTGTAGAGAGGATGGCGAACGTTATCCGCGATAGCTACAACAATGGTCTTTTCCATCTTGTTGCTTACTACCTTGCCGACTCTTGTCTTTCTGAGATTTCTTTCTTCCATTTCCGTGTCCTCCCCTCTCAGCTCTTAGCGGCGAGCTCACGCTCACGCTGTATTGTCTTGATAATTGCGATCTCTTTCTTGACCGCCTTTATTCTTGTGGGGTTGTCGAGCTGATTTACAGCGAGCTGGAAACGAAGGTTAAAAAGCTCCTGCTTGAGCTCTGTGGCTCTGTTCTGAAGCTCCACCTCGGAAAGATCTCTGATCTCCTTTGTGATCTTCTTCATTATGCATCAGCCTCCTTTTCCTTTGCCACAAACTTGCACTTGATCGGAAGCTTGTGCATCGCGAGACGAAGTGCCTCTCTTGCAACCTCTTCGGATACGCCTGCGATCTCAAAGAGAACTCTGCCGGGCTTAACTACTGCTACCCAGTACTCAGGCGAACCTTTACCGGAACCCATTCGTGTTTCAGCGGGCTTTTCGGTAACGGGCTTGTCGGGGAATATCTTTATCCAGACCTGACCGCCTCTCTTGATGTAACGCGTCATAGCGATACGGGCAGCCTCTATCTGGTTTGATGTGATCCATGCGGGCTCAAGAGCCTGAAGACCGTAATCTCCGTTTGTTACCTTGTTGCCGCGCATAGCCTTACCGGTCATACGACCTCTCTGCTGTCTTCTGTACTTTACTCTCTTTGGAAGTAACATTATTCATTACCCCCTTCATCTTTCTTTTCGGTTCTCTCGGAATTTCTGGGACGACGGGGCTTTCTTGCCTCACCGTTTCTGTCATTCCTGTCGTTTCTTCTTCTTGCGGGTCTCTCGCTCTTGTTCTCACGAACTTCGCCCTTGAGGACTTCGCCCTTATAGATCCATACCTTTACGCCGATAACGCCGTAAGTTGTATTTGCTCTTGCTACACCGTAGTCGATGTCAGCACGGAGAGTCTGAAGCGGGATTGTACCCTCGTGATAGCTCTCGGAACGAGCGATCTCGGCACCGCCGAGACGGCCGGCTACCTGTGTCTTAATACCCTTTGCGCCGAGCTTCATTGTTCTGCCGATGCAGGACTTCATAGCTCTTCTGAAGGATACGCGGGCTTCAAGCTGAGAAGCGATGTTCTCCGCAACGAGCTGTGCGGAAAGATCGGGGTTCTTTACTTCGATGATGTTCACGAGGACTGTCTTGCCCTTTGTGAGCTTCTCGAGCTCTGTTCTGAGCTTGTCTATCTCCGCGCCCTTCTGGCCTATTACCATACCGGGCTTTGCGCATTCGATATTTACCTTTACCTTTGTGGCGTCTCTCTCGATCTCGATCGAGGGGATACCTGCCTTATAGAGCTTTTTCTTTAAAAACTCACGGATCTTGTAGTCTTCAACGAGTGTGTCGCCAAAGGTTGATTTTCCGGCAAACCAGCGGGAATCCCAATCCTTGATAACGCCTACTCTGAGACCGTGGGGATTAACTTTCTGTCCCATTTGTTTACCTCCTTACTCCGATTCCTTAACGACCAGAACGATATTGGACGTTCTCTTTAAGATCCTGTGTGCGCTGCCCTTTGCTGCGGGTCTTATTCTCTTGAGAGTAACACCTGCGCCGCAGTGCGCTTCAGCCACGTAGCAGCGGCTGAGATCCATATTGTGATTGTTCTCTGCGTTTGCCATAGCGCTCTTGAGAAGCTTCACGAGGGGCTCGCAAGCCGCCTTGGGAGTGTTCTTGAGTATTGCCATAGCAATATCACAGGGCTTATTTCTGATAAGATCGAGGACGATCCCTACCTTGCGGGGAGAAATACGAACCTGTCTTAATTCAGCTCTTGCTTCCATTCGTTTCTCCTCCTTACTTCTTGGTGGTCTTGCTTCCCACATGACCCTTGAATGTTCTTGTGGGGGCGAACTCGCCGAGCTTGTGACCTACCATGTCCTCTGTTACATATACCGGAACGTGCTTGCGTCCGTCATGAACTGCGATCGTATGACCTACGAAATCGGGGAATATCGTGCTTGAACGGCTCCATGTCTTGAGGACCTTCTTCTCGTTAGCCTCGTTCATTGCGAGAACGCGCTTATAGAGAGCTTCCTGGACATAAGGGCCTTTCTTTATGCTTCTGCTCATAGATTCTATTTCCTTTCAAGCTTTGCTGCAAGTTAATGAAATACGTTTTACCCTTTTACGGTACGCACCCTTATTAACAGCAGCCTGCGGATTGTTTTACTTGTCGTTTCTTCTCTTAACGATGAACTTGTCTGTTCTGTTGTTGGTCTTTCTGGTCTTATAACCGAGAGCGGGCTTGCCCCACGGAGTTACAGGGCCGGGACGACCTACAGGAGACTTACCTTCACCACCACCGTGCGGGTGATCGTTCGGGTTCATTACAGAACCTCTTACGGTCGGACGGATACCCATGTGTCTGATGCGTCCTGCCTTACCGTAGTTCACGTTAGCGTGTTCTGCGTTGCTTACTACACCTATTGTAGCCATGCAGTTCTCTGCAACGTTTCTGAGCTCGCCGCTCGGGAGTCTGAGGAGAGCCATACCGTTCTCCTTAGCCATGAGCTGAGCCATGTTGCCTGCGGAACGAACGAGCTGTGCGCCCTTACCGGGGTGAAGCTCTACGTTGTGAACGACTGTACCTACGGGGATGTTAGCGAGCGGGAGTGTGTTGCCGGGCTTGATGTCGGCATCTGCGCCGCTTCTTACCTTATCGCCTACGCTGAGCTTTTCGGGAGCGAGGATATATCTCTTCTCGCCGTCCTCATACTGTACGAGAGCGATGAATGCAGAACGGTTCGGATCGTACTCGATCGTCTTGACTTCCGCGTCCATACCGATCTTGTTTCTCTTGAAGTCTATAACTCTGTACTTTCTTCTGTTTCCGCCGCCCTTATGTCTGACGGTGATACGTCCGTAGCTGTTGCGTCCGGAATGCTTTTTGAGAGTTTCGAGAAGACTTCTCTCAGGAGCGACCTTGGATAAGCCGCTGTAATCAATGACCGTCATTCCGCGTCTGCCGGGGGTGACGGGCTTATATGTCTTTATAGCCATTTATCTCACTCCTTATATCATTCCGTCGAAGAACTCGATGGTCTTGGAATCAGCGGTGAGTGTTACTATCGCTTTCTTCCAGTCGGAGGTATAGCCCTCGTGTCTGCCCATTCTCTTCTTCTTGCCTTTAACGCTTATGGTGTTGACCTTCTCGACTTTAACGCCGAAAAGCTGCTCAACAGCCTTCTTTATTTCGATCTTGTTTGCGAAGTTCGCAACTCTGAAGGTGTACTTGCGGTCTGCGATACCTTCCATAGAGTTTTCTGTGATTATCGGACGTACGATAATGTCTTGTGCAAGCTTTTCCATTATGCGTAAACCTCCTCTATCTTTGCCACCGCATCCTTTACAACGATGAACTTGTTGTAGTTAAGGATGTCGTAAACGTTGAGAGTGTTATACTGAGTTGTCTTTACGCCGGGGATATTGGCTGCGCTCTTGATTACCTTCTTGTCGTTGGTATCGAGAACTATGAGAGCCTTTCCTTCAACGTTGAGTGCGTTCAGCATATTCACTATGGTCTTTGTCTTGAACTCATCCGTCTTTATAGCGTCAACTACTACCATTTCGTTTTCTGCTACCTTGGACGAAAGAGCGGAAAGGAGAGCGAGTCTCTTGACCTTTTTATTTAATGAGTAGCTGTAGCTTCTGGGCTTCGGGCCTAAAGCGATACCGCCGTGTCTCCACTGGGGAGCTCTTGTCGAGCCCTGTCTTGCGTGACCCGTACCCTTCTGTCTCCAGGGCTTTTTACCGCCGCCGCTTACCTCTGTTCTGGTGAGAGTAGATTGTGTACCCTGACGCTGATTTGCGAGGTAATTCACTACTGCTGCGTGCATAACGACTGTGTTCGGTTCGATCCCGAATACTGCGTCATTGAGCTCGAGGTCGGAAACAGGCTGACCGTTCATATCATATACTTTTACGTTTGCCATTGTGATCCTCCTCCTTATGCCTTAACCGCATCAGTAATGCAAAGCACTCCGCCCTTAGGACCGGGAACAGCACCCTTGATTGCGATAAGATTGTTTTCAGCATCGACTTTAACGATTACGAGGTTCTGAACTGTTACGGTCTCAACGCCCATGTGACCCGGCATACCTTTTCCGGGGAAGATTCTGGACGGAGACGAGCAGGCGCCCATTGAACCGGGCTCTCTGTGGACAGGACCCGCACCGTGTGTCATCTTGAGTCTGTGCTGATTGTGGCGCTTGATAGCACCCTGATAGCCTTTACCTTTGCTTGTGCCCTGAACGTCGATAACGTCACCTACTGCGAATGTATCCGCCTTTAAGATGTCGCCTACGTTCATTGCGGAGATGTCGTCAAGTCTGAACTCTTTGAGAGTCTTCTTGAACGGAACATCATTCTTCTTGAAGTGACCCTGCATGGGCTTATTCGTGTGCTTGGGCGATACATCGCCGAAGCCGAGCTGAACAGCCTCATATCCGTCGCTTTCGTTCGTCTTCTTCTGAACGACTACGCACGGGCCTGCTTCAACTACCGTTACGGGAACAACGTTTCCCGCTTCGTCGAAGATCTGTGTCATACCGATCTTCTTTGCGATCAAACCTTTTTTCATCTGGTTTTTTCCTCCTTTGGTTATTGGTTGAGCATTGTCTCAACTTGACCAAGTGCAGCGTGTCTGCCTTGGTTAGCGGTCGGGTGACCCCGACATAACTCGAAACTTCTTCTTCGGCGGTTTTACCGCTCGGTGGGGAGGTTGTTAAAACTCCATGGAAATTTCTACGCCTGCCGGCAATTCAAGACTCTGGAGAGCTTCTATGGTCTTGTTTGTCGGACGGATAACGTCGATAAGACGCTTGTGAGTTCTGAGCTCGAACTGTTCACGGCTGTCCTTGTACTTGTGAACCGCACGAAGGATCGTGATGACTTCCTTGTTTGTGGGAAGCGGGATAGGTCCTGCAACTCTCGAACCTGTTCTCTTCGCGGTCTCAACGATCTTTGCTGCTGCCGCGTCAACGATGCCGTGTTCATAGCCCTTGATCTTAACTCTTACAACTTCCTTTGCTGCCACTGTAGTTTACCCCTTTCGTAATATTTGCACTTGCTTATGCGTTCGGGCGCGTGATCTGCAATACACTATGCCGCGTGTTCCTTGACCGGCAATTCCTTGCCGCAAGCCTTTACACTATCGGGGGTATCCGCCACTGGCGAACCCTTCCACGAGAAGGCACCCGCAGATCTACGCATTCGCGGGGTTCCTGACCCCACATACTCCGCCGGAATTACCACCTTTCGGTGCAACCTCCGGTTTCAGCGCCATTACAGCGTGCAAGAAGTATTATACATTATTTTTACATAAATTACAAGATTATTTTAAAATTTGCGCTGTAGAATTTTCGGCAAAATATAAAGCTCGTTTTATGCACTCTGCACAAAACGAGCTTTTGTATCATTTTTGCGTGCCTATCCGGCGAAAATACGGTTATTCATCCGGCTTATATTTCCGGCTTTGCGTCCTTATAAATGCCGTGGATCCTGATGTAGTTCTTTCCGTCGGTCTCATGAACACTTACAAGCGCGTAAACGTCGGAATCAATGTACTTGGGATTGTCAAAATCGCCGTTGTCGAAATCGAACTCGCTGTAAAGGAACTTGAGAATGTAGCGACCGTCCTTCGCAGCTTCGGTCGAAACGTACTTGAGCTCGTCATAGTTGCCTCTGCCGCCGTCGGTATAGTAGTAATATCCGTCCTCATAGTACTTATACGGTGTGTTCACCTTATGTGTGGCCTTGATGCCGAAAAGGTGATACATGGTGTCATCGACTGCCTTTGCGGGAAGCACGTTATCATACCAGTGCTTTTCTGCCCACGCGGCATCTTCTGCGCCCTTCTTTTCTTTATATGCGGCACCCTCGCTTATATCATATCCATAAACATTGATAAAGCCGAGACAGTTGTTGATTATCCAGTCGAGAGCCTGGTGCTCGTTGATCCCGCCCTCTTTGAAGAACATAGCGTCGTTCGGGCCGGTCTGCCAGATGAAGCTCTTGAAGATCTCGCTGACCTGTGCGAGCTCCTCGTCGGCAGGAACGTAGCCCTTGAGCCATTCCTCTTTCGCCGTCGGCTTTGCGCCGTAAGCATAGTAGTAGTATCTGAAATAATTGATATATTCGCCCTTGCCAAGTGTTACCTTGAGGTAGTATGTACCCGCCTTGTTTATTGTGAACTTCTTTGTTCCGAGCGCGGAAAGCTTTCCGGATTTAAGTGTCTGTTTCTTCGCCGAGAGGAGCTCGTACCTGGAATTCTTTATCGAGCAGTCATCACTCACAAAGAACGAGAGCACGCCCTTGCCCTCTACCGTGAATTTCAGATAAGTGGTGGATTTCTTGCTCTTTGACGCCTTGAGATCGACGTTGGTCTCAAGCGCCCATTTCTTCACCTTTGCAGAGCTTGCTGCCGACGCAGGAATCGTCAGGCAGACAAGTGCCGTCACCAAAGCCAGCATGACAGCCAGCAGCGTTTTAAGTTTCTTCATTTTTGGTACCTTCCTTTTTAAATATTTGCAAGCCTCCTATCAAGGCTCTGCATTCTTCCTTGTAAGCTCCGCGAACAATGAGCGGTTCATCCGTTCTGCTGTCCGTTATATTATTCGGTCAGACTGTCCGGTTTATTTTTCCTGTAAAAATCAAGACGAACCAATTTTTTGCCGTTCGGCAGATCTTTTTCATCAGATGCTCCCTTTGAATATCCGATATCCCGCATAGCACCGACAAGCTTTTCCTCCTGCATCTCATGATGGATCTCGTCAAGGCGGTCAAACACGTGCAGATAAGGCGAGTCAGAAACAAAGGAATCATCCGTATTGATCTGGATAATGCAGGAAACATATTCGGGACATACTGTTTTTACAACATTCTGAAAACATTCATATCCGATATATTCGATCAGGAGATTGGCAACAAGCAGATCGGCACAGGGTAATTGCAGATCACCGGCCAACAAGTCAGCGCAAACAGGTTTGAATATCTGCCCCATTGACGCATATCTCTTTGTACATTCATTCAGATAGTCCTGATTGATGTCAACTCCATATACACACCCGATCTTTCTTTGGTCGATGTGTTCAAGACCATTGCCGCCGGCGACCCCAAGGATCATTATCGTTTCCGCATCGTAAAGCGAAAACTGTTCCTTCATCATCCGGTTCATCGTCTGCAGTTGGCGCACATTCTCCAGACTCATGTGATTTTCATAATCGTTAAGGTCTATATCTTTCCAGGGATTGCTCATAAACATCTCCGTTATTCTCAGCGAGAAGATCTCTACCGCTTTATACGAATGCATCTGCTATAATTATATCTCTATTTCCGTAAAATGTCAATTTCTATTTTTACTTTCGTGCGTCTTAGGACAAAACAACAGTGTCCTCGCCCGCAAAATGCAAGTGAGGACAACCCGGCATTATTTTGATGACGCCCTTACGTTCGCAAACCGCACAAGTGCCGCTATACCCGCGATAAGAGCCATAAGTGCGAAGAACCACAGCACAAGCTGCCAGACGGGATGGTCATAGACTTCGAAGAACGGATACGGTGCTCCTGCAAGCCGCAGGAAGTTCAGCGTGTATATCACGAACGAGTATATTGCCGTGGCAATAAACGGTATCAGCATAACCTTCCGCTTTTTCGCGCCGTTCTCGAAAAAGATATATGAACCGACCGACAAAACCGGGCATACCGCGTGATGCATCACACCGTTGACCGACCCGAACAGCCTCGGAGCCGCTGTTCCAGCACTGAACGGCAGGAAAATGCAGACAACGACCATAAACGTCATAGTGAGCATACACGCCGCAAGATAGCGCGAGCAGGTCACGAATGTACGAAGTTTCTCGTTGTCCGTGTTCCGAAACGCTATGTACATTGCCGAGGAAATAACGGCAATGACATTAGAGTTCTGTGTATAATAAAGGAAAAAATCGCCTACTCCGCGCATCAGCCGGAATACTATTCCGACCGTTCCGCAGACAAGCGCGGCGATATTAAGTATGACAGCGATGTTCTGCTTATTCATTGCGTATTCTCCACAGCTTCCGTGAGTTCCGGCGGTTCCGCGCGCTGAATCTGCTCTTCGGGGTCGCGGCTTTCGAGTCTTATCCAGTACGAATACGTTTTCCCGTCTTTCGTATAATCCACATAGCACGAGTCGCATTCCGATCTGCCCTGCGTCACATCTATCCAGTATTCCTGACGATAGTTCGTAACACCTTTCATCTGTTCGTTCTGCGAGATGACAGCGTCGTCATATTCTATCTTTACAACTTTCACGACCTTCGTGTCGCCTCTCTCGTACTTGGTGATCGCACTCTTTACCGCAGAAGCGTAGTCGTTCAACAGCAGAGCCCCGTCGGCAAAATAATGACGTTTTGCGCGGGAATAGCCGTAATAATTCTCGGTTCCCTTTGCCGCGAACGACCATTCGCTGTCACCCGTGTGCCATGCATCGAGTTCGGTGCCGTTGTTGAATTCATAGTATTCCTCACCTGTGTCCGCATCGCGCCCTATGTACATATACTGCATAACGTCGCCGACAAAGCGATAGTCTATCTCCTGTATTATGATCCCCGTGTTTCTGTCCTGGACGGAAATGCTTGCAGCTTCGAGATCGGTGTGGTGCTGCTTTGCTTTATCCACGACATCTTCGCCCTCATATCCGTTTGAGCTGCTGCATCCGGACAAAGCGAAAACACACAATACCATTATAATATATATAAATATACCGTTTCTTTTGTTCATAGTAACTCCCGATACGATTTTATATCGCTTTATATCTGTTTCTGCAAAAACACAAGCCGCACCTGTTGGTGCGGCCCTGTCTGTTTTGTTCTTTATCTGAATTATTCCTCGAAACCGCTTTCAATAAGCTTTGTAAGGCCGTCAACAGCAAGCTGCTCATCGGAACCGTCTGCGATGATGCGGATAGGTGTGCCGCCTACGATACCGAGAGAGAGGATACCGAGAAGGCTCTTTGCGTTAACTCTGCGCTCTTCCTTTTCTACCCAGATCGACGACTTGTATTCATTAGCCTTCTGGATGAAAAATGTAGCGGGTCTTGCGTGAAGACCAACCTGATTCTTTACTTCTACTTCTCTTACAAACATGAAAAGATCCCTCCATCTTTCTATTTTATAATATTGTCTCCTTTACGGCTTTTCCGCCGCTTACAAAAATAGTATATCCTCAAAAGTTCCTTTCGTCAACAGCTTTTTTGGCTTTTTACACCTTTTTTCAAATTATTCTCCGATTACGCTCAAATCTGCCGAAAACTTTCAACCGTTGTTGTTGATTTTATCCAATAAGTTTTCAACAGGCTCAAATCGGGTGAGCGTCCGCGAACAACCGACGCCCGGAGCCGCATAATATCCGCATAATTACTAATTACTTCTCCAGAAGATCGGGACGCTTCTCACGAGTAACCGCAACCGACATTTCATCCTGCCACTTCTTTATATTCGCGTGATGACCGGAAAGAAGCACCTCCGGGACGCGCCGCCCGTGCCATTCCTCGGGACGGGTGTATTGCGGATGCTCCAGAAGCCCGTTATAGTGGCTCTCGTTCGAGTACGCGTCCTCGTTCGGCAGCACGCCGTCCTGTAACCGGCAGACCGCGTCGGTAAGCATCAGCGCCGGAAGTTCCCCGCCGGTAACGACATAATCACCGACCGATATCTCCTCGAAATCGAGCTCGTCGAGGACGCGCTTATCCACGCCCTCGTAATGCCCGCAAAGGATAATAAGGCTTTGCTCCGCGGCAAGTTCCTTGACGAGCTGCTGCGTAAGGGTCTTTCCCTGCGGCGACATATAGATGAGGCGCGGCTTCACACCCTCGGGAAGCTCGGAAATCATAGCGGTCACGCAGTCGTATATCGGCTGTGCCTGCATGACCATTCCCGTGCCGCCGCCAAAAGGTTTATCGTCAACGCGCCTGTGCTTGTCGAGCGTATACTCCCGGATATTGCGGCAGGTTATATTTACTGCGCCGGCTGTTCTCGCGCGTCCGATTATGCTTTCCGAAAGAAAAGCCTCGCACATATCCGGAAAAAGCGTAGCAATGCCGATATCAATCACCCTCTATCACCTCCGGGTCAAAAAGTCCCTCAAGCGGACGGATCATGATCCTTCCGCCCTCTATGTCCGTTTCAAGCAGGACTTCCGGTATTGCCGGGAACATGAGCTGACCGCCGGAAGGCGTCTTTATTGAGTACACATCGGCAGTACCGTTCTGATAGATGTCATCGACCTTGCCGTAGCATTTACCGCTGTCTGCATCATAAACTTCAAGCCCGATAACGTCCTGAATAAACCATGTATCTTCCGGGAGGTCTATGTCATCGCGGTCGAAATAGAGCATCTTACCTATCAGCTTTTCGGCATCCTCGGGAGTATCAACGCCTTTAAGCTTAAGCACAGCGACATCACTTTTGAGGTAGCAGGCTTTCTGCGGCGTGACGGGTGAATGTTCACGTCCAAGGTAAAGAGTATCAAAATCGCAGAGCATCTCGGGCTCATCGCAGTAATACTGGACTCTGACTTCGCCTTTAAGCCCCTGCAGCTTGGTAATCTTTCCTATTTCAAGGTATTTTTTCATAGGTATCTCCTTTACATATCAAAATATTGCGGCGAGCACTGTCTAAAAAACTCTGACCCTCTATAACTCCGCCTACGAATCTGCCATAAAAGCAGTAAGCGTAAATTGTGGTACACCCGCCGAAAGAGCAGCCGCCGTTACTGAAATCCGTCCGTCGCATCAAACTCCGGGCGGCTATTCGGCGGGCGCCGTCGCGCCCCGCTGCCCGCGTAGGGCGAAAAAGGTCTGAGCGCGGAGCGCTGATTCTTGAGCGTAAGCGGTCAAAGCGCGTCCTTGGATCCAAGGTGAAACCTTGGCCTGGTCTGGCGCGGAGCGGCCAGCGGGGTCTCGGGGCGGAGTCCCGAGTGCGCGTCCGCAGACGCGCTGTCTGCTGTGTATTTCCGAGTCTGTGGTAAATGCGCTTACGCGCTGATGGGGCTCTGAGTCTGTCGGTCAGCCCCTCTGGCACTTCGTGCCACCTCCCCGCTAACGGGGAGACACCCCAAACCCCGCTGGTCGCTTCGCGCCAGACCTGACCAGAGCTCCGCTCTGGACTCATGGGTGCGTTTTTAGAAGAGAAGAGCGCTCCGCGCTCAGACTTTTTTTGCCCTACGCGGGCAGCGGGGCGCGACGGCGCCCGCCGAATAGCCGCCCGGAGTTTGATGCGACGGACAAGATTCCGTAACGGCGGCTGCTCTTTTGGCGGGTATAGTGCAATTTATGCTTACTGCTTTTATGGCAGATTCGTAAATTGAGTTATAGTGAATCGGGGCTTTTGTTCAGTGCGACCGCGGCAAATTCCGCTTTATCACAGGGATATTATACCACATCACGGGCAAAAATAAAAGTGACGAAAAAACCACTGTTTTGGCAGAGCCACAACATATAGTTATACCTCCGCTGTCCATCCACAATATTTTGCGGTTTTGTGACAAAAATTTGTGAATACACTTCAAATTGCACTGCATATTTTTGTCACTAATGCACAAAAACCGAATAAAAAGTTCTATACATTTAGTGCCCAATATTGTAAATTAAGCCTTGAAATTTTGGGGCGGTAATAGTATAATGTATGTAAAGTGGTTTTTTGTTCACTTTTTGCGTAAATTATGGCAAAAAGTTCACTTTTAAACTCTTTCCACAAAGTTTTCAACAGTTTCGCAGGGCAAAACCTCCATTTAATGCCACGGACTGTTGAAACTGTTGAAAACTTGGCTATATATTTGTACCGGATAACCTCGGCAATTCTGCCGAATATCGTCCGGAACCCCGATAACGAAAGGAGATGAAAGACTTGCGCGGCGAATTCAAAAGTACACTCGACGCAAAAGGAAGAATGAACTTCCCCGTAAAGCTGCGCGATGAGCTCGGCTCGGTCTTCATGATCTCCAAAACTATCGGTGCCCCTTGTATAAAGGTATATACAAAGGACGACTGGGAGGCTCTTGTGGCGCGGATACGTGAGATGCCTCAGACCAAAACCGCCGATCTCCAGCGTTTCTTATTCGGAAGCGCATTCGATATTGAGCCCGACAAACAGGGACGTGCGCTTATCCCCGCCCCTCTTCGTGAATATGCAGGTCTTTCAACCGATGTAGTCATCGTAGGGCTCGAAGGCCGCGCCGAAATATGGGACAAGGCGAAGTGGGATGAAGTAAACAGCAAGACCGACGCAAAGTCGCTGGTCGATGTGGCTGTGGAACTCGGACTGTAATATGGAATTTCAGCATACTTCTGTGCTGCTGCTCCCCGCAGTGGACGGACTTGATGTACACGAAGGCGGTATCTACGCCGATTGCACGACCGGCGGCGGCGGACACAGCCTCGAAATAGCAAAGCGGCTCGGCGGAACCGGAAAACTCATCTGCTTCGATCGCGACAAGGAAGCCATAGAAGCTGCAAAAAAGCGGCTTGACGGTTATTCCCCCGTTTTCGTGAACCGTAATTTCTGCGAAATTAAAGATGCGCTCTCCGATCTCGGCATAGACCGCCTTGACGGCGCAATAATGGATCTCGGCGTTTCGTCGCATCAGCTCGATGACCCGGATCGCGGTTTCTCGTTCCACAACGACGCGCCCCTCGACATGAGAATGAGCGGCGAGGGCATGAGCGCCCGCGACGTAGTTAACGAATACCCGGAAGAAAAGCTCGCGGAGATACTGTTCTCTTACGGCGAAGAGAAGTTCGCCCGCGGTATTGCCCACGGTATCGTCACAGCGCGTGAGAACGCCCCGATAAACACCACCGGCGAGCTCTCGGAGATAATCAAAAGGAACGTGCCGCTTAAGGTAAGAAAAGAGAAAAACCCCTGCAGAAAAACATTCCAGGCGATAAGGATAGAAGTGAACGGCGAGCTCGACGCGCTCACCACAGCACTCGACGATATATTCGAGCTGCTCGGTGCCGGCGGAAGGCTCTCGGTCATAACTTTCCACTCGCTTGAAGACAGGATCGTAAAACAAAAATTCAAAAGTTTATGCGAAGGATGCACCTGCCCGAAGGAATTTCCCGTGTGCGTATGCGGTAAAAAGCCGCGAGCCGTACAGATAACCCGAAAGCCCGTAACGGCGGACGACACGGAGCTTGCGGACAACCCCCGCAGCAGAAGCGCAAAACTCAGAGTTATAGAAAAACTACCCGAAAAATAAAACGGGTCACTTTATGGAGTGATAAGGATGTATAACGACAATTCAAATTTAGCGTATGACCTTTCGCTTTTTGAGACCGACGAGGATCTTGAGCGAAAGAAGCGCGAACGCCAGAAACAGCGCGAAGAACAGGCCAAAATAAAGATCTCGGACAAAAAGTCTATCGGACGAAACGGAAGCGTACTCGCGGCTATCGTTGTTGTGGCTTTTGCGGCAGCTATAGCGTTCGTTCTTCTTACCAGCAAGGAGCAAATATCGGATTACACATCCAAGATAAGCGAGACAAAGAACGAGATAGAGCTTGCCGAGCGCGAGAATGTGCGCCTTAACTCCGAACTTGACAGTATGTACACGCTCGACAACGTCGAAAATATAGCGTCACAGGAACTCGGTCTCCAAAAAACCCAGAGCTCACAGATAACGTTCATCACGCTCAACACAGAGGATATGACCGAAGTCGCGGAAAGCGACCCGAACATCTTCGTTTCAATCCAGAACTGGTTCAACGGAATACTCGACTATCTCGGATTCTGATGCGGTATGATCCCTCTCGGGACAAGAGGAATAAACAAGGAAAAGGATTAATATAATTTATTGGACGGGCAGACAAACGCGCTGCCCGCCGAATTGTAAATCAGGAAAATTCATATACAGGGAAACAAGGGGATAATATGGCAAACGGAAAAATGCCTGACAGCACTAAAAGCACGCCCATGATCGCTCCGACAAACAAAATGAAGCGGAGAATGTTCTGGGTCGTGCTTAGTCTGCTTATAGGCGCTGCAGCATATATATGCACGATCATATACAATACTACCGTAATCCGCTCTGAATACTACCGCTCAAAAGCGAACTCCCAGCAGTTAAGCAGCTATACGATAACAGCAAACCGCGGCACTATCTATGACCGCACCAATAAGATACTTGCACAGAGCACCACGGTCTGGGACGTAGTCATTTCCCCGAAAGCAATAGCGGAAATGGACGCGAAGCTTGAAGAAAAAAAGGAAGCACCCAAGACTTCACTTATATGCAAGACACTTGCAAAGCTGCTCGATGTTGACGAACAGAAGATACGCGAGGGCTGCAAGAAGCTGAACAGCGAATACTTCATCGTCAAGAAGAAGGTAGATAAGGAAAGCTACGACAAGGTTCAGAAATTCATCACCGAAAACAAGCTTGCCGCTTATACCGTCAACCTTATGGAGAGCAGCAAGCGCTACTACCCGAACGACAGCCTAGCTTCTTCAATAATCGGCTTCACGAACTATGACAACGAAGGCGTTTACGGGCTCGAAGCGTACTATGACGATTATCTCCAGGGCACCGACGGCCTTATCGTGATGGCGAAGGACGCAAAGGGCAACGCTATGCCCTATGATTATGAGAACCGATATGAAGCAAGCGACGGCAACAGCATTATCCTTACCCTCGACAGCACGGTACAGTACTACCTCGAAAAGAACTTAGAGACCGCGGTAAAGCAGTATAAAGCCGCTAACCGCGCGACCGGCATCATAATGAACGCAAAGACCGGAGCGATAATCGCTATGGCGACCGCGCCCGGATACAACCTCAACGATCCGTCCGAACTCTCGGAGATAGACAAGGAACGGCTTGAAGAGATGCGGTATCAGCTCGTTCTCGACTATATGGCGGGAAGTCTTACCGACCAGGACGAGATCGACCGCCGCATAGAAGAGGAGCTTGAACAGAACCGCGCCGCAATGCGTGAGCTTCAGTGGAAGAACAAGGCAGTCTCAGAGCTCTACTTCCCCGGTTCGGTATTCAAAGTAATAACCTGTGCCTCCGCCCTTGAGGAAGAGGTCATAAATACCAACTCCACATTCTTCTGCGGCGGAGTATATGAAGTCGAGGATACAAAGATCCACTGCTGGACAACAGGCGGCGGTCACGGAACGCTCGTTCTTCAGGACGCGCTCACAAAATCCTGCAACCCGTCTTTCATACAGATAGGATTAAAGCTTGGACGGCGGCTGTTCTGCAACTACTTCACGGCGTTCGGCTTCACGGAAAAAACAGGCATAGACCTGCCCGGCGAAGCAAGCCCTCTGTTTGTTCCGTATGAGAGAATGGGATCGGTCGAACTCGCTTCCTCATCATTCGGCCAGACGAACAAGATCACACCGATACAGATGATCTGCGCTTACACCGCAGCAATAAACGGCGGATACCTGTTAAAGCCCTATATCGTCGATAAGATCATAGACAGCAGCGGAAATGTCGTTAAATCCGCCGAGACAACCATAAAGCGTCAGGTAATAAGCGGCGAGACTTCTGCACTCGTGCGCGAGCTTACCGAAAACGTCGTTACCGCAAACGGCGGTCAGAATGCGTATATCGCCGGATACCGCATAGGCGGAAAGTCCGGTACGTCCCAGAAGCTCGATGAATACCATCACGACTGGGATATGCGCTATGTCGGCTCGTTCTGCGCTTTTACGCCCGCAAACGATCCCGAATACATAATGCTCGTCTGTGTTGACGAACCTCTCGGCGGCAAGTACTACGGCTCCATGGTCGCTGCGCCTGTCGTTTCGGCAGTGTTCAGCGAATGTCTTGAATATCTCGGAGTTTATCCCCAGTACACGGCTGAAGAGCTTGAAATGCAGAACACGAATGTACCGTATGTTTACGGCTCGTCGATACTTGATGCGATCACCTCGATAAACTCCCGCGGTCTTAAATATGAGATCGTCGGACAGGAAGACAACAACACCGTCCGCAAGACAGTTCCTGAAGCAGCGGCACCTATCCCGAAGAACGGCACCGTCATTATCTACATGAACGGCACTGTGGATCAGAAAGTAAAAGTTCCCGATGTCACCGGTATGAAGATAGATCAGGTCAACAACACCCTCTCATTCTACGGACTCAACGTATCACTCAGCGGCGGCGGCATAAATAACCCCGACGCAGTAGCAACATCCCAGTCCATACCGGCAGGATATGAAGTAAACAAGGGTACCGTTATCGACGTTACATTCCTTGTAAACAACTCTGACGCCGGCTGACCACCGCTTACGCGGACGAGAAAAGGGCTCTGCCCTTTTCTCGAGCTCTTAACCTGCTTCCTTTGACCGCCAAAGGAAGCGAAAGCGAATATCAAAACAGGAGGCAAGTCTTGCGTTTATACGACATACTCACAGAAAACGAACGCAGCGGACTTACCGACTGCGACATAGGAAAGATAACCGACGATACCCGAAAAGTCGATAAAGGCGACATCTTCGTCGCTATAACCGGGCGCAACTTCGACGGTCACGCCGCTTGCGCGGATATGCTTGCAAAAGGAGCCGCGGCGGTCGTCATCGACCATGACCTCGGTCTCCCGCAGCAGATACTCTGTGAAAACACAAGAGTGATGTTCGGAATGCTGTCGTCACGGTATTTCGGGGATCCCACAAAGCGGCTGAAACTTATTGCAGCTACCGGCACCAACGGAAAGACCACCACCGTCAACGTGATCAGACATATACTCACGGAAAACGGGCATAAATGCGGCTGCATCGGCACTGCGGGCTATGATGTCTGCGGAAGGTTCTATGAAGCCCACCTCACTACCCCGTACCAGTTCGATCTCTACGGCTATTTCAGAGAAATGGCGGACAACGGCGCGGAATACTGTGTTATGGAAGCGTCGTCACAGGCGCTCTCGCAGTCGCGCTTCGTAAACGAACGGTTCGTCTGCGGAATATTTACGAATCTGACGCAGGATCACCTCGACTGGCACGGAACAATGGAAAACTACTATCAGGCGAAGAAGTCGCTGTTCGCCTGCTGTGATTCGGCAGTCATAAACATCGACGACCCGTGGGGCAAGCGCCTTTACGGAGAGCTGAAGACGGATGGCGGAATAAAGCTCGTTGCGCTCAGCGAGGAGCAGATGACCGACATTTCCGCGTGCAGGATAGTCCCGGAAAGCGGCAGCGTTTCGTATATCCTTACGGATAAAGCGTCCGAACAGGCATTCAGCATATCAATCCCCATGCCCGGAAGCTTCAACGTGATGAACTCGATGGGCGCGGCGGCGGCGTGCGTTCAGGCGGGTTTGACAATAAGAGAAGCTGTGAGCGGGCTGAATACGGTAAAGGGCGTACGCGGACGCGCGGAAGTGCTCTACGACAAGGATTACACGGTGATCTGCGATTACGCTCACACCGAGGACGGGCTCGAAAAGACACTCTCGGCAATAAAGCCGTTCGTAAAAGGGCGATTAATAGTCGTTTTCGGCGCGGCAGGCGAACGCGATGCCGGAAAACGCCCGTCAATGGGGAGCTGCGTCGCGAAATACGCGGATATCGCCGTGGTGACTTCGGACAATCCGCGCTTCGAGGACCCGCAGTCTATCATAGATCAGGTAAAAACGGGCTTTGACGGCAGCGAATGTGAGGTTCACTGCTATATTGACAGGCTCGAAGCTATAAAGTCCGCTGTCTCACAGGCGCATACCGGCGATGTTATCGCGCTCTGCGGCAAGGGGCACGAAGAATATCAGGTCATCGGCGACGACTATATGCACTTCAGCGAACACGAGATAATCGCGCAGCTCTGTAAATAAGCGCTTACGCGCTTGTCCTTACGGACAGTACATGAGAATACATAAAAAAGAGGAAACAAGATGCTTTTAACTATAATTTCAACGGCATTCACCGCCGTGGTCGTTTCATTCGTCCTCGGATTTCTGATAATCCCTTGGCTTCGGAAGCTGAAATTCGGTCAGACGATCCTCGACATAGGACCGATATGGCACAAAAAAGACAAACAAGGCACTCCGACAATGGGCGGTATGATGTTCATGCTCGGAACGGTCGCTGCGGTAACTGTCGGTGTGATACTGCTCATATATAACGGGCTGCTCGGCACGGACGAACTCGCGAAAAAGGACATGACCGGAATCATAACCGTAGCGGCAGGCGCGTTTTTCTTCGGCTTTATCGGTTTTCTCGACGACTTCATCAAGGTAAAGAAGAAACAGAACGAAGGTCTCACGGCTATGCAGAAAATTGTTCTGCAGGTACTCGTTATCGCCGCTTTCTTTACCGTTAAGATACTCTCCGGCGACACGAACACGATCATAAAGTTCCCGTTTATCGGCGAGCTTGACCTTTGGTACTTCTACTACATCATAATGGGTCTCGGCATACTGTATATCGTCAACGCCGTGAACCTCACCGACGGCATCGACGGGCTCTGCTCTTCGGTTACGTTCGTTTACTGCATAGCATTCGCGATAATATCATCTATGCTCGGCTATGCGGGCTACACAGTTATAGCGGTCGCGACCGCGGGAGGATGTCTCGGTTTCCTGATATGGAACTGGCACCCGGCAAAGGTATTCATGGGAGACACCGGCTCGATGTTCCTCGGCGGTATAGTTGCGCTGCTCGGTATAGCGATGCACGTTGAAGTGCTCATGGTGATAGCCGCGGCGGTGTATATCTGGGAAGCTCTGTCGGTGCTTATCCAGATGACCTACTTCAAGATCACCCACGGCAAGCGTCTCTTCAAGATGACCCCTATACACCACAGCTTCGAGATACGGGGCTGGAAGGAAGTAAAAATCGTAATAGTATTTTCGCTTATCGGCGCGGCAGCGGGAACAGTCTCGGTGCTGCTCGTCAACGGTCTATGATAATGGTATGATATGGATAACAGATTAGGAGAACGGAAAACAAACCCTTTACAGAGCTTAAACAGGCGCACGGCAAATGTTCAGCAGCGCTCGCTCGGGAGCGTCCGCCCCATGCAGATGTACAACGGGAACGACGCAGAAAATAATGCTCGACGCGTACCTCAGAACGCACCCGCTCAAAAGCCAAGGGCTAAGGCGGCTGATGCAAAGAAAGCCGCGGCAGCGAAGAATAAAAAGAAAGGCATTATCGATTTCTCGATACCGCAGAAATTCGACTTCTCGTTCTTTCTTATAGTTATTTTATTGCTCGCTTTCGGGCTCGTTATGCTGTACTCGGCGACCTATGCGTCCGCAAAAGTCACCTACGGCGACAGCAATCACTTCATTTCCCGTCAGGCGATATTTGCGGCAGTAGGTTTTGCCGCTATGATAATCCTGTCATTCATCGATTATCATATATTCTTCACCAAAGTAGTCATGAAGACCGCGATAGTCGTTTCCGCAGGTCTTATGATACTCGTTCGTATAATGGGAAGTACGGTAAACGGTGCGGAACGCTGGATAGCTATCGGTGAGATCACGATCCAGCCCTCCGAGATCCTCAAATTCGTTACAATACTTGTCATAGCGGAATATATGCAGCGCAACTATGACAAAATGAAAAGCTTCACCAAAGGCTTTCTGCCGATACTGATACGCATAGGTATCGCCTGCATTCTCGTTATCATGCAGCCTCACCTCTCCGCGACACTTATCATCCTTGTGATCTCGCTTTCGATGCTGTTCATCGGCGGAGCCAAGGGCACGCACGTCGCGCTCGTACTCGCGGCTATCGGTGTCGGCGCGATACTTATCTTTACGGTATTCCCGATGATGGGCTTTGACTACGTTTCGGACAGACTTTTAAGCTTCCGCGACCCCGAAGCCGATATACAACACGCGACCTATCAGACCTACCAGTCTCTCATAGCGCTCGGTTCGGGAGGTATGTTCGGTCAGGGTCTCGGAAACTCACACCAGAAATACAGCTATCTGCCATTCGCCGAGAACGACTTCATCTTCTCGGTCATAGTCGAGGAGCTCGGCTTTGTCGGCGCGGTCGTTGTAATACTGCTCTTCCTTATCCTTATAATACGCGGCTTCTATATTGCCGCGTCCGCACCGGATAAAGAAGGTATGCTGCTCTGCGCGGGTATCGTTATCCAGATCGGATTTCAGGCGTTACTGAATATTGCCGTTGCATCCAACGCGTTCTTCAACACAGGTGTTTCTCTGCCGTTCTTAAGCTACGGAGGCACCGCGCTGATGATGCAGCTCGGCGAAATGGGAGTCGTACTCAATATATCACGAAAGGCATCTATCTAAATGAGAGTAATACTTGCCGCAGGCGGAACTGCGGGTCACATCAATCCTGCGCTCGCTATTGCGGACAAAATAAAGCTGCTGTTTCCCGACGCGGCGATAAAATTCGTCGGCGCTGAGGGTGGCATGGAAGAAAAGCTCATACGCAAGGCGGGCTATGACTTTACCGCATTTAAAATGGCAGGTTTTCAGAGAAAGCTCACGCCGCACAACATCAAGCGCAACATACAGGCGGTGCATTACTACATAACCGCGAAGGGCTACGCGCAGAAACTTCTTAAAGAGTTCGCTCCGGATGTCGTTGTAGGCACCGGAGGATATGTGTGTGCTCCTGTGCTCAATGCGGCGGCAAAAATGGGCATAAAGACCGCTATCCACGAAAGCAACTCGCTCCCCGGGATAACGACGACGATGCTGTCAAAGGTAGTTGATAAGGTGCTCGTCGCGAACGAGGATGTCATACCCCACCTGCCGCGCAAGGAAAACTGTGTCATAACAGGCAATCCGCTGCGAAGCAATATCCCGATAATAGAGCGTGAGGCGGCTCTGAAAGAGCTCGGACTTCCCGGAGGAATGACGATAGTGTCATTCGGCGGCAGTCTCGGCGCAAACAAAATAAGCGAATCGGTCGTCGCCATGCTCGGCTGGGAAAAGGAAGCGGGCGACATAAACCATATACATTCCTACGGCGGAAACGGCAAGGATATGTTCGACGGGCTTCTTAAACAGTATAACGTCGAACCCGGCGAACGGTTCAGACCGCGGGAGTACATCGACAATATGTACACCTGTCTTTGTGCCGCCGACCTTGTCATCTCCCGCGCGGGAGCCATGACGCTCACCGAGCTCAAGGCAACGGGTCGTCCGGCGATACTTATACCTTTCCCGCAGGCAGCGGAGAATCATCAGTATTACAACGCACTGACCATGAGCAAGAACGGCGCGGCTATACTTATCGAAGATAAGGATCTTACGAAGGAACGTCTTCTTGAAGAGGTAAAGGCGCTGTACAACGACAGGACACGTCTCGCCGAAATGGGTGAAAATGCCGCGAAGCTCCATATCCCGGATTCGACAGACAGAGTTGTCGGAAATATTCTTGATTTAGTAAAAACGTAAGCATTTAAGGATAAATGCCGTTTTTATTGCAGCGGGCTCTTATCTGCCCACTTCTTCACATCAGTTTATAATCCCTGATTTTCACAATATCCCCTTTTTCTGCATAATATGAGAAAAAAGCAGAAAAAGGGTGATATATATGTCAGAACAGCGCAGGCTCATTATAAAAGGCGGTCGGCGCATAGAAGGCGAACTTGCGGTACAGGGCGCAAAAAACAGCGCTCTCCCGCTTCTTGCGGCAGCCGTGCTTTGTAAGGGTCAGACCGAGCTTTACAACTGCCCGAGACTTTCGGACTGCGACGCAGCTTGCAGGATCCTGTCAGCACTCGGCTGCTCCTGCAAAAGAGAGGGAAATGTCGTCTGCATCGACTCTTCCGCTCTGCGCACATCGGAGATCTCCGAAAAGCTAATGCGCGAGATGCGCTCATCGATCATTTTCATGGGTGCGCTCATAGGGCGTACCGGTCAGTGCAGGCTCTCGTTCCCCGGAGGGTGCGAGATAGGCTCGCGCCCGATAGACTTCCACCTCGACGCGTTCCGGAAAATGGGCGCGAAAATACACGAAGAGCACGGCTATATCGTATGCAGCGCTTCAAAGCTGCGCGGAACCCGCATCTCCTTCCCCGTCCCGTCCGTCGGAGCTACCGAGAACGTGATGCTTGCTGCGGTGCTTGCTGACGGGGTGACCGAGATACACAATGCTGCGCGGGAACCCGAGATATGTGATCTCGCGGGTTTTCTTGCCCGCTGCGGCGCAAAAATAGAGGGTGCAGGCACCGGTACGATACATATCGAGGGCGTAAAGCGACTCGGCGGATGCAGGTACACGGTCATGCCCGACAGGATAGCTGCCGCGACCTATCTGTGCTGCGGTGCGATAACAAGAGGCGAGATACTTCTTACCCACGCCGATCTCCCGTCGCTCGGACTTGTCGTTCCCGTTCTTGAACAGATCGGGTGCAGCATATACGGCTTTGGTGACGGAAGCGTCTATCTGAATGCCCGAAGAACACTTAAAGCCCCGTCACAGATCAGGACCTCTCCGTATCCGGGATTCCCGACCGACGCTCAGCCGCCGTTAATGGCGCTTTGTGCAACACTTCCCGGAACGACGATGTTTGCCGAAACGATATTCGAGAACCGCTACCGTCATGTAAGTGAACTCACCCGGCTCGGCGCGAAGATAAAAGTCGAAGGTCAGGTAGCCGTCGTCGAAGGTGTGAGCCGCCTTTCCGGCGCAGAGCTCGAAGCCGGAGATCTGCGTGGCGGTGCTGCAATGGTCACGGCAGCGTTATTTGCCGAGGGTACGACAAAAATAGGTCATATATGCTACATCAACCGGGGATATGAGAACATCGAAGGCTGTCTGAGAAGTGTTGGAGCAAATATAAAAACTGTATAATATGCCTGAATAATACATCGGGTATATCACTTGCTGTGCCCTGCCTTAGGCAGGGACGACACAGCGGTATTATCACCGATAAAATATATGCGTTCCGACGGATAATAATTCCGCGGGACAAGAATTTGAACGAACAGGACGGAGGTGAGCGTTATGCCTGATTTTCACAGACTGAACAGAAGCAGAACTGTTGAAATGAGCAAGGAAGAGCTCAGACAGAAGCTTCAGGAAGAGACTGAACGCTCACAGAAAAAAAAGCGGAAGCAGCAGACAAAACAGCAGCAATCGCCGCAAAAGCCGAAAAAACCGAATCCTGTCACAGTAAAACACCAGCAGAAGATCACCGAACAGACAAAAAAACAGCTTCCGCCGCAGAGCCCGGTACGAAAAAAGCGTGAACAGGAAGCAAAGCGACTTGCCGAAAAGGAGATGCGCGAAAAGGCAAAGCGCAGAAAAAGAGGAAGCAACGTTGTGTATTACATCATGCTTTCTATACTCGCTGTTATCATTTTCTCTATATTGTCCGTAACCGTTCTGTTCAACGCCGAACGCATCATCGTTGAAGGTGAATCCGACTACACCGACGAGCAGATCATTGCTGCAAGCGGCCTGCACGGCGACGAGAACCTCGTTCGCCTCAGCACGGCAGGTATTCCGGAAAGAATGCTCGAAAAGCTCGTAACGCTCGACAGCGTGTCTGTCGAAAAGGTTTTCCCGACTACCATAAAAATAAAGGTTACGCGCTCTGTACCTATGGTAAGCTTCAGCTACGGCGGAAAGAACTACGTTATCTCGCATATCGGACGTGTCATGTATATTAACTACGATGATGTGGACTGTATGCACGTTATCGGTTACAAGCCCGCAGAATCAGTTATCGTCGGAAGCTTTATCAAAGCCGAGAACGAAGAACAGGACAAGCTTGTCCAGCAGATAAGCGCCGCTGTAGAAAAGGCAGCGCTCACTGATATAACCTCGCTCGACATTACCGATACGCTTGACCTCATCATGACTTATGACGGAAGAGTTGAAATACATCTCGGCTCGATATTACAGATTGATGAAAAAATGCGTATGGTAAAGGAACTTCTATACAACGGGTATATCGAAGACACCGAGTATGTAACCCTGAACGTCTCGGACACGAGCCGCGCTATACAGAGACCTATCACAACTGCACCGGTAATAACGGCTCCGGTCGCCGGCGAGAGCGACGATGAAAGCAGCGAGGACGGTGAAGGCAGCGAAGACGGTGAAAATGCGGATGAAAATGCCGATACCACAGCGGAATAGCGCCTGACTCCGGCATTATTAACAAATTTTTACAAAAACCACAACATTTAGATACCACGACGAAAAAAAAACACAAAATATTTAGTTTTTTTTGAAAAAGGTATTGAAATTTTTATGAAAATCTGCTACAATGATTATTGACAAAATCGCTGTCGTAGTGCGGGTTTGACGTTCATAGCACATCGATATGTGAACGGCGGAGTGTTCTTCATTTCCGTCATTATGTACAAAAATTCAGGAGGTATCATAACGTGGCAATTGAGATCGATGAAGAGGGCTTCGCAGTAGAAACAGAAGAGCCTGAGTACGACCACCTTGACGAAAGTGCCGTTTACGATATTCGTATAAAGGTATTCGGAGTAGGCGGCGGCGGCGGAAATGCTGTTGAATCTATGGCAAAGAAAGGACTTCGCGACAAGAATACGAAGGACGCGGCGGCAGACGACGTTAATATCGAATTTGTTGCGGTAAACACAGATGTTGCAGCCCTCAAAAATAAGGATAAAGACCTTTTAAGAAGAGTACAGATAGGTAAGAAGTGCGCAAAGGGACGCGGAGCAGGCGGACGTGCCGAAGTCGGCGCCGAGGCTGCACGCGAAGACAGAGAGGATATTGAGAAGTACCTCAAGGGCGCTTCCCTTGTGTTCATCTCCGCAGGTATGGGCGGCGGCACCGGTACGGGCGCAGCTCCTGTCATCGCAGAGATCGCGCAGGAAATGGGCATACTCACGATAGGTGTAGTTACAAAGCCGTTCGATTTTGAGCGCACACAGAAGATGAATCAGGCCATGAAGGGCATTGATGAGATCAGAAAGCACGTTGACGCTCTCGTTATCATACCTAACCAGAAGCTCCTCCAGCTCAACGAAAAGGCACTTACAGTACCGCAGGCGTTCTCCATGGTCGATGACGTTCTCCACCGCTCGGTAAAGATCGTCTCCGACATGATAAACACCACAGCGCTTATAAACGTTGACTTCTCCGACTTAAGCACGATAATCCGCAACGCCGGCGATGCACATATCGCTATCGGTACAGGTTCGGGCGACAAGAAGGTCGATGAGGCGGTTTCACAGGTAGTAAACAGTCCTCTGCTCGAAACTTCGATCAAGAATGCGGGTCGTCTCCTCGTTTACATAACCCTTTCACAGGATGCACTCATGACAGATGTCGATGACGCTATGCAGGCTATCACAAGAGCGTGCGATCCCGACGCGGAGATCATAACCGGTGCAAACTACGGACCGCCGGATATGAAGGATTCGATAACTATTTCCGTTATCGCGACCTGCTTCAAGGACAGCTTTGACGTGGGTACAGGCGACAGAAGTGTTGCGGAAGAACTTATCAACAACACGACAAATACAGGCAAAGCAAGCGCCGGCGGAAACAGCTTCACGGACTTCCTTACTTCCAGAACGGGCTCCACAGGCAACAACGATGCTTATGATGAGCTTGAACAGCTTTTCAGCAGCAGAAAGTAAATACTTTATCCCCTGCGATCATATCGCGGGGGATTTTTGTTATCATACACAAATTATCTCCCCTTATTCTGTTGAATTTGTTCAAAAAACAGTTTGTATTATTTAATAGTATATGATATAATGATTATTGCGGTCTGTTCCGCGAGAAATCCGAACAGGATCCGCAGCAAATGCAATAAAGATAATGAGGTCAGAAAATGATAACTGTTTCAGATGTAAGCTTACAATTCGGCGGTCAGACGCTCTTCAAGAACGTTGATCTGCTGTTCACGGAAGGAAACTGCTACGGCGTTATCGGCGCAAACGGAGCAGGAAAATCCACGTTTTTAAAGATACTCAACGGCGAGCTTGAGCCCACCACCGGCACGGTAACGATACCGAAAGATCTGCGTATGTCGGTGCTGCGCCAGGATCACTTCGCTTTCGACGAATATACCGTTCAGGACACCGTTATAATGGGCAACAAGCGTCTTTACGACGTTATGAAGGAAAAGGACGAACTTTACGCAAAGGAGGACTTCTCCGAAGAGGACGGCAACCGCGCGAGCGAGCTTGAAGCGGAGTTCGCCGAGCTCAACGGCTGGGAAGCGGAGAGCGATGCGTCTAAGCTCGTGCAGGGTCTCGGTCTTGACGAAAGCATACTGTACAGCCAGATGTCGAGCCTTTCGGGTAACGAGAAGGTAAAGGTGCTGCTCGCACAGGCACTTTTCGGCAACCCCGACATAATCCTCATGGACGAGCCGACAAACCATCTTGACATCGACGCAGTCGCATGGCTTGAGGACTTCCTCGCGGAATACTTCGGCACGGTCATCGTTGTATCGCATGACCGCCACTTCCTCAACAACGTCTGCACGCACACAGTAGATATAGACTACGGAAAGATAAAGATGTACGTCGGAAACTATGAGTTCTGGTACGAATCGTCACAGCTCATACAGCGTATGATAAAGCAGCAGAATAAGAAGAACGAAGAGAAGATAAAGGAATTACAGACCTTTATCCAGCGCTTCTCGGCGAACAAATCTAAGTCCAAGCAGGCTACATCGAGAAGGAAACTTCTCGATAAGCTCACAGTCGAGGAAATGCCGGCATCGAGCCGCCGCTACCCGTTTATCGGATTTGACATGGAACGCGAGCCGGGCAAGGATATATTGCAGGTCAGCGGGCTCTCCAAGACGATAGACGGCGTTAAGGTACTCGACGACGTATCATTTACCGTCGGACGCGAGGACAAGATCGCGTTCCTCGGCGAGAGCGAGATAGCGATAACGACGCTGTTCCGTATAATAATGGGCGAAATAGAGCCGGACGAGGGCAGCTACAAGTGGGGCAACACGATCACGACAAGCTACTTCCCTATCGACTCCGACCATTTCTTCGCAGGCTGCGAGATGTCGATACTCGACTGGATAAGACAGTACAGCGACGATGTTACAGAGACATATCTCCGCGGCTTCCTCGGAAGAATGCTGTTCTCGGGTGATGATATTTTCAAACCTGTAAACGTACTCTCCGGCGGCGAGAAGGTAAGATGTATGTTCTCACGTATGATGCTGTTCAAATCGAACGCACTCATACTCGACCGCCCGACCAACCACCTCGACCTTGAAAGCATCACGGCGGTAAACAACGGACTTCGCGATTTCAAGGGAGTCGTCCTGTTCGCTTCTCACGACCATGAGATCGTGCAGACTGTCGCAAACCGCATAATCGAAATAAAGGAGAAGGGCTGCTGGGACAAGCTCGGCACCTACGAAGAATTTGTCGAGTGGCGTAAATCGCAGACCGGCGGCACGTTCACTCTTTGATGACACGGCAAAGTCGTGCCATCAAAGAGCGCAGGGCTCTGCCCTGCACCCGCGGGGGAGGAAGAAAACCTTTTTGTGTACAAAAAAGTTTTCTCCCTCCCCTCGACCCCTCTCTCTTTCCAAAAAAACTTCAAAGCTGCCGCATTTGACCCGAAAGTTTCAATACACCATAAAAGAAACAGCAGACTCGTTACATTGTGTCTGCTGTATTTTTGTTATGCGATGAAACTTTCGGTGCCTGTCGCGACAGCTTTGGGTCCAGCGTCACGCTGGCGCGGGTCCGGGCGGCGTTAGCCCGGCGCCGTCCGCGTAGGACACGCGCGTAAGCGCCGGAATTGAAAGAACCACCTGCAATATTTCACAGGTGGTTCCTATTTTCCGCGGGGCAGTCAATCACATCAGCTTCCCCAAATATCTCTTTTTTCAGCTATCTCGACCTTATCCGGATCTGTGGATATGACCTGATATTTGCTGTCGGGTCTTGATACAAAATGTATCGGACGTCCGGTGTATTCAGAAAGAGTTCCGTCGGTAGCAAGGGTATAGGTCTTGTTGTCGAAACCGATATAAACTATACCGTTCGCGTCCGCTATCAACGCATCTCCGCTTATCTCAACGGGTATGAGAAGTCCGTTGGATGTGCTGAATACATAATTTCTGGGTTCGTTGGTCTCGGCATCGGAAGTGCTTATTATAAAGCTCTCGAAATTCTTGCTGCGGCGTATCTTGCATACGTTACCGAAGCTGTATTCGACTCTTGCCGTTCCGTCCTCACAATTGAACGTATAGAGACTGTACTTCATATTCTCGTCTGCGGCAGCATACCATAACCAGCCGTTCTTATATCCGGCGGGCGATACAACGCCCTCGCTCTCTACGAGAGGTCTGAACTGTATTCCTGTCTCTGTATTTATTATAAGCTCGTAAAGATACGTTGTCGATGCGGAAACTGCCTTAAGGAAGAACTTATCGGCAGAAAGGCTGTAGTTCACGGTACCGATCTCTGCTTCACCGAGGCTCTCGCCAGCGTCCTTGATGTTCACGGTCTCGCGCTTCATGTCAAACGCAAGTACGGTGTTCCTGCGGCCGCTCGCTCCGCAGCCGGTAAGGATGACATAATTGTCGTCCATATACGCGACCTTGGGGTTCGAGATCTCATAGATGTTCTCTATTCCTTTAAGCAAACCGTTCATCTTATAGATATACGCATTGTTTCTTGTAAGAACTATTGCATAATCCTTTACAAGTATAGTCTCAAGCGCATTCTCAACGTTGAGCTGATATATCTGGGTCATAAGTCCGACTTCCGGAGGATCAACAAACTCGGAAGCTGCAACCGTTGTCTCGGAAACAGTAGTGTCGGATGTTGCATCGGGAACTTCACTCACTGCTGTGGTGGAAGCTTCGCTTGTCTCGCCGGTCACGCTGCTGTCCTTATCGGTGTCGTCGGGATCTGTTTCTTCCGTGTCTTCGGGTTCACCGTCGGGATCAACTTCCTCGCTGTCCTCGGGCGGTTCTGTAGTATCCGCGTCTGTGGAAACAGAGCTTATCTCGGTTGTAGTTACCTCAACCGCAAACGAGAACGGAGTCGTTGTCGATTCCGCGAGTGCGGTCGTCGAAATGAACTCATAAGCGTTTGTGAGCGGATCCACGTCATCTGAATCTATGGGTGAGAAGGTATCGTCGTTTATGGTTTCCGAACGAAGCTCTGCGGCACATACCTTCGAGAGATCAACTATATCTCTGTATGCTTTCATCGGAGCGACAAGCTTTGCACCCGCGATGTTTACTGCATTTGCGCTGTTTTCCGCATATTTCTCGATATCGGCTTCACCGCGGATAACTGTGCCGTCGTTAAGATAAAGGCACACTATATCTATGCTTTCCGCATCGGGAAGCGCGGAGAAAGATACGGACATATCTCCGTAACAAAGGTCGTCGAGGAACGATACATAAATATCAACCTTGCTCTCGTCCTCTATTGCGGCATTCATATACTGCTGTTCCGCGTCACGGAGTCTCTGATATGCGGAAGGGAGGTTCTCTACCGGATCTATCTCTATATTGCCGGCACTGTTTCCGACAGTATAGGCTACTGCGCCGACTGTAACCGCTACTGCAGCAGCGGCACCGACAGCGGTTTTCCAATGGGCGCTGACCGCTCTCTGCCAGGCGGGAGTCTTTGCGGCTTTTATAGCGTTACGTCTGATCTTGTCTTCATCAAGGGCGTACTTCTCAAACAATTCTTTATAAAAGTCGTTGGTATTCATATACTGAACCTCCTTTCTATAATATTTTCAGTTGTCAGATGTCAAATTTCTTCTTCTGTCGTTCAATTGTACGATAGAGCTTGTTCTTGACGGAGGAGAGCGTAAGGTCGAGCTCCTTCGCGACTTCATCAAGCTTCATATCACATACGAAATGGAGATAGAAGATACGACCAATGACCGGGTCGTCTTTCGCAATATCGTCGAATATCTGTTTTGCGAGGATCTCGTTGCAAAGGACGTCTTCGAGGTTTTTCTGCTCTTTGGACATTTCCTTTTCTATCTCGACCATCTGTTCTTCGGTATATTCGGAGAAGTTCGTGCTCGCACTGTGCTTCTTGACAGAACCGAAGTAGTTCCGACATTCAAACTTTGCGATATTGATAACAAAAGCCTCGGCGCTCTCAATATCATCGTACCCCTTTTTGGCAATGCGCTGATAAAAACGGGTATAGATATTCTGGACAATATCCTCAGAGTCCTGAACGCTTCCGCACTTGCTCACAACGAATCGTGACACGGCGCGGAACGTCTCGCCATAGACTTTGTTAAAATAGGCATCAAGCGCATCGCTTCCCAAAAAGCTCACCTCGCTTTTTACCCCCTACATATAGGTAGTAGGAGATTTCGGTAAAAAAGTTTCACTTTTACAAAATTTTTTCCGAGAAATTTTTATTCCCGCTTACAATATATATAGTATATATTGTGCAGATAATGGTAAGAAATACAATATATCGTTATTCCACTGATTTAAGGGCTTCTATCATATTTATGCCTTTAAGCCGCTTGTGCATCGCAAGTGTAACCAGCACAGCAAATAACATAGTTGCCGCTGCGGAAAGCACGAAGCTCATAGGGTAAATGTTACGGCCGAACATAACGATATCGACTTCCGCGGTCGTGATAACGAACTGTGCGAGGAATATCCCAAGCACAAGACCGACGCCGGTACCGAGCAGTGCAAGAAGAATGTTCTCGCGGAAAACGTAGCTGTCAACTTCACCGTCGTAGAACCCGAGAACTTTGAGTGTCGCTATCTCTCTTATACGTTCGGTAATGTTGATGTTCGTGAGATTATACAGCACGACGAACGCAAGTAGCCCTGCCGTCGAAATGATGACGACGATGACCATGCTCAGAGTATTGAGCATATTCGTGAACGTGACCATAGTCTCCGAGTTGAACGTAACGTTCAGAGCGCCGTCTATCTTCAGGAGTTCTTCACCGAATCTGCTCTGCTCGTCGCCCGTTCCGAGGCCATGACGGAAATAGAGCACGTTGTAACCCGGCTTTTCACCGAAATAACGCTCATAGCCGCCGGCTGTCATATAAACGTAATGGTTCGGATAGTTCTCGAACGGTGCCGTAAGAGTGACCGCGAACTTTTCCGTCTCGCTCTTCTCTATTTCAATAGTATCACCGCCCGAAATGTTACCGAGCAGCAGCGACGATTTCTCATCTATATAAATAGTATCGTCAGTCAGCTTGTATTTCTCGCCTGTGATACGGTTCCGCAGGTCGAAGAAGTCTGTGAACCTTTCCGGTTCGGCGGGAACAGCGATATATGCGTTGACCGACTTTCCGTTCGCGTTTACCTTGACAAGCTTCTGATAGACCTGTATGCTTTCGCCGCCTTTTGTCTTTATGAGAGCTGCCGCTTCATCGGCGGCTTCGGGGTGCTCATCACGGTCATAGGCGTATATTCCGTCGTAATCCTGTATATCACTGAACTGCTTTGCGAGTATATCGTTTATTGCATCGAAAAGTGCAAGTCCCGTCAGAAGAAGCGCCGTACAGCCGGAAATACCGACAACGGTCATGAGCATCTTGCGCTTGTATCGGAAAAGGTTGCGTGCCGTTACCTTGCCGCTGAAACCGAAATGCTTCCATATCGGCGTAATGTGTTCAAGAAGTATGCGCTTGCCGTTCTTCGGTGCCTTCGGCCGCATGAGCTGTGCTGCCTGCTCTAAAAGAGCCGAGCGGGTCGTCAGGAAAACCGTCAGAGCTATCGCCGCTATGAATACCGCACTAGCCGCAAGAGCAGTCACCATATCAATTGTAAGCGACATATTCGGTATGTCGTACATCATTCCGTATGCCGCTATAATAACGAACGGGAACAGATGCATACCGACGATAACACCCACTATAGCACCGAGTACAGTCGCCGACACCGCATAGAACATATACTTGAACATAATGCTGCCGTTGCTGTAACCGAGAGCTTTGAGCGTACCGATACCGACGCGCTGCTCCTCGACCATTCGCGTCATAGTTGTAAGACACACAAGAATAGCCACGATTATGAAGAAAACGGGGAACACGAGCGCTATGTTGTTTATGCGGTCGGCATTCTCGCCGTATTCGTTAAATCCCGGATTGTCCTTTCGGGTAAAGACATACCATTTCGGTTTTGAGAGGTCGTCGATCTTTTCTCTCGCGTCCGCAAGCTTCTCCTTAGCTTCGGCTATTTTCTCCGCGCCCTCTTTTTTTCCGTCTTCGAGCTCTTTTCTGCCGTCCTCAAGCTTGACTTTTCCGTCCTCAAGCTCCTTTTTGCCATCCTCAAGCTCTTTTTTTCCGTCGTTAAGTTCGACCCAGCCGTCTGCGACTTCCTGCTTTGCGTCCTCTATCTCTCGTTTTCCGTCCGCAACCTCGCGCTTTGCGTCTTCGATCTTCTTTCTGTTGTCTTCAAGCTCTTTTTTGCCGTCAGCAAGCTTTTTCTTTCCGTCTTCGAGCTCGGCTCTCGCCTTTGCAAGCTCAGCGCGCCCGTTATCGATCTCCGTCTTTGCGGCTGCGAGCTCTTTTTCACCGTCTTCGATCTGCTTCTTGCCTTCGTCAAGCACCGCTTTTCCGAGTGCAAGCTGGTTTTCACCGTCTTTGAGCTGCTTCTCTCCCTCGTCGAGCTGCACTTTCGTCGCAGCAAGAACAGCCTCGTTCTGCGCGATCTCGGCTTCCGCGGCAGCAACAGCCTGCTTCCCCGCCGCGAGCTGCGCCATTTCAGGGCTTGTCTGCGCAAGCTGCGTCAGCATCTCGTCCGTAATCGCCGGCACTCCCATAGCCGCGGCTGCCTGAGCGAGCGCTGCTTCCAACTGCGCTTTCTGCGTTTCAAGCTGCGCTTTTCCCGCTTCAAGAGCGGCTATACCGTCATCATACTGCTTTTTTCCAGCGTCGAATTCGGCTTTCTTCGTGTTATATTCCGCAAGACCCGCTTCGTATTCCGCGAGACCGTCATTGTATTTTTTCAGTCCGTCGGTGTATTCCGCATAGCCTTCGTCGTACTGTTTCTGCGCATCGGTAAGCTTCTTTTCATTGGCTTCTATCTCTTTCTCACCGTCATTAAGCTTCTTTTCGTTGTCCGCTATCTCTTTTTCGCCGTCCGCCAGCTTTTTCTCGCCGTCGGCTATCTCGGCTTCCGCGTCGATGATCTTCTGTTCATTCTCCGCTATCTCGGCTTCCGCGTCAATAAGCTTCTGTTCGTTCTCCGCTATCTCCGCCTCGCCGTCAATGATCTTCTGCTCATTTTCGGCTATCTCGGCTTCACCGTCGGCTATTTCCTTTTCGCCATCAGCTATCTTGTCGTTGTATTCATTCTCCGCGTCGGCAAGTTCGGCTTCCGCGTCCGCAAGCTTTTCGTCTGCCTCGCGCTTTATATCGTCAAAGCGCTCGACTGCGCGCACCTCGCCTATATCCTCTGCCTTGTCGGAGAGTTCCTCCATGACATCCTCGTATTCGTCGCTGTAACAGTTGAGTCCGTCGTATTCCGGGAAACGCACATACACTTCTGTGTTATATTCAACGCAGAAATTCTCCTCCGGTATGTAATATATCGACTCTATGGAGCCGTTGCCGACGGAAGTGCTTCCGCGGGTGGTCTTGTCTATGTACATGGCGGTACGAGCCTTGCCGACGATAGTGTACTCGCTCACAGAAATCGTGTCGTCCGGCACACCGCCGTTGTTATCCGTGAATACCACCTTGTCGCCGAGAGCGGGACCGCCGAGCATTTTCGCCGAGCTTACCACACACTCACTGCTGTTCTGAGGAAGTCTCCCTTCTACAATCTCAAGAGCGTTAAGCTCTCCGCTTTTTATCGCGCCGTTAAGAGCAATAAGCCTTGCCGCCGCGGGCGAACGGTCGGAATAATGTGCGACGAGATCGGTGAAATACGAAGGATACACCTTCGCGCCTTCAAGCTTTTCTATCGCTTTTATGTCGTTGCTGTCGAACCCGTATGTAGAGACTATGCGCATATCCATAAGATCCGCACTCTTGACATAATCGTCAACGGTGTTGCGCATATCCGGCGCAGCGGCTTTTACTCCCGCGAAGAACCCGACACCGAGCGCGACTATCCCGAAAATGGAAAGAAAGCGGCTTAGGGTGGCGCGAATCTCACGGAACGAGCTTTTTGCAAGAGCTTTTTTCAAATCATTCCTCCATAGCGGTCGTCTCAGACGCGGACTCGTCTTCCGCAGGCTCTTCTTCATCCTCCTGCGGTACCGCGGGCTTTAGTTTCGCATAAAGCTCGCTGTATTTATTCTTTACAGCAGGGGAAAATCCGCCGATCATATTGTAGAGTGTGCGTTTGTCGGGATTGAAGATTATCGCCACATCGCCGTAATCCTTTGTTCCGCAGACAAAGCAGTACATATCCACACCGGTCTGGTCATGCGCCATTACCGTAACGCTTGCGTCGATCTCGTCTCCGGACGAGTACTCCCCGATCTGCTTCGCACCCGCAAGGCTCACCGTGATAAGGCGCTTGCGCTTTCTTCTGCCTATGATCTTGTCTATATCGAGATCGTCGTTGGTGACTATGTACTCATATTCGACAAACGTACCCTGAAGAAGCCACACAAGCCCCCAAATTACCGTTCCGGAAAGACATACCGCAACGAGCCACATCCCGAAGAACAGCCCGAGGAAATACACCAGCGCGCCGATGATCGCCATAGCCGCCGCAATAAGGCAGCCTCTTAAAAACATATCCTTGCCCGTTGACACCTTGGGTGTGAGCTGTTCGGAAAATCTGTCCATATTATTTATCTCCTTATTTATTTGCATTGTCATAATTCAGATATGCCGCCGGCAGCGGTAATATAACGGTAAACGCCTCTCTGTCAACCGCATCCGAAAACATACTATTATATTATATCACATATACACAAAAAATACAAGACCTTTTTGTGCAGATTTTTAATCCTTTGCTTTTCTGATTATATATGTAAAAAATTACTTGACTTTTTGAGAAAAAATGTATATAATTAATGTGTGTATTTGTGTTATCCGCCAAATACTCAGTACAAAGCCGAAAACTAATGTATGCCTCCGAAGGCAGAGACCCTCACGCATAGCAGACGCACATAAGCCGAAGCATAGCCGGTCCGTTCCTTCGGAACAGGAGGTCAATATGGCAAGTATAACCCTCATCACAGGCGGCGCCTCAAGCGGTAAGAGCCGCTGGGCGATCTCTTATTTCAGAACCTGCGACAACGTTCTCTATATGAGCACAAATCCTGAGCTTCAGGCGGAGACGCTCCACAGGCTTGAATATTCCAACAAGGAAAACGACGTAAAATGGGAGATAATCAACAATGTCAACGATCCTGCGTCTCTGATAAAGGATCATAAGTTCTTCATCTTCGACGATCTCGGAGGTTATGTCTCCAATGTCATGAAAGAAACAGCAAAAGACATAAACGAGATCACAAAGGAAGAGACCGATAAGGTCCGCTCTATCGTCGTAAACAACATCATCGAAAGCATGAATAAGGTAGAGGCTCTCAACGGAGCTCTCGTTATAATCACAATCGAGCCCGGATTCAGCGTTATCCCCGAGCTTAAGTCCCAGCTCGCATTCCGTGATATTATGGGTTTTGTAAACCAGCGTATTGCAAATACGGCTCAGGAGGTATATCTCTCCGTAAGCGGCATACAATTTAAAATAAAATAATAAAGAAGCAAGACAATATCTGAAGGAAGGTAAATCAAATGGAATTAGACAAGCTCGTTAACTTTGCCAGAAGCAAGAACGCGTCCGATATTCACCTCACCGTCGGCGCACCCACAGCGATCCGTATCAACGGTGAGCTCAAGAAGTTCGATATGAAGGACGACGATACCTATCAGCTCATTCTCTCGATGCTCTCCGCAGATCAGGAGAAAAAGCTCGGCGAAAACATCGACCTCGACTTCTCATTCACCTGCTCTACCGGCGGACGCCAGAGAGTAAACGTATATCATCAGAACGGCGGTAAGCTTGCAGCCGCTATACGTCTTCTCAACGAACACGTTCCGTCCTTCAAGGACATAATGCTCCCGAACGCTGCTATCGAGATGACCAAGGAAATGAAGGGTCTTATCCTTGTTACCGGTCCTACCGGCTCGGGTAAGTCCACCACCCTCGCAACCATGGTCGATCACATAAACAATATGCGCGCGTGCCATATCCTCACGATAGAAGATCCTATCGAGTACATCTATGAACCCAAGATCGCAACTATCCACCAGCGTGAGATAGGAACCGACGTTCCCGACTTCAACACGGCGCTCAGAAGCGGTCTTCGTGAAAACCCCGACGTTATCCTCGTAGGTGAGATGCGTGACTATGAAACTATCCGTCTCGCTATCACAGCGGCAGAAACAGGACATCTTGTCCTCGGTACACTGCATACAACGGGTGCAGCACAGACTATCAACCGTATCATCGACGTTTTCCCGTCGGAAGAACAGAACCAGATCCGTTCACAGATCTCCGCAAACTTAAGAGGCGTTATCTCCCAGATGCTCCTCCCGTGTGTAAACCAGGAAAGAGGACGTGTCGCGGCTTTCGAGATACTTATCAACAACGACGCGTGCGCAAACAACATCCGTACAGAAAAGATACACCAGATCGAACAGGTTATGGCATCGAACGCTTCTACCGGCATGAGAACGATGAACGAGAGCCTGAAGCGTCTTGCACGTGACAACGTCATCACAAGAGACATCGCTTTGATGTACAGCCCCGATAAGGACGAACTCAGAAAGATGTTCTGATATACCGTCGGGGGTGCAGCCGTCACAGACTGCGCCCCCGTTTGTACCGCAAGGAAGTGGTACAGAAGTTTTCCAAAGTGCGCACGATGCGAGCACAAAAGAGAAAACTTCGAGACATCGGAGGGACCAGACCTTGAATTTATCAAACGCCCGCTTTTCGAGAGAGAAGCGGGTAAAACTGATTTTAATATGTATTATAACAATAATTACTGCTCTGCTGCTGCATAATATACGCTCGTTCTCCGAAAGCTATACCGAGCCGTCCGGAAGAATAAATCTTATCCGCACATCGAACAGTCAGAACAACTATTCCGTGTTTGAAACGAACGGAAAGACGATCTCGGCCCGCGGGAAATACACCGGCGACCGGCTCCGGAAAATTTTCATCGACAAGGACAGCGGAGACTTCTCCGGCTCTTACTCAATGAAAGCGCATGAGGACAGCGGTTATGAAGCCGAACTCACAATGCAGCCCGCCAAAGAAGGCGAGCACAGGCTCACCCTGCTGCTCAATTCCGGCGCGACGATGCGTTATTTCATTTTCTACGACAACGAACGAGGCTGGTATTTCCCCGTAAACGGCTTCGGTGATTCCAACCCGACCGTGTTCGATCACATCTTTGAGGCTCCCGCGGAAGCGGCAGCTCTCTACCTTAGCCCGACAAAGGACGCGAACGAGATCGCCACCGCCCTTGAACAGATAAAGATGCTTGCCGAGCAGACAACGGCCGGTCTGGATGACGACTACGAAAAAGCGCGGGCAATATCGCGGTTCATCTCCGAGCGGGTTTACTATGACTACGACGCGCGCGATAACGGCGTTGACGTATCGACCGTGGCACTGTGCAACGTCCTGAAAACCGCAAGAACGGTCTGCGCGGGATTTACCAACCTGTTCTGCGCTATGGCGGAGGCGGTCGGCATCGACGCTGTGAACATCAAGGGCGGTATAGTCAACGAGGATATGCGCTACGCAGAGCTTGAAAAAGGACAGCAGAACCACGAATGGTCGGCGTTCTGGTACGAAAAGGAACAGCGCTGGGTATGGGTGGACTCCTGCTGGGACGGATGCGGCGCATACCGCAACGGAAGCCGTACCCCCGGCAAGCCGAAATATATGTACTTCGACATAACGAACGAAGCTCTCGCCCTCAACCACAGGGCGGACAAGGCAGAACGGCGGCACTACTTCGAAGCAAAGCCCGAGACTGCAATAATAGGCGCGTCGGAGGACAGCGCCGGCGAAGAAAACGCACTTATAACGTCGGGACAGACCGGCGTACCGCAGGAAAGTGCGGAACCGACTGAAACATTCCCGGTGACAGCGCCGGTGAACGAAAAAACGGAAACACCCGCGTCCGATGAACCGGATACGGTGTATATAATAGCTATCGCGGCACTCTCTGCGGCAGTCATCGCCGTCGCCGTGATACTCGTAACTATCATTGTAAAAGGAAGGAAACAATAATATGGTTATCATTGAACTTGAAAACGGAAAGCAGATTAAGCTCGAACTTTATCCCGAGATCGCTCCCGAAACAGTCGCAAACTTTGAAAAGCTCGTAAACAAGGGCTTTTACAACGGCCTTACATTCCACAGAGTAATAAGCGGATTTATGATCCAGGGCGGCTGCCCTCACGGAAACGGCACCGGAAACTCCGGCGAACACATCAAGGGCGAATTTGCCGCTAACGGCTTCAAGAACGACCTCAAACACACCCGCGGTGTTCTCTCCATGGCGAGAGCGGCAGACCCGAACTCGGCAAGCTGCCAGTTCTTCATCATGCACAAGGACGCTCCGCACCTTGACGGAAGCTACGCGGCTTTCGGCAAGGTAGTCGAGGGTATCGAAGTCGTTGACGAGATTGCTGACACTGAGACCGACTATTCCGACAAGCCCGTAACACCCGTTGTTATGAAGAAGGTCTGGATAGAAGGCTGATTCCTTATGGTAAACATTGGAAACGACTGGGATGAGCTGCTCGAAGGCGAATTCGACAAGCCGTATTATGTGCAGCTCCGCGAGTTTCTCAAATCCGAGTACAGGGGCTTTACTATTTACCCCGATATGTACGACATCTTCAACGCGCTGAAATTCACGCCATACAACAAAGTCAAGGCAGTGATACTCGGACAGGACCCTTATCACGAACCGGGACAGGCTCATGGACTGGCATTCTCGGTCCGCGAAGGCGTCGAGCCGCCTCCGTCGCTTAAAAATATCTACAAAGAGATAAATTCCGACCTCGGGCTCCCGATACCTAAAACCGGTGATCTTACAAAATGGGCGGCACAGGGCGTACTGCTTCTGAACACGTCGCTTACTGTGCGGCGAGGACAAGCGAACAGCCACAAGGGCAAAGGCTGGGAAATATTCACCGACCGCGTGATAGCACTGCTCAATGAGCGCGATAAGCCGATAGTGTTCATTCTCTGGGGCGGAAACGCTAAATCAAAAGTGCCGCTTATCACTAACCCGCAGCACTGCATACTTACAGCGCCGCACCCGTCACCGCTCTCGGCGCACTACGGCTTTTTCGGGTGCAGGCATTTTTCAAAATGCAACGCCTTTCTGCAAAGCAAAGGCATCGAGCCGATAGACTGGTCCATCTGATTGTTCACAGATCATCCGATCTCCGCGGAGCGGTACAGGGTCCGGCGTGATCTCCCCGCTGTCGGGGAGGTGTCACCGAAGGTGACAGAGGGGCTGACCGACAGACCACGCCGGCGCGGCATAAGCCACGCCATAAAGGTCAGACCGACGCTCGTCGGTCTGACCTCAAAACACGTCTCACAAGAGGTAAAATATGAGAGAAAGCATTTTAACTATACCGATAAACGAAGTTTTTGAGCCGCGGGACGGCTGTCCGTTCTGCCGTATGAGAGATACCGTCGAACAGCATATCTGTGAATACATCATGGGTGCGGCGATGATGGAGCCTGATGTCCGCATGGAAACGAACGAGCTCGGCTTCTGCTTCACGCACTTCGAGATGCTTATGCAGCAGAACAACCGCCTTTCGCTCGGACTTATGCTCAACAGCTACCTCGAAAACGCACGGAACAACATCTTCGAGAAAAAGAACATCTTCTTCTCAAAAAAAGCGAAAGCCGCAAAGTCGTCCGAGATAGAATACTCCTGCTTCGTTTGCAGCAAGGTGCAGTGGGGCATTGACCATATGCTTGAGACTTTCTTTGTGATGTATGTCAAAGACCCGAAGTTCAGAAACTGCTTCAAGGCACAGCCGTATATATGTGTCCCGCACTACAATATGCTGAACAGGAAAGCACCCGAGAAGCTGCAAAAGGGCGACATAGCACAGTTCCAGAAAGACCTCGATGCGCTTGTCGAGGAATATGTGAAGCAGCTCAACTCGGACGTGAACGACTTCTGCAACAGCTTCGACTACCGCAACGCGGGAAACCTGCACAAGCCGGAAATGGAACACGTCAGAAGCTCGATAGAACGCTCGGTTGAGTTCCTTACCGGAAGAAAACCGAGAATAAAGTAATTATCAGCGGCATCTCTGTTCACGGCGGGAAGACCCGCGAAATCAAGAGCTATACCACTTTATAAGGAGGTATATCAGAATTGCTCGTAATAAACGATCTGCATAAAAGCTACAAGAAATTCAAGGTCCTCAACGGACTTTATATGAAGATAAACAAGGGTGATGTTTACGGCTTTCTCGGCCGCAACGGCTGCGGAAAGACCACGACCATGAGTATCATCTGCAACATTATCCCGAAAGACAGCGGCGAGATAATCCTCGGCGAAGACGGCACGAACAATATCAAGATCGGCTATCTCCCCGAAACGCCGTCAATGTTCCCGTATATGAACGGGTACGAGTATCTCGGGTATATCGCACACTGCTCAGGATTCGACGGCGACGTGAACAAGCGTGTAGCCGCCTGTCTCGCGATAACCGGTATGACCGAAGGCGGAAAGCGCCGTATCAAGGGTTATTCCCGCGGAATGGCACAGCGTCTCGGCATTGCCGCTGCGATATTCAACAAGCCCCAGCTGCTTATACTTGACGAACCGACCTCCGCACTCGACCCCGAGGGACGCGCCGAGGTCATGAATATAATCAGGAACCTTTCGGACACGGGCTGCACGATAATACTCTGCACACATATCCTTGGCGACGTTGAGCGTATAGCTAACCGTGTCGGGATAATGCGCGACGGACATCTTGCCGTCGAGGGCAGCATAGACGATATTCTCGCTAGCTACGGAATGGAGAATGTCGAGATAAGCCTTACCGAGCCGGACGCGAATACGTATGACCTTATGCGGAATCTGCCGTTTGCGGAAAAAGTCGAAGTAAACGAAAAGACCGGTCTTGTGATAGCAGACGTAAAGGACGGCAGGACGGGGATGACCGAAGCAATGCATTTTCTCTCGGACAACAATATTGCCGTATCCGGCGTAAAGCTCGCGCGGCCGACGCTCGAACAGGTATATCTGAGTATAGTTGGGGGGCACTGGCAGTAATGATAAACGGATTCAGAAAAGAAATGATGTTTTTCTCGCGCGGAGGAAGGATTGCAGCGCTTACACTCGTTCTGCTCGGGCTTGCGCTCATGTCACCGCTTATGTTCGGCGCAATGAGCGGAATGATGCAGTCGCTTAAAGACGCTCTTCCCAACGATGAGAGCTATACACAGATGATCGAACTTTACAGCGCTTACTCCGCCTCGGATATGATAATGTACAATGCCGAGCAGATAACGGGTATCGGCGCGATCGTAATACTGTTCTTATTCAAAGGCGCAGCGGGCGGTGAGCAGAAGAAGCGCTCGGTCATAATCCCGCAGTGTGCCGGGCTCACACCTGAAAAATATGTGATACCGAAATTCATTATATATCCTCTGGTCGTATTTGCGACGACATTTGTTTCTATGATAGCGGGCGCGGGAGTATCAGCGCTGATGTTCCCGGGGGCATTAAAATGGGATATGGTGATCCTGTCCTCGGTCTGCTCAGGCGTTTTTCTTGCGTTCTCGACGGTTATGCAGTTCTGCATCGGCTTATGCACGGGGCGTTCAAACGCCGCAGTAGTGTCTGTGATACTGACGAATATGTTCCTGCCGTCTATACTGGCGTTTTTCCGTGTTGACAGGTTCAACCCTTTCGCGCTTTCGTCGATAGCTCTGACTTCGGCGATGAATTCGGGAGAATCGGCAAACAAACTTCTCTCGGCAGCCGGAACGGCATCTGCTTCAACCGACGTTTCGATGCTCAACGTAGCGGTAAGTCTCGGAACGGCACTTGTAATATCTGTCATACTGTTTTTCCTGACGATATTTACGCTCCACACGAAAGAAGTTCACAACGAAGGCGACGAGCCGGTTTTATAAAAAACCTCCTCACAGATCCCGAACAGAACGAAGGAGGCAGCGCTATGGAAAATAGCGTGATGACTATGAGAGGACTCTGTAAGTCCTACAAAAAGCAGGAAGTTCTGCACGATTTCAACCTGACTGTGGAGAGAGGGCATATCTGCGGACTGATCGGCCCGAACGGTGCAGGCAAGACAACTATCATGAAGATACTGGCGGGATTTTTCTTTCCGACAAAGGGCGAACTGGAGCTGTTCGGCAGTCTTGATAACCTCGATGATTCCCGTGCAAGAATGAGCTTTATGATAGAACAGCCGATCATTGCAGGCTCGATGACGGCTCGTCAGAATCTTGAATATATCCGCTGTCTTCGTGGCTATCCCGATGAAAAACGCATTGATGAGATACTGGACATTGTCGGGCTTGCAAATACAGGCAAAAAGCGTGCAAGCAGATTTTCCCTCGGCATGAAACAGCGGCTCGGCATCGGTATGGCGCTTCTGCCGAAGCCTGAAATTATGGTGCTGGACGAGCCTGTGAACGGACTTGACCCGGAGGGCATTGTGGAAGTCCGCAGGCTGATCAAGCGTATGCAGGAAGAATGGGGCGTGACTGTGCTGATTTCAAGTCACCTGCTGTCGGAGTTGTCCGAACTTTGCACCGATTTTTCGATCATCAGTCACGGCAGACTTGTCGAGAACCTAAGCCGTGAGGAACTGCTTGTCAAATGCAGAGGTCATATTGCTCTGCGGACAGACGACATCAACAAAACGGCGGCAGTCCTCGAAGATAAGCTGTCCATTCACGATTACAAGGTCATGCACGGGGAGGAGATACAGATTTTTGAGCGGCTTGGCGATATTCTGCACATCTCAAAAACGCTGACAGATTCCGGACTTGTCATCACAAAGCTGAACGAGGAAGGTCAGAATTTAGAGGACTATTATCTCGAAAAGGCAGGCGGCAGACATGAATAATATCATCAAGTCACAAATGTTTATCATGAAGCAACAGATCGTTTCGCTGACCGCCATATTCATAGTCGCTGTTCTGACGATCATATTCGGATTACGGCTTGGTCAGGATCCGGCGAAAATGTTCTCGCAGTCCGGAACTATGGCATTGTTTGTTATCTTATTTATGCCGGTCAGCGTGATAAGCTACTGCTATTTCGAAAGAATACAGGTGTACGAGATCATGGCGGGATTCAGACCGCACCAGATCATTTTTGGCAGGGCGATCACCTTTATGCCCTGTTTGCTCATATTCCTTGCTGCAGCGGCCGTCACAACCATTCTGAGCGACTGCGGTCCACAGGTCATGACACGGCTGATGCTCTATTCCATACTTTGTTTAAGGGCTATGTTTTGTGTTGTATTTCTGAGTCCTTTTCTGCAGCAGGGTTCATTTTTCCCGCTGTTCAGTGCCATGCTGCTGATGATTGACGAGACTGACAGAGAAGTGCTGCTGCATTCTGCACATTCTCCGTTATCGTTTCTTTTCGTCGGACAGTGTATGATGCTCGGCGATGAGATAACCGCGGAGTTCGTGGTAAAGGTCATTGTATCGGCAGTCGTTTCCTGCGCGATATATTATCTGATCGGTCATTTCACGCTGAAAAAGAAGATCAGCCTCGAACCGTAGCCATTCATATAAGAGCGATACATTTATGAACATATTCGCATAATAATAATAATAATTTACGAAAGGAACATCTCTATGCCTATCATCTACAACGAAAAAGCCCGCGTTTTCAAGCTTGACACGCCCGCTTCAAGCTATGCATTCCACATCACCGAAAGCCGCAATATCCTGCATCTCTACTACGGCGCAAGCGTCCCGGAGACCGATCTTACGTACAATCTTCGTCTGCCGGACGGCGTAAGCTTTGTCCCCGCGACTCATGATGCCATGGGTCCCCACTCCTTCGACTGCGCACCGATAGAGTTCTCCACAAGCGGTGTCGCCGATTTCCGCGAACCGTGTATGCAGGTGAGGGACAAACTCGGTATGACCGCCTGCGAGATATACTACAAAGACTATAAGATATACAAGGGCAAACAGAAACTTGAAGGTCTTCCTGCGACATTCGCGAACTCTGACGATGAAGTCACATCCCTTGATCTTATATGCGAGGATCCGCACACGGGACTCGAAATTATCCTTCAATACAGCGTTTTCGAGAAAATCGACATAATCACACGCTCTGTAAAGGTCACCAATAAGGGCAGTGACCCGCTTGAACTCCAGCGCCTTCTGTCCTGCTGCGTCGATCTCGACAGAATGGATTACGACATGATAACCCTGCGCGGAACGTGGGCAAGAGAACGCCACGTTCAGCGCTTCCCGCTTCATTTCGGAAAGCAGTCGATAGACTCCAACCGCGGCTCCACCAGCCATGCCAACAACAACTTCATCGCGCTCTGCGACCACACTGCTACAGAGGACTACGGCGAATGCTACGGATTCTCGCTCGTCTGGTCGGGGTCGTTCCTCGCGGAAGCCGAGGTATATCAGTACGAAAAGACCCGCGTTGTGATAGGCGAAAATCCCTACGATTTCTCGTGGCATTTAGAGCCCGGCGAAAATTTCCAGTCTCCCGAAGTAATAATGACCTACTCTGCCGAGGGTCTTGGGAAGATGTCACGCAATCTCCACGATGTAATGCGCAAGAACCTTATCCGCGGCAAATGGAAGGATATACGCAGGCCGATACTGATAAACAACTGGGAAGCGACGTATTTCGACTTCAACACCGAAAAGCTCCTCGATATAGCGAGAGAAGCGAAGAAAGCCGGCATAGAAATGCTCGTTATGGATGACGGCTGGTTCGGCCACAGGAACGATGACCACTCATCGCTCGGAGACTGGTACGTCAACGAGGACAAGCTGAACGGCGGTCTTAAACATCTCGTTGATGAAGTAAACAAGATCGGACTTAAATTCGGTATCTGGTTCGAGCCGGAAATGATAAGCCCCGACAGCGACCTTTACCGCGCCCACCCAGACTGGTGTCTGCATATTGAGGGCAGACCGCGTACACAGGCGCGCTCACAGCTCGTTCTCGACTATTCGCGCAAGGAGATACGCGACTACATCTACGGAAGAATGTACGAGATACTGTCCTCCGCAAACATAGAGTATGTCAAGTGGGATATGAACCGCCAGCTCTGCGAAGTCGGCAACGAGATACTCCCGCCCGAGCGCCAGCGCGAAATATGGCACCGCTACGTTCTCGGCGTTTACGAGCTTCAGGAGCGCCTGCTCTCGGATTTCCCGGATCTGCTGCTTGAAAACTGCGCCGGCGGCGGCTCACGTTTCGACGCGGGAATGCTTTACTACTCGCCGCAGATATGGACTTCCGACGATACCGACGCTATAGAGCGTCTCAAAATACAGTACGGCACGTCGATGTGCTATCCGTGCTCCTGCTTCGGCGCACACGTTTCGGACAGCCCGAACCACTGCGTCGGCAGGATAACGCCGTTTAAAACGCGCGGTCATGTGGCAATGGTCGGAACGTTCGGCTACGAGCTCGACGTAACGAGGATAAGCGACGACGACAAGGCCGCGATAAAGGAGCAGATAGCCGAGTTCGAGAAGTTCAATCCCCTCGTGCGTAACGGCGACTATTACCGCATCGGCGACCCGTTCGCGAACGACCGCTTTGACGCTTGGCAGTTCGTCGCGAAGGACAAGAGCGAGACCCTGCTGGAATATGTGACCGTGCTTAAGGAGCCGAGCGTTTTCGAGCACAGGATAAAGCTCCGCGGGCTCGACAAGGACAAGAACTACCGCCACGAAGAGAGCGGAAAAGTCTTCTCCGGCGCGTTCCTCATGAACAACGGCTTCCATATCCCGAATATGTGGGGCGATTTCCAGAGCTATATCGCGTATTTCAAGGAAGTGCGCTGACGCGCGTGTCCTACGCGGACGGCGGCAGGGCTGCGCGCCCTGCACCGCGGCAGCGTGGTCTGTCGGTCAGCCCCTCTGTCACCTTCGGTGACGCCTCCCCGCTGACGGGGAGATCACGCTGCACCCTATATTACCATATAAGAAAACCCCGTGAGTTTTGTCGCTCGCGGGGTATATATTTACAATCAGAATTTTTACGCAACCTTATAATACCACATTTCAACTTTTTTGTCAATATTCCCGCCATTTGCAATTTACGTCTTTACAAACTGCAAAAAAAGTGGTATAATGTACAGGAATAGTCCCACAGGACAAAAACATAAAAAGGAAGGCAATATTATGGAGATCAAAGTAACAAAGACCACTAATCCCAAGCAGAAGCCCGACCAGACAAAACTCGGCTTCGGCAACTACTACACAGACCATATGTTCGTTATGAACTATGACGAAGGCGAGGGCTGGCACAACGCACGCATAGTTCCTTACGGCCCGTTCGAGCTTGACCCCGCTTCTATGGTGCTTCACTACGCTCAGGAATGCTTCGAGGGTATGAAGGCTTACCGCACCGCAGAAGGCAAGATTCAGCTCTTCCGCCCCGAAAAGAACATGGCAAGAATGAACACATCCTGCGAGCGTCTCTGCATACCCACATTTGACGGCGATTTCGTCATCAAGGCTATCAAGGAGCTCGTAAAGATAGATCAGGACTGGATCCCGACAGAAAAGGACACATCTCTTTACATTCGTCCGTTCGTATTCGCGGTAGATCACCACGTCGGCGTTCATCCCGCAAAGCACCTCATCTTCGCAGTTATCCTCTCGCCCGTAGGCGCTTACTATGAGAAAGGTATCGAGCCCGTAAAGATCTTCGTAGAGCAGAAGTACGTCCGTGCAGTCATCGGCGGTACAGGCTTCACAAAGGCTGGCGCTAACTACGCTATCTCGCTCAAAGGTCAGGAAGAGGCTGCAGAGCAGGGCTACGAGCAGACACTCTGGCTCGACGGCGTTGAGAGAAAGTATGTTGAGGAAGTCGGCTCGATGAACGTAATGTTTGTTCTCGGCGACGAGGTAGTTACTCCCGAACTTCGCGGCTCTATCCTCGGCGGTATCACAAGAATGTCCATGGTAGAGCTCCTCAAGGCTAAGGGCTACAAGGTATCAGAAAGACTTCTCTCGATCGACGAGATAGTTGACAACTACAAGAAGGGAACGCTCAAAGAAGCATTCGGTACCGGTACGGCTGCCGTTATTTCTCCTATCGGTGAGCTCAAGTACGGCGATCTCGTAATGAAGATCAACGACGGTAAGATCGGCCCGATCTCCCAGATGCTCTATGATACGCTTACAGGCATCCAGTGGGGTCGTATCCCGGACGAGTTCGGTTGGACACAGGTTGTTGAATAAGCCGCGGACGCGCGGCGGCGAATGCCGTAACACGGAGATTCGTTAATCGCATAACAGAACTATATAACCAAACACCCCCGAGACTGCTTTTTGTGCAGCTTCGGGGGTGTTGTGTTATTTGGACCTTACTATCATTCTCTTTTCGCCTTCGATCGTATAATAAACAAAGTCGTTGTCTTCCTTTACCCAATAACCGTTCTTGTCGATGTGTTCTAAATCGCCTGAAGTTATTTCACCGATTTTATTCTGATAATTGTCATCATATATCACATAGCTGTTTTTTCCGGCCTTCAAAGCGTTTGGATAACTGGCTTCTCCTTCAAGCTCAAACGTTGTCTGTTCGCCTGTGGATAAATTCACTTTGGTGAAAGTGGTGGTTTTGGTATTCTCATCATATTGGGTAGGTACAATTATTGAGTCATCAGTCAATATACTTTTTTCCACGTAAAAAGAATCCTTGGGATAAGAATTGATCGTAGCAACGATCTTATTATTCTTCATGTCAAATATCTTAAGTCCGTCTTCTCCGTTACTAACAGCGCAAACATAATTACCAAGAGTTGTTCGGTAAGAAGGAAAGTCAAGGCTGCCGCCTTGCCGTAGTTCATCAACCCATTTAGTAAAGACATTTTCTTTGTCCGGTGCTGCTATCCAGTTTCCGTTAAAGTCCATTAAACCAAAGACACGGTTAAAGTTATCGTCGTAAGTTTGTATCAACAAACCACCTTTGCCACAAGCATATATTTCGCTATTTTCGTCCGATATATATTTGTTTGTAATATTATTTCCGTCAGCATCAAATAATCGTTGGAAGTTATCGGCATAAATTCCGTCAGCCACATTATAAAATTCATAACAATCTTCGGGGAGCTCTATGGTTCTTGTTTCACCGTTTTCACTGATATACAGCACCGTATGCTTTTCTACGTCCAGAAGTGCAGCCTCGCCGTTGACAAATCCGTCAACATTGAATATTTCGCTGTCATATTCTACCGTTATCGGATATTCTGCGGCTTTGGGTGCTTCTGTCGTGGTGGTGGTCTCCTCGGCAGGGGCTGATGTTGTGGTCGCTTCTGCGGCGGTTGCTTCGTCCGCTTTTGCGGTTGTTGTCTTTTCCTCGACGGTCGCCGCCGCAGTTGTGGTCTCGGCTTGCTTTTTCTCTGTGCTTGCTGCCTGATTTCCGTTTCCGCAAGCAGAAAGTGTCATTATCGACGCCAATAAGATAGCGGCTTTCTTTGTGTGTTTCATATTAACCTCCAAAACGGCGCGCTAAATAATTAACAAAACAAAAATGCGCAGCAACAAGGCTGCGCACCGTAAAAATACAAGCCTTATTGCTGCTACACAAATCCGAAACGCAAAAGCGCACAATATGCCTACTCTAAACGCCACGAAAAAGCCTGCATTCCTACCATAGATAGAAATGGGCATTCAGAGTGCATAATATTCGGATTTATGTAGCACCTATATAATACCATATCTAATGAAATTTGTCAATAATTTCTCTGTCAATGCCTTAATATTGACATTTTCCGTCGGATATGCTATAATACACTATATGCTTTTTGCAAAGCAAATTCGCGCGATTGATAGAGAATGCTCTGAAACAGTAATGTTGGTAAGGTGATAAAATGAAAAACAGGTGTAAAGCGATAGTTTTATCGCTCGTGCTCGCGACAATGATAGCTTCGGGCTGCGGGAACAGTAATCTGAACCCGACAAAGCTCGAAACGACCGCAGAAACAGAAGCCGATAAAGAAACGACTGCGGTAAAAAACGATGACGGTGACGCTTCCTCGGCAAGCAAGGACGGTGGCGATAAAGAAGCCGCAAAAGCATATCTCGAACAGCTCAAGGACACGTTCCACGAGTATGCGAACAGCAGCTTTCCGTTTGCTGACGAGCTCGAAGCACATAATTTTGATGAGGCAGAAAAAACGCTTGACAACATGGAAGCGGCGCTTGATAAAATGAAGGCTATCTCTGCGCCGTCGGAATATACGGTTATGCAGACAAAGCTCGTTTCTTCCCTCTCCGCGGAGTATGATTATATAAACCTGTGCAGGAAATTCATAGGGTACTGCAAAAAGGGTGACGATCTCACCGAGGATGACAGGATAGAAGTTGAAGCGATCAATAAAGAAATAGAGCAGACTACCGGTTTCTTTACAGAGGTTTATCTCGATCTTATAAAAACCGTAAAGGCTGATATAGACAAGTGACCCGACCACCCGTGAAAAGTCTTTCACGGACGTTTATGACAAAGTGATATTTATATGAAAGGAACAATATAAAATGCAGAACACAGAAAAAACCATGGACAAGCTCGTCGCTCTCTGCAAGGGACGCGGCTTCATCTACCCCGGAAGCGAGATCTACGGCGGTCTTGCGAACACATGGGACTACGGCCCGCTCGGTGTTGAACTCAAGAACAACATCAAGCGCGCATGGCTCAAGAAGTTCGTTCAGGAGAACAAGTACAACGTCGGTCTCGACAGCGCTATTCTCATGAACCCGCAGACATGGGTGGCTTCCGGTCATATCGGCGGCTTCTCCGACCCGCTCATGGACTGTAAGGAGTGCAAGACCCGCCACCGCGCCGACAATCTTATTGAAGATTTCGACGGAACAAACGTTGCGGGCTGGTCAAACGATCAGATGATGAACTATATCCGCGACAAGGGCATAACCTGTCCGAACTGCGGCAAGGCTAACTTCACCGATATAAGACAGTTCAACCTCATGTTCAAGACTTTCCAGGGCGTTACCGAAGACAGCAAGTCCGAGCTTTATCTCCGCCCCGAGACCGCGCAGGGCATCTTCGTTAACTTCGCGAATGTTCAGCGCACCACCCGCAAGAAGATCCCGTTCGGTGTGGGTCAGGTCGGCAAATCCTTCAGAAACGAGATAACTCCCGGCAACTTCATCTTCCGCGTCCGCGAATTCGAGCAGATGGAGCTCGAATTCTTCTGCAAGCCCGGCACAGATCTCGACTGGTTCCATTACTGGAAAGATTTCTGCAAGAACTGGCTGCTCTCTCTCGGCATAAAGGAAGAGAACCTGCGTCTGCGTGACCACAGCCCTGAGGAGCTCTGCTTCTACTCAAAAGCAACCACAGACTTTGAATATATGTTCCCGTTCGGCTGGGGCGAACTCTGGGGCGTTGCGGACAGAACCGACTATGACCTCACACAGCACATAAAGACAAGCGGTCAGAAGCTTGAATACTTCGACCCTGAGACCAACGAGAAGTACGTTCCTTATGTAATCGAGCCGTCACTCGGCGTTGAGCGTCTGTTCCTGTCGCTCGTTACCGAGGCTTATGACGAAGAACAGCTCGAAGACGGCACAACAAGAACCGTTATGCACTTCCACCCGTTCCTCGCTCCGTTCAAGGCTGCCGTTCTCCCGCTCTCGAAGAAGCTTGCCGAGCCTGCACAGGCTATCGCGGACGAACTCTGCAAGTACTTCCCCGTTGACTACGACGACGCAGGCGCTATCGGTAAGCGCTACCGCCGTGAAGACGAGATCGGAACTCCGTTCTGCGTAACATACGATTTCGACAGTGAAAACGACAAGTGTGTTACCGTTCGTGAGCGTGATTCCATGCAGCAGGTAAGAATACCGATCGACGACGTAAGAAAGTATATTGAAGAACGCATATTCTTCTGAGTAAACGATAAGCCCCCGCTTTCGCGGGGGCTTTGATTTTTCACAAATCAGCTCCGACTTCATATCCCTGATCGCGCCAGTAGTCTATGACTGTACCGATTATCTGCGCATTTGTCTCCGAGACCGCGTGCAGCAGATAGATCCCGCTGTGGGTCGAGTCCTTTATCTTTGCGAGGGCCTCGGCAGGGTCGGTCTTTGTGTTTGTGTCCCAGTCTGCGTAAGCGAACGACCAGAAAAGCGTTGTAAGCCCAAGATTATGCACATCATCGAGCGTTCTCTCGGAAAATTCGCCTTTCGGGAAACGGAAAAGCTTCATCTCATAGCCGAACTCGTCAAGAACGTATTGCTGCAGCTTTGTGACATCCGCCCAGACCTCCTTCTGCGTAAGATCCGGGAGCGACGGGTGCGCCCATGTGTGATTGCCGACGATATGACCCTCATCTATCATGCGGCGCACAAGCTCCGGGGCGGTACGGCAGTAATCGTATGTCACAAAGAACACGGCTTTCACGCCCTTTTCCTTGAGCGTGTCAAGTATCGCAGCGGTATAGCCGTTCTCATAGCCTTCGTCGAATGTGAGACATATCTTCCCGTCGGAAGCCAGAAAATGTGCGTCATAGGCTTTATACTGCTCCTCCGCCCTTACCGCGTCAACAGGGCGGTTGCTTCTGTCTCGTTCCTTTCCGAGTCCCCAGCCGATCTTTTCGTTCTTTATGGCAGTCCTGCCAATGTAAGACGGGGCGAAAGCCGCCTCGTCAGATGAATCCATGGTCGTATCCGTTTCCGGTACAGTACCGCCGTCCCTGTCGCTGAACGGGTCTTCGTCATCACCGCCGCTGTTTGTTCCGTCCGTGACTATCCCGTCCCTGCCGGCTTCATACTCTCCGTCCATTGTGGTAGTAGTGACGGTCGTTGTTGTCGTCACTGTGCTCCCGCCGACGGTAGTTGTCGTGGTCGTTCCGGACTGACCGGCGTCCTTATTCTTATCCACACAGCCGCCGAGTGAGAAAATCACACCGAGCAGTGCACAGATCAGTAATGCTGCTTTGATCTTCATGATATATCATTTCCTTTCGGTTTGTCGTATGCATTCATACCGGTTTCCTTCCGACTCGAAGAAAAGTTTTTGGTCAGAACAAAACCAATATCAATGCTGTTTTATTATTTCCGGCGAGCCGTTTTTTATGCATAAAAAAGACCGCTCCCGAATGGAAACGGTCTTGGTGATATTCTTTTATATCGCGTTTTACTTCTTTATTGTGACTTTTTCCACGTCGTCGTGAGCGGTGCGGTTCTCGGCGATAGCTGTCTTGAGAACGCGGATGCGGTTACGGTCGCTTCCTGTCTCGACAACGATAGTATCTTCCTGTATGCTGAGCACTCTGCCGATAATTCCGCCGATAGTAACAACTTCATCGGCGACCTGAATGTTTTCACGCATTTCCTTTTCCTTCTTTGCGCGCTTCTTTTCGGGGCGGATAAGAAGAAAATAGAATATAACCACCATTCCTATGAGCGGTACGAATGTAAAGAGAAGTGTTGACCAGTTTGCTCCGCCTTGTGCGGGATCGGTGGTCGTTGCTGCCATTAACTGAAATAATTCCATACTTATGTCCTTTCTTTTCCGGGGTTTTACGGTATTGCCTATAGGGTACCTCTAAAAACCGCTTTGAAAAGAGAAAATGAGATAGCTGCGTCGGATACAAGGAAAGCCGACGAAGCCGGGCTGGCGCCCGGTTAGGAGGCTTGACGCAGTAGACGGCGTGGATAGCTCTTTTTCTCTCAAATTGGGTTTTAGAGGTTCCCTATACATTTAAACAAAATGCAACAATGTATATTATACTATATTTTTTCTGTAATTGCAAGTAATTTTTTGAAAAAGTTCTGCCAATTATCGCATTATAAAACTCTCATATCCGAGAACAGCAAGTGCGGCGGTTATCTTGGACTTTTCTGCGTCATCGAAGCCGGAGCCGTCGATCACCGGAACTATCGGAAGCCCGCCGGCCTTTTTCTCCGCAAGCGACAGGACCGTTTCGACAAGCGCCTTCGCATCCGCAGGATAGCCGGAATCCGTGGGAAGATCGCCGCGGCTTATTACAAGCGCGATCTTGTTATTCCGAAGCTGTGACGTGTCTTTTAGCACCTCTGCCGTTCTTCCGAACTCGTCGCCGATAACATCTGACGCTTTCATCTCTATGGTGTTGCCTGCCTTGACAACATTATAGAGCATCATATATCTCTCCGGTGCGAAATATTTTGATGCGATGTACACGGTATCATAGTTCTGGAAATTCGGGAAGATCACGTCCGTGAGCAGTATATGCTCAAATCCCGCGGAGCCAAGCTCGCCGGTGATGTTCGCAAAGTACTCGCGGGTCGCGTCTTTGTCGGGGTTAGCCCAACGCTTCGGTGGGCGCTCAGAGTAGTCGAGCCATGATGTATCGGGCGCATCCAGACACTTATAGCTCATATCCGTGAATGTCTCGCAGCCCTTTTCGTCCGCGAGCACCGCGATCTCCGCTATCGGTACCATATTGTTCTCATTGAATACCCTCATTATCTCTTCAAGAGTCATTGTTCCGGTCATAAGATCAGTGTCAGCAACACTTTCTATCGAAGTCTTGTATCTGAAATAGCCGTTCTTGTCCTTCAGCTGTATCACTACCGAGTTATAACCGCCGGACTTTGCTTTCGCTATGACCGCGGAAAGCGATGAGCTGTTAGAAAGGGCACTTGCGGGGGCTTCCATAGAGATCAGCGCATCGTAGCCTGACGGTGTGACAGATGTATCGCTGTCATTCTCCGGAGCAGAGGTCGAGTGCGGCTGATTGGTGCCGACAGACTGCTTTGTGTCTGCCGTTTCGAAAATTCCCGAAACCTCTGAATCTGTGAGAAGAGTCGTGCTCTCCGTGACCTGAACGGGCTCGGCGGTATCGGCGGGCGGTTCTGCGGATGCGGTTTCGCTCCGCGCACTGTATGAAGCCTCTGGGGTCCATTCCGCAGGCTCGTTCTTGCCTATACTGCCGATGTAGTCAAGAAGCGGCTTTCCGATGCAGAACCCGAGAAAGGCTATCGCGGCTGCCGCGATAACCAGCATAACAGTACCAAAGACCTTTTGTCCTGCGCTCTTTTTTCTGCGATACAGGTTCCTGGTCTTTTTTATTTTTCTTCCGTAACGTCTGCGCCTGTCCAAAGCACATTCTCCTTACTTTATAATTCATAATTGTCGTGCTGCTTCGCGGCTTATCTGAATTGTGACATAATCAATACTGCACATTTCTTCTTTTGAACCGCAAACACACTTGTCATGATCGGGATATATCCGCGAACCGGATAAAATAATTATGCAATTGATATCAAACTGCCGATGTAGAGTAACCTGTGAATGCGTAAAGCGCAAGAGACAGGATACCGACATATACTATCATAATAGGGTAACCTCTGAATGCTGCGGGAACAAGCTTTGAGTTAAGCCGCTCCGACGCCGCGTAAAGAAGATACGCTGCTACGAGGAAACCAATGCCTGTGCCGAAGCCGTAGCCGATGTACGCAAAAATATCGTTTCCCTGCTGTGAGCAAAGGAAAAGCGCGCCGATGACCGAGCAGTTGAACACGGAAAGATGCACATATTTCCGAAGAGTCTTGAAAAACGACGGGAAAAACCGCCAGATCACGACAAGTGTGCCGATATAAATAAGCGCAATAGTGAAAACATACAGCAGCGGCATTATGAAGCCGTAATATTCATTCTTTCCGAGAAGAGTGTCAAATATCCATATTACCGGCGATGCAACAGTCGTCGTATAGGTTATCGCCGCTGCAAACCCGATAACGTGCTCTTTTTTGCGCGACGCATATAAAAGCACATTCGCGCCGAGCGCACGCTCAAGGATAATGTTCTGGATAAATATCGCCGCAAGAGCTGCGGAAACTATATTAAGAAATATCTGCATTTTCCGTTCCGCCCTCCGTTTCACCGGTTTTACCGGTGGTTTCCGTTTCATCGCCCTCATCGTCCGCGTCTTCGGCTTTGCTTTCCGAAGTGAGCTCCTGACCCTCGGATACGATAGCTTCAAAAGCCGCAAGCACGTCCCGGTTGCTCAGGAACTCCATCTCAAGCAGGTCGTTCTCGCTCTGTGCCCTCTTTACGGCAGCCTTGTATATCCTTATCTTCTCCTTGTCGCCGTGTGTATGACGACCGACAAGAAACTCGCCGACATCCTCGGCATATTCCGCGAGAGAATCCTCGTCCTCTTCGTCCGCCGCATGAGCCTTACGGTAGTTATACACCGCACGGAAAAGTCCGGCTCCGATCCCTACGAAAAGGAACCCGCCAAATGTCGTTTCAAGCGCCGGTATTGTGAAGAATATGGGTATCTCCGCGCCTGCGATCTTCCCCGACGCGAGAAACTCACGCAGAGCACCCGTTATCGTGCAGGCTATGTCAAATCCGATGATAAATCCGATGATGTCCTTTGCCATATTGCCTTTCGGCTCAAGATAAAAGCGCGTCTCGGTCTTTGAGAGGATAAGTGAGTTCGTTATGAGTATAGGCAGATACACACCCGCCGCCTTTATTATAGCGTCGCCGAAGATAAGGTTGGCGAGCAGGGCCGCAGGGATATAGACTACCGCCGCCGCTATCGTGTAAAGCGTGACTCTTATGGTATAGACGATCGTGCGCGGGATAAATCTGCACACAAGTATCGTCACGAGCGAAACGAACGAAAATACGAAGCACACGGCAAGGCTCTTCATAAGCGTTGTTGCGCACGCAATAACAGGCGCGATAAGCATACCGCTCATAAAGATCATATTCTGTTTTATAAGTCCGTCTTTAAGATTTAACCTGTTTTCCATAATTTTCCGATCTTAGTTATATTCTTTTGTTCTCCGGATATTACTGTCCCTGTTTGTTGTTTTTCTGCTGTGAACGCTTCCGGGGCTGCTTGATGATATGTCCTGTGACCGTCTTTGGCTCCTCGGTCTTCTGGGCGGTCTCTCTTTCTTTTCTCTTGCTTATCATACTGCGCATAGCATTCATGTAGCTGTTTTCGCTGTCACGGATCTGCTTTTTGCGGACGAGCTCGTCCTTTCGGCGCTTTATACGGAGATTTTCGGTATATCTTGTAATAATATTTGTCTTTTTGCGGTTGATTTTCGTGACCTTATTGTCTATCGGCGGCATATTATAGTTCGTCGGTGGAACAATAATTTCCATAGTATCGGTGAGCTTCGGTCTGCCCTCGTTCTCCGCTTCGCTGCGAAGCTTTTCATAGCGTCCCATATTGCTCTTCATATATCCGGCGGCATGCTTCACACCGTGAACTATCGCCGCGCACACATCATCAAGCTTGAGCGAAAGGGCGTTGGCTATGAGTATGACGAAAATGAACGAGCCCTCGACCTTTCCGAAATGTCGGAAAAGGCATCCGACTATACCTATGACAAATCCAAGTATTATCTTTCCGAACGCGGTCTTTGGCATGGTCTGCGGGTCAGCCGCGAGAAAAACGAACCCGAACAGGAGGTATCCGCCCGAAAGCTCCATGAGCATAGTGTCACCGATATTCGAGAAAACGGGGAACAGCACTGTCAGCGCACAGTATGAGCCAAGTCCGAACAGCGTTACGAGCGGCGAGAGCGACCGGCGCAGCATCAGGCATATCCCGCACACCGCGATGATAAGCAGCTGAGTCGTTCCCATGGGTCCGGCGGTTATACCGAGCATTATGTTTTCGAGCGATACCGCGGGCGCGGTACCAAGCTTCAGCAGATAGAACTCAACTCCTGAAACAAGCGGAACGTTAGGGTCGCCCCAGAGTTCCGGCTGTGACCCGACAGCGGGATAAAACAGCATATCTCCCGGGAAGCAGATGATAAGAAAGGCTATCGCGACACAGGTCGGATTGAAGATATAGTTATCCTTTCCGCCGAATATGTGCTTTACCGCGATCGCGAGAAGCGCTCCGCCCACAACAATACCGTAATTTACGGACGCGGGCATCATAAGTGCGATGCAAAGACCCGACGCGATAGTCGACAGATCACGCGGATTATAGGTCTTGCGCGTCATGCGGCAGAATATCATATCGGACAGGATGCAGACAAGAACGGAACTGAGGCATATCACAAGCGCTCTGTAGCCGCTCTGCCAGATGCTCATACCCACAAGGGCAAGAAGGCAGATCAGCTGGTCTCCGTATATGGACTTGGACTTACGCTGCTTTTTCACCGCGGAAGTCTCATAGGTCTTTACATCGCTGTCAAATTTGTTCAGCAGTTCGTTTGTGTTATCAGACATTTTGATCCTTTGTAAATTTTATATTGGGGGCATTTCCATGTACTATGACGCACTCAGCAGAAACACCGTAAAGATAACGCTTACCGGAAAGGATATGAAGGACTATTCTCTGAAAAGCGAAAGCCTTCGTTCCCGTACCGCCGAGTCAAAGCGCAGCCTTACAAGCTTTCTGAAAAAATTCCAGTCCGAAAGCTCTCTTTTCCCCGACCATAAGGCAGAGCGCTTGTTCCTCGAAGCCTTTCCGTCCGACGACGGCGGCTGCATATTATATGTATCGACTCTCGGCTCGGATATACTTCCGCCGCCGGAGCCCGAACGCAGGACAACGCCGCTCATGTGCTGCACCGCCGCACTCGGCGACACTGCCCGTCTCTGCCGGAGTCTCACCGGCAAGGTACGCACATCGGCATTATACAGGCTCGGAAGCGATTACTGGCTTATTATAAAGGTACAGACAGCGAATGCGGCTCTTGTCTCCCGCATTATCGGTGAATACGGCAGCCTTTCCGATGACCCGACGGACATAGCCTTCGTCAAAGAACACGGCTCCGTTATCTGCCCCACATCCGCCGTCAGCAAGCTCTCCGCACTCTGCTGAAGCGCCTGCGCGCGTGTCCTTCCGGACGGGACCAGCCTACGCGGCTGGACCGCGCCAGCGTGACGCTGGACCCAGACGCTGCCGCGCAAAAATTACCGGGCACTGCTCCTGTCCTTTCTTCGGCTAATTGCCCCAAATCGCGATTGGCAAGTCTGTCAAGGGGCAGGCTCCGAAAAATTTTTGCCCGATTTTTACAGCAAAAAATTTTTGGATACCCTTGACAGACGCAGACTATCGCGATATAATGGCAATTCCGAAGAGAGAAAGGTCACTCTTTCAGCATTCCGACAGCTTTTTCCATATTTTCCGCACGGAACAGGAACGTTCCTGCGACAAGCACATTCGCGCCGGCTTCACGGACAAGCTTCGATGTTTCACGGTTTATCCCGCCGTCAACCTCGATGTACTTATCCGGCGAAAGATCGCGGACTTCGCGTATCTTGCCGAGGGTATCGTGTATGAATCCCTGACCTCCGTAACCCGGCTCGACCGTCATAACAAGCACCATATCAACAGCGTCGATAAACGGCTTTATCTCCGCGACCGGCGTTTTCGGTTTAACGGCAATTCCCGCCTTTATGCCGAGAGCGTGTATCTCGTCTATGACCGCTTTAGGGTCGCAGTCGCTTTCGATATGGAACGTTATCATCTGCGCACCGGCGTTCGCAAAAAGCTTAACCTGTGTCTGCGGATGAGTTACCATAAGATGAACATCCATAAAAGCGTGGGAATGCGGTCTGACAGCCGCGAGAACCGAGCTTCCGAACGTGATGTTTTCGACGAATCCGCCGTCCATAACGTCGAAGTGCAGCCATTCGGCTCCGCTCGCGTCAACACGTCCGGCTGTTCCTTTGAGATCGGCAAGATCAGAGTTAAGTATCGATGCCGATATAATAGTTTCGGGCATTTTCAATCCCTTTCAGAAATCACATTTTTGGCAAAATGGCATAAATATCCCTATTGCCGCAATGATAATTTTAACCTAAAACCGTCCTATCGTCAAGCGTTTTTGCACTCTATTTCCCGCCGCCGCAAAAAAATAGTGATTTTTTACAGAATAAAAATGAATACGGGCAAAGCTTTTGCTGTGGAAAATGCTTAAAACCTGTGCAAAAACATACGAGTACTCAGTTTTAAACAGCTTTTTAACGTTGAAAAGTGGAAAACCCCGCGGAATAATTTGAGGGCTTTTCGCACCTTTGCTGATACCAAAACGTAGCTTATGCCCATTATTTTTGACGAATTTATGGAAAATGCAAAAAAATGTTTGACATTTTGGCGTAAATATGCGAAAATAGATATATAATGATATATTATTCCGAAAGGATAGTTTTTATGGCAAATACCAGAAAGCTCACAAGAGCCGCAGCAGCACTCCTGATATGTCTTTCCGTTATGCTGTCGCTGTTTGCGGTGCCCGCAGACGCGGCTTCCGCTATAGTGTGGGACGGTAAGTCGGAACTCAAAGCCGGACATACATATTATGTACTCGATACTATAAAAATCAAGCAGGCTGTTACCGTTCCTGTCGGAACGAAGATAAGCGTTCGCGAGGGCGCGACCCTGAAAATAACCAAGACCGCAAGCTTCACCGTTTACGGCGAGCTTTCCGCAGCAATAGGCGGCACGATCATGAACTACGGCGCGCTTAACATCAAAAAGGGCGGCAAGCTCAACATCTACGGTCTTATGCAGTCATCAGTAAGTGCAACGATAAGCATTTCCGGAAATATGACTATTTACAACCGCGGCGCTGTAGAAGTCTCGTCGGGCGTAAAGATATTCAAGGGCTCAGAGATATATGTCAAGGGACTGCTCAGCTTCTATAAGAGCAGCGACGTAAAGCTGAGCAGCGTCATTCGTACTATCGAAAACAGTACCCTTGAACTGCGCGGAATAATGTCCGTGTCACTCAGCGGTGTGATCGACGTAAGCGGACACCTTACCGTCGGTACAGCGTCCAACGTCCGGTGCAGCGGCTCACTGTCGCTGTCCGAGACCGCTACATATACAAGATTCAAGACCATAACTCTGACCAAGAGCGGTAGATTCAACGACAACCGACCTGTATATGAGTTCGAGAACATGACCGTCGATATACTGCTTGACGAGCCGGATGTGTTCCGAAAGGGCATCGATGTTTCGTGGGCACAGGGCGACTCCGTCGATTGGGCAAAGGTAGCCGCTTCCGGCGTTGATTTCGCGATCATAAGAGCCGCTCGCGGCTACATATCCGAAGAAAAGCCCATGGCAGAAGATGTATGCTTCCGCCGCAATATCGCCGAAGCACAGAAATACGGCATCGACGTCGGCGTTTACTTCTACAGCTACGCCTCCACTGTCGCGGAAGCACGTGCGGAAGCCGAATTCTTCGTAAAAACCATAAAGGATTATCAGATACAGTACCCCGTTATCCTCGATATGGAAGAGCAGTATCAGGGCGACATAGGCAAGAAGAAGCTAACGAACATGATCGACGCATTCTTCGAAGTGCTTATGGAAAATGGCTACTTCCCGATGTTCTATTCGTACAAGAGCTGGATAGAGCAGTATCTCGACATGAGCACGCTGGACAAGTACGCGGTATGGCTCGCACAGGTCGGCGATGAAGTCACCTACGACGGCGGCTACTATATCTGGCAGTACTCATTCACCGGCAGAGTAAACGGTATCGAAGGCGGTATCGACCTCGATTACAGCTATAAAGACTGGCCGGCTATATTCAGGAAGTATCATCTAAACAATATGGGCTAAGCTATCTGCGCTGTCCCTGCCGAAAGGCAGGGACAGTTTTTTCATAAGGGCACCTCTAAAAACCGCTTTGAAAAGAGAAAATGAGATAATTGTGCCGAGAGCAAGGAGAGGCTCCGAAAGCGTGCTGGCGCACGGTGAGGAGGCTTGACGCAGCTATCGGTGCAAGTAGCTCTTTTTCTCTCAAATGGGTTTTTAGAGGTTCCCATAAGCATATAAACCACATTTTCATTGACAAAGTCTTGCTGTAATGATATAATAAATATATAATTTATCGATATTGCCAATGTAAAGGAGAGATGACCTATGGCATTCTGTACTAAATGCGGCGCACAGCTCCCGGACGGCTCTGCGTTCTGCACTTCCTGCGGAGCTCCTGTAGCTGCCGCTCCTGCACCGGCTCCCACACCCGCACCCGCTCCGGCTCCCACACCGGCACCTGCACCTGCACCCGCTCCTGCACCGGCTCCCACACCCGCACCCACTCCGGCTCCTGCACCTGCACCTGCACCTGCACCGGCACCCGCTCCGGCTCCCGCACCCGCTCCGGCTCCTGCACCTGCTCCGGCTCCTGCACCTGCTCCGACTCCCGCACCCGCTCCTGCACCTGCTCCGGCTCCTGCACCTGCTCCGGCTCCTGCACCCGCTCCGGCTCCTGCACCTGCTCCGGCTCCTGCACCTCAGCCTCAGCCACAGCCTGCACCCGCACCCCAGCCTCAGCAGGCACAGCAGCAGGCTACGAGAATAGACACCTCCGGAAAATACGATCACACCGACGAGTTTGACGCGAAGGACGTTTCCTCTCACAAGATAATCGCAAGTGCGCTTTATCTGCTCAACGCCGCGATGCTCTACACATTCATCGCGAACAACAACGTTATTACCGTTTTCAGGAATTTCTTCGGCAACATTATTGGAATGCTTCTCGGAACCACAGTAGTTCTCTCGCCGTCTGAGCTTCTTGTTGCGATAATACCTGCGGTACTGTGCGCTATCCTTGCTTTCACAGCAGTCAAGAGCCCGTACATCGTATTCCACGCAAAGCAGAACCTCAAGATCTCCGCGGTCTTCCTCGCCTGCTTTGTAACGCAGTTCTTACCTCTTGTCGGCTTTGCTGCGCATTACCTTATCGCGTGGGGTCTCCTCGTTATCTGCGTTATCTCCCTTATTGGAGTATTCACCAACAAATCGAAGGAACCCGTTATCTTACGCTTCTTTAAGTTCTTAGGATAATAAAATCGCAAAATAGCGAGTGTCCCCTGCCAAAGGCGGGGGACACTCATTTTTTAATGTCTGCTCATCAACCGTGAAAAAGCTTCATAGCGCAGCTTGAAGACTTTTCACGGTTGCAAAAGTGCAAGGAATGTGTCCGCCTTAAAAAGGCGCTGAAAGCGTATTTTTAAGGCTTTCCAAAGTCCTCTTTGAGGACTTTGGAACAATAACTGCCGAAAGGCAGTTATTGAGGACACATTATTTATAACAAAATCATATATTATCTTTTGTCAGCTTTACCAAATCCAAGGGTACTGTCATAATAGTCATAAAGATCCGGTGCGGAGACCGACAGTTCAAACGGCATCAGCAAATACATGGCACCGACCTGTGCGAAGAACTCTGCGGCGTATTCATCACTGTGAGCCGCGAAAACGGGCATTATCCTGTCATTCTCCGCATAGAGCTTTACAAACTCCGTAGTCTCCGACAAACGCTCATTCGCGTTGTCGAATGCATGGAAAAGCTCGTGATAAACGACGTAAGAGCTGAAACTCTCTGTGGATATATAGATCGTGCGGTTCTGCGTCAGCCCGAGTGCGTTGCCGAGTCCCGAGTCAGATGCCGGAACACCGAGACTGCTTCCGGTAAAATATATCTTGTCACAGCATTCCGTAAGCTTTTCGGGTGCATCCACGAGCATTTGGAGATGTTTCACGAAATTATCACGGTCTATCTCACCGGCGGCGTAAATCTCAATACCGTTGACATCGCCGCAGTATTCCCGCGCAAACATATATCGCATCTCATAGTTGCAGAAAAGCTGCCCGAGCAGTATTCCGACCAGCGCAGAAACTAATATGATAGCACCGATACCGATGATCTTCTTGAATGAATCACTCATAAAACACCAGCAAGAGAGAAATACAGATAAGCGAATATACCTGTCGAAGCCGAAAGAAGACCGATTATAACAAGACAGAGCGCAAACGCTCCTGCGCCGAAGAACTCTTTTTTCTTTCCCGAAGCGGACTTCGTCTGCTGTGTCTGCGTTAACGGCTGGACCGGGGCGGCAGGCTTAAGCGGCTGTACGGGCGGTACGGCAGCATTATGTGTCGGTCGGAGCTCCGATGCCGGTGTGCCGCTGAACGCAGGCACCGGTGTAACGGGCGGTACCGGAAACGGGTTCTGTCCCGGAGCTCTGTCGAATGCCGGAACGGGTGTGACCGGAGATACCGGCTGAGACGGCGGCACAGTGGTTGAGGCGGGCACCGGATTTACAGGTGCTGCGTTCACACCCGACTTATCCGTGAACGCCGAGACAGCAGCACCGGTCAGCTCGGCATCCGAACCTGACGTCTGCTGCGCTGCAAACACATCGTTTACCGCTGCTGACTTCTTTTCAAGGTCGATTATTTCCTCTATTTTCTTTCCGCAGTACGGACAGAACAATATGCCGTCGTCCGTTGTATTTCCGCAATTTCTGCAAATCATTATCTCATATCCTTCCATTTATGATATACTTTTTGTATATTGCAACCAGATATTTACTTCAGGTTGCGGATGAATGCTTCCTGAAATATTCAAAAAGATATTGCTGAGCTATGCCCTTGTACTCACCCATACATTCCGGCAATCCGTCGCTGTAATACTCGGCGACAATGCGCTTTATCCAAACGTCAGTCGGAAAAGCCGAAGTTTTATGATAAGCAAATAGAAGCACACAGTCCGCGACCTTGTCTCCGACACCGGTTATCGTTTTAAGATACGCTTTTCCGTCGTCGTAGCTCATATCATATATGCTGTCAAGGTCGATAGTCCCGTCCGCGACTTTAACCGACGCATCAAGTATGTAACGCACACGGAACCCCGCACGAAGCGGCGCGAGATCCTCGGGCGAAAGCGCGGCAAGCCTTCCCGCGTCCGGAAAAGTCCACATACCTCCGTATTCGTCGCTTATCCTTTCCCCGAAGTTCTCACAGAGCCGCGAGATTATACCGGTTATACGCGGGATATTATTGTTCTGCGATATTATAAAGCTTATCAGCGTCTCGAACGGCTCCTGGCGGAGTATTCTTATCCCGCTGTTTTCTCTTGCCGCCTCACCGAGAGTCTTGTCTGCGGAGAACTGCTTTATTACAGCTTCATAATCCGTTTCGCTGTCGAAATATTTCAGCCAGTAATCTGCATCTTCCTTATTACTCACAGTAAGCAATGCTCCGTCCCTGACCTGCGAGATTTTAAGGACATGGCTTCCGGCTATCCCGACATAAGAACCGTCGTCCTGCTTCCGCCAGCGAAAGCACTGTCCGCTCTCAAGCGTCTGCTTAAGATCGAGACAGCGGGTTTTATAATGGTATTCCATATCTGTCTCCGTAAAAGAGCCCCTGCAGCGGACAGCTTCCGGACTGCAGGGGACTTTCTTTTCTCAGTCTCCGATAGTGATCGTATCGGGGAAGATGTTCTTACTTTCTTCCTTATTGAGGAAGGTCGTGCTTACATAACCCTGGATAATTGCACCGTCGTTGACCGTTATAGTCGAAGCACTTATATCGCCGAACACGACCGCGTCGCTCTTCAGCTCTGCCTTTCCGGTTATATCGAGGTTACCCTTTATCTTACCGTTCACATTCGCATATGTAGATGTAAGGTCGCCTATCAGAAGTGTGTCTCGCTCCATATACGCATTGCCCTTCATCTGCATATTGCCCTGTATCTGAGAAGTACGCATCTGCGCGTTGTTGCAGGCAATGTTTCCGACCACCTTACCGTTAAGGTCGATGTCCTTTGTGGTCTCTATGTTGCCCTTTATATTTCCGTCAACACTCATATTGGCAAACGAACGCACGTTTCCGTCTATTACAGTGTTCTTCGAGATTACCGTTATCTCATCATCATCATTCTGGGTGTGCTGATAGCGTGCGGCACTGAAGATCACCTGCTGTGCTGCTGCGGGATCGCCCGCCGTTGGTCCGTTATATCCTGTATTCTGGAAAGCCTGCTGATAACCGACATTCTGCTGTGACTGGTGCTGATATCCCATATTGGGCGCCGCCTGCTGCTGATAACCCATATTCTGCTGGGACTGATACTGATAGCCGCTATTCTGCTGAGACTGCTGGTAACCGCCCATATTCTGCGAGGGCTGCTGTACGGAGGAGTAGTTCTGCTGTATATCCTCCGGCATAGGCGGAACGTCGCCGATATTGCTCCCGTCTATGTGCTGCGGTCCGGTGTAAGCGCTCTGCTGTCTGCTGTATTCGTCGGCAGCCGCGGCAGCTCTGCGCTCTATTTCCTCGAACGACGAACTGTCATTCATATCCGGTCTTATCGCATCAAATTCCGACGTATCGCCTGCAGCGATCGCACTTTTCATAGCGTCGATCTGCTTTTCGCGCTTGTCTTCCTTTTCGGTGCCGGTAAGTTCACGGAGCGCCTGCTGAAAATTATCCTTTATACCCATTTCTGATGACCGGAGCCGTCAGATGCATCAGACATCTTTCGGTCCGTACTCCTTTCAATGTGTAGTTTATCGCCTTTGCGGCGTTTTATATCTTTGTTTTGTCAGAACTGAACAGGCTTTACGAACTCGCTGAGCTGTCCGACATGGAAGGTACGCTTGCCGTTGCCTATGATCCACTTTATTATATCCTCAAGAACAAGTATAGTGTTCCAGCCGCCGTTATAGTCATGCATCAGGATAACTGCGCGGTTCACATCCATAGCCTGCGTGCGGACATTGTTGTACATCTCCGTCCACGAAGCGCCGAGAGCGTCACTCGTGTCAACGTTCCAGTCGAAGTAGATAAATCCTCGTCTCGTCATTTCCTTGATAAGGTCGTCGCGTATCTCGGCATTATAATCGTTGATGCTTCCGCCCGGGAAACGGAATAACTTGCACTTGATGCCCGTTGCTGCATAAACCCGGTCATACGCGATCTTGAAATCCTCAAGATAGGCATCGACGCTCGCATAGATCTTGTCATATTCGTGGGTCGCTGTGTGGATACCTATCGTATGTCCCGCGTCGGCTATAGCCTTCAGACGGGCGTTGCTCTGCTCCGAACCGTCGGGAACAACGAAGAACGTTGCTTTTATATCGTAAGCATCGAGATAATTCAGAATATCCTTGGTATATTTCGATGGACCATCATCGAACGTGAGATAGACATAATCCTTATCGTCGTTATAAACGATATTCTCGGGAACATCGGCATAAAGGTCGGGATAAAGCATCTCGTAGGATGCCGTAAGATTCACCGGTTCATCGTCCTCGGGGTCATCTATGTCCACGGTACCGGAGTGAGTGAACTCTTCGGTCGTCACGGGAGCTGCGGTTATGGCTGCTTCGGTATATGCGGGTACGGCGCTGTCGTCTATGCCGGCAGCAGATTTGTACAAACTCTCGTCGTACTCATACGCGAGTTTGAGGAAACTGTTCTTATCATCAAGGTTCTCTTTGTAAAGGCCAAAGAGCTCGTCCGCCTCATATCTTGTCTGGTGACCTGCGAGCTGGTATTCTCCTATCTCGTCTTTAAGCTTTTCATTTTCTTTTGTAAGGTCATTCACCTTCGAAGACAATGTGAAGCAGAAAACACATGGTGTTATTATTAATAGTATAGTTACGATCACTATAACGTGTTTGAAGAATTTTACACTTCCGAAGTACAAATCAATTCACCCGGTCCTATCACATATATATTTTATAATACCTTAATTATTTAGAATTGTCAAGTGATTTTTATTGCCAACATTAATTTTTTTGCCTCATATTTACATTCTGGCTATCAGCATTCAATTATTACAATTCGTAGTATCTTCGAACAGGGCGATTCCAGTGATTTTTCTTGGTCATTTATATGTCAGAGAAATTTCCTGATGCCTGAAACGGAGGTACGAACATGGCGGGATCTATTCATTCCGATCACTTTCCCCAGACGTTTACCGATGTCATGTTTTTATGCATATTAACGAAGAACCAGCCTTTGTTCACACCTCGCAAAAATAGGATCATTTGATTTTCCGGCTGCTTCGCCGCAACTTTTTAAGAACGCAAAATTCTCCTTTTGGGCATCAAAAACCGACAATTTTTTGGATTTTATCCGCTTTTTGTATTACAATTTGTCTTTTTTATGTCGTTTTATACAAAAATAAGGTCATCTGATTAATTCTTTGTCGAAAAATCGGGTCAGAGTAATGCGGACTCTCGGAAGCAATTGTCGAAAAAAGCGTAAAAACCTTATCGTTACGCGGTTTCATCATCTTTTTGCCGCCACAAAATCCGTTTCATCGACATAAATAAAGTTTCATCAGTATGCTTTCAAGTCACATTAAAATATTGCTTTAAACTGATTAAACAATAAATCAGGTCATATTCTTTTAGACCTTATCTTTTGTATGCACGCGCTTCCGGACAGGAATAATATCGTTTTATTCACTAACATTAGTGAATATGAACAAACAGTGTTCATGTACAGCCGCAGACGGCCGCTAAAAAATCGGGTCATCTGATTTTTGACTCAAAAAATCTGTGTTTTCGATGCCAAATTATCCATCCGAAAGCACGCAAATGTTCTCCCGAAGCAGACAGAACAAATAATCCGATATTTATGTGAAAATTCATCCCAGTTGAATTTTCACACACATTTCCTTTTACAATGCGTATTTATTCTGAAATTATTGCCATATTGTGAAAAATTGACTCTGCTGATTTTTCACAATACGTTTCTGCCTTCCCCGTAGAATCGTATCGTAGGACGGGTCGGTTTAACAGCAATATGCACAAAAACCGACCGGGTACAGATGTCTCATGAATTTGATCCGTACGTCGTAATATTTCCGGAAACCGACATCATCTTACCCTCATACCAGTATAAATTTTTTCATTCCGGCTTCACACTTTATTACGGAAACGGTTCAGAGCATTTCCGTATATCCTGTTCCAAAAAATTCCGGGACGATCGTTCGGTCGAAAGTTTTTCCGAAAACCGGCTCAGAGTTCCGAACCCAAATTCGTCCTTCAGCGAGAAATAAATATAGCTTCACCCGTCGAATCGGGAAAATGCGTTGAGATTTACGGAGAACGACTCAAATAAATCCGACCGATGACCTTCTGTTACCGCAAACCCGCTCATAGCGCCGGTTTGCAGGCATAAATCAGATGATCTTATTTTTTGAAAGGAACATCCCGAAAAATAAATAAGGTCTTCTGATTTTTCACATAACCTGTTTTGCTTCGGCTGAAAATTTCTGCGCACAAACAAAAATATCCCGAAAAAACATCAAAATATACCTGATTTAACTCAAAATATCGTCTGAAACAATAAAAATATCACCCAAAATGATAAAAATATCAGATTAGCTCCGATATTCGTTCTCTCGTAAGCAACTCTTCGCTTATTCTGCAAAAAAATTTTCAAAACAGGTTGAAAATTCTGTATTATTAATGTATAATATTTATATCTATTGTTTTGTGGAGATAAGTATGAAATTTACCGACCTGTTTTTTGTGTATATATTTATGGCGGCACTGATACCAATATACTTTATTGGCAGAAACACCGTTTACAGAAATGTTGTTCTGATAGCATTCTCTCTCATCTTCTACGCGTGGAGCAACCCGCTGTGGCTCATTCCGCTTCTTATAAGCATTTTTGCAAACTACTTCTTTGGTCTGATGATAGACAAATTCCGCGGTACGGCAAAAGCCAAAATGTTCGTTGCCTTTTCGCTTATACTGAGTCTCGGGATGCTCGTTGCATTCAAGTACACCGATTTCTTCGTAACGAATATCAACGCTGCTTTCGGAACGGAGATTCCGCTTCCTCACATCGCGCTTCCGATAGGCATAAGCTTCTATACTTTCCAGATAATCTCGTATATAATGGATGTTTACTGGGGAAAAGTCGCCGTACAGAAAAATGCCGGCAAGCTTATGCTCTATATCTCGCTGTTCCCTCAGCTCGTCGCCGGTCCTATCGTCCGGTACAGCGTAATTGAGAACGAGATCACTAACCGCCGCCCTGATGCGAACGACATAAGCTCCGGCATAACCCGCTTCATCTTCGGCTTCGGCAAAAAAGTTATCCTCGCAAACAGCCTTTACGCTATCGTCGAAAAATACTTCGGAACTGACCTTTCTACCCTTTCTGTTGCCGGAACGTGGTACGGCGTGATACTTTACGCACTTTACGTTTACTACGATTTCTCCGGCTATTCCGATATGGCTATCGGTCTCGGCCGCATCTTCGGTTTCCACTTCGACGAGAACTTCCGCTATCCGTTCGTTTCAAAGAATATCACCGAATTCTGGCAGCGCTGGCACATCTCACTCGGAACGTTCTTCCGCGACTATCTGCTTTATATCCCGCTTTTCGGCAAGCGCAGACAGTACGCGAGCCTGTTCCTTGTGTGGTTCTGCACCGGATTCTGGCACGGCGCGAGCTGGAACTACATCATCTGGGGCTTATACTTCGGCATTTTCATCTTCATAGAGCGCCTTATCGGAAACAAGCGGCTCAAAAAAGTGCCCGCACCGATAATGCACATTTACGCAAAGATCGTAATAGTTGTCGGCTTCGGCATCTTCTACTTCAATGACGCTTCCGGCGGACTTCCGGCGCTCGGCACGTTCTTCGGGAACCTTGTCGGAGCAAACGGAAACGCACTCATTGACCTCGGCACACAGACATCGTTAATGAACAACATCTTCGTGATCTGTGCAGCGCTTCTGTTCAGCACACCGCTTGTCCCATGGCTCAGAACAAAGCTTCAGGACACTAACGCGGGTCAGAACGCTATCGGTATCTCAACTATCGTCTGCAACGCGGTCATCCTCGCAGCAAGTTCGATACTGCTCGTAAACAGCACCAACAACCCGTTTCTCTACTGGCAGTTCTGATGACTGCAACACAAAGGAATATATCCCGCGCACAGCTTCGCGGGTGAAAATAAGAAAGGCAAGGTAAAAGGATATGATCGAAAAAGAAGTTTTCGGAATGACGGACGGCTACAAAGTGTTCCTCTTCACGCTGAAGAACAGCAAGGGAATGACTGTAAAGCTCACAAACTACAGCGGCGCGATAGTAAGCATCATCGTTCCCGACAAGAACGGCAATATGGACGATGTTGTGCTCGGCTATGACGACCTTGAGGGATATGTTAACGGCACATCCTCACAGGGCGCGCTTGTCGGACGTTACGCAAACCGTATCGCGAACGCAAAGTTTATTCTCAACGGCGAAGAGATCCAGCTCCGCGCGAACGAGAGCACAAACTGCCTGCACGGCGGCATCGTCGGCTACAACAAGAGAGTATGGACTGTTGACGAAACAAGCGACGACAGCGTTACTTTCGGTTATTTCAGCCCCGACGGTGAGGAGAATTTCCCGGGAAACCTCAAAGTTACCTGCAAATACACTCTCACCGAGGACAACGAGCTCAAACTCGAATATAAGGGCAAGTCAGACGCAGATACTATTCTCAACATGACCAACCACGCTTACTACAATATCGGCGGCATTCACTCGGGCTCTGTGCTCGGTCAGATCGTTCAGATCAATGCTGAAAGCTACACGCCCGTTGACGAGAAGCTTATCCCGACAGGCGAGATAGCTCCCGTAGAAGGTACGGTGTTTGATTTCAGAGAGCCCAAAGCTATCTGCCGCGACCTCGATAAAAGCGACCTTATCGGTTATGACCACAACTTCATGCTCGGCGAACCCCACGTTATGCGTGAGGCGGCAGTCGTTTATGATCCCGAGACCGGTCGTGAGATGCGCGTTTCCACAGATAAGCCCGCTATCCAGTTCTACACCGCTATCGGCTTACAGGGCGAGATCGGCAAGGGCGGACTTATGATGAAGATACAGACCGCGCTCTGCCTTGAGAGCCAGTATGCTCCGGACTCTCCTAACCAGCCGAACTTCCCGGACTGCGTTCTCAAAGCCGGTGAAGAGTACAACTACACAACGATCTACAAATTCGGCGTAAGAAAATAAGGAAAGGTCATGTTCCGATGATAAAAAAGGTCACCGCAATATTTTTTACGGTTTTTCTGCTGATAACTATGGCCTCCTGCGGCTCACCCGAGCCCGAAGCTCCGGACGCAGATTACGCAACTGTACGAGATGCTGCTTTAGCAATTAAAAACGGTATGGATATAACCGGAAAGACTATCGCTGTGACTATGCCGGAAGACAGTGCGGCAGGTGCTATATACTTCGCCCCGGATACGTCAGTAGGCGCAAACCTGTATGTAACCATTATAACCGATGACAATAACCGAGAGGAAGTCCTCGGACTCAAAAAGGGATCCACTGTCGTTGTGACAGTGGACGCCTTTGACAACCATCTGGTGCAGAGTATCTATATTTTTGCAAAGAAATACACTATATATGATAAAAAATGAAAGGAACAAAAGAATAATGAAGTACGATTTTAAAGAAATCGAACCCAAATGGCAGAAATACTGGGACGAACACGAAAGCTTCAAAGCAAAGACCGGTGACAGCAAACCCAAGTTCTATGCCCTTGTCGAGTTCCCGTACCCTTCCGGTGCCGGAATGCACGTCGGACATATCAAAGCATATTCCGGCCTTGAAGTAGTAAGCAGAAAACGCAGACTTGAAGGCTATAACGTGCTCTTCCCCATAGGATTCGATGCTTACGGTCTTCCGACCGAGAACACCGCTATAAAGACCGGTGTTCATCCCCGTACAGTCACAGACAACAACATCAGGAAGTTCACAAGCCAGCTCCGCAAGGTAGGCTTCTCGTTCGACTGGTCGCGCGTTGTCGATACCACCGACGAAGGCTACTACAAGTGGACACAGTGGATCTTCCTGAAGATGTTCGAGAAAGGTCTTGTATTCCGCGACAGGACACTCGTAAACTACTGCCCGAGCTGTAAGGTCGTTCTCTCAAACGAGGATTCGCAGGGCGGAAAATGCGATGTCTGCCACAGCGATATAATTCAGAAGGAAAAGGAAGTCTGGTATCTTCGCATCACCGAGTATGCGGACAAGCTCCTCGAAGGTCTTGACGAAGTCGATTTCCTCCCGAACATCAAGCTTCAGCAGGAAAACTGGATCGGTAAGTCCACCGGTGCATTCGTGAAATTCCGTATCAAGGAAAACGGCGAGGAATTAAAGATCTACACGACCCGCCCCGATACACTCTACGGCGTAACATTCATGGTAATGGCACCCGAGCACCCCATGATCGAAAAGTACCGCGACAGCATAAAGAACATCGCCGAACTTGACGCTTACAAGGAAGAGTGCGCAAAGAAGAGTGAATTTGAGCGCACACAGCTCGTAAAAGACAAGACCGGTGTGCGTATCGACGGTCTTACCGCGATAAACCCGATCAACGATACAGAGATACCGATATATATATCCGACTACGTTATGATGGGCTACGGAACCGGCGCTATCATGGCTGTTCCGGCTCACGATACACGTGACTATGAATTCGCGAACAAGTTCGGTATCCCGATCATCGAAGTAATCAAGGGCGGCGACATCTCGAAGGAAGCCTACACCGGCGACGGAATTATGGTGAACTCAGGTGAGCTCAACGGTATCTCCAACAAGAAGGATGCTATCGCAAAGGTCCTCAAAGTCCTTGAAGCAAAGGGTGTCGGCGAAGCAGGCGTTCAGTACAAGATGAAGGACTGGGCGTTCAACCGTCAGCGCTACTGGGGTGAGCCGATACCGATAGTTCACTGCCCGACCTGCGGAATGGTCGCAGTTCCTTATGACGAGCTTCCGCTCAGACTTCCGCCGGTAGAAAATTTCCAGCCCGGACAGGACGGCGAAAGCCCTCTCGCGAAGATCGAGAGCTTCGTGAACTGCAAGTGTCCGAAGTGCGGCGGCGCAGCAAGACGCGAGACCGATACTATGCCTCAGTGGGCAGGATCGTCATGGTACTTCCTGCGCTACTGCGATCCGAACAACGACAAGGCGTTTGCTTCGGAAGAGGCATTAAAATACTGGATGCCGGTTGACTGGTACAACGGCGGTATGGAGCACGTTACCCGCCACCTCATATATTCCCGCTTCTGGCACCGCTTCCTGTATGATCTCGGTGTCGTGCCAGTGAAAGAGCCCTACGCAAAGCGCACCGCTCAGGGACTTATCCTCGGACCGGACGGCGTGAAGATGAGTAAATCCCGCGGAAATGTTGTTGACCCGAATGATGTCGTTGACGAATACGGCGCTGATGTACTGCGCGTTTATGTGCTGTTCATGGGCGACTATGAGCAGGCTGCACCGTGGAGCGAGAGCAGTCTTAAGGGCTGCAAGCGCTTCCTCGAACGCATCTGGGCGCTGCAGGACAATCTGACCGATGACGAAGGTTACAGCAAAGAGCTTTCTGCGCCGTTCCACCGCACGATCAAAAAAGTCAGCGAGGATATTGAACAGTTAAAGTTCAACACTGCCGTTGCAGCAATGATGACGCTTCTCAACCAGATAGCGGACAAAGGCAGCATAACAAAGGGTGAAATGAAGTCGCTCATGATAATGCTCAACCCGTTTGCTCCGCATATAACCGAAGAGATGTATCACAACATCTTCGGCGGTATTCTCTCGGAACAGAGCTGGGTGACCTACGATGAAGCGCTCTGCGTTGAGGACGAAGTCGAGATCGTAGTACAGATCAACGGCAAGGTAAGAGCCAAGATGAACGTTGCTTCCGACGCCGACAGCGATACTATGATTGCCGCGGCGCTCGAAAACGAAACCATAAAACCTCTTGTTGACGGAAAAACGATCGTCAAAAAGATCGCGGTCCCGAAAAAACTCGTTAATATCGTTGTTAAATAAGGTAACAAAGATACCGCTTTCCGTTGTATTCTAACGGAAAATACAACAGAATATTGCTGCAAAAAAGCCCCGCACCAATGTGTGGGGCTTTTATTTTACAATGTAAGCTTTAATGTCTCGCTGCCGTTTATCATCGACCTCTTTGTATTTGCGCTCGTTATATCGTCTATAACGCCCCTGTAAATGTGCAGAAGCTGCTTTTTGAAGTGCAGTGGATCGTATTTCGCTGCGTTATACGCGAGCAGTGCCGCATACCCGTGAAAACATGAAAAAAGCGCCTCAAATACATCCCGCGCCTGATCGGATGACAGCCCGTATTTCCACTCCAGCGGCGACAGCAGCTCGCCGGCAGCATCCGGAGCCAGCAAGTCGGCGATTCCTCCGTTGTCCGTGTTGTCTGACATAACGAGGAACCGGAACAGGTTCTTTTCCTGTGATGCGAAGAGAATATAGTTCATTCCAATCCCGATAAGAACGTCCTCATAGCCGCCCTTTGTAAGAAAAGCCGTGTGGAACTCATTCGCGCGTGCTATAATATCTGCTTTAAGCTCGTTCATGCTTTTGTACCAGTACATGACCGGCTGGGTCGAGCAACCGAGACGCGCAGCGATGTTTCTGACATTGAGTGCACTTTCACCGGACTCGCGTATTACCGAGAAACCGGCTTCGACTATCATTTCCCTTGTGATTTTCTGTTTCAATACAAAGCACCGTCCTTCTGAAAAAATGAGCTTTTTTGAGCCGGAGCAAGAACATTATAACACTTGTTATAACGCATAAAATTATAACCACGATTTTATATAACGCTCGTTATATTGATTATAACTGTTGTTATACATCTATATAACATTTGTTATTATAGCACAAAACCGATTATTTGTCAATAGCCGGAAAAGCCCATGGTTGTCGCGTTTATCAGTCTCAGTCATCAATTGATTCCGCCTGCGGAAGGCAAAAACAGCACCCTTGCTCCGATATAAACATGGAGCAAGGGTGCTGTTTTATAAAAATCTTTTGAAGAAAATCAGATTATCTGATTTTTGGTTAACGTCAAAATAGCAGGTCCTTAGAACGTCTGAAAAATTAATCAGATGACTTTATTTTATCGCTTCCTTCATCTGCTTTACATATTCTCCGACAAACGGAGCAGATTCACGTCCGTGCTCAGCTATTATCTTCACTATTGCCGAACCTACGATGCACCCGTCTGAAAGCGAAGCCATATTCTTTGCCTGCTCCGGCTTCGAGATACCGAACCCGACTGCGCAGGGTACCTTACTGTACTTACGGACAATCCGGGTCATAGCCCCTATGTCGGTCTTGATCTCACTGCGCACACCGGTAACTCCAAGGCTCGATACTATGTATAGGAACCCTTCTGCGTGACTTGCTATCATCTCAATACGGTTTTCCGATGTCGGAGCTATAAGCGAGATAAAATCTATGCCATACTGGCGGCAGGCCGGAGCAAATTCCTCCTTTTCCTCGAACGGAACATCGGGCAGGATTATTCCGTCAATACCGACATCTGAACAGGTCTTTGCAAAACGTTCTATGCCGTATGAGAAAACAACGTTTGCATAAGTCATAAATACGAGTGGTATTTTCACGTCTTTTCTCAACTCTCTGACAAACTCAAAAATCTTGTCGGTAGTTGTCCCCGCGCTAAGTGCGCGGATATTGGCACCCTGTATCACGGGACCTTCAGCCGTAGGGTCAGAGAACGGTATTCCAAGCTCTATAATATCCGCACCGTTCTTTTCCATTTCACGTACTATCTTTGCCGTCGTTTCAAGGTCCGGATCTCCGCAGGTCACAAACGGAATAAACGCCTTACCTTTGACAAAAGCTTCTCTTATATTACTCATAGATGTTTTCCCCCCTGTATCTTGCTATCGCGGCACAGTCCTTATCGCCGCGTCCGGAGATCGTAATTACGATGATCTTGTCCTTTCCCATTTCCGGCGCTATCTTCATGGCGTGCGCAACTGCGTGAGCCGACTCGATAGCCGGAATAATTCCCTCTGTCTTTGCCAGGAACTCGAACGCATTGACAGCTTCCTCGTCAGTTACGGGTACATACTCCGCTCTTCCGGTATCGTGCAGATACGCATGCTCCGGTCCTATACCGGGGTAGTCAAGGCCTGCTGAAATGCTGTACACCGGCGCGATCTGACCATATTCATCCTGACAGAAGTAGGATTTCATACCGTGGAAGATACCGAGCTTTCCGGTCGCTATCGTCGCTGCGGTCTCGAAAGTATCAATACCGCGCCCCGCTGCTTCACATCCGATAAGGCGAACGCCCTTATCCTCGATAAAGTGGTAAAAAGTGCCTATCGCGTTTGAGCCGCCGCCAACACATGCCATAACCGCGTCGGGAAGCCTGCCCTCTTTTTCAAGTATCTGCTGTTTTATCTCCTTCGAGATAACCGCCTGAAAGTCGCGGACTATCGTCGGGAACGGATGCGGACCCATTACCGAACCGAGACAATAGTGTGTATCGGCTATCCTGCTCGTCCATTCGCGCATAGCCTCCGAAACAGCGTCTTTAAGGGTTGCGGTGCCTGTAGTCACGGGTATGACCTCTGAGCCGAGGAGCTTCATACGATATACGTTAAGCGCCTGACGCTTTGTGTCCTCCTCACCCATGAACACTACACATTCCATTCCCATGAGAGCCGCAGCAGTCGCGGTAGCGACTCCGTGCTGACCTGCTCCGGTCTCGGCGATGAGCCTTGTCTTCCCCATTTTCTTTGCAAGAAGCGCCTGACCGAGAACGTTGTTGATCTTGTGTGCACCGGTATGGTTGAGATCCTCACGTTTGAGGTATATCTTCGCACCTCCGAGAGTCTTTGTGAGCTTTTCTGCGTAGTACAGACGCGACGGTCTTCCCGCGTACTCATTGAAAAGCGTTGTAAGCTCCGCATTGAACTGCGGATCGTCCTTGTATCTGTTATAGGCTTCTTCAAGCTCTATGACTGCGTTCATCAGCGTTTCGGGGATATACTGTCCGCCGTGCTGACCAAATCTTCCGTTACTCATATCTTTCTTCCTTTCCATGCTGTATTTCAGCTTCTTACTGCTTTTACAAACCGTCTTATCTTGTCCGGGTCTTTCTGGCCGTTGGTCTCAACGCCGCTGCTGACATCAACTCCGTATGGCGCGTAGCGGTCTATTGCTGCGTACACGTTGTCCGGGTCGAGCCCGCCGGCGAGGTAATACAGCCGGTCAACATCCTCAAGGTTGTCCCAGTCGAAGCTCTCTCCTGTACCGCGCCCGTTGTCGAGCAGAAGCATATCCGCTTTCGACTTCATTGCGGGATCTATATCGGCTGCGCCCTTTATTACGAACGCTTTCACAACCGGCTTTCCTGTAAGCTTCTTTACAAGCTCTATCGTCCCGTCAGTTTCGTGCCCGTGCAGCTGGATAACATCAATTGCTCCCGTCGCGGCGGTCTCAGCTATCCTCTCCGGTGTTTCGTCAACGAAAACGCCGACTGTCTTTATCCGCCTGTCAAGCTTTTCGCGGAACCTGAGCGCTGTATCGAGCGTTATGCAGCGGCGGCTCTTGTTCCAGAATATAAATCCCGCAAGGTCGGGGAGCACCTCGTTGAGAACGTCACAGTCCTGATCTCTCATTATCCCGCAGATCTTTATCTTACACATCATTGGCATCCCCTTTCAGCTCCCGAATCTTCGCGGTCTTGTCCTCCGCTCTCATCAGCGTTTCGCCGACAAGCACTGCGTCCACTCCTGCTTTCCGCAGCACCGCTATGTCCTCGGCAGTCTTTATGCCGCTTTCTGCAACGAACACGATGTTTTCCGGAACAAGCTTACGGAGCTTAACGGCGTTGTCGGTGCTCACAGAGAAATTCTTCAGATCACGGTTGTTCACGCCTATTACCCGCGCACCCGCGTTTATCGCCATTCTGACCTCGGCTTCATCGTGGGCTTCGACAAGCGCCGAAAGCCCAAGCGTATCGCATATCCCGATGTATTCACGCAGCTTTTCTTCGCCGAGGATAGAGCATATCAGAAGTACCGCCGACGCGCCGAGGGTTCTCGCTTCATAGATCATGTACTCATCAACTACGAAATCCTTACGGATGCAGGGCGTTTTCACCTCTGCGGCTATCTCACGGAGATATTCTGTGCTTCCGAGAAAGAATTCCGGCTCGGTAAGGACGCTGATGCAGTCCGCACCCGCAGCTTCATAATCCCGCGCTATTTGTAAATACGGAAAGTCTTCGGCTATGATGCCCTTTGACGGAGATGCTTTCTTGCATTCGCATATAAACGCAATATCCTGTTTTTTTAGCGCGTTCTCAAACGAAAACGTAAGCTTCGGCATTTTGAGTGCCGCTTTCTTCATTTCTTCCGCCGAAACATTTTGTTTTGCGGTCTCAACGCGTCTGCGCGAGCTCTCCGCTATTTTTTCAAGTATATTTTCCATTGCTTATCTCACTTATTTGACAGCTCAACGAACTTGTTCAGTGTTTCAAGTGCTTTTCCGCTGTCTATCATCTCTGCTGCTTTTTTTACGCCCTCTGCGAAGCTCGCAGCAGCGCCGCCGATATATATCGCTGCACCCGCGTTCATGAGTACGGCGCTTCTCTTACTGCCATTATCCTTGCCTTCGAGGATAGCCCTTGTTATAGCCGCGTTCTCTGTTGGGGAGCCGCCGACGAGTTCCGACTTGTCACAGCGGGTGAAACCGAAATCTTCGGGCTTTATCGTATATGTCTTATACCAGCCGTCGTTGAACTCGCAGATCCTTGTGGACGAGCTCATTGAGATCTCGTCGAGCTTATCCTGACCGTAAACGACCATTCCGCGCTTCATTCCGAGGGTGGTAAGTACCTGTGCTATCGGCTCAACGAGATATTCGTCATAAACGCCGAGAACTATGTACTGCGGGCTTGCCGGGTTGGTAAGCGGTCCGAGGATATTGAACACCGTGCGGAATCCGAGCTCTTTTCTTATCGCACCGACATATTTCATCGAGGTATGGTATTTCTGCGCAAAGAAGAAGCATATATTCGCCTTGTCAAGAAGCTCGCGGCACTTGTCGGGCGAAAGGTCGATGTTCACGCCGAGTGCTTCGAGACAGTCCGCTGCTCCGCAAAGAGATGATGCGGCGCGGTTGCCGTGTTTTGCTACCTTAACACCGGCGGCAGCTATCACCATTGCCGATGTAGTGGAGATATTAAAGCTTCCGGCATTGTCACCGCCGGTACCGACTATTTCGAGCACATCGAAGTCGTGTTCTACCTTTGTCGCGTGGTCTCTCATCGCCGCCGCGCAGCCCGATATCTCGTCAATCGTTTCTGCCTTTGCGCTCTTGGTTGAGAGAGCCGCCAGAAATGCCGCATTCTGTGTGGGCGATGTCTCGCCGCTCATTATCTCATTCATTACCGTATATGCTTCATCATAGGTAAGATCCTGCTTCTGTACTATCTTAACTATTGCTTCCTTTATCATTTTCTTGTCCTCCTGTTTTCCGCGGCAGACGCCGTTTCTCCGTCTGTTGCTTTCTTCTGATTGCTGCTTCCTGCCTCGCTGTTCAGAGACTTTCTTATCTCCGTGTTACGGCATTGCGTGTCGCGCTCGCGACCGCAGGTTCCAAGGGCGGCGTAAGCCCTTGGGCAGGGTCATAGGGGCGCAGCCCCTATCATCACGTTGTTCTGCGGGGATTGGGGCGGAGCCCCATGAAATTCCTGAGCATCTGCTTCCCGTCCGGTGTCATTATCGACTCGGGGTGGAACTGGACACCGAAAATCGGGTATTCGCTGTGCTGTACCGCCATTATCTCGCCGTCGTCTGTTCTTGCCGCTGTTTTTAAACAATCCGGCAGGGTACTCTCGTCTGCGGCGAGGGAATGGTATCTCGCAACCGGTACCTTTTCCGGAAGCCCCGCGAAAAGCGGACACTTCGCATCGACCGTTACCTCGGACTGCTTGCCGTGCATTAGCCTCTTAGCGTAGGTTATCTTCGCGCCGAATGCGGCACATATAGCCTGATGTCCGAGGCACACGCCAAGCGTCGGGATCGTTTTTCCGGCTTCACGCGCTACATCTATGATGTTTCCCGCATCCTCCGGTCGGCCGGGACCCGGAGAAATAATTATCCGGTCAGGCGCGAGTTTTATTATCTCGCTTACCGAAAGCTCGTCGTTGCGCACTACCTTTATATCCGGTTCTATCTCGCCGACATACTGGAACAGGTTGTACGAGAAGCTGTCATAATTATCTATCAGCAGTATCATGTGTCTATTTCACCCGCCTTTTCAAGTGCGTTCAGCACCGCTTTCGCCTTGTTTATGCTTTCTATGTACTCGTTCTCCGGAACCGAGTCCGCTACTATGCCTGCACCGCTTCGTACAAAGACCTTACCGTTCTTCTTATAGGCTGTTCTTATCGCTATGCAGGTATCCATATCACCGTTGAAAGCGACATATCCTATCGCACCGCCGTAAATGCCGCGCTTGTTGTTCTCAAGCTCGTTTATGAGCCTGCACGCTCTTATCTTCGGGGCTCCCGAGAGGGTTCCGGCTGGAAGAACGGAGTTTATCGCGTCTATCGCGTCCTTGTCCTCGCGGATAACGCCCCTTACTGTCGAGCCGATATGCATTACATGGGAGAAACGCTCTATCTGATGCAGCGCTTCTACCTCCACGGTACCGAACCTGCTTATTCTGCCGAGATCGTTACGTCCGAGATCGACCAGCATATTGTGCTCTGCAAGTTCTTTCTCGTCCTTAAGCAGCTCTTCCTCAAGAGCCTTGTCCTCCTCGGGAGTTTTTCCGCGGGGCCTTGTCCCGGCAAGCGGGAATGTGTGCAGAACTCCGTTTTCGAGCTTCACGAGCGTTTCCGGAGATGCACCCGCGACTTCGACATCCGTTCCGGAGAAGTAGAACATATACGGCGACGGGTTTATCGTGCGAAGCATCCTGTACGCGTTCAGCAGGCTTCCCTCGAACGGAGCGGAAAGGCGGTTGGAAAGCACGATCTGGAAGATGTCGCCTTCCCTGATGTAGTTCTTCGCCTTCTCAACCATTTCGCAGAACCGTTCTTTATCGAATAAAGGCGTTATCCCGCCGGTTATCCTGCCTGCGGGCTCGCGCTTCCGTTCGCCGTTGTTGATAAGGTCGATCATATTCGCTATCTCTCGCTTCGCCCTGTTATACTCGGTCTCAATGTTTTCGGGGTCATCGAGCTTCATATTCGCTATGAGAATTATCTTCTGCATCGTGTTGTCGAAAGCTATTACCTTGTCGAACAGCATCAGATCGACATCCTTGAAGTTCTCCGTATCTTCGGTATCGGTCTTTATGGTGGGTTCGCTGTAATTAAGGAAATCGAACGAGAAGTAACCCACAAGTCCGCCGGTAAACGCGGGGAGATAATCGAGCTTCGGGCTCCTGTACTGTTTCAGCAGGCCGCGTATGAATTCCGAGGGGTCATCGGTCTTTACGCTTATATCACCGGCTTTAAGCTCACCGTCAACACAGGTCAGCGACATTTTCGGGTCACAGCCGAGGAACGTGTAGCGTCCCCACGTTGCCTGCTTTGATACGGATTCGAGCATATAAACGTGTGTTGATACGTTTTTGAGAATGCTCAGAACTCTGAGCGGGGTAAAAAGGTCGGAAAGTATCTCCGCGCTAACAGGGAAAACGTCGTATTTCCTTTCGGCGGCGTATTTCTTTACCGTTTCAAGATCGGGTGTTACACTGCACATTTTTATTGCCTTCCTTTCTTCCTGTCTGAACAGATCGATGTTTTGCTTGTGTCAAGAACGGGTTAAAACAAAAATCGCCCTTGACTTCGTACAAAGTCAAGGACGAGAAAACTCGCGGTGCCACCTTGATTCACAGTATAACTGTGCGCTTTGCGGGATACAAGCATACCCCCGGCAACTTACGTATGCCACCACGTCGCAGTTTATCCGGAGGCTTCCGCCTTTTATCCGACTGCGCCCTCTGCGGGCCATTTGATGAGCTGTGTCACGTCCGGCTCTCACCTTTCCGGACTCTCTGTTGAGTCATACATCATCTTTATCTCCGCATCAACGGTGTCGATTTGTAATTATATTATCATATTATTTTTGATTTGTCAATGGTTTTTTCAAAAAAATTCAATAAATTTTCATTTAAAAGCAGTATCGCTTTAAACCAGCGTTGTTTACACTGAAACACAAAGCCTCTGCCGAACGCAGAGGCTTTGTCTTTTTCAGTTATCAGTAAGTCAGTATTATCTCGCCGCCGTTAAGGAAGCTCTCTATATTTGAAAGGAGCTGGGTCGCGTAAAGCTGACGGGTCTTGAACACATTCTCTCCGTTGAGCTCGATAATGACCTTTCTGTCGGTGTTTGAAGTGTAGAAGCGGACTGTGTCCTTACCGCCGAAGCCCTTTGACTTGTCGATGTAGTTATACACCACTTCGGCAATGAGCTCGCCCTTGTCCGTGTCAAGATAAAGCTCCTCGCCCGCTGCGGAGATGAGATACTGGTACAGGTTCTTGAACCTGCTCTCGTCCCATTTCTCGCCGTTGACAGTAAACTCGCTTATTTCTGCCTTGCTTTCTTCGGGAATTGCTTTCTGTATGAGCCTTATACCGAGATCAAGCTTATGCCCCTCGCTGTCACTGTAATCCACGGACTCAAGATCGAAGATATACGGCATCAGGAACAGCTTTGATATGAGCTTTGCAGGATCGACGACAAAGCCGGATACGCTCGATTTGTCAAACAGATACACAATGCCGGGATGCTCACTCGACGTACCGTAATATCCGCTGAGCACCTGCTTGTCATTGCCCTCGTCGTCCTTTTCGGTGGTATAAACCGGAGCACCGATCTTTATGGTATATGTGCGGACATTTGTTTCTGCCGTTACCGTGCAGACCGGATCGTCAAGCCCGAACGATGCGTAGTTCGGATCTGCCTCGCCCTTTATACTGCTGACGCTCGACGCAGTAAGACCAAAGATGCTGTATGCGAAAGCGGGTCCGTCGGTAAGATCGACATAAGCCTCATAGGGGCTCGTCATACGGTAGGAATAGACTTTTATCGCGTTTTCATCCTCGCCTTCGTCGCCGACGATAACATTCTCAAGCACGAGCGGTTCATCAAGTCCTACACGCTCGACCGTGAACTTCAAAACCTCTTCATTGCCGCTCTGGTCATAACCCGGCATGGCTGCAAGGTCGATAAAGCTGTAGCGGTTGCCGGTGTATGAGCTTATTCTGCTCCGGTACGCGGTATAAACGTTCTCGCCGTCCGGCGTGACATATACAACGCTCGCGGTGTTCGGCACGTCACTTCCGACGCTTATCATGAACTCGCCGCCGTCGCTGAACTTTGTCCTGAACATCGTTACCGGCTTGTCAAGCCCGTATTTCGCGAGTTCGGAACTGTCGGTCACCTTCTCCGCGAACTCCTTCGCGTCAAATGAGCAGGCATACTTTACCGCTGTCGCAAGAGAGCTGGCGTTGAGCGGTGCTGACGCGATATCGGCTATCGTCCAGATTATACCGCCTTCGGCGTCGGTATTGCCGCTCGGAGTTATCGAAAATTTGTCAAGCCCGTTGGTGATGGTGATGCTCTCTATATCCTTTTCGCTTCTGCCGCAAAGTTTAAGGTCGGCTTTGTCCGATGCGGAGACCGGCTTGGTAAAATCGTTGTTTGCCGCGGGCGGCTCTTTCTGCGGCGCGGTGAAAATCAGCAGCGCCGCCACTCCGCCGAGAACAGCCAGTCCGATAAGCGAAAATATGATTATCTTTGCGTTCTTTCCCATTAAAGTCTTCTTCTCCTTGCCCAGACAACTATACCGATAACAATTATTATCACCGGTATCACCGCAACAAATGTTATACCTATCACAAGCTGGGTGCTGCGGTCGATCTGATATGTCTCCGCGGTGAAGGATTTTTCGACTATCTTGATCTTTTCGCCGTTGTTGCCGGAATTAGTGTCAAATATCGTAAGCGCGAGCTCGCCGTTGCTGTAGTTCGACGCTGTCGTGTAGTAGGATGCGAAGAGCTGATCGCTTCCCACAACGATGATCTTGCTGTACACAGGCTCATTGCCGCCCTCAAACTGAACCTTCGACGCTTCGACTACGGCATTGAACCCGGAGTAGTCGTCCGATGTCGGAGACCAGCTTTCGTCGGCAGTGAACGGGTAGAGTATGCACTTTTCGCCGTAAGCGGAAGCTATGACCTTGTTCGCCATATTGCTTTCCTCTTCCCAGAGCGGGATAACCGGGCGGAGCGGGAAAGCTACGAGCTTTGCCGCCGAAGCGATCTTCATATTCTCATAATACTCGGTGTCTGTCTTTATCTCAAGATCCTGCATGAGCGGGAACGCCGAGCCGGTATAGTACGCGTGGTCTGTATCTGTCTGGAGCACATAGCCCTTTCCTATCTCAATTCCCCATTCTTTCAGGTATTCATCGAGATTCGGGGTCTCCGCAGCGTCCGCAGACGCGATATAAACGAGGTCTCTGCCGTATTTACCGCCGTTTGAGAGCCATTCATCGACCTTTGTTATCGACTCCTTGCTGTAATCCTTTGTTGCGCCGTGGATAACGAGAATGTCTGTGTTCTCGGGTACAGCCTCGATACGGTCAATGTCCGCGTTCTGCGTCATATAGGCGTTGGCGGTGAGTATATCCTCAAGCGGTTTGCTGTCGGACTCGCCGTATCCGGTAAGGAACGTAACGACAGTCGGGTCAGCAAGAGAAACGGACTGTATCGCGGAAACGATCTGCTCCTCGGCGATACTCGAATAATCCGAAACTGTGTAGCCATAGTACTGCACATACATACTTGCTTCGTCATAACTGTATGTCTTGCCGTCACTGAGAGTGTATCTCATGAAGTCGTTTATAGCGAGAATACGGTATCTTCCGGTCTTTCCGCTCTGAACAATGACCTCATAGTTATGAAGATCTTCCTCATAGTTGTTAGAGAAATCCGGATCGGTAAGCAGATTGACGTACTGCACCTTAAAGCGGCTGTTGAGCACGGTCATCTTGTCGAGATACTCCACAGTCTGCTTGTAGTTGTTGCCGGCGTTGTTGAGGGTTTCGCGCTCGGCGGTAACATAGAAGGTCACATCGTCATCAACGCCCTTTATATATTCCTCAGTCTCGCTTCCGAGCGTGAATATCGAACCGGTCGTAAGATCGGCTTCGACGTTGAAGCGTTCGAGCACAAGTCCGAGTATCACGTTCACAAGAACTACACCCGCGATGAATAACGCGGTGAACACTATCGAGAGCGTTCCGCGCTTGAATTTCTTGCTCCTGAACGGATTTCTGCTCTTTTTCTTTGTTTTTTCCGGCGCAGATGCCTGTTTATCCGGCTTCTTTTCGCCGGACTCCTGCTCTGCTTCCTTTATATCCTCCGCCGCTTCCTGAACAGCTTCCTGTTCAGTTCCGGCGGTATCCTTCTTTATTTCTTCATTTTCTGACATTTATATTTTGCTCCTTTTATCGGGCTTTTCGCAGACTAAAAATCATAAACTTTTGGGTCCAGCGTCACGCTGGCGCGGTGCAGGGCGCGCAGCCCTGCCGCCGTCCGCGCAGGACAAGCGCGTAAGCGCCGGTTACGCCCAGCGGCGGCGTTCGAGAACCCTTACGGTTATAAACAGGAAAACAACGACTACACTTACGAAGAAGATCACTCCGCTTAAGCTGAAGATACCGGTCGTGAACTCATAGTACCTGTCGAACACCGAAATTCCGCGAAGAGCGTCGGAAATGAACTGAACGGGTATAACCGACGAAACTACGTTGATAAGCGCAAGTGCCACATTAACGGCTATCGAGCCTATCGCTGCCACCATCTGGCTCTCGGTGAGGGTGGATACAAAAAGTCCTGCGGAAACGAATATCGCGCCGATAAGAGCAAGCGCAACAAAGTTGCCGAGTATTATCGCCCAGTTGACCGTCGCAAAGAAGCTCATTACAACGCCGTATATAAGCATTACTATGTCACCGAGCATGAATACACAGTAAGCCGCGAGGAATTTTCCGGTTACAAGCCGCATAAGTCCCACCGGCGCAGTGAGCAGGAGCTGGTCGGTGCGCTGCTTGTTCTCGTCTGCCATAAGGCGCATCGTGAGCACGGGGACGAATATCATATAAACATAGAACATACCGAGGAAAACCGTCGAAACGTCGGTGCTTCCTACACTTAGCGTAAAGAACCAGAAGAAAAATCCCGAAAACAGGAACGAAACAGCGATGAAAACATATCCTATCGGGGATTTGAAATAAGCCGAAAATTCGCGCTTTAATACCGCAGTCACTTTTCATCAGCTCCTTTCGCCATACTGTCAAGTTTTGTCTCTAACTTCTCCGCGCCTCCGTACTCGTCGCCGGTGGTGAGTTTCAGGAACACTTCCTCAAGAGAAAGCTCGTTCGAGCGCATCATAAGTATCGGGTAATTTCGCGCCGCAAGCTTTTTGAAGATATCACGGCGGACATCGGCACCTTCTTTTGCCTCAACATGGTACTCATAAACGCGCTCATCGACCTGTCTTCCGACGAAAACGCGCTCGACATCGGGGATCGACAAAATTATCTTCTTAATTTCGTCGCTTCCGCCCTCAATGTGCAGTATGAGCTTGTGATCTGCCGAGAGATTCCGCGCAAGGGTATCTGCGTTGTCGTTCGCAACGATACGACCCTTGTTGATGACAACGATACGGTCGCAGACAGCCTGTACCTCCGGGAGAATGTGTGACGAGAGAATTACGGTATGGTTCTTGCCGAGACGCTTGATGAGCGTTCTTATCTCGATTATCTGCTTAGGATCGAGTCCGACCGTCGGCTCGTCAAGTATCAGCACTTTCGGGTTGCCGACGAGAGCCTGCGCAAAGCCGACACGCTGCTTATATCCTTTTGAAAGGTTCTTGATAAGGCGCTTTCTTACATCGGTAAGTTTTACTATCTCACAGATCTCGTTGAGATGAGACTTTTTCGGGAGCTTGCATTTCTTTAAACTGTAAACGAAGCTCAGATACTCGTCAACGGTCATATCATAGTACAGCGGGGGCTGCTCGGGAAGATAGCCGATAAAGCTCTTCGCCTTTATCGGGTCTTCAAGTATATCCACACCGTTTATAAAAGCCTGTCCCTCGGTAGATGAGATGTAGCCCGTAAGTATATTCATTGTCGTGGATTTTCCCGCACCGTTCGGTCCGAGAAATCCGAGCACCTGTCCCTCTTCCGCCTTGAACGAGATGTCGTTCACAGCCTTCTTGGGACCGTAACTCTTCGTCAGATGCCTGACTTCTATCATGATTTTTTCCTCCTTGCCGCCTTGCGGCGGGAGATCGGGGAACCTTTTTGTGAACAAAAAGGTTCCCCCGAACCCCCTCCAAAAAAACTTTAAGGCTTCGCGAATTAATAAAACATTTTCTTCATCTTTACAATAGTACAGCGTAAACGTGAAGTGTTTGTGAAATTACTATGAAATTGAGATTATTTCTGCGTGAGAACGATGTTTTTGTCGGCTTCAAGCTGCGCTTTGAGGGCATCGAGACTGTCAAATCTGCGCTCGCTTCGGATATAGAACAGAAGTGTAACGCTTATCTCCTGACCGTAAAGGTTGTCGTCAAAACCGATTATGTGCGTTTCCATGTTTTCCGTGTCGTCCGATTTTACCGTCGGTTTCGTACCGATATTCGTTATAGCCGGATAATGAATGCCCTGTATTGTCACTTCGGATGCGTAAACACCGCGCTTCGGACGTACCATGAACGGACGTATGTCCTGATTTATCGTCGGAAAGCCTATCGATCTTCCGAGCTCTTTTCCGTGTATAACGGGCAGAGTGTATGTCAGAGGGCGCATCATAAGCTTGTTCGCTTCACTGACGCTGCCGGAACGGATAAGCTCACGGAGCATCGTCGAGCTTACCTCCTCGCCGTTCACACAGACCGGCGGGACTGTTTCAAAGCCTATGCCCGCATTCTTGCAGAGAACCGCGAGAGTCGAAGGATCACCCGCTCTGTCTTTTCCGAAACGGAAATCCTCGCCGCAAACGACATAAGCAGCGTTGAGGACTCCAACCAGATCCCGCGTAAAAAACTCTTCCGGCGAAAAATCCTTTATTGCTTCAAAAAACGGGGCGTAGATCTCACGGATACCGAGATCCTTCTCGCAGATCGATATTTTCGTATCGTAAGGGGTGATAAACACATCAGCGCGTCCGCCGAACTTCGGAAGTCTCGGTCTTTCGCGGATCATAAATACCGCCGGAACACATCCGGTCTTTTCTGCGGCTTCCCGCGCGGCGCTGATGACCGCCTTATGCCCTATATGCATACCGTCAAAAAAGCCGAGGGCAACGGCTGTTTTTTCTTTTTCTGTCACGTTATTTTCATTCCTTTGAGTTCGGAAATGTCCTTCAGATGTCCTGTGACCTCTCCTTCTGCCGAGGACAGATCAACGTTCTTTTCCGGCTTTTTCTCGGGAGAGCCGAAAAATCGCTGCATCACCGCAAGGTCGGAATTCTCGCCGCGGTTTGCTATACCTATAACACGCCCGCCTGCCGAAAGAACGCGGAAGGGTCCCTCCGGTCTGTCGAGGTTGACGCGCTCTATGTCAAGCACCACGCCGTTCAGAAACATTCTCGTCTGCTGCTCGGAAAGTCTTGCAGCGGGAAGTGCGTTGAAGATTATGTCGATGGGCATAAGAAGCTTCTCAACTGCATCCTTGCCGCCTTTCTCGCTCGCCTCGCGTACTTCCGAGAGTTTATAGCAGTCACGGAGCGTGAAATTTCCCGAGCGTGTTCTAACAAGACTTGTCATTATCGCGCCCGTGCCGAGTTCGACACCCATATCATGTATAAGTGTTCTGATGTACGTTCCTTTTGAGCAGGAAACGGTCATAGTCGCCGTTGTTTCGGTGAATTCCTCGAATTCGAGGGACGATATCGTTATTGCACGGGGTTCGCGGTCAACTTCTATTCCCTTCCGAGCAAGTTCATAGAGTCTCTGACCGTCCACCTGAACGGCACTATACATGGGCGGAGTCTGCATGAGCTCGCCCGTGAACTTCGTTTTCAATGTGTACTGCGCGTTGCGGTTGACCGGTGTGTCACAGGTCGCTATCACCTTTCCGGTGAAATCCTGCGTATCGGTCGTTACGCCAAAGCGTATTCCCGCACGGTACTCTTTTGTATTGTCGGGGCAGTAGTCAACTGCTTTCGTCGCATTCCCCACAAAAATCGGAAGAACCCCCTCCGCCATCGGATCGAGGGTCCCACCGTGACCTATTTTCTTTGTTCCGCAGAACCGCCGCATTATCGCGACAACGTCGAATGACGTATAACCTTTTTCTTTGTAAATGCAGATGACACCGTTCATGCAAGTACCTTTCCTATTTCTTCAACGAGCTTTAGCTTTGCTTCGTCAAGATCCTGTCCGAACGAACAGCCCGCCGCTTTTTCGTGACCGCCGCCGCCGAACACCGAGCATATCTTCTGCACGTTGACGAGTGAGTTTGAGCGAAGCGACGCTTTCCACGTCCCGTTGCCCCTCTGCTTGAACACAACGCCGACTTCCACGCCCTCTATCATGCGCGGTATAGCCGAAAGTCCGTTGCCGTCCTCCGAATCCACCGTAGAGAGCTGTTCTTTCGTGAGCGATACCATAGCACACTTGCCGTCGAAATAATACTCAATATCCCGGTAAAGCTTCTCTTCGAGAGCTATTCTCGCCTTTGACTTGAGATCAAAGAAAACATAATCTATCTTCGAGTGGTCGAAGTCGTACTCAAGCAGCTCCGCAGCTATACGGTGAGTCTCCGAAGTTGCGCAGGAATACTTGAAACAGCCGGAATCCGTGGAAATGCCCGTATAAAGGCACGCCGCTATCTGTGAATCGATAAGTTCCCCGCCGCCGAGTTCGAGTATGATCTTATATACAGTCTGTGCCGCCGCGGCAGCGTGCGGCTCTAAAATAAGTCTTTCCGCAAAATCAACGTGCGAAACGTGGTGATCTACCGCAAGATCTATCCTGTCACCGTAGAGTTTGTCGAAGTCGCCGAGAAGTCTCCTGTCCGCCACATCAACGGTAATGTACGTCTGCGGCTCGAAGTCCTGTATCTCCACCGCAGCCTTCATAAAATCATAACGCCTGGAGATCTCGTCCGCGCAGACGTTCTTTGCCTTTTTGCCGAGCTTCTGAAGCGCCCTGCACAGTGAGAACGCGCAGCCGAGAGTATCACCGTCCGGGTTGGCGTGGGATATAATGATAAAGTTGTCGTGAGCCTTAAAATACTCGCAGGCTTCACTTACCGATATTTTCTCAGACTTCATTGTCTCACCCTTCCGTCATGTGTTCTCAGACTTCTTCTCCGTCTTCGTACTCTTCCTCAGATTCGTCCTCATCGACGATCTCATCGTCGCGCTCGTCGTCATACCCGCTGTCGGGGTCGCCGGAGCTTTCGTGTTCCCCGCCGCGCACATTCAGCGTATCGAGTATGCCGGTTATTCTTTCATAATATTCCTGCGAATTATCCGGCAGAAATATCAGTCTCGGCATCTTCCTCATCTTTATACGCGCGTTTATGCGTCTGACGATAAAGCCCGCAGATTTTTCGAGAGCTTTTACTGCCGCATCCGTTTTTGCCTCGCTTCCGAGAACGGAAACGTATATCTTGCAGTACGACAGGTCGCTTGTTATCTCAACGCGGGAGATCGAAACTATCTCTCCGCTGACGTGTTTGTCCTTTATCTCCGGCAGCGCCGCAGATATTTCTCTTTTCACGTCCTCTGTCAGTCTGCTTAAATTATGGTTTGCCATAGCACACCGCCTTTATTGATCTGACTTACCGTTTTGCCGGTCAGTCGCGGTATTCTTCGGTGATATATGCCTCAAAGATGTCGCCTTCCTTGATGTCGCTGAACTTTTCAAGACTTATACCGCACTCATAGCCCTCTGCGACTTCCTTGACATCGTCCTTGAAACGTCTGAGACCGCCAATCTTGTCCTCCGCAACAACTATTCCGTCACGAACGACTCTGATGCTGCACTTTCTCTCGACTTTGCCGGAAAGTACATAGCAGCCCGCAACAACGCCGACACCGGTGATCTTATATACCTGACGCACTTCTATACGAGCGCAGTCAACATCTCTGAACTTCGGCGCGAGCATTCCCTTTATAGACGCTTCGATCTCTTCGATAGCATCGTAGATTATGCGGTAAAGGCGTATATCAACGCCGTCGCGCTTGGCACTTTCCGCAGCATCGGGATGCGGGCGTACATTAAAGCCTACGATTATAGCATTTGAAGCGTTCGCGAGCATAACGTCGCTCTCGCTTACCGCGCCGACAGCTCCGTGGATGACCTGAACGCGCACTTCGTTGTTCGAGAGCTTTTCAAGCGACTGCTTTACGGCCTCGACAGAGCCCTGAACGTCCGCCTTTACGATGATCGGGAGCGTCTTCATCTCGCCCTCTTCTATCTGAGAGAAGAGATTGTCGAGAGTAACCTTCTTATAGAGCTTGAACTGCTCTTCCTTCGCGTCGAACTTACGCTTTTCAACGAGTTCGCGTGCAAGTTTTTCATCTTCAACGACCGCGAAGCTGTCGCCGGCACTCGGAACTTCGGAAAGACCCATTATCTCAACAGGAGTCGAAGGTCCGGCGTCCTTTACGACCTTGCCTCTGTCGTCGCGCATAACGCGGACATGACCCACGGACGTACCTGCGATGATGACATCTCCGGTGTGAAGTGTACCGTTCTGTACGAGAAGTGTCGCGATAGGACCTCTGCCCTTGTCAAGACGCGCTTCCACAACAGCACCCTTTGCGAGTCTGTCGGGGTTTGCCTTGAGATCGAGGACTTCCGCAGTAAGGTTGACCATTTCAAGAAGCTGGTCTATGCCCTCGCCGGTCTTTGCCGAAACGGGAACGCAGATAACGTCGCCGCCCCATTCCTCGATAACGAGATCATGCTCGGTAAGAGCCTGCTTTATCTTTTCGGGGTTCGCACCCTCTTTATCCATCTTGTTTATCGCGACGATGATGCTGACACCCGCCGCTTTTGCGTGGTTGATAGCCTCTACCGTCTGCGGCATGATACCGTCGTCCGCAGCAACAACAAGTATGGCTATATCGGTCATATTTGCTCCGCGGGCACGCATAGCGGTGAATGCTTCATGTCCGGGCGTATCGAGGAACGTTATGTCCTTTCCTCCTGCATTTACACGGTAAGCACCGATGTGCTGCGTAATGCCGCCGGCTTCTCCGCTTGCGACGGACGCGTGGCGTATCTTGTCGAGGAGCGATGTTTTACCGTGGTCAACGTGTCCCATAACGACAACGACAGGCGGACGGGGCTTTAAGTCCTCGCTCTTGTCCTCTTCGTCCTCAAAGAGACGCTCTTCGATCGTTACAACGACCTCTTTCTCGACCTTTGCACCGAGTTCTTCCGCTACAAGCGAAGCCGTATCGAAGTCTATGACCTGATTTATCGTGCACATTTCGCCGAGCTGCATGAGCTTCTTGATGACCTCGGTAGCGGTTACCTTAAGGCGCTGAGCAAGCTCGGAAACGACGATCTCGTCCGGGATCTGTACCTTGAGCTGCTGCTTTCTCGCGCGTTCGAGTTCGAGACGTCTGAGCTTCTGCGCTTCGGTCTCGCGGTTCTTCCCGCCGAACTTCGCGTTCTTGTTCTGCTGTGATTTCTGATTTATCTTCTGCTTCTTCGAGAAGTTATCGTCTCTTCTGCCGTTTCCGCCGTTCTTCTGCGAAGCCATTGTCTCATAGCGCTCGTTGTACTTGTCGAGATCGACATAGCTTCCTCTCGTATCAACGCGCTTTGTGACTACCTCGCCGCGCTGAACCGCTTCGCCCTTGACTTTCGACTTGGGCGGCTCATTGGTCTTTACGGTGCTGAGATCTACCTTTGCTTCCATAGGACGCGGAACCGGCTTGTTCTCCTTGCGCTTCTCCGGCTTTTCGGCAGGCTTCTGCGGCGCGGCCGTTCTCGGAGCTTCCTTTACTGGTGCTTTCGGAGCGGGCTTTTCCGGTACCCTTTCCGGAGCCTTTTCGGGTGCCTTCGCGGGCGCCTTTTCAGGTGCTTTTTCCGGTGCCTTCTCGGGAGCCTTTACGGGCTCTGTTTTATTATCCGCAGCTTTCGCCGGTTTATCCTTAGGAGCAGCAGGCTTTGCCTTGCTCTCGGGCTTTTCCTCCGCCTTTGCTTCGGGCTTTGCGGCAGGTTTTGTCTCCTTTGCGGGCTCAGCCTTTTTCGGTTCCTCTTTCTTCTGGGACGCAGTCGCAAAATAAGCATCGAAGCTTGCTACCTGATTCCCCTGTGAGATATGTTCAAGCACGATATTCATCTCGGCGGTGGTTATCGAGGCGGCGGGTTTCTTTTCCGCACCCGTGCGCTCTTTAACTATCGCAATGATGTCGTTCGGCGTTAAGCCGAGATCTTTAGCCGCGTCCTTTATTTTGCATTTCTGCTCTTTTGTTGCCATTCGTTTTCCCCCGGTCAATGAGTGATTGATTTTACCACGGAACCGTACAGTCCCGCGTCGAGAACAGCGATGACCCCTGTTCTCTTTCCTGTGATCTCTTTAAGCTCATCAAGCGTTTCCGGTATTTCCGTGACCGTGACTTCCGCCCTGCCGCATTCAAATCTTACTTCTTTTTTGGTCTTCTCCGAAAGGTCGGACGCTATCAGCACCCCGCACACCTTTTTCTTCGGAGACTTTATCTCTTCTACGACTGCGTCGAAGCCTGTTACAAGCTTCCCCGCGCGTATGCACAGACCAAGTGTTGAAAGTCTGTTATTCATGGTTTATCTGCTCCCTGAGGTTCTCATATACCTCCGGCGGTATCGCGCACTTGAAGGCGCGCTCGAAGCTTTTCTTCTTCACCGCTTTTTCAAAGCATTCCTTATCATTGCAAATATATGCGCCTCTTCCGGATTTTTTGCCGGTGAGGTCTGCCGAGATGTCGCCGTCCTTTGTCCTTACAACGCGAAGGAGACCTTTTTTTCCGATCATCTCGTCACACCCGAGGCATTTCCTGAGCGGTACGTTCTTTCCCATAGGTCTCTCCGTTCCGCTGTTACTTCGAGCCCTCAAAGAATCCGCTCTCCGGCTTTATATCTATCTTGTATCCGGTGAGTCTCGCAGCAAGTTTCGCGTTCTGACCCTTGTTTCCGATAGCGAGCGAAAGCTGATTGTCCGGTACTACCACCGAGCACGCCTTGACTTCCTCGTCCGGTATATCGACGCTTATCACGTTCGCCGGTTTGAGTGACTGCTTTATGAACTCCTTCGGGTCGTCGTCATACTTGACAACGTCTATCTTCTCTCCGCAAAGCTCGTCGCAGACCTTTGTGATACGGCTTCTCTGCGGTCCTATGCAGGCGCCGAGTGCGTCAACGTTCTCGTTGTTGCTCATTACAGCGATCTTGCTTCTCGAACCGGCCTCACGGCTTACGGACTTTATTTCCACCGTTCCGTCGCCTATCTCGGGAACTTCAAGCTCGAACAGTCTCTTTATAAGGTCGCGGTGTGTTCTCGATACACGAAGCGTCGGTCTTCTGTCTGCGGAGGAAACTCCGGAAACGAACACCTTCACAACATCGCCCTCACGAAGTGTCTCTCCGGGTATCTGGTCACCTCTGAAGAGCATTACCTCGGTTCCGTTGACACTTACGAGCGCGTTGAGCGAATCGGTCTCGACCTTCTTGACCTCGGCGGAAACGGCTTCGTTCTGGAGACCGCCCCACTGCTCAACGAGCTGCTCACGTTCGACCTCTTTGATGCCCTGCTTTATGACCTGCTTTGCAGTCTGCGCGGCGATACGTCCGAAGTGCTTGGTGTCAAGCTTGAGCGGACACATATCACCGACGTTGAGACGCTTGCTGATCTCACGCGCGTCGGCGAGCGAGATCTCATTAGCGGGATCTTCGACTTCTTCAACGACTGTTTTCATTATCGCTACATCGAACTTGTTCTTGGTCACGTCTATATCATAATTTATATTTTCGCTTCTCGGATAGTCTTTCTTTATCGCTATCGTAAGCGCGGTTTCTATCTTTTCTATGAGTACCTCGGGACTTATACCCTTTTCTTTTGCAAGAAGGGTGAGAGCCTCCATAAACTCTGTTGTGTTGGATTTAGCCATTTTCCATTATTCCTCCTGTGCCGCGGACGCGCGGCGGCGATTCCGTATGTCGCTCCCTGCGCCCGTCATTATTCTGCCTCGCAGCCGTTATTCTCTGCTGTTACAGATCCGAATTAACTTTTACGCACTCCGCGACTCTGAACGTTTCCGCTGTTCCGTCGCAGTCCATATCAAAGGTGCCGTTTTCCTCGTCATAAGCGGTAAGCGTTCCGTAAACACTGAACTCTTTGCCTTTTTCGTTACGCCGTGTGACGCGTATCTTTTCGCCGATGCAGGCTTTGAAGTGCTCGGGGCGGCGGAGCTTTTTCGTAAGCCCGGGCGACCCGACTTCAAGAATATCGACGCTTTTTATTAATTCCTGCTTATCGAGTATTTCATTTATCGGTTTCGAAACTTCCTCGCACTCATCGCTGTCGAGTCCGCCGTCCTTATCTATAAGGATGCGCAGATACCACATAGCGCCCTCTTTTTCAAAGCAAACGTCCCAGAGCGTAAGTTTGTACTGCTCTATTATCGGCATTACCGCCGCTTTTGCAAGGTCTTCGATCTTTGAACTTTTTTCAGCCGTAATCTCCACCTCCGCTCCGATATGCAAAAAGTTAAGACCGGACTTGTCAATCCGGTCTCTTACTGTCAACATTATACACCGTTTTTCCGCATTTGTCAATAGTTTCACACAAAATTTCTCGCCAGATCCGCCGTTTATCCGTGATATGCACATGATCTGCGCCGGTCTTTCACGTACTCACAGCCGCAGACCATCATACTTTTTCTGAGTCACTATGCCATATACGCAATATTTTTCAAAAAAAGTTGATTTACATCTTGTTTTTTTTGAAAAAAAGTAGTATAATAGATAAAGCTGTTTATTTTGTACTATATAAATAGTACACGTTTTTTGTACTCCCTTAGTAAAATGGATATAAAAACCTCTGATATGCCTCCTTAGTTAAATGGATATAACAACCCCTCCTAAGGGCAGGCAAGCGCCCGCGGCGTTCCGTATATACTTTGTGCTATATCGGCTCACCGTCTCGCAGCCATGCAGCCCTTCATATTCGTTACCTGTTCCCGATGAGCGGTCCTCATCGATTTTAAATCAACATATTTTATGCCTCCTTAGTTAAATGGATATAACAAACCCCTCCTAAGGGTTAGTTATCGGTTCGATTCCGGTAGGGGGTGCCACGGCAGCCGCCGTTTCTACATACGTAGCTTTCTGCCGCAGCCGTAACACGCTGCACGTAAACAACACCGACTCACCAACGAGGACAATGAAATGAAAATAAAAATAAACAGAAAATATAAGCAGATAGCTGTCCTCGCCGTTATCGTTATCGTGATAAGCGGCTTCCTGCTAATGAGCGCACAGGCCATACCGAATCTCCGCCAGATGTTCGATATGCTCGGCGAAGCGTCAGCACCTATCCTCTGGGGTATCGTAATAGCTTATCTCATGAACCCGGCAGTCGAGTTCTTCCGCCACAAGGTCTTCGGCAAGTGGGAAAAAAGTAAGAAAGATTCCAAGAAAACATATAAGCTGATAAAAAATCTGTCGATATTTATTGTCGTTGTCCTCTCGCTCGGACTTCTGACCGGACTCGTGCTTCTTATCGTGCCCCAGTTTATACAGAGCCTTTCCAGCCTCGCAACCAACTTCAACAGCTACGCGGACAACTTCCTCAAATGGGCTTCAAACACATTCGCGGATTATCCCCAGATCGTTGAAGTTATCGAAAACCCGATAAGCCAGATAGAAAGCTTCCTCGCATCAAGCTGGAAGGACATCTCCGGTTCGGTGTTCGAGTTCGGTTCAAAGATCGGCGGCGGTCTCATAAGCTTCGTAATGGGCTTCAAGGACTTCATCATAGGCTTTATCATAGCAGTCTATCTCGTTTCCTCGAAGGAAATGCTCAAAGCGCAGGCTAAAAAGCTGCTCTTTGCGCTCTTGAAAAATGACCGTGTACAGTCGATACTCAGCGTATCAAAACGTATCAACGATATTTTCAGCCACTATATCATCGGTATAATCATAGACGCATTCTTCGTAGGCTGCATGACCTTCATCGGAGCAACGATAATCGGAACGCCCTACCCTATACTTATGGCTGTCATCATCGCCTGCACGAACGTTATTCCGTTCTTCGGACCGTTCATAGGCGGTATCCCGGTGTGCTTCATTACCCTGCTCGCCGACCCGCTCAAGGCGCTTTGGATCGGAATTTTCATGGTAGCTATGCAGCAGTTTGACGGCAACATTATGGTCCCGCTCATACAGGGTGACCGTATCGGCGTTCCGTCAGTCTGGGTGCTTATCGGTATTATCATAGGCGGCGGTCTGTTCGGATTTATCGGTATGCTCCTCGCCGTACCGGTATTCGCAATCATCTATATGCTGTTCAAGGAGTTCCTTGAAGGCAGACTGCGCAAAAAGGCGCTTCCCGCAGACAGCGCCGTATATCAACGCGACGACACGGACAAATACACGTCCGATTACGTATATACAGAGGAAGAACAGAAGGCGGACGCAGAATACATCGAGTCTCTTAAGCCGAAGAAAAAGAAACCTATTTCCGATGCGGCACATAAGGTCGCAGAGATCATAGAAACAGAAAAAGAAAAGAAAAAGGAGCAAGACAAAACATCATGATGAAAGAACAGCTTCAGAAGATAAAGGAACAGGCTTCCGCAGAGATAGCCGCTTTGAGCGATACTAAGACCCTCGAAGACCTCAGAATAAAATTCCTCGGTAAAAAGGGCGAGCTTACTGCGATACTGAAGCAGATGGGCTCGCTTTCTGCCGAAGAGCGCCCCGTTATGGGACAGCTCGCGAACGACGTGAGAAGCGCGCTCGAAAACGCAATAACAGAGAAAGCTGCATCGCTGAAGGCCGCTGTTATAGAGCAGAGGCTCAAAGCAGAAGCAGTTGATGTGACTATGCCCGGCACAAAAAGAAGCGTCGGCACCCGTCATCCGCTCAACATAGTGCTCGACGACCTCAAGTCGATATTCCGCGGCATGGGCTACACCGTCGTTGACGGACCCGAAGTTGAAGAAACGAAGTACGTATTCGATATGCTCAATACGGACGAAGGCCACCCTGCCCGCGAACCGAGCGACACGTTCTACATCACAGAAAAAACACTTCTCCGCACACAGACATCGTCTGTACAGATACGCACTATGCTTAAGGAGAAGCCCCCGATAGCAATAATAAGCCCCGGACGCGTTTACCGCCCCGATGCCGTTGACGGAACGCATTCCCCGATATTCCACCAGTGTGAGGGACTTGTGGTCGATAAGAAGATAACTTTCGGCGACCTCAAGGGTACGCTTGAAAACTTCGCTAAAAGCCTTTACGGAAATGATGTCCGGCTGCGCTTCAGACCCCACCACTTCCCGTACACCGAACCGTCGGCGGAAGTCGATCTCTCCTGTTTCAAGTGCGGCGGCAAGGGCTGCCCGCTCTGTAAGTATGAGGGCTGGATAGAGATGCTCGGATCCGGTGTTGTACGGCCCGAGGTGCTCCGCAACTGCGGCATCGACCCCGACGAATACAGCGGTTTCGCATTCGGTATCGGACTTGAAAGAATAGCGATGATGAGATACAATATAGACGATATGAGACTGCTCTATGAGAACGACGCGCGTTTCTTATCACAATTCTGATCTTATAACATAATTACGATCGCACAGAACAACGGAGGCAATATAGATGAATCTTTCAGTAAAATGGCTGAACGACTACGTTAAAGCCGATATGCCGATAAAAGACCTTGTGGCCGGACTCACCATGAGCGGCTCTAAGGTCGAGACTTACCACGAGATGCGCGGCGAGGTAGATAAGGTAGTCATAGGTAAGGTGCTCGATATAAAGAAGCACGAGGACAGCGAAAAGCTCTGGATATGCCAGGTGGATATCGGACAGTCAGAGCCGGTGCAGATAGTGACCGCAGCTACCAATGTAGTCAAGGATGCCTGCGTTCCGGTAGTCCTCGACGGCGGCACCGTTATAGACAAGGAACATAACACAACAGTAAAGATAAAGAAGGGTAAGCTCCGCGGCGCGGAAAGCTTTGGTATGTTCTGCTCGTTCAACGAGCTCGGAATGGACAACAGCGACTTCCCCTACTCGTCGCCCGACGGAGTCCTCATTCTCAACGACGACCCGGATTTTGATAAAATGAAGCCCGGAGATGACGTTCTGAAAGCTGTCGGACTTGACGATATAAGCGTTGAATTCGAGATAACCAACAACAGACCGGACTGCTTATCCGTCCTCGGTCTTGCAAGAGAAACGAGTGCAACATTCGACCTTCCTCTCAACATAAAGGAACCTGCTTTCACCGGAATCGACGCGGACATAAACAAGGAAGTGTCCGTAACAGTAGAGAATACCAAGCTCTGCTCGCGCTACATGGCGGCAAAGGTGAAGAACGTAAAGATAGCTCCCTCGCCCCGCTGGATGGTCGAGAGACTCCGCGCAAGCGGCGTTCGCTCGATAAACAACCTCGTTGATATAACCAACTTCGTAATGCTCGAATACGGTCACCCGATGCACGCTTTCGATGCCCGCTACGTTGCAGGAAACAAGATCGTTGTCCGCAACGCTAAGGACGGAGAGACATTAAAGCTCCTCGATGAAGCTAAGGAACCTGTAAAGCTGTCTCCTGAAATGCTCGTTATAGCGGACGCGGAAAAGCCTATGGCTGTCGCGGGTGTTATGGGCGGCGAATACAGCGGTATCTGGGACGACACCACCGAGGTCATCTTTGAGGCTGCGTGCTTTGACGGAGTTTCTATCCGCCGCACCGCAAGAAAGATCGGTGAACGCACCGAGTCAAGCGCCCGCTTTGAGAAGGGCCTTGACCCTATCAATGCGAAAAATGCGTTATACCGCGCTTTACAGCTCGTAGAGATGCTGGGCTGCGGCGAGGTTGTAAAGAATGTAATAGACATCGACAACTCGAACAAGACACCACACAAGCTCAAACATGACTACAAGTGGGTCAATGAGTTCCTCGGCGCAGATATTCCCGAGGAAGAGCAGATAACGATACTCGAAAAGCTCGGTTTCGTTTATGACCGCGGCACGCATGAGATAACCGTCCCGAGCGTTCGTATAGATATGCTTCTCCCCTGCGACATAGGCGAGGAAATAGCACGAATTTACGGCTACAACAAGATAGCATCCACAATACCGAAACTTTCGAGCAGAAGCCGCATCACTCCCGAGCAGCGCTTCTCGGACAAGCTCGTCGATATAATGATCGCGCAGGGCTGCCTTGAAACGATGACATTCAGCTTCATAAGCCCGAAGAGCTACGAAAAGATAAGACTTCCCGAGGCGCAGAGAAAGAGCGTTACTCTCCTCCGCCCGCTCGGTGAGGATACAAGCGTTATGCGCACGACGATGATACCGTCCATGACGGAGCTTATCGTCCGCAACATCAACAACCGCACTCCCGCGGGACGTTTCTTTGAAATAGGACGCATCTATCTCCCGAAGGAAACGGCCGAGGAACTCCCCGAAGAACGTGATATTCTCTGCGTCGGCGCTTACGGTGCAGACGAAGATTTCTTCACGATAAAGGGCATCACCGAAGCAATATTTGATGAGTACGGCATAAAGGCAAGATTTGAAAAAGCCGCCATCGACACCTTCCACTCCGGAAGATGCGCGAAGATCGTTGCCGACGGCAAGACGATAGGCACGATAGGTGAGCTTCACCCGCTCGTTTCCGAGAACTACGGCGTTAAGGAACGCATCTACATCGCCGAGCTTGATATAGCGGAAATGTGCGCTCTCGCGAACAGCGACGTTAAGTACAGACAGCTCCCGAAGTTCCCCGCTATAACGCGTGACTTAAGCCTTGTATGCGACGACGATGTGACATCAGGCGAGATAATCGATATAATCACAAGCGCAGGTAAGCACCTTGAGCAGGTAACTCTCTTCGATATGTACAAGGGCACAGGCGTTCCGGAAGGCAAGAAGAGCCTTTCGTACAGCCTTGTTATGCGCCGCGAGGATAAAACCATGGAAGCGGAAGAAGCCGACAAGTCCGTCGAGAAGATACTTAAAGCTCTCGGCGAAAAGAATATTACTCTCAGATAAGAAGAACCGAGCTATTCCCGCAAACGACGGGAGAAGCTGATAAAGAATGGTTGTAATACAGGAAAAGAAAGGAAGACCAAGTTATGAAAAGATCGGTAAGAAACAGCATTCTTACTATACTTTGCGGAGCAATAGCCGCGGGTGCCTGCGCCTGCTCAACAAGCCAGACCTACCCCGTTACCGTTGACGGCGAGAAGTTCCGCGCGGGACTTTATATCCTTGAACAGCAGGCAGCCGTAAGCGAAGCTGTAAGCAAGCTCACGGAAGAACAGCCTGACCTCGATACGTCCGCAGAGAATTTTGACTATTTCGCACAGACCGTTGAGGGGCAGAAGTTCGGAGACTGGGTAAACGCGAGGGCACTTGAGAACTGCCGCGAGTATATCGCTGTAAACCGTCTCTTCGACCAGTACGGTCTTGAAGTGACAGCAGACGAGCTCAAGAACATCAACGCCAACGTAAACCAGCTCTGGACCCAGGAAAACAGCTACGCACAGTATTTCTATGGCGTTGACATCGTCGGCGAGTACTACGAAAAGTACGGCATCGGCGAACAGTCCTATAAGGAACTCCAGATCGAGGGCTTAAAGCGCGACAAGCTATTTGAACATCTCTACGGCGAGGGCGGCGAAAAGGCTGCTACCGAGGACGAGATCAAGGCTTCTCTCCAGAACGACTACCTCGCGCTCAACTACTTCCCGTTTGAGCTTAAGGATGCTGACGCAAAGCCCTATGCAGACAGAATAGCTGCCGGCGAAAGCTATGAAGCGGTTTACAGAGACTACGCACAGGCACTTGCGGACAAAGAGGCGGCTGAAAGCGCTGCGGCTGCGGCAGAAGAAGCTGCCGATGCAGAGGACACCGACGCGGAAGATGCTGCTGCGGAGAGCACCGAAAACACGGACAACACAGCTGCAACGACCGTTGAGGAAGCGGAGAAAGACTCGCTTATCCAGATAATCAAGAAATCGAGCGGCTCGCCGTCCGAATCGTTCATAGATCAGGCTTCTGCAATGAACGCAGGCGACGTTAAGGTTATCACAGTCGAAGCTGAAGCTGACACCCGCACTTATGTGGTTCAGCGTCTCGACATTCTCGCATACCCCGATAAGACCGAGAGCACTGTCACAACGATAAGATCGGAACTCAAGCAGGACGAGTACAACGATATGTTAAAGCAGACCGGCGCAGGCTACAGCCTCACGACCGACAGTTCGATAAACCTCTACAAGCCCGAAAAGCTTATGGAAAAGTAATAGAAAACTGAACAGGCAAAAGCCCTTCCTTACGGGAGGGCTTTTTTGAAGGAATTACGCGAACATCACGGAGGACAATATGAGCGAAACAAGGATCTATCTTGACAACGCGGCGACAACGAGGATAAGCGACAATGTGTTTGAAGCTATGCTCCCGTGGCTTAAAGAGGGCTACGGAAATGCGTCTTCGCTGTATTCCCTCGGACGGAAAAGCGCGATAGCGCTCAATAAGGCGCGCTCGCTATGTGCAGATGTGCTTGGCTGTGAATCGCGCGAGATATTCTTCACAAGCGGCGGGACAGAGAGCGACAACACCGCTGTGTTCTCTGCGGCGAAGGCCGGTTTGTCAGCAGGTAAGCGACATATCATCACTTCCGCGGCAGAACACCACGCTATACTGAAACCGCTCGAACAGCTCGAAAAAGAAGGATTCCGGATAACACGGCTCCCCGTTCACGAGAACGGGATCGTGCGTCCGGATGACCTCGAAGCCGCTCTCACAGACGAAACAGCGCTCGTCACCGTAATGACGGCAAATAACGAAGTCGGCACTGTGCAGCCGTTTGAGGAACTCGCCGGCATCTGCCGCAGCCGGAACGTCGTGTTCCATACCGACGCGGTGCAGGCGTTCGGAAACCTGCGGATAAACGTGCGTGAGCAGAACGTGGATATGCTGTCGCTGTCGGGGCACAAGATACACGCACAGAAAGGCGTGGGGCTGCTTTATGTGCGGGACGGGCTGCCGTTTTACCCGCTTCTTTCCGGCGGTGCCCAGCAAGGCGGCAAACGTGCCGGGACCGAGAACATCGCGGGTATTGTCGGACTTGCGGAAGCTATGAGATACGCCGCAGAGAACGTTGACACAAAGAACGCGCGGCTTCTTCCGCTTCGTGAACGGCTTTTCAATGAGATAGGTCGTCTCGCCGGAGTCCGCATAAACGGCGACCGCGAGCGGAGGCTCGCCTGTAACGCGAATTTCTCATTCGCGGGACACGAAGGCGAGAACCTTGTTCTTCAGCTCGACCTGCGTGGTATCGCAGTTTCAAGCGGCTCGGCGTGTGCGTCAGGCTCGCTCGACCCGTCACACGTACTCACCGCAATGGGACTGACCCACGATGAAGCACGAAGCTCGATTCGCGTATCTATGTCGGAATACACGACAAGCGAAGACATAGACGAATTCATTAAAGCGATCAGAACGCTTATAAACTGACCGGAAAACAAAAACAGCAGACCTGTTGATTTACGGGTCTGCTGTTTTCTTGTTCTGCGCACTATACATTTATTTCAGCTTGTGCCTTTAATAACGCGAGAAATCCGGAAGCTCATCGAGCGTGATGTACAGCTCGTTGTTATAAGCGTAATCGAGCTCTGTCGGGCTTACATGGGAATACTGTATGCTGCCGTTGCTGTTGATGATGTAATCACCCTTCCACAGCGCGAACCACAGCCAGTACGCACCGTCACGGACCAGAAGATCGGGGTTCGGTATCCTGCCGCATTCCGTAAGCGCCGTTCCCTTGCTCTTTATCGTATAGCTGACCGCGTCCATCATGCGACTGTTGCCGGAGATGTCGTAGTTCGTGTATAAGTCCATACCCACGATGTCAACGTACTCATCGCCCGGGTAGTAGTCATAGCTTTCGCCGTCCCACACCCAGATTATGTTTGAAAGCTTGTAATACTCGGTGATACGCTTGAAAAGGAATTTATACAGCCACAGATAACTGTCCTTGTCACATCCCCACCAGTACCAGCCGTTGCCCGCTTCGGGCATGGGCCTGAACAATACCGGCACATCCGACATCTCAAGAAGCTTCAGCTTCTGCGCTATCGCGTCAATGTCGGTTATCAGAGCAAGGCATTCCTTGCTTATGCGCCCGGTCTGGACATAGGCTTCAAGCGACACGGGGCTGAGATCCGCAACGTCCGCTTCCGTGACAGCCTTTTTCAGATCGAAATCGGTAAGCTGTGCAAAGCAGGAAGGGTTTTCCTCAACGGGAGACTGCCAGTACCATGTATAGCTTACGAGACCGCCGCCCTTCCACCAGTCTATAGCGGTGCCGATCTCATTTTCGTCGTTCTTGTCATGCCCCTGATAGTGCTCCGAGAAGATGCCTATATCGGCGCAGCGCAGGGCACTGTATCGTCCGACGGACATATATATCGCGTTGATCTCGGTGTTCGTTCCTGCCGAACAGAACTGTCCGGTAAGCACACGGTTTCCGTAGAGATCCGCAAGGTAGCGCTTTACCGTCTTGGTATTCAGCGAAGCGTTAGGATCTATGGGCGCATTCGACACCTCATACGCAAGCTTCTGCACGGTACCGCCGTTCTTCAGCGTCATCTCGTCGATGTACGCTGTTCCGGCTATGACCTGAAGCGTTATCTTGTTCTCGCCCTTGCCGAGATAAACACCTTTAAGGGTATATGGCTCGAACTCGTTTCCCTCACCGGAATACACCGCGCCGACGACTGTTCCGTCAAGCGTCTTATAATCGCCGTCGGGGCTCTGGATCTCGTTTTCTCCGCCGACGATTATTGCGACCTTTGCGCCGTTGCTGCAAAGCCGCACGGTCACATCGTAATACTGTGCCGACGGGACGGTAACGCCTACCGTGGCGTACTCGTGATCGCCGAGACATATAAACCCGTTGCCGTTGAAACCCGTGAGCCCGCTCGTATAGGTCTGCGAATCGGAATTGAACTCAAGCTGGAACGTCTCCTCATAATCCTCCGGCGCGACGACCGGCGTAGAGGGAGCGTATGTATCCTTCGCGAAATTCTCGGGTATGATGACAGTCTCCTGCATTATATCCTTATCCGCATCGGGATCGGGAAGCTTCTCGGTATATTCGGGAGGAAGAGTTATCGAAGAATAATCTATCTCCTTGCCGCAGCCGCCAAGCAGCATGACCGCAGCGAGAAGAGCTGCAACCAAACGTTTCTTCATTAACTGCCGGTTCTTTCCTGAACTTTTATGACCGCTCTGTCTCCGTCAGAGATGTAACTGCTGAAATTGGCCGGAGCACCGTTTATCTCAAGCACGATCTCGCTGTTCGGTACGGCGGGGTCGATGTTGATGCTGTTGAGAAGGTCGAGAAGGATATAGTCTCCGTTTCTCGGAGCGAGTGTAACAGGCTCGCCGTTTATCTCAACGTTTATTCCTCTGCCGTTAAAGGGTATAGCGTTCGCCGAAGGAGCTGCTGAATTGGATTCCGGTTCGGTCGGTGTTTCACTGACAGAGACGGGCGTCTGTACAGGCTCTGATTCCTGAGCGGAAGCAGAAGGTGCGGTTACAGCTATCGGCTCTTCGATATCGGTGCCGATGATATTGCCGTAGCTGTCATAAGCGTATATCTCATCACCGGCGCCGAGAACGTAGTTTTCGTCTATGATGTTGTCGCCGACACGGTATTCAACGCCCTCCGAGCCCGCATCAATAACGCGGAGCAGGTCGCCGAATGTAACTATGCCGGAAGTTTCTATGCTGTCGAGCGGCTGTATCTGGTAATCGGGTTCTTTCGTTTCGCCGTTGACGGTCGCTTTAAGACCGATTGCGAACGTGTCACCGCCGAATTTAACAATACCGCTGTTGAAACGCTCATATCCGAGCACATCGGAGAGTTTCGCGGATGCGTTGAAACCGCTTGTTGCAGGAACAATACGGATCCTGTCGCCCTGCGTCACCTTTGTCATAATGGAAGCCGGGCGCTCGTTGACGAAGAGCTCTGCGGGAGTCATGGCGCCGCCCTTTACTGTCTTTCTCACTCCGTTGAGCGTGTATGTAAGGCTGCGTCCGCTCCTGCCCATGATCTCATGGGACTTGTAGCCTGCTATGGTGAGAGCTTCGTAAACACTGAGCTGCTTGGTGTCGAATACACGCACCTTGCTGTCGTTGACGGTTATCACGGAGAAGTCATAACCCTGATTGAGCATAGACGTTACCGCTATACCGAGCGGAGTAACGTACTCTGCGCCGAGCTTCGCGCCACACTCGTCAACGTTCTTAAGGAAGTCGCCGCCGCCGATAGCCACACGCGTCTCGTCTATTCCGAGCTTTTCGGCTACGATCGGGGTAAGACCTTCGATAAGGCTTCCGCCGCCTACGAGGAACACAGCAGAGGGTGACGAGCCGTTTGCTTCGATTATCGCGTCACAGATAGTCTCCGCGAGTGTCTCGACTGCGGGAGTGAGCATTTCCTGAATATCCTCTGCGAGCACTTTATGCGAGTTTCCGAGTATATCGCGGTACTCTACTTCCTTTTCGCCGTTCGAGCAGCTCTGCTTTATCATCTCGGCGGTGTTGAAATCAACAAGATACTGTCTGATTATCTCTTCGGTTATCTCGTCACCCGCCGTTGTAGCCATAGCATAAGCTACAACCGAGCCGTTCTTCGCAATAGCAATATCGGACGTACCGGCGCCTATATCTATGAGGGCAATGTTTATAAGGCGTATCTCCGGCGGAACTATAACGTTCATCGCCGCGATAGGCTCAAGCGTAAGGCTGGTGACTTCGAGTTCGTTAAGATCCATTACCGAATAAAGACCTTCCACGACAATATTCGGCAGGAATGCAGCAACAAGCTCTATCGTTGCTTTTTCGCCCTTGTGCCCCTCAAGGCTTATTATCTTGTAATCGTCAAGGAGGTAGCTTATTATCGAATGACCGACGCAGTAGAATATCGTTCTTCCCGTGTTGGTCGCATCAAGCTCCGCCTGTGCCTTCTGAATGGTCTCGATCTCCATCGACTTTACCATATCCTCGGTAAGCGCCTCGCGGTCGGAGATATCGAATTCCATAGATACCTGCCTGGTTTTAAGCGCGCGTCCCGCGGCTGCGATAGAGACTTTGGTGAGATGAACACCGTTCTTTTCCTCAAGTTTGGATTTTACCTGTGAAACGATCTTTGCGACCTGCTTTATATCCTCTACCTGACCGTCAACCATTGCGCGCTTGGTGTGAGGAACGCTGATATAGTCCTGAAGATAGAACTTATCGTCTATGTACTCGCCGATAACACCTACGACTGTTCTTGTGCCGATGTCAAGGGCGAACACAAGGTCTCCCTGTTCTTTAAGTTCGGGTGCTGCATTTTTCGTACTCATTGACAAATTCCTTTCATTTACGCTGATCTGTCCTGTAAAATATAAAAATTATATCATTCAAGGAAATCCTTGAGTTTCTTGCTTCTCGACGGATGACGAAGCTTTCTGAGTGCCTTCGCCTCGATCTGTCTTATACGCTCACGGGTAACATTGAACTCCTTGCCGACTTCTTCAAGAGTGCGCTGTCTGCCGTCGTCAAGACCGAAGCGCAGACGCAGCACCTTGCCCTCTCTCTCGGTAAGCGTGCCGAGCACTTCGTCGAGCTGCTCCTTAAGAAGCATCTGTGAAGCCGCTTCTGCCGGCGCGGGAGCTTCCTCGTCGGGTATAAAATCGCCGAGGTGGCTGTCCTCTTCCTCGCCTATCGGGGTTTCGAGCGAAACGGGGTCCTGAGAGATGCGGATTATCTCACGCACTCTGTCGAGCGGGAGCTTCAGTTCTTCCGCGATCTCCTCTGCGGTAGCTTCACGTCCGTTCTTGTGAAGAAGCGTGCTGCTTACCTTCTTTACCTTGGTTATCGTCTCGACCATGTGCACGGGTATGCGGATAGTTCTCGCCTGATCCGCGATCGCACGGGTTATAGCCTGTCTTATCCACCATGTCGCGTATGTTGAGAACTTGTAGCCCTTCGTATAGTCGAACTTCTCGACAGCCTTGATAAGACCTAAGTTGCCCTCCTGTATGAGGTCGAGGAACTGCATACCGCGTCCCACATACTTTTTCGCGATACTTACGACAAGACGGAGATTCGCTTCGGAAAGTCTCTTCTTTGCATAGGGGTCGCCCTGTGTCATACGCTGCGCGAGGTCGATCTCTTCCTCCGGCGTAAGAAGCGGAACTCTTCCTATTTCTTTAAGATAGATCTTTACCGGGTCATCGATCGAGATCTGATCGGTCGAAAGACCCATATCGAGGTCATCATCTGCTGCGAGATAAAGCGCCGCGTCGAGGTCTTCATCAATGGTGAAGTCGTCAATGATCGCGATATTGTTCTCCTCAACGTCGTTATAGAGCTTGTCTATCTGCTCCGCATCGAAGTCACAGCTTTCGAGAACATCGTTTATCTCCTGGCTTGTGAGCTTTCCGCTCTGTTTTCCGTGCTCGATCAGTTCGGTGATCGGCGATTTTGCTTCCGACATATATAAACGTCCTTTCTTTTATGGGACTATGCCCATTTCCCGTCCCGGCTTGCCAAGTCACGGACAGGATATTATTTACTTGAGGGCACCTCTAAAAACCGCTTTGAAAAGAGAAAATGAGATAATTGTGCCGAGAGCAAGGAGAGGCTCCGAAAGCGTGCTGGCGCACGGTGAGGAGGCTTGACGCAGCTATCGGTGCAAGTAGCTCTTTTTCTCTCAAATGGGTTTTTAGAGGTTCCCTTGATAAATTGAACGGCTGTCGCCGAATAATTACGGTTTTATACGGTGGAATGCTTCTTCCTGTTACGCATTTCCTCCATTTTTTTCAGCATCTCCTCGGCGGTGAGCTCGGTAACGGGCTTTTCTGAAGCCTTGCTTCTGTGCTCGACAAGCACGCTTATGTATTCATCGAGCCGCGGCATACTGTACGGAAGAGCATCCGCCTGACGGCAGATACCGGTTATGCGCCCGGTCTCCTCCGCGCCGAACTCGCTGCTTATGAGCGAAAGATCGACCGTGTCGCCGCTCTTTATATGCTGGGCGATAAAGCTGAACACCCGACGGTTGAACTCTGTCGGGAAATCCTCCGCCGTAAGACTTTTCTCGACCCGCGGAAGATAATCGGGAGAATGCATCATATAAGCGATTATGCCCCGCTCCGCTTTTTCTTCCCGCGGGAAAGTGAGAGAATCGGGATTTATCGGGTCGCGCTTTACGGTGCCGCGGATAAGTTCACGCTCCGTATTGCGCTGTTCACTTCGTATATCGTATTTTATTCTGTCCTTGACGAGCTCCGTGACCGCGTTCACAGGCTGAGCGCTGATCCTGGCGGCTTCGGATATGTAAACTGTACGGTCGGTGTCGCTTCGTATCTTCGCGAGGAACGCCACCGCTTTTTTGAGGAACTCCGCTTTTCCGGCGGCCGTTTCGGTGTCTATACCCGCTCTGAGCAGTCCGAACTCGTGGTCGAGCGCGGTCGAAGTGCCCATAAGGAGCTGTCTGAAGCTCTCTGCACCGAACCGCTTTATGTACTCGTCCGGGTCCTTCGCATCCGGGATATTTAGCACACGGGCACGTATCCCTGCCTCGGCGAGCAGGTTTATCGCCTTCATGGTGGCTTTCTGCCCTGCCCCGTCGGCATCGTAGGAAATAACGATCTCCTCGGCGTAGTGCTTCATCTTGTTCGCCTGCTGGGGAGTTATCGCGGTGCCGAGAGTGGCTATCGCGCAGTCAAAACCCGCTTGGTTGAGCGAGATAACGTCCATATATCCCTCGCAGAGGATAAGGAATTTTTCTTTGGTGTTTTTAGCGAAATTGAGTGAGAACAGGTTCTCGCGCTTATGGAAAACAAGCGTCTCGTCGCTGTTCAGGTACTTTGCGGGAGCATCTTTTTCAAGTGTTCTCCCGCCGAACGCGATAACGTTTCCGCGAATGTCGATTATCGGGAACATCACGCGCCGTCTGAATTTATCGTAAACGGAGTTATTGCGCCTCGCAAGGAGCGCGCCGTCCTCCATTTCGTCGTCTGTATAGCCTTTCTGGCGGAGGTAATACTGTAGATTGTGCCAACCGTCTGGCGCGAACCCGAGCCCGTACTTCTTTATGGTGGCGGGGGTCAGCTGACGCTGTGCGAGGTAGTCAAGCCCTTCTCTGCCTTCGGGTGAGAGCAGCACGTCACGGAAATACCGCGCGGCTTCGCGGTTCATAGCGAGAAGTCTTGTGCGTTTGTTCGCACCGCCGTCATCGGTGTCATCCGGCATGGACAGCCCTGCGCGCTGCGCGAGATATTTGACGCTGTCAATGTAGTCGAAGTGCTCGATCAGACGGATAAAGTTGATGACATCGCCGCCCGCCCCGCATCCGAAGCAGTAAAAGCTCTGTGTCTCGGTGTAGATGTGGCAGGACGGTGTCCGCTCGGAATGAAACGGGCAGGAGCAGACATAATCTCTGCCCGCGCGCTTGATTTCGACATAAGAGGACATCACGTTCACTATGTCGTTGCTCGCCCTGAGGGCGTCAAGAAAGCTCTCCGGCAGTTTTCCCACCTGTTTCACCTCTTTTGGGTTTTTAAAGATTTTTAAGAGACTTAAGAGAGATCCAGGGGCTCTGCCCCCGTCCCCGGCAGGGCTTACGCCGCCCTGCACCGGCGCCAGCGTGACGCTGGACCCGGTAGCCGCCCGGAGTAAGTACAGACTCAAAGTCTCTGCAACGGCGGCTGCCCTCCCCGCAAGCACTCCTGCTTTTAAAGTGTCAGTGGCTCCAAAGCCTTGGTACAGACACGGAAGTAAGACCTCAGAGTCTGTGCGAAGCCTTTACGATAAGTCACAATTCAGATACGGATCCATTGTTTGGGAATGCAGAGTTCCTTGAAGAGATCAATGGCATATTCGTCGGTCATACAGCTTATGAAGTCACATACCGCCATCTCAAGCCCGTCCTCCTCCGCAAGCCGTATATAAAGCTCCGGAAGAGCGTCCTTGTTATGCATATAGTGATCGAAAAGGTATTCGACAATATGACACGCCTTGTCCTTTTCGCGATTGGTGACTGCCGCGTAATACACCGTGTCGAACATGAAGCGGCGAAGCTCATCGTGCGCCTCGCGTATCGGCTCGGAATAAGTTATCTCGGTGCCGCTGTTCGCTATTATATCAGTAACGAGGGTGGTTATGCGCTTGCTCTTTGAATCGCCGAGCACATCTATGACATGCTGCGGGATATTACCCGCGTTGAGCACACCGCCGCGTATCGCGTCTTCTATGTCGTGGTTGAGATAAGCTATCTTGTCCGCGAATTTGACTACAACGCCCTCAAGCGTGTCCGCAGTCATATTGGTATGGCAGAGTATGCCGTTCTTTACCTCGGCGGTAAGGTTCAGCCCTTTCCCGTCGCGCTCTATCTTCTCGGCGACCCGGACGCTCTGCTTGTAATGGCGGAAATCGCCCGCCGGATAAAGCTTCTGAAGCATTCTCTCGCCGTCGTGGCCGAACGGGGTGTGCCCGAGATCATGACCGAGCGCTATCGCTTCGGTAAGGTCTTCGTTAAGACGAAGTGCGCGCGAAATGGTACGTGCTATCTGAGACACCTCAAGGGTGTGTGTAAGGCGCGTACGGTAATGGTCGGATTTCGGGATAAGAAACACCTGTGTTTTATGCTTTAGCCTGCGAAAAGCGTTGCTGTGGATTATCCTGTCACGGTCGCGCTGAAAATCCGTTCGTATATCGCACGGCTTCTCGTATATGTCTCTGCCCTTGCTGTTTTCGCTTAAACAAGCGTTTTCGGACAGTATTTTCTTCTCGTTTTCCTGTGTGATCTCTCTCGGTAACATTAATATATCCTTTTACTGTCTTTTTTCGAGGCTTTCAGCCGGAAAAAATATGGGCTATACCGCATAAACAGCGTGCAACTGTTTATGCGGTATCAGAATTATGGGCACCTCTAAAAACCGCTTTGAAAAGAGAAAATGAGATAATTGTGCCGAGAGCAAGGAGAGGCTCCGAAAGCGTGCTGGCGCACGGTGAGGAGGCTTGACGCAGCTATCGGTGCAAGTAGCTCTTTTTCTCTCAAATGGGTTTTTAGAGGTTCCCTTATGGATTACGGATTTACAATATATAGCGTTGGGGTGCAAAAACCCACCATAGATATATACAAAATCCCTTCCCGTTTTACCTTTTTTTCGGGAAGGGATTTTTAAATTTCGTCGTTTTTACTAAAATTATACTCTGTTTCACCGAGTTTTTGCACGCTTATGCTTCCGCCGCAAATGTCGGTCAGCTCGGTTCTGAACACATCCTCGTTTTCAGCCGGGATAAACAGCGTTATGGTCACGTCTGCACCGAAATCCTCGTTCTGCACACGCACGTCATAGCTTCCGAGGGTCTTGCCTATCTTGCCGTACCAAGTGTAGTCGAGCCTGAGTTCAAGCTGCGCCGCGGTGCGCATATCGAGCGTGACCGCCGCGTCACAGGCTATTTTCGCACCTTTGGTGTATGCACGGACAAGACCGCCGGCTCCGAGCAGGACACCGCCGAAATATCGCGTGACAACGCAGGTGATGTCGGTAAGTCCCTCCTTGCGGAGAACTTCGTATATCGGCACGCCCGCCGTTCCGCCCGGCTCACCGTCGTCGCTGTGCCGTGAGAGATTGTTTTCACGAAGGATATAGGCATAGCAGTTATGCGTTGCCTTGCGATGCATAGCGCGTATCTCCGCGATAAAATCGAGGGCTTCCTTTTCGGTGGCGGTGTGGCGGATATAACCTATGAACTCGCTTTTCTTCTCGATAAAGCGAGCTTCGGCGCTGCCTTCTATGGTCTTGTAATTCATTTAAGCTCCCTCTGATCGGGCTTTCCCGCACGGTCAAACTTATAGAGAAGCGTACAGCCGAGCTTCGGATTATCACGCTTGAAACGCTTCAGGATACGGTCAAGTACCATTCCCGCCTGCTCCTTTGTGGTGTTGGTGAGGAGCATTACGAACTGCGACGCGCTGTAACGCGAGAAAACGTCGCGCGAACGCAGGGAACTGCTGATACAGTCGGAAAGCTTGGTCATGATGCGGTTGAGCTGTTTTGTTTCAAGTTCTTCCTGCGTCTTTGACACTGCGGTCATAAGACAAAGGTTAGTGGGTCTGCCGGTTCTTACCGCATCGCGTATCTCAAGCTGGTAAACGTGCTTGAAGAACGCAAATTCGCAGTAGTACGCGCCTATGCCGTCGTCTATGCTGTCAAGCTGACCTTTGAGGACACCGAAATCCGCATTATAAGCGTTGTCGTCCTTGACAGTCTTTTCATAGAGCGCAACGAACTCGGGTGACGGATTGATACCGTTCTTGTTATAGAAAAGATCCATAACATAGGTATAGTGCTGCTTCGCCGCGGCGGTCTCTCCGGTGTCGAGCAGGGCTTTGACGTAAAACAGGTGTATTCTGTCGTCGAGTTTTTCTATCTCGAAGGCGCGGCGGCAGACGCTCATAAGCTCGGTGTAATATTTATGCCTGTAAAGTATCTCCACCGTGTCGTGCACTATACGCAGATAAAGCGAGTGGTAGTAGTTGTTTATCGGTGTTACCCAGCTCTCGGAGCGCGAACGGTTAAGAAAATCGCCTTTATAGAGGTCTATGGCTGTAAGATAAAGGTTCGTCTTTTCCTTTTCCGACTGTGCGAGCATACTCTTCTTGTACAGCGAGTCGAACTCGTCAAAGTCTATTTCACAGTCGAGCCTGCTGTTGAGCGAATATGTGCCCATAGAGTTTATGATGATCTCGACACCTTCCGGCATACCGAGTCCGTCAAGACAGGCACGCAGTCTGTGAAGAGATGTTTTCAGCGCACCCACGGGGTTGTCGCTGTCCTTTTCGCCCCAGAGGAGCGCTATAAGCTCATTCTGCGATATTTCACGGTTATGGTTCGCGATCATGAACTGCAGAAGTGTCCACATCTTTCTCGAACGCTTGCTCTGTTCGGTTATAACATTGTCGCCGTATGACATTGAAAAGTCGCCGAGCATATTTATTTTCAGCTTTTCCATAGTTCAACTCCTGTTATCAGTCTGTTTTATCTCACGAAAGCGACATTCCGCCGCCCCAGTATTTCCTGTCAAGACTCCGGTAGCTTATCGCGCGGGCGATATGCGGCTTACCGATGATCTCAGCGCCGTCAAGATCGGCACACGTTCTCGCCACCTTCAGCACCCTGTCATAAGCACGTGCGGATAACCCGGTCTTTTCAAACGCAAGCTTCAGATAATCTCCCGCCTTCTCGTCGAGCACACATATCTGATGAAGCAGATCAGGCGTTATACCGGAATTCGACTTTATTGCCGTGCCTTTGAAGCGCTTTGCCTGAATTTCGCGGGCTTTTGCGATACGTTCTGCCATTGCCGCCGAGCACTCGCTCTTAACGTTGCCCGCAAGGTCTTCATATCTTACCGACGACACCTCGGTCTGAATATCTATCCTGTCGAGGATAGGCTGGCTTATCTTTCCGAGATACCGCGCCACCTGCTGCTGCGTGCAGGTGCATTTTTTGAGCGGCGAGCCATAGTTTCCGCAGGGGCACGGGTTCATTGCCGCTACGAGCATTATATTGCAAGGATAGGTGACAGCTCCCGCGGCACGGGAGATCGTTATCTCGCCGTTCTCAAGCGGCTGGCGGAGCGTTTCGAGTACCCGCCGGTCAAATTCGGGGAACTCATCGAGGAACAGCACCCCGTTGTGCGCGAGCGAAATTTCACCGGGCTTCGGGACGCTTCCGCCGCCGATAAGACCTACTGACGAAGCCGTGTGGCTCACGTCGCGGAACGGTCTGCGTGTAACGAGCGGCGAAGCGGGAGAAAGTATCCCTGCCACCGAATGTATCTTCGTAGTTTCTATGCTTTCTTCAAAGCTCATACGCGGCAGAACTGTCGGTATGCGCTTGGCTATCATACTTTTGCCGGTTCCGGGAGGACCTATCATAAGCATATTGTGGAAGCCTGCCGCGGCAACTTCGATAGCGCTTTTAACGGCTTCCTGACCCTTGACATCCGCAAAATCGAGAGCTGTACGATAAAACTCCTCGGTTATTTCAAGCGGTTCGGCGGGCTTTATGAGACTCCTGCCGCAGAGGTGGGCGGCAAGCTCGCGGACCGTCTTAACTCCGTAGATACGGATATTCTTGACAACAGACGCTTCCGCAGCATTGTCGGCGGGAAGATAAAGCTCGGTGATGCCGCTTTCCGCCGCTTCCACCGCCATAGCGAGAGCTCCGTTTACCGGACATATCTCGCCTCCGAGCGAAACTTCGCCTATGAACGCCTTTCCGTCAAGTTCCTTCGGTATATAGCCCGCTGCCGTAAGCAGGGCCGTGAGTATCGCGAGATCATAGCCCGACCCGCTTTTCTTTACTCCGGCGGGCGACAGATTTATAACGCACTTTATCGAGCCCATTTTCATACCGCTGTTCTCTATCGCGGATTTTATACGCATACGGCTCTCCTGTACCGACTGGTCGGCAAGCCCGACTATATCGACCGCAGGGACACCCTGGGACGCGCTTATCTCGGCTGTTACCGGAAAAGCGTTGAGCCCGAACAGCCCTATACTTGATATTTTAGCAAACATTATTTCCTCCACCGAAGGCAGTTATCATCTTATAAGAATTATCATAAAGAACGCGATAAATCCGCAAAGCAGCGTACAAAGCGGTACGCCGAGCAGTATAGTGAGCCGCGCGTTGCGGTCATAAACGAATTTCTTCTTCACATCTATACGAAGTTTAAGCTTTTTGTCGCTTTTGTACAGCTGCTTCTTCATCACCATTTCCGCGGGAAACACGTTCGGGAGCTCGCCAAGATCCGTATTATAGAACGCGACATCGTATCTGCCCTTTTCGGTGCGCCCGATACGTGAAAAAACCGCCTCCGCGCGCTTCGAGAGCAGGAGTCTTACCGAGAAGAACAGAAACATGAGCTCGGTCGCGGCAGCCGCAAGACCGATAAGCCCGATAATGCCCATTATTATCACATCTAACCCGAACCCGAGTATAAGAAGCAGGATTATGATGATCGAAAGGCCGAGAATAAATTCCATAGTTATTTAAGTACGCGGCGGCGTATGTATGCAAAAACCTTTTCCTCGCCATAGTCGCGCAGTATTATCAGCAGACGGCGCAGAAGCCTGTCCGTTTCGGGATGTATCATATAGTGCGAATGTGAGCGCGCATAGTATTCATAGGGCGACGCGTCGGTATAATCTTCTCCGAGATAGACCCTGCACGCGGCGATACGGTCGCAGAACATCTCGACAACGTACTTCACCGGCATCTTCACACCTGCCATGTTCCTGTCGCCGTCAGGCTTGTTGTCTATCCAGTATTCGAAATGATGCTTGTTTCTGCCTTTGTGGTGAAGCCATGCAGCACTGTAGCCGAGGATCTCACGCTCGACGGTGTTCGGGCTTCGCTTTCCGTTGAAATACTTAACGCCGACCATGAACTCGGCAGGCGAATATTTCGACAGGTCATGCAGCAGTCCCTGCTTTATGAGTCCCGCCTTGAAGCAATAATGCATTACAAGGCTCTTGTGGCGGGTTATGGTTTTAAAGTGTCGGTATGCGTTATGCGCGTAATCGGACAACTGCATATACTGATCATTACTGTTCATGCCGCACACCTCCCGTATTGTTGTAGTAAAGTCTCGATAAACTTTCTGTATTTTATAAAAGCTCACTTTATATTATATATGAATTGTAACAAACATTCAAGTATTTTTGCTGATTTTCATTGTTTTAATGCAAAATCAACATCGTTTTTGTGCAGTTTGACAGCACATTGTTTCAAAAAAGCGGAGACTTTCCCCGAACTGAATAAAAACAACAGCACGTTACCGCAAAGTAACGTGCCGGATCGGTTATGAAAGTATCAGAAGCGCGGGCAGCATATCGCTTCACGCTCTCTGACCTTAGTCTGTACAAAGTCCGTAATGTGAACTGTTGTAAACAGAAGGCTCTGACAACAGCGAGGCAGAAAAATATCCCGCCTCAGGTACACCTGAGACGGGATCGCCGCCGCGCGTACGCGGCTGGTGGAGTATAGGGGATTCGAACCCCTGACCCCAACACTGCCAGTGTTGTGCGCTCCCAACTGCGCTAATACCCCATGAAATATACATAAAAGCTAACCGGAACGGCTGTCAGGAAGATGATAATAACAGCAGCGAGGAAGAAAAATACCGTGGAGCAGTAAACTGCCCCACGGAATCACCGCCGTGCATTCGCGGATGAGATTGCGTTACAGAAAGTATATCTGAGCTTTGGACAGCGGGGCAGAATAATACCGTATGCTACCAGAGTAACATACGGCGAAACGGCGTATGCCGTGGCGGAGAAGGAGGGATTCGAACCCTCGAACCGCTTTTGACGGTTACGCGATTTCCAATCGCGCGCGCTCGACCAGCTACGCGACTTCTCCATAACGGGTTTACAATACGATATTTTATCATATCCGGACGCATTTGTCAATAGTTTTGAAAAAATATTTATCAAAAATCTTAAAAAGATTGACGAAACCGGAGCAAGGTGCTATAATTAATGTGTATGCGACACTGCAAACAATGGCTTTCAGAGACGGAGGGGAAAAATGACGACGCTGAACATTACCGTTTATATAGAGCTTAATGACAAACTGCTCAAGGACGCTGTCAGTAGCGCAGTACCGCCTCATAACGTCTATCTCACCTTCTCTGACGGCGGAAATATCACTGATTTTCCAAATGACAGCGCCTGCATCGTGATAACCGATGACTACGACAGAGCAAACACACTCGCTGACGCAGGTCTGAAAGGGCTGCACATCGTTTTCGCCGGAAAAGGAAAGCTCGGCGGCAAACTTGACGATGTGTGGGACACAAGCGACCCCGCCGAAATAAAGATACGCACAGAAAAGCTGATAAAAAGCATTTCTGACGCGTTTTTCGCCGATTTTTACGAGCGCACGCTGTACACAACGATAGATACGGTGCCGGATATGCTTTGGTTCAAACGGCTCGACGGCATACATACAATGGTGAACACCGCATTCACAAAGGTCGTTCACAAGAACCGCGAGGATATAATCGGACGCGACCATTTCTATATATGGGACGCTCCGAGACCCACAGAGGGCAATGCGTTCGCCTGCGCTGAATCGGAAGAGAACGCTATAAATTCCGGAAAAATGTACGTCTGCAATGAGCCGGTAATGACCCGCGAAGGCATGAAACAGCTCATAACCTACAAAACGCCGGTTTACGATATGTTCGGGAACGTTTTCGGGACGGTCGGCATAGGACACGATGTGACGAACTTCTCTAACCTCGGCATAGAGCTCTCGATACTTGTTGAGAATATTCCCTTTCCGATGATAATATTCACCTCGGACATGAAAGTCGTTGAGATGAACGATGCTTTCATGAAAGTTGCAGAGCTGTCCGCGGACGATGTTGCGGACTTCAACTATGAGGGCTGGAAGATACAGACACTTGTTCCGGTAAGCGACAGCGAAATTAACGAAGAAAAGCACTACACCTCGCAAGAATGCAAGATATACTACAACAACGAAGGCGAGCAGTCCTTCATAGTGAGAATGCAGGAGATACGCGACTTTTTCGGGAATATTTCCGGATACTTCCTGCTGATGAATGACGTAACATACCAACGAGCATTCGAGGAGTCCATGTTCAAAGCCGCAAACACCGATATGCTCACGGGTATGTACAACCGCAGATATTTCTACAACTACCTCAGCGACAACGCGGGAAAGTCGATGACGCTGTTCTATATGGATCTCGACAGATTCAAGTACGTCAACGACCATTACGGCCACGCAAAGGGCGACGAGGTACTTATAAGCACTTCGCACGTAATAAAGACCCGCTTCCCGAAAGCAGTTTCCGCGAGAATAGGCGGAGACGAGTTCGCGCTCGTCGTTGAAGGAATTCTTGACGAAGAGACCATAAAGGACTATTCCACGAACCTTGAACATACCATACAGCGTATTTTCACAGCCGACGGACTTCCCGTCACCATGAGCACAGGCGTGGTCACCTATGAAGCAGGGAGCTGCACCGTGGACGAACTTATGCTAAAGGGCGATGAGAAGATGTACGAAGTAAAGAAGCGCCATCACGACGAGGACTATGAATAAGTACAGTTTAAAATAAAAAAGAAAGGCAGACAGAAAATGAACATAAAACCACAGAAAGGTATGCAGGAATACCTTCCGGATGCGGCGGCACAGCGTGACAGACTCATGTCGCTTATACTTGAGACCTACACAAGATGCGGCTTTACCCGCATCTACACCCCCGCAGTAGAGAGCGCCGAGAACCTTGACAAAAGCGACGGCGGCGACAACCTCAACCTTATCTTCAAAATACTCAAGCGCGGTGAAAAGCTTGAAGCAGCACTCGCAAAAACTCCTGTTGACGAGAAGGAGCTCTGCGACCTCGGACTTCGCTATGATCTTACGCTTCCGCTGTCGAGATACTACGCGAATAACCGCAACAGCCTTCCGAACCCGTTCAAATGCATCCAGATAGACAAGGTTTACCGCGCCGAGCGCCCGCAGAGAGGCAGACTCCGCGAGTTTGTGCAGTGTGACATCGACATTCTCGGCTCCGATTCGATCTGCTCGGAGATAGAGCTTATCTCCGTTACCGCTAAGGCTCTCGGAAAGATCGGTATAGGCGCGTTCACGGTGCGTGTCAACGACAGACGGATCCTGCGTGACTCGCTGAAAACAATGGGATTTCCGGAGGACACACTTGATACTGTATCCGTTACATTCGACAAGCTCGACAAGATAGGCGCGGACGGCGTCGCGGAGGAGCTCCGCGAAAAGCAGATGCCCGAAACTGCAATAGAAAAGCTCGGCGAGCTTCTCAAAGCCGGCACGATAACTCTCGACGCTATGGAGGGGTACTGTTCAGAGGACGCAAAGCCGATAATTGCGTCACTTCGCACGATAATCGAGACTTCCGACAAGCTGTCCGGCAGCTACAGCGTCATATACGACCCGTCTCTTGTCCGCGGACAGGGATACTACACGGGTACTGTCTTTGAAGTCGCAAGCGAGAATTTCGGCGGAACGGTAGCCGGCGGCGGACGCTATGACGGACTTATCGGTCGCTTCACAGGAGAGAATGTTCCCGCAGTAGGCTTCTCTATCGGATTTGAGCGCATATTCTCGATAGTCACCGAGAATAATATAAGTCTTGCAGGCTCTCGAAAAAAGACCGCTATACTGTACAAGGAAGAAGATATACTCGATGCAATAGCGAGATCCGCGGAGCTTGAAGAAAGCGCGGATGTTACCCTCGTTCTTGTCCCCAACCCCAAAAAGGCGGACAAGATCTACACCCGTACAAAGAACGCGGGATTTGATGAAATAATAAAGATGTACTGATATATAACTGTTCCTCCGCCGAAAGACGGAGGAATTTAGTTTTGTTGCGTCAGAAGGCAAAATAAAAGGCCACGCATAAATGAAACATTCATAATGCGTGGTCTTAAGTTTTATTTTCTTCTTCTGCCCTTGCCGTTTCCGCCCTTTTTCTTTTTGAGGACGTTCATTACTATCGTAAACACGATTATACCCACAAGCACCACTCCGGAAATGATGAAAAGCGGTATGGGGAGGGATGTTCCCGTTGCGGGGTTAAGTGCCGCAAGCATAAATTCCATTTGATTATCTCCTTTCTTTTTTACAACCGAAAGCCCTTTCTGTCTATATATGGGCTATTTTATTATCTCCCCCGCTTTTCTGCGGGGGAGACAGTTTAATTATTAGCTTTTTGCGAGCCGCATAAGTGCCGCTCAATCTGAATCATGTTTCACTGAACTGCGAGGCAGATGACCCGTCCCGAGTTGAACGTCCGAGAAGGATTCACCGCAGTGTGTCCGCGGCTTTGCTGCCTAAATGTTATATTTATAAAGACTGACGACTGCGAGGCAGATTACCCGTCCCGAGCTGTTCGTCCGAGAAAGATTCACCGCAGTGTGCCCGCGGCTTTGCTGCCTAAATGTTATATTCATAAAGACTGACGGCTGCGAGGCAGATAACCCGTCCCGAACTGAACGTCCGAGACGGATTCGCCGCCGCGCGTCCGCGGCTGGCGGAAGCGGTGGGATTCGAACCCACGAGCCCGTGAAGGCTACCTGATTTCGAGTCAGGCCCGTTATGACCACTTCGATACGCTTCCAAAAAATTATTACTTGTATATTATACAGCAACAAATCCGGTTTGTCAACAAAATTTTGTAAATTTGTAGAATTATCCTTAAATTACCCGCGGATATTGACTTTTTTTCGGTCTTGTGATACACTGATTTACCGGAATATAAGGAATTTTTCAACTTACAACAAGAAACAGAACAAAAAAGAGGACTGTAATGGCACATTCGATCACTGCCGATCCGCGCAGAGCGGGTCATTCCCACAGCAACATACTGAGAAAGATACTCGCATTCATAAAAGCCCAGCCCGTGCTGATCGCGGCATTTTTGCTCGCGGTGACGACGATGTTCTTCGTACCGCCGGATGCACAGTACATCGGATACTGCAATTTCGCCGTTCTCGCGGAACTTTTCGCGCTCATGATCGCGGTAGCGGGGCTCCGCAGCGTGGGGCTGTTCGAGAAGCTTACGGCGTTCCTGCTTGGAAAAGCGGGAAGCGTAAGACGGCTCTCACAGATATTCGTGCTTTTGTGCTTCTTCTCGTCGATGCTCGTGACCAACGACGTTGCGCTCATCACGTTCGTGCCGCTTACGCTCCTCGCGTTCTCGGGAATAAACGATGAGAAAAGCCGCATAATCACGATCGTTCTCGAAACCGTCGCGGCGAACCTCGGAAGCATGATGACTCCAGTCGGCAACCCGCAGAACCTTTACATCTACGACGAGTTCGGGCTGAACGCCATGCAGTTCGTTACAACAATGCTCCCCGCAGGTATCATCAGTCTCGTGCTTATTCTCGCACTGTCGTTCCTTGTCCCGAAAAAAGTCTGCGCGGCAGACAAAAAAGAGCCGAAGAAGCTGTCCGCTTGTCTTACCGTGGTATATGCGGCGCTGTTCGCTCTGTGTCTGCTGACGGTATTCAAGGTGCTGCCCTATCCGGTCTGCGCCGCGGCAGCAGTAATCGCCGCCCTGTTCACAGACAGAAAACTGCTGCTCAAAGCGGATTATGCGCTTCTCCTGACATTCGTATGCTTCTTCGTCTTTGTCGGCAACATCTCGCGCATAGGTGAGGTAAGCACGTTCTTCTCGGGCGTTCTTGAAGGGCGCGAGGTGGTTGTTTCCGCGCTTTTATCGCAGGTCATAAGCAATGTCCCCGCCGCGGTGATGCTTTCGGGATTCACAGGCAACGGCACAGCGCTGCTCGTAGGTGTGAATCTCGGCGGGCTCGGAACTCCTATCGCGTCAATGGCGAGTCTTATCTCGCTTCAGTTCTACCGGAGCTCTGAAAACGCACAGTCCGGCAAGTATATCGCGGTGTTCTCCGCAGTTAACTTCGGAATGCTCGCTGTACTTCTCGCTGCACAGCTGCTTATATTCAGATAACAAGAGACCCGCTGTCCGGAAGACCCGGGCAGCGGGTATTTTTGTCAGTCTTCAAGGCCTTTGAGAGCCGCGAGTTCATCGCGGTTCACTTTTATTTTCGAGTCCTTGAGAAGCTTTACGTCCTCACGCTTGTACGGTGCGGCGGGAGCGTCGGGGTTCTTCTTCAGCTTTACTTTCAGCATACCGGTAAGAAGGTTCGCTTCTTCTACCTGACCGGTACCGTCGGGAGTCTCGACTATCGCGCCGACCTTCGGGGTTATCTTAAGAAGCGCATCATAGCTGTCCTGCTCGTATTTCAGGCAGCACATGAGCCTGCCGCAGGTTCCCGAGATCTTTGTCGGGTTGAGAGAAAGAGACTGCTCCTTCGCCATTTTTATGGAAACTGGCTGAAACTCGCCGAGAAAGCTCGCGCAGCAGAACGGTCTGCCGCAGATACCAAGACCGCCCAGCATCTTTGCCTCGTCGCGGACACCGATCTGGCGAAGCTCGATACGCGTTCTGTAAACACTCGCAAGGTCTTTTACGAGCTCGCGGAAATCGACCCTGTTCTCGGCGGAGAAGTAGAAAAGTATCTTGCTTCCGTCGAATGTATATTCAACGTCGATAGGCTTCATGTTGAGCTTATGTTCGGCGATCTTCCTTGTGAAGGTCTTCATTATCTCGTCTTCTTTTGCCGCATTGTCGCGGATACGCTTTTCGTCGTCCTTTGTCGCGATCCTTATAATGGGTTTGAGCGGTGCGACGACATCGTTGTCATCGACCTCGCGGTTCGGGATAACGACCTCGCCGCATTCAACGCCGCGCGATGTTTCAACGATGACCTTCTGGCCGACTGTCACTTTATTTTTAGCAGGCGCAAAGTAATATACCTTGCCGACCTCTTTGAATCTTATACCTATTATCTCCGTCATTTTTTCCTCCGTATTGAGAATCAGCGCTCCGCGCTCAGTTTTTTTCCTTATGCCGTCAGGGCGGGCGCCGCGGTACCTCCGGACAGCTGCCCGAAGTGCAATTCGCCGGACAAGTTTCAGCAACGGCGGCTGCTTATTCGGCAAGCGTACAGCAGATCATGCTCACTGCTTCATTGGCAGATATGCAAATAGAGTTACAGAGAGCAGGTCTTTCTTCACTTCTCCGCCGCATTGAACAGCGACCCGCAGCACTCTGCCGCGAAAAGTTTTACGTTCGGGTTTGTGAACGACATTCCGTACAACCGTACCGCTTCATCATGAAGCCGCGTTATAGCCGCTAAACTGTGGCTCGATGAAAGATGTCCGGACTGCTTTTTATATGCGCCAGACGCGCTCACTCCGGATTTCAGAGCCGCTGCCTGAGCGAAAATATCAGTAATTATACCTAGCGCCGCAAATATGTCGTCTCTCGTTTTAAGCGTCATGAACGCCTGCAGGCACTCAAATTCCTTTCCGTCCGCTATCGCGTCACAGATCGCCAGCGCGCCTTTGAGATATATAAGCTCATCGCCGTTCTTATCGAACTCCGCTGCTGCGCCGATATTTCCTGCGAACATCTCAAAAAGCTCATGCGCACGCGCCGCATCGATACCGTTCTCCGCCATTGCTTCCGAAAAATCCGCTTCGTCCGCGGGGTCAACATCCACCGCCGTCACGCGGGAAAGAACGGTCTGCAATATCGGTGTGCGGTTCTCGGCTATGAAAATATAGCGGTTAAAGTCGAGCGGTTCCTCTATGAATTTGAGCAGGGTGTTCTGTATCTGCACCGAAAGCTCGTCGAGCTTCTCAAACACTATCACGCGCACATCACCGTCGTTCGGTCTGATGTAACAGCTCGCAATAAAGTCGCGGACAAGCTCGACCATGGATTTGCTGTTGGACGGCTTACGGAATATTTCCTCTATTACCGGTACGGGATAGACTACATCGGGGTGGATATGCTCCGCAACACGCCGGCAGCCGTTACACCGCATACACGGCACATCTCCGCCGCTCTCACACATATACATCATAGCTGTGTGATCAGCGATGACATGCTTGCCGATCCCCTTTGCTCCGAGGAACAGCAGTGCGTGCGGAAATCTCCCCGACCGCCTGAAATCATTCAGTTTCGCGAGAGCACGTTTTTTTCCGTATATCCTCATCAGAGCTTCTCAAATCTTTCTATATCGGTGACGAACACCGTTGCGCCGCCGACGCTTACCTCAACGGGGTAGCTTACCGGCGCATTCTCTGCGCTTATCGAAGACGCGGAAGGCACGAACTGCTTGCGCTTGCGCGAGTTCTGGGCAATTATGGCGATAACGCCGTCCACCGCCGCGGTCTCACAGCACACCATGAAGGTGGTGTTTCCTGCCATAAGAAACCCGCCTGTGGAAGCAAGCTTTGTCGCGGAAAAGCCGCCCTTGGTCAGCGCAGTCGATACTGTGTGCGCATCATCGTTGTTTACTATCGCAAATATAAGCTTCATATCATCATTCTCCACTGCCGGAAGTTGTCTTTTTGTTACAAAATATATTATACCACAAATCCGTAAAAATGTAAAGATAAACGAAAGAAAATGTCCGCTCCGCTGCCCGAAGACAGGGAATGGACATCCCAAAAGCTTATAATCGTCTATATTGCGGGCATTACTCGTCCGCCGGAAACGGGGATATAAGCGCCCGTTGTGAATGACGCGAGGTCGGACGATAGAAACGCCGCCATATTGGCAATGTCCTTGTCGGTTCCGCGCCTTGCGAGCGGTACCGTCGCAACATATCCGGGCGCGGGATTTACACCGGAAGCACGCTCCTTATCCGTTATCGTCCAGCCCGGCGCTATCTGGTTCACCGTGATGTTGTCCGCGCCGACCTCCTTTGCAAGGACGCGGACGATACCGTCGAGCCCGCGTTTGGCCGATGTATAAGCAGAGCAGTTTGGCTCTGCCATAGCTGCGCACTCAGTATTCATAACGACAATACGTCCATAGTGCCGCTCTCTCATATACGGAATGAACATCTTCGACATATAGACCATCTGCATAACACAGCTCTCGAACTGGCTGTAATAGTCCTTTATGTCCTGTTCGAGAAGCGGCTTCCATTCGTACTGTATCACGGCGTTGACAATAAGAATATCGGGCATACCAAAGCTTTTTCCGACATCGTCACGCATTTTCTTCACGCTGTCGAAGTCGGTTATGTCACAACGGAATGCCGCGGCTTGCCGACCGAGCGCTTTAAGCTCACCGACGACTGCCGAAGCGCTCTTCTCGTCCGAGTTGTAGTGTACAGCTACATCGGCACCGCACTCTGCAAGAGTACGGACTATCGTTCTTCCGAGACCGCCGCTTCCGCCGGTCACAAGTGCTTTCTTTCCTTTAAGGTTTATTTCCATGTTTTCTCCTTTCTGGCTGCACTATATAACAAATGCCACTCCTTACGGAATGGCATCGCTTATTTACTTGACATCAGGTTCGATAACGGGTGCATTTACGGAATTTTTCTTGACACTCTCAATACCGTTTTTGCAGTTCGCTTTTGATGTGTAACCCTCGCTTACCGCGATGACCTGACCGTTCTTCGCTTTAAGGCGGAAGCGGAATTCGCCGGCCTTATCGCTGTATATCTCAAATTTAGGATTCTTTTCGGTCCGGTATCCTTCTACCGTATGATCCTCAACCGCAGCATCGGGTGCATTTGTCTCGACGCTTTTAACGCCGTTCCGTACCGAGTCGAGGCTTGAATACACCTCTCCGCCGGTAGCTATAAACTCTCCGTTTGCGGCTTTAAGTCCAAAGGTATATCCGGTCTTCGTCTGGTTGATAATAAATTTTCCCATGGGAGATCGTCCTTTCTCATACCGATAGATATGCAAAGATTTGGTAAACAAACGCGGTTACGGCATTTTCTTTTTGAAGCCGCACCTGTTTATTAATAGTTGATATAATTATTATAACAACATATCTATGAATTGTCAAGAGGAAATGCACAAACCGAAGCCAATAGTTTTTATACTTTTTGTTTATTATTTGCTTTGTCAACAAATCGTTTGTTTTTTACAAACATTATTCCCCCGCAGTTTGCGGGATATTTTGTCTCTCCTCAACACACCGTCCCAGCCAAAACATGAACAAGCGTGCCACCTTGTCAATATTTATGGCAATAACAATCATCAGGATTGATTACTTTGTTGTATCTTCAGGTCTGTGTGCAAAAGCTCGATCCCGAAATTTCGCTTGGCGAGACTGAATTTCGCACAACATCTATGCAATCCATATTGTCCTTATATTCAATTTTCTTGTCAGAATTGCTCAAAAACTGTTTCGCTTTTTCTCTCAATTGCACCCTGAGTAATTGTTTTGCTCCACCGATTATCCGGATTCATATTCATGCAAAGCGGCTGATGGAAATCTGTGAATAATATCTGATGCTTCTTTTTGTACATAGCGCTATCCATAAAAGTGCAAGCTTTTCTTGTTTTCCATGCTATTATAGTCACATTTCCAATCTTTTGACTATAGACAAGACGTTTGGAGTTGATGAGGGGAGACTAAATAATCGCACAAGCCTTTAAGCTTGTGCGATTTGAATTGGATATACGTTTCAGATCTGATATATTTATATTATTGTACTTTGTTCATTTATGATGTGCCAAGCTATATTATACAACATCTCTGTCGATGCTTTCTTTCTTCTTATCCTTGTTTTTGATCGATCTTATCGCGAACTGCGGGGAATTGTTAATACACATATATATCTTTCCGATATATTCCCCGAGCAGCCCAAGCATAAGGAACACAACACCGAACATAAACAGCATAACCGCCATTATCGAACTGTAACCCATTGGCATGTCGGGATTGAGCAGTCGCCGTATGACAACTATCACGCCGAACACAAATCCAACAAGCGCCGATATGAGCCCTATATATGCCGACAGCCGTAAAGGCTTTTCCGAAAACCCCGTGAACTGGTTCATCCACAGAGAAAACAGCTTTGCAAAGCTATAGCCTGATTTTCCTATCTCACGGGCTTTGTGGTTAACCTCAACATCCGTAACATTCCGCGTCACACGAAGTTCGAGACCCTGAATATACGGATAGGCGTTCTTATATTTTACTATCTCATCTATAACCGCCCGAGTAGCCGCACAGTAGCTGTTGAGCTGAACATTTTTGGGCGGATTAATAAGGATGCGCCCAACTACACGTGCGGTCCACGAACCGAACAGCCTGAAAAGAGATTCTTTCTTTTTGGGATATCTTGCACCCACAAGGTCATAGCCCTCATTCAGCTTGTCTATAAGTCTGAACATCTCTTTTGGCGGTGTTTGTCCATCGTCGTCAAGATGTACGACTATGTCCCCCGACACATAGTTGAATCCTGCCATGATTGCGGAATGTTGCCCAAAATTTCTCATAAGGTCGATAACCACGACGTTTTTGTTTTTGTCGGCAATATCATTCAGCACAGAGAGCGTACCGTCAGGCGATGCGTCGTTTACGCAGATTATCTCATAGTCGTATCTGCCGTCCTGCTCAACAGTTTCGATTATTTCATCTATTACGTTTGCGATAGTCAGTTCTGAGCGGTAACATGGTATCACAAATGAAATAAGCTTTTTATCTTTCATTTTTTCTGCCTACTAAGAAAAGTATTTATTACAGCGGCGCCTCTATCATTTCACAATTTTCGAGAGCGCCTATATCAATAAACATCAGCCCCCACGCAAGGCCCGAGCCAAATGCCGATAAACAACATTTCAGTTCGCGCGAAAGCAATTCATCACGACAATTAAGTATTGCCGTGAGCGGTATGGATGCTCCGCTGGGATTTCCACATTTCTCGACGAGATCCATAGGCATTTTGTCATATGGAATGCCGACCTTATCCGCGAGCTTCTGGAGCATGAACCTGTTAGGCTGGTGAAACAGAAAGCGGTCGAAATCATCAATGTTTTTGTGCTCTCGGATAAACGCTTCTGCTATCATCGACGGCACTTCAGTCTGTACAAAAGTAAAAACATCACTGCCATTCATGTGCATCTGGTCAAGCGAGCGAAAATTACCATCACCCTGATCTGTCATTTTAGCTGTTTCGGGTGTTGACGGCATACGGAAACCGCCTGCCGGTATTTTCAGTACATCGCCACGTAAACCGTCGTTGTGCATCTCATAATATATGTTTTTGCTTTCAGCATTCTCGATTATTGTTATTGCCGCGCCGTCTCCTATAAGCGGAAAGTCGTTCCTGTCACGCTTTGAGACCTTATGACTCAGCACATCACCATTGATGAGAACCACTTTTTTGTCGGTGTGCTCAAGCATCATGAACGCCTGCGCAAGTCCGACAAGAAATCCGCAGCAACCCTGTGCTATATCAAGACTTATAACATCACATCCAAGACCACATTTCGCCTGCACGATATTTCCGATGTGAGGAACGAAATGGTCGGGACAAAGCGTTACAGTGATAATAACACCGATATCATCAGCAGATATCCAGCCATTATCCAGAATATACTTCATGCCATATACTGCGAGATCTGAAACGGTGGTAGTTTCTTTAGTCAGCCGATGGCGGTCATAACCCATGAGTTTTTTTAACCTCATGGTCTGATTCGGAGGAAAAGAATAGTTTGATACCTCGTCGTCGAAGAGCACGGTATTCTCTGGCAAGATGCCGAGCATAGAGGTTATTTTTTTTCCTTTGAATTCCGTTATCATAAGACTGTCCTTACTTTCCGAGACTTTTTTCAACCAGAGATCTTATAGCCGCTACCGAAGAGAAGTTTTCGGGAACTATATCAAGACCGTCTATCTTTATACCATACGTTTCTTCAAGCATCCCACAGATAGATACGATATCAAAGGAATCGAGAAGCCCATCCATAACAAAATCAACACTCGTTTCAAAATCATATTCGGGTCGTAGCTCTTTCAGCATATCCAATATCTGTTCGTTCATCATTTTTCTCCGTTAACCCTGCTACTCAGCAGAAGTCTGTCTATTTTTCCGTTGGTATTGCGCGGCATCTCTTCCACTTTTATGAATACTGCCGGTATCATATACGATGGCAGTCGACTGCTTATCGCCTTTCTGAATTCCTGTACTGAGATTTCTCGGTCATTCTCGTAGAACAGAACAATCTCTTTCTTTCCACGGTCATATACCGCGCAACAGTACTTTATGATTCTAAGATCATTTTCAATGATATGCTCTATCTCTCCAAGTTCGATGCGGTAGCCCATGTGTTTTATCAGAGTGTCCTTGCGCCCTTTGAACATTATTACGCCGTCATCGCGCATATACACAACATCTCCTGTGCGGTATATCATTTCGGGATAAGCACTGTTAAGTGGATTCTGAACAAACGCGGTGGAAGTCTTCTCAGGAAGATTATAATAACCCATAGCAAGTGATGTGCCGCGTACACACAGCTCACCATCTTCGCCGACCTTGCAGCGTTCGTTGTTTTCGTTGAGTATCAATATATCGGTGTTTCGATAAGGGACACCTATAGGCAATGTCTCTGTTTCCGACGGTCTCCGATCAATAATGTAATATGTGCAGTCAAGAGTTATTTCTATAGGGCCATAAAGGTTTGCGAATTTCGTATGTGAAAGACTGTCATACCATATAAGGAACTGCTTTGTCGGGAACACCTCCCCGGCGAACCATACAAGCTTAAGATCGGGAAGCTTTATCTTGTCTAGAAGTCCCATGTTCGCAATATTCACCATTATTGACGGCACCCAAAAAATAAAACTAACGTTTGTTTTCACGAGATTTTCGAGGAGTCTCGCCGGAAAGGCTCCGAGCATCGCATCAAGGATAATTAGTCTTGAACCGTGCTTCATCAGCATACAAAGCTCAAAATCGAAAATATCAAATACGACCGGCGACAGTGAGCCAATTATCTCCGAACCATCAAAACCGAATATTTCGTCCGATACATCGACAAAGTCAAAGAAGCTCCTGTGATTAAGCACTACACCTTTCGGAGTACCTGTCGAACCTGACGTGTTGATGATACAGAAAGGGTCGGTATCTATCAGTTTGCTTCGGCGACGCTCAAGCATTTGAGTATCAGGTGCAATCTCAGTATTATCGTCATCGGTAAAAATAACAGGTATCTCAACACTGCCAAACACTTCAGCAAATTTTCTGCTCGTTATGACCGCAGCAGGACGAACCCTTTCCAATATGTTGCTTATGCGTTCTTTCGGTGTCTTAACATCAAGATTCATAAAAGGTGCGGCTGCATACATTATGCCGATGTCCGCCGCAACAGTGTCTATCTCTTTAGGAAGAAAGACCGCTATTGGACTGTTGACCGCACTGTTGACAGTCTCGGCAACGCGCATAGCGAACCAAAGGGCTCTTTCACGAAGCTCTCCGAATGTAATGGCTTTATCATTATGTATGACTGCGCAAAGAGAAGTCTTTTCCAATACTGTTTTTTCAAAATAGTCAAGAAACGTGATCCTCATTCGATCAATCTCCTTAACAATGTGTTATCCTGCCGTTATCCGTGCTGTATGTGTAGCGGTGAACAAGATCGGTATCCTTATATGGCTCGGCAAGAAAATAGAATATGTTTTCCTCTAAATGCTTTTTTATTTCATTGTAAGCGTATTTTTCAGAAATGCAGGAAACGTATTTATCTCCGACACGCTTTTTTCGGAGATACCCCTTTTCCTCCATTTCCTTTTCAAAATGTAAATATTTTGGCAGTAATTTTACGCCCGAGCATTGGGTATGTATATACTGCGTCTTGTGAACTTTTCTTCCGTCCTGATAAATGATATTTCCTTCGAATGGCATATCAAATCGATACGGTACATCCAAAGATTTTTCGACGTAATGTACGTAAGTGAAACAGTCTGCCATTTCGGCTCCCATAAAAAGGAATTTCACTCCGTCAGTGCGGTGCAATACATCGAGAGCACTGTTATATCCAAGTGAATTATCGCCGCAGCATGTATACTTCTCTTCAAGACTGGCAGGAACAGATACCGAAAGAAGTGGATCTTCTGTGCGGTATCTCCCCTCAAGCTTTCTGACATAATCGTTGAAAGCACCCATTGAGGTGCGGCTGTTTTGTATATCATAGTCCTCGTGATTGCAGAAGCTAAATGTAAATGTAGGAACTATAATTTTCACGCCAAGCTCCTCGATCACATTGTAAAGCTCATCAAGGTACTCACGCTTTTTGAAAGCACCAACAGGCTGACCGAACATTATATCGGAATGAATAAAAAGAATGTCACAGTCATGTGCTCCGACATCGTAAAGAGCCGATTTTATTTCGAACAAGCCGAAGTTGTTCCTATCGCTGTCTCTGAAAACTACGCTCATAATTCTCGACCTTTCCACGAGCTATGATGTATAGTCCCTGCATCAGCGTATATTTCTCTGCCGGTTATGACTCGTGATGCATCTGACAGCAGGAACATTATGACATCCGCTATTTCTTCCGGCTCACTCATTCCAAGAAGCTGAGTACCGATAATCCTCCTGAGATCATCCGCCGGGAAAAGCTCGCTGGAATTGCTTGTCATACGTGTGCGAGTCATGCCTGGCATAACGGTGTTAATTCTTATTTGCTTGTTGGTCAACTCAATGGCGCTCGAAGTAACAAATACATTCATAGCGGATTTGGTCGCGGCGTAAAGACTCTGGCACTGATCCGGATGCTTTGCTGCTATTGACGATATCCCGACAATGCTGGTCTTATCATGATATTTTTTCTTTGAAAGAATTCCGACCATTTCCACAAATGAGTAGAAATTAATAGTCATACTCTCATTCATTATCCTGTAGTTTAAGCTATTTATCGGAAGTATCTTTGCTATTCCGGCGCTGTGAACAAATCCGTTCACTTTCTTACCGTCAGACACTATGTCATCGAATATCTCCCTGTACCCGCCGGGCTCAGAAAAATCCTTGATAAAACAACGATGTCCATTACCTTTGAGCATTGACAGTGTTTCGTCAAGACTTTCCTTATTTCTACCGATCATCATGATACTAGCACCCTGTTCTGATAGCTTTACAGCTGTTGTTCTGCCTATTCCTGACGTTGCGCCTGTCACAACTATTTTTCTGCCAGTAAAGTCATATGGATTCCACATATATATCACCTCAGTCAGATATTTCTTCCCTCTTCATAAATGTCGTTAGTAAATATCATAGGCAAAACATCTACGCTATCAAGTTCAAAAGACATGACTCCCCATGACAGACCTATACCAAAGCCAGATGTAACAAGTTTCAGTTTTCTCGGCTCCATTAAGCTTTCGCAAAGATCAACTATACCAATTGGTATAGAGCTACCGTCGGTATTACCGTATTTATCAATAGAAACATGTACCTTTTCTTTCGGAAGCTTAAGTTTCCTAGCAATATGGTCGATTATCATCTGATTAGCCTGGTGCAGCATATAGTAATCGAACTTCTCGGACGAACAGCCAAAAGTACTGTAAAATTCCTTGAAAAGTCTCGGTACTTTAGTTAATGTGAAAAGAAACACGTCATCTCCCGCCATCTTTTTCTGGAGCTTGTCATCTCCATTTGCGGCATAAAGCGGAAATCTGTAGCCAGGAACAGGAGCTATGAGAACATTGAACCCTTCGCCGTCAGAACGCACCATCCCATCGATAGTACCTTCTCCGCGTTCGACAAGAACTGCCGTACCACCGTCACCAAACATCATATTATAGGAAATATCATCAGGCGGAGCATCTCTGAGCGTTCCCGCATCTCCGACAAGGACAAGGATGCGCTCGGCAGTTTTGCTTTCAACAAGACCCGCTGCTGTATATACGCCAACAATAAAAGCCGAACAACCGATATTCATATCAAATACCAGGCAGTCCTGTTTTATTTTAAGCCTTTTATGAAGGACGAATGCGGTTGAAGGCTGGCAATAATCAGGAGTCTGCGTGAGAAAGATAAGCGCGTCTATATCATCTCCGTTAAGACCCTTCTTTTTCATAAGTGCATCAGCAGCAACAAAGCAAAGGTCAGAAGCGGTCTGACCTTCCTTTGCGGAATACCTTTGTTTTATGCCTGTCACACTGACAAATTTATCGACAGCAGCATTGCCGAAGCGTTCTCTGTAGCTGTCCGCTACCAACTTGTTATCTGGAACAGCGCATGCAAGCCCGCTTATCCGTACACCCTCAAATCTTTTGCTGAGCATGGTGCCTATTACTCCTTCATAATATCCAGCATATCCTGTATAGTTTTAAGACTTCTGACTTCGGAGCCCTTGATTTCCTTACCGAATTCCTCATCCATCATCGCAATAAACGACAGTACGGTGACTGAATCCATATCAAGAGAACCGAGTTCTGTTTCGGATGTGAGTTCATCCACCTCAACATCAAATATGTCTGCCAAAAGTTCCATTTTCTTTTCGTTTGTCATTGTGATTACCTCCGTTTGCTATTGATGCTTTATTAGAATATGCTTTACATCACCAAAGCTGTTCTGGAACAGCGCTGCCATATTCAGCATATTGCCGTTGTTAGTAGATATATGCGATACCGAGCGCTTGACGCCACGCTGAAACAAATATAGCTGAGTGCAACACGAATTTACAACACCCATGCCGCTTCCAAGATACTCAGGATAGACCCCGTTGAGTACAGGCGAGCTGTACGTTTCCCTGTGTTGCATCACTACGAAACCCACATTCTCTCCAAGATACTCTGTTATCAGCATTTCCGAATTGTCCGAAGCAAGAATATCCTCTGTCCAGTACGCATATCTTTGCCCTGCGAGCTCACGCGAAAAGTATGGATCAATGGATATTCTGTCTGTCGCAAAGATGCTTCCCGCGCGTATGACTTCAAGTGTCTTCCGTGTCTCTTCATCTGACGAGTTATGCCACCCCATATTCTTTAAAAGCCGCTGGCACCGTTTCGGAATAATAGCGCCTTTACTGAGATCAGCTTCTATCTGAATAAGGCTTTCTATGAACATAAACCCCTCTCTTTGCAAAGCCGTGACAGCCGCATAATTTTCAGACGAAACTTTCACCACAAGATATTGTTCGCTGCGCATTCTGAGCAAAGGCATCAGATCTTCAGGAGAATCGTTCCCCTCCACCTCTATCTCAGCACAGGTAACACCGAGGTTTCGCTTTTCCCATACAGCTTCAATTATTTTCACATCCGCTGTCCTCCACGCCTATATATATAGTTCTTCAGCCCATCCGGAGTATACCCGAGTTTCCTGTAAAGAGCTGATGCCTTCGCATTTTCCTGATCCATCCACAGCTCGAAGCGCTTTGTTTTGTCAGGCGTATGCATAGACAGATAGTGCGACATAAGCGAACTCCCAACAGATTTACCGCGATATTCCGGCGAAACAGCAAGCGCACGGAGATACGATTTAACTCCGGTGTCCTCATAAAGCAGCACTCCCGCAAGGCAACCCAATATCACAACCTTATAAACATTGCCGTCTGCTATCATTCTGACAAGCTCGTTTCTGTCCGGAAGAGTATCCGCCATAAGATCGAACATACCATATAATAATTCCAATATATCGTCAATATCGCCTGTATCCGCTTCGACTGCGGCGTGTACAGGTTTCGGACATTCGGCACGGTTTATCATACCGAAACGTATATATGTTCGGAATGGAATCAATCCTAATTGTCTGAATATATCGTCTTTGCTGCCTATTTCGCCTCTGAGGGTTATATCGGCATATACAGGCAGTTCGCTTTCCAAAGATATTCTGCGAAGTACACAGCCGGGGGTAAGGAAATAATAAAGGCGAATATATCCAGTGCGTTTTTCCGTAATAAGGAGTGTTTCTTCGTCCAGTATGCTGAAACGCCCGTTTTTTATGCCGTCAAGAAGCTCAGCGGGACGTATCATACAGTTTGTAAAGTCTGTCCGCATCGCCGCCCGATTTATGATATCCGCTGTTTCCATTATTGGGTTCCCTTACTCTATCTGATAATAATACGCCATGAATTATATATAATTCTACCAAAAAAAGCGCTGAAAGTCAATACGTTTTTGTTTTTTTACTTTAAAATTTACAGTTATTATCAGCGCATTGCGCAGCAAACACAAAGACCGACTGTATCAATATTCCCTGTGACATATATTTGTAGACTCTCGACAGCGAAATCGCTGTTGCACCTGATTTGTTAATACGTATTTCAATCGGATTTATCATACTGAAACTGTAACGATACAGAGATTTCATTGACAGAAGCCGTTGACGGCAACTATGACAGCACCGCGGATTCCGGCACGGCAATATACCGTTTTATAAGAATGTAGTGCTTCCAAACGAGACTCCGCTACCCGAAAAACCGGATAGCGGAGCTTTTAATTATTCGATTGGCATTACTTCAAGAATTATCAGCGCTCGAAGCCGTAAGTTGAAGATATAATCCTTCCCGCCTTACGGGGAACAACTAATATATTTACCGTTTTTTAACCGAGTATTACCTCAACTTCGTGAACGCCGTTCGCCATAGCGGGGATAAGGCAGCCGTCAACAGCCTTTCCGTCAACTGTCATGGACTTTACGCCGCTCGAAACGTGATCGGGGTTCTTGACAGTGATATTGTAGGTAGCGCCTCTGAAAAGTCTTGAGATCCTGAAGCCGTCCCATGCCTTCGGAATCGAGGGGCTTATTTCAAGTCCGTCGTACTTCGGCTTAACACCGAGGATATACTGGGAGATAGCAACAAAGTTCCACGCAGCCGTACCCGTGAGCCAGCTGTTCTTTGCCTCGCCGTGTCTCGGAGCATCCTTACCTGCGATCATCTGTGCATATACATACGGTTCTGTTCTGTGGAGGTCGGAGTGCTCTTCTCTGAACGCCGGAGCAATCTTTGAATAGTACTCGAACGCCTTGTCTCCACGTCCTACCGCTGCCTCAGCGCACATGATCCATGCATTGTTGTGGCAGAAGATACCTGCGTTTTCCTTGTAGCCGCCCGGATAAGTGGAGATCTCACCGTACTGGATATAGTAGTGTGTGAACGCGGGATTGTTGAGCACAAGACCATGATCGGAGTTGAGATACTTGTCAACACTGTTGAGGGTCTTGATGTCATCGCCTGTATCCTTGCCGAGACCTGCGAGCACGCAGAAGCCCTGCGGTTCGATGAAGATCTTGCCTTCCTCGCACTCGTGAGAGCCGACTTTATTGCCGTTATGGTCATAAGCGCGAAGGAACCATTCGCCGTCGAAGCCGTACTTCATCGTAGCTTCCTTCATCTTAGCTACTTCCGCGTCGGCACGCTTTGCTTCTTCCTCATCGCCCTTGAGTCTGCACATAGCCGCGTATTCCGGTCCTATGAAGCAGAACATACCCGCGATCATTACGGATTCCGCGATCTGGCTGTAGAACGGCGGATCCTTGAACATTTCCTTGTTGTTGTAGGTCTGGAAGGACTCGCCGGGCTTGTCCGAGAAGCAGGACAGGTTGAGACAATCGTTCCAGTCCGCACGTCCGCTAAGCGGCAGGCCGTGAGGTCCGACCTTCTTTACAACGTGGTTGAATGCACGCTTCATGTGGTCGAGCATGGAAGCTGCCTTGCTGTCGTCGTTCTCATAAGGAACCACTTCGTCGAGTATAGACTGGTCGCCGGTCTCCTTGATATATGCCGCAACTGCGAGTATCATCCACAGCGGGTCGTCGTTGAAGTTAGAGCCAAGCTCGTGGTTGCCCTTCTTGGTGAGCGGCTGGTACTGGTGGTAAGCGCCGCCGTCTTCGAGCATTGTTGCCGCGAGGTCGAGAACACGCTCTCTTGCGCGCTCGGGTATCTGATGAACGAAACCGAGTAAGTCCTGATTGGAGTCACGGAAGCCCATTCCTCTGCCGATGCCGCTCTCGAAGTAAGAAGCGGAACGCGACATATTGAATGTGACCATACACTGATACTGGTTCCAGATGTTGACCATTCTGTTGACCTTCTCATCGGGAGAGTCAACGTGATACTGGCAGAGAAGAGTATCCCAGTAAGCCTTGAGCTCTGCGAAGAGCTTATCTGCTTTCTCTGCGGTATCGCACATAGCGATCATCTCATGAGCCTTTGTCTTGTTGATGATATTCTTCTTGGAGTTAGCTGTGGTTATGATCTTATCGTCGGGTGTGAGGTCGGGAGCGAACTTCTCCGCAACAGGCATCTCAACATAGCCGAGTACGAAAACATAATCCTTGCTCTCGCCTGCTTCGAGGCTCACATCGATATAGTGAGAAGCAATAGGCGACCAGCCGTCTGCAACAGAGTTGTTGGGCGAGCCCTTGGTTACTGTCTGCGGCTCACCGAAGCCGTTGTAAAGTCCGAGGAAGCTCTCGCGGTCGGTATCGAAACCGCTTATCTTTGCGTTTACGGAATAGAACGCAAAGTGGTCGCGTCTTTCCTTGTATTCAGTCTTGTGATAGATCGTGCTGCCTTCTATCTCAACTTCGCCGGTATTGAAGTTGCGCTGGAAGTTCGTGGAATCGTCCTGTGCGTCCCAAAGGCACCATTCAAGGAAGCTGAAGAGCTTGATATGCTTGAAAGCACCGGTCTTGTTTGTGATCGTTACTTTCTGTATCTCACCGTTGAAGTTCTGGGGAACGAAGAAAGTCACCTTTGCTTCGATGCCTTTCGACTCGCCTTTTATAATAGTATAACCCATACCGTGACGGCACTCATAGCTGTCAAGGTCTGCCTTTACGGGAGACCAGCCGGGATTCCATACATGACCGTCGTCATTGATGTAGAAATAGCGTCCGCCCATATCCACGGGGACGTTGTTGTAGCGATAACGTGTTATACGGCGCAGTCTTGCGTCCTTATAGAAGCTGTAACCGCCTGCTGTATTGGAAATAAGAGAGAAGAAGCCCTGTGTTCCGAGGTAGTTGATCCACGGATACGGGGTCTTGGGCGAGGTGATGACGTATTCCTTATTGGCGTCGTCGAAATAACCGAATTTCATTGGTTTTTACCAGTCCTTTCTTTGGAAAGCCCCTGCTGCGTATCAGCAGACCGCTGTTCTGACGGACAGGGCATTCCTATACATGATATTACAATTATATATTATTTCATAAAAAATATCAATAATTGTAAACGTTTCCAAAAAATTTTACAAGTGCTACAATTGTTTTGTGCAATTTTTGTGCAGGGTGACGGTTGGCAAAGGCAACAGGATATGATATACTTAAACTGCGACATAACACATTTGAATATCAGCAAAATATGGCAGACATATTTTGCCTTATATAGTGTATCTTTACTTTGGTAAAGATGCAGGCTTTTTCGTATGCACTATATAAGGACGAAAAATGTGTTGTGTCGCAGCAATTACAAGCTCTTGCATTTTTACGGTGCGCAGCTTGTATTGCTGCGCACTTTTTGTTTGCGTAAAAATATGGACGCACCGTGGAAAGGAAATTGATATGAGAAAACTTAAAAAGGCATTGTCACTCCTGCTCATCGGGGTGATAGCGATAACATCGCTGTTTTGCGGAACGGTTGTGACGGGGGCAGAAGATAAAAAATTCGCCGATCCGGTATTTAAAGTATTTCTAGCCGAAAATTATTATGTAGGTGTTGTTATAAGCTACGATGATGCTGTTTTCGATTATTTTAAGGAATTAAAAAAAGACAGTAAAACAAGTGATGTTGTTTTACCCATTGAACTGGTTATAGGTGACTATAAATTTTATATTGCTGAGCGCAACGGAACGAGTACGGAATATGGGGTTACAAATACAACAACAAATAGTAATCTGCCTTTAAAAGATTACAAGGTTGAACGCCATCGGATACAAGAATCCGAAGATGCACCAATATATATGTCATATTATTTTTGGTTCAAAAATACTTCAACCGTTGGAAAAGCAATATTGGACAGAGCGTCTCAAGGAACGCTGATTCCTATTTCTTATCGATACGCCTTATTTTCGCTCAGTAATTCTAAAACATACTATGGTAGCGATTCCACAAGTTTTCATAATTTTATAACATTTAATGATTACACCGTCTCCTCACCCAAGGACATCTCCTCGCTCTCCTTCTCCAAAATCTCCAACCAAACATATACTGGCAAAGAGATAAAGCCTTCTGTAACCGTAAAGGACGGCGACAAGGTCCTGACTAAAGGTACTGATTATGGAGTTATGTATGATGATAACGAAGATATCGGAACGGCAAAAATAACATTTTTCGATGATAATGAATTTTACACCGGTGAAAAAGAGATCGAATTCAAGATAGTTCCTGCTAAAACAACTCTTACCGCAAAAAAATCCGGCAGTAAGTACACACTTTCGTGGAAAGCTGTAAAGGGCGACATAACCAAATACCAGATACAGTATTCTACCGACGGCGGTAAGACATTCAAAAGCGCGGGGACAGTATCCGCAAAAAAGACAAGCACTTCATTGAAGCTCGACACAGGTAAGTCATACACATTCCGCATACGCTCATACAAGACGGTTGACGGAAAGAAGTATTACAGCGAATGGTCAAAGGCAGTAACGGTTAAATAAGATTAAGGCGCGGACGACCTCCGCGCCTTTTGTCCCCTTTTTCTCCTTAAATCCACAAAATAGCGCATCTTCCGGCGATTATTTTGTAAAATGTTTACAAATTTCCCCACGATATTTTTATTATCCCGATATTGAAAAATCTTTATTGATATGCTATACTAAAATGTGAAGTAAAAGTACGAATTATCGTATTTCGCATTTCACATTAACCCACACGTTCCACAGAAAACGGAGGTAATATATGGAAAGCAGAAAACAGCTCATCAACTTAAAAGGCAACAAAAAGGTCCACATGGGTATTATTCCCGGTCATTTTGCGACCAACCACTCTCATATAAACTACTATGTTGACCTTAACTCAATAAAAACGAGCTTCAGAATGTCCCGTGAAACCGCAAAGATGATCGCGGAAAGATACGCGGCGGTGCAGATCGACACGATAATCTGTCTTGAAGGCACTGAGACTCTCGGCGCGTTCCTTGCGCAGGAGCTTGCCGATTCCGGCGTTGCTTCGATGAACGCAGGCAAGGATATCGACATCCTCACGCCCGAGATAAACTCCAACGGTCAGATAATCTTCCGTGACGACGCGCAGAAGAAGATCTGGAACAAGCCCGTTCTCCTGCTCATTTCGTCCGCTTCCACAGGCTGGTCGATCGAGCGTTTCGCGCGCTGCCTCGATTACTACAGCGGTAAGCTTGTAGGTGCGTGCGCTCTGTTCAGCGCTATCGACGATGTTATCGGTATCAAGGTAGAGGCGCTATTTACTCCTAAAGATATTCCGGATTACAGCACCTATCTCGCTGCCGACTGCCCGATGTGCAAAGCAAAACAGAAGATCGACGCACTTGTAAATGCGTTCGGCTATTCAAAGCTCTGATATTTCCCGACCTATCTCCCCTTCCATTCCGGCAGGGGAGATTTTTGCAAAAATTTTCTTCCAGACGCAGCACCCCCGTCAAAAGACGGGGGTGCTGCTATATAAGCGAAAAACCTCTCCTGCTCCGGCAAGAGAGGTCATTGACCCGAATGTGATTTCCGCCAGTCGGCATTAGAAACGAACTCCTCTATGAACATCTCGGTTTCTTTCTGCTCGGCTGCCTTGTAGTCGTCAAGCTGGTGCTCCTCAAGCTTTTCGAGCTTCGAGACCTCCTTGGTCGCTTCTATGACTACTTCAAGCTGCTGCTCGATCTTACGGTTCTGCATGAGTATCTGGTGGCGCTTCATGTGAAGCTCCTGCTGCTTGTTGTTGATGTAGCGCTTATGCACGGCAATATCGTTCGCGGTAGTGCCGTTCCGGTACAGCTCCATAAGCTCGCGGTTGAGCCGCACTATGTCCTCAAGTATCTTCTCAAGCTCGGCTTCCATTTCCTGAAGCTCCGCGCGCAGCTCCGCCAACGTACCCTTCTCTGTGTCGAGAGCCGTTTCTCTGTATTCTTTCAGTCGCTGAAGCGTAAATACAAACTTCTTCATAAAGACCCTCCTTTCTGAGAGAAGAGCGCTCCGCGCTTAGATTTTTTCGCCTGCGCGGCGGGCGGCGGGCGAGCGCCCGCGAGCAGTAGCCGCCCGGAGTTTGTACAGACTTATAATCTCTGCTGCGGCGGCTGCACTCTCCGCACAACTCTGCGATATACAGGCACTGCGGCTTTGCTGCCGTTGTACAGGCTCGATAGTCGGAGATCGAGTGTTTGGCTGTCGCAAGGATTCGGATAAATTGCGAAGCAGTACCGGGATTGTGCATCAGGTGCGCCAAGGCGGCTTAATTGACGGCTTCTTTCAGGAGACGTATAGTTTCTTCAAGTGAGAAGCTTTCGTCTGTGCGCTGACAGAGGAAGCCGTTTATCTTGTCGATCTTGCTTATCGCTTCGTCAAGGCGCGGGTTGGTGCCTGCCTTATACGCACCTATGGAGATAAGGTCGATATTCGAGTTATAAAGAGCCTGAAGATTACGAAGCTTACTTGCAGCGGCTTTATGATCCTCGTCACAGATTATAGACATAAGTCGTGAAACACTGACGGAAATGTCGATAGCGGGATAATGGTTCTGGGCGGCTATCTTTCTTGAAAGAACGATATGACCGTCGATGATACCGCGGACGGTATCGGCGATAGGTTCGTTCGTATCATCACCCTCGACAAGAACGGCGTAAATGCCGGTTATACTGCCCTTTTCAAAGCAGCCCGCACGTTCAAGCAGCTTCGGCATCTGTGCATATATCGACGGGGTGTAGCCGCGGGCAATAGGCGGTTCGCCGATAGAAAGCCCGACCTCTCGGTTCGCCATTGCGAAACGCGTCAGGTTATCCATCATAAGCAGCACGTCTTTTCCCTGTGACATAAAATATTCGGCGACAGCCGTCGCGGTCATAGGACATTTGTATCTCATCATAGCCGGCTGGTCGGAAGTAGCTACGACTACCACCGAACGCGCCATTCCCTCATCACCGAGGTCGTTCTCGATGAACTCACGGACTTCTCTGCCACGCTCGCCGACCAGCGCGATAACGTTGATGTCGGCTTTTACTTTTCGCGCGATCATACCCATAAGAGTCGATTTACCGACGCCGGAGCCTGCAAAGATACCTATACGCTGACCCTTTCCAAGCGTCAGGATGCCGTCTATCGCCTTTACTCCGAGCTCGATGGGCTCCGCGATCTTCGGTCTTGTGAGCGGATTTACCGGAACACCGGAGATAGAGATGCTTCCGGTATAGTTAATCTCGCCCTTGCCGTCGATAGGCTCACCAATAGCGTTGATTATTCTCCCTATCATAGCGTCGCCCGTCTTTACCATGAGCTTATCGCCGGTATTGTCCACGATGCTTCCCGGGCCTATACCCTCAATGTCGGTATATGGCATGAGCAGGACCTTTTCGGACTGGAATCCTACGACCTCTGCGTAAATAAAGTCCTGCATATCTTTGGAATATATGCGGCAGATGTCTCCGATATTACATTCCGGTCCGGACGATTCGATAGTCATTCCGACTATCTTCTCGATCTTACCCATATACCGGTACATATCGAACCCGCTGATCTCTGAACGGAATCCCCGAAGGTCCATAATACACTCCCTTTTCCCGAATTAAGGCAATACCGCACAAAGAGCGTGCGTCTATTTGTGCGGTATTGCCTTAAGAATTATGAATTGCGGTACGGCTTTACCGCGATCCGAACGCGTTTATTCTTAATTTAAAACATATCGCCGCAGTTTGCGGCGATATGTTTTATTATAGGGCACCTCTAAAAACCGCTTTGAAAAGAGAAAATGAGATAATTGTGCCGAGAGCATGGAGAGACTCCGAAAGCGTGCTGGCGCACGTTGAGGAGGCTTGACGCAGCTATCGGTGCAAGTAGCTCTTTTTCTCTCAAATAAGTTTTTAGAGGTTCCCTATACTCTTTCCATCTGCTTTTCTATGTCGTCCTCTGACTCGTCGGTATCAAGACTCGCAGGATTTTTCGTCTCATATACAACATCCGGTATAACGGTATCGTCGTCATCATCCGACAGCGCGTTTGCTGACGGCTCCTCGCTGCCGTCCTTTGACGCCGCTTTGCGTCTGCCGCCGCGCTTGGGCTTGTTCTGCGACTCCTGAAGCAGATCGGTCAGGTTCTTGTCGCGGTATTTGCCCTTTCCGAGCTGTTCTACCATTTTCAACTGCGTCATGACGCTCGCGTCGGTTATCTCGGATCCGTCGTCTATCATAAGAGTACCCGACGGTGCATCTTCCTGTATTTCGATCTCAACGTTGTCACAGTTCCGGAAAACGTCCTTCAGGAGCTGCTCGTCGATCTCGGCTTCTTCGCTGACATCAAGCTTTGAAAGGATTATCTTGACGTTCTTGCTGGTCTTGTACTTTCGTCCCGCCTCGTGTATCATGCGGGTGATGATGCCTTTTTCCTTCTGCGCAAGAGCTCCCATGGTCACACGCTGGCAGATATCGAAGATCGTATCGAAAAGCTGGCGCTCGTACTGCATCATAAGTTCGTTTTTATCGGCTGTGACCTGTTCGGCAAGAGATTTCAGCTCAACAAGCGTTTCCTTGCATTTTTTCAGCGCCTTGACATAGCCCTCGTCAAAACCCTGCTTTTCGCCCTCTTCGCGTCCGGCACGCTTTTCGCTCTCTTTCAGCTTCTCGGCTTCGGACTTGGCGCTGTTCAGTATCTGCTCGGCTTCGCTTCTCGCGTCGAGAATGGTCTGCTGCGCCAGCTCCTTGGTTTTTTCGTATATCTCGGTAGCTTTCGATCTTGCGCGAAGAACGAATTCCTCGGACTCGCGCTCATACTTGTTTCTTATCGACTCATATTCCGCAATAAGCTTTTCACGCTCTATGCGGGCTTCTTCTGCGGAAACGGATTCGCCTTCCTCCGGCTCGCCGCCTTCCGCACTTCCTCCGGACGAGTTTTTGTCCGCGAGAAGCTTTTCAACTGCCGCAGACGCTTTCGAGTTACGGTCGTTGCGGTAGAATATTTCCTGAAGTTTATCGGCATTGGGACTTTTGCCGTAAATGGTCTTCATTACAGGTTCATCGGTATCAAAGCTGTTGACATATACATAACCTGTGCCGATACCGCCCTTGATGACACTGCCTGCCATTCGACATTATCCCTCCCTTGCCTGAAAGTTGTGACTTGTATCTTACAGCTTCCCGCACAGAAAGTGGGGAAGCTGTAAACTGTAATATTACGCGATGATCTCGTCCTCTCCGCCCTTGGAGATCGTGAGCTTGCCCTCGTCTTCGAGGCGGCGTATGATAGCGACGATACGCTGCTGTGCCTCTTCGACATCACGCATACGGACATTATGCAGGTACTCGACATCGGTCTGGGTGGATTCTTTGTTTCTCGAAGACATATTCGCATAGATGACTTCCGCGACTTCTGGGGTCGAACCCTTGATAGCGACCGCAAGGTCCTTCGGATCGACTTCGGTGATGAATGCCTGAATGGACATGGAGTCGAGGTTGACGATGTCCTCGAATACGAACATTCGGGAACGGATGTCGTCCGCGAGCTTCGGGTCGCGGAGATTGAGCTCGTCGAAGATGTACTTTTCGGTCGAACGATCGACTTTGTTGAGTACATCGGCTATGTAGTTGATACCGCCGACTTCCATATTCTCGGTGGTGACGATATTCGCGAACTTCTTTTCAAGGGTGGATTCAAGGCTCTTTACTACGTCCGGAGATGCGGACTCCATTTTCGCAATACGCTCAACGACCTCTATACGCATCTCTTTCGGCAGCTCGGCAAGTATCGCCGAAGCCTGATCGCTTCGCGCATAGGAAAGAATGAGCGCGATAGTCTGCGGGTGCTCGTTCTGTACGATAGCGAGAAGGTTTTTATAGTCTGCCTTGCGTACAAACGCAAAGGATTTGGATTTTAACTGTTTTGTTATCTTGTCGAAAAGCGACGATGCCGCCTGCGGACCGAATGCCTTTTCGAGTATCTCACGCGCGTATTCCACACCGCCTTCTGAAATGACCTTCTGTGTAAGGCAGACCTCATAGAAGTCGTTGAGAACATCGGTCACGACTTCAACGGGCCAGTAGTCCATTTTCGCGACTTCAAGCGTGAGCTTTTCGATCTCCTCGTCCGAGAAGAACTTGAACACACGCGATGCATTTTCCGAGCCAATAGCGGATATGACCATAGCCGCCTTCTGCATCATATTTATATCATTGGCGCTCTGCGGTGCCTGCTGCTGCTCAGCCATAGCAAATATCCCCTTTCGATCAGATCCGCTTTATACACTTTTCCGCGGCGGGATCGCTGCCGCGCCCGACATCACTTGTTGTCGTCGCCGTTCATCCACGAACGTATGAGCTGTGCAACGACTTCGGGCTTCATATTAGAGTAATCGCTTATCTCTTTTTTGAGAGCACTGTCTTTTGTGTTATCATTTCTGGCGTCCGAAAGGCTTTTTATATCAAAGCCTTCGTCCTTGCCATACTGCGGTCTTCTGTCCATATATGCCTCACTCTGTCATATATCGCCGCGGACTGGGCATCATTCGTCGCCCTTCATCCATGTACGTATGAGCTGCGCCACGATCTCGGGGTTGGAGGTCGAGAAGTCGCGGATCTCCTTCTTGAGGAGCGCGTCTCTCGACGCTTCGTTTTCGTCGCCGGAAAGGCTCTGGATCTCGAAATCGTAATCCGATTCGCTCTCCGCGCGTCTTCTCATCTCTTCCTCGTCGTAGGTTATGTTAGCAGCTGCGGGGTTTGCACCGGACGAAGCCGCAAGCGCAGCCGCGCGCTTCGCCTTGATGCGCTTCTTGCTCGAACCAGCCGCAACAAGTGCGGTAACGAGAAGGATAATAAGCAGCAGACCGAGTGCGATGATGATGAATACAAGGGTATTTCTGCCGCCCTGTACGACTACGCCGCCGTCGCCTGCGCCGTCGCCCGTTCTGTCGAGCGTGAAGTTGGTCGGAATGAACGACACCTTATCGGTGGTAGTGCCTATGCAGTCCGCAATAAGCTTCTCCCAGTCGTCGATGTTCGCCTGCGTGAAGTTCTCGGGGTCACCGTCAACTATGACAGAAGCGGAAATGTTGTCATAGCTGTAGCCGTCCTTTTCGACCTGCTTTATAGCCTCGTTTACAAGGTAATGTATCTCATGCTGTGTTTCGTAGTAGAACTCGTCGCCCTCGCCGATACGAAGGGTCGGATAATCGGGCGATATATCCGAGTTTACCGTCGTGCCGACAAGTCCGCCCTCGTCAGCGGTGCCGCCGCCTGCGGAAACGGTCGTCTCGTCCTGTACCATACCGCCGCGGTTGCCTTCTTCATCTACCGACGGGGTATATTCCTTAATCTGTGCTACTTCCGCGTCATAGTTGAGTCTTACGTCAACTCCGATACGGTAATCGGGGAATACTTTCTTGAGCAGTTCGCCGAGCTTGCTGTCGAGTATGCCGGAGATCTCGTTCTGGAACTCAAGGCGTCTGTAATAGAGCTCCACCTCGTCAGCGCTGTCGAGAGCGTTCGCGACGGTATCTGTTGTAAGGAGCTGACCGGTGGTGTCGGTAACGGTGATGTTTTCCTGCTTTAATCTCGGAACAGCCGTTCTTACAAGGTTATATATGCCCTCGATAGTGCTTACGCTGAGCGGGTGGCTAAGATTAAGCACTACCGACGCACCCGGTTCGTCGCGGGTGGTGGAGATAACATAGTTGTCGTTTTCCGGAATATTGAGTATTACGAGTGCCGAACTTACCCCGTCGAATGTGGCAAGTGTCGCGCGAAGGTTCTCCTGAAGCTGTTGTATCTGTTTTACGCGCTTGTCTGTCTCCGTGGAGAACATACCAATGCTGTTGTCCCAGATATTGTAGTTGAACGCGTTCTTCGGATAGCCCTTCACTGCGAGTTGTGCACGAAGGGTATCTACTCTGTCGGCGGGTACCATTATATCGCCGCCTATGTAGCGTACTTCCTGTTCTCCGAGCTCGCCCTGGAGCACCGTGACGATCTCTGTCGCCTCATCCGTGGTCGCATTGCTGTAAAGAACGGCATACCGCGTTACGGAATTTATGATGATAAGGACTATAAGCGATACTATCACGACCGAAAGAACGGATATTATCGCAATCTTTATCTTTTTATCGAGAGACGACCACTTCGTTTTTACCGTAGTGGTTATCTTCACGAACACGTCTTTAACTTTATCCATACTTACTTTGTCCCGTTTGGGACGTCACTCCTTCATTCCGGACGGTTTGTACACATTATATGCTCATTCTCATTATCTCGTTGTAAGCGTCAACGACTGCGTTCTTTATATTCACAAGCAGCTCGGTCGAGATCTCTGCTTTTGCTATGTTCATCTGTATCTCTTCGAGGTTGTCGGTGTCGCCGAGCATTATCTTCATCATATCCTCGCTCTTCTGCGCCTGTGCTTCGTAAGCCTGATCCCAGAGCCCTGTGAGCGCGTCGAGGAATGTGCCGGTCTTTAAGCTTCCCTCGGAAGCGCCGTCCGCAGCTTCAGCGGCATGAGTCTTTCCGAAAAGCTTGTCGGCAGCCGCTATTGTATGTATTGTCGGCGACATAGGTATTATCTGCATTGCTTTACTGTCCTTTCCCTGCTATCGGAGCATTACTGCTTTCCTATCGTAAGCGCCTTGTTCGCTATGGACTTGAGGCTGTTGAATATCGTAAAGTTCGCGGAATACGACTGTGTCGCAGCGAGCATATCTATCTCTTCTTCCGCAACATCTACATTCGGGCGGTAATAGTAGCCGTCCTCGTCCGCGTCGGGGTGGGTCGGGTCATAAACGGGGGTCGGCGGGGTCTGATCCTCGACTACCTGCGTCATAACAACGCCCTCCATTGTCTGCGTTCTTCCGCGTCCGGCGAGACCGCGAAGCTCCTCAAGGTGCTTGCCGAGAACCGTCCTGAACTGTACCGCGCTGAGGCTCAGGTCGGGCGAGCGGCGGTATGTTCTGTTTTCGGTGAAGACCACGTTCTGTCTTACATAGGGACCGCCCTGCGCAGTCCTTGTCGTATCGGCGTTCGCAACGTTCTGCGCGATTATGTCCATGCGCGCACGTTCTGCGATCATACCGGATACGGATATATCAAGATTGCTTAAAAATGCCATTTAACGCTCCTTTCCCGTTACGACTTTCTCATAGCCGTACGCATCATCGTGAATTCGGAGTTTATCTGATTTATGAGAGCCTCGTACTGGAGCGCGTTCTTCGCAAAAAGAGCTTCCTGTGTGTCGGCATCAACGTTGTTTCCGTCGGGCTGATCCGCGGTGGTCTCATCTACATGAATGACAGACGCAAGCTCAAGGCGCTTGCCGTCTATTGTCGGGGGCGCGATCTCATACGGCTTTTCATCCGCCTCACGCTCGAAACCCACAAATCCGGTGCTGAACGGCTGGGTATTCTTACCCTTGTTGCTCTTCACAGCTTTCGCGGACTCTTCGAGCTTGTCCCGCAGGACAGCGGAGAAGTACAGGTACTTGCATTTGTAATCGGGCGTGTCCTGATTGGCGATATTCTGCGCGATTATCGCCTGCTGCTTTGTAAGCAGCTCAAGTCCCTGTGCCGCGACACGGAACGATGTGGTGTCAAACAGTGCCATAAAGACCTCCGTTCATACAGCAGAAAAAGTGAACAAAGCGCACTTTGCCACAGCCTGTTGTATTACATATATTTTCATTATACTACATATCGTAATATTTTTCAACATTTTTTTGTTACTTTTTTTAATTTTTTTTGCAGAAATTATTTCCATGTCCTGCTGAAATCGGGATTGTCAGGCAGAGACCGCTTTATCGGACGACTCACAGAGCGCTTAGGGAGGACTTTTGCGGCATTTTCCCTGCGCTTTCGCGGATCGGGTATTTCGTCGAAACGCTTCTTTGCCTCGTCAAGTGCCGCGCAAAGCTTCGCAGGGTCCCCGAAATAAGCGGGTATCACAACAGTGTGCTTCTCTGTAAATCCGCCGACGTTGAGCCACATACGGTCGAACTCGATGTCACCTCCGCGGACGTGATAGCCGAGAAACTCGCTTTCCATACCGTACCACTGCACCTTGCCGCGGACAGCGAACTTCCTGCCGTTCCCGTAAGGCACAGCCCCTTCAAAGTCCTTGAACGGTATGAGGTAAAGCTCCCGGAATACCGCGTTCTGACCAAGTATCTTCATCTCGCCCGAGTAAACGCTTATTACCGCCGCCTTCAGCTGAATATCGAGGAACGTGTATCTGCTGTGGCGCTCGGACTTCTTGTCGGCGGAAGATGCCGCAAGAAAGCACACGGCAAGCCCGATTACCACAAAAAGACCCACCGTGAGCAGCATAGTCCGTGTCAGCTCTCCGACAGCCGCACCGTCCGGTCCGAGCGTACTCAGAAACAGAACAATGAACGCTATGACCGCCGCCTCAGCCGAAACACAGCCGACAAGCGTGATAACGACCGACCTGCGCCTTCGGAACTTCGCGGTCGAGCAATGATAATATGAACGCATACCCGACCTCCGTTCCGGAATATTGACGAAAAGCTTTTATTCGGCAGCTTCTGGATATACCTATATATAATACATATTATACGATATTTTTTTTCATTTGTACAGCGTTTTCTCAAAATTTTGTTTTCTTTTGTCGGATTGAACAAATTATCGCCTTTAAATCAACGCAATTGGCAGGCTTCGTTTGTGCATAATGACAAAAATCATGTACGATATGACGGTTTTATGTTTTTAAAGAAAAAAGTTGCGTGTCGCTATTGACTTTTTTGTGCATTTTAATGTATAATTAATAATAAGCGATTGTGTCCGGATGCCGTCCGGGCGTTCTGCTGTCATGTGCGTGGAAAGGAGTGGTCGTATGGTTGACAGAAGCGGTATTGTAAATGTGCGCGTCACCACGCTCGACGGAAGACTGCTGCTCGAAACGGACAGCGAACATTTCTCTTTTCCGAGAGTCTTCGTGCATAATATGCCCGTTGACAACATCATAATGATAAAGAAGAACGATCTCCCCGAATTTGACGCGGACAGCGGAGTATATGTAATAGCATATATGAAGAACGGCGACCGCGTGAAGTACATGGGGCGCGTAAAGCTCTCCCTTGAAAACCAGCTTAATATCCAGATCCGCGACGAGTACGGAACGGTCATGGAAGAACGGCGGAGGTATTTCAAGGTGCGCTCTTCCCTCAAATGCGTCATCAGCGGCTATGAACGTGACGATACCGTCTATGAGTTCGACTCTCCCATGCTGACTACTATCAAGAACGTAAGCATAGGCGGCGTTTTCATTGAAGGCACCGACCCGCCGTTCAGGAAGGATGATGTACTTCTCCTTAACTTCAAGGTCGAGAATGAAGTCGTCGGCGCAGTCGTAAAGGTGCTCCGGCTCCAGCTCTTCCACGACGGAAAGCTCGAAGGCTACGGCTGTGAGTTCGTCAACGTCGATAAGAGAATGGAAGGTGTCCTTGCGAAGCTCGTTTATAATCTCCAGCTCCAGCAAAGACAGGAAAAGATCGAAAAAGCCCTCAAGAAAGAGGAAGCACGGAAACGTGTCAAGGGTTTCGATGCATAGCACAAAGCTTTCTGCGGTCGAAAGACCGTTAAATAATCAGTAATGACAGGAATGGTACAGTTATGAATATCAAGGTAAAAACAAGCCTCAGGGTAATACTTATCGGTGCTACGGTGCTCCCGCTCATCGTTGTCGCAATTGTCGCGACGCTTCAGATCTTCGGCTTCTCAAAGGCGATGATCGGTGATGAAGCCTCAAAAGCAGGCGCGGCACAGAGCGCTATCGTTTCGAACATAGTGAACAGCTATGTCTGCGACGTTAACGCTTTCGCTGAAATGGACAGCATTAAGCACGCTGTGACCGACCTCAACAAGGTCAAGGACGATCTCGATGTTACGGCAAACGCTCTTAAGAAGAGCGGCTCGATACTCGACCTCGTTGTCTGCGACTCGGAGGGCGGCGTTATCTACAGCTCAAAAGGCATTCAGGTAGGCACACATTTCTTCGCTCTCGATGACAATTCAAGTTCGAAGACCTCTGCTTTCACATCAAAGTTCTTCACCAACGAATCTGCTTACGGTGCCAACGTCTTTGCTGTAACGGCACCTCTTTCCGGCAACGGAAAAGGCTATGTATCTTTCGTTATTGATACTCTCAAGATATCCGAACCGCTCCTCAAGACAGGCTTCCTCGGAAGCGGCAGCCTTGTAGTATCCGACTCGGACAACGTACTTAACTACAACGGTCTTCCGATATCCTCCAACTCCGAACTCAGCGGTTCTCTCAACCCCGATATATCGACCATGCTCTCGACCACGGTCGAAGAAGGCGGCGAAAAGTACACCGAAGGCAGATACATCGGCTCATACGGCAACATAAAGGGCACCAACTGGGTATGGATCTCGCTTTATCCCGCTTCAGACGCAACGGGCTCGGTAATGATGATATTCATAATATGCGGCGTGGCTATCCTCGCGCTTATGCTTGTATGCGTGCTTGTAATGATCTTCACGACAAGAAAAGTTATGGACCCGATGCTCCATATGCTTGCCACAATGAAAGAGATAAACTCCGGAAACCGTTCAGAGCGTATCAACACCCAGGGTATGGGCAAAGAGTTCGCCGGAATGTCCGAAGTATTCAACGAGATGATGGACGAATCGCTCATGAGCGAGGAACTCCACAAGACGATCTCCGATATTTCCGACAATATGCTCTTTGAATGGGATTTCTCGAAGGAAAGCATGTTCGTTTCCGACAACTTCAAAGAAAAGATCGGTCTCAACCTCAGCGGCGCAACGCTCAACAACGGCAAATTCCTCGACTCGCTTATGGACGAGGATGATTCCGAAAAGTACAAGCGCGATATGAACACACTCTTCAAGGATAAGGGTGATGTCGGCGGCGAGTACAAGATCAAGAACGCAAACGGTCAGGAAATGTGGGTATCTATGAGAGCCCGCTGCGTTACCGACCGTCTCGGTGAAGTTCTCCGCGTTATCGGCGTCCTTACCGATATAACAAGCGAGAAGAACGCTACACTTAAACTCGCTGAGCGTGCAAGCTTCGACTTCCTGTCACAGCTCTACAACAGAAACACATTCGAAAGAGAGTTCGCGTCCGAGCTTGAAAGAAGCGTCGGCAAGAAGGTCGCGGCTCTGTTCATAGACGTCGATGACTTCAAGTTCATCAACGACCGTTACAGTCACGCTGTCGGTGATGAGGTCATCAGATTCGTTGCAGACGTTATCAAGAGCAAGACCGGCGAGACCGGCTTCGCGGGACGTTTCGGCGGTGATGAGTTCGTTCTCTGCATCTCCGACCCCAAGCTCGTGGAGAATGTCGAAGTTCTCTCCATGGACATCATAGACGACCTCTATGCAGGATATTATTCACAGTCCGTTGATACCACCCTCAACATCAAGGCATCTATCGGTATCGCTATCTACCCCGACCACAGCACCGACGGCAAGGAACTTGTCGGCTGCGCAGACGCGGCTATGTACTTCGTTAAGAAGAACGGTAAAGCGAACTACCACATCTTCGTTCCCGAGGACAACCAGCTTGAGGGCAACCACTCCTACTCGCTTTAATAACAATTTCAACACATTTGCGGCTCGTGTACTGCACCCGGCGTAACGGCTGGTGCTGCGCAGCCGCTTGTGTTTTAAAACGGTGATAATATGGCAAAAGTCATTTCTTTTACAAACCAGAAGGGCGGCGTCGGTAAGACAACTACCTGCGCGGGGCTCTGCGGCTGTCTGTCGAAGCTCGGGAAAAAGGTGCTTGCGCTCGACCTCGACCCGCAGGGAAACTTAAGCTTCAGCCTCGGAGCCGAGACCGATTCGTCATACACGATATACGATGTTTTCAAGAGCAGAGCGGACATTTACGACACTGTCCAGCACTGCAGCTGCTGTGACGTTATACCGGCGAATATCCTGCTTTCCGGCGTTGAGCTTGAGCTTACTTCGGTGGGCAGAGAATACATACTCCGCGAGCATTTATCGACCATTTCAGATGAGTACGATTATGTGCTCGTCGATACACCGCCGGCACTTTCGATCCTTACGATAAACGCGTATGCGGCATCGGATCAGCTTGTGATACCCATGGTGCCGGAAATACTTTCGCTTCAGGGCATAGCACAGCTGAAAGAGACCATATTCGCGGTAAAGAAGTACTACAACCAGTCGCTCGAAATACGCGGCATATTGCTCAACAAGTATTCTCCGCGCCTTGTGCTCACGAAAGAAGTCGAAGAGCTCGCGAACATCATCGCCGAGCAGCTCGATACAGACGTTTTTGAACAGAAGATAAGCGGAAGCGTTATTATAGCGGAGGCTCCCGCCCACGCAAAGACGATAATCGAGTATGCGCCCCGGTCGAAATCGGCGCACGAATATATGGATCTGACTTATGAGATACTCGGGATAGAGAAGCCAAAGCGCACGGTTCAGAAGCTCGGACGCGGCCGTCCGCCAAAAAACAGACCGGTACAGTACTAAGGAGAAGCAATGGCACACACCGCCAAAACAGAAAAAATACTAAACCTTTTCGGGGGCACGGAAGCCGCTCCCGCCGCTATGAATCCGGCAATAAAACCGCCGGAAAAAGAAGCGGTGCCTGCGGTTTTTCTGAAATCCGAAAACGGAACACAGTTCGTAAATATTGCGTTCCTGCTGCTCAACGAGCAACTCGGCGGCATTATGGAGCGGTTCAACTGCTGCACCTGCGACAAGTGCGTCGCGGCAGTAACGGAAGAATCGCTGAAACAGCTCCCGACAACAATAGTGCGCGTAAAGCGCAAAGCGGACGCAAAGACAGTTGATAAGGCGGCTGCCGACGAACGAAGCGAAGCTATACGCATAATCACGAAAGCAGTCATGTTCGTGAAATCTAATCCAAGACACTGAAAGAAAAATAAAAACAGCAGGCTCGTCACATTCGGGTCTGCTGTTTCTGTATTATGTGCTGAAACTGTCAGGTTCAGCGCGACAGCTATTGGGTCCAGCGTCACGCTGGCGCGATCCAGCCTCAACGCAGGATGCGTTGACAATGGCATCCAAAGCGCGCACGATGCGCGCATTAGTGTGCCAAACGGCGTAGGCTGGTCCCGTCCGGAAGGACACGCGCGAAAGCGCGCCTCACAGAGACTCTGCGGCTTTGAAGAGCTGCGACAGGTTCGAGGCTCCGATTACCCGTATGCCCGAGCAGTCGCGCTTATCAAGCGACGAGAGCGAGGCTTTCGGGACGATACAGGTCTTGAAGCCGAGCCGAGCGCACTCGCGTACACGTTCTGAGGCGCGGGATACCGCACGGAGCTCGCCGCCAAGACCTATTTCGCCGAATACCGCAAGGTCTTCGGGAAGCACACGGTCACACAGTCCCGAAAAGAGCGAGAGCGCGACCGCCGCGTCGGCAGCAGGCTCTGTAAGCCGCATTCCGCCGGTTATGTTCACATAAACGTCGAACTGACCGAAAAGATAGCCCGTGCGCTTTTCAAGCACAGCGAGTATAAGACAAAGTCTGTTGTAGTCAAATCCGTCGGCCGAGCGGCGGGGATTTCCGAATCCTGTCTTTGTGACGAGAGACTGGACCTCGGAAAGCAGCGGCCGCGAGCCTTCGAGCGTACAGAGCACACTTATGCCGCTTATCCCCGACGGACGGCCGGACAGTAACATCTCGGACGGGTTAGGGACTTCTTCTAGCCCCTTCTCCGCCATTCTGAAAACGCCTATCTCGTTTGTCGAGCCGAAACGGTTCTTGACGGCACGGAGTATGCGGTACGAAAGCTGTTTATCGCCCTCGAACGTGAGGACAGTATCGACGATATGTTCAAGAACTTTCGGTCCTGCAATACCGCCGTCCTTATTGACATGGCCGACTATTATCATCGGGATGTTATAGCGCTTCGCAGTCTGCATAAATACAGTCGTACATTCGCGCACCTGCGTGATACTGCCCTGTGCGGAGGAGATCTCTGTTATCTGCATGGTCTGTATCGAGTCTATCATCACCACATCGGGCTTTTCCTCGATTATCGCGGCATTTATTGCCTCGCAGTCGTTATCGGACAGCAGATATAGGTTGTCGCCGCTTACACCGAGTCTGTCCGCGCGTAGCTTTATCTGTCGCTCGCTTTCCTCGCCGGAAACATAGAGCACTTTGCTGGTTTTATCGAAATTATTGCATATCTGGAGCAGGAGTGTCGATTTTCCGATGCCGGGGTCGCCGCTCAGCAGAACGAGCGAACCTGCGACTATACCGCCGCCGAGTACCCTGTCAAGCTCGGACGAACCGGTCTTAAGACGCGGGTCGTCGGTTGCCGAGACATCACCGATAGCCTTCGGTTTGAGCGTTCTGCCGCTCTTGACCGCTGCGCGCGGAAGCTCGACCTGCTCGGTTATGGTGTTCCACTCGCCGCATTCGGTGCATCTGCCTATCCATTTCGGGTAAACGTGACCGCACTCACTGCATATATAAGAAACTTTCTGTTTCGCCAATTTCCGTATTCTCCTTGTTTTTTACTTCCTCACCGAAAAAGCGCGCAAGACCCGTGTATATCGTGAATGCGACCTTTCTTCGATAGTCCGGTGTGCTTAAATTCGCCGCGTCGTTCGGGTTTGAGAGAAATCCGCACTCGATCAGCAGCGCGGGCTGCTCGGTGTTCTTGAAAAGATAAAGCCCGTTGTCGATGAGCTTTACTTCACGGTCGTTCCCGGGCTGAAGCTCCGAGAAAAGTCCCTGCATTATCCTCGCGAGCCTGAAATTCGCGCTGTTATTGGTCGTATAAAACATCTGACCGCCGAAGTACGCCGGATCGGTGAACCGATTCTGATGAACGGAGATAAAAACGCAGTCGGGATATTTCTGCACGATGTTCAGTCTGTTCTCCATATCCGAGATCTTCTGATTGCGTATGCCCTCAACGCCGTCATCGTGTATCGACACATCGTCGGTGCGTGTATATACGACCTCATACCCCGCAAAAGTTAGCATAGCGCCGAGGTCTTTGACGATATCGAGGTTCACGTCCTTCTCATAAGTGCCGTTCACGCCGACACAGCCTGAATCGAGGCCGCCATGACCAGCATCAAGCACAACGACCTGCTTCTCTCGTGCCTGTGCGGAAGCTTCGGCGGTTTTCATGCTCTGCCCTGCTCTTACGCTCGCGGCGAGTGCCGCTACGGTAACGCAGCAGACCAGCGTGATTATGAACGGTATCTTGTTTTTCAGTATTTTTATTCCTGCCATGATAAGCTTTCCTTTCATATCTTTTTGTAAAAGATATGAAACAAGCTGTCGGAATATGACAAGCACCGCTGATACATTATAGCATATTTCGTGTTAGGGGTCAAGAAGAAAAACCCGCTGCGCGTGCATCGGGGAAAATTTGTCGAACTGCATTCGTCGCTCTGAAAACCTGCTCGACCGTGTCAGAAAGATTTTCGCTTGCGATCTCCGGCTTCATCGCGTCTTCGAGGGTGCAGGCTCCACGGGCTATCGGGAAATACGCGTCAATTCCGTGGTCGTGCAGGACTGCGGCATCTTTCGTTACGCTTCCCGCAAACGCGATAACGGGTTTTCCGTATTTCTTTGCAAGCTTAGCTACACCTGCGGGTGCCTTGCCCATAGCGGTCTGGGCGTCGAGCCGCCCCTCGCCGGTGATGACAATATCGGCGGCTGCAATATGCTCTTCAAGCCGCGTTTCACGCAGTATCAGATCTACACCTGACTGCAATACCGCGTTCGTGTAGGACAGAAACGCGAATCCAAGTCCGCCCGCGGCTCCCGCACCGGGATAATTCGGGTCGGCATCCGGACGCACCGCTTTTGTAAGCTCAGCGAATCCCGCGAGCCAGCTGTCCATTCGCGGAATATCCTCCGGCTTTGCGCCTTTCTGCGGGGCGAACACAGCACTGCACCCATTCCCGCCGCACAGCGGATTTGTCACATCACAGGCGATGCGAAACCGGCATTCCGACAGCTCAGGCAGAGCGTTTTCATCGGTTATCCGCACAAGTTCCGACAGTCCGGCAGCACCGAACGGTATCTGCTCGCTGCGCTCGTTCAGCAGCCCGAACCCGAGTGCCTGCAGCATACCCGCGCCGCCGTCGTTTGTGGCGCTGCCGCCGATTCCGATGATGAAATCGCGGCAGCCGTGAGCTGCTGCGTCGCGTATCATCTCGCCCACGCCGTATGTGGTCTTGGTCATCGGGTCGAGCTCGCCGCGCGGAACAAGAGTTATTCCCGCAGCCGCCGACATCTCCATAACGGCGGTGTTTGTACCGGAAATAATGCCGTATCTCGCGGTCACGGGTCTGCCGCAGGGGTCGGTGACCTTTACTTCGCGAAAATCTCCGTCCATTCCGGAAACGAGTGCTTCAACCGTTCCCTCGCCGCCGTCGGCAAGCGGACAGACTACTATATCCGCATCGGAGAAGACCCGCCGGACTCCCTCTGCCGCGGCGTTTCCCGCCTGCATGGAAGACAGACTGCCCTTGAACGAATCTATTGCGATAACAACTTTCATAACATCACCCTGAATGTTTACCCCGGTCATTGCGGGGAAGTTTCATTTATTCGAGTATATCATAATCCTGTTGGACTGTCAATTACAGCAAATCTGTCCAAATCCCGACGACGATAAATATGCATAATGACAGCACGACTAATACTTGATATACTATATATGGCATAGCAGAAAAATCTAATAATCAAGAATAACTGTTTTCTCAATAAAAATCCTGCTCATCACACTCGATATATCTTAATACGCAGATTCCGTATTTAGCTTATCCATACAGGTTTGAGTGGGCTCTGACCGCCGTTGTCGATGCGGGGAGCCCCGTATAAGATAAAGCGCTACGTTCACTTTCTGATGACATTTTATGCGGGCGGCGACAGCTAAAGAAACGGGGTCATAGTTTATTGCTTCAGACCGTCATTGATCTCCTTGATTCTCTTCTTCCATATAAAATATTGCACAGCCCATATAGTTGCGAATATCCCGGCAAATATGCCGAAGTATTTCAGGAAACCTGCAACAGAATGTTCCATCCAGTAGGTGAAGTATGCTATCGGGAACATAAATATCGAGTAGATGAGGAAGCATATACCTGTCTGCGCAGCTATACTGAGGTTATCCATTTCCCATATCGCCGATGCGCCGCCGAAACCGAATCCCATTATCCCGCACAGAATCGTCTGTACTGCCACTGCCACGGCTTCATTGCCGACCAACTCGATAAACTCCGGTGCACATGCGACATACTCGCCTGTTCCCAAAGACAGGGAAATGATAATGGTTATTATCTGACCTATTGCCAAACCCACAAAAATACCTACTATACCTCTTTGAATGATTTTTTTCATAGTGATCACACTCCTAAAACTGATTTGATTTTTGAAACATAACGCCTTGATACATAAGTTACCGAGCCGTCGTTCATTTTTACACATATAGTTCCTCTGAGACTGAGGTCAAAGTGCTGTACTTTTCTGAGATTGATTATTTCGGAATTGGATATTCGCGCAAACCTTGAAAGTTCCAGTGTTTCCTCTATTTCAAATAGTCGTTTTCTGATAATGTATTCGCCGTCGTCAGTGACCGCCGAGATCTTTCTTCCCTCAGAGTATATTCTTAGGATTTCGGAAGGTTCAAGGATCCGCATTATTCCGTCTCTGAATCCGCATATAACAGTGGGCTTGTATTTTGAGATCTTCTCGACGAGCTCCTCGATCTCTTTATCGACTTTATTCGTTATGATGATGACCTTCGGAACAGTAACGCTGTCATCAAGCTTTATCTCTATGTCCATGGTCTTACATCACCTCTCCTTCACTGATTGCATTATAACACAGTGAAGTTTTTATTTCAACAACTTTTGATTACATGGTCGATTTTAAGTCATAATCGGTCAAACTGCTTTCCGGGCTGAGGTTGTCGTGATCCGACAAAATATCAAGAGTGATGTATGACTATATACAATAGTATAATCCAATTTATAGGCAATGTGCACAGTTTGAGCAAGATGCTGTTATGAAAACTAAACAAAATATAATAAAATGACCAAAAAGTTACATTTGTGGCTAAAGTTTTTCGGACTCCTGTCGATATAACGTTTGTAAGGGTCAAGTGAAGGTCGGCTGCAGCGATCGGAACATGGCCATAACACCAAAACACAAATCACAGATCATTATCAGGCCGATGCCAAGAGGGCACGGCTAAAAACCACAGGACCGGCGGTAAAGGAACTCCACCGGTAGAGCTTAACTCCCCCAAGAGCTAAGTTCGGAAAATCAAGGAGGAACAATTATGGGAATGGTAGTACAGCACAACATTAGCGCAATGAACGCAAACGAGGCTATGCGTAAGAACGTAAGCGGCCTCAAGAAGCAGACTGAAAAGCTCTCCACAGGTTACAACATCAACCGTGCAGCTGATAACGCAGCAGGTCTCGCGATCTCCGAAAAAATGAGATCCCAGATCCGTGGCCTTACACAGGCTTCCGCAAACGCTAACGATGCTATCTCTCTTATCCAGACAGCAGAAGGCGGCCTTCAGGAAACTGAAGACATCATGCAGAGAATGCGTGAGCTCGCAGTACAGTCCGCTAACGGTACTTACACAGACGAAGACCGTCAGCAGATCCAGTACGAAGTTGACGCTCTCAAGTCTGAAGTTGACAGAATAGCTCAGTCCACTGAGTTCAACGAGATGAAGCTCCTCGACGGTTCCCTTGCAGGCGCAGGCGGAAACAACGGCGAGTATGGTCCGAAATACGGTGTCGTAGAAGATACTCTCGCAGATCTTAAGGGCGCTGCTATCACATCCAACATGGCAGGCGTTAAGATCACAACTACCGCTAACGCTTCCGGCGACGGCGGTGAGAACGCTATTTGGGCAGCTGGCGGTACTGAGTTAAAGCTCAACCTCGTATCCGGCAAGACCTACACTCAGAAGGATATCGATGACCTTATTGCTAACGCAACAGTTAACAAGGACGGAGGTCAGACAGGTAACCCCGCTGAGGTTAGCATCAAGCTCCAGAACGGCATCATGACCATGAACACAGCTGGTTCTACAAAGACTACTGTAGCTGGCGAGCGTTCGACTCAGGTCGCTGACCTTTCTACTCTCGTTGCTGACGGTACAAACGGCGGACTCGGTTCTGGTGATAAAATCACCTTCACAGCTAACACTTATGGTTCTGAAAAGTTAACCGAGGGTGTTGCTAAGGAGATCAAGGTGTTCACAGACGTAGCAGCAGGCAAGGAAGAAGTTAAGGTTGGTACAGCTCGTAACCAGGGCACTGCCGGTGAAAAGTTAGAGCTCCACCTCGCTACAGGCGTTGAGTACAGCGAGAACGACATCAAGCAGCTCTTCGCTAAGGCTGGCTTCGATTATGATGTAAACATCGAAGACGCTAAGTCCCCCGGAGGAGACGACACCTCTATCTACTTCAACGTTAAGAGCACAGCAGGTGTTGCAGCTACTCTTACAGACGGCGCAGGCGTTGGCAAGAACGTTTCTACAGCTACCGGCAAGGGTCTCACATTCCAGATCGGCGCTAACGGCGTTGAGGATCAGAGACTTACCGTTAATGTTGATGATATGGGCGCAGATGCACTCGGTATCAGCGGCATAAGCGTTGCTAAGCAGGACGACGCTAACACATCTATCAACAAGATAGACGACGCTATCCAGAAGGTTTCTACACAGAGAGCTAAGCTCGGTGCGGTTCAGAACAGACTTGAACACACTGTTAACTCGCTGAACACTGCTAACGAGAACCTCACAGCTTCTGAGTCTCAGATCAGAGATACAGATATGGCTGCTGAGATGATCAAGTACACGAAGTCCAACATACTTCAGCAGGCTTCTCAGTCGATGCTCGCACAGGCTAACCAGCAGCCTCAGGGCGTTCTCCAGTTACTCGGCTAATCTTAGATCAGTCAAAGCAGCTTGAGAATTTGGTTAGATATATTGCGTAAGCACTAACTAAACCACAATTGGCCCCTTCGGGATCTTTCCCGAAGGGGTTTTGGTTTTTTTACCCAAAAACCTTTACAAATGTACCGGTTTTATGTTATAATAAACAAAATACGTGCTTTGATGCATCGGAGGTTTAAAATGGATTATTATTACAAACAACCAAGATATTTCAGTAAATTCAGATGCATAGGCGGCGAGTGTACCGAATCATGCTGCGACGGTTGGACGATAACATGGACACAGGAGGAGCTTGACCGTCTTAATACTATTGATTGTCCCGAAGAGTTCCGGGATCTCATAGAAAGGTCTTTCTCAAAGAATACCAAGCCCGGAAGTGACAATTATGTCGTAAATCTCGTTAATGAGTTCTATGCACAGAACGGCGAACTGGTGCTTGATGAGAGAGCCCTCGCCGAGGGAAAATGCCCGTTTCATGACAACGAAACGGGGCTTTGTCTGATACAAAAGAACTACGGCGAAAAGTACCTCGGCTCGGTCTGCACGCAGTACCCGAGAAGATACTACAACAGAGATCAGATCTACATTCGTTCCTGCTCAACATCCTGTCCTGCGGTTGTGGACATACTGCTTAAAAACAAGGACGCAGCGGAAATGGAGACTGTCATTGCCCGTGATGTGCAGAAGCTTTCGGGCAAATCGACCGTACGTGACACCGTTGAAGCGGTCGAGAAGTCGCCATACATCAAAAAACGTCTCGAAATAATAGATTTTTACACCGAGCTGTTCAACAAGTTCGATAACATTGAGGATTCAATAGTTCTCGGAGCTCTCGCGGCGAAGAAGATCACAGATACAGTTAAAACAATTAATGATGCAGACAATATACCGTCGATACTTAACAGCTACAAAAAACAATTCTCTGCCGATTCGATACTTGATTCGATCAAGGGCATTGAATCGAATTATAAACTTAAGTTCCTTATAATTAATAATCTTGTATATCAGTATTTTGGTACAAGAAAAGATTATATCGACATTTCGATGCTTCACGACGGCGAACAGCTTATCCCCGAACGATACCTCGAAGGAAAGGCGAAGTTTGCAAAGGCTTTCGAGGGGAGAGAGTACGCTCTTCGTAATGTTGCTATAAATATGTTCCTTGACATTTTTGTACAGCTAAATATGACACAAGGTTCTTTCTTCGAGACATATTCTGTGTTTACTGCGTTCGTTGCTGTTTTACAGGTGTTTGCGTGTGCTATAGGGTATGAGAGCGACGACGTTGAGAAGAAGTTCATCAAAATAACGGCAATGCTGAACCGTGGTATGTCGCACAATAAAGAACGTGCCGATAAGGTTCTGGAAAAAATGAAAGAACTCGGTCTCACCACCCCCGCGCACCTCGCGCTGATAATAAAGTAGGATAATAAGATGAAACTTACGATCGGAATGATAGTGAAAAATGAAGAAAAATGGCTTGACAGGTGCCTCTCTGCGATAAAGCCTATTCTTGATAATGTCGATTCCGAACTTATAATCACGGATACAGGCTCTACTGACAGAACTGTTGAGATCGCGGAAAAGTTTACCGACAAAATCCTGCATTTTGACTGGATAAAGGATTTTTCCGCAGCGAGAAACACTGCGTTTGCTGTCGCGTCCGGTGAGTGGTTCATGTTCCTTGATGCCGATGAAATTTTTGAAAGCTGTGATGGCATAATTGATTTCTTCAATTCGGGAGAATACCAAAAAAATACAAGTCGGCATCATTCGCTATCAGAAATCTTTACAGCGGTGATGATTATATTGATTTCTATCCGCGCCGTCTGGCAAGAAAATACCCGGATACAAGATTTGTCGGGATAATACATGAATATCTTTCCCCGATATATATGCCATCTAAGAATTTATATGACGTTGCACTGCATTATGGCTATGTCTATACAACATTTGAGGAAACGCAAGCTAAATTCAGACGCAACTCCGAGCTTATGCTGAAAACTCTTGAAACTGAAGAAGACCCTCACCCGAAAATCTACTCACAGCTTTTCGACGGTTATGGGTCTGTTTACGAATTTGAGAGTGCAATGAAGTACCTTGAAATTGGCATTGAAAAGTGTAGGTTAAAAAATGACAGTTATGCAGCATGACTGTGGAAAAGTTTTATGATCGATGCGGTTCGATGCGCGGAGAATATTGCTTCAATAGGGGCGATGTATCCTTTAAATAACACAGATTATCCTGATCTGATAAATGCAGCGGTTACATTGAATGATTGTATTGAAATGAAAAAAAGCGGTCGTATAAAGGAATGTATTTCCGGATTGAAAAATGTCGTCAGAATCTATGAACCGGCCGCATCTCTTATCTCGGAATATAGCAAGTGCATCATAAAAGAGCTTGAAGAAAAGTCTAAGATATCTGAAATGGACAGGCTGGCTCTTGCAGTGAAAAATAATATAAAAGCTATGATTGCGGCAGGAAATTTCGCGGACGCGAAGAAGATGCTCAGCGAGTATCGGAATATAAATCCTAACGACGTGGAAATAATAGAGCTTGCATCTGCTCTGCACGGCAAATGATTCGGTGGTGATTAATTTGATCTCAGTATTGATGCTTACATATAATCGTGAGAACATGCTGTCTAAAGCGATAGATGCATTAGTTCTATTCAGACTTGACAGAATAGTATTGATCAATAAATTCGGCGAAGAAACGGCCGATCAGATATTGCAAACTTCTGTTAATGTTGTCCTTTGCCACATCAATACCAACAATGATCATAATGATACCCCCAATAATAATTTCGATGCTGTTTAGATCCACAGGGACGCAATGCGTATGTAACCTCGTGCTAAATAAACCGTCGTGCGGTATCTGACTGATCAACACTTCACAATGAGACTGTGGTCGGAGCCTTTCGTAACCCGTCTTGCGGTAGGAGAACCAAACCAATCCACAGCATCTAAACAATATTATATCACAATAGTTCTTGGAGAGGAACTCTAAAGACTACTACTATTTATTATACGAGGAGAGTATCATGGGAATTTTCAAAAAGGTTTTAGCTGTCGCAGCAGCTTTGGTAATGGCGGTCACACCGCTGTCAGCTGCATCGGCCGCCGAACAGATACCGGAGCAGACTCCGGTCGTAGCATCGCATTGCAACGGAATAAAAGGCGGAACGGAGGTAAAGCTGACCTCGGACAATATTGTAAAAATGGGAAGCTATACGCTTTACAGCTTTACACAAAGACATTCGGAAGGATACTGCACGGAAACATCAAGCGTAATGCACATTGAAGCGGATTACGGCGTCACGCTGACAGCCGACAAGATGTTGATATATGCGAACGCCTACGATCATACCGGCAAGAAGCTGACTGTAAAATCTGCGTCGCTGTCAGGCGTTACAAAGGCAGCTTCAGCGCTCGCTGACAAAAAGCTCACAATTAAAATGAACAAGAAGACAAAGATAGACACCAAGAATCTTAAAGTTGGCTTATACAAGATTACGACAGTATTCTCCAATAAAAAATCGATCGATACATATTTCTATGTCAACAAAACCGCCGCTTGCCCTTGTGTATATGAAGAAGTGTCTTACGAAGATGTATACAACAGGCGAAAGGCTCTTAAAAAAGCCGAGAATACAGCTGCTAAGAAAAAAGACAGCGGGGGATTCGCAAAAGACGGTTCAAAGTCGCTTGCTCTTGACCAATTCTATTTCCCGAACGCTACATTCGGCAATCCGACAAAATACAGATGCGATACTCAAAGGTGGATAGACAAATCCAATGAACTGGTAAAGGACAGCTGGTCTGATGAGTACAAGGCTTATGTAATGCTGAATTGGTTAAGAAACAACATAGCCTATGATGTATATATCGAAGACAGAGAGGCAAGGAGCTATGAGGCTGAAGACTGGTCGGGAAAATACTCGGCATGGAACTTAAAGACAGGCGTCTGCTGGGATTTTTCCAATATCTACGCTATAATGTGCAGAGCTCAGGGCATACCTTGCACAACAGTCGGCTGTGAAAGCCAGAACCATGTCTGGAATCTCGTGATGATAAACGGCAGGTGGATAGAAGCCGATATAACAACTTATGCAAGATATGAGACTCCAGAAAAAGATGCGACGATACGCAGGAAATACTCAGAAGCGGATCCCGGATTCAGCAATTTCGCTTTCGGTAACTTCCCGAACAGCAAAATAACTATTGCAAAGGACATTGTGGTAAACTATTCGCTGATGTACGGCGATCCCGAAGATGAAAACAGCAACACATATTATATATATTGAGTAAACTGAATGAATACTGCGGCAGTCAGAAAACGACTGCCGCTTTTGTTTATAAAGTAGTATCCGCTCAATAATCCTGCGTCTGTATAAAAATAAACCGGCAAGGCTTACTGAGCCTTGCCGGAAAGTATATCAGGTACAAGATCGTAAGGATCACACAAATTCATCCCTAAGTTCATCATCGGTGAGATTCTCGGAGCGATCGACAATATCTCACCCATGTCACGGCCTATGTCGAATATACGTCAGGTCTGTTGATTTCTTTAGTGAAAATATTGAACAAACATTGAATTTATGATATACTATAGATATATACTAAACGGTATCTTGTTTTTGAGTATTTTTTCCTGCCATGATGCGCATTCCTTTCATATCTTTTTGTACAGGATATGAAACAAGCTGTCGGAATATGACAGGCTACAAATAAAGAATAAACCGGCAGAGACCATAAATCTGCCGGTTTTATATACACTTTCAGCCATAAACGTTACGTTAAGCTACACTCTCCTCAACTGTGTAGTTTTGGCTACATTCCTCCCCGGATCTGACTATTGATTTATGCAGAAATGTATGTTATTATATAATCACAGAAGGAGGAGCAAAGATACCGAAGAAGCTCTGAACGGATATTCCGCTCAGGAAGAAGCGTTTAATAAGCCTGACAGAAGATCAGGCACTTCCGATCCGATAAGATCTTGACATATACTTTTTGAAGTGATGGGCGGTTCCCCGACAAAAGCCGGGAAGCTGCCTATTTCAATTTGACATATCCGCTTCATAGTGGTATAATATGCATATTCCGGAGCTGCCGGATAATAATATAAATGATATAACTGAAAGGGAGATACATCATGATCGCGATAAAGGATCTCACGTTCCCGTCAAGTACGGGAAATAACATAATATACGCGCGGATCGCCGAGCCGGAGTGCGAGCCCCACGGTATCGTGCAGATAGCCCACGGCATAGCCGAACACATCGGCAGATATGAGAGATTTATGCAGATACTCGCGCAAAACGGGTTTATAGCGGTCGGAAACGATCATCTCGGTCACGGGCATTCGTTCAGCGACCCGTCCGATCTCGGTTTTTTTGCGGAAAACAACGGCTGGGACCGTGTTGTTGACGACATGGACATTCTCCACGATCTTGTTGCCCGTGACCACCGCGGACTTCCGTATATCTTCTTTGGTCACAGCATGGGAAGCTTCCTCACCCGAACATATATGATACGCCACCCGTCGAAGCCCGACCTCGTGATACTGAGCGGCACGGGGCACATGACCCGCGCAAAGGTGAACGGGGGCTGCATCACAGCAGCGGCAGCAGTGAAAATGTTCGGTACGCACAGAGCAGGAGATATGCTCAACAACATAGCTTTCGGCTCGTACAACGACGCGTATGAGAACGTGCGCACAAATTTTGACTGGCTCAACAGCGACCCCGAAGAAGTCAACAAGTATATTGCAGACCCGCTGTGCGGATTTATACCCAAGATAGGGCTTTTCCGTGATCTTACAAACGGCGTGAAGTTCATCACCGACCCCGCGAATATGAAAAAGATGAATAAAGATACACCCGTCCTGTTCATTTCGGGCTGGGACGACCCGGTAGGCGAGCACGGAAAGGGAGTGCGCCGCGCGTATAAAGCTTTTGCAAACGCAGGCATGAAGCACCTTCATATAAAGCTTTACCCGAAAGCCCGTCATGAGCTTCTCAACGAGCGATGCAGGGACGAAGTCATAAGCGACATTCTCTCCTGGATAAACGATAAGCTTGCCGATAATGCATAAACAACGACAGCCCCCGTTGAACGGGGGCTGAATGTTTGCAGGGTATAACGGCTGCGAGGCAGTATTTTGCCGCTCGATGAATGTCACGAACGGATTCGGTGGCGCCGTCACGCCTCAGAACATCATATCGGATAAGAACGGATTATATCGCTTCTCGGTGAAAAGCGTGGTGCTTTCGCCGTGACCGGGAAGAATGATATAGTCCGTTTCAAGCTCCTTAAGCTTGTCGAGCGAACGGAGCTGCACTTCAGGGTCGCCGGAATATCCGTCGCTCCTGCCTATACTGTCTTTGAATATCGTATCGCCCGCGAACATAATGTTTTCTCCTGCTGCATCGGAGTACAGGAAGCATACACTTCCCGCAGTGTGACCCGGGGTACACATTACACGGAACTCCGCACTTCCCTCGGTAATGACATCACCGTCATCGAAGAGCACGTCCGCCGTGCAGGTAACGAAAGGTTTTCCGGGACAGAAGAACGCAAGGGCTTTGACAGCATCGGAAAGGAGCTCATTATCCGCTTTGTGGATATATATGGGTGCCCCCGTCTTTTCCTTGATGTATGCGGCGCCGCCGGTGTGGTCGAAGTGCCCGTGGGTAAGCAGTATCTTTTTCACAGAAAGACCGGCTTTTTCTGCGGCATCGAGTATTTTTTCGCCGTCGTCGGCTGGGTCAATTACAACAGCATTCCCGCCTCCGACGGGTACTATATAGCAATTTGTCGCGAGCGGCGACAATGTCAGTCGTATAATATTCATGGCGTTTCCTTTCTGCTTTGGTGTTAAGAAATAATATCATCTATATTATATATCCCGAAAGGGTATAATGTCAAGTACCGGCTTGCGAACGGTCTGTAAGAAAAAACACTTTACAAAAATGTCAAAAAATGGTATAATTGCTGTACAAAGAGATATGCTGCGGTCGTTTTACCGCTTTTTTACCCTGTATAGCGTACAGGAAGTACGAAATAAGTTCTGTGTGCGGTTGATGCAAAACAAAAGTCTGACCGCGGATAAGGAGAACATCATGCGTAGCTGCGGAGTGCTTATGCATATAACAAGCCTGCCGTCGCCTTACGGTATCGGCACCTTCGGCGAACAGGCCGAAAAATTTGTTGACTGGCTCATTTCCGCCGGTCAGGAGTACTGGCAGGTGCTTCCGATAGGACCCACCGGTTTCGGCGACTCGCCGTATCAGTCCTTCTCGACCTTTGCCGGCAACCCTCTTCTCATCGACCTCGACGACCTCGTGCGCTCGGGGCTCATAACACAGCAGGCGTGTGAAGAAGCCGACTACGGCGCAGACCCGTCGTTCGTGGATTTTGAGAAGGTCAACCGCACAAAAATGGCGCTTCTGCGTCAGGCGTATGAAAGCTTTGAGGAAAACGTCGGCTTCCTCGCGTTTGTACAGAACGAAGCGGACTGGCTTGAGGACTACGCGCTTTTTATGGCGATAAAGGAAGAAAACGATCTCGTATCATGGCTCGAATGGAATGACGATCTTCGCCTTCGCAGACCGGACGCCATAGAGGAAGCAAAGGAAAGGCTCAAAAAACAGAGTGGCTTCTGGAAATTCGTCCAGTACATCTTCTATACACAGTGGGAGCGCCTGAAAGGCTATGCCAACAAGAACGGCATAAAGATCATCGGCGATATACCGATATATGTGTCGCCCGACAGCTCCGATATATGGGCAAACACGGATTACTACGAGGTGGACCCGGACAAGCGCCCGAAACGGGTCGCAGGAGTACCGCCGGATTACTTCTCTGCCACCGGTCAGCTCTGGGGCAACCCGCTCTATGACTGGAACGCGATGAAAAAAAACGGATACGAATGGTGGATAAAGCGCATAGAGAAAGCCACTAAGCTGTATGACATCGTGCGCATAGACCACTTCCGTGCATTCGATACCTACTGGGCGATACCCGCGGGCGAGCCTACAGCTATAAACGGAAAATGGGAACAGGGTCCGGGTATGGATCTCTGGAACGCAGTCAAGGACAAGCTCGGTGCCGCACCGATAATCGCCGAGGACTTAGGCGACATATTCGACAGCGTAAAAGAACTACTCAAAGCGTCCGGCTTCCCGGGTATGCGGGTATTGCAGTTCGGATTCAACCCGAATTCCGAGGATAACGATCACCTTCCCCACCGTTACCCCGCCAACAGCGTATGCTATACCGGAACTCACGACAACTCGACAGCTCTCGGCTGGTACAAGGCGGCGGACAGCGCTACACAGGCTATGTGCCGAAAGTATCTTAAACCTCGCCTTTTTGAGAAGATCAACCGGACAATGATACGCGAGCTTTACAAAAGCACCTGCGGACTTGCGATAGTACCGATGCAGGATGTTATCGGGCTCGACGACAACGCGAGAATGAATATCCCCTCGACGCTCGGCGGGAACTGGAAATGGCGCTCGCAGAAAAAACATTTCACCGAAAAGAACGCAGCGTTCCTGAAAGACCTCGCGGAGACATATTACCGCACCGCAAAAAAATCTTGATTTAATGCAAAGCGTGTGATATAATATCAGTGTGAGAAATATGTGCCCTGTTCCGCTTTCGCAGGAGCAAGACACATAATAAAGCAATAAAAGGAGAAGATCATTATGGACATCAAGGCAAAGATCGACGAAGTAGTAAGCAAGGTACAGAGCGACCCCTCTCTTATGGAGAAGTTCCAGTCCAACCCTGTTCAGGCGGTTGAGGGTATCCTCGGCATTGACCTCCCCGACGACATCATCAACAACATCATCGACGGCGTTAAGGCAAAGATAAGCTTTGACGGTATCGCCGGTGCACTCGGAGGACTCTTCGGCGGCAAAAAGTAATTCATCACCGTTTACGTTCTGTCATCACAGACAGCATCGGATTACACTGCACAGGAAAATGACCTTACGGCGACTTGCCGTAAGGTCATTTGATTTTTACGTAATACCTTCCGTCCGGCGAGATATGTATCTCGGTCTCGCTGTAATAGGCGTTATACGCGTCCGTCACGTCGGAGTACCGCTTGTCACACAGCACGGACGCGCCGTTCGCTGTATAATCGGCGGACTTTTTATAACCCTTGTATATCACGATATCCGCATCTCTGTAAAGCGAAGCCGAAGAAACGTCCGCAAGAACCACTTTAAGTCCGTATATCTCCATTACTACCGCGTCCTCGTACACTTCGGCGGTATATCTCCCGCAGACATCATACACGATCTCTTTATCATCGGGAAAATGCTTTTCTATCGCGCTCAGACGGTCGAATGAACGGGAATACACCGAACGGTGCTTCTGTTCGGCAAGCACACAGAGCAAGTCGAATCTCTGCGCTCCGCGGTCAGAGAGCACCCTGTACGCCGCTGTGGACAGACGGCTGTTGATCTCGGAAGAATAGGCGGAAATGCCGGTATCGTTCGCGACGGACACAAGAAAATTCTTGCCGTCGGAAAATACACTGAGCTTCGTTATATCCATGTCCGCGACTTTCTGTGCCGTGACCATACCCGTAAGAGCGCAGAGACAGATCACTGCCGCGGCGGCGGTCAGCTGCACTCTTTTGCGCAGCTTTGAAGAAATGAAGACCGAGACCGCAATAAATACCGCCGAAGCCGCGAAAAACGGAACGAGCCAGTCTCCGTCAAGGCTTATACAGCTATAGCGGAAACCCGCAAGAAACCGTATCACGGCGATCATCGCCTTTAGCAGAAGCCCCGCCGGCAGAAGCAGGAGCGATGCGAGCAGACCGCCCGAAAACGCGGTAAGAAGCGCGATTATCATAACGCCGAAGAACATCGGATATACCGCGACCGAGGAAATGACCGAAACGAGCGAGACTTTCCCGAAAATGACCGCGCTTATGGGCAGGGTGCAATACGACGCACACAGGCAGACAAGAACGAAATCCGCCGCCTTCGGAAGCCGGAAGCGCCCCCGCAGATATTCGGACAGCTTCGGTGCGCAGTACCCTGCCCCGAACGTTCCGCACGCAGATAGCATAAGTCCGGCGTCCCTGCACGCGCAGGGCTCGACAAGCAGTAAAATGAGGACTGCCGCGCCGAGGGAATCGAGCGGAGATGATTTTCGAGAAAACACAAGCGAACCGTAATAGATAACAAGCATTATCGCGCTCCTGCAAACAGATGCGGAGAAGCCGAAAAACAGCATGAACACGACCGAAAGCAAAGCTGCCGCCGCAAATTTCACTATGCGGCGCTTTTTCAGACCGAGCGCGTCAAGAAACGCTATCACAGCGGTAACGATAAGCGAAATGTGCATTCCCGAGACCGCGGTCATGTGCGAAAGTCCGCTTCTGGTCACTGCGTCGGAGATGTCGCAGTCAAGACAGCTCTTGTCGCCGAAGCACATAGCGAGCATAAGCCCGCCTTCCTCCCCCGGAAGCTCCTCCCTCACCAGACCGCGCAGATATTCCGAATAACCGGCAAGCGCACCGGCTATCGAGAATCCCGTGCCTTTCGAGAATACGGTCATACTTTTAGCGGCTCCGCGGACGAATATCCCGCGGGAATAGTCATAATTGCCGTTATAATTCGCGTTTATCAGAGGTTCGGAGAATTTCACCGTGCCCTTTATCGTATCGCCCGTTTCGATGCCTATGTCGGCGCTGTAAAACGAAAAGCGCACAGGAATGCCGTCGGCTGTACCCTCGGCGGTGACGCACGATGTATCGTTTTCCGGCGCACTGACCGACCGCACCGTTGCCGTTACCTCACAGGTCTTTCCGTAAAGCGACTTTACGGGGTCGATGCGGACAGCGGAATACGCGCCGAAAAAAAGGAACGCCGCAGCAAGTCCCGTAAGGACGAGCACAGCGTTCTTTCTGCCAGATAACAAGCCCGCGATGAGCGCGGCGATACCTGTGACCGCAAAGCAAACGAGCGACGCGGTCACGCCTATATAAGAGGAAATATAAAAGCCCGTGAATATGACCACACCAAGTACAGCGACCTTGTGATGAGTCATAGGACAGGCTCCTTTCATATTCCGAAATATACCGCATTTCTGCGGTATCAAAGTTCTTTGTAGTATGTCTTGTTCTTTGTCAGACCGAGAATGTAATCAACATTCGTTTTGTAAAATTCCGCAAGCTTTATAAGAATATCCGGCGGAATATCTCTTAATCCGAGTTCGTAATTACTGTATGCCTGCTGTGAACAGTTAAGGTGCCCGGCAATATCCTTCTGCCGGACATCATTATCTTCTCTAAGGTCACGGATCCTGTTGCAGATTGCATTGTCTGTATAAACCACGTTATCAGCTCCGAAAATGGTATATTTATATTATACTACTCGGCGGAGCATTTACAAAATTTAACAACAAATTGTGGTAAATTTGGACGGCGGACGCGCCGCGGCGATTCGCTTCGCGTTCTCTTTACGGAGCCTGTACAAATTCCATAGCGTGAACTGCTGTAAATAGAAGCGACTTGCGGCTGCGAGACAGAAAAAATCCGTCCCGAACAAAGTCCGAGACGGATTCGCCGCCGCGCGCACGCGGCTGGTTGCGGTGCAGGGATTTGAACCCCGGAAATGCCTGAGTCAGAGTCAGGTGCCTTACCGCTTGGCTACACCGCAATATAATACTGCTGTCATATCAGCTTTTCAATTTTAACACATAGTAACGGATTTGTCAAGTGTTTTTTTGCAAATTTCAGAAAAAAAGCATTTTTTTTATAATATGGTTGTAAAACGTCGGATTTTATGGTAGAATATACAGTATCGGAAATCAAAACCGCACACAACGGAGGAACATAAAAATGACAAAGTACGAAACCTACGAAAGCCCGTTCTGTACCCGCTACGCAAGCGAGGAGATGCAGTACGTTTTTTCCGCTCAGAAGAAATTCTCGACGTTCCGCAGACTGTGGACTGCTCTCGCACGGGCGGAAATGAAGCTCGGGCTTGACATAACCGAGGAACAGGTAGCTGAACTCGAGGCCAATATCGACAACATAGATTTTGCTGCTGCCGAAGCACAAGAAAAGAAGGTCAGACATGACGTAATGTCCCATGTTTACGCATACGGTCTCGTCTGCCCGAAGGCAAAGGGTATAATCCATCTCGGCGCGACATCGTGCTACGTCGGCGACAACACCGATGTCATCGTTATGCGTGACGCGCTTGCTATCGTTCACAGAAAACTCGTGAACGTCATAGCTAACCTCGCGGATTTCGCGAACAAGTACAAGGATATGCCCTGCCTCGCATACACTCATCTCCAGCCGGCGCAGCTCACGACTGTCGGCAAGAGAGCGACCCTCTGGACACAGGAACTGCTCATGGATCTCGAAGAGATCGAGTACCGCATGAAGAACCTGAAACTCCTCGGTCAGAAGGGCACGACAGGTACACAGGCAAGCTTCGTTGAGCTGTTCGACGGCGACGGCGAAAAGATCAAGAAGCTCGAACAGATGATCGCCGAGGAAATGGGATTTGACAGCTGCTTCGCAGTAAGCGGTCAGACCTATCCCCGCAAGCTCGATTATCAGGTAGTCTCCGCCCTCGCGGGGCTTGCCGAGAGCTGCTCAAAGTTCAGCTACGACATAAGACTTCTCCAGAACTTCAAAGAGATCGAAGAGCCCTTCGAGAAAAACCAGATAGGCTCTTCGGCAATGGCATATAAGCGCAATCCCATGCGCTCGGAGCGTATCACGGCTCTCTCCCGCTACCTTATGATAGACGTTCTCAACCCCGCGTTCACCGCAGGTACCCAGTGGTTCGAGCGCACCCTCGACGACAGCGCCAACAAGCGTATCGCCGTTGCGGAAGCCTTCCTCGCTGCGGACGCTATCCTCAACATAATGCTCAACGTGACGAGCGGTCTCGTCGTTTATGACAAGGTCGTAAGACAGCGCGTTATGAAGGAGCTCCCGTTCATGGCGACAGAGAACATAATGATGCAGGCTGTCAAGAAGGGCGGAGACCGTCAGCAGCTCCACGAAGCGATAAGACAGCACAGCATGGCTGCCGCAAAGGTAGTCAAGGAGGAGGGCGGAGACAATGACCTCGTTGACCGCATAGCCGCCGATCCGATCTTCAAGATAACCAAGGAAGAGATACTTTCGACGCTTACACCCGAACACTTCACCGGACGCGCTCCGGAACAGGTAACAGAATTCCTCGCGGAATGCGTGAAGCCCGTTCTTGACGCGAACAAAGACGTTCTCGGCGAGAAAGCCGAGCTTTCGGTATAACAGAACGACCACAGACATTTCCGGCGCCATATGCCCCGCACACAATGGGGTATATGGCGCTGTTTATTATCTGTTTGTCGTAATAAAAACGGTATATTACCTCTGAAATGTGCATTTTGACGATTTATTTTACAAATAACAGAATTATTGTAATAAAATGCTTGACTTATTTATTATAATGCACTATAATATTATAGTATCTGCATTTATAAGAGCGGTAACGCTGTATAAATGCATTCCCAAAAAGAAACGGAGTGAAAAACTAAATTGAAACAAGTTAAAAAACCGGTGTTTTTTATCGTGTTCATACTCATCGCAGTATTCACATATTTTGCGATAGCAGGCTTCAGCACGTTCTACGGCGATATTGAGACCGTCCACGTCAGGGGCGTTAAGGATATCCGCTGGGGTATAGATATACGCGGAGGCGTTGACGTCACCTTTACCCCCGCCGCAGAAGCTGCTGATGTATCGAGCGATGAGCTTGACGGCGCGCGTTCTATGATAGAAACGCGTATGGTCGCGAAAAACATCACAGACTATGAGATTTACGTTGACCAGAACAGCAAGAGAATAATCTGCCGCTTCCCGTGGCAGTCAGGTGATGACAGCTTCGATCCCGAGCAGGCAGTTAAAGAGCTCGGCGAAACAGCTCTCCTCACATTCAGAAAAGGCTTCAGCGGCGACCTTGCCGAAGGTCAGACTTACGAAGACCTCCCGCTTGTGCTCACGGGCACCGATGTTGCAAGAGCAGCAGCCGGTTATGACCAGCAGGAGCACCAGTGGATCGTCTCCCTTGAGCTCAACCCGAGCGGCACAGACGCATTCAGAGAAGCTACGGCAGAAGCAAAGGACAACGGCAAGCGTATCTCTATCTGGATGGACGACCTTGAAATATCCGCTCCGACAGTTCAGTCGGTCATAGCAGACGGTCATGCACAGATCTCGGGAAGCTTTAAAGATGCCGATGAAGCAAAATCCCTTGCGGACAAGATAAACGGCGGTGCTCTCCCGTTCAAGCTCGTAACTGACAGCTTCTCCACTATCTCGCCTACACTCGGTACAGGCGCACGTGACGCTATGGCTATTGCCGGTGTTATCGCATTCGCGCTCATCGCTGTGATCATAATAGCGATGTATCGTCTCCCCGGCGTTATGGCGGTCATTTCCCTCGCAGGTCAGGTCGCTGGCACATTCGCCGCGATAACAGGCTTCTTCGCCTTCAACGACAGCTTCACGCTGACTATACCGGGTATTGCGGGTATCATACTTGCGGTAGGTATGGGCGTTGACGCGAACGTTATCACAAACGAGCGTATCAAGGAAGAGCTCGCAGCCGGCAAGACCATAGACGGCTCGCTCTATATCGGATTCAAGCGTGCGTTCTCCGCTATTTTCGACGGAAACATCACGATGCTCATAATCGCGATCATCTTAATGGGCGCGTTCGGAACTCCCGACAGCTGGGCTTCGATAATCCTCACGCCTATCTTCACATGGTTCGGCGTTTCGACAGCAGGTTCGATCTACGCATTCGGTTATACGCTTGCAGTCGGCGTTGTGCTCAACTTCCTCTTCGGTATCCTCACCACAAGACTCATGACAATGTCGATATCGAGATTCAAGGCATTCAGAAATCCCGCGTTCTACGGCGGCAAAAAGAGGGAGGTTCAGAAAAATGGCTAATAACAAATTTGACTTCCTCAAAAACAAAAAGATATTCTTTATTATTCCGATAGCGATAGCCGTTATCACGATAATAACAGCACTCATTATCGGAGTTCCCGTTGATATCGAGTTCAAGGGCGGTACGATGCTCACTTACAGCTATACCGGCACGATCGATGTCAATGCGGTAAAGACAAAGGTCGAGTCTATGAACCTTGGTACTGTCGGTGTAACGACAGGTTCGGCGTTCGGCTCCGATCTTGAAACCGTACAGGTCTCCTTCGCTTCTGATGAGGGACTTACCGCAGAGGTACAGGCTAACGTTACCAACGACCTTCAGGCGGAATTCGCAGATAACAACCTTGCTCTTGTAAACAGCCAGGACGTTAAGCCGAGTGCAGGTTTCTCGTTCTTCCTCAAGTGCTTTGTTGCGGTAATGTTCTCGTTTGTACTGCTCATAATCTATATCGCACTCCGATTCAAGAACATCGGCGGCTGGTCTGCCGGAGCCTTCGCGCTCGTAGCTCTCGCAAACGATGTATTCATGGTATTCGCTACATTCGTGTTCATGAGATTGTCCATCGACGCGAACTTCATGGCAGTCATCCTTACTATCCTCGGTTACTCTATCAACAACACTATCGTACTTTACGACCGTGTACGTGAGAACCGCAAGCTTTACGGCAAGAAGCTCACAATAGACGAACTTGTCAATACAAGCATCAATCAGTCTCTTTCCCGTTCGATAAAGACGACTATAACGACTGCTATCGCAGTTCTCTCGATGTGTGTAGTTGCAATGGTATGCGGCGTTGAGTCAATAGTAAGCTTCGTATTCCCGATGTTTATCGGTCTGCTCGCAGGCTGCTACTCGTCAATATTCATCGCGGGTCCTGCATGGACAGTATGGAAGAACGCTCACCCCGACAAGAAAAAAGCTTAAGTTTAATAGCGACACAGCAGACTCGTTCTTTCGGGTCTGCTGATTTTGTATCCGGCTCAGAAAGCTATAACGTGCACCGCGAAGCGATCAAAGTTCTTTTGGGAGGGGGTCTGGGGGAACGCCTTTTCGTTCACGAAAAGGGTTCCCCCAAGTCTCAAGCGTAAGCGACCAAAAGTGCAATAACGGATCCAAGGTGAATACCTTTCGTTGAACGCATTAATGCGTACATCGTGTACGCTTTTGACGTTCAACTACGTTGCTTCCTGCTACGGGCCTGGTCCGGCGCGGAGCGGCCGGCAGGGTTCGGGACGGCGTCCCGAGCGCGCGTCCGCAGACGCGCTTTGCGCACATACTGCTATTATCCAGCAAAGGAGACATTTCAATGACATCAGGTATATCCACCGCGACATTATACCCTCTGGAGACGGAAAAGGCCGTGAAAACTCTCGGCGAGCTCGGCGTGAAGAACATAGAGATATTCGTAAACGACACCTCTGAGCTGTCCGGAACTGTAAGGCAGGACATCGCGTCGTTCCTGTCCGGCTACGGTATGAACGTTGTTTCGGTGCATCCTTTTCTTTCGGTGCTTGAAACAACCTTTTTGTTCTACGATTATCAACGCAGAGTAAATACTATAATGGATATATACGCACGGCATTTTGAATTCGCACAGTCTGTCGGCGCTAAGATATTTGTTCTTCACGGGGCTAAAAAAGACGCCCACTGCACGAACGAGGTCTATATCGAGCGCTTAATGAAGCTTTGTGATATTGCCGCAAAGTTCGGCGTGACCGTCGCGCAGGAAAACGTGCATTACTGCAAGAGCGGCAGCATAGATTTTCTTAAGATGCTTAAACGCGAGTGCGGCGCGAAGTTCGTACTCGACATTAAGCAGGCTGTACGCGCAGGATTTGACCCGCTCGAAATCGTTGATGCAGTCGGCGAGAATATAATCCACCTTCATGTCAGCGACAACCGGGAAGGCGCAGACTGCATACCCGTAGGTCAAGGGACCTATAACATCCGAGGGCTGGTGAGCGAACTTCGGAAGAAAGGTTTTGACGGCGCTATGCTCCTTGAATTGTACAATAACGGATACAAAGAGTTGTCTGAATTAACAGAGAGTGTAAAACTGCTCGAAAATATCTCAAAGGAATTTTCTTAATAGCAAAATATATGAACAATTTTGTAAAATATTCTTGCATTTGTAAATTTTTTGTGGTAAAATGTTAATAAGAGATTTGTGCCCCATAGGAAAAGGAGCGATTTTATGAGATGTCCTGAATGTGGATTTGAAGACAGCAAGGTTATTGATTCCCGACCGACCGACGGCAGGATACGCAGAAGACGTGAATGTCTTTCCTGCAAGTGCCGCTTTACTACATACGAGATAGTCGAGAATATACCGCTTATGGTCGTTAAGAAGGATCATTCCATCGAGCCGTTCGACTCGATGAAGCTCGCCGAGCGTATCCGCCGCGCTACTATAAAGCGCCCCGTAAGCTTTGAAACAATAGAGACTATGGTTGAGGAAATCGAAGCCGAGCTCAAGAACAACCTTCAGAAGGAAGTCTCCTCTGCGCAAATCGGGGACATGGTTCTCGAAAAGCTCAAAAACACAGACGTTGTTGCGTACATACGCTTTGCGTCCGTATATAAAGAATTTACCGATGCACAGAGTTTCATAAGCATGATCTCTGAGCTTGAATAAGGAGGATAATTATGGATTGCTTATTCTGCAAAATAGCGGCGGGTGAGATCCCGTCTACAAAGGTATATGAGGACGACAAGCTTCTCGCGTTCAAGGATATAAACCCCCAGGCTCCAGTGCATATCCTTATAATACCGAAGGAGCATTTCGACAGCGTTGATGCTCTTGATGAAAAGAGCGCTCCAATCGTCGGTGATATTATGCTCGTCGCAAAGAAGATCGCTGCCGAGCAGGGTCTTAAAGACGGCTATCGCATCATCACAAACATCGGTGAGAACGGCGGTCAGACCGTCAAGCATCTTCATTTCCACATCCTCGGTGGTGTGAAGCTGTCTGAGAAGATGTGCTGAACCGTAATGCGCGTTGCGACGCGCTGATGGGGCTTTTCCCCAAGCCCTCGGGGGCTTACGCGCCCCCAAACCCCCGCGCCAAGGCTCCGCCTTGGATCCGTGGGCGCGTTTTGGAAGAGAATTGGGGGAAACTTTTTGTGGACAAAAAGTTTCCCCCAAACCCCTTTCAAAAAGACTTTATTTGCTTCGCGGCAAACAAGATAATTTCAGCACAAAATATAAAAACAGCAGACTCGTTATTTCGGGTCTGCTGTTTTTTATTATTTTAGGGCACCTCTAAAAACCGCTTTGAAAAGAGAAAATGAGATAATTGTGCCG